>NZ_BPQX01000029.1 GCF_022179525.1 Methylobacterium persicinum
GGGAGGTCACTCCCACGATCGTGCCAGCGATCGTGCGGCTTCTACCGTGAGACCGGGGATTCGCGCGCCCGATGGCCGGGGGGACTCGGGAGGTGCCGACCGGTTCCAAATCGCGGATAGTGAACGATTCTGCTCGAAACATGACTCATAACCGCAACCGAACGCATTTCGTTCAAATCCGCGGCATTTTGGACGGAGTTACAGCCCGTTTTGTTGAATCGCGCACTCAGGCGGTTGTTCAATCCGAATCCTTGGACGTCCCGGCGAAGACGCGCAGCATCCGTTCTCGACAACGCCCGGCAGAGAAACAGTCCGGACACGGTCCAGGACACGGCCGTTGCCACCGGTTATTTCTGGACTGAAACATTGGTTTTGAAGAAGATCGGCCGGAAAGGCAGATCGGCCCTTGAGACCTACCCCTAACCGGGGGTCTGCCGCGGCTCCATCCCGACGCTTCGGATCGCGGCGGCGGTCTTGTCGGACTGCAGGAAGGCGATCAGGCGCTTCGCCGCCTCCGGATGCCGCGCGGTGACGATCACGGCCGCGGTGAAGGTCTGGACGAGCTGGACGGCGTCGGGCAAGGCCCCCACCGGCTCGATCCCAGGGATGTCGACCAGTTCGCTGATCGGTCCGAGGGCGATGTCGGCTTCTCCCGCCGCGAGGGCGGCGGTGGAGTCCGTCCCCCTGGGGTAGACCCTCAGGCGGACGCTCCCGGCGATGCCGAGGGCCGGAAGAACCGTGTTCTGGATGAAGAGGCCGCTGGTGCTGCCCAGCACCGCGATCAGACGCGCCTCCGCCAATGTGCGCGTCAGCGCCGCCACGGAGCCGACGTCGGGCCTTGGCATGCCCGTGCGGATGGCGGCCGCCAGGGGTGCGGTGGCGAGTTCGACGGCCGACCCTTCGGCGATCCGGCCCTCGCCGGCGAGGTCGTGCAACCCCTCGTTCGAGAGGATCACGACATCCACCGCGGCGCCCCGTTCGAGTTGCGACCGGATCGTCTTCGGACCGGTTCCCTGCGAGGCGCCCGACAGCGTTTCGACCGCGATGCCCGTCTCCCGCTGAAACGCCGGAACCGCCTTCCCGTAGGCGAGGGCGAAGCCCCCCGAGATCATGACGGTGACGGTCGCCCCGCGATCGCTCGTTGACGTCATGGCTTCACCGCCGCCAGGTGCCAAGCGCGAGACGCGCTTGCCTGGCGACGGTGGTAGCGCCGTTCGTCCGCGCGTTCCACAGGACCGGGCCACGGATACCCGCCGATTCGCGAGACCGTCGGGCTCGGACGCGTCCCGGCCTGGAAGGCCATCAACCGACACGCGTGATCGATCCGATTCGGCGGGGCCGTTCTACGAGACGCCGGCCCGTCGCCCCTGGGCCGGCAGGAAGTGGACGATCTCCGCACTGGGCCTTGCCAGCCACCCCGGCTGGACATCCTTCCGCCGGTCGAAGGTATCCGCGAAAGAAAGATAAGCGATGTTCGTGATCGGTAACTTCGCAATCGCGCTCTTCGAAAGCCGTGTCAGTTTATGTTTTCGTGCACCGATCCACCGCACGATGAGCTGTTTTCGCCCACGCTGCAGCAATGGATCCCGATTGGCCGAACAGGGATCCCAGGCTGACCGGATCCTCTCGCGTCTTTCCTTGAACATGAAGCCGCCCCTCAATACGCCCTGGCGTATGAGTAATACGCCCGGCGACGGCGTCGCATACCCTGTTTGGGGGATAGGTGTTTCCTCTCCCCCAAGAGTCGCAACCCGGTCCTTCCGGGGGACGCCGGCAGCGGATCACGGCGCCGCCAGCACGGTGCCGGAGAGTAGCCTGACCAGTTCGGCCTGCCGCCCGACACCCGTCTTGGCCATCACGCTCTTCAGTTGCGAGCGCACCGTCTGCGCCGAGGTGCCCGCCTCCTTCGCGATCTGATCGACCTTCTGGCAGCCCACGATGCCCCGGGCGACCCGTGCCTCGGCCGGAGTGAGATCGAACAGGCCCTCCAAGACCGACAGGCCGGGCAACTGCCTCTGCGTCAGCGGGGTGATGATCACGATGGCGGAGGCCGCGGTGAACAGATCGCGGGCGCTGCGACGCAGCGGCAGCACGTGCACGACGGCGGGGGGCTCGTCCTCCCTGGCGGGCATGGGGATGGACCGCGCGCTCAGCAACGGCGCCGCTGCCACGCAATCCAGCGCCTCCGCCAAAAGCTTGTCGGCCCCCGTGTCGGCGAGGCCGAAGCGGCCTCCCTCACGCAAGGTCGTGCCGAGCAGTGCCTGACAGCCCTGGTTCATCGCCAGAGCCTGCCCCTGACGTCCGAGGACGGCGGCGGGCAAGCCGACGGACGCCAAGACGTCGACGGCGCCCTGCACGGCCTGGAGGTGCAGGCGGGCGGACAGGGCGGCTGCACGGGCAAGGTGCGGCCGGACGGCGTTCAGCCGCTCCACTACGGAGGCGGGGACAGGTCCATCCGCGAAGGCACGCTCGACATCGAACACGATGCGCTCACCGCTCGGCACGGAGATCGCCGAAGCCGCGCCCCAGCCGAGGCCGCGCGGCCGCAGGAAGTCCGTGAACAACGGGTTCCGGTCGATCTCCTCTCGGGTGTAGACGTCGAGGTCGGTGAGGAAGCCGGCATGCTGCTTGGCGAACAGACGAGCCGGGCGGTCATTGTGTGCGACCCACCCGCCGGCCATGAACTCCGTCATGAACCCGTCGAGCTCAGGCGAGGCGATGAAGCGGAAATCCTGGCCCTGGCTCGTGAACAACAGGGCTCCGCCGCCCTCACCGTAGCTACTGAGTTCCGCCAACGTCGCGGGCCAGAGCCCCGGGACGGCGGCGGCCTCGTAGACACGGTCGACGAGGGTCTCGAACTCGATCGACATACAAGCCCTTGGAGCCGCGGCCTCGCTCCCACGGAGCAACCGAAACTCGTTCGTAATTGGGAAACGGAGTTCTACAACTGACGGATCTGCAAAGTGTGTCAAAAAAGCGACATATACTATAATACTCGGACGGGGCAGTTTCACGAAAATTTGAAATAGGCCAATTTTGGAATTGTAGATAAATATAATTGAGAGAAATATTTGGAATGATATGCGGATTATTTGGTGATAACTGAATCGAGAAAGTGTCTTTCGCTAAATTTCGGTCGAGAGTTGCTCAGTATCCGCTCGCTGATCGCGGCCAAGCGACGGCCTGCGAGGCGCCGGGCACTGGTCCGACGTTTGGCACGCGCCTGCCCGGCGACCAGGGCGCCTCGGACGTGACGGGACACCACGCCCGAGCCTAACCCGGCAGCCGTCGTCGGGCGG
The DNA here is from genome assembly GCF_022179525.1 of Methylobacterium persicinum. Taxonomy (GTDB): domain Bacteria; phylum Pseudomonadota; class Alphaproteobacteria; order Rhizobiales; family Beijerinckiaceae; genus Methylobacterium; species Methylobacterium persicinum. The sequence continues at coordinate 3,300 of NZ_BPQX01000029.1, forward strand.
GCGATTCTGTCAGGAAAGTTGAATAAATCGGGTTACGAAAAGCTTGGATAACAAACGATCCGTAGTATTGCCGCCGGGAAATCAAATTATATCCATGGCTATGTCGTTTGCGTTGATTTTAGATCTCGACATCTCGAAAATTTGTACGACGATGCCGTACAATGCGCGGTTTTACGATTTCGGCGGTGGCGCGTTGGCAAAAATGCGGCAGCTTTTGTGTTGCTAATCTTGAACGATTATTGCTTAAGTAGCAAATCATTAGCAGTGTGCGGGCGGTAAAAATGGTGATTTTAATTCAATTTATATGGTTGACTGACTTGTCCGAATCAGGGACACCTTCCGGCGAAATCAATATTGAGGACCGCGGAAAATTTCGATAAATGAGGGAGGCGTTTTCCAGCATCTATCGACATGCTGTTCCATATATTGGGCGAGCATCGCGCATATTGGGCTTGGCCCGGGCGACAATTTTTTGTCTTCACTCCGTCGAAAAGCATGACGATCCCGGACGCCTGCTGGGCGCTATGGGCATCAGTGATGTCTTCCTCGACAGATTTCTTCGTCATCTGAAATACAGAGGTATCGACGTCGTCAGCCTCGACGAATGCCTCGCACGGCTGTCATCGCGAGATTTGAGCCCGTTCGTCTGCATCACATTCGATGATGGGTACCGGGACAATTATGAAGTGGCCTATCCGATTCTGCGCCATCACTGCGCCCCCGCAGCGATCTTCCTCGCAACGGGGCTCCTCGATCGCACGAGCCCGATGTGGTGGCATCCCCTGGAGCGCGCGATCTCGACGAGCGCGAGCTTCGGGCTGGGACAAGACCGTCGTGCCCTCGCGACCGACGCGGACCGGTGGCAGGTCTACACGCATTGGGCCGACCGTTTTCGTGGGGCGAATAGCGAAGAAAAGGATCAGCTCATTGATGATCTGGCCAAGTCTAATCCCAATTTCCTACCCTCAGATGCCTTCGAGACGGCCTTGGAATGGGGCATGGTCAAGGAGATGGCCGGTTCGGGCCTGATCACGTTCGGCGCTCACACGGCGACGCATCCGGTGATGGCACAGCTTACCTTGGCTGAACTGGTCGAAGAGGTGGTGACATCGCGGGACCGCTGCGCGGACATGATCGGGCAGGACACGGAGTATTTCGCTTATCCCTTCGGGCAGGCCCATGAGACAGGCCGTCTGGCTCCGCGGATCGTCGAGCAGGCCGGTTTCCGTGCGGCTTTCACCACGCGGGCGGTGACCATGAAGGCCAGCACCAGCCAAAACCGGTTTCAGCTTCCGCGCATCATGGTGTCACGGCGAACACAGAGCATCGAAGCGATCGATGCCTACTTGTCCGGCCTGACCGAAATCATCAAGTGGGCGTGAGTGAAGGCGATGGCTTCCGCGGAATCCACTCCGGAGTTCAGTCTGATCATCTCGACGATCGGACAGGCCGAGCGGTTGAGGCAGGGTCTCGAGAGTATCATCCGCCAGACATACGACTCGTTCGAGGTCATCGTCGTCGACCAGAACACGACGGACCACGTGTTCAAGATCGTCTCAGAGTTCGCGGAGACTGGGCGGGTTTTCTACACCAAGAGCGCGGTCGGGCTCTCGAAGGGCAGGAATGCCGGGCTCGCGAAGGCCCGTGGACGCATCGTCGGGTTTCCGGACGACGATTGCGAATATTCCCCCACGCTCTTGGCCGACGTGAAAGCGCGGTTTCTCGCCCATGACGACGTCGCCGGCATCTGCATCCGCTGCTGCGATCACGACGGCCGGGACAGTGCCGGCCGGTCGGACCGGATAGGCGGCGAAGTCACCAAAACGAATGTTTGGAGCCGGGCCATCTCGGTGGGAATCTTTCTGAAAACGTCGATCATTAAGGACATCGGCGGCTTCGACGAGAATATTGGGCTCGGCAGCAATACGCCCTATCTCTCGGGCGAGGAAACGGATTTGATCTTGAGTATCATATCGCGGGGCCACAGGTTGCATTATGATCCGAGCTTGAGCGTCTTCCACCCTCGCGGATCGTCTTCTATCACTTCCTACCACATCAGGCGGGCTTACGCCTATGGGTTGGGAAAAGGGCTGGTCCTGCGCCGGTACAATTACCGAAAGCGGGAAATCCTGATCTACTGTGCGAGGCCGGTGATCGGGGCCGTCTGGGCCATCCTGTGCGGGAATGTCAGCTTGGCGCGCTTTCGCCTCGCCCGCGCGAAGGGGCGGTTCGAAGGCTGGATATGTCGCTATCCTGTCGCGTGACACCGCCAAGAGGAGCCGCGTTCCTCGGATCGGGCTGGCCCGATGCCAGGTCCCATTCCCCGCAACCCGTCTGACGGCCTGAGACCATGCGGATATCTGTCGGAATCGCGACGACGGCCAGAACGCAGGTCCTTCAGCGGACGATAGACCGTCTGCTGGTGCAAACCCGTCTGCCCGATGACGTGATCGTCTGCTCTCCCGCCACCGTGGATCCGTTGGCCGACCGGCATCGAGACGTGCCGTTTCCGATCCGCCATGTCGCGAGTGAGCTCGGTCTCACCAAGCAGCGGAACACGATCATCCGCGCGGCGGGCGATTGCGATGTACTGCTTTTCATCGACGACGACTTCTTCCTGGGGTGTCGCTATCTCGCCGAGATGGCGGAGGTGTTCGACTGCCCCTCGATCGTCGTCGCCACGGGAGCCGTCATCGCGGACGGGATCAAGGGGCCCGGCCTCGCGCCGGATGCGGCCGAGCGGATCATCACGCAGGACGACGCCCAGTCCCATCCTCGCCACATCACCGAGACGCGGCATGGCTACGGCTGCAACATGGCGTTGCGCTACCGAACGCTCATCGAGAAAGGGCTCTTCTTCGACGAGAACTTGCCCCGGTACGGCTGGTACGAAGACGTCGACCTGATGCGCCGCTTGGCCCATCACGGGCGTTCGGTCCGGTGCGCGGCGGCCCGGGGTGTCCATCTCGGTGTCAAATCCGGACGGACGAGCGGCCGGTTTCTGGGTTATTCGCAGATCGCAAACCCCATCTATCTATATCGGAAGGGGACCTACGATTTGCAGGAGGCGATCGGCAGTGCCTCGCGGAATTTTGCGGCAAACCTGAAAGGCTCTGTACGCCCCGAAAGCTATATCGACCGCCGCGGGCGGCTGATCGGCAATCTCATCGGGCTGCGTGATCTGGCGGCCCGCCGCCTGCATCCGTCGAACGCGCTTCGGATGGACGAGAGAGGCTGAACGCCCGGGACGGCTCGGGACGGGGACGCGCCGGTCTGTTCGGCCCGCCGCGGGAACGGGCGAGGGCCGATGCCACACGGAGACCTGCCCCTCCCTCGCAGCCATCGTGTCGCTGCGCGAGATTATGCCCTAACCTGAAAAGCTCCCCGCCGCGGCGTCGGCCGGCGCGGGTTTGCTTGAAGCGGCACGCGGCCCGCCAAGAGAAGAAAAAGTGAACTCGAATCCTTCATTTCATCCCGCCAGGAATGCTTCTTGAGAATGATACTGTTGCCAATGAATTTATTTGTCTTGCATTCAGTCGTCATTGCAACGCGGAGATCAATAAAATTTTTCCTCGCGCCAATTACGGTTTGATCCGGTCGCTCAAGGTGCTTTGGGGCGGCGCCCCACGGCACTGTCGATGGACAGGTGCCGACCGATCCCGGCCCGCAAGGGTAGGGGGCTCGATGACAAGCGCTCCGCCGTGACGCTCCGGTAGGGGTGTGGCTGAATCCGCGTTCGAGGGCAGACGCCTCATGACTGCGAACTTGGAAGGCGATTTCTGGATAGAGGCCGTCAACGACGTCCTGATCGTGGCGGTCACCGATCCGGCCGGACGCATCCTTCAGGTCAACGATCGGTTCTGCGCCATCAGCGGGTATGGGCGCGACGAGCTTGTCGGGCAGAACCATCGCATCATCAATAGCGGACACCATCACAACGGGTTCTTCCGGCGGATGTACAAGGACATCCGGGCGGGGAAGACTTGGAGGGGTGAGATCTGCAACCGCGCCAAGGACGGTTCCCTGTACTGGGTCGCGACGACGATCATCCCGGAATTCGGAGCCGACGGCAGGATCACGCGCTACGTCGCGTGCCGCTTCGACATTTCCGAGCAGAAGGCCGCGCAGCTTCGGCTAAGCGAGATGGCGACGCACGACCCGTTGACCGGCCTTCTCAACCGAAACGGCCTGCAGGCCGAGCTGGCCGCGCTTCTCACCGAGTCCGAACGGCACGGGGAGAGCGTCTGCGTTCTCGTGCTCGATATCGACAACTTCAAGGACGTCAACGACCTCAACGGCCATGACGTCGGCGATCTCGTGCTGCGAACCGTGGCGGAGCGCTTGAAGACCGTCTTGGCCCCGCTGGGGATCGTGGCGCGTCTTGGCGGGGATGAGATCGCCGCCGCACTGCCCGATCTGGGCCTGCGGACCGCCATCCTCATCGAACAGGTGCAGGATGCGATCCGGCATCCGATCCCGCTCGCTCACGGCACCTTCAATGTCACGGCCAGCGTGGGGCTCGCACGCTTCCCCGCCGACGGCGGCACGGCGGGCGAGTTGATCAAACGGGCGGATATCGCCCTGTATCAGGCCAAGCGCCTCGGCCGGAATCGCCAAGTCTCGTTCGAGATCGATATGCTCGAAACGATGCGGCGGCGGGTCGATCTCCGGGAAGAGGCCGCCATCGGCCTCGCCCGGGGCGAGTTCGAACTGTTCTATCAGCCGATCGTCGCCTCGGACTGCAGCAGCCCGGCCTCATGTGAGGCGCTCCTGCGCTGGCGCCATCCGGACAGGGGGCTCCTCACTCCGGGCGCCTTCCAGGAGGTCTTCGAGTGCCCGCGCCTGATGGCGTTGATCGGCGACATGGTTCAGAGGCACGCGATCCGGCAGGCCGCTGCCTGGCTGCGGTCCGGCGTGCCGTTCGAGAAGATCAAGTTCAACACCGCGGCGGCGGATTTCGAGCAACCGGGCTTCGCGGCTCGCCTCCTGGACCGGATGGCCGCCGACGACGTGCCGGTGAGTTGCATCGGCGTCGAGGTGACCGAGGGGCTGTTCCTGGGGCCGCGCTCCAGCTCGATCCGGATGGAGCTTGCCCGGCTCAGCGAGAATGGTGTCGAGGTCGCATTCGACGATTTCGGAACGGGGTTCGCCTCGCTGACCCATCTCCGGGAGCTCCCGATCGCCCGGCTGAAGATCGACCGCAGTTTCGTGATGAACGTCAGCACCTGCAGCCGGGACGAAACGATCGTCCGCAGTATCGTCGAGCTGGCCCACAGGCTCGGGATGCTGGTGACGGCGGAAGGTGTCGAGACGGAGGAGCAGTACCTCAAGCTGGCCGAGATAGGCTGCGACCGCCTGCAGGGTTACTATTTTTTCCCGGTCCTGGCCGCGCCGGATGCGGCTGCCGCGCTTCAGGCCCTGATGGTGAAGCGCTCCGCGTCGATGGCTGCCTGAAAACGATTCCCCTCTTCCGTCGTTGCGAGCGAACCGAAGTAATCCAGGGATCCGTCCCATCCGGCCAGGTTCCACTGCCCTGGATTGCTTCGCTGCCGCTCGCAGAGACAGTTGAGCGGGCGGTCCAGACCAAACCGAACCCGCCTTAGCGTCCGTTCAGAAGGGCGCGCGCCAGACAGTGAAGCCCTGCGCCTGCAGCGAGGGTGACGACAAGGACCGTCAGCACCTGCCAGCCGGTGATGCCGGGACGCGGCCCGAAGCTGTAGGCGATCAGGGACCCGCAAGACCCCGCCGACACGACACCGGACGCGATGGTGTTCAACCATGTGGCCGACAAACGGCGCAACTCATGTCCCTCGTCGCCCATGACACCCTCCTCGCTCGCTATTAAGTAATAAATCCTATATCGTGAGCAGTCGTCGGCCACCGGTTCTCCCATTTGAGCGAAGCCATGTCTGTCCGCCGCCAGTCCCATTATCGAGCGATCGGAACATATGTAGAACAAGCCTGCGAGCGGCTGAGAGTTCAACCTACTTTCGGATATTTTTCCCAGTTCTGTGGACGAGTGTGGATAACCTCTTGCCGTACTGGCCGCTTGCAGGACGTCACGGACGGCCCCGGCTGACCCTTACGCGTTGCTCCGGAGCGCAGGCGGTGGAGAATGAGGTGGCATACGGATTGCGCCCGAACCCCCGAATCCAACCCGGAGACGTCCATGGCCCTGACAGCATCGCGCTACGGCAAGGCCCGGGTCCGGGTGATGCGCCTGACCCGCGATGGGGACTACCACACGCCGCGGGAACTGACGCTCAGCGTCATCATGACCGGCCGCTTCGATGCCGCCTGGACGCAGGCCGACAACCGCGCCTGCATCGCCACCGACAGCGTCAAGAACATCGTCAACGTCACGGCGGCCAGGAACCTCTCCCTCGACAAGGAGGCCTTCGTCGCCGCGGTCGCGAAAGTCATTCTCGACACCTACCCGCAGGTGGAGGCGGTGACGATCGAGGCCGACGAGACCCGTTGGATCCGGCAGGCCATCGGCGGCACGCCCCACGGGCATACCTTCACCCTCGACGGCAACGGCACCGGTTACGTCGCCCTCGACGCAGACCGCGAGGGGGCTGTGCTGCGCTCGGGCCTGCGCGGCTTCACCTTCATGAAGACGACCCAATCGGGCTGGGCCGGCTTCGTGGACGACCAGTACCGCACCCTGCCGGACACGACCGACAGGATCGCCGCCACCAGCATGGACGCCACCTGGACCTGGTCACGCCGGCCTGCGGACTGCACGCAGACCAACGCGACGGTCCTCTCGACCCTGATCGAGGTCTTCGGCACCACCTACAGCGCCGGCGTGCAGGACAGCATGTACCGGATGGGCGAGGCGGTGCTGGCGCGGGTTCCCGAGATCGCGGAGATCGCCTTCGCGATGCCGAACAAGCACTACATCCCCATCGACCTCCGGCCCTTCGGCCTGGACAATCCCGGCACCGTGTTCCTCCCCACCGACGAGCCGCACGGCCAGATCGAGGCCACGGTCGGCCGCCGCACCTGACAGGGCGGCGGTTGCCCACATCGAGGCCACGGGCGGATCAGCGCGTCGGCCTAGAGCAGCGACCGATCACGTTGAGGCGGCCCCCAGCCTCTTACCTCATCCTGAGGTGCCCGCGTCAGCGGGCCTCGAAGGAGGGCTCCAGCCTGCCGCGCGATCCCTGGAGCCCTCCTTCGAGGCGGCTATCGCCGCACCTCAGGATGAGGCCTTCGAGGCGGCTGTCGCCGCACCTCAGGATGAGGGGAAAATCTGGAGTAGGCTTGCTGAACCAACTCGTTCGGGTGCAGCTCTAGGGCAGAGGCGCCTTCCAGATCCCGGCGGACACCGTCGCCGTCTCCGTGAGGGCTCCGTGGAGGGCCCCGTCGCCGTCGTGCCGGCCGGCGCGGATCGCCCCGACCAAAGCCGCGCCCCTCTCGTCCTCGGAGCCGGGGCCCGGGGGCAGGAGCCGCTCCCTCGCATGGGTCGCGGCCCCCGCCTGATCGATCTCGCGCAGCGCGATGCCCAGCGCGTTGGCCACCATCAGCGCCACGTAGCGCGGGCGGCCGGCGAGGCCTGGCAGCACTTCTTCGGTGAGAGCCCGGCGGGCGGCCTCGATCAGGGCGGCGCCGGAGGGGTCGTCTCGCATCGCGGATCTCCGTCGGGTCAGCGGGGCCAGGCGGCCGGGGCGGTGGCGGCGAGGATCGCCTGTTCCAGGTCCGGCACCATCCGCCCGGTGAGGGCGAGTTCAAGGGAGAATTCCAGGCCCGAGACGTGCCGCGCTCCCTGCTCCAGGGCGATCACCGCCCAGCGCAGGTGGGCCATCACCTCCCAGTAGGCGACGGCCTCGTCCGTGAACGCCCGCCCGCCGCCCGCACGATAGCCCCGGTAGAACGCTTCCCGCGAACCGATGCCGCCGGCCTCCAGGTCCCGGCGGCCGAAGCGCCAGCAGGCGGCACAGAACCAGCCGAGGTCCTGCACCGGATCGCCCCAGCCGGAGAACTCCCAATCGAGGATCGCCGTGAGGCCGGTCTCGTCGACCATATAGTTGCCGGTGCGGAAGTCCCGGTGGACGAGGGCAGGGGCCGGGCAGGACGGCGCCGCGACCTCCGCCCAGCGCAGGCCCCATTCGATGGCCGGGCGGGTGGCGCCGATCCCGTCGAGGTTCGCCCGCAGCTGCGCCACCTCCGCCCGGGCCGGGTCGGTCTCCGGGGGGCCGAGGAAGGCCAGCGCCGGGGGCGGGTCCCGGCGGGGATCGAGCACCCCGTGGATCCTGGCGAGCTCCCGGCCGAGATCTTCGGCGAGTTTTTCTCGATTGCCGCCAAGGGTGAGGTCCTTGGCGATGCGCGGGCCGAGGCCGATACCGGGCACGAGGCCCATCAGGGCAAAGGGCGCGCCGATCACGCCCGCGTCCTCGCAGAACCCCACCGGCTCGGGCACCCGGACCCCCGCCGCGTGGGCGGCTTCGAGCAGGCGGAACTCCTCGCGCCGGGAGCGGCTGGAGGCGATGGTCGCCGGGGCGTCCCTGCGCAGGACTAAGTCCCGGGTGCTTTCCCCGATTCGGCAGCGGACCAGCCGGTTCTCCTGGATCGAGCCGCCGCCCAGCGCCCGGCTCTCCTCGATCGTCAGGCCAGGCTCCCCGAGGTGACCGGCGATCCAGGCGGCGAGCCGCGTCTCGTCCATCGGCTAGAGCCCCGAGACGAGGTGGCCGCCATCGACGGCAATCACCGAGCCGGTCATGTAGGCGCCCGCCTGCGAGGCCAGCAGCAGCAGCGCCCCGTCGAGCTCGCCGGCCTCGCCCAGCCGCCGCTGGGGCACGCGCTTGATCAGCGCCTTGCCCGGCTCGGAGTCGAAGAATTCCGCGTTCAGCTCCGTGCGCACGTAGCCCGGCGCCAGGGCGTTCACCCGGATGCCGTGCCGGGCCCATTCGAGGGCGAGGCTCTTGGTCAGCTGGATCACCCCGGCCTTCGACGCGGCGTAGGGGGCGAGCCCCCCGGCAACCCGCAGGCCGAGGATCGAGGCGACGTTGACGATGCTGCCCCCCGCCCCCGCCGCGATCATGCGCTTGGCGGTGGCCTGGGCGACGAGGAACACGCCCTTCAGGTTCGTGTCGAGCACCCCGTCCCACTCGGCCTCGGAGAGGTCGATGGCCGGGGTGGTGGTGGTGACGCCCGCGTTGTTGACGAGCACCATGACCGGGCCGAAGCGCTCATGTGCCCGATCGAGGGCCGCCTCGATGCTGGCCCGGTCGGTGACATCCATGACGACGGCATGGGCCTGCCCGCCCGCCGCCTCGACGGCGGCCACCGTCTCGGCCAGGGCCTCCGCCCGGCGGGCGCCGAGGGTCAGCCGCGCCCCGGCCCGGCCGAGCATCCCGGCGAAGTGGCGTCCGAGCCCGCTAGACGCGCCCGTGACCAGCACGTGCTGGCCGGCAAGGTCGAAGATCCCGCTCATCGCGCCCTCACTGGATGCGTTCGAAGGCCACGGCGATGCCCTGACCGCCGCCGATGCACATGGTGGCGAGCCCGTAGCGTCCGCCGGTCCGGGCGAGTTCGTAGAGGGTCTTCACCGCGATGATCGCCCCGCTGGCGCCGATCGGGTGTCCGAGCGCGATGGCGCCGCCGTTCGGGTTCACCTTCCCCGGGTCGAGGTCGAGGGCGCGCGACACCGCGCAGGCCTGGGCGGCGAAGGCTTCGTTCGATTCGATCACGTCGAAGTCGGCGGCCCGCAGGCCGGTGCGTTCGAACAGGCGGCGCACGGCCGGGACCGGGCCAATGCCCATCTCGGACGGGTCGACGCCGGCATGGGCGTAGCCGACGATCCGGGCCAGAGGCGCGGCCCCATCCCGGGCAGCCTTGTCCGCGCTCATCAGCACCAAGGCGGCGGCCCCGTCGTTGAGGCCGGACGCGTTGCCCGCGGTGACGCTGCCGTCCTTGGCGAAGGCCGGGCGAAGCTTGGCGAGGTCCTCGCGGTGCGTGGCCTTGGGATGCTCGTCGGTGTCGAAGGGGACCGTCTCACGCTTGCGCTGGACGTCGATGGGCAGGATCTGCTCGCGGAACCGGCCCTCGGCGATGGCCCGGGCGGCGCGGGTCTGGCTCTCTTCGGCGAAGGCGTCCTGATCCTCCCGGGAGATGCCGTAGCGGCTGGCGATGTTCTCCGCCGTCACGCCCATATGCCCGTGGCCGAATGGGTCGGAGAGCACGCCGGTCATGTAGTCGATGCCGGTGATGTCGCCCATCTTCTGGCCGTACCGGACCGCCGACAGGAGGTGGGGCGAGCGGCTCATGCTCTCGGCGCCGCCGGCGACCGCGGCCTCCGCATCGCCGAGCATCACCGCCTGCGCCGCCGAGACCAGGGCCTGGAGGCCGCTGCCGCAGAGGCGGTTCACGGTCATCGCCGGCACTTCCTGCGGGATGCCGCCCTCCATCGCCGCGACCCGGGCGATATAGGCGTCCCGCGGGGTGGTTGGGATGACGTGGCCGAAGACGACATGGCCGATCTGCGCGCCCTCCGTGCCGGAGCGCCTGAGCGCCTCGGCCACGCATCGGGCCGCGAGCTCGGCGGGCGGGATCGCCGCCAGGGACCCGCCGAAGGTGCCGATCGCGGTGCGCACCGCCCCGGTGATGACCACGTCCGTCATGAAGACCGTTTCCTTTTTCACTCGCGCGGTGTCACGCCGTTCGTAGAGACACCACCGTCTTTGCGAGCGCAGCGAAGCAATCCAGGGATGCGCCACGCTTCCGATCGTCCTGCTGCCCTGGGTCGCTTCACTGCGTTCGCGATGACGGGGTCGGGCAGGACGACCGGGTACTCACTCCCCCACGTCCCAGGTCCAGAAGGCGTCACCCTCCGCCTCCAGGTTGCGGTTGAGCACCATCTTGTGGACCTCGTCGGCCCCGTCCACGAGCCGCGCCTGACGGGCGTAGCGGTAGATCCATTCCAGCGGCGTGTCGGTGGAATAGCCCCGCGCGCCGTTGATCTGGATCGCCGTGTCGGCGGCCGCGTGCAGCAGGTTGGCGACGTGGACCTTGGCCATCGACACCTCCTTGCGGGCGAAGCTCCCCTGGTCGAGCGCCCAGGCGGCCTTCATCACCAGCAGGCGGCCGATCTCGATCCGCATGGCGAGGTCGCCGAGCATCAGCTGGATGCTCTCCCGGTCGGCGAGCCGGACCCCGAAACCCTGCCGCTCGGCGGCGTAGGCGCGGGCGATCTCGACGCAGCGCTTCGACAGGCCGAGCCAGCGCATGCAATGGGTCAGCCGGGCGGGGCCGAGGCGGATCTGGGTGAGCTTGAGCCCGTCGCCCTCGTTCATCAGCACGTGGCCGGCGGGGATTTCGAGCCCGTCGAACAGCAACTCGCAATGGCCGCCATGCTCCTCCGGCCCCATGATCGGGATGCGCCGCAGGATCTCCCAGCCCGGCTGGTCCCGGTGGAACAGGAAGGCCGTCAGCCCCTTGCGGGCGTCGTCGGAGGTGCGGGCCATCAGGATGAAGTGGGCCGCGTCCTCCGCCCCGGTGATGAACCACTTGCGGCCGGTGACGACGTAGCGGTCGCCGCGCCGCTCGGCCCGGGTCTGGATCATACCGGGGTCGGAGCCGCCGCCGGGATGGGGCTCCGTCATGGCGAAGGCCGAGCGGACCTCGCCCCGCACGATCGGATCGAGCCAGCGGGCCTTCTGCTCCGGCGTCGCCACCTTCTCCAGCACCATCATGTTGCCGTCGTCCGGGGCGGCGGAGTTGAACACGACGGGCCCGAAGATCGAGCGGTTCATCGCCTCGTAGCAGGCCGCCATGCCGACCTTGTCGAGCCCCGCCCCGCCGGTCTCGGGTTTGAGCTGCAGGCACCACAGCCCCTCCGCCCGGGCGAGTGCCCGTAGGCGCTCCAGCTCCGGCAGGGCGATGTTGCCGTGGCCGTCATAGGCCGAGGCGTCCCGCTCCACGGGCAGGATGTGCCTGTCGACGAAGGCCGCGATCCGGGCGCGGTACCCCTCGACACGGGGAGAGATGGTAAAGTCCATCGGGCCAGCCTTCCGCGCCGCCAACGGGCACGCCGTGAAAAATCGAGCGAGCGCTCGAATTTTTTAACCCTTGGATTTGCCGTTGGCAATGGACTATGGCTCGGCACGGGCGCCCCGGCAGCGGGGGCGCGCGATGATGGCATGATGACTCCGGCCGAAGCCGCAGAGCCCAAGGTAGAGCCCGAGGCAGAGCCCAAGGATGCGCCGTCGGGGACGTTCCTGCGGGACGCCACCTCGACCGAAGCGATCTGCGCGCGGATCCTCGAACGGCACCGGGACCGGGTGAGCGTGCGCAAGCCGCACCTCGCCACCGCCAACCTCGCCCGGATCATCGAGGCGGTGCTGAAGCTGTCGAGCCGGCAGAGCTTCCACGAGATCAGCCTGCGCGACCTCGCCCGGGTCTCGGGCCTCAGCATGGGCGGGCTGTATTCGTACTTCGACAACAAGACCACGCTCCTCGTGATGATCCTCACGGAGGTGTCCGAGACGGTCGAGGCGGTGTTGCGGGACGCCCCGGCCGGGCTGGAGGCGGACCCGGCCGCGCATCTGCGTTGGCTGATCGAGACGCATATCCGCCTGACCGAGGCGATGCAGCCGTGGTTCGTCTTCGCCTTCATGGAGGCGAAGGGCTTCCCGGCCGCCGCCCGGGCCTTCGCCACCGAGAGTGAGCTCGCCACGGAACGGATCTTTGCGGATGTCCTCGCCCGCGGCGTCGCGCAGGGCGTCTTCACGATCCCCGACATCGACTTGACGGCCGCGCTCATCAAACCGCTGCTGCAGGACTGGTACGTGAAGCGGGCGAAATATCGGAAACGCGGGACGCCGATCCACGCCTATATCGCGGGCGTCATCGCCTTCGTCGAACGGGCCATCGCGGGGCGTTGACGGTTTTCCTCCGGCCGTCGCGCATCCGCCATCCTGCCGGCCGTCACCCCGCCCGGCGGGTCAGGCGACGTCACGGAGCGCGTGCCGCGCCTTCCTGACGGCCTCCGGGATGCGGTCGATGAGGCCGCGGACCTCGTGGGAGGGTCGGGCGGCGCTATACAGGAAGCCCTGGGCCGTGTTGCAGGACCGCGCCCGGAGCAGGTCCGCCTGCTGCTCCGTCTCGACGCCCTCCACCGTGACGTCGATGCCGAGGTCGCGGGCGATCACCATGATCGCCTTGATCACGGACAGGCATTCGGGGCGGCTGCTGAGGTCGCGGACGAAGGCCCGGTCGATCTTGATCTTGTCGACGGAGAACTGCGTCAGATAACTCAACGACGAGTAGCCTGTCCCGAAGTCGTCCAGGGCGATCCTCACGCCGAGGGCCCGCAACGCGCGCAGATTGTCCCGGACATGCAGGGTATTGGCCAGGAAGATCGACTCGGTGATCTCGATCTCCAGCCGCTCCGGCGCGAGGCCGGACTCGGCGAGGGTCGCCGCCACCTCACCCGAGAAATCGGGCAGGCGGAAGTGCGACGACGAGATGTTGACCGCCACGCGCATGTGCGTCGGCCACGACAGCGCTTCGGCACAGGCCTTTCGCAGGGCCCATCGCCCGATCTCGATGACGAAGCCGGTACTTTCGGCGATCGGGATCATCTCGACCGGGGAGACAGGGCCGTGGCCCGGCCATGTCCAGCGCAGGAGCGCCTCGCAGCCCACGACCTGACCATCCTGCAAGTTCACGAGCGGTTGGTAATGCAGCTCCATCTCACCGTTGGCGAGGCCGGCCCGCATCGCCGTGTCCAGCTCCCGCCAGCGGTGGGCGCGGCGCTCGAGGGTGAGGTCGAAGCGGTGCCAGCGGCCCTTCCCGGCCTCCTTGGCGCTATAGAGGGCGAGGTCGGCCTTCCGCAGGAGATCCTCGGGATTGTGGGCGTCCCGGGGCGCGTAGGCGATGCCGACGCTGACGCCGATCTCCACCCGCACGTCGTCGATGATATACGGCTTGCGCACCGCCGCGATGACGGCCTCCGCGAGGGTTTCCGCCGCCGACTCGGGGCCGGGGAGGAGGATGGCGAACTCGTCGCCGCCGAGCCGGAACGCCTGCCCCTTGGGCGCGATCAGCGCGCGCAGGCGTCCGGCGACCTGCTGCAGCAGCGCATCGCCCGTGCCGTGGCCGGTGCGATCGTTGACGCCCTTGAACCCGTCGAGATCGAGGTACAGCAGGCTGACGGGATTCCCTTCGGCATCGTCTGCGGCGGCACAGGCCTCCGAGGCGATCTCGTGGAACATCGCCCGGTTGGACAAGCCGGTGAGCGCGTCCCGGGTGGCGAGGTAGGCGATGTGCGCCTCCGCCTCCCGCCGCTGCGTCACGTCCGAACCGACCCCGCGGAATCCGGCGAACGTGCCGCGTTGGTCGTAGAAGGGCTTGCCGCTCAGCAGAAGCCAGCGCGCGCCGGTGGGCGTGTCGATCTCGGCAAGGAGTTCGTGGAACGGCCGCGCGCTCCGGAGGCACTCGAGCACCTCGTCGGTCTGGTCCGCCTCCACCCGTAACCGGGAGTGCGTGCGCAAGAGGGACTCGAAGGAGGCCTGCTGCATCGCCTCGATCGGACAGCCCAGCGCTTCGGCGACACGATGGGAGACGTGCTGAAACCGCCCGGCCTCGTTGGTTTCCCAGAGCCAGTCGCTCGTATTCTCTTCGAACTCGTTGAGGAGAAGCCCGATGGTCTCGCTCTGGTCCTGCACGCGGACCCGGTCCAGGATCCGCTCGCGGGACAGGCGGCTCATCCGCGCGACGCTCAGGGCCACGAAGATCGAATACACGACGAGCAGTAAGGCGATGCTCACGGCGATAGGCTCGCCGCAGCGCGCCAATCCCACGAAGCTGCCGACGATGATCGGGATCACGAAGAGGTACGAGACCGACAGGAGCGGCCCGACGACGTAGGCATCCGAGATCAGCCCCGCCGCGATCGCGACCACGATCAGGCGCTCGTCGCTGGTGCCGGGCGCGAAGAGGATCACGGGCATGGTGGCCCAGGCCAGCCCCAGGACGAGGGCCAGTCCCACCGCCACCCGCACGCCGCGCGACACGCCGACCTCCGAGACCGCCTCGCCGTAGGTGCGCCGGTAAAGCCAGTTCGTATGGATCGTCGCGGCGATCACCACCGTGATGATGGTCAGCACGCCGAGGAGGTAGAGCTGCGACGCGGAATGCCAGAAGAAGCCAACCAGCGCGGCGGCGATGATCAGGTGGGTGACGGCCGAATAGTTGGCGAGCTTCAAGGTCTCATCAAGGAGCCCGGCGCGGACCTGCAGCCGGTAGCGGCTCGGCAGGGCATCCACGGTGTCGATGCGCCGGATGCGATCGATCAGCGAGTTCGCCGTGCGGGCGGAGGCGACCCCGTTGCCGGATGTGGGGCCCGGCTCGTGCGTGCGGTCATCGGCCATGGCGGGCCACGATCTTCATGCCCATGCCGCCCTTCGGCCGCAGGGTGACCCTGAACTGTGCCGCCGGCATCTCGCGCTTGGCGGGCACGAAGCGGAAGGCGGGCAGCAGCGTCGCGAGAATGACCAAGCACTCGGTCAGGGCGAGGCCCATGCCGATGCACACGCGCGGTCCGGCCCCGAACGGAAGGTAGGCGTAGCGACTGCGGGCTGCGACGGCCTCCGGTGAAAAGCGGTCCGGATCGAACCTCTGCGGCGCGTCCCAGAGCATGTCGTGCCGATGGAGGGCGTAGACGGGGACGTGAACCGACTCGCCGGATCGGATGGTCCTGTCGCCGAGGCCGATATCCGCGGTCGCCCGCCGGACGATCAGCGGCGCCGGCGGATAGAGGCGCATGACCTCCATCACGACTTGCCGCGTGTAGGTGAGGCCGTCCACCGCCTCGGGATCGGCCACGCGATCCCCCTCGACGCTCGCCAGCTCCGCCAGGACCCGGTTCTCGATCTCGGGATGCTCCGCCAGCATCCGCAGCGTCCAGGTGAGCGCCAGCGCCGTGGTCTCATGACCGGCGGCCACGAAGGTCAGCAGGTTGTCGATGATGCTCTCGTCCGACAGGGGCTGCCCCGTCTCCGGATCCCTCGCCTGCAGGAGCAGGCCGAGCAGGTCGGAGCCGGGCTCCCCGCGGGCGGTGCGCCGGGCGACCGTCTCGGCCACGGAGCGGCGCAGGTAACGGGCGGCCTCCGCGCCCGCCTGCCGGCCGGGATGGGGCGTCCAGCCGGGCATGTTCAGCATCGCCAGCGCGATCGTCCAACCGGTCTGGCCGAGATACGTGTCGATCGCCCGGCCGAACGGGCCGACCTCCAGCCGGCTGTCGCCGGACACCATCGTCGCGACGATGACGTCGAAGGTTGTCCGCATCATCTCCGGCAGGATGTCCCGGACCGTGCCGGGGGACCCGTCGGCGAGCCAGCGCGCGCGGGTGGCCCGGGCGGCCTCGGCCATGGCGGGCACGAAGCTGCGCACCCGGTCGGGCCGGAACATCGGGGCGGCGGTCCTGCGCTGCTCGCGCCAATGGGCGCCGTCGGCCGTCAGGATGCCCGCGCCGAGGGCGGGCGTCAGGGCCCTGAGCATGAAGCGCTCCCGCTCCAGGGACCCGGCTTGGTCGACGAGGAGGTTGTGGATCAGGCGCGGGTCGCAGACATAGGTCGTGCGCGTCCCCAGGAAGCGCGTGGTGACGACCGGCTGCGTGTAGACAGGGGCCGGCCACGCCTCGATCAGGCTGTGCACCATCGTCGCGAGGACGGACGGCAAGGCGACCGCCTCGGCGAGGGTCTCCCTCAAGGACGATTGACCCGGTTCGCAGACCCGAAATGTGCCGACGGATGCCATGCCAGTAACCTCTGACGATCAGCATCCGCGCCGACCGTTAAATTTCTGGAATGTCAGTCGTAGAGAGTAGCACTGAAGACAGAATTCCGTGACGTGGGCATGATATCAATTAACAGCGTCTGATCTTATCATACGTCAATTCTGGCGGAATGATCGCCTACGTATCAATTCAGCGATCCAGGGGGCGCCAATGCTTGCCTTGCCAGAGCGAGACGGGTTCGGCCCGGACCCGGATGGCGGACGGGCGAGGGCCACCGGCCTTCGCGCGCCGCCCCAAGACAGGCGCGCAAGGCCGGGGACCACCTGTCGTCACGGCCCGGGAACGGGCCGAACAGGCTGGGTCAGCCGCGCCCGGATGTCTTGGCGATGCCGGCGACGGTGCCCTTGGTCGAGGGAGCGGCCGCATTCACCTTCGGCACCGGCTTCTTCGGCTTCTTGGCTTCGCGATTGCCGCTTTTCTTTTCCTGCGCCATGTCTCTACTCCGATTTTACAGGGTTCTTGCCGACCAGCCTGGTCTTGGCATTGGCGGGACGGTCAGAGTCCGGCAGCACGCGGATCGAGACGGCGACGGGATGGGCCGTCTGCAGGATGTGATCGACGAACCGCTCGTTGAGCCAGAGTTCGGATCGGGTGCCGTCGGCTAATCTGTGGGCCTTCCGCAGGGCGACCGCGTCGGTCCGTGACCGGATGACCACCGTCTCCCGGACGCTTCCATCCGTGGCAAACCGGTAGAGCCGGTAGGCCGACCCGGATGGCGGCTGGCGCGCACGGAACTTGAGAATATCTGCCACGGATCGCCTGTGTCCTCGACAGGCGGGGGCATCGAGCCCTCAGCCGCCGGAGCCCAGTGGAATTCCATCCGGCGATGCCGCATCGTGCGCCCATGCAAGTCAAATTGATAGATCCCCGTTCGGTTTTTGATCGCGGGAACGCCGGAAGGCCAAGTTTGGCGCGTCTTCGCCGTTTTATCGGCGACCTGAAGCGAAAGTGGTCTTTGTACTTGTCGCACAACACGGCGCCGAACCCGCTTCGGCTTCGGCGGAAGACCTGAGGGAGGGGCTAAACGTATCAGAAGACAAGGCCCCTTGCGCTCCGGACCGAAGAGCGCATCGGCCGGGAACGGTCGGCGCCCCGCATCAGGGGAATCTGCGCTGAAAACGCTCAGTCCACCAAATGAAGTCGATGGATCATTATTTTTGGATCACCGATAGCCGTTGCGGATCGATATATTTTTATTTCGTCGGGTCCGGGCAACCATCATCTGTGCAAGCCATTGGCATTGCGATACTCGGCGTCGTCGGGTCCTGAATACCGGAGCCGATTCCGTGCCCACAGACCTCCCGCCGCGATCCCATATCGACATCCACGACCGGCGCACGCGCGAGGCGTGGTCGCGGCACTTCGACGTCACGGACGAACGTTTGCGCAAGGCGGTGAGGATAGTCGGTTCGCGGGTTGCGACCGTCGCCGCCTATTTCGGCCGGCCGAAGCCGTAACGGCGTGTCGTACCGCCCCCCGCTCCCGAAGGGCACCATCGGCGTCCTCGTCGTCGAAGACGAAACGCTCCTGCTGATGGAGACTGCCGACGCCTTCGCTGCCGCCGGCACGGCGGTGTTCGAGGCCCGTCATGCCGACGAGGCGATGATCATCCTGGCCGGACGCGACGATATCAGCGTGGTCGTCACGGATCTCGATATGCCGGCCGGTCAGGTGAGCGGGCGGCAACTCGTCGACACCATCCTGGCGCGATGGCCGGAGATCGGCGTCGTCATCTCGTCGGGTGCCCCCACGGGACAAGGGGGGCTCCTCTCGGAACGCATCCGCTTCGTCCACAAACCGTGTCGCCCGGACGATCTGGTGAACGCGGCCTTCGCCATCGTCTCGCATCTCACCGGGAGCTTCTGACCCCAGTCAGGGGCGGTCGGCGAAGGGTGGCACGTCCACGAGGCCGCCGATCAGGCGCAGCAGCGCCTGCTGCTCCGGGGCCTTGGCATCACCGTGGAGGAAGGTCCCCAGTTCGATGTGGGAGAGGCGGCCGCCGGACGGCGCGTTCGGCTGATGGATCACGAAGGCCCGGCCGCTCTCGGGCTCCCGGCCGAGGTACCAGCTGTCGCCGTTCGGGCTTCGATAAAGCTCGCGCCTGTTGGTCGTGGACATGGAAGCCCTCCCGCTCGGCCCCGAGCATACGCGCGTGGGGGCCGACACGCGAACGCATCCGAAATCCTCCCGCGACGGCGCGGCGGAGGAGGTCAGGCGGGGAGGACGACCACCTTCGTCTTGACCGGCGTGCGGGCGTAGAGGTGGATCATGTCCTGCGTGAGCAGGCCGACGCAGCCGCTGGTGATCCCCGTGCCGATCGATTCGGGATCGCTGCTCGCGTAGATCGTGTAGAGGGTATACGCGCCGTTCTGGTAGAGATGGAGCGTCCGGGCGCCGAGGGGGTTGTCGAGGCCGCCCGGCATGCCGCGGGCATATTTGGCCGCCTCGGGCTGGCGCTTGATCATCTCCTTCGGCGGTGTCCAAGTCGCCCATTCGGACTTGCGACCGACATAGGCGTCCCCATTCCACAGGAAGCCCTGGCGGCCGACATTGGCGCCGTAGCGCGTGGCCGTCCCGTCCCCCTCGACGCGGTAGACGTAGTACTTGCTGGGATCGACGATGATGGTACCGGGCGCCTCGTTGGTGTCGTAGCTCACGGTCCGGCGGTAGTACTTCGGATCGACCTTGCTGATATCCACGGCGGGAACGGGGAATTTCTCGTTCGGCATCGGACCGTAGGTCTTCGTCGCCTCCGCGAGGAGCAGACCGTCGGTGGAGGCGCAGCCACCCAGCCCGAGGGCGCCGACCCCGAAGGCCGAGCCCACGAGGAACGACCGGCGGCTGAGACGGCGTGCCCGGTTCTCGAACGGAGCGGTCTCGTCCATCCCGCCGGCGCCGGCGTTCACAACGTCTGTCATCATGGTCCTGACATCCCGTGTCGTGCGGCGCGATGGAAGGGTGCCCCGCATGCACCCGTCGAACCCACTGCCAAGCTTAGAGTGCCGGCTCCCCGCATGGCTGGCAAGCTCGGCCTTCCAGCGCTGAGAGCAGGGCGATTGCGTCGCGAGTATGGCCGGCGCCGTCCGGTCGCCTGCGTCCGTCAGGCGCCGGCCATCACGATGCGGGCGCCCGCCTCGGCGAGGCGCTGCCGCTGGTCCTGCGACGCGGCCGGATCGGTGACGAGGGTCCAGCGCCGGGGCAGGGGGGCCCAGGCCATCTGCTCGGCGCGGCCGAGCTTGCCCGCATTGGCCAGGACGATCGTCTCCTGCGACTGGGCCATCATCGCGGATTTGAGGGCGACCTGATCGAGGCTCGCCTCGCACAGGCCGCGTCCGGCCACCACGCCGTCCGCACTCGTCACGGTCCGGTCGGCGGTCATCCTCTGCAGCGCTTCGATGGCGAGGGGCCCGACGGTGCCCATGCTCGTCGCCCTCAGGCTACCCCCGAGCACCACGAGGTCGATACCCGGCGCCCGGGCGAGGCAGGGCAGCAGGGCGAGGTTGTTCGTGATGATGCGCAGGCGTCGGCCGAGCAGGAGGCGCCCGAAGGCCGTCACGGTCGAGCCCGCATCCAGGATCAGCGTTTCGCCGTCCGAGACCAGGGCCAGGGCGGCCCGGGCGATGGCCTGCTTCTGCGGGCCGTCGATCGCCAGCCTCTGGTCGAGGGTGGTCTCCGGCGGCCCCCCGGCGAGGATCGCCCCACCATAGGTCCGGCGCACCGCCTTGGTGCCGGAAAGGTGCTGGAGATCCCGCCGGACGGTGGAGGCGGAGACGCCGAACCGCCGGGCGAGATCGTCGACGTCGATCTCACCGAGTTCGAGCGCCTCCAGCAGCCGCGCCCGGCGTTCCGTCCCGCGCATCGCCGTGCTCGCTCGCCCTTCTCAGCGTCAGTGGGGCCGCCGATATGCCCGCGGCGGCGTCAGGCCGCCAGGGATTTCGGCGCCAGCTCCACAGCCTGCCGGAGCGCCTCGATGAGGCTGCGCTCGTCGGCGACGCCGGTGCCGGCGATGTCGAAGGCGGTCCCGTGATCGACGGAGGTGCGGATCACCGGCAGGCCGACGGTGATGTTCACCCCCGCCTCCAGGCCGAGCACCTTGATCGGGCCGTGACCCTGATCGTGGTACATGGCCACCACCATGTCGTAGTCGCCCCGTCCGGCAAGGAAGAACAGCGTGTCGGCCGGCAGCGGGCCCCGGACGTCCCAGCCCCGGGCCTGGCAGGCTTCGACGGCGGGGGTGATCTTCTCGGCTTCCTCGCCGTGGCCGAACAGGCCGTTCTCGCCGGCATGGGGGTTGATGGCGCAGACGCCGATCTTCGGGTTCGCGATGCCGGCCTTCACCAGCACGCCGTGCCCCCGGGTGATGACCCGCTCGACGAGGCCGGGCTCGATCCGCGCGATCGCGTCGATCAGGCCGATATGGGTGGTGACGTGGATCACCCGGAGCTTGGGCGAGACCAGCATCATCGAGACTTCCGGCGTGCCGGTGAGGTGGGCGAGCATCTCGGTATGGCCGGGGAACTTGTGGCCGGCGGCGTGAAGCGCCTCCTTCGAGAGGGGCGCCGTGCAGATCCCCTGGGCCTGCCCCGCCTGCACGATCTCCACCGCCGCCGCGATGCAGCGATACGCCGTCTCCCCGGCGACGGGGGAGAGCTTCCCGAAGGGCAGGTCGTCGGGCACGCATTTCAGGTCGATGCACTGGACCGCACCGGTGCCGAACCGCGCCTCGTCCGCATGGGCCAGGGAATCGACCGTGATCGTGGACCCGACGATGGCGCCCGCCTGACGCAGGCGCCCGGCATCGCCGACCACCAGCGGTTGGCAGATCGCGTGGACCTCGGGCCGGGCCAGGGCCTTCATGATGATCTCTGGCCCGATGCCAGCGGGGTCGCCCATGGTGATGGCGATGGTCGGACGGGTCATGTCAGACTTCCTTCGGTTCGCACTTTGCGCAGCCGGTCACGGATACGCACGAGGCTGTCGGCATCGCCGAAGGCACCGGCCTTCGTGGCGATGGGGATCGAGAGGCGCCCCAGGGTGAGCCCGAGGGACACCCCCGGTTCGATCTCGTCGGCGAGCTGAATGCCCTGGACGGCGAAGCGCGTCAGCAGCGCCGCCGCGGTCTCGCCCCCGGTGGCCGCCAGGGCGCCGATCTGCAAGGCAACGGGGGCCAGCGCCTCCGCGAGGGCCTGCGCCAGCCGGGGGCCCAGGCTCATATCGGGGTCGTCCCCGATCACGATCTCGACCAGGGCGTCCTCCCCCCGGCCGAGCCGTTCGGCGAGGGCGGACGCCAGTTTCGCCCGGCCCGCCGCATCCGTGAGCAGCGTCTCCGGCGTGACCGGCAGATGCGCCACGGCGCCATCGGCGAGGAGGCGTCTCGCGCTTTCCCGCGACACCTGCGCGAGGGAGCCGACGACGAGGAGCGAGCCGCGCCCCTCCGGCGCGATCCGGACCGGTGCGAGGCCGGCCGACGGGTGGGCTGCGGCAAGGGCGTGGGCCAGCCCGGCGCTGCCAATGTAGAAGGCCTCCGGCGCCCCGGCGAGGGCCGCCTCGGCGATCCGGCGCAGATCCTCGTCGGTTTCGGCATCGCAGACGGCGATCTCTCCAGGCCCGGCCCCGGCGCGGGCCAGGGCGTCGGCGAGACCGGCGCCGCGGACGGTGGCCAGGGGCAGGGTGCAGGATCCGATTCCCGCCGAGGCGAGGATCTCACCGAGATGGGCGCTGGCATAGGTATGGTCGCGCCGCCACACCTCCGCCTCCTCCAGCGGGCGACCGCCGACCTGCACCCGACCCTCCACCGTGGTGCGCCCGGTGCCCGGAAAGGCGGGGGCCAGCACGCCGAAGGCCCGCCCTGACCGGGCCCGGAGATGGGCGAGCGTCGCGGCCGTCTCGGCGGCGGGCTGGCCGCGCATCGTCGAGTCGATCTTCTTGAACAGCCGCCGACCCGCCCCGTGCCGCCGCCGCAGCACGGCCCCATGGCGCTGCGCCGCCGCCTCGGCCGACAGGCCCCGGCTGTCGGCGTCGTAGGACAGGACCGGGATCTCCTCGTCCTGGTCCGCCTCACCCCACAGCACCGCCGCGGCGCTGCCCCGGCGGCGGAAGGCGATCGCGCAGTCGGCGGCGCCGGTCAGGTCGTCGGCGAGGATGAGCCAGCGCGGATCCATCTCAGGCCCGCCTCACCGGCGCGGGATCGGCGGCCGCGTCCACGGACGCCCCGGCGGGATCGGTCTCGCCGCGGCCGACAGCCTTGGCGGTCCAGGCGGTGACGATGGGCACCAGGATCGCCGTGACGACGACGCAGGCGGCGACGAGGATCGTGGCCGGGCCGGCGGCGTCGGCGTAGGCCGGGTTCGCCGCGGCGACGATCGCCGGCACGGCCGCGGCGTTGCCCGCCGTGGAGGCGGCGGCGACGCCGGCGACGCCGGTGCCCCCGGTCAGGCGGTCGGCGAGGAACAGCGGGATCCCCGTGAGGACCACGACCGCCACGCCCATCGCCAGACCCAGGAGGCCCGCCTGCCACACCTTGGTCAGATCGAGGCCCGCCCCCAGGGCGAAGGCGAAGAACGGGATCATCACCGGGATCGCGCGGCTCAGGAAGGCGCGCATCTCACGGTCGAGGTTGCCGATGATCATGCCGACGACGAGCGGCAGGATGGCGCCCACCAGGGTCTGCCACGGGAAGGCCGAGAGGCCGGCGACGCCGAGCGTCACCATCGTGAGGAAGGGCCCGCTCTCCAGGGACATGACCGTATAGGCCCCGACATCGCGAGGACGCCCGTACTGGCCCATCAGGGCCATGTAGAGCCCCCCGTTCGTATCGTTCATGCTGGCGACGATGGCCAGGGTGGAGAGCCCCGCGAACATGCCCGCCGCGACGGGCGCCTCGCCCAGCACCCGCCCGAACACCAGCCCGAGGACCAGGGCGATGCCGATCTTCACGATAAGGAGCGTGCCGCCCTTCTTCACGATGTAGGGCGTCGCCCGGAAGTCGATGCTCGCGCCCATGCAGACGTAGAACACCGCCAGAATCGTCAGCGCCCCCGAGAACAGGGCGCCGGTGAAGGATCCGAAGAATTTCGGCGTACCGGGAAAGAAAGTGGCGATGAGCGCTCCCACGAGGAGCGGCACGACCATCATGCCACCGGGGACGCTTTCGATCGCGCGCTTGATCGGGATCTGCATTGTCGTTTCCTCCCTGCGCGTTTTGCGCAGATTTTGCCTGGACTCGCCGATCCTTGCGGAGGACGGTCTGATTTTCCCACATAGTCTGGCGATAATGTGCGCAAGTTGCGCACTGCGTCAACCTGTCTGCGCATTTCGCGCAAGGCAGCAGGGCACGCTTCCAGACGAGCCTTTCACGTTTCCGCCCGCGGAGGCCCTTGTATTCGACCGGGGCGGCAACGACCTCCGGGCTGCGCCTGCGGTTGGGCGCTCTACGGAGAAGATCATGCCGCACCACGACACCACCGCCCTTTCGGGCGTGATTCAGCACGTCTTCGCACATCGCTTCACCCTCGACGCGGAGGGGCAGACCCATCTGGCCGATCTCGGTCCGAAGGGCGCGCAGGCCTTTCCCCTCGCACCCGGCCTCGCCGTGCGCCTGGAGGGCGAGCGACGCCCGTCCGAGATCAAGGTGACTTCGATCTCCGCCGAGGGCCGCGAGCCTGTCCGGATCGAGCACAAGAAGCCGAACCACGGACCGGGGCACGCCCACCCGGACGTCCCGGCTGACCCGGCCCGCATCCGCGCGGCAGTTGCGGCGGAGGGGTGGACGCTCGAGGGCGAGCCACGCCAGAAGCCCAAGCATTTTGAGGTGCTGGCCCACCGGGGTGATGGTGGACCCACCGAGTTGCACGTCGATTTCGCGGGCAAGATCTACAAGCAGAAGCCCGCCGACTCCGCCAAATGGGCGGTGCTGGCCCCCTCGGCCTGACGGCGGTTCCGGGGCTTCGTCTGGGCAGCCCCGGAACCCTCCCGGTATTCCCTTCGGCAACGGGGCGGATTGCATTTTGAATGCAGGGGGTTGAAGCTCCCCGCGCTTCGCCCCGTCGAAGGGCGGGCGCGAAGGAGACGTCATTCATGAGCACCCGGCGCGATTTCTTAAATCTCACGGCGGCCGCGGCAGCGGCCGGGACCCTGGCAGGTCCTGCCAGGGCCCAGGCACCCGGTCAGGCACCGTCCCTTGCCCCGGCATCGGGGCCGGGCCACCCGATCCCGCCGTCGGGTGGGGATATGCTGCGCCTCGTCACCTTCGTGCCCGCGGCAGGGAAGGAGCCCCGTCTCGGCGCCGTGCGCGGGGACGGACGGGTCGTGGACCTGTCCGGCATCGCGCTTCCGGGGGTCGATGCGGCGCGGATGGTGTCCCTGATCGAGGCGGGCCCGAAGGCCCTCGACGCCGTCCGCCGGGCGGTCGCCGCCGGGGACGGTCCGCAGGTCGAGACCGTCCGCCTCCTTGCCCCGATCCCGGCCCCCACCCGCAACGTCTACGCGGTCGGCTGGAACTACCTCGAGCACTTCGCCGAAGGTCAGGCCGCCCGGGGGACGAACGTGGAGTACCCAGCCCATCCCGTGTTCTTCACCAAGGGCGTGAATACGGTGAACGGCCCCTACGATCCGATTCCCTACGACCCGGAGGTTTCGACGGCCATCGACTGGGAGGTGGAACTCGCCATCGTCATCGGAGCGGAAGGGAAGAACATCAAGGAAGCCGACGCCATGAAGCATGTCTTCGGCTACAGCGTCATCAACGACACCACCGCCCGGGACATGCAGATCAAGCTGCACGGCGGCCAGTGGTTCAAGGGCAAGAGCCTGGACGGGCATGGGCCCATCGGCCCGTGGATCGTCCCCGCCTCCGACCTCGATCCCAATGACCTCCACCTCCTGACCCGCGTCAACGGCGTGGTGAAGCAGGATGCCTCCACAAAGCAAATGTACTTCAAGGTCCCCCGGATCATCGCCGAGCTGTCGCGGGGCCTCACCCTCGTGCCCGGCGACATCATCGCCACCGGCACGCCGCCCGGCGTAGGCAATGGCCGCAAGCCGCCGGAATTCCTCAAGCCGGGCGATGTGATGGAGACGGAGATCGTCGGCCTCGGCACCCTGCGCAACGTGATCCAGGCCGTCCCGGCCTGAGGATGCCGGATGCCGGGGGCCGTTCCGCGACGGGCGGTCCCCGGTCGTTCGCCGGACGATCGATCTTAACTCAGGCTAGACTCGTGGGAGTCGAAAGCATCGCGGCCGTATGCTTCAACTTGTCTCAGCATCCGGTCGAGCATAGCGCCACGCGCGGAAGAAAAGTTTAATTCTTGCAACCTACGGTGAAGGTGGGGCCTCATATAAAACGATAGTCGACTGATGCTGACGGTGCTGGGCTGTTTCATCGGTGAGCACGACCTTTGGTTGGTCGCCCTCGCCGCGCTCATCTGCTCGCTGGCATCGGCCGCGTGCATCGTCTTGCTCCACCATGCCCGCCGGACGTCCGGTCGCTGGCAGGCGGCCTGGATCGGGGTCGCGGCCGTCGCGGGCGGCTCCGGAATCTGGGCGACGCACTTCATCGCCATGCTCGCCTTCGAGCCGAGCATGCCGACGGGCTACGAGACGGGACTGACGGTGCTGTCCCTGGCCTATGCCGTCGCCATCACCGGCGCCGGGCTGGCCCTGGCCCTGTGGACCGCCCTTCCGTTCGCGCCGGTCTTCGGCGGCATCGTCCTGGGGGCGGGCATCGCGGCGATGCACTACACCGGCATGGCGGCCTTCGAGGTGCCGGGCCACATCGTGTGGAATTGGGACCTCGTCGCCGTCTCGCTGGTTCTCGGCGCCGTGCTGGGCGGGGCTGGCCTTCAGATCGGGCTGACCCGCCACGGCCTGCGGTCGCGCAGTGCGGGGGCGCTGCTGATCCTTCTGGCGATCTGCGGCCACCACTTCACCGCGATGGGCGCGGTCACGATCGTGCCGGACCCCACCGTCGCCATCCCGGATACGGCCCTGCCGGCCCGTTGGCTCGGCGTCGGCGTGGCCGCCGCGAGCGTGGTGATCCTGCTGATGGCGGTCGGCGCTCTGCTGCTCGACCTGCGCGAGCGCCGGCAGAGGACCCTGGCGGGGGAGCGGATGAACAGCCTCGCCAACGCCGCCGTCGAAGGGCTGCTCGTGTGCCGGGGGACGACCATCGTCAACGGCAACGACAGTTTCGGCGCCCTGGTCGGGTTGCCCGCGCCGGATCTCGGCGGCCTGAACCTCTCCCAGTTCCTGCCGGAGACGGAGACGCACCTCGCCCTTGCCGCCACACCCGACCAGCCGATCGAGGCCGAGCTGATCCGGGCCGACGGTGGCACGATCCCCGTGGAACTGATCGTCCGCCCCGTCACCTATGGCGACGCCCCCCATTACGCCGTCGCCGTGCGAGACCTGCGGGCCCGGCGGAAGGCCGAGGGCCAGATCCAGTTCCTCGCGCATCACGACCCCCTGACCGGCCTCGCCAACCGGGCGAGCTTCAACCTGCGCCTCGAGCGGGAGATGAAGCTCGCGGCGGCGACCGGCCGTAAGCTCGCGGTGCTGTGCCTCGACCTCGACCGCTTCAAGGAGGTCAACGACCTGTTCGGCCACCAAGCGGGGGACTCCCTCCTCGTCACGGTGGCCCGGACGGTATCCGGCCTCCTGGACGAGAACCAGCTCATGGCCCGGCTCGGGGGCGACGAGTTCGCCGTCCTGATGCCCTGCGACCACGCGGTCTCGGCGGGGCGCCTCGCCGAGGCGATGCTGGAGGCCCTTCGCGGCGAGAGCCGCGAGGTCGCCGGCCCGACGATCGCCACCAGCATCGGCATCGCCCTCTACCCGGACAACGCCGACGAACGCACCCTGCTCTTGAGCTATGCCGACACCGCCCTCTACCGGGCGAAGTCCGAGGGCCGGGGAACCTACCGGTTCTTCGAGGCGACCATGGGCGCCCAGGTCCGCGACCGACGGCTCCTCGAGCACGATCTACGCTACGCCGTCGCCCGGGGTGAGATGCGCCTCGTCTACCAGCCGCAGAGCGACGCCGCGACGGGCGCGGTGATCGGGTTCGAGGTGCTGCTGCGCTGGCAGCATCCCGAGCGCGGGGCGGTCTCGCCCGCCATCTTCATCCCGGTCGCGGAAGAGAGCGGTGTCATCCTGCAACTCGGCGAATGGGTCCTGCGTGAGGCCTGCCGCGAGGCGGCAACCTGGAAGAACCCCCTGACGGTCGCGGTGAACGTCTCGGGCGTCCAGGTCCACGCCCCGAACCTCGTGCCCCTGGTGCAGGATGTCCTGCACGAGACCGGGCTGGCCCCGGAGCGGCTGGAGATCGAGGTCACCGAAACGGCCCTGATCCGCGAGCCCGCCCGCGCCCAGGCAACCCTGCGCCAGCTCAAATCCATCGGTGTGCGCATCGCCATGGACGATTTCGGCACGGGCTACTCGTCCCTCTCGAACCTGCGGTCCTACCCCTTCGACAAGATCAAGATCGACGCCTCCTTCATCCGCACAGTCGATTCGAACGAGCAGACGGCCGCCATCGTCCGTTCGGTCCTCGGCCTCGGTCGCGGCCTCGGGATGCCCGTCCTCGCGGAGGGAGTGGAGACCGAGGAGGAGCTGAGGTTCCTGGTCAAGGAGAACTGCGCCGCAGTCCAGGGCTTCCTGATGGGCCGCCCGAGCCCGATCGCGACCTTCTCCCACTTCACCCATCCGGCTCCGGGTGGGCCGGACCGGGGCGATCTGGCGGCGTAGATACACCGTCCCCTTCCCCTGTAGATTGACGCATTGTCCGACAATATGATAATCGGAGGTTAATCGGCGGGCACGGTTCCGCCGGAGACGGATCGAGGCAATCGATCGTCCGGGATCGGAGATGCCCGCATGGAAGGCGCGGCCTACGAGATCTACGCGATCAAGTACGCGCAGCACGCTCGCATGGCGCGGGAGAACTTCATCGGCGGCGACATCCACGACGGGCCCATGCCGATGGACTACTTCGTGTGGGTGGTCCGCAACGCCGAGCGCACACTGCTGGTGGATACGGGCTTCGACCGGCCCATGGCGCAAAAGCGGGGCCGCACCATCGTCCATCCGGTGGAAGAGGGGCTCGCCCGGATCGGCATCGCGGCGGCGGATGTGGCGGACGTCGTCGTCACGCACATGCATTACGACCATGCGGGCAACAACCACCTGTTTCCCGCCGCCCGGTTCCACGTGCAGGAGCGGGAGATGGCCTTCTGCACCGGGCGGTGCATGTGCCACCAGGGCCTCCGCCACGCCTTCGCCGCCGAGGACGTAAAGGCGATGGTGGACCGCCTCTTCGATGACCGGCTCGTCTTCCGCGACCCCGAGGACGAGTTCGCCGACGGCATCACCCTGCACCGGGTGGGGGGCCATTCCGACGGCCTTCAGATCCTGCGCGTGCGCACGCAGCGTGGCTTCGTGGTCCTCGCTTCGGACGCGACTCATTACTTCGCAAACCTTCATCGGGGGCTCGCCTACCCGATCGTCTACAACGTCGGCGACATGTTCGAGGGCTACGCCACCGTGCGCCGGCTGGCCGGGTCCGACGCCCACATCGTTCCGGGGCACGACCCGCAGGTCCTGTCCCTCTACCCGCCGGCCTTTCCCGATACCGAAGGCTGGATCGCCAGGGTAGACCTGCCGCCCCGGGGTGAACCCGCCCACTGAAAGGACATGCGATGATCGTCGAAATGCGCGTCTATTACTGCGCCCCGACACGGCTCCCGGCCCTGCTCGACCGGTTTCGCAATACGACCCTCGACTTCTTCAAGAAGTACGACATCGAGCAGGTCGGATTCTGGACCACCCTGGTCGGGCCGGACAACCACGCCCTGACCTATCTCCTCAAATGGGACGACATGGCCCAACGGGAGCAGCGCTGGAACGCCTTCCAGGCCGACCCCGAATGGATCGCCAAGCGCGCCGAGACCGAGAAGGACCGCCCCATCGTGGTGCGGATCGAGAACAGCTTCCTCGCCCCCACGGATTTTTCCGCCCTGCGCTAGGGCTTCGATCGAGATGGAGGCGACAGCCGTGTCTGTAAAACGCCGCAAAAGCCCTGGCGCGCCTGCGACAGGGCTTTTGCGGCGTTTTA
>NZ_BPQX01000030.1 GCF_022179525.1 Methylobacterium persicinum
TGGCTATGTGGTGACCGAAGGCACGCACACGGCCGGCATCTCCGGCTCGGAGATGGAGGCTGGGATGGTCGCACAGACACCGCTCGGCCGCGCTGGCCGGCCGGATGACATCGCGGGCGTCGTGACGTTCCTTGCGTCCGATGATGCGCGCTGGCTCACCGGCGAGAACATCACCGCCAGCGGCGGCATTCGCTAAAGCACAACGATGTCACCTGCGCGCACAACCCAGACAGACTGCGCGCAGGGGCCATTTTCGAGCTACGTCAACTATCGGATATCGTCTGCTTTCCTGTCTCTCGCACCGAAAGCAGAACATCGACTTTCCACCCGGAGCAGCCCTCCTGCTTCCGACCCAACCTAGTCGCCGGGAGCGCTGTCGGCACTCCTTCAAAGCGGACGCCAGTCAGTCGTCCGACAACTTCGGCTCGGGGTGGTCTTAGAACAGCATGCACCTGAGACGAAAATCGCTGAAGCAGAAGCGGCAGCAACTCACGGTGTTAAGCCACCATGGCGCGCGACGCCTCGCGCACAAGCCGCGTTGAGGTATTAACCTCCTGAGTCGAGGTGGCGATCAGACTGACGCTGCGGCTGATCTCCGCCACGGCTTGAGTCATGGCCTGCATGTTGCTCGACATCTCCTGAGCGACGGCGGCCTGCTGCTCTACGGCCGTCGAGATCGCTGAGGAAATCTCGTTGACCTCCCCGATCGTGTCACCGATGCCCGCGATGGCAACGGCCGCTTGGTTCGCGGCGGCTTGCGTCTGCGCGATCTGAGTGCTGATGCTCTCGGTCGCCTTGGCGGTCTGGGCCGCGAGGGTCTTCACTTCGGAAGCCACAACCGCGAAGCCCTTGCCTGCCTCACCGGCCCGTGCCGCCTCGATCGTCGCGTTCAACGCAAGCAAGTTCGTCTGCCCGGCGATCGAGTTGATCATCTCGACCACCTCGCCAATCCGCTGAGCGGCGGAAGCGAGGCCGGCAACGACGGTCGAGGTGGCGACTGCCTGCTCGACAGCTCGTCCCGTCACCTGCAGAGCGCGGTTCACCTGCCCGCTGATCTCACCGACTGAGGCGGCCAGCTCCTCGGATCCAGCGGCAACACTCTGGGTGTTGCCGGAGGCTTCCTCGGCGGCGCTAGCCGCACCGACAGCCTGCTGCGAGGTCTGAGCAAGGGCAATGGCAATGCCGTCGAGGTCTCGATCGACACCTCTCTGCAGCTCGGCTCGCCGCAGCCGCTCAGCAACGGCCTCGGTGATGTCGGTGGCGAATTTCACCACCTTCACGATGCGTCCGGACGCATCGCGGACTGGATTATAGGTGGCTTGGATCCAGACCTCCCGGCCCCCCTTGCCGATGCGCTTGAATTCGGCTTGCTGGAACTCACCGCCGCGCAGGGCCTCCCAGAAGGTCCGGTAGTCGGCACTCTCGCGTTCGGCCCTATCGATGAAGATCGCGTGGCGCTTGCCCTTCACCTCGTCGAGGCTGTAGCCGACCGACGCGAGGAAGTTCTCGTTGGCGGTGATGATCGTGCTATCGAGGTTGAACTCGATGATGCCCTGCGACCGTTCAAGAGCGTTCAGTTTGCCCTCGAAATCCGCGTTGCGCAGCGTTTGTGCGGTAATGTCGGTGGCGCATTTGAATACGCCATAAGGCTTGCCGTTATGTCCGATGAGCGGGCTGTAGCTCGCCTGGATCCAGACCTCCTTGCCGCCCTTGCCGATGCGTTTGTAAGTGGCGACCTGATGTTCGCCGCGGCGCAGGGCCTCCCAGAAGGTCCGGTAGGCGGGGCTCTCCCGGTCAGCCGGATCCACAAACATGGAGTGGTGCCGCCCCTGGATCTCTTCGAGGCTGTAGCCGAGGACCGCCAGGAAATTAGGATTGGCAGTGACGACCTTGCCGGCGAGATCGAACTCGATCAACGCGTGTGAAGCGTCAAGCGCCTTCAGCTGAGCTTGCAACTTCTGATTGCCGAACAGCATTGTGTCCAACTTCTTGAAAATCGATATAGTCCTATTGAGGCACAACACCCATAAAAAATGCTTAATAACGATTACGTATCAGATTTGGTATAATTATACTAAGGCAAATGAGAAAAGCGATCTTATGTGCCTCATATAAAAGAGATTCTGCATTGAAATGCGCAACGGCTCATCGGCAACGATTGGAGAGGAGTGTGGTGCGCAGAAACGAGGTCCGCTCCATGGCAAAGCCGCTTGGAGGTAGACTGGCGGAAAACCACCCCCAACGGAAAGCAGATTTCTGATCCCCTCCGTGTTGTTGCCCCACCCCTGATACGACCGAACCCCGCCCAATCACGGCCAGCCCCTCCCCGCCTCTCGCTCGATCAACCGCAGCCGCACCAGCAGCTCCTCCCGGCCCATCGTCGTGCGCTTCAAGTCCTGAATGTCCGCCCGGTCCCGGGCGATGTCGGCCTCGATCGGCGCCTTGAGGGCCGTCGCGCCGGCGCCGACGATGGCCAGCAGGAAGCCGCCGGCGGTGACCAGCGTCTTGAACGTGCTCGACAGCGAGAACTGCCCCTTGCGCAGGGCCTCGGCCTGGGCGTCCGAGAAGTCGCGGCCCTGCGCCTCGATCTTGGCCAGGATCGCCTCCGTCTGGCGGCGGTTCTCCGAGCGCATCTCCTTGAACTCGTCGGCCACGTCCCGGCGCAGGGTGTCGAGGTTCGATTCGAGCTTCGACACCCGGCCCGGCAGGGCGGCGCGCTCCTCGTCGGTGGGCCCGTGGGGAAAGGTCGGCGACATCGGCGCAGCCTCCGGGGTGCGGATCACCGCTTGGCCTCAGCGACCCTGGCCTCGGTCACCCTGGCCTCGATGAACTTGTCCGCCGTGCGCGCCGCCATGTAGGCGCCGATCCCGAGCGTCAGCAGCGACCACAGGGACTCCGGCACGCCGGCCAGGGCCTTCACCACCTCGGCCTGCAGGCCGAGCAGCGGCGCCGCCACCCCCACCCAGGTGATCATCGCCAGCGCCCACAGCACGGTGATCGGCCGGGCGTTGCGCGTCAGCGCGCTTTCCGAGGCGGCGTCGGCCTTCATCACCTCCGCCATGGCGCGGGCGAGGTCGGATTGCCCGTCGAGCAGGGCGCGCTGCAGGTCGAGCTGCGCCTGCATCCGCTGCCCCTCGTCGGGAATCGCCTTCTGCAGGATCGGGGCGAGGGCGCCGAGCAGCGCCGGCAGGATCGCGAGGAAGCTCATGGGTCAGGCGCCTTTCCGCAGGTTGTCGCGCAGGGTGGAGAGGAGGCGGCCGAACCAGCCCGGCCGGGCGGTCGCGGGAGCCGGGCATGGGCCACGGAAAAGCCCGCCGGAGGGGGCGGGCTGGGGCAGGCTCGGGTCGGGGGACGCCGTCGGCGGATCGGGGGGTGGCGCCGGGTCCGGGCAGCGCATCGCCGCCGTCAGCGCCGCCCGGAACGCGGCGTGGTAGCCGGCGATCGGCCCGGCGCAATCGGTGCCGTTCACGATGCGCCGGGCGCCGACCGGATCGCAGCGGCCGGGGCCGAAGAAGTCCGACAGCCGCGCCCCGGTGAACCAGCCCTCGCCCATGCCGTGAAACAGGATCGCCGCCGCCACGTCCGGCCGCAGGGCCAGAGCGGGCCGGTCCACCAGATCCTCGTCCCCCGCCAAAAGGCCCAGGGCGTGCAGGCGCGCGCTCGCCCGGGCGTAGTTCGCCCGCCACGTGAGCTGCACGTAGCCCCGGCCCCAGAAGCCGCTCGGCCCGTAGGGCTTGCCCCGGCCGCGCCCGAACTCCTCGATCGGCTGCATCGTGCGGGCCGTCTCGTGGAAGGCGGTCGCGAGGCAGTAGGCCGTCTGCGCGACGCCGAGATCCGGTGGGCAGGCGCCGAGGATCGTCTCCAGGCCGGTGACCTGCCCCGGCGAGAGCCAGCCGGGGAACGGGGCAAGGCGGGCCGCAGCAAGGAACGCGGCGCGAGCGTTGGGGCTCGGCAGGGCCGTCATGTCGTCCTCGCGATGGGGGTGGGTCGAGCGGCGCCCGCTTGCGGCGCCCTTTTGCGGCGGCGCAGATGCTGACGGTGCCGACGCCTTCAAGGACCGTCGGCACGGCGATGGTCCCGTGACGCAGGCGCTCGGGCGCTGCGTCAGCCGATGCGCGCGTCCGGAGGAGACGGGTGTGCCCGGGAGATGCCCCCCCTTGCGTCAGTTCATCGGATCGAATTCGGCGCTGAACCGGAACAAGGCCGCCGCCGAGCCGCTGCTTCCGGTGACCTGCAGCGAGAAGGTCTGTCCCGCCGCGACGGGCGCCGCGCGCGACGTGTCGGTGCAGGCTTGGACGGCACCGGTGATCGTGCAGGCCAGGGCGGTCTGTCCCCCGTTGACGATCACGATGGCGGTGTAGGATTGCCCGGTGCCGGGGCTGGCGTTGGTGGCGACGGTCAAGTTCCGCAGCGTCCCGGCGAAGGGCATCGGAATGTTGACGGTGCTCTCGTTGCTCGAGATGCCGGCCCCCACGAACTGCGGGGCGGTCGCGTTGGCAGGGTAGGCCGTTCCGTTGGCGCTGCCGGTGACGACCTGCCGGACGGCTCCGGAATAGCGGCCATTGACGTTGCCGGTGGTGTAGCTGCTCGCCGTATCCCACACGGTCGACGGGCTGGCCGACCATATGTTGCCCGCCATCGCGTAGGTGCCGGGCGAGTAGGCTGCGGCGGTCCAAACCGACCCGCCCGCGGGCGACCCGCTGTCGATGTTGCCGGTGATGACGCCCTTCCGCACGCTGTTCAGCACAAGCGAGGCGGTTCCGATCAGGTTGAAGTTGTTGCCGATCACGGCGAGATCGGGGATGGCGCCCGAACCATCGCTGTCCGCGACGAGGCCGAAGTTGAGATTCAGGAAGTCGTTGCCGACGACTTTCGTGCCCCAGCCGACGTTGGGCGCAATCTCGATGCCGATATTGCTGGGATTGGTCGTCGCTCCGGCCGAGCCGATGTAATTGCTGATGATGCCTGCTTCGGCTGCGTTGTTCTGGACTGTGATGTTTCGGACGATGGCCTGATCGACCACGTTGTTGATGACGCGGGTATAGAGGCTCGAATTGATCTCGATGGCCTGGGGGCCGCCGAGCAGAAAGAAGTTGCGCGAGATCACCGCGCCCTCGATCCGGTGAGCCGTGCCGTAGACGTCGCTGGTGGCGTAGAGCGTCTGTCCGCTCGCCACCGTGGCGGACGAGGCCGGCGAACCCGAGACGGGATAGGTGAAGGTCGCCGGCCCGGTGACGGTGATCGGCGCCGAGTAGGTGATGTTGTAGGCGGCCTGCGCCGCCCCCCGGATGGCGACATAGGTGCCGGTTGTGTAACCGTGCGGCGAGGACGTCGTGACGGTCGCGACGCCGCCCGCGGAGGTGATGCTGCTGATCGCGACCTTCGGGATGCCGTACTGCGTCTGCAGGATACGGACGCCGTTCCCGCCGTTGCCGTAGCCGCCGAACCCGTAGAGCGTGTTGCCCGTGATTTCGTGGTTGTGACCCCAGGTATCGAAGCCGTAGCACCAAGCGGTCGGGTCACCGAGATAACAGCTGCCGTTGCTGATCTTGACCGTGTCGCCGTAGGCCAGGACGAGA
Organism: Methylobacterium persicinum; assembly: GCF_022179525.1. GTDB lineage: Bacteria > Pseudomonadota > Alphaproteobacteria > Rhizobiales > Beijerinckiaceae > Methylobacterium > Methylobacterium persicinum. The sequence goes on from NZ_BPQX01000030.1 coordinate 5,580, forward strand.
TAGCCGCCCGGCGGATTGCCGTTGAACCCCATGCCGTCGAGCGTCGTCTGGGTCGAACTCTTGTCGATGATGATGGCGCCCGAGCCTTTGCCGATCGTGTCGATGGTGAAGTTGCGCAGCGACATCAGCGCCGTCGAGAACGCCCCGACGTTCGGCGCCACCCATGGGTTCACATCGGACGGATTGCCGATCTGGAACGCGGCGTAACCGGGCGCGAGGGGCTTCATCACCGTCTTGTCGCGACCCGCGCCGCTGATCGTGATGTTGCTGCCTGACAGTAAGGTTGTGCTGCCATAGGCGCAGAGGCCCGGCGGAAGCAGGATCTCCCGCCCCGCCACGTAGCCCTTGCCCGCGTTGAGCGCCCTGGCCAGGGCCGGCACGATGTCGGAGGTGCCATCGCATTTCACCCCGAAATCGGCGGCCTGCAGCGTGTCCTGCATCTTGTCGTCGTAGCTACGGACGACGGCGCCGCTCTCGGGACGCTGGAACGGGATCCTGTTGCCGGGCTTGGCGACGCTCAGGTTGTCGGGCGTCGCGGTGTACAAGTTGTTTTGCCATCGGCCGAGCGCAGGACCGCCGGGCAGGATGACCCGTCCCGCACTGTCGATCCGCCCCGGTCCCAGAAGCTGATCGGCCTGGGCGGATGCCGAGGGGAAGGCGAGCGCCGTCAGCGCCGCCGCGACGAAGCGTGAGAAGGGCATCACAGGGTCCACAGGTTGCTGCCGTTGGAGTGGAGCACGGCCTTTTGGTAGGGGCTCTGCATCGTCACGTTCGGCTCGCTGCCGATGCTGTCCTGCCCTGCCGCCGCGATGATGATCGGGTTGCTCGTCCCGCAGGCGCCGCTCTCGTCCGCGATGCAGAGGGGCTGCCCCGGCGGATAGGTGGCGGCCGGTGGGAGTGTCAGCGTGCGAGGAGCCGTCAGCGCGGCGACGCCGACATAGGTGTCGGTCGCCTTCACCGGGTAGTTCGTGTCGTTGACCGCCGAGCGTCCGATGGACGGCACGCCCAGAGCCGCGCGAGCCGCCGCGGCGTCCGTCGCCCTCAGGACAGACCGCCCGATCTCGGTGCCATCTGTGATCGCCGCCGCCGCGATCTGCGAGGGGCCCGCTGCGCCCTGCGCGGTGGCGACGATCAAGGTCAGCGTGGTGCTCTGCGAGACCAGAGCCGCCGCCGGGATCTGATCGATCGTGCGGGTGTCCGCCACGTCGAAGACGTCGAAGACGATGACCCCGAGGGTCTGCCGCGTGCCCAAGGTGTCGATCCGATAGACGAGAATGCGGGTCCTCTCCCTGGGATCGCTCCCTGCGAAGCCGCTGGTCGCGAGGGCGGTGAGCGCACGCGGGGCAACGACCTTGAACTTGCCCTGCCCATCGGACACCCGAACGATGCCGCCATTGGCGGGGGTGAGCGGTTGAAACGTCTGGTAGCCCGGCAGCCACAGTTCGCCAAACAGTTGTGATCCGGTGAGATCGACGGCTGTTCCCGATGCATCCTGCAGCGTGCAGGGGATCGTCCAGTCGTCGCGCTTCCAGCGCTGGAGGGGCGTGATCGCGTTCATGCCTGCACCTGCTGATTGGTCCCGGCGATGACCCAGGCCCTTCCGTTGTCGGTGACTTCCACGCCCGTGCCCGCGTTGGCGGCTTCGAGAAGGCCGGCGGCGTTCGGCGCGCGGCCGTCCGAGGCGAAGGCTTTGCGCCCGCGACGGCCCGGGCGGGGCAGGTCGGCGACGGCGTAGGACGGCAGGATCGGCGCGGTGAGCGGAAGGCCGGCGGCGAGCTGTCCTTCGACCGTGCCGAGGCGCGCGGCGATGGCGCTCACATCCGGCGCGTAGAGCCCGGCGAAGGTCACATCCCGCGCGCCGAGAAGCGAGACGCCGGTGGCTCCATCCGAGCCGTAGGCGCGCAGGAATGGCCGCCAGGAATGGGCCCCCGCCGGCGGCGCAATGACCGGCCCGGCACCACGCGGCGACGGCACTCGGACGCTGACGGTGCGCGGGCCGTCCTGCACCCGCAGATTGCTGTCCCGCGCCACCAGAGCCGAGCCGGCATCGCCTCCGGCCTGGTCGAGCCATTGGATGCCGATGTCGACCGCGTTGTTGTTCGGATCGAGCACGTCGGCGATGCGCCAGTAGCGCGTCCTCAGAACATAGATCGCGTCAAGGTCCCACCGGATCGCGACGCGAGGGGCGATGGTGCCGCCGCCGGTGACGGCATAGGCGCGTCCGAACGCGAACGGCGTACTGCCGGCGGGGTCCAGCGGCGAGGTGCTGGCCGTGGTCCCGAGCGGACCGCCGGTGAAGGCGGCAGGACATTCGCCGGGCTGATCCGTGGCGAGCAGAGCCGTCAGCGCCGCGAGGAAAGCGGAGTCGATCGTGCGGCCGAGCCCCGAGACCGCGGCCTGACGAGCGGCGGCTTCCTCGTCGATACCAGCGCGCAACAGGCTGTCGGCTTGAGCCGCGCTGTGGCCGAGGCTGTCGATGGCCGAGGAGAGGTTTCGACCCTGTTGCTGGAGATTGTCCAGCAAGTCGAACGCTGCACCGATGGCGGCATAGTTTTGTGCCGGCGAATTCGCCGGTGACGGCCCGGGGAGCGACATGGAAACTCCTGAGGATCAGAATGCCTCGATCAGGTCGAGGGACACCGACCCGGCTCGACTGAGCTGCAAGTGCAGTGCGCCGGTATCGTCCGAGGCGAGGCGCATCCGGCAGACCGGGCGCCCGAACTCGACGGGGGTGGCCGCCGGATAGTCGGCGCGCGTCCAAGGACGGACCTCGATGTCGATCTGCCCTGGCTTCGCATCACCGACGTCGGCGCCGGGATCGCCCGTCAGCAAGGAGGTGATGAGGTGGAGACGGCCGGCGATCGAGCACATCATGCCAGGCTGGAGCAAGCCACCTCGATTGCGCTGGATCGTCAACGTCGCCGTATTGATCGGCGCGGGAACGGCGATCTGAAAATCCAGGGCCGACGCGGTGTCGGGATTGGTCTCGAAGGCGGGATCGTAGGCCGAGGCGACCGCGCCCATCCCATAGCTGATGCCGCCGCCGGTCATCGGATCCACGAACCACGGCGCCCGCGACACCTCCACCGGCCCGACGATCCAGACCTGCGACCGGCCGAGGGCGAGCGCGGCGCGCATCGCCAGCACCGTCTCCCGGGTGCCGCAGGGAATGGTCAGCGACGCGGCCCAGCGCGCGGCCGGGGATCGGGTCAGCTGCTCGTGGCCCGAGAACGACTGGCCCCCCGTCCGTGTGGCGTTCTTCAGCCCCCATTGCTCGGCGGAGGGCACGAGGATCGGGTTCCAGGGCCGATCCGCCATCAGGCCACCGTCACCGTGATCGGGCCTGCGGTGCTCGACGCGTCGCCGAAGCCGGAGGCGTTGAAGGCCCGCACCCAGTACGTCCAGGTGCCGGCGGGGCGCGCGTCCGTCCCGTCGAAGGCTTGGTTCGGCGCCCCGTTGAAGGTCTTCACGGCCACCGCGTTGGCGAAACTGGTGGTGGTGGATCGGTAGAGCCGCGCGGAGGCGAAGTTGGCCGCGTTCGGTGCGGTGAAGGCGAAGCGCGCTTGGCCCGGGCCGCCCGTCACCGCGAAACCGGCCGGCGCGCCGGTCGGGGTCGTGTCCGCCGCGAGGGTGAAGGGGATCGTGTCGCCCCAGTCGCCGATGGACGTGCTGGACAGCCACGCCACCTGCGCCTCGTACTGTCCGCCGTCGTCGAGGGGCCCGGCCACGGCGGCGCCGTCCTGGCTGGCCATGTCCGCCCACTCGCCCGTGCCGGCGGCCCTGAACCGACCGATCAGCACGAGGTCGATCCGCCCCGCGACCGGATTCGCGGTGAAGCGGGCCGCGAGGCCGGTGACCTGCCCCCCGGTGCTGGTGCGGATCGCCTGATACGCCACGCCGGTCGGGACCGCTGCCGGCGCGGGCGAGCTCGCGTCCGGCAGCGGTGGCGCAGTGCCTTCCTCCGACGGGGACCATGCATAGGCTGAGGCATCGAGCGAGGCGAGATCGAGCACGGGCTCGGCCTTGAACGGCCCGGTGAGCTTGCCGGCCGAGGGCGTAAAGGTGGCGTCGATGCCGAAGGACGGCAGGACGAGGCGCACGGTCGGTTCGCCATAGGCCGGCAGGCCGGCCGGCGAGAGCCGCAGGCCCGTGCGTGTCCCCCTCCGGGCTCGGATACAGCAGCGGCACGTCCTCGTCGCAGACGTCCGCCAGGGCGGCGAAGCTGTCGAGGTCGATCTCGCCGAACGGGATGCCGTAGCCGCTCCCGTCGTGCAGATAGTCGAGCAGGACGATGGCGGCGTTGTCCGACCACGCCCACGTCGCCCGGTCGGCCGGGTCGTGGGCCGGGTTGCGCGGGTCGTAGCAGGCCACGAGATCGGCCACGAGGCGCACGTCGGGCGCGCCCTCTGGGAAGATCTTCTCGCCGTGCTTCAGGGGCGTCGCGACGACCACGCTGTAGGCCAGCCCCTTCAGGCGCGCGGCGGGGGTCCAGTAGCCGTAGCGCGACAGGGCGGCCGAGACGCCCTGGTCGTCGGTGCCGAGGTAGGATTCGATGGCGATCTTGCCCTGGTAGAGGCGGTCGGGGACCACGCCGCCATTCTGGGCCACGAGGCCCGTTCGGACGTCGCCGAGCCAGACCTCGCGGATGTGGCAGAGCCTCCCGGCGAAATGCACGACGCCGCGTGTGAGCACGCCGCCCTGCACGTCGAGGAAGAAGATGGCGCCGCCCAGCTTCTCGCGGCCGTGCCCGCCCCGGCGCGGCGGGATCGCCTGGCGCACCGTGACCTGCGCGTCGTTGCGCTTCTGGGCGGGCGTCAGCGCCTCGACCACCTGTTGCAGGGCGAGGAAGGCCCCGGAGATGACCGCGTAGCCCACGACCGTCGCCGTCGTGACGCCGAAGATCGTCGTGCCGGCGAGCGCCGTCTCCGCCAGCAGCGCGGTCCCGATCGCCGCCGGCATCAGATGCGCCACGCCACGATGACGGGGAAGGCGCCGAGCGCGAGGCCCCCGGGTCCCTTGGCCGCCCATCCGATCCGGGTGCGGATCGCGAAGACCGGGCCCGCCAGCGGATCGCGCACCAACCCGATATCCCCCGGCCCCGGGGCCGTCGTCTCGGGCAGGCCCGCTTGCGCCGCCAGATCCCGGCCCATCGCCTCCATGCCCCCGCGGCGGCGGATGTGACGGGCCGCGCCGAGATGGCAGCGGTAGCGCCCGCGCAGGGACGCGGCAGGGTCCACGCCCCGGGCGACGCGCACCCAATCCGCCATGAACAGCGCGCAATCGGAGACGCCCCAGGCGAAGGGCTCGCGCGCCGCCTGCCGCAGGTAGGCGATCATCGGTCGGGGATCGCCGGGTTCCACGGCCGTCTCCGGTTCTGCATGGCGGGGATCATGAACAGGCCGGTGTCGCCGGGATACCGGCGCTGCTGATCCCGGTCGGTGAGGCTGCCGAAGGGCGGGAGACCGCGCCGGGCGAACAGCGTCTCGGCGGTGAGCTGCGCGGTCCAGGTGTTCACGTCGGACGCGTGGTGGACGAGCCGGTCCATGACCCCGCGATAGAGGATGTAAGGGTTGCCGAGCGGGCGGAGAGCGTCGCCGAAGAACTGCAGGCTGACGGAGTAGGCCCGCCCCTTCACCTTCGTGCGGGCGTTCCGCACGTCGTCGCGGATCGCGTCGCCCGTCCCGGACAGGGTGAACGTGACCGGGGGCGCCTGCCCGCCGACCGCCGCCTCGATGTCCGAGACCGCGCCGAGGACGCCGATGCCCTGCCACACCTGTCCGCCGGCCAGGAGCGGGCCGAAGCCGTCATGCACGCGGGTCGGCGCGTCGAGGAAGTCGAAGAAGGCCAGGAGGGCGCCGTTCACGGCCTCACCCGATGCTGCGGCGCGGCCGGCGGCGTCGAAGATCGCCATCGGTCAGGCCCGGGCGTAGCGCCGCCGCCCGTTGGCGACGATGCCGTTGATGCTGCGGCCGATGCGCTGTTCCGTCTGCGCCATGCCCGCGGCGACCCCCGCATGGACCATGCTCATGATCTCCTGATTGCCCCGCGCCCCGGAGACATCCACCGTGAGCGCGATCGGCCCGGCGGCGGCGCCCCACCCCGGGCCCTTCGCCAGGGGAAACATCGTCCCGTTCTGCTGCGGCACGAACACCTCGCGGCCCATCTCGCCCACGGTGACGGGTTGCCCGGCCTGGACCGGGCCGCCATTGGCCGCGAAATGCGCGGGCAGCGGATCGAACCCGGCGAGGGAGAACCCACCGCCGAACAGGCCGGCGAGGCCGCCCACCGCGTTGCCGCCGGCCGGGGCGCTCGCCGCGGGCGCCGTGCCGAACGGGCCGGCCAGCGGCCCCTGGCCGGTGAACACCGCCTGCAGCGCAGCGCGGCCGAGCTGCGCCTGCACCCCGCGCAGGATGTCGGCGAAGGTCCGGCCGTTGACAATCGCGTCCGCGAGGCTGTTGGCGACCGTGTCGCCGAAGAAGCGCGCCGTCTCCGCGCCCTGGCGCTGCTGCTGTTCGAGGTCGGCGAGTTGATCGCGGTACTGCGCGACGGCATGGGCCGCCCGCGTCACGGCCTGCGTCTCGGCCTCGGTGAGGCTGCGTCCGTTCTGGCTGGCGATTTCCTGCGCCCGCGCGAGTTGGACGGCGACATTCTTCTCGGCGTCGCTCCGATCGAACGCCTCCGCCTCGGCTTTCGCGGCGGCCGCGGACTTTTCCAGGCCGTGGACGAAGGTCTCCAGCGGATCGGCCGCAGCGCCGGCGCCCCCGTCCCGGGGATGCGCCGGCCGGGCATGGGCCTGCTCGGTGAAGAAGCTCAGGGGCCGGCGGGGCGGCTCGGGCGGATCGGTGATGAACTCCGCCGGGCGCTCCGGCCCGATGGGCCTGTCGTAGAGGGTGCGGCCCCGGGCCGACTGGCCGGCGATCTCGCCGAGATCGGCGCCGAGGCTGCCCTCGCCCGGCAGGCGCTGGCGCGGCGCCAGGGGCGATTGCCCATCGCCGGCCCGGGCGGCCTTCAGCATCGCGTCGAGGAACTGGCCGGCGTTGACCGCGGCCCTGGCCGTCGTCTCGACGACGGCGAGCCAGGCGCGGTCGATGGCGTAGCCCGCCTCCGTCACCGCGAGGGAGGTTTCGAGCACCTTCGCGATGGCCGCGTAGGCGGCGTCCAGCCGATCCCGGAAGTCCACCGCCCGGTCGACCTGTTCCTGCGTGATCAGATCGTCCCGCTTGCGGTCGAGGGCGTCGGCGATGGCCTCGATGTCGAGGCGGCCCGTGCGGATGCGCTCCGCCGTGTCGGCGCCGAACACCTTCTCCGCCAGATCGACGGCCGCGAGCGACAGGCCGAGGTCGCGCAATTCGCGCAGGGCGGTGACGACCGCGCGCAGGCGAGTCTCCGCGTCCCGGGCGCCGAGGTAATCCGCCAGCCCCTTCGACTGGAAGTCGCCGGTGTAGCCGCTCTGGAAGAGGTCGGTGAGCTGCTTGCGGACGGGGTTGTCCTGCTCGAACCGCGGCGTGGTCGCCTGCGCGGCATGGCGCAGGGCGTGGTCGATCTCCTCGACGGCGAGGCCGGCCTCCTTCGCCACGTCCTGAAAGCGCTGCAGGATCCCGATGCCGAAGCCGGTCCGCTCGGCCTCGGCGCTGAGCGCGGTGAACCGGGCGATCTGCGCATTGGCCGCCGACACGGCCGTCGAGATGGTGAGATAGGCCCCGCCGGCCACGCCGAGGGCGACGGCGAGCTGCCCCAGGGCCGGCAACTGCGCGCTCACTGTGCCGAGGGCCGTCGCGGTCGCGGCGACGCCGGCCCGGGCGCTCGCCGTGGCCGTGTTCGAGGTGACGGCGGCCGCCGTGAACGCGGACGCGACGCTCTGCAGGGTCGCGCCCTCGGCTGCGACGGCGGCCCCGGTGGCCCCCGCGATGGCTTTGACATCGGCGCCGACGGCGGTCGCGGTCCGGACCGCGTTGGCCTTCATGCCCTCCAGGGCCGCGCCGAAGCCGTTGGCGTTGGCGGCGCCCCCCGCCATGGCGACGCCGATCTGGGTCATGTTGCCGACGACCTGCGCCGTGAGGCTCGCCATGGCGGATTGCGCGCGGGACGTGTCGGCGGCGAACTGGATGACGAGGGGTTCGGCCATCGGGCGGGGCTCCGCGACGCGGGTTCACAGGACAGGGGACGGCGTGAGAAGACAGCCGCCGGCCAAGGGACTTGCCGGGGTGGACATGACGGACGACGCCGCGCGCCGACGCATCGGGACACGCCTCGCGTCGCCGCCGCTTCTCACCGACGAGGACGAGGCCGCGCTCCAGGCGGCCATCGCCGCTGACCCGGACGCGGCCGAACTCACCGACGCGCAACTGGCGCGGATGCGCCCGGCCCGCAAGGTGCTGCCGCCGGCCCTCTACGCCGCGCTGACGCGGCGGCGTCCCCCCGACGCGGCAGACTGAGACAATCCTTCCTCGGCGACAGCCAAAGCGGCAACCATTGCCGTTTTTCGCTGGACATTGCGGCAACCATTGCCTATACGATGTGGGCCGATGGGGGCGGGCGATGGCGACGATCCAGCGTTTCAACACCTGCAAGATCGCCATCTACGCCGACGACCATCACCCGCCGCACTTCCACATCGAGGGGCGCGGCTGGCGCGCGTTGGTGGTGATCGCCACGCTGGACGTCCTGGCCGGTGAGGCGCGCCGGGGCGGCGAGGCGATGGACTGGGCGCGGGCGAACCGCGACCGGCTGCAGGCCGAATGGGACCGGTTGAACACGAGGAGCTGAGACCGTGGACGCACAGAGCATCAAGGCGATCCGGCCAGCCTCCGGCCGCACCCTCATCGTGACGTGGAAGAACGGGACGGAGACGCCGGTGGATGTCGGCGCCCATCTCGACGCCTACGCGGTGTTCGCGCCCCTGCGGGACGACCCTGCCGCGTTCAGCCAAGTCCGCGTCGGCGAATGGGGCTGGAACGCCCATTGGACCGACGACATGGAGATTGCGACCGACACGCTCTGGCGCCTCGCCCTGGAGCAAGGCGCGGCGTGGCTCAAGGCGTGGCGCCTGGGGCGTTCACCGAAACTGAGCCAAGCCGAGGCGGCGGCGGCGTTGGGCGTCTCGCCGAGGATGTGGCGGTACTACGAGGGCGGGACGCATCTGCTGCCGAAGACGGTGCGGCTGGCGGCGATTGGGTTGGATCACTCGGCGGCGGCTTGACTTCGTGTGTTTAAGTCATAGACCTGAAGATGTACTGCTCTGAACTTATTTATCAATTGAATCTTGTCAATTGGAATCGTTCGGAATCATATAATCGATATTCATATTTATATCATTTGGCTCAAACGTCCCTTGGTCGGGATCGAAGAAGATGCTTTGTTGGTTGTTTGATATTTGGGCATGAACTGCCGTTTGATGTGACTTGCCATCCAGTCCGAAATAGTTCAGACAGCAAACCAGCGAGAGCTGAGTATACTTTTTATCGCTTTTCGCAGAAGGAAACAGACCATTCCGATCAATTGTTTTGGTCGCGGCTGCAGGCCATGATAGAGTTGACTCGTTTGCTATAACAGATGAATTCAACATTGTATCGTTTCTAAATTCATTACAGATCGTTTTCGTTTCTTTCTGTGGGTAGTTAAATCCGGGTCGGATCTGCTGAAGCTTTGCTACAAGCGTTGCTCCAAGGGCTGGCGATTGAGTATAGTTTTTCATTACGGCCTTTACTTTCAGAGAAACATTCCCTTGCTGTACGACCAAAGGTCCTTCCAGTGCAAGGCGATCAATGAAGAGCCAAGGCCTAGTAGAGCTATCTAAAGCTTTTTGAGCGATACCTGCCTGTCGGGCAGCTTCTACATATGCGTTGAAAGTATAATATGCAGCAGCGAAAGCCGCGCTGGTGGCAAGGGCGGCAATCATTAGAGAAAATAACCAATATATACGCTCGATCTTCTGATGATCGCAGCTGGTCAGATTCCATAATATTTTAGTTAAGTTTTTAAACAAACCTTTTTCCTCCAATATTAACTCTTGAAAACTTATTTTTATGAACCTGGATTGGTTCATTATAATCATAAATTATTTATTAACGAAGCTAAGTTTCAGGTATATTCTTCATTATTTCGGCATCTTAAATTACTAATAAAATAAAAGTCGTCTCAGTACACGCGCTATATTGATATTAATAATTATTTCAAAGATACCAGATGCATATTGATATGTCTAAGCCCGCCCCGCCGCCATCTCCTCCGCCAACACCCGCGCGAACTCCTCCGCGCTGACATTCGGCCCCGCCTCCCCGCCCCCATGCGCCCGCACGAGCCCATCGAGCGCCGCATGGAAGGCGGGGAGCGTCATGCGGTCCACGTGTTCGGGGGTCCAGCCGGCGGCGGCCCCGGCGGCGTAGAAGACGGAGAGGTCGCCGGGGCGGTGGTGTCGCTCCCCTCCGTCGCCGGTTTTCCCGGCGCGGCCGGCGTCACGCCGTTCACCGCCGCCGCGACGATGGACCCGGCCAGCGGCAGGAAGTCGATCAGCGGCGCGTCGCGGTAGCGCAGCGCCAGGGCGCTCGCCTCCACGGCCGAGGTGCCGCCGCCCTCCAGCCCGAGGCGGATCGTGTCCCACACGTCCCGCACCGAGAACTGATGGCTCGCGATCCGCAGGAGGATCGCGCCGATGCCCGCGCCGGTCAGGCGCTCCAGTTCGCCGATCTCGCCCAGGCGCAGCTGGAAGCGGCGGCGCTGGCCGGCGAAGTCGGCATCGACCACCGTGCGGCCGGTGACGGCCCCGGTCACGCCGCCGCCGCCCAGGTGAGGGCGTCGTCGCCCCGGAACTGCGCCGTGAAGTTCACGAGGCCGTTGTTCTGGCTCGTCAGTTCCAGGCTCTCGAAGAACACCGCGCCGGTGTAGGTGCCGCCGCCCTGCGCCGCGCTCTTGTCGATGAGGAACTGGTAGCGGTGCGGCGTCTCGGCATTCGCGTCGGCCTGCAGGTCCTGAAAGCGCTTGGCGTCGGCCACGCCCGCCAGCCGGCCGCTCCAGCCGCGCGAGGTCAGGATGCTCTTGCGGTTCGGGATCGCCAGCGGCGTGTCGCAATCGGGCACCGTCGCGTCCTCGAAGGTGTTCGTCTGCGTCAGCGTCTTCGTCTGCGCGATGCAGAGGAAGGTGAAGGTCTCCGGCGCGCCGCCGGCCGAGCGCAGCACCCGGAAGCGGTTGCCGGCGAGGAGATCGGGGGAACTCATGGGGCCGCGTCCTTGGCGATGGTGGTGGTGAGGTCGAGGAACAGCGCCTTCGGGGCCAGGGGATCGATCACGTCGCCCGCCTGGGTGACGTCGAGGCGGCTCTGCAGGCTGAAGGGCGCGGGCAGCGCCACGGCCGGGGCGTCCTTCCCGTCGAGGGCGGTCGCGATCGCCTCGATGAGGCGCCAGCCGAGGCTGCGCCCGAAGGCCGTCGTCACCGCGTAGATCCGGCAGCGGATCTGCCACACCGTGGCGCAGTCGAAGGGCACGCGCTGCCGGTTGATCGGGCCGAGATAGATGTAGGGCGCGCCCGTGCCGGGCTTGCGGTCGTTCGGCACCTCGTCGAACACCCGGCCCGCCACCAGGGCGGCGACGGCCGGATCGGCCACCAGCAGGTCGGTGATCGCCGCCATGAGGGCGGTTTCCGGCGTCACGGCGCGGGATCGATCGGCTTCGGCGCGGGCGCGGGCGCGGGCGGCGCCTCGTCGGCGATCCGCTCGCCCGCGCCGCTCGCCTCGATGATCGCCACATGGGCGCTCGGCACACGCTCGTAGGGCTCCGGCCGCGCGATGTAGATGACCGTCGCGACATCGTTCGCCCGCACGACGATGTCCCGGCCGACGCGCACCTTCGGCATGGTCACGGCTCTCCCTCGGTCCAGACGGTCGCGGGGGCGTCGGCGAGGCCGTCGCGCCACAGCGCCAGGCCCTCGCGGACGGCATCCCAGAAGAACGGCTCGGCCGCCACCGCGCCCGCCCCCGCCGCGCCCCGCGCATGCAGGGCGGCGTGGGTGTCGGCGGCGAAGAACGCCGCGTCGGCGACTACCGCAGTCCGGTGGCCGAACTCCACATGGCGGGCGTAGTCGGCGGCGCCGTGGATGGCGCTCGCCTCCACGGTGATGAGAGACCCGTCCCTGCGCCAGCCGATCCCGTGCAGCAGGCGCCCGGTATCGACCGGCACCCGGCCGCGCATCGTCTCCACCATCCGCGCCGCCGCCGCCTCGGCCGCGTGGTCGCCGCGCAGCGCCAGCTTCACCGCGTACTTGGCAATCTGGCCGGAGAGGCGTTCGAGGCCGACGATGTCGGCGGCGGCGTCGAGGAGCCGGAGGCCCGGCAGCACGCCCGGCGCCCGGCGGAAGGCCCGGGCCGCCGGGGTGATGTCGAGGGCGGACTGGACGCGGCCGGCCCCCGCGGCGAGGTCGCCGAGATCGAGGCTCATGCGCCGCCGAGATGCGAGGAGACGCGCAGGCGGATCAGGCGGCTTCGCCGGTCGGGCAGGCCGACGCCCTCGATGGCGAAGTCCCGGCCGAGGATGAGGCAGCGGTCCGCGTTGGTGAGCGTGCGCGACTGGGCCGTGTCGCGCACCACGAGGGTGCCGCTCTCCACGTCCTGCGCCCGGCCGCCCTCGGCGGCCTCGCGGGACGTTTCCTGGCGGTAATTCCCCCAGAGGGTGAACGCCGCCTCATACGCGCCGCGCTCGCGGCCCTCGCCGGGGCGCTGGAGGAAGGTGACCCGCAGGTCGAGCCGGCCGGGATCCATCACCCGTTCCCCCAGCGGCGGAAAGGCGCCAGCAGGGCCGCCACGGCGCGGTTCCCAGCGAGGGCGACGTCGCCGAGGCGGTTCTCGTAGAGCAGCGCGATCATGATCAGCATGGCCTGCAGGATCGGCGGCGGCACGGCGTGGGCGGCACCGCCATCGGCGGCGGGCGGGTAGCCGGCCCGGTAGCGCAGGCGCACCGCGTCGGGCCGCGCCGCGGTCGCCGGCCAGGTCTGGCCGGGCGCGGGCAGGAGCACGTCGCCGTCGAGGAGGCAGGCGGATGGCGGGAGGGTGGCCGCGCGGCCGTCCGGGGCCGTGAAGGACACCGCGACGATCCCGTTCACCGGGCCGCACGGCAGGGGGACGCCGTCGAGGGCGGGGAAACCCGGCGCACGGAGTTCGAGGATCTGCGGCCCGAGGGACGCGCCGAGCCAGCCGCCCGGCCCGTCGCAATGGGCCTGGGCGACCGCGATGAGGTCGCGCAGGGTGTCGTCGGCCTCGTCGGTGTCCGGACGGACATGCGCCTTCACCTGGGCGAGGGTGAGCAGAGCAGGCGGCGGCTCGACGACGGTGGGGGTCACGGCCGCCCGGCCGGCGCGGCCCGGCGGCGGCGGTCGGCGTCGAGGTCCCGTTGCGACACCTGATGTGGGGCGCCAGCGGCGGATCCTCGCGGCCGTCGAGGGATTCGACCGGCTCGGCATGGTCGAGGCGCTGCAGGTCCCGCGCATGGGCGAGGTCCGTCTCGAACCGGTCGCCGGCTTCGACGAGGCCGTTCCTGTCGCTGCGCAGGCGGGGATTGTGGAAGGTGGTCTTGGCCGTCATGGCGACGAGATCGGACAAACGGAATTCTCCAGGGGGCACGAGCAGGGGGCACGAGCAGGGGGCAGGAGGATGAGGAGGCGCGCGGGGATCAGCCGCCGGACTGGGCCGCGAAGGTGCCCTTGATGAGCGCCTGGGGCCGCCGCACGACGAGGGCGAGGCGTTCCTCGGCCAGCAGCGTCACCATGTTCTTCACGAAGTTGTCCCGGTCCTCGGTGGAGATCAGGACGGCCGCATCCTCGCGGTCGAAGATCTGCGCCGCGTAGCGCAACGCCCCGGTGAGGAAGGCGTTCTGCGGCATCGCCAGGGAGACGGCGACCGGCAGGCCCCAGAGCGTCGGGCCGATCAGGCCGGCGGGGTTCGCCCAGATGTAGCGGCCTTGAGAATCCTTCGTGAGCTCGATCGCCGCCCAATCGGCCGGGTTCAGGACGTGGCCCGTCGCCGGATAGAGGGCGAGCGTCGCCTGGAGCATGGCGAGGCGGATCCGGTCGATCCGCGTCTCGCCCGCCACCGTCACGCCGGTCGGGGCGGCATAGGCCGTCGCCTGCGGCATCAGGCCGAGGAGGTTGGTGCCGGTGCCGTCGCCGAGGAGGAGTTGCTGTTCCTCGGCGAATTCCAGCCCGTAGCGCAACTCGCCGTCGATCTCGCTCTGCAATTGCGGCGCGTCGGACAGGATCTGCTTCGAGGCCGGGATCCAGTGGGCGATGGTCGCCACCTTGGTGTTGGTGATGTCCCACTGGATGTCCGATTGCGGCTTGGCCGCGGACGGGTTTTCCGCGACCGTCGCCGCGTTCAGGGTGCGCACGGTCTGGCGGGCATACTCGATGATGCTCGACGCGGTGCGGCCCGGCATCAGCAGAGCGCGGATCGTCAGGGGCCGCCGCGGCAGGTCCCTCCCGTCGACCCGGTCGGCCGGCACGAGGGCTGTGGTGGCCGACACGCCCGTGGCCGAGGCCGCGGTGATCGCCTTGACCTCGACGGCGAGGGAGCCCTTCCAGCTGTCGCCGCGCTGGCCCGCCGCCTTCACCGCCTCGCTCTCGGCGACGCGCTGGCCGGGCGTCTTGCGCGCGAGAACGGCGCGACGGAGGCCGAGCTCAATGCATGATTCGGGTAGGCCGAAGGAAGCCGCGAGAGCGCCACCAATGTGCGCGGCGCCAACCGAAAGAAGCTCGCCGACCGGATTGCCGACCGCTGGGACGGCAACGCTATTCCCGCACCTCAGCACCCGGTGCGGGAGCGAGATCAGAAAGCCGAGACTTTCGAAGATGTTGGAAGTTTGATGGCTCCCCGAGCAGGACTCGAACCTGCGACAAGGCGATTAACAGTCGCCTGCTCTACCAACTGAGCTATCGGGGATCGCGGAGCTGTCTCTACACAGGGTGGCCGAGCTGCGCAAGAGCCCATTGGGACGATAAATGTCGACGGACCGCCCGTGGCCGGTTGGGCACGGCAAAGCCATCCGCCGGCAGTGCTGGTTCAGAGGACAAGTGGGAAGCGTTGCGGCACACAACGCGAAGGATACGTGGCCCCTGAGACGGGGTCTGCGTCACGATCAATTTGTCAGGGAAGGATGGAGGCCTCGGAGGGAATCGAACCCCCGTACAAGGATTTGCAGTCCTCTGCGTAACCACTCCGCCACGAGGCCATACCGTCCGCGGCACAGGCCGCGCGGGGCCTGGCGGACGGCCCCGGAGACCGCGTCTCTAGCAGAGGTCGACCCCGGCAGGCAACGGTTGCGACGCCCTCAATTCACGTCTGCCACACCCGGGGCATCGGAAGGCCGCGATACAGGGTCAGGAACCGCGTGATCCGCTCGCGCACGGGCCCCACGGAGCGCCCCAGCATCCGCAAAGCCAGATGCCCGTTCCAGGCGCTGGCGGCAGTCTCCACCCCCTCCCCCGCCCGATGGAGATCCTCCAGCAGGGCGCGGGCCTCTTCCAGGCGCCCCTCCGCACCCGGCGAGGCGTCGAGCAGGGTCGCCGCCGCGCCGGCACCGCCGCCGATGGCCGCCCGGGCGAGGAGATCGGAGATCGCTCCGTCGAGTCGGGCCGTGTCGGCGTAGACGAGACGCCCGCCCCGCCGCACCCGCCACGCGTCCACGAAGAGACCGTCCCCGATCCGCTCCTCCCGCGCCGCGCGGCCGAAGGCGACGATTTCGACGGCCAGCAGGGCCGCGCCGGGGGCGAGGTCCGCCTCGAAGCGCCGCCGCAGCCGCGCCCGGTCGAACAGGATCGTCTCCTGCGGCAGCCACGCGAGGCGCGCGCCGTCGCCGATCCGTACGATGTTGTCGATCCGGCTCTCGGGGCCGTCCGAACGGTAGACCTTCTCCGCCGCGGTGGTGGTGAAGACAAGGTCGCTCCCCGCCGCGAGGTCGAGGCCCACGTGGAAGACGTCGCCGCAGGCAATGCCGCCCGCGGTGTTGACCAGCACGGCCTCAAGCGCGCCGCCGACCCGGGGGAAGCGCAGCCGCGAGGGGCCGGCCTCCGAGAGGTCGTCGATGCGGGTCGGACCGGCCTCCCCCACCGAGCACACCGCGAGCCGGACCGTCCCCACCGAGCGCTGCCGGCCAGCAGGAGTTGCCCCTTCCGTGGGCATCGCCCTCATGCCCGGCCTGCCTGTTCCGTAGGCAGATCCTCCGGAATCGTGGGCGAGCGATCGAGGATGCGCCGTCCGAACAGGCTGGCGACCAGCTCCACCAGCACCCGTGCGGAGCGTCCGCGCTCGTCGAGGAACGGGTTGAGCTCCACCACGTCGAGGGAGCGCACAAGGGCGCAATCGTGCAGCATCTCCATGATCAGGTGTGCTTCCCGGAAGGTGGCGCCACCGGGGACTGCGGTGCCGACCGCCGGCGCCACCGACGGATCGAGGAAGTCGATGTCGAGGCTGACATGGAGGTGGGCCCCCTCAGCGGCAGCCCGTTCCAGCACCCGGCGCAGGGGCGCCACGACGCCGAACTCGTCGATGGCCCTCATGTCGGTGACGCCGACCCGCCGGGCCCGGACGAGGGCCCGCTCCCCGGCATCCACAGAGCGGAGTCCGAACAGGTGGACTCGCTGCGGGTCGAGGGGCGGCGGGGCGGGCTGACGGAACAGGCCCGTGAAGCCCGGCTCGCCGCACAACGCCGCGAGCGGCATGCCGTGCACGTTGCCGGAGGGCGATGTCTCGGGGGTGTTGAAGTCGGCATGGGC
This sequence comes from Methylobacterium persicinum, assembly GCF_022179525.1. Lineage (GTDB taxonomy): Bacteria > Pseudomonadota > Alphaproteobacteria > Rhizobiales > Beijerinckiaceae > Methylobacterium > Methylobacterium persicinum. The sequence continues at coordinate 22,332 of NZ_BPQX01000030.1, forward strand.
ATCGAGCCACAGGACCCTCAGGGGCTGCCCGACCCGGGCGCAGTGGCGCATGGCCCCATCCACCGAGCCGAGGGACAGGCTGTGATCGCCCCCGGCCGCCACCGGCAAGTCCCCGGCATCCAGGGCCGCCTCCACCGCCTCCGACAGCACAGTCGCCCAGGCGGCCACCGCCGGGAGGCCCGTTTCCCCCGGATGGAGTCCCGCGGGGGCGAGGTCGCCCCGATCCTCCACCGCGTGGCCGAGATCCCTGAGGGTCCGCACGAGGCCTGCGGTGCGCAGGGCGGCCGGACCCATCAGGGCGCCGGGCTCGCTGGTGCCCACCTCGATGGGCGCGCCGATCAGGGCGATGCGCTGCGGGGACTCGGGGGAATCGCGCATCGGAGTTCCATCGAAGGTCGCGGGTTTCCGCAGGACGTAGCCCATCGGAAGCCTCTTCTACCACGCCCGCAGGCAGACCTGGACTGCCCAAAAAACTGGCATGCGCATTGCGAAGGCTGCCTCGTCTCGTGCAGACCAAAAGGGGTAGACCGTGATAGCTTGGAAGACCTGGAGTTCGGCCGCGGCCCTGGCCGCCGGACTGAGCCTGAGCGCGCTCGCCACCGGCGCCGCACGGGCGGAGGAGACCATCAAGGTCGGCATCCTGCACTCGCTCTCGGGCACGATGGCGATCTCCGAGACCACCCTGAAGGACGCGATGCTCATGCTCATCGCCGAGCAGAACGCCAAGGGCGGCGTGCTCGGCAAGAAGCTGGAGCCGGTGGTGGTCGATCCGGCCTCGAACTGGCCGCTCTTCGCCGAGAAGGCCCGCGAGCTCATCAGCAAGGACAAGGTCTCGGCCGTGTTCGGTTGCTGGACCAGCGTGTCGCGCAAGTCCGTGCTGCCGGTCTTCAAGGAACTCGACAACATCCTGTTCTACCCCGTCCAGTACGAGGGCGAGGAGAGCGAGCGCAACGTGTTCTACACCGGGGCCGCGCCGAACCAGCAGGCGATCCCGGCGGTCGATTACTTGATGTCCGAGGATGGCGGCGGCGCCAAGCGCTGGGTGCTGGAGGGTACGGATTACGTCTACCCGCGCACCACCAACAAGATCCTCGAAGCCTACCTCAAGTCCAAGGGGGTCAAGGACGAGGACATCCTAATCAATTACACGCCCTTCGGCTTCTCGGATTGGCAGACCGAGGTGTCGAAGATCAAGGCGTTTGGCTCGGCCGGCAAGAAGACCGCCGTGGTCTCGACAATCAACGGCGACGCCAACGTGCCGTTCTACAAGGAGCTCGGCAACCAGGGCATCAAGGCCACCGACATACCGGTCGTCGCCTTCTCTGTGGGCGAAGAGGAACTGGCCGGCATCGACGCCAAGCCCCTCGTCGGGCACCTCGCGGCGTGGAACTATTTCGAATCGATCAAGACGCCGGAGAACGAGGAGTTCATCAAGAAGTGGCAGGCCTATAAGAATAACCCGAAGGCCGTCACCAACGACCCGATGGAGGCGCACTATATCGGCTTCAACATGTGGGTGAAGGCGGTCGAGAAGGCCGGCACGACGGACCCGGACAAGGTCATCGCCGCCCTGCCCGGCATCGAGCAGAAGAACCTCACCGGCGGCACCGCCACGATGCTCCCCAACCACCACATCACCAAGCCTGTCTTCATCGGTGAGATCGAGGCGAACGGTCAGTTCGACGTGGTGTGGAAGACCGACAAGCTGATCCCCGGCGAGGCGTGGTCGAAGCAGCTCGAGGGCTCGAAGGACCTCGAGGCCGATTGGGTGAAGCTCAACTGCGGCAACTACAACACCAAGACCAAGAAGTGCGGCGGGGCGTGAGTGGGATCCCTCTCCCCGTTTGCGGGGAGAGGGCTTCGGCGACCTCGTCGTCGCCGAAGCGAGGCGGCAGCCGAAGGTGAGGGGGCGGGACGGAGGCGTCGCATCCTGTAAGCCCCCTCACCGCCGCTCCGGCTTCGCTTTCGCTTCCCACGGACACGACAAGGTGTCCGTGGGCCTCTCCCCGCAGGCGGGGAGAGGGGTACCGGTGCCCTGTCCTGAGAGGGCTTCGGCTCATCCGAGAGGACAAACGAATGACCCGCCTCCTCGCCCTCCTGTTCCTGCTCCTCTCTGCCCCCGCGCTCGCCCAGGGGCCCGATCCCTACGCACAGCTCGCCGGCGACGGCTACGCGGAGATCGAGGCCGGCGTCGCGGGGCTCGCGGCGAGCGGCGATCCGCGGGCGGGGGTGATCCTCTCGGCCCTGTCGGACGGGCGGCTGCTGGTCCGGCCCTCGGACAAGACGCTGCTCATTCGGCAGGCAACCGGAATCGTCGATGCCAGGACCGGCGCCCCGGCGCAGGACGATCCCGCCCTCAAGCCGGTGCGGGCCAACAACCGGGTCCGCCGGACCATCGAGGCGTCGCAGGGGCAGTTGAACCTCGTCAGCCTCGATCCGGCCAAGCGCCGGGAGGCGGCGGATGCCGTGTTCAAGGCCCGGGACGCCGCAGCCCTGCCCGCCCTCGACACGGCGCTGGCTCACGAGAAGGACGCCGCCGTCAAGCAGGCGATGACCGAGGCCCGCGCCGCGGTGCTCCTCGCCAAGCCCGGCACGGCCGAGGCGGAAAAACTCGCCGCGATTCCCGCGATCCAGGCCCGGGGCGACGGCGACGCCATGGGCATCCTGCGCGGCCTCGGCGCCGACCCGAGCGAGGCGGTGCGCGCCGCCGCCGCCCGGGGCATCGCGGCCATCGAGACTCGGCTTGCGATCCTCGGGGCGCTCCAGAATGTCTGGTACGGGATCTCGCTCGGCTCGGTGCTGCTGCTGGCGGCGATCGGGCTCGCCATCACTTTCGGGGTGATGGGCGTCATCAACATGGCCCATGGCGAGATGGTGATGCTCGGCGCCTACACGACCTACCTCGTGCAGGAGGCGATCCGCACCAAGGCGCCGGCCCTGTTCCCGTGGTCGCTTGCCATCAGCATCCCCTGCGCCTTCCTCGTGGCGGGGCTGGTCGGCGTGCTGATCGAGCGGTTCGTCATCCGCTTCCTCTATGGGCGGCCGTTGGAAACCCTTCTCGCCACCTTCGGCGTCAGCCTCGTGCTCCAGCAGGCAGTGCGCTCCATCTTCGGGCCGACCAACCGGGAGGTCGGCGCCCCCGCCTTCATGAGCGGCGCCTTCGATTTCTACGGCCTCTCCGTCACCTGGGGCCGGATGTGGATCATCCTGTTCTCCATGGCCGTGTTCCTCGGCCTGCTCTTCGTCCTGCGAAAGACCTCGTTCGGGCTGAAGACCCGGGCCGTCACCCAGAACCGGCGGATGGCCGCGGCAATGGGCATCCGCACGCCCTACGTCGATGCCCTCACCTTCGGGCTGGGCTCCGGCATCGCGGGAATCGCCGGGGTGGCCCTGTCGCAGATCGACAACGTCTCGCCGAACCTCGGCCAGGGCTACATCATCGACTCGTTCCTCGTGGTGGTGTTCGGCGGCGTCGGGAACCTGTGGGGGACGCTCGTTGCTGCGCTGACGCTCGGCGTCGTGAACAAGCTCGCCGAGCCGTATATCGGCGCCGTGCTCGCCAAGATCGGGCTGCTGATCTTCATCATCCTGTTCATCCAGAAGCGCCCGCGCGGGCTGTTCGCGCTCAAGGGCCGGGCGGTGGAATCGTGAGGCTCAGGTGTTCCCCTCTCCCCGCCATGCGGGGAGAGGCCCGCAAGGACCTCGTCGTCCTTGTGGGAAGCGAAGGCGTAGCCGCAGCGACGGTGAGGGGATGCGTCCGGAAGAGGCTCTTCCGTCGTCGCCCCCTCACCCCCGGCTGCCGCCTCGCTTCGGCGACGACAAGGTCGCCGAAGCCCTCTCCCCGCAAGCGGGGCGAGGGAATGCGAACCTCCGGAGACGCCCTATGACCCGCCTCATCGACCTCAAGGGCGCGATCTTCCTCAGCCTGCTGGCGGCCTTCTGCCTCGCCGTGCCGGTGCTGAACCTCGTCGTGCCGGAGGGCTCCGGGCTGCACCTGCCGACCTACCTCGTCTCGCTGTTCGGCAAGTACCTCGCCTATGCCCTGCTCGCCGTCAGCCTCGACCTCGTCTGGGGCTATTGCGGCATCCTCTCGCTCGGCCACGGGGCGTTCTTCGCGCTCGGCGGCTACGCGATGGGCATGTACCTGATGCGCCAGATCGGCAGCCGGGGCGTCTACGGCAATCCGGTTCTGCCCGACTTCATGGTGTTCCTGAACTACAAGGCCCTGCCCTGGTATTGGTATGGGTTCGACCACTTCGCCTTCGCCGCGCTGATGGTGCTCCTCGTGCCGGGGCTGCTCGCCTTCCTGTTCGGCTGGCTCGCCTTCCGCTCGCGGGTGACGGGGGTCTACCTCTCGATCATCACCCAGGCGATGACCTACGCCCTGATGCTCGCCTTCTTCCGCAACGACATGGGGCTCGGGGGCAATAACGGCCTCACCGACTTCAAGGATCTTCTGGGCTTCAACGTCCAGTCCCAAAACTTCCGCGTCGGCATCTTCGTCGCCACCGGCATCGCGCTGGCCTTCGGCTACCTGATCGCCCGCGCGATGACCGTCTCGGCTTACGGAAAAATCCTGATCGCCGTGCGCGATGCCGAAAGCCGCACGCGCTTCCTCGGCTACCGGCCGGAGCACTTCAAGACGCTCGCCTTCACCGTCTCGGCGATGATGGCGGGCGTGGCCGGCGCCCTCTACGTGCCGCAGGTCGGCATCATCAACCCCGGCGAGTTCGCGCCCGGCAACTCGATCGAGGCGGTGATCTGGGTGGCGGTCGGCGGGCGCGGCACCCTCGTCGGGGCGGCGCTCGGCGCGGTGATCGTCAATTACGCCAAGACCATTCTGACGGGCGCTATGCCCGATGCATGGTTGTTCGCGCTGGGCGCCCTGTTCGTGGTCGTCACGCTGTTCATGCCCCGCGGCATCGTCGGCACACTCATGGAAAAATTCGGCAGCCGGCGGGCGGCGGCGACGCTGCCGCCGGAGCCGGAGATTGCGCCGAAGCTCGCGGAAGAGGGACAGGGCTCGTGAGCACCGCCGTGATGGACCCGCCCGCGACGGCCGTCGGGCCGGCCAACAAATCGAAGGTGACGGGGGCGCTGCTCTACGTCGATGACCTGCGCGTCACCTTCGACGGCTACAAGGCCCTGCGCGGCCTGTCCCTGACCCTGGCGCCGGGGGAGATGCGGGCGATCATCGGCCCGAACGGGGCCGGCAAGACCACGATGATGGATTGCATCACCGGCAAGACGAGGCCGGACAGCGGCATCGCCCTGTTCGATGGCACGCACGACCTGCTGGCCCTCGACGAGCCGGCCATCGCCGACCTCGGCATCGGCCGCAAGTTCCAGAAGCCGACCGTGTTCGAGAGCCACAGCGTGGCCGACAACATCCTGCTCGCCCTGAAGGGGCCGCGGGCGGCGGCGGCTTCCCTGTTCGGCTGGCGCAACCGGGTGGCTGCGGAGCGGATCGACGCGATCCTCACCACGGTCGGGCTCCTCCCCCACCGGGGGCGCCCGGCGGCGGACCTCAGCCATGGGCAGAAGCAGTGGCTAGAGATCGGCATGCTCCTCGCCCAGGACCCGAAGCTCCTCCTCGTGGACGAGCCGGTGGCCGGCATGACCGACGCCGAGACCGTTCAGACCGCCGAGTTGCTCCGCCGGATCGCCGGGGACCACGCGGTGGTGGTGGTGGAGCACGACATGCACTTCGTTCGGGCGCTCCAATGCCGGGTCACCTGCCTGCACGAGGGCGCTGTGCTGGCCGAAGGCTCCATCGACGCTGTCTCGGCCGACCCGAAGGTAGTCGAAGTGTATCTGGGGCGGTGATGAACGAGTTCCCCCAACGCCTCCCCCCTCATCCTGAGGTGCCGTCGCGAAGCGAGGGCCTCGAAGGAGGGCTCCAGAGCCCGCGGCGATCCCTGGAAGTCTCCTGCGAGGCGGCTGACGCCGCACCTCAGGATGAGGTTGCGGACGGGACTCGCAGATCATTTGCCGCCGGGATTAGACCATCATGCTGAGCGTCGAGGGCATCGACCTGTATTACGGCGCGGCGCAGGCCCTGCGCGGCGTCTCGCTGACTGCCGAGGCCGGGCAGGTCACGACCGTGCTCGGCCGCAACGGCGTCGGCAAGACCTCCCTGCTCCGGGCCATCGTCGGGCAGCAGCCGGTGCGCAGCGGGGCGATTCGCCTCGATGGCCGCGAGATCCAGGGCCTCGCCCCCTATGACCGGGCGCGGGCGGGCATCGCCTTCGTGCCACAGGGCCGGGAGATCTTCCCCTTGCTCACGGTGAAGGAGAACCTCGAGACCGGCTTCGCGCCCCTCAAGCGCCGGGACCGGCACGTTCCGGCCGAGATCTACGATCTGTTCCCGGTCCTGAAGGACATGCTCCACCGCCGCGGCGGCGACCTCTCCGGCGGCCAGCAGCAGCAGCTCGCCATCGGCCGCGCCCTGGTCACCCGCCCGAAGCTCCTCGTCCTCGACGAGCCCACGGAGGGCATCCAGCCCTCGATCATCAAGGATATCGGGCGGGCGATCACCTACCTTCGCGGCAAGGGCGAGATGGCGATCGTGCTGGTCGAGCAATACTTCGAATGGGCCCGCGATCTCTGCGACAGCTACGCGGTCATGGACCGGGGGCAGGTCGTCCTCTCGGGGCCGCGCGCGGCGATGGTCGAGGCCGACGTGCTGAAGCGGATGTCGGTGTGAGGGAGAGCGTGGCGCATTTCCCGGCATTGCGCGGCCGGATGTTGGGATCGTGCAACGAGCGCGACGTGTTCTGAAGCGCCACGCGAAAACAGAAGCGTGTATCCCCTCGCCTCGGCTTAAATTTATCTCAACGCCGTCCCCTTAGCCTTCCAAAGGAACTTGTTGGGGCGGAAAGTCTGTCATGATCATCTCTTCGCGGCTGAGTGTCCGCCTGCCGGCCATGACGATCGGCTTGGCGCTCTTGAGTGCCGCGACCATGGGTGGAATCAGCTGGTACTCGGCGCGGGCCGGCCTCCTGAAGGCGGCGGGCGAGCGGCTCCACCTCGCCGCCTCCGCCCGCCGGGACAGCATCGAAGTGATGGCCGACCGGATGCAGGCGGATTTCATCGCGGTCGCCTCGCATCCGCAGATCGTGTCGAATTTCCCCGACCTGATCGAGACCCTCGACCCGTCGCGGCCTGACTTCGCTGCGGTGGTCGAGGCGTTCCGGGCGCCCAAGACCGTCGAGGAGCGCATCGCCCTCGATGGCGGCTCCGCCACCGGGATGTACGGGCGCCGCCACGGCAAGGTGCAGGAGATCGCCCGCAAGCTCGTGGCGCAGCCGGGCTATGCCGACCTGATGTTCCTCGATGACGGCGGCCGGATCGTCTACACGACGACCAAGGGCGAGGATTTCGCGGCCACCCTCTCCGACGCGACCCTCAAGGGTTCGGCCCTGGGCCACCTCGTGGAACGGCTGAAGGCGGCCGATCCCAACACCGTCCTGTTCGAGGATTTCGCCCCCTATCCCGTTGGCGCCGGCCCGTCCGCCTTCATCGGCCGGGCGATGACCAAGCGCGCCAACGTCGCGATGGGCACGTCGCAGGCGGTCGAGCGGATCGGCTTCATCGTCATGCGCGTCACGCCCACCCTGTTCGACCAAGTGCTGTCCAAGCGCACCGGCCTGGGGGATACGGGGCAGGTGATGGCCGCCGGGCCGGACGGCCTCCTGCGCAGCGATCCACCCCTCAACCCGAACGCGAAGGCGGGTTCGTCCGTCGCCACGCTCGGCGTCCCGGCCGAGAACCTGAAGCGGAGCGAGGGCTTCGTCTTCGACGCCGCGGGCGAGGCGCATATGGGCGCCGCCTCGACGGTCTCCGTGCTCGGCGCTCCCTGGACGGTCCTCGCCGAGCAGTCGCAGGCCGAGGCGATCGAGGATGCCCGGGCCCTGTCGCGCACCCTCGTTCTGATCGGGCTGTGCGTGCTCGCGGCGACGGCCGCGCTCGGCCTGCTCCTCGCGCGCTCCATCGTCCGCCCCCTCGGCGCCCTCACCCGCGCCCTCAAGGCCCTGGCCGCCCGCGAGGACCTGACGGAAGTGGCCGGCAGCCGCCGCGCCGACGAGATCGGCGACATCGCCCGCGCCGTCGTGACCATCCGCGACATGACCCTGGAAGAGGCCGCGCAGCAGCTGAAGACCACCGAGGCTGCCCGGATGCGCGAGGAGCAGGCCCGCCGGGCGATGCTGCAGGACCTCGCGGGTCGGTTCGAACAGTCGGTGGTGGGCATCGTCGATGAGGTGACCGGGGCCGTCTCGACCCTTCAGGATACCTCCGGCACCATGCGCCACGCGGTCGAGGAGACGTCCGGCCGCTCGACCAGCGTCGCGAGCGCGGCGCAGCAGACCGCGGCCAGCGTCACCACCGTGGCGGCGGCCGCCGAGGAGCTGGGCTCGACGGTGCAGGAGATCAGCCGGCAGGTGGAGCAGGCCGCCGGGATGTCGGAGGCCGCGGTCCACGAGGCCGGCCGGGCCGGCCAGACGGTGGCGGACCTTTCCGCCGCGGCGACGCGCATCGGCGACGTCGTGCGGATCGTCTCGGCCATCGCCGGCCAGACCAACCTGCTGGCCCTGAACGCCACCATTGAGGCGGCCCGGGCCGGGGAAGCCGGGCGCGGCTTCGCGGTGGTGGCGAGCGAGGTGAAGGAACTGGCTGCCCAGACCTCCCGCGCCACGGACGAGATCGGCCAGCAGATCGCCTCCATCCAGACCGCCACGGACGGCGCATCGCAGGCGATCCAGTCCATCACCGCACAGATCGAGGCGATGAACCGCACCACGACGGGCATCGCGGCGGCGGTCGAGCAGCAGGGCGCGACCACGCAGGAGATCGTGCGCAGCATGAGCCAGGCCTCGGCCGGCACGAGCGCGATGACCTCGGACATCGCCGAGGTGGCCCGGGTCGCCGACGAGGCGGGGCGTGCGGCCTCCTCCGTCGCCCAGGCCACCGGCCAGCTCTCCTCTCAGTCGGACAGGCTTCGCGCCGAGGTCGCCCAGTTCCTCCAGAACGTCAGGGCGGCGTGAGGGGCCGCCCCCTCGTCGTTGCCTCTCTATTGCCGCCTCTCCGTCTTTGCGGGCGGAGCGAAGCAATCCAGGGCGGCGGAACCTCTCGGGATGGTGCGGACCCTTGAGTTGCTTCGCTCCACTCGCAATGACCGTGGAGGAGGCGATCCAAGGATGAAAGAAAACGCTTCAACGCCGAACCGTCGCCCACTTCGGCGGACAATGTCCTAAGACACCAAAAGGTCTTCGACGTCCTTCCGGTGGTCGGCGATCTCCGCCGGGGCCGCGCCGGAGGTGGAGCCCTTGCGGAGCTCCGGGTGTCCTGCCGCGAGCGGAAGCTCGATCGCCGCGCACAGGCCTCCCTCGGGCCGGTTCTCCAGGCTGAGGCGCCCGTCATGGGCCTCCACGATCGCCTGGACGATGGACAGCCCGAGCCCGAAGCCGCTGGCGGCGTTGAGGTTCCGCGCCCGGTCGCCCCGGACGAAGGGCTGCAGCATCGTCTCCCGCTCACCGTCGGGGATGCCCGGCCCTGAATCGATGATGCAGACCCGCACCCCCCGGGGCGATCCTTCCATGACGAGGCGGGCCTGTCCGCCGTACTTCACCGCATTGTCCACGAGGTTGGTGATCGCCCGCTGCAGCTCGTCCGGCTGGCCGCGGACGAGGACATGGCGGCTGCGCTCGACGCTGACCGGGGCGCCGATATCGGTGAAGCCGTCACACACCGTCTGCACGACGGAGGCGAGGTCCACGAGGCTGTGGCTGCCGGCATCCCGGGCCTGCCCGTCCCGGACGAAGGACAGTGCCGCCTCCACGAGGCCGTTCATCTGGTCGAGGTCGCGGAGCGTGGCGGCCCGGGCGCCCTCGTCCTCGATGAACTCCGCGCGCAGGCGAAGCCTGGTGATCGGGGTGCGCAGGTCGTGGCTGATGGCGGCAAGCATCTGCGTGCGGTCGTCGATCAGTCGCCGGACGCGGGAGCGCATCCGGTCGAGGGCCCGGGAGACCGCCAGGACCTCCTCGGGCCCCGCCTGGGGCAGGGCGACGTGGTCGTCCCGGGCGCCGAAGGCCTCCGCCGCGCCAGCGAGGCGGGCCAGCGGCGCCGTCAGCGCCCGGGTCGCCCAGACGCAGAGAAGCGCCAGGGTCAAAGCCAGGAACACCACGGTGAAGATCAACGCCCCCTGCCGCGGCGGGCGGAGGGGGTCGTCCACCAGGGTCGCCCGCAGCATCGCGCCGTTCTGGGTCTTGATGCCGACCCGCAACTGCCCGTCCTTCTCAAGTGGCGCCAGGGCGGTCACCATCACGGGGCGCCCGGCGGCCGCCCGGATACGGCGGATCACCGCGTGGTTCGGCACCCGCTCTGCGTTGGCCGGCGCCTTCCCGTCCCAGGCATCGAGCTCGATGAGGGGAAGGGACCGCGCGCCCGCGGCGAGCAGCGCCGGCCGCACGGCGGGGTCGGCGGCATCGAGGAGGCGGGCCAGCACCCCCACCCGGGCGGCGGCGACGCCCGGCAGGGCATCGGGGTTCTGGGGCTCGTGCAGCAGGAAGAAGGCTGTGGTGGCCACCACATGCGCCACGGCGATGCCGGCCACCACGAGGAGGGCGATCTGCCCGGCCACGCTCCGGGGGCGCAGGCGGGCGCGGAGGCCTGCGAGGGTCATGACCTTGTGACCTCCGGCGTGAACAAATAGCCGCCCGAGCGGATGGTGCGGATATATTCGGGGTTGCGGGTATCCCGCTCGATCTTCTGGCGGATCCGCGAGATCAGCACGTCGATGCTGCGCTCGAACGGCCCGGCGGCCCGGCCCTGGGTCAGGTCGAGGAGCTGATCGCGGGAGAGCACCCGCCCCGGCCGCAGGCACAGGGCCTGGAGCAGGTCGAACTCCGCCCCGGTGATCGAGACCCTGGCGCCCTCGGGGCTCAGGAGTTGGCGCAGGGCCACGTCGAGAGTCCATCCGGCGAAGTGCAGGCGCTTGCGGTCGTCGTTGTCCGGGGCTTCGGCGGAGACCCGCCGCAGGATCGCCCTGATGCGGGCCAGCAGTTCCCGCGGGTTGAACGGCTTGGCAAGGTAGTCGTCGGCTCCCAGTTCGAGGCCGAGGATGCGATCGACTTCCTCCGACTTCGCCGTGAGCATCAGGATCGGGATCTGCGAGGTCTCGCGCAGGCGCCGGCACAGGCTGAAGCCGTCCTCCCCCGGCAGCATCAGGTCGAGGACGATCAGGTCGATCCGCGCCTCTCCCAAGGCCCGGTCCATTTCCCGGCCGTCGCCCGCCAGCGTCACCCGGCAGTCGTTGCCGCGCAGGTAGCGCGCCACGAGGGCCGAAATCTCCCTGTCGTCCTCCACGACGAGGATATGGGGCGAGGCCGTTGCCGTCATCGTGCGGGTTTCGGAGAGTGGATCGGCGGTTGTCATCGTTCGATTATGCCCCGGACGCGCCGATATTCGAAGATCTGGCCGGAACCATTTTGTAAACCGACGTTTCCAACTTCGCCCGGCGCCAGATACCGCGCCTTCGACCGCACTGCGGCGAATCGTCGAGCCGGACTCCACGCCCCGGCATACCCGGCTAACTCCCCTGTCACGTCTCCCGCCGATTCCGGCGCGGGCGCAACCGGTACCTCCGTGTCGAAGCCCATCAGCGATTACGCCATCGTCGGCGATACCCACTCCTGCGCGCTGATCGCCCGCGACGGTTCCGTCGACTGGCTGTGCTGGCCGCGCCACGATTCCCCCGCCCTGTTCCTCAGGCTCCTCGACGACGATGCGGGGGGCTCCTGTGCGGTGTCCTTCGCGGGGCTCGGCGACACAAGCCGCCGCTACCGCCCCGGGACCAACATCCTCGAGACCACGTTCGAGACCGCCACCGGCCGGGCCCGCCTCACCGATGCGATGTCCGTGAACCCACCGAGCCCGGAACCCGACGAAGGGCCCGACGGAGAAGGTGAGAGCCGCCTGATCCGCCTGCTGACCTGCGAGGAGGGGACCGTCGAGGGCCACTTCACCGTCCGCCCCACCTTCGACTACGCCCGCCGGCCCTGCACGCCCATCGAGGCGGCGGGCTCGGTGCTGTTCGAGGCGGGGGATTGGCGGCTGCGCGTGAACGCCACCCCCTGCCCGGTCGTCGAGGGCGACATGGCAGTGGTGTCCTTCCGGCTGGCGGCCGGGGAGACCGCCTACCTCGTCCTCACCCACGGCGAGGACATGGAGGGCGCCGGCATCGACGACCTCGCAGGTGCCCAGAAGCGGATCGCCGCGACGGAGGGCTACTGGAACCGGTGGAGTGCCCGCTGCACCTACAAGGGGCCCTACCGGGAGGCCGTGCTCCGCTCGGCCCTCTGCCTCAAGCTTCTCACCTACTCGCCCTCGGGCGGGATCGTCGCGGCGGCGACCGCCGGCCTGCCCGAGGCGGTGCCCGGAAACCGCAACTTCGACTACCGGTTCACCTGGATGCGCGATGCGGCTTTCACGGTGACGGCGTTCGTCATGCTCGGCTACGTCCGCGAGGCCTCGGAATTCCTCCGCTTCCTGCGCGAGCGCGACACGACCTACGGCCGTGATACCCGCCTGATGTACGGCGTCTGCGATACGATCCCGCCCGAGGAGGCGCTCACGCACCTGTCCGGCTGGAACGGGGTCGGCCCCGTGCTGGTGGGGAACGCCGCCGAGGGCCAGGACCAGCACGACATCTACGGCGAACTACTCCGCGCCCTGTGCGTGTTCCTGGAGGCTGTCGACTACGACCCGCCGGAGAAGGTCAACGACCGCCTCCCGAGGGTGCTCGACAACCTCACCGCCAGGGCGATCCAGCATCGGCACGATGCGGATCACGGCATCTGGGAGCTGCGCACCGGACCCCGCCAGCAGGTCCACACCAAGGCGATGATCTGGGTGGCGCTCACCGATGCCGCCCGCATCGGCCGCAAGATCCGGGGCGTGCCGGAGGACAAGATCGCCGCCTGGGAGCAGGCCGCCGCCGAAATCCGCGCCGAGTACCTGGAGAAGGGCTGGAACGAGGAGCGCGGCGCCTTTACCGGGGCCTATGGCTCGCACCATCTCGACGCGGCGGTACTGCGCGTCGCCCTGTTCGGTGCCATCGATCCCTCCGATCCGCGCCTGCGCTCGACGCTGGCCGCCATCGAGGACGAACTGGGCGTCGGCGACCTGATCTACCGCTACCGGATGGAGGACGGATTCGAGGGCGACGAAGGCGCCTTCACCGCCTGCGCCTTCTGGCGGGTCGGCTGCCTCGCCCTCGACGGGCGGACTGCCGAGGCCAAGGCGGCCTTCGAGCGGCTGATCGCCCGGGGCAACGACGTCGGCCTCTTCGCCGAGGAGATCGCCCCGGCGACCGGCGAGCAGAGAGGCAACACGCCCCAGGGCTTCTCCCACATGGCCCTGATCAATGCGGCCCTGCGCCTCGACGCCTCCATCGCCCGCTTCGGTCTCGTTGGCGACGAGGCCGGGACGGAACGGCGGGCGGCGGAATAGGCCGCGCCCAGGGTAAATGATGACTTCTTGTACAAGTTGTGTTTCCCAACGAGTCTAAAACACAAGATTAGTATCCTTGTTTGCCGACGTGAGTGGATTTGTTCCATAGATATATTCAAAATCCTTCTGGTGTATTCCAGTTGTCAATTTTTGCGGCTCACGATGGATCGGACCATCGGAGTCTTGGAATGCCCCGCCTGTCAGACTTTAAAATCCTCACAAAGCTTTCTGGCGTGATTGCCATCATCGCTTTCATCGTGGGCGGCTGCATCTGGTATGCCCAAGGTCGAATGACCTATATCGACGAGGCCTACACGACCTTCGTCAATCACGAGGCGGAGGCCGCCTCGACGGCCCGGCGGATCAACCGGTTGATCTTCGAATTGAACTACTGGGTCTACCGGGTCATCGCCGAGACCGAGGATCATCAGATCAAGGCCGCCAATGTCGGGTTCGAGGCGGCGCTGCCCCAGATGCAGAACGCCCTGACGGCCCTGCGCGATCAGGCCCCCAGCTTCGCCGAGCGCATCGAAACGCAGACGAAGCGCGTGAACCGTTACGTTGAAGATGTGAAGGAGGTCCGCCGTCTCGCTTCCGCCAACCGCAACGCCGAGGCCATCGAACTCGTCCACAAGACCATCGACCCGACTTTCGGGACCATGGTCGAGGTCGGCAACAAGCTCGGAGAGGACATCGGCGAGTACATGCGGAAGGGGTCCGCAGAGCTCACCGTGACAACCGACAACACCCGCCACAGCATGATGCTCTTCAGCGCATTCGGCGTCCTGGCCGGTTTCGCCGCTGCGGCCGTCGTGTCCATCTACGGCGTCACCCGCCCGCTCAACAGCCTCGTCGCGGTCCTCCAGCGGATGGCGCAAGGAGACGTGAACGCGACGATCGCCGAGGCCAAGCGCGGGGACGAGATCGGCGCGGTCGGCAAGGCGGTCGAGGGGATCAAGGCGATGGTGGCGCAGAAGGCCGCCGAGCAGGCCGAGCTGAAGCGCATCGCCGACGAGGCCGCCGCCCTGGAGCGCAAGCGCACGATGTTGGAACTGGCCGACGGGTTCGAGTCGGCGGTGGGCGGCATCGTGGGCATGGTCTCGGCCTCGGCCACGGAGCTGCAGGCCACGGCCCAGCAGCTGAGTTCGGCCGCCGGCGAGGCGGCGGCGCAGTCGACCACGGTGGCGGCGGCGGCGGAGGAGGCGTCCTCCAACGTGAGCACGGTGGCGGCGGCGGCCGAAGAACTCGGCACCTCGGTGCAGGAGATCGGCCGGCAGGTGCAGGGCTCGGCCGAGCTGGCCCGGGTCGCGGTGGGCGAGGCCGACCAGACGGCGGCCCTGGTCCAGGCCCTGCGCCAGACCTCGGCGCGGATCGGTGACATGGTCGGGCTGATCTCCAACATCGCCTCGCAGACCAACCTGCTGGCCTTGAACGCCACCATCGAGGCGGCCCGGGCGGGCGAGGCAGGCCGCGGCTTCGCGGTGGTGGCGGCCGAGGTGAAGGAGCTGGCCAACCAGACCGCCAAGGCCACGGACGAGATCGGCGGGCAGATCAGCGAGATCCAGGGGGTGACCGATCAGGCGGTGTCGGCGATCGGAGGGATCACCGGGCGCATCCGCGAGATCAACGCGGTGGCGACCTCCATCGCCGCGGCGGTGGAGCAGCAGGGGGCGGCGACCCAGGAGATCGTGCGCAACGTGGCGCAGGCCTCCACCGGCACCAACGAGGTGACGAGCAACATCGTCGGCGTCGCCCGGGCCTCCGAGGATACCGGCGCGGCCGCCACCCAGGTGCTGTCCGCCTCCGGCGAACTGTCCCGCCAGTCCGAGCACCTCACCGCCGAGGTCTCCCGCTTCCTCGGAAACGTCCGCGCGGCGTGAGAATACGGGGCGTCACGGGGCCCCGCATCCCGACTTCGTGAGCGAAGCGACACGGCCCGGGGCTGCGCCACCTGCTCGATGGTGCGTCCCCGGGCCGTTTCGTTGCGCGCGTGCCGGACGACACCGCCGTGTCAGCCGGCCTGGCCGATCTCCGACTCCACCTCGACCGGATCGAGATCGTAGCGCCGGGAGCAGAACTCGCAGGTGATGACGATCCGCCCATCGTCCGCCACCATGTCCCGGCGTTCCTCCGGGCTGAAGGACCGGATCATCCCCATCACCCGCTCCCGCGAGCAGCGGCAGGTCTCGTGCACCGGCTGGCGGTCGAAGACCCGCACCCCGCGTTCGTGGAACAGACGGTAGAGGAGCCGCTCGCTCGACACGTTCGGATCGACGAGCTCGTGGTCCTCGATGGTCGCCGCCAGGGAGCGGGCCTCGACCCAGGCATCGTCCTCCGGTGCGTCGGCACCCAGGTGCGCATGGCCCTCCGGGATGTCGCCGGGGGGCAGGTCCGCCAGCCGCGCCCGGTCGATGGACTGGGGCAGGAACTGCACGATCAGCCCGCCGGCCCGCCAATGGCCGGCGCCCTCCTCCACCGACTCGGCGACGGCGAGGCGGACCACGGTCGGGATCTGTTCGGATTGCCGGAAATACTGGTGAGCCGCCTCCTCCAGGCTCTGGCCCTCCATCGGCACCACGCCCTGGTAGCGGCTCGCCGCGCTGCCCTGGTCGATGGTCATGGCGAGGTGGCCGTTGCCGATGAGGTCGGCGTCCCGCACCGGGCCGGTACCCAGGGCCGCCACGCGCGCCGCATCGAACCGCGCCGTCGCCCGGAGCCGGTCGGGGGCTTCGAAGTCGACGACGACCATCTCCACCGGACCGTCGGTCTTGGTCTGGAGCTGGAACCGGCCCTCGAACTTCAGCGAGGCCCCGAGGAGCACCGTCAGCGCCGCAGCTTCGCCGAGGAGCCGCGCGACGGCGTCGGGATAGCCGTGGCGGCGCAGAATCGTGTCGATCGAAGGCCCGAGCCGTACCACTCGCCCGCGCACGTCGAGGGCCTCGACGGCGAAGGGCAGAACGGCGTCATCGATATCGGGGGTCGCGGTTCCTGCGGTCATTGTCTCTCCGGGGATACCCCCTTCATATGGTTACCCGGAACGGGGCTCCCAAAGGCCCCCCTCGCCCGGCCCGGCTCGGGCGACCGCTGCGCCCGCGAAGACGGTGAGACCGTCCGGCCCGGCCCCTACGCCCCGGCCGCCTGGAGGCACCAAGCGAGGATGCCCTTCTGGGCATGGAGGCGGTTCTCCGCCTCGTCGAACACGACCGATTGCGGCCCGTCCATCACGTCGGCCGTCACCTCCTCGCCCCGGTGGGCGGGCAGGCAATGCATGAAGATCGCGTCGGGTTTGGCCGCCGCCATGAGCTTGGCATCGACCCGGTAGGGCGAGAGCAGGTTGTGCCTGTGGCTCTCGTCGTCGTCGCCCATAGAGACCCAGCAATCGGTGACGACGGCATCCGCCCCGTCCACCGCCGCACGGGCATCGGTGGTCACGTTCAGGCGCGCGCCCTCCCGTTTCGCCCAGGCGAGGAGGCTGGATGGCGGCGACAATTCCGGCGGGCAGGCGACGTTCAAGGTGAAGTCGAGCCGGGCGGCGGCGTGGACCCAGCTCGCGAAGACGTTGTTCGCGTCCCCCGACCACGCCACCGTGCGGCCCTGGATCGGCCCGCGGTGCTCCTCGAAGGTCAGCACGTCGGCCATGATCTGGCAGGGATGCGAGTGTTTGGTCAGCGCATTGATCACCGGCACGGTGGCGTATTCGGCCAGTTCCAGCATCTGCCCGTGATCGAGAATGCGGATCATGATCGCATCCACGAACCGCGAGAGTACCTGCGCCGTATCGCCGATGGTCTCACCCCGGCCGAGCTGCATCTCCGAACCGGTGAGCATCAGCGTCTCGCCGCCGAGTTCGCGCATCGCCACGTCGAACGAGACCCGGGTGCGGGTCGAGGGGCGGTCGAACACCATCGCCAAGGTCTTGCCGACGAGGGGCCGCTCCGCCGGGCGCTCCCCCTTCCGGCGCACCGCCTTCATGGCGGCGCTGGAATCGAGCATGCGGCGGATCTCGGTTCCGGAGAAATCCGACAGATCGAGGAAATGGCGGGGCGCCGCGGCGCCCCCGGGACTGGCCGGGGCCGGGGCCGTGGCCCGGCCGTTCGTAAGCGTGGTCATCGTGATAGGACTTTCCGGCGGCGCCTTACTCGGCCGCCCCGCGCAGCGCATCGAACCCGGACGCGGCGGCATCGAGCCGCCGGACCGCCTCATCGACGTCCGATTCGGTGACGATCAGCGGCGGAATCAGCCGCACGACATTGTCGCCGGCCGGGATCACGAGGAGGTGGGCCTCCCGCGCCGCCGCGGCGAATTCGGTGTTCGGCACCCCGAGCTTGAGGCCGACCATCAGGCCCTCGCCCCGGATCTCCTCGATCACCTTGGGGTGACGGTCGCGAAGCGCCGCGAGCTTCTGCTTGAGCACGAGGCCGGTGCGGGCGACTCCCTCGAGGAAGCCTTCCGACTGGATCACGTCGAGCACCGCGTTACCCACGGCCATGGCCAGGGGGTTGCCGCCGAAGGTCGAGCCGTGGCTTCCCGCGACCATGCCCCGGGCCGCCTCCCGGGTCGCGAGGCAGGCGCCGAGCGGAAAGCCGCCGCCGATTCCCTTGGCCGCACTCAGGATGTCGGGCGCGATGCCCGACCACTCGTAGGCGAACAGCTTGCCGGTGCGGCCCATCCCGGTCTGGACCTCGTCCATGATGAGGAGCAAGCCGTGCCGGTCGCACAGATCGCGCAGGCGGCGCAGGTCCGCCGGCGGGATGACGCGCACGCCGCCCTCGCCCTGCACGGGCTCGATCATCAGGGCCGCGGTCTCGGGGCCGATCGCCGCCTCGAGGGCCGCGAAATCGCCGGTCGGCACTTGGTCGAAGCCGTCGACCTTCGGTCCGAAGCCGTCGATGTACTTCTGCTGGCCGCCAGCCGCGAGGGTGGCCAGCGTCCGCCCGTGGAAGGCCCCTTCGAAGGTCACGATCCGGTAGCGCTCGGGATGGCCGCCCGCGGCATGGTACTTCCGGGCGATCTTGATCGCCGCCTCGTTGGCCTCAGCCCCCGAATTGCAGAAGAACACCACCTCCGCGAAGGTCGATTCCACGAATCGCCGGCCGAGGCGCTCTCCCTCGGGGATCTGGTACAGGTTCGAGACGTGCCAGACCTTCGAGGCCTGCTCGGTCAGGGCGGCCACGAGGTGGGGATGGGCGTGGCCCAGGGCGTTCACCGCGACGCCGGCCCCGAAATCGAGGTATCGCTGCCCGTCCTCCGCGACGAGCCATGCGCCCTCCCCCCGGGCAAAGGACAGCGGGGCGCGGGCGTAATTCGGCAGAAGGGCGGATGTCACGATCCGGTCTCCGTCGCACGATGGTTCTGCCGCGCGGGGGTTCGGCGGCTGCAAACGAAAGTGCCGCCTCGATCACCGGGCGGCACGCGCGCGATTACTATGGAAGCAGCGCGCCCTGTCAATTGCGCAAGGCTCATACCGGGCGCGGGACAGGTGTGCCGGCAGGGCGTGCGGGCGGTGTGCAAGCCTGTCCGCAATCCCCCGCCCGCCCTTGCGCGGGCGCCCTCGGCCATGCTCCAGAACCCCCGCGACCTGAACGAGGAGCCTTCGCATGAGCACGATCAAGGAACGCTTGGCCAAGCTGGGGCTAACCCTGCCCAAGGCGGCGGCACCCGTGGCGAACTACGTGCCCTTCGTGCGCACGGGCAACCTCGTGGTGATTTCGGGGCAGGTCTGCTTCGGGCCCGACGGCACGATCGCCCCCGAGCATACCGGCAAGGTCGGCGGCGCGGTCTCCCCGGAGGCCGGCAAGGCCGCCGCCCGCCTCTGTGCCCTCAACGTCCTGGCCCAGCTCGAGGCGGCCGTGGGCGACCTCGACCGGGCGGTGGAGCAATGCGTGCGGCTGGGCGGCTTCATCAACAGCGCGCCCGGCTTCTCAGCGGTGGCCGGGGTGATGAACGGCGCCTCCGACCTGATGGTCGAGGTTCTGGGCCATTGGGGCCGCCACGCCCGGTCCACGGTCGGCGTGGCGGAACTGCCCCTCGACGCGGCGGTCGAGGTCGAAGCGATGTTCGAGGTCCGGGGATGACCGGGGCCCCCGGCTGGCTCACCGCGCGGCCGATTGCCCATCGCGGGTTGCACGACCGCGCCGCCGGGCGGCCGGAGAACACCCTGGCCGCCGCCCGCGCGGCGGTGGCGGGGGGCTTCGCCATTGAATGCGACGTCCAGCGCAGCGCCGACGGCGAAGCGATGGTGTTCCACGATTTCGCCCTCGGGCGGCTCACGGACGTGGGCGAGCGGGTGGGGGACACCTCCGCGGCGGCACTCGGCCGCCTCGCGGTGGCGGGCTCTGTGGAGCGGATCCCGACCCTGCCGGACTTCCTGGCGGCGGTGGCCGGCGCCGTGCCGGTGATCGTGGAGATCAAATCCGCCTTCGACGGGGACCTGCGCCTCGCCCGCCGCACGGCGGAGGTCGCCGCCGCCTATGCCGGTCCGGTGGCGCTGAAATCCTTCGACCCGGAGATCGTCGCGGCGCTGCGCGATGGGCTGCCCGCCCGTATCCCCCGGGGGATCGTCGCCGAGACGAATCAGGACGACCCCGTCTACGCCGCCATGCCCGACAGCCGGCGCCGGAGCCTGCGCGACCTCCTGCATTTCGGTGAGACGCGGCCGGATTTCCTCTCCTGGCGGATTGACGACCTGCCCTGCGCTCCGACCCACCTGTGCCGTCTGCTGGCGGGGACCCCGGTCATGGCCTGGACGGTGCGCACCGCCGAGCAGCGCGCCGCGGCCGGAGCCCATGCGGACCAGATGGTGTTCGAGGGGTTCGTGCCCTGAGGGGGCATCTTCGCGCCTTCGCGCACGCCGGTTCGGCGTTGAAAAATTCAGCAATCACAATGGCCTGGAGCGTTTTTTGTGATCTATGGATTACAGAATATGCTTGAAATCGCGTCGCCTCGCTCGCGATGACGGCAGGAACGGGCCGAGAGCCCCTCTCGGGCTCAAGCCGTCTTGGACAGTGATTTTCACTGTGCCATGATGCCCGCAGGAGGCCCGCCATGCCCACGCCCCGCGGACAGATGACCGTCATCCTCACCGACGAGTTGGAGAGATTCGTCAGGGACAAGGTGCGAGAGGGCGCCTTTGCCACTCCGAGTGAGTACATCCGCGATCTGGTTCGCGCCCGCTATCTGGCGGAGCACGACCGGGCTGCGCGGCTGAAGGCGCTCGATGCCGCGTTGGCCGAAGGCTTGGCGGATGCCGAGGCTGGCAGGCTGGTGCCGGTCGGCGAGGCGTTCGCCCGTGTCCGAGCTGCCCTCGGAATTGCCGACGAGGATATGAACGCGTGAAGGTCGTCCTGTCCGAAAGGGCGGTCGATGACCTCATCGCCATCGGCGCATATATCGGGCGGGACAATCCCGCCCGCGCCGCCAGCTTCGTGGCCGAACTGGAGGCGCGCTGCATGACCCTGGGCGACATGCCCAAGGGCTACCCGCTATTGATCGGGCACGAGGCGAGCGGCATTCGCCGACGACCGTTCGGCGATCACCTGATCTTCTACCGGGTCGAAGAGATCGACTTACGCATCGTTGTATTGCGTGTGCTGAGCGGCGCGCGGGACATCGAAGCGATCCTGTTCACGGCCGAGTGACAGCACCCCTGCGTGTCCTGCAGCGATCCGCCGCTTGCCCCTCCCCCTCCGGCCGTTAGATTGTCGGGCATGAAGCAAGCCTCCGCGCCGCCGGACGCCGCAACCCTGACGGTGAGGGCGATCCCTGGCCTCAAGGAGATCGGAGCGCAGGTCTGGGATTCCTGCGCCCTCTCCCCCGAGACCCTCGCGGCGGGCGACGAGACGTTCAACCCCTTCGTCACGCACGCCTTCCTCTCGGCCCTGGAGGATTCGGGCTGCGTCTCCCGGCGGACCGGGTGGCTGCCCCTGCATGTGGTGGTGGAGCGCGAGGGCAAGCTCCTCGCGGCGGCCCCCTGCTATCTGAAGTCCCACAGCCAGGGCGAGTACGTCTTCGACCATGGCTGGGCCGATGCCTACGAGCGGGCGGGGGGGAACTACTATCCCAAACTGCAGGTCAGCGTGCCGTTCACGCCCGTCACCGGGCCACGCTTCCTCATCGCCCCCGGCGCTGACCCAGACGAGGCGACGGGCGCCCTGGTCGCCGGCCTGAGGGCCCTGCGCGGGGAAACCGAGGCGTCCTCGATCCACGTCACCTTCATGCGCGAGGCGGAGTGGGAGCGTGCCGGGGCGGCGGGGTTCCTCAAGCGCACGGACCAGCAGTTCCACTGGGAGAACGACGGCTACGCCACCTTCGACGGCTTCCTCGACGCCCTCGCCTCCCGGAAGCGCAAGACCATCCGGCGGGAGCGGCGCGATGCCCTCGCGCCGGGCATCACCGTGGAGCCTCTCACCGGCGCCGACCTGACGGAGGCGGTGTGGGACGCCTTCTACGCGTTCTACGTCGATACCGGCTCCCGCAAATGGGGCCGGCCCTACCTCAACCGGCGATTCTTTTCCCTGCTGACGGAGCGGATGGCGGATCGGATCCTGCTGGTCATGGCCAAGCGGCAGGGGCGCTACATCGCGGGCGCCATCAACATGATCGGCGACACGGCCCTCTACGGGCGCAACTGGGGCTGTATCGAGGACCACCCCTTCCTGCATTTTGAGGTTTGCTACTACCAAGCGATCGAGTTCGCGATCGCGCGCGGCCTCAAGCGGGTCGAGGCCGGGGCGCAGGGGGAGCACAAGCTCGCCCGGGGCTACCGCCCGGTGCTGATGCACTCCGCCCACGACATCGCCGACCCCGCGCTCCGCAAGGCGGTGGCCGACTACTTGCAACGTGAGCGGGCCCATGTGGCCGAGGCGGTCGATGTCCTCGACACCCTCACCCCCTTTCGGCGCGGCACACCCGACGAGCAGGATTCATGAACCCGATCGACCGCATTCAAGGCTTCTCCGATGAACTGACCGCCCTGCGGCGGGACCTCCACGCCCATCCCGAGACCGGATTCGAGGAGGTGCGCACCTCCGGCATCGTGGCGGACCTGCTGGAAAAGTTCGGCTGCGAGGTCCACCGGGGCGTCGGCGGCACCGGGGTGGTCGGGCTGCTGAAGGGCCGCAGCGACAACGGCCGCCGCATCGGCCTGCGGGCCGACATGGACGCCCTGCCCATCGAGGAGGAGACCAACCTCCCCTACCGCTCCATAATTCCCGGCAAGATGCACGCCTGCGGCCATGACGGGCATACGACCATGCTGGTCGGCGCGGCGCGCTATCTCGCCGAGACCCGCGACTTCGACGGCACCGCAGTGTTCATCTTTCAGCCGGCGGAGGAAGGGCTCGGCGGCGCCCGTGCCATGCTGAAGGACGGGCTGTTCGAGCGGTTTCCCTGCGACGAGATCTACGGCCTGCACAACCAGCCGGGGGGGCAGCACGGGCAGATCAAGCTGTGCACCGGCCCGATCATGGCGGCGGCGGACTTCTTCGACATCCGCATCCGCGGCCGTGGCATCCACGCCGCGCAGCCCCACCGGGGCATCGATCCGATCATCGTCGCCACCGGCCTCGCGCAGGCGCTGCAATCCATCGTGTCGCGCAACACCGATCCCCTGAAGTCGATCGTGCTCTCGATAACCCGGATCGCGGCCGGTTCGGCCTACAACGTCATCCCTGAGACGGCGCACATGGCCGGCACGGTGCGGACCTTCGATGCGGAGGTGCGCAAGCTCGCCGGCACCCGGATCCGCGAACTGGCGGCGGGCTTCGCCGCCGCCTACGGCGCCGAGATCGAGGTGGACCTTCAGGACGTGTTCTCGGTGCTGGAGAACGCACCCGCGCAATCCGCCGCCGCGACCGAGGTCGCGACCGAACTGCTGGGCGCCGAGAACGTCGATCCGCACGCCACCCCGCGCATGGGCAGCGAGGATTTCGCCGACATGACGATGCGGGTGCCGGGGGCCTATGTCTGGCTCGGCGCTGGCCCTGGAGCCGGGCTGCACAATGCGGCCTACAACTTCAACGATTCGATTATCCCCATCGGAAGTGCGTTCCTGGCCCGCATGGTGGAGCGCCGCACCGCCGCCTGAGGCTCGACAGGGAACCGGGGCAGTGCGATCCTTCCCCAAAATCGGGGGGACCGGGAGGCCGGAATGTCGGCGGACATGCGCGAATCGCGGGCGAGCCTGATCCTGCTCGGCGTGTCCGTGGCGGCGGTGCTGATTTTCGGGGCGCTCACCCTGCTCACGCAACTGGGGTGAGGAGGGACAGGGCCCGCCCGGGATCATGCATCCCCGCGGCCGGCACCGGCGGATCGTGGAGTCAGTCGAGCGAGCCCTGCCGCCCTCACCGTCCTTGCGAGCGCAGCGAAGCAATCCAGGGTAGCGGGACGCTTCAGATCGTGGCGCATCCGTGGATTGCTTCGCGATGCTCGCAAGGACGGGGTTGGCACCTTGCAAAACGCCGGGGCGCCGCCCGAACCAGACCCTTCAGATCGCGATGGTCGGCCGCCCGGTCCCGAAGCCGGCGGGGTCGAAGGCCGCGCTCTTGATGATCGCTACCACCTCCCGGCCCGGGACGAGGCCGAGGTCGCGCACCGCTGCCTCCGTCAGCTGGGCGGTGAGGATGGCGCCAGCGCAATCGATCTCCACCAGCACCCCCGTTCCGGCGGACGCCAGGGCCAGCACCCGGCCCGGCAGGGTGTTGCGGGCGGAGAGACCCTGCGGCGCCTCCGTTGCCACCAGCACGTCCCGGGCGGGGATGCGGACCCGGACCGTCGCGCCCTTTGGCCGGGCGAGGTCCGGCACTAGCAGCATCCCGGCCTGACCGGTGAGGCGGGTGAGGCCGGTCCGCGGGTCGCGCCCCTCCACGATCATGTCGAGGAGGGCGCCGGGCTCCCCGTGCAGGGGAATCAGGTCGGCCCGGCGCAAAATCTCTTCGGCCGGACCAGTTGCGGCGACCCGGCCAGCGTCGAGCACCACGATCGTTCCGGCGAGCCGCGCCACCTCCGCGACAGAATGGCTGACATAGACGATGGGCACCCCCGCCTCGTCGCGCAGGCGCTCGATGTAAGGGAGGATCTCCGCCTTCCGGCCCTCATCGAGGGCGGCGAGGGGCTCGTCCATCAGCAGGAGTCGGGGCCTCGCCAGAAGGGCCCGGCCGATGGCGACCCGCTGGCGTTCGCCCCCCGACAGGCCTGCCGGCTGCCGGGCCAGGAGCGGCCCGATCCCGAGCATGCCCGTCACGGCGTCGAACTCCGCCGGATCGTGGGGCAGCCGGGCGAAGACCCGGCCGTAGGCGAGGTTTTGCGCCACGCTGAGGTGGGGGAACAGCCGGGCATCCTGAAACACCACGCCGACCCGGCGGCGGTGGGGCGGCAGGACGATGCGGGCGCGGCGGTCCACGAGGACGTGGCCCGCCACCGCGATCCGGCCCCGGTCCGGGGTGGCGAGGCCGGCGATCAGGTCGATCAGCGTGGTCTTGCCGGAGCCCGATCGCCCGAACAGGGCCGTCAGCCCCAGCCCGGCGGTGAAGGCCGCCTCGAGGGAGAACGCGCCGCGCCTGAGGGCCACGTCGACGGCGATGACCTCCGAATAATCCGAGCCCGCCGTCATCCCACCCCCAGCCGCCTTCCGGCCCGGGCAGCCAGGGCCTCCGAGGCTAGGAGCGCCGAGACCGACACGGCCACGGAGACGAGGGTGAGGCGAAGCGCCGGTCCCTCCCCGCCCGGCACCTGGGTCAGCGTGTAGATCGCCGAGGGCAGGGTCTGCGTCTCGCCGGGAATGTTCGAGACGAAGGTGATGGTCGCGCCGAATTCACCCATCGCCTTGGCGAAGGCGAGCACCGCCCCGGCGAGGCATCCCGGCAGACTGAGGGGCAGGGTCACCGTGAGGAACACCAGGAACGGGGAGGCGCCCAGGGTCCCCGCGGCGTCCTCGAGTCGCCGGTCCACGGCTTCCAGGGAGAGGCGCATCGCCCGGACCATCAGCGGAAAGCCCATCACCCCACAGGCCAGGGCCGCCCCCGTCCAGCGGAAGGCGAAGACGATTCCCCATTCGGCGAGCGGCGCGCCGAGCACCCCCCGTCGGCCGAAGGCCAGGAGCAATAGGTAGCCCGTCACCACCGGCGGTAGGATCAGGGGCAGGTGGACGAGACCGTCGAGGAGCGCCCGGCCGGGAAAGCGGCGCCGGGCCAGCAGCCAAGCCACCGCCAGCCCAAGGGGCAGCGAGACGAGCGTCGCGCTCGTCGCGACCTTCAGGCTGAGGAGGACCGCCTGCCACTCGTCCGGGCCGAGGCCGAAGGTCAATGGCCGCTGCCCGGGGCGGCGATCACCGTGAAGCCCTGCCGCTCGAAGGCGCCCCGGGCCGGCGGGCTCGTCAGGAAGGCCAGGAACGCTGCGGCGTCGGGATTGGCTGAATCCTTCGTCAGGGCCGCCGGGTAGGTGATGGGGGGGTGGCTGTCCGAAGGGAAGGTCGCCACCACCCGCACTTTCGGCTCCGCGGCGGCATCCGTGGCGTAGACGATGCCGAGCGGCGCCTCTCCGCGGGCGACGAGCAGAAGCGCGGCGCGCACATTCTCGGCCTGCGCCACCTGCCCCTTCACGGCCTCCCAGGCGCCGAGCTTGTCCAGGGCCGCCTTGCCGTATTTCCCCGCCGGTACCGCCTCCGTGTTCGCCATGGCGAGCTTGCCGCCGGCAATGGCCTTGGAGAGCGTCGAGCCCAGGTCCGGCGCCAGGGCGATCTGCGGGTCGGCGCCCGCCCCCGCCCCCGCCGGAGCGATCAGCACGAGGGCGTTGCGCAGGAGATCGAAGCGGCTGCCGGGCCGGATGCTCCCCGCCTTCTCCGCATAATCCATCCATGCCTCGTCGGCGGAGATGAACAGGTCGGCCGGCGCCCCCGCCTCGATCTGCTTGGCCAGGGCGTTCGAGCCGGCATAGGAGATCCGGGTCGCCTTGCCGGTCTGCTTCGCCCACAGGGCGGAGGCGTCGTCGAGGGCATTCTTCAGACTCGCGGCGGCGAAGATCACCACCGGTTCCGCCGCCCGCGCCGGCTGCACCGCCAACGGGAGCAGGCAGGCGAGGGCCGAAAGCCAGATCCGTCGTGTGATCGCCGAACGCATCCGCACCATACCCTGTCCCCGCACCCTGTCCCCGCCGCGGACCCGACCGTTATATCCGGCCGGCTATGGCGGTGATCTTACGGCCCTCCATCGCCGGGGCAAGGGGGCGTTGTCCCCTTCATGGGCGCGAGGCGGCGCCAGATCGGGCCCCGTCGCCGCCGGTGACGGACGGATCGGGCGGGGTCGGCAGGCAGTCCACCGCCCTGTGCAAGCGGCTGAGGGCCACCAGGAGCCGGCCCGGGAGGGGCGAATCAGGCAGGGGTGGGCCGAATTGCGCATCGGTTCGCCGGGCCGGCGCCTGCGCCAGAACGATCGGCCCATGCGGGCCAGGCTGGCCGGAGAGGGGACGACTCGAACGCATCACTCTTACGCATCCCATGAACGACTTCGTCACGAAGCCCCCAAAAACGCCGACCCGGCGGCCGGGTTCCGGGTCTGCGTGGTGAACGCCTGAACACGATGCCGCATTCCTGGGCACCGTCGCGTGAGAATCGCAGGTGACGCCCTCCCAGGAGCGGATCGCGCGTGCACCCCCCTGTGACACGGCGCCCGGGGGCGCTAACACGGCGACCATGCTCGAAGGCCTGCCACCCCACCGACCGACCCACGTCCTGCGCCTGGACACCGACGAACGGTCGGCGCGGGCGATGACGGATCTGCTCGGGGAGATGTTCGATCCGACCGAGACGGCCGTGGCCGCCTTCGAGGATGAGGACGGGAAGACGTGGCGGCTCGAAGCCTATTTCGCCGATTCGCCGGACGAGCAATTCGTCCGCGACCTGATCCGCCCTGTGATCGGGCCCCAGGCGGACGAAGCCGAGTTCCGCACCATCGCCGAGCAGGATTGGGTGCGCGCCTCCCTGGAGGGGCTGAAGCCCGTCCGAGCCGGCCGTTTCCTGATTCACGGCGCCCACGACCGGGATGCGCGGCGGACCAACGACCTCGCCATCGAGATCGAGGCGGCGCTGGCCTTCGGCACCGGCCATCACGGCACCACCCTGGGCTGCCTCCAGGCCCTCGTCGCCGAGCGCAAGCGCCGCCGGCCGCGCCATGTCCTCGACGTCGGCACCGGCACGGGCATCCTCGCCTTCGCCGCCGCCAGGGACCTGCGCCAACCGGTGGTGGCGGGAGACCTCGACGGCGAGGCCGTGACCACCGCCCGGGAGAATGCCCGCCTCAACGGCCTCGGGCCCTGGCTCAAGCTCTACCACGCCGCCGGCACCCGCCACCGCATGGCCGCCCGGCCCCGCCATTTCGACCTCGTCTTCGCCAACATCCTCGCCAAGCCCCTGCGGCTGCTCGCGCCGAGCCTGACCGCCGTCGTGGCCGGGGGCGGGACGCTGATCCTGTCCGGCCTGATCGAGCGGGACGTGCCCGGCGTCCTCTCCGCCTACCGTCACCAGGGCTTCGCCCTCGTCCGGCGGGGGACGATCGAGGGCTGGGTGCATCTCGTCCTGCGCCGGGGTGGCGCCGCGCCGCGGGCGATGGCGACGCGCGCCCGGTGACGACATCCGGCCAAATGGCCGAATGGGCCGTTGCCGCCCGGGCGTTGCGGGCGCTAGGCTCCCGCCATGACCGAACGCCGCCGCTTCCAGACCTTCGACGATCCGGGCCACCGTAAGGGACCGGAGCGTATCGCCGCCCTGCGCGCCGCCCTGAGGGAAATCGGGGTCGATGGGTTCGTGGTGCCCCGGGCCGACGAGCACCAGTCGGAATACGTGCCGGCCAATGCCGAGCGCCTCGCGTGGCTCACCGGCTTCACCGGATCGGCGGGGACCGCCGTGATCCTGAACGACTCCGCCGCCCTCGTGGTGGATGGGCGCTACACCCTCCAGGCGCCTGCCCAGGTCGATACCGGGCTGGTAACCGTCGTGCCGCTGTCGGACAAGTCGCCGGAGGCGTGGCTCGCCGAGCATCTCGGCCGGGACCGGGTGTTGGGCTACGACCCGTGGCTGCACACGCCCGATGGGGTGAGCCGCCTGGAGCGGGCGGCGGCGAAGGCCGGCGGCAGCCTGCGCGCCCTGCCCGAGAACCCGATCGATGCCTGCTGGGCCGGGCGCCCGAAGCCCCCCGCCGGCCGGGTCGTGGCCCATCCCGAGGCCCTGGCGGGCGAGGCGGCGGCGGACAAGCTCGCGCGGGTGCGGGCGGCGCTGGAGGCCGATTCCTGCGATGCCCTCGTGATCTCGGACCCGCATAACCTCGCCTGGGCCTTCAACCTGCGCGGCGGCGATATCGGCCACACACCCCTCGCCCTCGGCTACGCGATCCTGCCGCGGGAGGGCCGCGCCCGGCTGTTCCTCACCTCCGGCGACATCGACCCCGCCCTGCGCGCCGCCCTGGACCCCATCGCGGAGGTCGCGCCGCGGGCCGATCTCGACGAGGGAATCGCCTCCCTGGCCGGCGCCCGGGTGCGCCTCGACGGGGCGACGGGGACCGCGGCCCTGAAGGACCGGGTCGAGGCCGCGGGCGGCACGGTGGATGTCGGCAAGGATCCGATCACCGCCATGAAGGCGGTGAAGAACGGCGCCGAGATCGCCGGCACCCGGGCCGCGCATCTGCGCGACGGGGCAAGCGTGGTGCGCTTCCTCGCGTGGCTCGACGGGCGGGCGGCCGCGGGCGACCTCACCGAGATCGCGGCGGTGGAAGCGCTCGAGGATTTCCGCGCGGCGGGCGGGGACCTTCGCGACGTCTCCTTCCCCACCATCTCCGGTTCCGGCCCCAACGGCGCCGTCGTCCACTACCGGGTCACCCGCGAGACCGACCGCCCGGTGCGGCAGGGCGAACTCTTCCTGGTCGATTCCGGTGCCCAGTACCCGGACGGCACCACCGACATCACCCGCACCCTCGCCATCGGCGCGCCGACCCAGGAGATGCGCGACCGCTACACGCGGGTGCTCCAGGGCCATGTCGCCATCTCCCGGGCGGTCTTCCCCAGGGGCACGACGGGCGCCCAGATCGACGCCTTCGCCCGGGCGCCCCTGTGGCGGGCCGGCCTCGACTTCGACCACGGTACCGGCCACGGGGTCGGGGCCTTCCTCTCCGTGCACGAGGGGCCGCAGCGCATCGCCAAGACCGGCACCGTGGCCCTGGAACCGGGGATGATCCTCTCGAACGAGCCCGGCTACTACGCCACCGGCCGCTACGGCATCCGCATCGAGAACCTCGTCCTCGTGGAGCCCCGGACGGTTCCGGGGGGCGAGCGGCCGGTGCTCGGCTTCGAGACCCTGACCCTCGTTCCCTACGACCGGCGGCTGATCGATGCCTCCCTGCTCGACGCGAGCGAGCGCGCCTGGATCGATGGCTACCATGCCCGCGTCCGGGAGGCCCTGTCGCCCCTGGTGGATGGGCCCACGGCCGCTTGGCTAGACGAGGCGACGGCCCCGCTCGAGGGCTGAGCGCCCGATTTCCCGGGTTGAGGGAGGGCGAGGCGAGGTGACCGCTTGGTCCTGGGCTCCCCGCCCCGTAAAAGCCGCTGGGGCCGGGGAGAAACTTCCGGCCTCCCGGCGCGAAGAGCCCCGTATGATCGTCCGTCTGCTCCTGATCCTCGCCTGCCTCGGCCTCGGCCCGGCGATGGCCCAAAGCCCGGCGCAGGGCTTCCGCACCCCCGCGGATCTCGTGCAGGCGAGCCTCCTGGCCGAGCCGGCGGCCGTGGCGGGGGGCACGCCCTTCACCCTCGCCATCCACATGCGGCTGAAGGCCGGCTGGCACGTCTACTGGCGCAATCCCGGCGATTCCGGCCTGCCCCCCGAAGTGACCTGGACCATGCCCGCGGGCTTCGGCACGGGGGGGATGCGCTGGCCCGCGCCCCACCGGATCCCGATCGCCACGCTCATGAACTACGGCTACGAGGATGAGGTGACGCTCCTCATCCCCGTCACGCCGCCGCCGAGCCTGGACCCCGCCGACCCGGTGCGGATCGCCGGCAAGCTAACCTACCTCGTCTGCGAGACGGAATGCGTGCCGGGCTCGGCCGACCTGCAGATCACCCTGCCCGTGGGCGATCCCAAGCCCGACCCGGACAACGTCGCCCTGTTCGCCCGGGCGCGGGCGGCCCTGCCCGTCGCCCCGGTCTGGCCGCTCAACCTGTCGAGCCAGGGCGACCGGCTGCGCCTCGACTTCGCCGCGGCGGGCCTCAAGCCCGAGACGATCAAGTCCGCGGCTTATTTCCCCTATGCCGAGACCGCCATCGACAATGCCGCCGAACAGGTGATGAGCATCGATGCGTCCGGGCTGCATCTCACCTTGGCCCGGGGGGACGACAAGGCCGCCCCCACCTCCCTCCCCGGCGTGCTGACGGTGGAGGAGGAGACCGGCAACGGCACCGTCCGTCTCGCCTTCTCCTATGGTGACGAGCCTGTCGGAGCGCCTTCCCCGGCCCCCGCCGCGGCACCCTTCCGCACGCAGGCGCCACCCACTCCCGTCTCCGCTCCCGTCGCGGATCAGCCGACCCTGCTGGCGGCCATCGGCCTCGCCTTGCTCGGGGGGCTCATCCTCAACCTGATGCCCTGCGTCTTCCCGGTCCTCTCCATCAAGCTGCTCGGACTCGTCCGCCAGTCCGGCGAGAGCCGGTCGCGGGTGCGCCTGCACGGCCTCGCCTACACGGCTGGCGTGCTCGCGAGCTTCCTGGGTCTCGCGGCACTGCTGATCGCCCTGAAGGGCGGCGGGGCGAGCCTCGGATGGGGCTTTCAACTGCAGTCGCCGCCGGTCGTGGCGGCCCTTGCCTATCTCCTTGTGGCAGTGGGCCTGAGCCTGTCCGGCGTTTTCTCCCTCGGGGGCCGATTCGCCGGTATCGGGGATGGCCTCGCCCGCCGGTCGGGCCTGCCGGGATCGTTCTTCACCGGGGTGCTCGCCACCCTGGTCGCGACACCCTGCACCGCGCCCTTCATGGGCGCGGCCGTGGGCTTCGCCCTGACGCAGAGTGCGCCCGTGGCCCTCAGCGTCTTCGCCGCCCTGGGCCTCGGGCTCGCGCTACCATTCCTGGCGTTGACGGTGTGGCCCTCCGCCCTGCGGATCCTGCCCCGACCGGGGGCCTGGATGGAGGTCCTGAAACAAGCCCTGGCCTTCCCCGTCTACGCGACGGCGGCGTGGCTGATCTGGATCCTGGCGCAGCAGGTCGATGCGCGGGGGCTGTTCGCCGCGCTGATCGGCGTCGTGCTCGTGGGCTTCGCCGCCTGGGCCTGGGAGCGCAGCCGCGCCGCGACGCCCTTCGGCGAACGGATCTTCCAGGGTCTCGCCGGCCTCGCCCTCATCGCCGTGGCGACCCTGGGCCTCGGCCTCGCGCATCAGCCTGTCATCCCCGGACAGGCGCAGGCCGCCGATGGGATCGAGCCCTTCAGCCGCACGCGGCTCGACGCATTGCTGGAGGCCAAGCGGCCGGTCTTCGTGAACCTGACGGCGGCGTGGTGCATCACCTGCGCCGTCAACGAGGCCACCTCCCTCTCCCGGCCCGCGGTGCTGGCGGCGATGCGGGCCAAGGGCGTCGCCTCCCTCAAGGGAGACTGGACCAACCAGAACCCCGAGATCACCCGCCTGCTGGAGGAGCACGGCCGCAGCGGCGTGCCCCTCTACCTCCTCTACGCCGATGGCGGGGCGCCCCGGGTTCTCCCGCAGATCCTCACCGAAGGCACCGTCCTCGATGCCCTCGCCGCCCTCCCCGACCGGGGGCGCAGCGCCGCACTCGACCGCTAGAACGGTTTCGGAAATCTTTGGATCGCATGCTTTCCGTCATTGCGAGCGGAGCGAAGCAATCCAGGGCAGCGGGACATCTCAGAACTGAGCGGATCCCTGGCTTGCTACGCTTCGCTCACAACGACCGTCGTGATGACGTGGTCCAAGTTTCCCGGAAGATGCTCTAGACACCGCCGCGGCCACGGCCGACGGCGTCATGGCTCCAGGGAGAAGGTCTCGTCGAAGGCATAGCCCGAGCCGCGCACGGTGCGGATCGGGTCGGTCTGGCGGGGGCCGTTCAGGGCTTTGCGCAGGCGCCCGACATGGACGTCCACCGTGCGCTCGTCGATGTAGACATCGTGGCCCCAGACCCCGTCGAGGAGCTGTTCCCGGGAGAAGACCCGGCCGGGGCTGAGCATCAGGAATTCGAGAAGCCGGAACTCCGTCGGCCCGAGGTGGAGCTCGGTCCCCCCGCGCCGGACGCGATGCCCGGTCCGGTCCAGCTCGATATCGCCCGCGGCCAGCCGGTCCGCCACATGGGCCGGCTTGGCCCGGCGCAGGAGGGCCCGGACCCGGGCCAGCAGCTCCGGCACCGAGAACGGCTTGACGATGTAGTCGTCCGCGCCCGTGCCGAGGCCGCGGACCCGGTCGCCCTCTTCACCCCGGGCCGTCAGCATGATCACCGGCAGCCGCTCGGTCTCGCGGCGGGCCCGGATCCGGCGGCACAGCTCGATCCCCGAAAGGCCCGGCAGCATCCAGTCCAGCAGCACGAGGTCCGGGGTACGCTCGGCGAGCAAGAGTTCGGCGTCGTCGCCGCGGGCGGCGGCATCGACCGAGAAGCCCTCCGCCTCGAGGTTGTACCGCAGGAGGGTCGAGAGCGCCTCTTCGTCCTCGACGATCAGGACACGCATGGCCGATGGTCCATTCCACGCCGATTTGCCCCAGCCGGACGCGGCCGAGGGGATTGGGCAACGCTGATACGGGGCGTGGCCGGACTGAAGCCGGTCGGCCCCGCCATCAACAGAGACTTTCCGGTGCCCACATCCGCACCGCCACGGTCGCCGCAGGCGAGGCGGTAGGGTCCTGTGCCGCCCGGCTCAGGACCATTGCCGCGCCTCTGCCGGCCTCGCGCCCGTCGCGCGCGGCGCGTCCCCGCGGCGATCCTGTCGGACGCGCGTCAGGCCCCCGGCGCGACGGTTGCATAGTTCGAGGAATCGTTCTTCGGTCGGTCGCCCATGAAGATCTCGCCGGTGGCGAGATAATGGATCGTCTCGGCGATGTTGGTCGTGTGATCCCCGATTCGCTCGACGTTCTTCGCACAGAACAGCAGATGCGTGCAGAACGAGATGTTGCGCGGATCTTCCATCATGTATGTCAGGAGCTCGCGGAACAGCGAGTTGTACAGGGCGTCGATTTCGCCGTCCCGTTCCCAGACGTCATGGGCCGCCTTGAGGTCGGCGCTGGCATAGGCGTCGAGCACGTCCTTGAGCTGGCCCTCGGCGAGGTCGCTCATGTGGCGCACGCCGAGCACGATCTTCTGGGCGGGCGACTGGTCGGCGATGGCGGTGACGCGCTTGGCCACGTTCTTGGCGAGGTCGCCGATCCGTTCGAGGTCGCCGGAAACGCGGATGGCGGAGATGGTCTCACGCAGGTCCACCGCCATCGGCTGACGCTTGGCGATGAGCAGGACAGCCTTCTCCTCGATCTCCCGCTGGAGGGCATCGAGACGCTTGTCGGCGAGGATGACGGCCTGGGCGAGGCTCTCGTCCTGCCGGGCCAGAGCGAGGGTCGCCTCGCCGGTCATCTTCTCCGCGACTCCGCCCATCTCGGATATCTGCCGGCGCAGATCTTCCAGGTCCGTGTCATAGGACGAGACGATGTGGCCGGGCATGATGGGCTCCGCTCAGTCTGTGTCGCGACATCTAGAGCATTTTCTGTAATCCTTGGATCACAGAAAATGCTCTAGACCATTGCTTTGGCCGCATTTTCTAACGCCGAACCGGCGTCCACTTCGGCGGAAAATGCTCTAGCCGAACCGTCCGGTGATGTAATCCTGTGTGCGCCGCTCGGTCGGGTTCATGAAGATCCGGTCGGTCTGACCGAATTCCACCAGCTCGCCGAGATACATGAAGGCCGTGTACTGCGAGATGCGCGCCGCCTGCTGCATGTTGTGGGTGACGATCACGATGGTGAACTCGTCCCGTAACTGCTCCATCAGCTCCTCGATGCGGCCCGTCGAGATCGGGTCGAGGGCCGAGGTCGGCTCGTCGAATAGGATCACCTCCGGCTTCTGCGCCACCGTGCGGGCGATGCACAGCCGCTGCTGCTGGCCGCCGGACAGGCCGGTGCCGGGCTGCTTGAGCTTGTCCTTCACTTCGTCCCACAGGGCGGACTTGCGCAGGGATTCCTCCACGCGCCCGTCGAGTTCGGATTTCGGCAACTTCTCGTAGAGGCGCAGGCCGAAAGCCACGTTGTCGTAGATCGACATCGGGAACGGCGTGGGCTTCTGGAACACCATGCCGATCCGCGAGCGCAGCTCGTTCAGGTCCAGGTTCGGATCGAGGACGTTCTTGCCGTCCAGCAGAATCTCGCCCTCTGCCCGCTGCTCCGGATAGAGGCTGTAGATGCGGTTGAAGGTGCGCAGCAGGGTCGACTTCCCGCAGCCCGACGGGCCGATCAGGGCCGTGACCTGCCGGTCGTAGAAATCGATGTCGACGTTCTTCAGGCCGTGGAAGGCCCCGTAATAGAAGTTGAGGTTCCGGACGGCGATGCGCACGGCGCGGCCCGTGGAAGGGTTCCCCCGGTTCAGGTCTCCGGCAGGCATCGCGGAGGCGGCGTTCATCGTCATGTCCTCGTGTGGGATGCGAACGTCACGCCCTTAGCGGGCGCGCTGAGGCTTGATCACCAAGCGGGCGACGATCGACAGGGCCAGGATTGTCCCGGTGATCAGGAGCGCTCCGGCCCAGGCCAGGCCCTGCCAGTTGGGATAGGGCGAGAGAGCGAATTGGTAGATCATCACGGGCAGGTTCGCCACGCCGCCCATGAGGTCGGAGGAGAACCACGAATTGTTGTTCAGGGCAGTGAAGAGCAGGGGCGCCGTCTCGCCGGCGATCCGAGCCAGGGCCAGGATGATGCCGGTGACGATACCGGCGGAGGCGGCCCGCCACGTCACGCTGGTGATCACGATCGAGGGCGGCGCGCCCAGGGCCGCTCCCGCCTCCCGCAGGGTGCCCGGCACGAGCCGGAGCATGTCCTCGGTGGTACGGACGATCACCGGCACGGCGATGATCGCCAGGGCCACGCCGCCGGCCCAGCCGGAATAGGTCCCCATCGGCCGCACCATCAGGGTGTAGACGAACAGACCGATCAGGATCGAGGGCGCCGAGAGCAGGATGTCATTGAGGAAGCGGATGACGTCGGCGAGCTTCGAATGCCGGCCGTATTCCGCCAGATAGGTTCCCGCCATCACCCCGATGGGGGTCGCCACCACGATCCCGATCGTGGTCAGGATGAGGCTGCCGAGGATGGCGTTGGCGATCCCGCCCCCCTCCGAGCCGGGCCCGGGGGTCGGTTGGGTGAACAGGTTCGGGCTGAAGCCGCGGACGCCCTGGATGATCAGCATCAGCAGGATCGAGCCGAGGACGATCGCGCCAACCACCGTGGCCATGAGGCACGAGACCTTGAGGAGCCGGTCGGCGATGCGCCGGCCGGGGCGGACCCGGCTCTCCCGGGTCTGAAGCGTCGCGAGGGTGTTGGCGGCGTCCATGACGGCGAGGCTCCTCAGGCGGCCCGGACGCGGCGGGTGAGCAGCCGCGCGATGATCAGGACGATGAACGTGATGACGAACAGGATGCAGCCGAGCGCCATCAGAGCGTTGAGCTGCAGGCCGTCCGCCTCGTTGAATTCGTTGGCGATCCGCGACGCGATGGTCGAGGACGGATCGAAGATCGAGGCCGAGAGCCGGTTGGCGTTGCCGACCACGAAGGTCACGGCCATCGTTTCGCCGAGGGCGCGTCCGAGGCCCAGCATGATCGCCCCGATGATCGACACGGCGGCCTGCGGCACCAGCACGTGGCGCACCACCTCCCAGGTCGTGCAGCCGATCCCGTAGGCGCTCTCCCGCAGGACAGTGGGGATCTGCTCCAGCATGTCCCGGGCGATCGAGGCGATGAACGGCACGATCATGATCGCCAGGATGATGCCGGCAGTGAAGATGCCGACGCCCGAGGGGACGCGGGCATAGAGAAGGGTGCCCAGGATCGGCATGCCTTCCACGAGGTTCGAGACCGGGATCTGCACGAAGCGTGCGAAGAGCGGCGCGAACACGAACAGGCCCCACATCCCGTAGATGATGCTCGGGACGGCGGCGAGCAGCTCGATCGTCATGGCGACCGGCTTGCGCGCCCAACCGGGGCAGAGCTGCGTGAGGAAGATGGCAATGCCCAGGGAGACCGGCACGCCGATCAGCAGCGCGAGGACGGCGGAGGCGACGGTGCCGAGGACGGCGACGAGGGCGCCATACTGCTCGGTGCCGATATTCCAGGCACTGGACGTGAGGAAGCCGAAGCCGAATTCTTGGAAGGCGGGCCAGCCGCCGTAGATGATCGAACCCAGGATGCCGGCCAGGACCAGAAGGACCAGGATCGCCGCCGCATAGGAGCAGCCACGGAAGACCGCATCGAGGCCGCGGCTCGGGCCCTTTCGCACGGCGCTACGCTGCTCGGCGAGGGCGATGGACTGCGTCAAGGCGGGCATCCGCGTTTCTCTATGGTCGGTCACTGTTATCGCGACCCGTGCCGCATTGCGAGGGAGGGGGTCAGAGCCCCCTCCCCCCGACAATTTACATGTTGAAGACGGGCTTTCCGTCCTTACCCTTGACCGTTTTCCACTCCTCGTGGATCAGCCCGACGACGTTGTCCGGCAGGGGGACATAGTCGAGGTCCGTGGCGAGCTTGTCGCCGTTCTTGTAGGCCCAATCGAAGAACTTGAAGACTTCCGCGGCCTTAGCCGGATCAGCCGGATCCTTGTGGACCAGGATGAAGGTGGCGGCGGTGATCGGCCAGGAATCGGCGCCCGGCTCGTTGGTGAGCGAGATGCCGAAGCCCGGGGCGGCCTTCCAGTCGGCGCTGGCGGCGGCCGCCTGGAACGCCTTGTCGGTCGGCTCGGGGAACTTGCCGTCCTTGTTCTGGATAAGGGCGTAGGCGAGCTTGTTCTGCTTCGCGTAGGCGAACTCGACGTAGCCGATGGAGTTCGGCACCTGCTTCACCGTCGCGGTCACGCCTTCGTTGCCCTTGCCGCCCTGCCCGACGGGCCAGGACACGGTGGTGGCCGCACCGAAATCCTTCTTCCAAGGCTCGGAGACCTGGGAGAGGTAGGTGGTGAAGATGTTGGTCGTGCCCGACGCGTCCGAGCGGTAGACCGGGGTGATGTTGGCGTCGGGGAGCTTCACGCCGTCGTTGAGCTTGGCGATCCGCGGATCGGTCCACTTGGAGATCTTGCCGGCGTAGATGTCGGCGATCACGTCGCCGGTCAGCTTGAGCTTGCCCGCCTCGATGCCGGGGATGTTCACCACGGTCACGACACCGCCCATGACGGTCGGGAACTGCACGAGGCCGTCCTTGCCGAGCTGCTCACCCTTGAGCGGAGCGTCGGTGGCGCCGAAATCGACAGTCTTGGCCTGGATCTGCTTGATGCCGCCGCCAGAACCGATCGACTGATAGTTCAGGCCCGTGCCCGTATCCTTGCGATAGGCTTCGGCCCACTTGGAGTAGACCGGGAAGGGGAAGGTCGCCCCCGCTCCCGTGATGTCGGCAGCCAAAGCTGCAGAGGCGATCTGGGCCGTCGCGAGGCCGATGGCGAGCGCGTAAGCGAAGGGTCTCAAGGATGTCTCCGTCTCGGTCGGGGTGCGCCGACATGACGAGGTCGGTGCGGCGCATGTCCACTGGGCCAACTGGCCCGGCCGGCGCTCGGGGCGGTACGACGGTCCTATGACAGGGCGATGACACGAGGGTTTCGCGGCCCCTGTCCGGCGGCCCTAAGAATCTGATTTTTCGATTCGATCCGCCTTCGGGCCGGGGGCCGGTGATCCCGGTGGACCGGCCATGGCACGGGATCGCTCCCTACGGCGTTGATACCCTATTGCCCCGGATGCGGAGGGGCGCCGGGACAGCCAGGAAGAGGATTCGCACAGTGGCGAGGTGGCCGGCGGAAGAGGGCGAGGGCCCGGATGCGGCCTGGCTCGCCCTGCATGCGGAGCGAGAAGAGGTGGAGCGCGCCCTGGCCCTTTGTCAGGCCCGGCGGCGTTTCGCGAAGAGCCCGGCCGAAGCCGGGGACGCCCAGCGGGAAGAGGCCGAGCTGCTGGTGAACCTCGATCGGGTTCTCACGCGGATCAGGGCGGCGGAGTATGGCCGCCAACCTGGGGCACGGCGGTGGTGACGAAGGCGACCGGCCCGTCCGCTCAGAGGGACTGACGACGGTCCCGTTCCTTGTGGCGCAGGCGAAGGAGCAGGTCGATCTGCGAATCGGGAATCGGCTGGGTGTCGATGCTGCCCTCGTAGACCCTGCGCAGGGTCTGCCCAAGGTGCCCGGTATCGATCCCCGTTCCCGATTTCGCGGAGGCTGAGGGCGTTCCCGTCTCGGCGACCGTCCGGATCATGGTCTTCTCCCACACCCACAACCGGCTCGACCATAGGATGGCCGGCGCGATTACTTTCATCGCATGAGTTGGTTAATCGACCGTTACCGTCAACCTATCGTTAAGCTTAATCCCTCCCCTGCGGCGATCCGACTCGGCGTGGACCGGTGCGGTGGAGGTTTTCGTGCTTTTCGGGGCCTGTCAGGCGCCCTGCAGAAGCCGGGCGGCGGCGGCGCGGGCCTCGTCGGTCACCGTGGCGCCGGCGAGCATGCGGGCGATCTCTTCCCGGCGGTCCTCCACCGGAAGGGTCGAAACACGGGTCGCGACCCGTCCGGCGCCCTTCACCGGTGCCTTGGCGATCAGCAGGTGGGTGGCCGCCCGCGCCGCCACCTGCGGTGCGTGGGTGACGGCGATTACCTGCACCGTGTCGGCGAGGCGGGCGAGGCGAAGGCCGATGGCATCCGCGACGGCGCCCCCCACGCCGGTGTCGATCTCGTCGAAGATCAGGGTCGGGGCCGAGCCCCGGTCGGCCAGGACGACCTTCAAGGCCAGCATGAACCGGGATAGCTCACCGCCGGAGGCAACCCGCATCATCGGGCCCGGCTTGGTTCCGGGATTGGTCTGAGCCCAGAATTCGACCCGGTCGATCCCCGCCGCGTCGCGGGAGGCAGGATCGGTGGCGATTTCGGTGATGAACCGGGCCCGCTCCAGTTTCAGGGGCGGCAATTCGGCCTGCACCGCCGCATCGAGCCGGCGCGCGGCCTTCCGGCGTCCGGCGCTCAGGGTCTCCGCTGCGGCGGCATAGGCGGCCTCGGCTTTTTCCTGCGCGGCCGCGAGGACGGCGAGTTCGGCCTCTCCGGCATCGATGGCCGCCACATCCGCGGAAAAGCGCCCCGCGAGATCCGCGAGGTCGTCGGCGGCGACATTGTATTTCCGCGCCGCGGCGCGGAGGGCGAACAGGCGCTCCTCCACACGTTCCAATTCGCGGGGATCGAACTCGGCCTCTGCGGTCGCCGCCTCGATGGCCGCCCGTGCCTCGTCGAGGGCGACGAGGGCCGCGTCCAGGGCGCCGATGCAGGGCTCGATCAGGACCGGAAGCAGGGACGCCCGCCGTTCCAGCTTGCGCAGCGCCGCGGAGAGATGGGGGACGGCGGAGTGGGGGCCCCCGGCGGCGTCCAGTGCCTCGTTCAGCTCCCGGGCCACCTTCTCCGATTGCTGCATCACCGTGCGACGCTCGGCGAGGCTCGCCTCCTCCCCCGGCTGAGGAGCGAGGTCGCCGAGTTCCTCGACGGCATGGCGCAGGAAATCCGCCTCCCGGCGGGCGGTCTCGACCCTCTCCCGGTGGTCCATGAAGGCCGTGCGGGCGGTGCGCAGGGCCCGGGAGGCCGCCGCGACCCGGGCCACCTGCGCCTGAAGGCCACCGAACGCATCGAGGATCGCCCGGTGCGACGCGGGATCCGCCAGAGCCCGGTCGTCGTGCTGGCCGTGGATTTCCACAAGGGCCGCGCCGATGGCCCGCAACACCTGCACGCCCACCGCCTGATCGTTGACGAAGGCGCGGGTGCGCCCGTCCGACATCTGGGTCCGGCGCAGGATCAGGTCGCCCTCGGTATCGAGCTCGGCCTCGGCGGCGATGCGGCGGGCCGGATGATCCAGGGGCACGTCGAACACCGCCGTCACCCCGCCCTGGGACTCGCCGGAGCGCACGAGGCGTCCGTCGCCCCGTCCCCCCAGGGCCAGCGCGAAGGCGTCGAGCAGGATCGACTTGCCCGCGCCGGTCTCGCCGGTCAGGACGCTGAGACCCTCGCGGAAATTCAGCTCAAGCTTGTCGATCAGAACGATGTCGCGGATCGCGAGCTGCGCGAGCATGCTGCGGCGGGGGATCCCAGGGGACGAAGAGGGACCCGGGGCATTCCCCGGGAACGGAGAGCACACATAAGCCGGGCGGGGGCGCGATTCACCTGAAAATTTGGGCGGCGGCCCGGAGGGCGCCCGCGTACCACCCTCGTCATTGCGAGCGCAAATAAGCAATCCAGGGATGCGCCCCGTCTTGAGACGGCCCGCGGCCCTGGATTGCTTCGCTATGCTCGCAATGACGACGTGGGGGGCCGGGCCGCTTACTCCGCCGAGGCGGTGCGCCCGGTGATCGAGCGGAAGGCCTTGGACAGGAACGAGGTCTTCTCCTCCCGCGGCTCGAGGCCGTTGCTGGCCAGGAGCGCGTGGGCATCCTTGTACCAGGGCGAGTCTGGGAAGTTGTGGCCCAGCACCGCGGCAGCATTCTGCGCCTCCTGCGGGATGCCGAGGGCCCAATAGGCCTCGGTCAGGCGCTCAAGGGCCTCCTCGGCATGGCGAGTGGTCTGATACTTGGAGACCACATCGCGGAACCGGTTGATCGCCGCCGGGAAGTTGCGCTTCTCGAGGTAGTAGCGGCCGATTTCCATCTCCTTGCCCGCAAGCTGGTCGCGGGTGATCTGGATCTTGGCCTTGGCATCCGCCGCATATTCGGAGGTCGGATAGCGCTGGACGAGCTCCTGGAGGGCGACAAGGGCCTTCTCGGAGCGGTCCTGGTCGCGGGTGATATCCGGGATCTGCTTGTAGTTCGACATCGCGATAAGATACTGCGCGTAGGCCGCGTCCTTGCTCGACGGATGCCGCTGAAGGTACAGTTTCGAGGCGTTGATCGCGTCGTCGTACTTCTGGCCTTCGTAATTCGCGTAGGCGGTCATCAGCAGCGCCTTCCGCGACCAGTCGGAATACTGGTACTGCTTGTCGAGGCTGTCGAACTTCTTGACAGCACCCTCGTAGTCGCTGTCCTCCATCTTCGCCAAGCCCTCGCTATAGAGCTTGTCGGCGGGGACATCCGGCACGACCTCCGGCTTGTATTTCTCGGCGAAGATCCCGGTGGGATCGAAGTCGCAGCCGCCGAGGCCCAGGCCCAGCACGGCCACGAGCGGGGCCGCCAGAGCCGTGAGGCCGCGATGACGAATGGTGACAGGCATTCTCGCGCTCTTTCCCCCACCCGGAGCGGTTAACGCCGCCGGGATGCCAACCCGTGGTGGTCTCCGGCTCCGGGGAGCCGTGCCCGCCATTTACGGGCGGTTAAACCGTGACGCTCGATTCGGGCGTGAAAGCGGCGATGGTGAGGCGGCGCGCATTGGAGCGGAGGTGTGGTCCGCCGGACACAACCCGTGGGCGCCGGAGGCCTCTCAGACGTCGGCGACGAAGGCCGCGAGCCCAATGCTCGCCCCGAGATCGACGAGGGTGCCCTGGCGGCTGCCGGCCGCTTCGACGATGGCGTAGTTGGCCCGGTCCGAGAACAGGGCGGAGAGCACGCCGACATTCATGCGGTGGCCGCCACAATAGGAGCGGTACGCCCCCTGGATCGGCAGACCCGCCAGGGCGAGGTCGCCCACGGCGTCGAGGATCTTGTGGCGGACGAACTCGTCCGCGAAGCGCAGGCCCTCCGGGTTGACCACACCGTTCTCGCCCACGGCGACGGTGTTCTCGAGGGAGGCGCCAAGGGCGAAGCCCGCCTTCCAGTAGCGCTCCACGTCCTTCATCATGCCGAAGGTGCGGGCGTCCGCGACGTCCCGGCGA
The DNA here is from genome assembly GCF_022179525.1 of Methylobacterium persicinum. GTDB lineage: Bacteria > Pseudomonadota > Alphaproteobacteria > Rhizobiales > Beijerinckiaceae > Methylobacterium > Methylobacterium persicinum. Next base: position 64,851 of record NZ_BPQX01000030.1, read on the forward strand.
TAGGACGCCGGCGAGAGGTCCATGGCCTTCCGCGAGCGTCCGATCACCGGGTTGTCGAAATCGATCTCCACGTCGAGGCGGAAGCCCCGGTCGATGGGGCGAAGCTCGGCGAAGGCGCGGCCCACTTCGATCCGCACGGGGCGCAGGACCTTCAGCCAGCGTTTGGGAGCGGCACAGGTGGTGAGGCCGACCCGGTCGATCGCCTCCACGAAGAGCTTGGCCGAACCGTCGAGGATGGGAAGCTCGGGCCCGTCGATTTCGACGAGGGCATTGTCGACGCCCAGGCCGAACAGGGCGGACATCAGATGTTCGATGGTGGCAACGGCCCCGGTCTCGACGTCACCGATGACGGTGCAGAGTTCGGTGGCGGAAACTAGGGCGTGGTGGGCCTTGATGAGGCGGTCGTTGCCGAGGGGGGTACCGGTGCGGAGGAAGGCGATGCCGTGGTTGGCGGGGGCTGGACGGATGGTGAGGGAGGCGGGGTTCCCGGAGTGGACACCTACGCCCGAGAGCGTCGCTGCCGCCTTGAGGGTGGTCTGATTGTTCGTTCGCATTCCTGAGCCCTCGGCCGCAATCCGGCTTCGCCAATCCGTGGTGGAGATGGCGCGCGCTTCGATCCGTCCGCTGCTTGATGCCCCTGACGCCGCTGACAGGTTGTATCCCCGCGGCACACTCGTTCTTGCGGGATTAGCTATAGCCGCGCTGTGCAGGCCAGCCAAATCACGGATTCTTACCGCGTGTTACAAGCTGCGCCGGATCCGCAAACCGATAAAGTGCAGCCTGTCCAACGGGTTAAAAAAAGGTTAACGCGCGGCGGATCCTGGGCGGATCTGTGGCGGCGATACATCATTTGCACAGGTACAACGTCAATACGACAAACCCCACGCCGTGCCCCTCCGAAGAGTTGCACAACGTGAGGTTGAATAGTCTCGGTGACGTTCGGGCGGTCAGTTCGCCTGGCGGCGGAGGAAGGCCGGGATCTCGAGCTGGTCGTCGTCCATCATCCGCGCCTGCGGCAGGGACCGACCCTGGCCGTCGAGGCTTCCCTGGGCCGGCCGGTACTGCGGGGCCTGGGGCATGGGCGCCCGGGGGGCCGGGGGCAGCTGCGGCTGATAGGAGGCCGGGGCCGGGGGAGCCGGAGGCGCGGTCGGCCGCGCCGGAGCCACGCCCTCGTCCTCACGACGACCGCCGAAGCCCACGGTGGCGAGCCGCCGCAGCAGGGAGGTCCGCTTGGATTCCGGCGCCGAATCCTCGGCGGTGCGGTTCGCCATCAGCTGGGTCTGGGCGATGGGCGGCAGCTCGTGGATTTGCGGCATCCGCGGGGCGCGGGCCAGGGACGGGGCGCCGGCGGGCGCCTCGGGACGCGGCGGCACGAACGGGCCGTTGTGGAGCTGCGGCGCGGGCTCGATCCGCGGCGCGGCGGGGGCCGGGACGAACGGCGCCGCCGCCCGGGGCTGGACCTGGGCCAGGAGGACGTCGTCCCGGTTCGCGACTGGCATCGGCTCGGCGCGCATCTCGGTCCGCGGCTCGCCGGCCGGGGCCATGGGGGCGGTGGCGAGGGGCGCGGCGGGAGCCTGCTGGATCGGCGCGGGGGCCGCGGCGGGGGCCGCGGCCTCCGTGCGGATGCTCGGCACCGGCGAGGCCGCCCGGGCCCGGGCCTCGGCGCGCAGGCGCTCGGCGACTTCGGCGATGCGCTGCTCGGTCTCGGCGACGACCGGGTTGTTGGTCGAGTTCGCGGAGATCAGGGCCGGCTCGATGCCCGTGGCGACCACGGACACGCGGATGATGCCGTCGAGGCTCTCGTCGAAGGTGGCGCCCAGGATGATGTTGGCGTCCTGATCGACCTCCTCGCGGATGCGGGTCGCGGCCTCGTCCAGTTCGTAGAGGGTCAGGTCCGAGCCGCCGGTGATGGAGATCAGCAGGCCGCGGGCCCCCTTCATGGAGACGTCGTCGAGGAGCGGGTTGGCGATGGCGGCCTCGGCGGCGCGGTTGGCGCGCTTCTCGCCGGACGCCTCGCCAGTGCCCATCATCGCCTTGCCCATGCCGCGCATGATCGCCCGGACGTCGGCGAAGTCGAGGTTGATGAGGCCTTCCTTGACCATCAGGTCGGTGATGCAGGCCACGCCCGAGTAGAGCACCTGGTCGGCCATGGCGAAGGCGTCGGCGAAGGTGGTCTTCTCGTTGGCGACCCGGAACAGGTTCTGGTTCGGGATCACGATCAGGGTGTCGACCGCCGCCTGGAGTTCCTGGATGCCGGACTCGGCCGTGCGCATCCGGCGCACGCCCTCGAACTGGAACGGCTTGGTCACGACGCCGACGGTGAGGATGCCCATGTCCCGGGCCGCCCGGGCGATGACCGGCGCCGCGCCGGTGCCGGTGCCGCCGCCCATGCCGGCGGTGATGAAGCACATGTGGGCGCCCGAGAGCTGGTCGCGGATCTCGTCGATGACCTCGTCGGCGGCGGCGGAGCCGACCTCCGGATGCGAGCCGGCGCCGAGACCCTGGGTCACGTTGAGACCCATCTGGATCACGCGCTCGGCCTTCGAGGAGGTCAGCGCCTGGGCATCGGTGTTGGCCACCACGAATTCGCAGCCGAGAAGGCCGGACTCGATCATGTTGTTGACCGCGTTGCCGCCGGCGCCGCCGACGCCGAACACGGTGATGCGGGGCTTGAGTTCCCGGATGTCCGGCGCCTGGAGGGAGATGGCCATGGTGTCGAGCCTCTGCTGAACTTCGCTGTCGATTGGCGCCTCGCGGCGCCGGCTTTCCGGTTCGGGCGCCGCGCCCCCTGCGGGGCGCGAAGCCTTAGAGCATTTTCCGCCGAAGTGGACGCCGGTTCGGCGCCAGAAAATGCGGCAAAAACAATGGACTAGAGCGGTTTCTGTGGTCCGGGGATTACAGAAAACGCTCTAGAAACTTTCTCTGATCCAGCGGACGACCCGCGGGATGTACCTGTCGGTGCCTGTGGCGGCGAAGGCACCGTGCCCGCGCGGCTCGAAGTACTCGGCGTGGGCGACCTGCGGGTAGACGAGCAGGCCGACCGCCGCGGAGAAAGCCGGTCCCTTGGCCGCCTCGGGCAGGCCGCGGATCCCGAGGGGCCGCCCGATCCGGACCTGCCCCTGCATCACCCTGCGGGCGACTTCGGGCAGGCCGACGAGCTGGCTCGCCCCGCCCGTGAGCACGACCCGGCGTCCGGCCTGGGCGGCGAAGCCGGCGTTGCGCAGGCGGTCGCGCACCAGCTCCACCACCTCCTCGACCCGGGGCTTGATGATCCGCACCAGCTGCGAGCGCGGGATGTGGGCCGGGGCGTCGCCCTCGTCCTCGCCGACCCCGTGGACCGCGATCATGTCGCGCTCGTCGGAGGGCGTGGACAGGGCCGAGCCGTAGAGGGTCTTGAGCCGCTCGGCGGCCGCGACCCGGGTGGAGAGGCCCCGGGCGATGTCCATGGTGACGTGGTGGCCGCCCACCGCCACCGCATCGCAATGGACCAAGTGGCCGCCCGAGAACACGCCGACGCTGGTCGTGCCGCCGCCCATGTCCACGACGCAAACGCCCATCTCCGCCTCGTCGTCCACGAGGGCCGAGAGGCCGGCGGCGTAGGGCGTGGCGATCACCGCCTCGACGCCCAGGTGGCAATGCTCGATCGCCAGCATGACGTTGCGGGCGGCGGCGAGTTCGGTGGTGACGACGTGGAGATCCACGCCGAGCGCCTCGCCGATCATGCCCGAGGGGTCGATCACCGCCCCCTGCCCGTCCAGGGCATAGCCGGTGGGAAGGGCGTGCAGGACGGCCCGGCCGGGGCTGACGCCGTGGGCGCTCGCCGTCTCCAACACCCGCTCCACGTCCGAGCCGGTGACGCTGCCGGAACGCACGTTCACCCGCGCCTGGAAGTGCTGCGAGGCGAGGCGACCGCCGGACATATTGACGATGACCGACTGGACCTCGACTTTGGCCATGCGCTCGGCCGCGTGGACCGCTTGCCGGATCGAGCCCTCGGCCGCCTCGAGATCGACGATGGCGCCGCCCTTCAGCCCCAGGGAGCGCTGATGGCCGATGCCGATGATCCGCGCGAGGTGGGTGCGCCCGCGCAGGGTCGAGAGCGCCTCGGCGGGCTGCAGTTCCGCGATCAGGCAGACCACCTTGCTCGTCCCGATGTCGAGGACCGAGAGGATCGTCGAGCGGCGGGCCGAGAGCGGCTTCAGACGCGGCGTGAGGCCGTGTTGGCTGTGCATGAAACGCTACCGGACGCGAAAGGCGGGACGGGCGGGGAAGGATGGCGCGACGCAGGGGATCATGTCGGCGCCCCCGGCTTCTTCTGTTGCTTCTGCTGAGCCTCGGCACGGGCGGCCGCGGCCTCCTCGGTCAGGCGCACCACGATCCGGTCGGCCATGCGCAGGTCGACCGCGATGATGTCCTTCTCCAGGACTCCGTCCTTGCGCTCCAGCCGCACGAGGCGGGCGAGGGCTCCGGCCGGGTCTTCCTCGGGCAGGCGCACGTCGACGCCGTCGAGCTTGAGAGTCCAGCGACGGCCCGACACATAGGTGCCCGCCTTGATCCGGTCCGCCAGGGGGCCGGCGGCGGCGACCAGGGCGAGGTATTCGGGCAGTTTGGCGTTGGCGTTGTCGCCCACCACGAGGGGCAGGCTCGCGTAGCGGTCGTCCCGCATGGCGTCGATCACCGTGCCGTCCGCGGCGATGACGTTGATGACGCCGTCCTTCTGCCACAGGGCGGCGGGCTCCCGCTCGACCTGCGTGATGGCGATGTCGTTGGGATAGATCTTGCGCACCGAGGCCTGGGCGATGAGCGGAACCCGCAGGAGCTTCTCCCGTGCCTCGTTCACGTCGAGGAAGGGGACGGAGGACCGCCAATCGATCCCTGCGGCGGCCAGGACCTCGCGCTCGTACATCCGCGAGATGCCGGTGATCGTCACCCGCTTGACGCCGAACCCGCAGAAGCGGGCGATGACGTCCATGGGACGTCCCTGCTCCGCCGTGAACGCCTCGTACCGCCCGCTGGCGACGAAGCCCGCCAGGGACAGGGCCGCGAGGGCGGCCGAAACGCCGACGATCCCCGTCCCCCGGGGCAGACGGCCGACGAGGGGTTGGCCGGAGCGGACCCGGCGCACCGAGAGGGCCCGGGAGGGGAAGCGGGCGGCGAACCGCCAGAACGAACCGCCCGCAGGCCGCGCATAGGCACCCGCAGCCCGGGCGGTGCCCGGGTTCAGCGATTCAGGGAAGCGTCCTCCACCATCCATCGGACGAGCTCACCGAAACTCAGGCCCGCATGGGCCGCCATATCCGGCACAAGGCTCGTCTGGGTCATGCCGGGTTGCGTGTTGACCTCCAGCACGACCAGCGCGCCGGTTCCACCCGGCGTGTCGTCGTAGCGAAGGTCGGCACGGCTGACGCCCCGACAGCCCAGCGCTTCATGCGCCGTTAACGCCAACTCTTGGACGCGCTGGTAAACATTTGGTTTAAGTTCTGCCGGGAGGACATGGATGGAGCCCCCCGGCGCATACTTCGCGTCGTAATCGTACCACTCGGTCGTCGCCTTCACCTCGATGACGCCGAGGGGCTTGTCGCCCATCACTCCGCAGGTCAGCTCGCGGCCGGCAATGTAAGGTTCGGCAAGGACTTGCTCGCCGAAATGCCATTCGTCGGAGGCAAGGATCTGGGGCGGATGCGAACGTCCGTCGCGCACGATGATCACACCCATCGACGACCCTTCGGCGATGGGCTTGATCACGTAGGGGGGCGGGAGGACGTGATGGGCGGCGGCCTCCAACCGGTTAACGACCATGCCCCCGGGCACGTCGACTCCGGCGGCGCGCATCACCGTCTTGGCGCGCTCCTTGTTCATGGCGAGCGCCGAGGCGAGGACGCCGGAATGGGTGTAGGATATCTTCAGGATTTCCAGGAGGCCCTGGATGGTGCCGTCCTCGCCATCCGGCCCGTGGAGGGCGTTGAACGCCACGTCCGGCCGGAGCGCGGTGAGGACCGAGGCGATGTCGGCCCCGACATCGATTCGCGTGACCTTGAACCCTTCCCCTTCCAGGGCGTCGGCGCAGGCCTTGCCGGAATTCAGGGAGACCTCCCGTTCGGAGGAGGATCCGCCCATCAGGACGGCGACGTGGCGGGTCATGGGGCTGGCTCCGGTCGTGTTCGGGTGAAGCGGGTTCAGGACTCGGCCGACGATGGTACGCCGATCCGCCTGATCTCCCAGCGCAGCTCCACCCCGCTGGTCTCGCGGACCCGGCGGCGGACCTCCTCGCCGAGACCCTCGATGTCGGCGGCGGTGGCGCCGCCGCGGTTGATCAGGAAGTTGCAATGCATCTCGCTCACCTGCGCCCCGCCGCGGGCGAGGCCCCGGCAGCCGGCGGCATCGATGAGCTGCCATGCCTTGCCTCCCTCGGGGTTGGCGAAGGTCGAGCCGCCGGTCCGCTCGCGGATCGGCTGGGCGGCTTCCCGGGCGGCGGTGACCCGCTCCATCTCCGCCTCGATCGCCGCGCGCTCCCCGGGGCGGCCCCGGAATAGGGCCTGGGTAAAGATCACGTCCTCCGGTGCGGAGCAGTGGCGGTAGGAGAAGCCCATCTGTCCGTGGTCGAAGGTGCGCAGGTTGCCCGCCCGGTCGATTCCCCGGGCCTCGACGAACACGCCGGTGGTCTCGCCGCCATGGGCGCCGGCATTCATGCGCAGGGCGCCCCCGACCGAGCCGGGGATGCCCCGGTAGAAGGCGAGCCCGTCGAGGGAGGCTTCCGCCGCCGCCTTGGCGAGGCGCATGTCCGGAACGGCGGTTCCAGCGCGGATCGTCTCGCCGTCGATGGCCACCGAGCCGAACGCCTTGCCGCCGAGGCGTACGGTGACGCCGGGAATCCCGCCGTCACGCACGATGAGGTTCGAGCCGAGGCCGATGACGGTCACCGGTACGGCGGGATCGAGGGCGGCGAGCAGGGTGGCGAGATCTTCCTCGTCGGCGGGGGTGAACAGCACCTCCGCCGGTCCGCCGACGCGGAACCACGTCAGGTCGGCGAGGCTGGCACCGGCCACAAGCCGGCCCCTGAGGGAGGGCGCGGCGGCGCGGATCTTGTCGGACAGGTGGGTCATGGGTGCTCTCCCCCTCGCCCCGCCTGCGGGGAGAGGGTTTTGCCGACCTTGTCGTCGGCGAAACGAGGCGGCAGCCGGGGGTGAGGGGGCGTGGCCGGAGGAGTTTCATCCGGCGGGCCCCCCTCACCATCGCCCTCCGGGCTTGCCTCGCCCCCGGCAAGGGGGGCTCGGCCCTCTCCCCGCAGGCGGGGAGAGGGGGGGAGCGCGGAGAGGATCGTGTCCAGAACTCCGATCGTGTTCGTCATCACTTCGGCATTCCAGAACCGCAGCACGCGATAGCCCTGTGCCTTCAGCCACGCATCGCGGACACGGTCGTGGTCGCTCTCGGCATGCTGGCCGCCATCGACCTCGACGACCAGCCGAGCGTCGCGACAGCGGAAGTCAGCCACGTAACGGCCGATGCCCTCCTGCCGGACGAACTTGAAGCCGGCGAGGCGGCGGTCGCGCAGGCGATACCAGAGGCGGCGCTCCGCCTCCGTGAGGGTCCCCCGCAACTGCCTGCGGAACTGCGTGCGTTCCGCCCCTGCGCCGTCCACCCTCACCCCCGCGATGCCAGCTCGCCCGGCAGCGCGTAGGCCCACTGGGTGATGGTCCCGGCGCCCAGGCACACCACGTAGTCGCCGGGCTTGGCGAGCTCCGCGACGATGCCGGCGAGATCATCCGGCTTCTCCAGGGCCCGGGCATCCCGGTGCCCGCGGGAGCGCAGGCCCGCGACGAGGCTGTCGCGGTCGAATCCCTCGATGGGCTGTTCGCCGGCCGCGTAGACCGGGGCGACGATCACCGTGTCGGCGTCGTTGAAGCAGGTGCAGAAATCGTCGAACAGCGACTGGAGCCGGCTGTAACGGTGGGGTTGCACCACGGCGATCACCCCGTGGTCGGTGGAGGATCGGGCGGCCTTCAGCACCGCCTTGATCTCCACGGGATGGTGGCCGTAATCGTCGAAGATTGCGGCGCCGTTCCACTCCCCCGTGCGGGTGAAGCGCCGCTTCACGCCACCGAAGCCGGCGAGCGCATTGCGGATCGCCTCGGGCTTCACGCCCAGCTCGTGGGCGACGGCGAGGGCCGCCGTGGCGTTCAGCGCGTTGTGCTTGCCCGGCATCGGCAGCACGAGATCCTCCATCTCCATCCGGTAGCCCGGTCGCCGGTCGCGGATCATCACCCGGAACCTGCTCTGGCCGCCCTTCAGGTCGACGTCGATCAGGCGCACGTCGGCCTGCGGGTTCTCGCCGTAGGTGATGATCCGCCGGTCCTCGATGTGGCCGACGAGGTCCTGCACCACGGGGTGATCGATGCACATCACCGCGAAGCCGTAGAACGGGATGTTGTCGATGAAGCGCCGGAAGGCGTCCTTGATGGCATCGAACGAGCCGAAATGGTCGAGGTGCTCGGGGTCGATGTTGGTGACGATCGCCACGTCAGCCGGCAGCTTGAGGAAGGTGCCGTCGGATTCGTCGGCCTCCACCACCATCCACTCGCCCGCACCCATGCGGGCGTTGGTGCCGTAGGCGTTGATGATGCCGCCGTTGATGACCGTCGGGTCGAGGTTGCCGGCGTCGAGGAGCGTGGCGACGAGGGAGGTGGTCGTGGTCTTGCCGTGGGTGCCCGCCACCGCGACGCAGGACTTGAACCGCATCAGCTCGGCCAGCATTTCCGCCCGGCGCACCACCGGCAGGCGGGCCTCGCGGGCGGCTTCAAGCTCGGGGTTGTCCCGGCGGATCGCCGTCGAGACCACGACGAGGCCGGCGTCGGCGACATTGGCGGCGTCGTGGCCGACGAAGGTCCGCATCCCCTTCTCCGCCAGCCGCCGGACATTGGCGTTGTCGGACGCGTCCGAGCCCTGAACCGTATAGCCGAGATTGTGCATCACCTCGGCGATGCCGGACATGCCGATGCCGCCGATGCCGATGAAGTGGATGGGGCCGAGCTTTTCGGGCAGCTTCATGGGGTCAAACCTTCGGTCGATTGGGCATCCTGCGCCTGAATACGGCGATCAGGGATGGGCCGTCGTCTCGGAGACGCATGTCTCGACGACGACCTGGGCCAGCCGCTCGGCGGCATCGTGAATTCCCGCGCTTCTCGCCGCATCGGCCGCCCGGGTCAATTTCGTGGGGTTTTCGAACATCTCCATGAGGTCGGCGGCGAGCCGGTCCGGGGTGAAGGCCGATTGCTTCACGGCGATGGCGGCACCGATCGTCTCGAGGGTCGCGGCGTTGGCGGCCTGGTCCTGATCGAGGGCGCCGGGCAGCGGCACGAGGATCGCCGGGCGGCCGATGGCCGCGAGTTCCGAGACGGTGGAGGCGCCCGAACGCGAGACGACGAGGTGGCTCGCCGCCATCCGGGCCGGAAGGTCCTTGAAGAACGGCGCCGCGTCCAGGCCGGCGAGGCCCAGGGCGAGGTAGCGGTTCTGGACCGCGGTCAGATCCTCGGGCCGGACCTGCTGCGTGACGTGCAGGCGCTGGCGCAGGTCGGCCGGGAGCCGCTCGATGGCAGGGGGGACGATCTCGCCCATGATCCGCGCGCCCTGGCTGCCGCCGAACACGAGGAGGCGGAAGGTGTCCCCCTCCCCAAGGGCCGGATAGGGCGTGCGGGCCGCCTCGATCACCGCCGGCCGGAGGGGATTGCCGGTATGGACGCGCCGGGCGGTCACCTTGTCGGGGATGCCCCTGACGTCCTGGAAGCCGGTGGCGATGGTCCGCGCACCCCGGGCCAGGAAGGCGTTGGCCCGGCCCATCACCGCGTTCTGCTCGTGGAGGATGGTCGGCACCCGCAGGATCTGCCCGGCGAGCACCGGCGGCACGGTGGGGTAGCCGCCGAAGCCGACCACGGCAGCCGGGTTGATCCGCCGGATGGCCTTCGCCGCGTCGCCGAAACCCCGCCCCAGGGTCACGACCGCCGTCGCGCGCCGGAGGAGGTTGCGGCCGGACGGCGTCGCCGAGCGGATGGTCACGATCTCGGAGGCCGGGAAGTCCCCGGCGATGGAATCGACCCGCGCGTCGGTGGCGAGGGCCACCCGCACGCCGCGCTCCCGGAGGGCGTGGGCGAGGCTCTCGGCCGGGAAGAGATGGCCCCCCGTGCCCCCTGCGCAGAGCAGGATCGTCGGCGTGAAGACGGTCATTGCTTCACCCCGGCGACGGCGGACGGCGCGGTCCCGGGGGGCTTCTGGCTCAACAGCACGGTGCGCGGGCGCTTGCGGGTCAGGGCCACGAGGAAGCCGGTGCCCAGCGCCAGGGAGATCAGCGACGAGCCGCCGTAGGAGACGAAGGGAAGCGTCATGCCCTTGGCCGGCATGAGCTGGGTGTTCACCGCCATGTTGATACACGCCTGAAGGCCGAAGAGGGTCGTCAGCCCCGTGATCGCCAGACGCGAGAACGTATCGTCCGTGCGCCGGGCGAGCTTGAGGCCGCGCAGCACGATGTAGGCGAACAGGGCCACGAGGCACAGGCAGACGATCACCCCGAACTCCTCCCCGGTGACGGAGAAGATGAAGTCGGTATGGGCGTCCGGCAGGTGGCGCTTGGCGATGCCCTCGCCCGGGCCGGTGCCGAACCAGCTGCCGGAGCGGAAGGATTCCCGCGACCAGAATTCCTGGAAGCTGTCGCCCGAATCCTGGTCGAAGAAGCGGTTGAAGCGCTCACGGACGTGGTGGAAGAACGTGTAGGCGGCGAAGACGCCGGCCAGCCCGACGACGCCGAACACGCCCACCCAGATCAGGTGCAGCCCGGCCACGAAGATCAGGGCCGACCACGTCATGGTGATCAGCATGGTCTGGCCGAAATCCGGCTGGAGCAGGAGGGGGATGATGGTCACGGGCAGGATCAGCAGGCCCAAGAGCCCCCCGGGCATGTCCCGGCGCTGGGCGCCCTCCGAGAAGGCCCAGGCGGCGACCACGACGAAGGCGGGCTTCACGAACTCGGACGGCTGGAGGCCGAAGGAGCCGAACTGGATCCAGCGATGCGCGCCCTTGATCTCCGGTCCGAACTTGCCGGCGAGCAGGCACAGGGCGACCCCGCCGACCCAGGTCATCAGGGCCAGCCGCCGGATGCCCCGCAGGCTCAGGAACGACACGGCGCAGATCAGCAGGACCGTCGGGGCGAGGTACATCGCCTGGCGGTTGAGGAAGTAGAAGGTCGGCAGGCCGATACGCTCGGCCACGGGCGGGCCGCCGCCCATCAGGAAGACGAGGCCGGCCACCATCAGGGCGACGAGCGCCGCGAGGAGGCCGCGATCGACCGTCCACCACCAGTCCGTCAGGGGGGTGCGTTCGGCGCGGGACATCATGGGCGTGCGGGTGCCTCCCGGCGCCGGCCTGCGGCGCGAGCCGGGAGAGTGTCCCCGAATGGTAAACGCTTCGCTACGACACGTGGCTCGCAGGGAATGTCGCGGGGTTCCCCTCTCCCCGCCTGCGGGGAGAGGCCCGCCGACACCTCGTCGTGTCGGCGGGAAGCGGAGGCGAAGCCGGAGCGGCGGTGAGGGGGCTCACAGGATGAGCCTCGTCCGGCCGACCCCCTCACCCCCGGCTGCCGCCTCGCTTCGCCCCCTACAAGGGGGGCTCAGCCCTCTCCCCGCCAGCGGGGAGAGGGGATGCGTTCCCTAAAGCAGCGCCTTCACCAGCTCCCGGAACCGGTCGCCACGCACCTCGAAGTTGCGGAACTGATCGTAGGAGGCGCAGGCCGGCGAGAGCAGGACCACGGGTTCCGGCGCCCCGGAGGCGGCGGCGTTCTCCGCGGCTTTCTCCACCGCCACGTCGAGGGTGCCGCAGCGGGTAAAGGGCACCGCACCCTCCAGGGTCGCGGCGAAGGCGTCGCTCGCCGCCCCGATCAGGTAGGCGTGGGCCACCCGCTCGAAATACGGGACCAGGGGGAAGATGCCCCCGTCCTTGGCCTTGCCGCCGAGGATCCAGTGGATGTCCCGGAAGGCGGTGAGGGCCTTCTCGGTCGAATCGGCGTTTGTCGCCTTCGAATCGTTGACGAACAGGACAGAGCCCCGGCGGCCGACCTCCTCCATCCGGTGCGGCAGGCCGGGGAAGGAGGCGAGCCCGGCCCGGATCGCCTCCGGGGCGAGGCCCAGGGACCGGGCCACCGCGACCGCCACCGCGGCGTTCTGCCAGTTGTGGGCACCCCGCAGGGACCCGATCCCGTTCACGTCGGCGAGGTCTTCCCCCGAGGCGTCGCGGACGATTCCCTCGCTCACCGAAAGTCCCTCGGCGGGGGCCGGACCGGAGCCGACATGCACCCGCACCAGCCGCTCCCCCCGGCGGTCGGCGATGGCCCGGCTCGGGGCGTCGTCGATTCCCACCACGGCCAGATCCGCCCCTTGGATCAGGCGCTCCTTGATGCCCGCGTACTGCTCCATCGTGCCGTGGCGATCGAGGTGGTCGGGGGTGATGTTCATCAGCACCCCCACGCCGGGATCGAGGGTGGGCGTCAGGTCGATCTGGAAGGACGACATCTCGATCACGTGGACGCGCGCCGGATCCGGCGGCTCCAGGGACAGAATCGCCGTGCCGATATTGCCGCCCATCTGCACGTCGCGCCCGGCTTGGCGCAGGACATGGGCGATGAGGGCGGTGGTGGTGGACTTGCCGTTGGTGCCGGTGATGGCCACGAACGGAGCCCCCGGCGCCCGGGCCCTCCGCTCCCGGCAGAACAGCTCGATATCGCCGATGATCGCGATGCCGGCCTCCCGGGCCAGCCGCACCGTCCAGTGCGGCTCGGGATGGGTCAGCGGCACGCCGGGCGCGAGGATCAGGGCGGCGAAGCCCGACCAGTCCTCGCCCCGCAGGTCGGCGGTGGGGATGCCCTCGCCTTGCGCCTTGGCGACGCCCTCGGCGCCGTCATCCCAGGCCACCACCTGCGCCCCGCCGGCGATCAGCGCCCGGGCGGTGGCGAGCCCCGACCCGCCGAGGCCGAACAGGGCCACACGCTGGCCAGGAAAGGTGGTGACGGGGGTCATGGGTCAGCTCAAGCAAGGCTACGACGGCACGGGACTGCCGCTCCCTGCTCCCGCCTCATCCCGAGGTGCCCGCGACAGCGGGCCTCGACGAAGAGCTCCAGGGATCGCGGGGGGATCTGGAGGGCTCCTTCGAGGCCGCTCCGCAGCACCTCAGGATGAGGGGAATGCCGGGAATGGCCGTGTTCCGAAGGTGTTACACCACCTGCTCGCGCGAATCGACGTCACCGAAGCTTGAGCGTCGCGAGACCGGCCATGGCCAGGATCACGGCGATGATCCAGAAGCGGATCACGACCTGAGGCTCCTTCCAGCCCTTCTGCTCGAAATGGTGGTGGATCGGCGCCATGCGGAAGACGCGCTTGCCCGTCAGCTTGAACGAAGCGACCTGGATGATGACCGACATCATCTCCAGGACGAACAGGCCCCCGACGATCGCCAGGACGATCTCGTGCTTGGTCGCTACTGCGATGACGCCGAGGAGGCCGCCCAGCGAGAGGGAGCCCGTGTCGCCCATGAAGATCTGCGCGGGCGGCGCGTTGAACCACAGGAAGCCGAGCCCTGCCCCGATCACCGCCCCGCAGACCACGGCGAGTTCACCCGTATCGCGGACGTAATTCACCTGCAGGTAGCTGGCCGTGAAGGAGTTGCCGACGAGGTAGGCGATCATGCCGAAGGTGGCGCAGGCAATCATCACCGGGACGATGGCGAGGCCGTCGAGGCCGTCGGTCATGTTCACGGCATTGCCGGCCCCGACGATCACGAAGGCGCCGAACAGGGCATAGAACCAGCCGAGGTTGAGCAGGGCATCCTTGAGGACGGGGAAGGCGAGCTGGTTCTGGAGGCTCGCGGGCGAATAGGCCGAGATCGTCACGCAGGCGGCCAGGGCGATCAGACCTTCCAGGCCCAGGCGGAACTTGCCCGAGAACCCCTTGTGCGATTGCTTCGTGACCTTGAGGTAGTCGTCATAGAAGCCGATGGCCCCGAAGCCGAGGGTCACGGTGAGGGTCACCCAGACGTAATGGTTGCGCGGGCTCGCCCAGAGCAAAACCGCCACGATGAACCCGGCCAGGATCATCAGGCCGCCCATGGTCGGCGTGCCGCGCTTAGTAAGCAGATGGGTCTGCGGCCCGTCCTCGCGGATCGGCTGGCCCTTGCCCTGGCGCAGGCGCAGCAGGGAAATGATCCATGGCCCGAACCAGAACACGAACAGGCCCGCGGTGAACATCGCGCCGCCGGTCCGGAAGGTGATGTAGCGGAACACGTTGAGCGGCGTGAAGGTGCTGCTCAGATCCGAAAGGAGATAAAGCATCCGGGCGCTTGGCCCCTCTGTTCAGGCGCGGGTGGCGGCGGGGCCGCCCAGGGAATCGCGGCGCGTCTGCGGCGCCGCGTAACGGGCTTTGAGCGCCTCGACAATCCGGCCCATGCGGCTGCCGTTGGAGCCCTTGACCATCACGGCGTCGCCCGGCCGCAGGGTCTTGGTGAGGGGCTCGACCAGATCGACGGAGGTGTCGGCGACGGCGCCGCGGTGGCGGACGGGCAGGGCCTCGTAGAGATGGCGGGTGAGCGGCCCCGCGGCGAAGACGAGGTCCACGCCGGCCGCCTCGACCGCCCCCGCCAGATCCCGGTGCAGGTCGGGGCTCGCGGTGCCGAGTTCCAGCATGTCGCCGAGCACCGCGATCCGGCGCCCCCGGGGGCCGGTCTCGATCCCGGCGAGGGTCGCCAGCGCCGCCCGGACGGCGGCCGGGTTGGCGTTGTAGCTCTCATCGACGAGCCAGGCGGTGCCGCCCGGCATCTCCAGCGCCGTGCGCTCCCCCCGGCCGGCCGGCGGCGACAGGGCGGCGAGCGACAGGGCCGCTGCGGCGAGGTCGGCCCCGAGGGAATGGACCACCGCCATCACCCCGAGGGAGTTGAGGGCCGTATGCCGCCCGGCCATGCCGAGCTTGTAGGTGACGGGCTGGCCCATCACGGAGGCATCGACCACCGAAAGGTCCGGGCGCAGGATGATCCGGTTGGCGCGCACATCCGATTCCGGATGTTCGCCGAAGCTCACGATCCGCCCTGCCCCCGAGGCCATGGCGTGGGCGGCGAGGCGGGCGAAATGCGGGTTGTCGCGGTTGAGCACCGCCACGCCGCCCGGTTCGAGCCCGGCGAAGATCTCGCCCTTGGCGTCGGCAATGGCCGAGACGGAGGGGAAGTGCTCGATATGCACCGGCTCGACGGTGACGACGAGCGCCACCTGCGGGCGGACCATCCGGGTCAGGGGCAGGATTTCGGCGGGGTGGTTCATGCCGATCTCGAACACGCCGTAGCGGGCGCTCGCCGGCATCCGGGACAGGGTCAGGGGCACGCCCCAGTGATTGTTGTACGAGGCGGCCGAGGCATGGGTCGGGCCCTGCCCCGAGAGGACGTGGCGCAGGGCCTCCTTGGTGCCGGTCTTGCCGACCGAACCGGTGACCGCGACGACCTGGGCATGGCTCCGGGCGCGGGCGGCCCGGCCGATCCGCTCCATGGCGGTCAGCACCGGGTCGGCCCCCTCCCCCGGCACGGCGAGCACCGGGCCGGCGGCCGTGAGGTCTTCCGCCCGGCCCTCGCTCACCACGGCAGCCCCGGCGCCGTTGCCGAGGGCCTGCGCGACGAAGTCGTGGCCGTCCCGGACATCGCCGCGGATGGCGAAGAACAGGTCGCCGGGCTGAAGCGTGCGGGTGTCGATGGACGCGCCGGAGATAGACCGTCGGTCGCCGATCCAGCGCCCGCCGGTGGCCGCTTCGAGGGCGTCCGGCGTCCAGAGGGGGGAATCGTCCTGCGATGGGGTCATCTCAGATCCTGTCGGAGGTGACGATGGTCCCCTCTCCCCGCAGGCGGTGAGAGGGGATGCGCTCGGTTGGGTGCGCAGACCGGACAGTCATCACGCCCCCACTTCGGCGATCGCGGCACGCAGAACGTCGTGATCCGAGAACGGGAGCACCCGATCACCCACGATCTGGCCGGTTTCGTGACCCTTGCCGGCCACCACCAGCACATCGCCCGGCCCGAGCCGCCCGACGGCCGCACGGATCGCCGCCTCCCGGTCGCCGATCTCCTCCGCGTCCGGCGCCGTATCGAGGATCGCCCGGCGGATCGCCGCGGGTTCCTCGGTGCGGGGATTGTCGTCGGTCACGATCACCATGTTCGCGAAGCGCTGGGCGATGGCGCCCATCAGGGGACGTTTGCCCCGGTCCCGGTCGCCGCCGCAACCGAACACCAGCACGAGCTGCCCCGTCGCGAAGGGGCGAAGCGCCATGAGCACTTGTTCCAAGGCCTCCGGCTTGTGGGCGTAGTCCACGAGGCACAGGCCGCCCCGGGCGATGCCGATCCGCTCCATCCGGCCGGGCACGCCGGTGAGGTGGTCGAGGGCGGCGAAGACCCCATCCGGGTCGGCGGCGCCGGCCGGCGCGGCCAGGGCGAGGCCCGCCGCCACGAGGGCGTTCTCCACTTGGAACCCGCCCACCAGGGGAAGGCTCGCCCGGTAGGTCCGGCCGCCGGCTTCGAGGGTCAGCGCCTGGGCGAAACCCTCGGTCCGGGCTTCCACGAGGCGGATGTCGTTCCCGCTCCGTCCGGTGGTGCGCACCGGACGTCCGGCGGCCGAAGCGGTGGCGATCACCCGGTCCGCGAAGGCTCCGTCCCCATTGACGACCGCCGGGCAACCCGGCGGAAGCAAATCGGTGAAAAGCCTCATCTTCGCAGCGAGATAGTCCTCGATACTCGCGTGATAGTCGAGGTGATCGCGTCCGAGATTGGTGAAGCCCGCCGCGGTCAGCTGCACCCCGTCGAGGCGCCGCTGCTCGATGCCGTGGGAGGAGGCCTCCATGGCGAGTTCGGTGATTCCCTCGTCGGCGAGGCGGGCGAGGGTCTCGTGCAGCGTCACGGGATCGGGGGTGGTCAGGGAGCCGTATTGCGCGCCCCGGTTGGTGACGATGCCCACCGTCCCGAGGCTCGCGGAGTCCCGGCCCATCCGTGAGAAGATCTGACGGACGAAGTCGGCGACCGAACTCTTGCCCGCGGTGCCGGTGACGGCGAGCACGGTGGCGGGCTGGCGTCCGGAGAACCGCGCGGCGGCGAGGGCCAGGGCCCGGCGGGCGTCGGGCACGGCGATCCACGCGGTGGTGTCGGGCAGGTCGGCGGGCCGGTCGCCCTCCCCGGCCACGGCCAGGGCCCCCGCCTCCGCGGCCCTGGCGGCGAAGAACCGCCCATCCGCCTTCGTCCCCGGCACGGCGACGAACACGCCACCCGGGACGACCTTCCGGCTGTCGGCGGTCAGGCCGGCGACCGGCGCATCCGCGAGGGATTCGGCCTCCGGGAAGAGGGCGGCGAGGCGGGTCACGGGCCGCCCAACTGGTTGACGTGATAGGCGTTGAGCTTGACCATCTGCGGGAATGGCCGGACCGGCGCCTCGAATTGTGGCGGCAGGCCGAGGATCGGCGCGACGCGCTCGATCACCTTGCCGGTGACGACGCCGGAATTCCAGGCCGCGGTGGCGTAGCCGCCGGATTCCGGCAGGCCCTGCGGCTCGTCCATGATGGTGACGAAGAGGTATTTCGGGTCGTTCATCGGCGCCGCCGCCATGAAGGTCGTGAACAGGCGGTTCTTGTTGTAGCGCCCGCCGATGACCTTCTCGGCCGTCCCGGTCTTGCCGCCGACGTAGTAGAGCGGGACCGATGCCTTCTTCGCCGAGCCCTCGGTGGCGTTGAGGCGCATGATGAAGCGCATCGCCTCGGAGGTCTGGGGCGAGATGACGTGGGTCGACCGCGCCTTGACCGAATCCGAATCGGTTTTCAGGAAGGTCGGCGTGATCAAGTCGCCGCCGTTGATGATGGCCGCCACCGCCATGGCCGCCTGGAGCGGCGCGACGGCGATGCCGTGGCCGAAGGCGATGGTGATGGTGTTGATCTCGCTCCAGCGCGACGGGACGATGGGGGCCGCGCTCTCCGGCAACTCGGTGCGCAGCCGTTCGGTGAGGCCCATCTTCTTGAGGAAGGCCTTGTGCCCGGGCACGCCGACGCCGAGCGCCATCTTGGCCGAACCGATGTTGGACGAGTGCGTGAACACCTCCGGCATGGTGATGACCCGGTTGGTGCCGTGGTACTCGTGGATTTTCTGACGGCCCCAGTTGAGGACGCCGCCGCGGGTGTCGAACGTGGAGTTGACGTTGTACTTGCCCGATTCCAGCGCCATGGCCAGCGTCATGGCCTTGAAGGTCGAGCCCATCTCGTAGACGCCGACATTCATTCGGTTGATCCGGTCGGGCGCCAGGGCATCCTTGGGATCATTGGGGTCGAAGTCGGGCATGGAGACCAGGGCGATCACCTCGCCGGTCTTCACGTCGAGGATCATCGAGGCGCCGGCCTTGGCCTTGAAGTGCTCGATGCCCTTGGCCAGCTCGTCGCGGACGGCGAACTGGGCCCTCAGGTCGAGGGAAAGCTGGATCGGCTTGAGATCCGCCTGCTTGGCGACGAGGCCGAAGCTGTTGAGCGCCTGCAGGCCGGTGGAGTCGATGTACTTCTCCATGCCCGCGATGCCGACGCCGTCGAGGTTCGTCGCCCCCAGGATGTGGGCGGCGGCGGTGCCGTTCGGGTAGACGCGCTTGTGGTCCGGCAGGAAGCCGATGCCGGGGATGCCGAGCCGGTGGACCTCGGCCTGCTGCTTGGGCGTCAGCTCGCGCTTCACCCACACGAAGCCCGCGCCCTTGCGGTCCTTCCGCGAGGCCAGCTTGGCCCGCAGCTCCGAAGCGTTCAGCGAGGGCAGGACCGCGGTGAGCAGTTCCACCGCCTCGTCCTTGTCGTAGATGTTGCCCGGCTCGGCGAAGACCGAGACCGTGCGAATATCGGTGGCCAGGATCTCGCCGTTGCGGTCCACGATGTCCGGGCGGAAGGCGGTCGAGGAGGTCGCGGCGGCCCGGTGCTCCTGGCTCGGAGGCTCGCCGAAGATGGCCATGGTCAGGAGACGGCCGGAGATCGTGCCGAACACGCCCAGGAAGACGAGGCCGACCAAGGCCACCCGGGTATGCGACCGCTCGATGGCGAGGCGGAACATGTTGGCGATGAGGCGGCGCGTCCGCACGGCGCGGGAATCCCGGGGGGCCAGCACCTCCTCCACGGCCTGCATCAGGCGCGCGGCATCGGATTGCGAGACGGGCTCGGCGGCGGGCTCCCGTGCGGATTGCCCGGCGTGATCCGCCCGAACCTCGTCTGCTGGCTCGTCACCGGGCGTGCCGAAGACCGGCTCCCGGCGCTCCGAAAGATCCTGCGCGTCGGACAAGGGCCTACCTCGTGGCGGTCGGGGTACGGGTCGTCGTCACGGTGCGGCTGATGGCGCCCGTGGTGCGCGGCTCGGGCGTGCCCTTCTCCTTGGGCGTCGCCGTCGCCGCGAGCAGCCGGCCGATCTCGTCGCCGCGCTCGGGGCGGGCGGGTAGGTCGGCGATCCGGCCGAGATGGGCGGTGCCGATCGGGACCAGGGCAAGGTGCTTCTCCACCGCCGCCTGGAGGCGGTCCGGCCGGGTCAGCAGCTGCCACTCCGCACGCAGCACCGCGATGGCCTGCCGCTCCTTGTGCAGGGCGATCTGGACCTTGGAGACCTGACCCGCCTGGTACAGCGTGTCGTACTTGATGGAATAGGCGTAGACCGCCGAGGCCACGAGCCCGGCAATCGCCAGCAGGTTGAGCAGGCGAATCATCGGCGGACCCCTCCGCGGCTTCTCTCCGGCAGGGACGCCAGGGTCTCGAGGGCCCCGAGCGGAGCCGGGACCGGGGATTCCGTGCGCTCGACGGCGCGGAGCTTGGCCGAGCGCGAGCGGGGATTGCGGGCCAGCTCCGCCGCGCCCGGCAGGACCGGACCCTTGGTGACGGGCTTCAGGCTGCGCGGCTCCGGTCCGCCCTGGGACGGCAGGTGCCGGGAGCCCTGGTCGACGCGCCCGCTCCGGGCGGCGAAGAACTGCTTGACGATGCGGTCTTCCAAGGAATGGAACGTGACGACCGCGAGCCGTCCCCCGGGGGCGAGCACCCGCTCGGCGGCGTGCAATGCCCGGACGAGTTCGCCGAGTTCGTCGTTCACGGCGATCCTGAGCCCCTGGAACGTCCGGGTCGCCGGATGGATGTGGCTGCCGGGCTCGACGCGGACCACGCCCGCGACGATCTCCGCGAGCTGCGCGGTGCCCTCGATCCGGCCCCGGCGGCGGGCCTCGTGGATCGCCCGGGCCACGGCCCGGGAGCGGCGCTCTTCGCCATAGTGATAGATGATGTCGGCGAGCTCCGCCTCGTCCGCGTCGTTGACGAGGTCGGCGGCGCTCGGACCGTCGTTGCCCATCCGCATGTCGAGGGGGCCGTCATGGCGGAAGGAGAATCCACGCTCGGGAGTGTCGAGCTGCATCGAGGAGACGCCGATGTCGAGGACCACCCCGCCGATGGGCTCCGCCCCCGCCTCCGCGGCGAGGGTATCGAGGTCGCCGAAGCGTCCCGGCACGAGGGTGAGGCGGCCGGCCGCCTCCGCCACCAGGGCCTGCCCGCCGAGGATCGCCCGCGGGTCCCGGTCGATGGCGAGGACATGCAGGGCCGGGTCCGCGGCCAGCAGTGCCCGCGTGTAGCCGCCCGCGCCGAAGGTGCCGTCGATGATCGTTCCCTCACCCGTGGGCTTAAGGGCCTCGATTACCTCGGCGATCAGCACCGGGACGTGGGGCATGCCGGGTTGGGGATGGGGGGCCGCACCTGCCCGCGGGGGCGCGCTCCTCATGCCCCTTCCCCGCAGAAAGGAAGGCCGGAGGCGACCCGCCCGCCGAAGGGCGCGGAAGCATGGGGACGTGCGCTCACTCTCATCTCGCCCTGGTCCGGACCGCACGGGAGCGGCTCGCGTGACGGGAGCAGCGACGGAGGCGATGGGCGCGAACACCCGCGCACGGACGAGCCCTGCGGGTCCGCAGGTAACGCCCGGCGATCCGATAGTCGCCGCTGACGGGAGGGTGCCGGGTATCATGGGCCTCGGAAGGTCGTCAACGCGCGCAGGGCGCGTGCGCCACGCTCCGATGTAGAACCCGGCAAGGTTAACCGTTGGTGAGTTTTTCGGCAGTTTCCGCCGGGAATGCGGCAGCCGGCTCGCGCCGCAAGGCCCTGGCCAGACTGATGTTTTCTGCGAAAGGTGGATCAGCCGGCCTGTAAGCCGGGTTCTGTAGGGCCGGAAGGCTCGCACCTTCCGGCGTGGCAGCCATTCCTCTGGGACGGCCGTTGCCGACCGCCTCGAGCAACCAACCCGGGCGACTGGCCTGGAGAGCGGGCCTGCCCCCCTCACGGGGGACGCGCCGCCCCTATTCGGTTTTGCTCCCGGTGGGGTTTGCCGTGCCGTCCGCGTTGCCGCGTCCGCGGTGCGCTCTTACCGCACCCTTTCACCCTCACCCCGGACGAGTCCGGGGCGGTCTGCTCTCTGTGGCACTGTCCCTGGGGTCGCCCCCGCCGGACGTTATCCGGCACCGTCTCTCCATGGAGCCCGGACTTTCCTCCCCGGATCCGAAAGGATCCGGAGCGGCTGCCCGGCCGGCTGATCCGGGGGCGACATGGGCCCTCGCCGCCCGCGCGGTCAAGGGGTGCGCCGGCTCACCACGTGCCGGTGTTCTCCATGGAGGTCCACGGCTCCTGCGGTTCCTTGGCGTCGCCCTTCTGCAGGATCTCGATGGAGATGCCGTCCGGCGACTTCACGAACGCCATGCGTCCGTCCCGGGGCGGCCGGTTGATGGTGACGCCCGCATCCTTCAGCTTGCCGCAGAATGCATAGATGTCATCCACCTGATAGGCGAGGTGCCCGAAGTTGCGGCCGCCGGAATACGTCTCCGGATCCCAGTTGTAGGTTAGCTCCACGAGGGGCGACTTGCTGGCTTCGGCCCTGGCCACATCCCCGGGGGCCGCCAGGAAGACGAGTGTGAAGCGGCCTTTCTCGTTCTCGATGCGGCGCACTTCCTTCAAACCGAACGTATCGACATAGAAGGCAAGCGCCCGGTCGAGGTCGGCAACGCGCACCATCGTGTGCAGGTATTCCATGATGGATCCATCCCGTTCTTGCTGATGGCGTGACGGCAGTCTGGCCGAGACGCCGGTTGCCTTTGCGTCCGCAGAACGCGCGACGCGGCAAGCCCTTCGGTCGCCGCATCAATTAGCGCCGTAACGTTCGCGGTGTAGGCCAGTCCCACGATCCCGGCCGGCGTTTCGCCGACGGCGCCAGGGTCTGCCAATCGCGAGGGCCACCGGCCGCCTCCTTGGAGTCCACCGTTTCCCGCCGGAACGCCATTGTCTCACCGGACTGGCGTCGAGGGATCGGAAAACCATAGCCATCCCAAATGAGCGGCGCGGCCGCCACGGATCAGGCCGAAGACTCGTCACGGGTAGAAGCGAACCGTGGTTCTGGTTTGCGTCGCAGAAATCTGCTGGATCGATGAATTCGAACGGTTTCCGCTCAAATACCGCTCGGGAGGAGGGTTGAGGAGGGGCGAGAGGCGAATGTCGCCTCAGCCCGACCGGTGCCGTGGAGGCATGATATCGCTGGTTGCGCGCGTCATGGTGGCCTGGGCCACGCGTGCCCGACATGGCCCCCGGGGGCCGAGCCACAAAAGGGGGAGCTCGCTGCGCTCCATCACGGGTCTTGAACGCCGAGGGACATCCCCACCGAAGGGCATGCGCTCCATCGCATCTCGCCCGTTACTTAGAGGATCGAGTGCAAGTTTCCTTTGTCTCAATCTCTCGGAGGCCGGAGCGATGGATGACACCGCAATCGTATTAAGCTTAATGCGCTGAATGCTTGCCCCGAACGCCAGGCGGCCAAGCAGGATGCCCAGCACCTCATCAGCCCGCACGATGAATGTGCTTTACCATTAGGGCGGTGTGGTCTTAGACCTTGTTGCGGCATCGCAACAA
>NZ_BPQX01000031.1 GCF_022179525.1 Methylobacterium persicinum
TACGAGCCGGCCGAGTCGACGACCGCCACCTTCGGGGGGAACTCGAACTGGCGCGGTCCTGTCTGGATGCCGATCAACATCCTCCTGATCGAGGCGCTGGATCGCTTCGGGGCCTTCTATGGCGACGACACCCGCTTCGAATGCCCGACCGGTTCGGGCCATTTTCTCAGCCTCCCCGAGATCGCGGACGAGTTGAGCCGGCGCCTCTGCGCCCTGTTCCTGCGGGGACCGGACGGCCGCCGCCCGGTCCTCGCGTCCTACGGTGAACTCGCCGACGATCCTCACCTGCGCGACTGCATCCCGTTCCACGAATATTTCAACGGCGATACCGGTGCGGGGCTCGGCGCGATGCATCAGACGGGCTGGACGGGCTTGGTCGCCCTGCTCCTCAGGCCCGGACGCCTCGCGACGACGCCGGCCGCCCGCACCATCCCCACTTCAGGGCATGCGTCCCCGACCCCGGCCGGCATGGATCCCGACAGTCCCCGCCATTGATCTGCCTCAAGATCGATCCGGCAGGGAGGGCTAGGCTCGAGGGGCGATCGAAAAGAGCCTTCGGAGGACGCCGCGCGGCTGCGACCGCCCCGGCAGGCTCGCGCGATCGCCGGGGCGGCTTTCTCGGTGACGGGAGAGGACCATGTGCTTTGCCTGCAGTCCTTTCGCCGGGGCCCTCGCGGACGCCGTATCCCGCCGCGTGCTCCTGAAGCACGCCTTCGCCGGGGTCGCATCGGCCGGCTTGGCGGGAGTGACCCGGCGCTTCGTGTGCAGCCCGGCCGAGGCGGCTTCGGAGGGGGCCGACACGCTCTTCAGCGGTGGCCCGATCGTCACCATCGACGACGCGCGGCCGACCGCCGAGGCCATCCTCGTCCGTGGCGGGAGGATCGTCGCCGTCGGCGCCCGCGCCGATGTCGAAAGACAGGCCAGCGGCCCCGTCAGGACCGTCGATCTCCAGGGCAAGGCGCTGCTCCCGGGTTTCGTCGATCCGCACGGGCACGTGGTCATGGTCGGGTTGCAGGCGCTCGCGGCGAACCTGCTGCCGGCGCCCGACGGGGCGGGCAACGATATCCCGGCGCTGCAACGCATCCTGCGGGACTGGATCGTCGGGAACAGCAGGATCATCGATCGTTACGGCGTCATCATCGGGTTCGGCTACGACGACTCCCAGTTGAGGGAACAGCGCCACCCGACCCGCGCCGACCTCGACGCCGTCTCGTCCGACGTCCCGATCGTGATCGTCCACCAGTCGGGCCATCTCGGGAGCCTCAACGGCAAGGCGCTGGATCGGGTGGGCGTGACCAGGGACACGCCCGATCCGCCCGGCGGCGCCTTCCGCCGCGGGGCCGACGGCGCGACCCCGAACGGGGTCTGCGAGGAGGCCGCGTTCTTCACCGCGATCAGCACGCTTCTCGGCCGCCTCGACCGGCAAGCCTATCTCGACATGATCAAGGCGGGGGCCGCCTTCTACGCCTCCTTCGGGTACACGACCGTTCAGGAGGGCCGGGCCATGCCCGGCAGCGCCACGATGCTCGCGCAGGCGGGCGAGGCCGGGCTGCTCGATGTCGACGTCGTTGTCTATCCCGACGTCTTCCAATCCCTGAAGGAGGCCGCGCCCTCGCGCGACTACACGCACCACGTCCGCATCGGCGGCGTGAAGGCGACCATCGACGGCTCGCCGCAGGGCAAGACGGCGTTCCTCTCGCAGCCCTACTACAAGCCGCCCGACGGGAAGGGCCCGGACTACCGCGGCTACGCGGCGATCACCAAGGAGCAGATCGTCGGCGCCGTCGATCTCGCCTTCGCCAACGGCTGGCAGATCCTGACCCACGCCAACGGCGACGCGGCGGTCGACTGGCTGATCGAGGCGGTCGCGGCGGGGACCGCCAAGCATGGCCCCGGCGACCGACGCGCGGTCCTGGACCACGGCCAGACGACGCGGCTCGACCAGTTGCCCAAGCTGAAGGAGCTGGCCATCCTGCCGTCCTTCTTCCCCATGCACACCTATTACTGGGGCGACTGGCACCGCGATTCGGTTCTGGGGCCGGAGCGGGCTGCGCGGATCTCGCCCTGCCGCTCGGCACGGACCCTCGGCCTGATCTTCACGACCCATCACGATGCGCCGGTCGCCAACCCGGACTCGATCCGCGTGCTGTCGGCCACCGTGACCCGCGTGACGCGCTCCGGCCATGTGCTCGGCCCCGAGGAACGTGTCGATACGCTGACCGCGCTCAAAGCCATGACGCTCTGGCCGGCCATCCAGTATTTCGAAGAGGCGGACAAGGGCACGATCACGCCCGGCAAGCTCGCCGACTTCGTGGTCCTGAGCGAAAACCCCCTCGCGGTGAAGCCCGAGGATCTGATCACGCTCAAGGTCGTCGAAACGATCAAGGAAGGGAAGAGCATCCACCGATCGACCTGAGCACGGCAGGCCGTCGCGGGATGCGGGACGCCTCAATCCCATCGAAGGGGACAGCGATGCGCGTTCGAGCCTTGCCCCGTCTCGCGGTCATGATCGCCGCGATGGTCGCCGTCCCGGCGCTCACGGGTCGTGCGCAGGAGACCAAGCCCGACTGGCGGGAGATGTACGCCTATTCGCTCGGCGTCCAGGCCTACATCTATACGTCTCCCTGGTCTTACATGACCGAACAACGGTGGAACCGGAGCGCCGATGTCGGACATCAGGCGAACCGGCTGTTCCATTTCCGCGAACTGAAGGACGCGAGCCATGTGGATGGCGGCTCGCCCAACAACGACACCCTCTATTCGCGTTCGTGGTTATCCCTGAAGGACGGGCCCATCGTCCTCAGCGTACCGGCCATTTCGGACCGGTATCACTCGGTCGAGCTGACCGACTACATGGATGACAACTTCGCCTATGTCGGCACGCGCACGACCGGCGACGGGGCCGGCCACTTCGCCATCATCGGCCCAGGCTGGACGGGCCCGCTGCCGGCCGGCGTGACCGCGCTCCCGCCCTCGCCGACCCCCTGGGCGTTCCTCCAGGTGCGCACCGCCGTCAGGGATGCCGCCGACCTGCCGGCGGTCCACGCCATCCAGGACGGGTACACGCTGACGCCCCTCTCCCAATGGGGACACGCCCATCCCGCTCCTCCGCCGGGCGCCGGGATCTGGGAGCCGTTCGACCGGCACGCCGACCCGCTCAACGAGTGGCGAACGATCGATCGGGCCATGCGCGAAGTGCCCGCCGACCCGCGCGATGGGGATATGCTCCAGTCCTTCGCCCGTATCGGCGTGGGGCCCGGCCTCGATCCCGACGCGCTCGATCCAAGCACCAAACGCGGGCTGGCGCGGGCCGCCATCGACGGGCGAACGATCATCAATGCAGCATTCGCGGCCGGCTACCGGCAGACGAACGTCAACGGCTGGAACTATCCGCCCCCTGAAACGGGGAGAATGACGCAAACCCGCGACTGGCTCCTGCGGGCGCTTCAACCGGCCGCCGGCTTCAACGCCAACGACCCGGTCGAGGCGACCTATCTCAACGCGTCGGTCGATGGCGACGGAAGGATGCTATCCGGCAACCATCGCTACGTCATCCATTTCGGTAAGGGCGCCGAACCCAAGGTCGAGGCGTTCTGGTCGATCACGATGTACAATCTCAAGTACAATCTCGTCGCCAACCCGATCGACCGTTACTCGCTGGGTGACCGCAGCGGGATGAAGCACGACGCCGATGGCGGGCTGACGATCTATGTGCAGACGACTTCGCCGGGCGGGGACAAGGACAGCAACTGGCTGCCTGCGCCGGACGAACCGTTCTTCCTTTTACTTCGCACGTATCTGCCCGGCGACGACATCCTGAAGCAGACGTGGCAGCCCCCGAAGATCTCGCGCGTCGATTGAGAAGGGTGGGGTGGACCGGGGAGGAGACGGCGATGTGCATGATCTGCAGCTCGGCGATGGCCGCCGCCTTCACGGCTCTCAGCGCCACATCGCGCAGGTCTTTCCTGGGCAGCGCCGCCGCGGCGGCCGGCGTCTTCGTCGCCGAGGCGGTCGGACCCGCCGGCATCGGGCCTGCTTTGGCCGACGGCTCCCTGAACGGCGTTCTGGAAGGCGATCTGCCGAGGGACGGCGGCAAGGCGAACCCAGCCACCACGATCTTCACCGCGAAGGCCGTCATCACCATGGAGCGGGAAAATCCAAGAGCATGGGCGGTGGCCGTGCAGGGCAAGACGATCGTCGCGGCCGGGTCGCTCGAACAGGTCAAGGCGGCCCTCGGCGACCGGCCCTCCACGATCGACGACACCTTCGCCGATCACGTGATCCTGCCCGGCTTCATCGACCAGCATCTGCATCCGATCCTGGGCGCGCTGACGCTCGCCGTGGAGGTGATCGCGCCGGAGGATTGGCCCATGCCGGGGCGGACCTTCAAGGCCGCCACGACGCCGGAGGAGTACAGGTCCCGGCTCCGGTCGGCGGAGGCCGCCCTCAAGGATCCCGGGGAATGGCTCCTGTCATGGGGCTATCATCCGCTGTGGCACGGGCCGCTGATGCGCGCCGACCTCGACGGGGTGAGCGAGGCGCGGCCCATCGCGATCTGGCAGCGCTCCTGCCACGAATTCACCCTGAACTCCGCCGCGATCACGGCGCTGGGCATCCGTGAAGACGCGACACGGGGCAAGGGTGAGTGGAGCCGGCAGGTCGATTTCGCCAACGGTCATTTCTGGGAAGGCGGCCTGAATTTCATGATCGGCCCGATGCTGAAGGTTCTGGCGACGCCCGAACGCCTTCGCTCCGGCCTCCGGCAGATGGTCGCCTACCTGCACGCCAACGGCGTGACCGCCTATAACGAACCGGGCGCGCTCTACACGCCCGACATGTGGACGATCTACGAGGCGATCCTCGGCGCGCCCACGACGCCGATGTACGCCACCTTCCTCGCGGACGGACGGGGCATTCCCGACCGGGTCGGCCTCGCCCGGGCCCTGGAGGCGACGGAGGCGCAGATCGCGGTATCGCCGGCCGGCCCGGGCAAGAAGCTGATGTTCTTCCCAAAACAGATCAAGCTCTTCGCCGACGGCGCAATCATCTCACAGCTGATGCAGATGAAAGACGGGTATCTCGACGGCCACAAGGGCGAATGGATCATGCCGCCTGGGCAACTGGAAGAGCGCGCCCGCCTCTACTGGAACGCGGGCTATCAGATCCATGTGCATGTCAACGGCGACCTCGGGCTGGAAGTGCTCTTGAACGTCCTCGAAAAGCTGATGGCCGAGAACCCGCGCGCCGACCATCGCACGGTGATCGTCCATTTCGCCAACTCCACCGACGAGCAGGTCGCGCGGATCGCCCGGCTCGGCGCCATCGTCAGCGCCAATCCGTATTATCCGGTGGGCTTTGCCGACAAATACGGGGAGAGCGGCCTCGGGCCGGAGCGCGCCGACGTCATGGTCCGGGCGAGATCGGTCCTCGATCACGCCATCCCCTTCTCCCTCCATTCGGACCTGCCGATGGCCCCCGCGGCGCCCCTCGCCCTGGCCTGGTACGCCGTCAACCGCCTCACGCCTTCGGGCCGCGTGGCCGGACCGGAGCAGAGGATCGACGTCGATGCGGCGCTGCGGGCCGTGACCATCGAGGCGGCCTATTCCTGGCGGCAGGAGGACAGGATCGGCAGCATCGCGCCGGGCAAGGTCGCCAACTTCACGGTGCTCCACGACGATCCCTACGCCGTCGATCCGATGAAGCTCAGAGATATCCCGGTCTGGGGCACCGTCTTCGAGGGGGTCGTGTTCCCTGTCGTACGCGCTTAGGGCGTTGTCCGGGACACTTGGATCACGTCATCTCCACGGTCATTGCGAGCGAAGCGAAGCAACCCAGGGATCCGCTCCGTTCTGAGTTGTCCCGCGGCCCTGGATTGCTTCGCTCCGCTCGCAAAGACGAAAAGCGCGCGATCCAGTGGTTTCCGGGCCGGCCGACGCGGACTCTCGCGCGCCGTCCTTCGGCCGCATTGTGAAGTACCTGACAGTTTGGATTAACCGCTTCGTGCCAGGGTCCGGCGGTTTCGTGGTAGGACGTCGTCATGCGGTTGCGCACGCTCCTGGCCCTCGTCTTCGCGGCCGGGGCGCTGATCCTCACGTTCGCCGCCACGATCGCCGTTTCTCAGTTCGTCGCGCAGCGGGCGCAGATCCGCGCCGAAGCCCACACGGCGGAACTCGCGGAGCACCTGCGGCAGATCATCGACGTCAACATCACGGAGCGGCTCGGCGACATGGCCGTGCTGTCCGCGGTGGCGCGGACGAACGCGACCACGCCGGAGGCGCGGCGCGTCTGGGTCGACGCCTTGAGCGAGAGCTATCCTGCCTATGCCTGGATCGGCTTCGCGGACAGGAGCGGCGCCGTCGTGGCCAGCACCGGCGGCGTCCTGGAGGGTGAGAGCGTCGCGGCGCGGCCGTGGTTCCGGCAGGGCATGGAAGCCGCGTCCGTCATCGACATCCACGAAGCGAAGCTCCTCGCCACACGCCTGCCGGCCCTTCCCTCCGGCGAGCCGTGGCGATTCGTCGATGTCGCGATGCCGCTCCGCGACGCATCCGGCGCCAAGGTCGGCGTCGTCGGCGGCCACCTGAGCGTCAGCTGGATGCGCGACATGAGCCGGGCGGCCATCGCCAGGGCGCTCAAGCGGGAGCCGAGCGTCGAGGTGCTGATCCTCGCCGGTGACGGGACCGTCGTCCTCGGCGCGGGCGACCGGACCGGCCAGAGGATCGGCTCCGACCTGCCCGCCCTCCCGGCGCTGACGGCCGGCGCCGAACTGTCCAGCGCCCGGGGACGATGGCCCGATGGCGGAGACTACTTCACCGGCGCGAGCCGGGGGCGACCGTCCGCCGACAAGCCGACCCTGCCGTGGACCGTCCTGGTTCGTCAGCGCGTCGAGGTGGCGAAGGCCATCTCAGACCCGATCATCAACCGCCTGATGCTCGGGGGTGCGGCGTTCTCGCTGCTCTTCGCCCTGCTGGGCTGGTGGGCCGCCGAACGCTTGGCCGATCCCCTCCGCGCCCTCGCCAGGGCCGCGGGCGACGTCAGCAATGCCCCCGCCGACGCCCGGTTGCCCAAGCCGAGGGGGTACCTCGAGATCTCCGAACTGACGGGGGCGCTGACCGGATTGCTCGTGCGCCTGAGCGAGCGTGACCGGGCCCTCGAGCAAGCCAATGCGGACTTGGAGGGGCGTGTCGCGGCCCGGACGATGGAACTGGCCGAGGCCTGCGACCGGGCCGAGGCGGCCCAGTCCCGCGCCGAAGCCGGCGAGCGGGCCAAGAGCGACTTCCTGGCGACGATGAGCCACGAGGTGCGTACGCCCCTGAACGCCATCGTCGGCTTCGGCGACCTCCTCCGCGACGATCACAGCCTCACCCCGGGCCAGAGGCGCTGCATCGAGCAGATGCGCGTCGGGTGCGAGGTCCTGACGACGGTGGTCAACGACATCCTCGATTACGCCCGCATCGAAGCGGATGGCGTCACGCTCGAGGCCGCTCCGTTCTCGCCGCACGGCCTCGTGGAGGAGACCGTCGCTTTGGTTGCGGGCACCGCCGAGCGCAAGGGTCTAGACCTGCGCATGGTGGGCGACGCGGCGGACGACCGTCCCGTGATCGGCGACAAGAACCGGCTTCGCCAAGTGCTGCTCAACCTCGTCAACAACGCGGTCAAGTTCACGCAGCAGGGGTCCGTGACGGTGGCGATCACGCAAACGGAGGCGGCCGGGGGCAACGCCCTGCACGTCACCGTCCGCGACACCGGCATCGGTATCCCCGCCGAGGCGCAGACCCGGCTCTTCGCGCGGTTCGTGCAGGCCGACAGCAGCACCACGCGGCGGTTCGGCGGCACGGGATTGGGCCTCGCCATCGCCAAGGGGCTGATCGAGGCGATGGGCGGCACCATCGGCCTGGAGAGCCGCGACGGCGAAGGATCGACTTTCTGGTTCGATCTGGTCCTGCCCTTCGCATCCGCCGGCGAGCGCGGGCTCGAACCAACGGCCGTCGCGGCCCCGCCCGCCTCGTCCGGTTCGTCCCCGCGGCGGCCGGCGCATCTCCTGCTCGTCGAGGATGGGGCCATCAACCGCGAGATCGCCCAGATGGTCCTCGAAGCGATGGGCTACCGCGTGTCCACCGCCTGCGACGGACGGGAGGCCGTGGACATGGTCCAGGCGGAGCCGTTCGATCTGGTTCTGATGGATATCGAGATGCCTGTCATGGATGGCATCACCGCCACGAGGCTGATCCGCGGCCTCGAGGGGCAGGTCCGCGAGCTGCCGATCCTGGCCATGACGGCGCATGTCCTGCCGGAGCAGGTCCGGACCCTGATCGCGGCCGGTGTGAACGACCACGTCGGAAAGCCCTTCGACCGGGCCCATCTTCAGGCCGTCATCGAGCGCTCACTGGCCAAGGCACGCGAGCGCGCGGCTTCGGCGGCGTGAACCCGGTCGGGGCGGGCCGCCAAAGCCCCTGTACGAGGGCGCCGGCGCATCATCTTGGACGGATCACGACGTGAGGCCGCTCTTCACGGCGAAACGGATGTTCGGGCGAACCACGACATCCGGCGTCGCCGCAAAGCTCTCGAGCACTTGGCGTGAACCGCCGCGGGGATCAGTACGAGCGCGACGTGGTGGTCGGGGCCGTCGAACCCGCCGAGGTCGGCATCGTGTTGGTCGTGGTGGCCCGGTTGGCGCGGTGATGGCCGATGGCGCAGCCGGCGGCGGCTCCCGCCACGCCGTGGCCGACCATATGACCCGCCAGACCGCCGACGACGGCACCCTTCAGACAGCCCTTGGCCTCAGCCTGTCCGACGCCGGCCACGGCAGTCATGGCAAGGATGGAAACAACGGTCAGCACGCGCATGGGGAAACTCCTGGATCAATTGTGGCTTTGAAACGTAATGCGCCCGCATCCCGTTCCGCATCGGTCCGTGCGAGCGAGGATCCTTTCGTCGCCATGACCGGGAACATTGCGCGTGTCTGATCAGACGTCACCGGATTCTCTCTGCGCGCTCGTCGTCGATGACGATGCCCTCATCCTGATGGACGCCAGCTACATCCTCGAGGATGCGGGGTTCCATGTCCTCGACGCGATGAACGTCGTCGACGCCATGGCCGTGCTCGAGCGGCATCATGGCGAAGTCCACCTGCTGTTCACCGACGTGCACATGCCGGGCGATCTCGACGGGTTCGCCCTGGCGCGTCGGACCTCCGAGCGGTGGCCGCATATCGCGATCGTCGTCGCGTCCGGCGAAGCCAATCCCAAACCGGGGGATCTGCCCGACGGCGCGACGTTCATCGCCAAGCCGTTCAGCGCCGAGGTGGTCTACGACCATGTGAGCGAGACGATGCCCCGGGAAAAGCACCCGGCGCCCCTTCGGAAGCGCGTCTCCCGCAAGCAGTCTTGATACGTGAGGGACGGCGGATTCGGACCCAGCCCCGGCGCCGTGACGCCCCGCCGGGGTGCCCGGCTGCGCGTCAGGCACGCATCGCGAAGTGGATCAGCCCTTGGTGAGCCGCCGATGGTTGGCCTGGACTTTCCGGCGATATCCCCGGACGACCTTGCGCGGCGTCCCCCCGGCCGCGAGCGTCGCCGCCGCCTGGCCTGCGGCGAGGACCTTCTCGGCCACCATGCGCCGCGCCTCCCGGCGTGCCTTCGGGCCGCCGACCATCATCAGTGCCATCCGCTCGCCGATGACCATCTGCGCCTCGACGCCGAGCATCGCGATCTCGGTCCCTAAGGCGAGCCACGATCCCGGGCCGCTTCCTGTCCGACGACGTCCCCGCATGGCGCTGCCTCCGTTCGGCCGGTCGCGTGCAGTGTCAGCCCGTCAGGCCGCACTCTCACGCCGGGTGACCACCAGAGCCCAGATCGTCGCCGGGATCCAGCCGATCAGCGTGATGTGGAGCAGGATACACAGGATGCCCTGAAGCACCTTCCCGCGCAGGAACATGGCGAGCCATGGCGCGAGAATGCAGATGATGATCATGACCATGGCGATGTCGGGTCTCCAGAACCATGACCGAACACCGACCGTGATGGATCGTTCCCCCGCGCCGCCGCCCATCCGCCGGCCATCGCACACAAAAAAGGCCACCCCTTGGGGGCGGCCCGAAGTCTAGGGAGGAAACGCCCAAGAAGGGCACAGGGAGTATGCGTACCTCGCTGCACCGCGTCAACGGACATCGATTGATGGAGTTCCCTATAACCAGCGATTCGATTGCTAAACCCGGATCGCCGAGACCCTCAAGCTAGGGATTGTCTGACGTAGGTGAGACCGGCAGTCCTGCACAGGTCCGCATTGAGACGGCAGGGACAGGTGCGCAGCCACACGTTGGTGTGAAGCCGTTCCGGTCAGCCTTCGGTCGAATTGCCACGAGAATCGCGGATGATGGCATCGCCAGGGTACAGGGTTCGAGGCTCGCAGAAGCGGCAGCGGCACCGGCAGGCCCGCAATGCCGTGGTCCCGTGAGGCGAGCTTTTTTGGGGTGACGTAGGTGCTACGGCTCCCGTCCCCCGTCTGGACTGCGCCGACAGCGGTCTCGAAATGGCCAATGCGGGATGTCTCGAGCATTCCGTGCACGGCTTCTTCACGCTGAATGACGACGCACCGGCCCTAAGCTGCAACAGGATCCTGTGATCCTGTTACCGGAGGTTAAGTGAAACCATCGGTGCTTCCGTATTCGGTGGTAAGGAGCCGATCCAGACCTCGTGACAACATGCGATTTCGAAAGTCTTCCAACACCCTACCACTCGTCGAAACCAGATCGATCCAATACAAATCCGATAATCTACCCTCATCACGCTAGGCTTGTCTCACATCATCCATGAGTCGGCGATCAGAACATATTTGCTTTTGTGCCGCGATACGGCCTATTTACCACTAAATCGAGCCAATCAGGGCATTTTTTCTCAAAAGATACAGATTGTTCCAAAGTCTAGGCGCATTGACAAGATAGCGCACTGCGAATACCCATTGCCGCCGCGACCGCTTATAGCGTCGTTTGCCATCTAATATACTGAAAATCATTCGGGGAGATGGTGATGGGTCATGCGGTAATTCTATCGTTCACCGATGAAGAAGCTGTCGGATTGACGGCCGTAGAGCTGAACATCCGCAATGATATCCTCCATCGATATCAGCGCTTTTCCGACGAACTGCGAAAGGCCGGGTGGGATGCCATCGTGGAGATGGAAGGCACCCTCGACCCGTCCCAGCGTGTGGCCTGCCAGCGTGCGTTCCAGCTCTATCGCGCCGCTGCGGCGGGAATTGACGAGACGCTCGCCGAACTGAGCGAGAGCTTCGACAATTCATCCGAAGAGCCGCAGTGGCGAACGGGGTCTTCAGCCCGTTCAGGTCCTTCCCCGCGATGTGTCGGTCAGTCCCGGAGGCAACGATGACCTATTTCGTTCCGCAAACGGTCACCGATTGGAAGCAGGTCGGCTATACGGGGCTGCGCATCATGCATTGTCCCCGTTGTCGGGTCTCGACCTGGGCGAGCTGGGGACAACTCGAGGCCGTCGAGGATGAGGACGTGATCTCCGTCGCGAAGCGCCTGCGCTGCGAAGGCTGTGGCGAGGCGCCCACCGGCCTTGCCGTCGTCGCCAGCATGTCACCGCCGCTGCATTGAGCCGGCGGCGATCACCCGGCGGAGGTGCCGGGGCGCGCCCACTCACACGACAATCCCGCTGAAACCGCCATCGGCGCCGGTACGGGGCAGGCCTCGATCAAAGCCGTTCAATGGGAACGGGATGCGTGGCACAATACGGCCGAAGCAGCGCGGGCTTGTCTCGCTCGGTCGGCCTGACGCTCCGCGACAAGGGAGGACATCATGGGCCTACTCGCTTTCATCCTGATTGGCGGTCCCTGGGTGGCCATAACGGCATGGCTCTGGCTTCAGTCGGGCGGCGTCGAGGCGTGGCGGCAAGCCGTTCACGGAACGCCGCGCGATGGCGGCCGATAACCGGAGCACGCAGGCTAGAGCCGCCCCGGAACGAGTTGGTCAGCAAGCCTTCTCCAAATTTTCCCCTCATCCTGAGGTGCGGCGACAGCCGCCTCGAAGGAGGGCTCCAGGGATCGCGCGGCAGGCTGGAGCCCTCCTTCGAGGCCCGCTGACGCGGGCACCTCAGGATGAGGCCTTAGAGGCCCGCTGACGCGGGCACCTCAGCCTGAGGTGAGAGGCTGGGGGCCGCCTTGACGTGATCGGTCGCTGCTCGAGAGGCCCGGAACCGGCGCCTCAGACCGCGGGGCGCAGGATGCCGCCCGCCGAGGCGGGGTGAGGCCGCGTTCGGCTACCACCCCTGTGTGCCGGGCTCGCCCTTGAACGGGCCGACGACCTGCCCGGTGATCCAGCCGCCATAGAAGCCGCCCGGCTGGGGGCTGGCACGCTCCTCGCCGACGTAGCAGGCGTCCATCGCCCCCACGTAGAAGGCGACGTGATCGCCGAGCTCCGCGAAGGCTGGGGTCGGCGACGGATAGGTCCAGGCCGCCCGGGAAGCCCGGCGGCGGGCGCCGACCACGTCGAAATAGGCCGCGCGCCCCTTCCACTCGCAGACGCTGCCCGCGCCTGCCGCAACGAGGCAGCCGGGACGGATATCGTCCGGGGGCAGGTAGTAGGACGGAGGATGGCTCGTCTCGAGCACGCGCCAGCCGCGAATCGTGTCGGCGATGTCCACGCCGTCGAAGACGACGCGCAAACGGACGGTCACCCTCTCCAGCCGCGGTGGCCTGGGATAGTCCCAGACGCTCTCTTGGCCGGGACCGGGTGGGATGGCGACGGGACTGCGTAGGGTCATGGTGGGGCGATCCGTGTGGGCGGCGGAACAACCCGGTCCTTGCCGTCGGGATCCGACGAATCGACGGCCGGCCCTCAGAGACGCCGTCCGCTCTTCAGCCGGAGGGCGGGCAGGAAATCGGGGTCGGTCAAGGCCGCCGCGAGGACGGCGAACAGGCCGGCGTGCAAACCCAGGGCCGCGACGCCGAGATGATGCAGCGACCACATCCCCGCCGCGCCGGCGGCCATGAGCGGCGGCGCGGCGACGTAGATGGCCATCCGCCAGGGGTTCGCCGGCCGTGCGAGGCGCCAGTAGCAGGCCGTGAAGGCCGCCAGGGCGAAGGTCCCCTTCATCGCAGCCATGAGCCGGAGCACCCGCGCGAGATCGGGTTCGACCCGTGTCGGATCGCCGCCGAGGATCGCGGCGCTCCCTGCCGCGATGGCCAGGGCCGAGAGAACGAGCAGAGTGACACGCGCCGGCCGTGCAGCCGATGCCGTCTGCCTCGCTCCCACGTCCGCAACGGTGACTTGCATGAGCCCCTCCCGTCCGAGAGAGCAACGATGGTGGGCCTGCTGCCCGAAATGATCAAGCCACGGCGAACGCGTCCGCCGCGCGGGCGCGGGCTTCGATGTCGCCGGGGACAGCGCCTTGGCAGCCGGCGAGGCCGGACCGACGGAGAAGGTGTCGGCGCAGGCCGATCAAGTTACCGAAGCGCTCCCCTTGGGCCAGCACCGATCCGCACCGGCATATCAGTGGCCTGGATGGCCGCTTCCGGCTTCGTATAGCGTTTATCCCACGCTGGATGGGCCGCTGTTTATATCCATGACCTCCACGAGTTCTTGGATCGCGACGGATCGATAGAGTAAGGGGCCACGCATCAGGCCCTCCTTCGTGGTATGCTCTCACCGCGCCGCGCCGCGGCGGCGCTCGGCATCATGCGACGAGAGCGGGAGAATGGGCAGGCCAGCCACCGGGCGTCGCCTCTCAGCGATCCTGATCGCCGACATCGTCGGATATTCCCGCCTCGTCGGCGCCGACGAGGAAGGTACCGTGCGGCGCTTCCGAACCCTGCGCTCCGGGCTGATCGATCCGGCCGTCCGGCATCATGACGGGCGCGTCGTCAAGTCGACGGGCGACGGCGTCCTCGCCGAGTTCGCCAGCGCGGTCGAAGCGGTGCGATGCGCCCTCGATCTCCAGCAGGCGATGATCGACACCAATGCCGGTGTTCCTGAATACAAGCGGATCTGCTTCCGCATCGGCATCAACGCCGGCGAGGTGATGATCGAGCGCGATGGGGATATCTCCGGCGACAGCGTCAACCTCACGGCACGCCTGGAGTCTCTCTCGCCCTGCGGTGGGTTGTGCTTCTCGCGCACCGTCCGCGATCAGATCCGTGATCGGATCGAGATCGCCTTCGAGGACTGGGGCGAGCGATCCCTCAAGAATATCAGCCGTCCGACCCGCGTCTTCGCCGTCACGCCGGACACGATCGCCGCCCTTCCCACGGATGGCCCCGTTCGCGCACGGCCCACGCGCCGCCCCCTCCTCGCCCCCGCGGCTGCCCTGGCCGGCTGCCTGATCGCGGGGACCGGTTGGTACGTGTCACGGCCGGCCCCGCCGCCCCTTTCTCCCGCCACGCTGGCCGCAACCTCCGCCGGCATGCCCGAACCGGACAGGAAAACGGCCCATGACGGGGACGCCCCGCGGCTTTCGATCGTGGTCCTGCCTTTCGCCAACCTGAGCGGCGACCCCGGACAGGATTACCTCGCGGAGAGCCTCACCGCAGACCTCACCGCCGACCTGTCGCGCATCCGCGAGAGCTTCGTCATCGCGAGCGGCACGGCGATGTCCTACAAGGGAAAGGCGGTGGATCTCCGGCAGATCGGGCACGATCTCGGCGTGCGCTATGCACTCCTCGGCAGCGTGCGTCGTGCAAGCGACAAGATCCACGTCAACGCCCAGCTCGCCGATGTCGCGACCGGCGCGCAGGTCTGGTCCGACCGCTTCGTGGGCGACCGGAGTACATTCGCGGATCTTCAGGACGATCTGATCGCGCGTCTTGCCCGCACGATGGACCTCGAACTGACGGAGGCCGAGAGCCAGCGCGCGCAGAAGGAGCGGTCCGGAAACCCCGACGCGAGCGACCTTGCGATGCAGGGATGGTCGGCCCTGAACCGCCCGATCTCGCCCAGGCAATTGTCGGAGGCCCAGTCGCTCTTCGAGCGATCCCTGACGCTGGACCCGCACCACATGCATGCCCGCGTCGGCCTCGCCAGGACCCTGGCGGCCAAGGTCAATGCCAGGATGTCCGATGCGCAGGAGGCCGACCTCGCACGGGCCGAGGCCCTGAACGAGGAGACGCTCACTGCCCGCCCCGAGGACGCCATGGGGCATTTCGTGAGAGCGGACATCCTGCGCGGCCGAAAGCGATTCGACGATGCGGTCGCCGCCTACGGAACCTCCATCGCGCTCAACCGCAACTTCGCCCCCGCCTACGGCGCCATGGCCAGCGCCCTCCTCCGGGCGGGCCGCTCTGCCGATGCGATCCCGCAGATCGATCACGCCGTACGCCTGAGCCCGCGCGATCCGCTGCTGAGCTTCTGGCTGTACGTCAAATGCCACGCTTACACGCACTTGGCGCGAGACGAAGAGGCGGTCGAGTGGTGTCGCCGTTCGCTCGCGGCTTCCGCCGTGCCCTACTGGCTCAACTACGTCGATCTGGCGGCCTCCAATGCCTGGCTCGGACGCCAGGACGAGGCGAAATCCGCGGTCGAGTCGCTCCTCAAGCTCAAGCCTGGCTACACGGTCAGCCATTGGCGGCACGAAGGCTGGTCCGACAACCCGACCTTCCTGCGGGAGTACGAGCGCATCGTGGCCGGCTTGCGGAAGGCGGGGCTCCCGGAATAGCCGTCCACCCCCGCCCCACCCCCGCCCGAGTGCCGGCGCTGTCGATAATATACTTATGTTTCCGCCCTCAAGTTTCATGCATGGACAATTTGTATTTCCAGTATTACTAATGCGATTGGTATAATTTATTGCTTTAACGCGATTCTATGACAGCCAATATTGTCATAAATGACAGGTTATTGGGCCACTAGGGAGAACCGCAATGACGCGAGCTCATGGTATCGTGCGTGGCGCGACCTATGTTGACCGCTCCCCGTTGGATGGCGCGCGTTTCGGGCGGATGTTCAGATGGCTGCCGCCCGAAAACTATGAAAAGGCGGATCTGGCCAATCTAGCCAAGATCATGATCCAGCAGGAAACAGCACATTTTCGCAAGAGCGGCGAAGCAACGCTCCCGCCGAAGACGCCCGTCGCGGAGGGCCCCGATGTCGTGTTCGGTGCGGTCCCTTTCGACCGGGACCCGCCCGACACGAACAAGCTCCTGGACACCCCCTATGGCGAGCCGGAGCCCGCCGACGAGAACCCGACGATTCCCGCGGGCTATACCTATTTCGGTCAGTTCATCGACCACGATCTGACGTTCGATCCCAACAGCTCCCTGCAGAAGCAGAACGATCCCGATGCCACGGAGGACTTCCGGACCCCGCGGTTCGACCTCGATTCCCTCTACGGACGAGGACCGGACGACCAACCCTACCTCTACAAGGATCGGCCGGTGGACGGCGGCGGCATCCGCTTCCTGCTCGGCCGGCAGACGGGGAACCCTTCGATGGAGCGCCGGGGCGAGTTGCCGCGCAACGTCGAGGGCCGGGCCCTGACGGGCGACCCCCGCAACGATGAGAACGGCATCATCTGCCAAGTCCAGGCACTCTTCCTGAACTTCCATAACAAGGTCGTGGACACGCTCGAAACCGCCCGCCCCGATCTCAAGGCGGACCGGCACAGGCTCTTCCTCGAGGCACAGCGGATCGTGCGCTGGCACTACCAGTATCTGGTGCTGAACGATTACCTGCCGCGGATCGTCGGTGAGGAGACGTGGAAGCGCGTCTATCTGGGCGGCGGAACCAAGCCCCACCCCCACATCGAGTTCTACAAGCCCAAGGACGGTCAGGCGTACATGCCTGTCGAGTTCTCCGTCGCCGCGTTCCGGTTCGGCCATTCCATGGTACGGCCGAGCTATGCCCTGCGGCGCGGCGATGCCAACGTCGGGGGCGATGCCGTCGCGCCCTTTGCGGCCGACCACCGGTTCCACCGCATTCCGATCTTCTCGGACAACTTCGAGGCGGACAAGAGCCTGAACGGTTTCGGCCCCCTCCCCCCCGGATGGGAGATCGACTGGCGCCTCTTCTTCAGTGCCGGGGCTCTGCCGACCGCGGTCACGGGATCGGGGAAGGACAAGGGCATCCTCGGCGTCCTCCCGCAGACCGATACCCAGCGGACCCAGCCCGGCTACCGGATCGATGCCCAGATCGTCGATCCCCTCGCGATGCTGCCCCCCGACGTGGCCAAGAGCGGCGATCAGCCCGACGGCATCCCCTCGCTCGCCTACCGGAACCTGCTGCGCGGAAGCGCCTTCTCCCTGCCGTCCGGGCAGAACGTGGCGCGGGCGATCCGTGTGCCCGTTCTGTCGGAGAAGGAACTCTGGGACGACACGGCGGGCGGCAGCCGGGGCCATGACTTCAGCGCCACCGCTTCGACGCCCAATCCGTTCGCATTCCGGGCGCCGCTCTGGTTCTACATCCTGAAGGAATCGGAATTGAAGGGTCGGTCGGCCTTGCCGAAGGACAAAGCCGGCGGTCATCACCTCGGCCCGGTGGGCGGGCGGATCGTGGCCGAGGTGCTGGTCGGCATCGCCTTCAACGACCACACGTCCTTCTTGTACCAGGACCGCGAGTGGACACCGGCGGCCGAAAAGGCGCGGAGCGGGTTCGACCCGGGCACCCCAGTCACCACGATGTTCGAACTCGCCGCGTGGACCACGGGCGGGACGATGACGCTCGGTTGAGGGGCTTGCTCGCGGGGGGAGATCAAGGCCGGGGGGGCCGATGCCGCCTTACCGGCGCGACCCCCTGGCGGGTTCGGCCCCGAGGCGGCGCATGCAGGCGTGATAGAGCTCAGCCCCGAGACCGTAAGGCGACAGCCCCTTCGGGTTCGGCGCCGTGAAGACGTGGTCCCGTGCCTCGTCGCGGCACCTGGCATCCTCCGGGCTCTTGATCGGCTGGTTCTGGGCCACGGCGGGCGAGAGGACGCCCGTAAGCAGGATCGCCGCCGCGAGCCCCGTCCGGAGGACCCTCACTTGCCGCCCCGGGCCTGGTAGGCATCGATGGCCCGGCGGCAATTGTCCGACAGCTCTCGCCGATGCGCGGCAAAACAGGCGTCCATCTTCTTGCTGTGCGGGTCGAGGTCGCCGCAGAAGGTTGCGGCATCCCCCGAGCAGAAGCGTCTGAGATCGGCGTTGCCCCGCTTCCCGGCGGCGAGGCCGGGGGTCGCCGACAGGAGCGCGAAGGTCATCGCAAGGCCGAGGCGGCTTATCATCATCCCTCTTCGTGTTCCCATCTCTGTTGGAGAAGCGACGCCGGGCGGTGGAGGCGCAAGGACAGCGTCCGTCCTTGATCGCGACGATAAACAACGGCTCGGGAATTCCGTTCGCGGCGCTCAAGCGGGGATTTTCATCAGGCGACACCTTGCCGCTCACGGGATGCGTGGGGGGGCGAGGGTGCGAAACGATGGCGCAATCGGCCTGTGGTGTGGTGACGGTCCTCGGGCGCGTCGGGTAAGGAGCGTCCCCACATCCGCCTGTGAGATCGTTCCCGGTCATCATGTGGAGTGACCGGGGTTTCGATCGATGCGCCGCGGGCCGCCGAGTCTCAGGTCTTCGCGCTGGCGGTTCGGCCTGTTCTCCCTGCTGTACCTCTATCAGGGCCTTGTGGCCGGCTTCGCGCTGACGGCGCTGGCCAACCACTTCGCCGCGGCGGGCGCCTCGACGGCGCAGATCGGCCGCCACCTCGCGGTCGTCGGCCTGCCCTGGGTGCTGCAACCGCTGCTCTGGGGACCGGTGATCGATCGCGGGACCCCGTCCCGCATGGGAGCCCGCCGATTCTGGCTGGTCCTGTCCCTGGCCTGCGCCCAGGCCTGCCTGGCCGGACTGCTTCTGCTCGGCGCGGATGCGGGCCTGACGGCGATCAGCGCCGTGCTCTTCCTCCACAGCCTCGCTGCCTCCCTCGCCGACACCGCCACCGACCGCTTGATCTCCGGCACAGTCCCCGCCGACGAACTCGGACGCACCAGCGCCGGGACGCGGGCGGGGTTCGTGATCGGAAGTGCGGCCGGGACCGCGATCTTCGCGTGGATTCTCGCGCAATACGGCCTGCCCGCCGCGGCCGGCGCGCTGCTCGCCCTGACCACGCCGCTCGCCCTGGCCCCCGTCATCGTGCGCGAAACCCCCGATGACCGGCTCTTCTCCCTCCGCCGGGATGCCCCGCCGCGGGCACCGGGCCGGGGGAGGATGGCGGAGGTTGTCCTCTTCACACGCGGGCTCCTGGCGGCGTTCCGCGGCCGCGATGCGGCGATCCTGCTTGCCATGTGCTTCGCCATCGATTTCGGGCTCGCCCTGTTTCAAGTGCCCTTCGCCGTCGCCCTGGTGCAGGTCCACGGTTGGGACGCGGGTGATCTCTCACGCCTCCAGGCCGGGCTCGCGCTCCTGGGCGGGACCCTGGGTGCGGGGGGTCTCGGCGCCGCGGTGGACCACATGGGACCGCACCGGGTCTTGCGTGGCCTTCTC
This sequence comes from Methylobacterium persicinum, assembly GCF_022179525.1. GTDB lineage: Bacteria > Pseudomonadota > Alphaproteobacteria > Rhizobiales > Beijerinckiaceae > Methylobacterium > Methylobacterium persicinum. The sequence goes on from NZ_BPQX01000031.1 coordinate 19,444, forward strand.
GTGGCCTGCGCTCTGGCGTTCGGGGGGGCCGGCGTGCTGATCGGCGCCGGGTGGGAGGCCGCCGCCGGTCCGTTCATTCTGGGGCTGGCCAGCGTCGTGCCGGCCCTGCTCTACGTCGCCCTGCTGCCGACCGTGCTGCTGGCGAGCCGCGCGGGACGGGCGTCGGCGACGCAGTTCCAGGTCTATATGGCGGCGATGAACCTCGGTGACGTCGCCGGCTCGGCCCTGGCGGGCCCCCTCGCGGCCGTGATGGGATCGACCCTCGTCGCGTTGGCGGTTGCGGCCCTTTTCGTCCTCTGCACGGGCGGCGTGCGCCATCGGGGGCCGGCGAACGTTGCACAGCATTCGGAGGCGTAGGCCTCCCCACGGGCATGAGCGAGGCTTCAGGATGAGCGAGACCGACCACCGCCCCGTAGCGAGGGGCACGGAGACGGCCCCGGCCGCCTCCGGGTCCACCCCACCGGGCACATGGGAAACCCTGAACCGCAGCCAGCGTGACAGCGCCTACAACAACTCCGGTGCCGTCGCCGACGGGGCCAGAATCGTGGAAGGCTGGACCAGAGACTCGGCCAAGCTGCGCGAACGGTTCTCCGGCACGGTGGACCTCCCGTACGGACCGAAGCCGCGGAACAAGTGGGATCTGTTCCCCGCATCCGATCCCTCGTCCCCCTGCTGCGTCCACATCCACGGCGGGTATTGGCAGACGCGCTCGCGTGAAGACTTCGCCTGCGTGATGGAGGGGGTGCTCGCTGCCGGGTTCTCCGCGGCGATGCAGGGCTACACCCTCGCGCCGGACGCGACCCTGACGGAGATCGTCGCGGAGGTGCGGCAAGCCCTCGACTGGCTGGCCGCCGAGGGTCCGTCGCGCGGCATCGCCGGACCCGTGATCCTCACCGGCTGGTCCGCCGGCGGTCACCTCTGCGCGATGGCCCTCGATCACGCGAGCGTCCGGGCGGGGCTCGCCATCTCCGGCATCTACGAACTCGGCCCCCTGCGGGACACCTACCTGAACGACAAGCTGCACCTCACTGACGAGGAGGTCGCGACCCTGTCGCCGATGCGGCTGCCGCCCGTCGACAAGCCCCTGGCGCTGGCCTACGGGGCGGGCGAGCTGCCCCGGCTGACCGAGAACAGCCGCGCGTTCCACGCGTTCCGCGCCGCCCACCACGGGGCGGGTGCGCTGATCCCCGTCCCCCATGCCAACCATTTCACCGTCTACGACGAGCTGCGGTCGAAGGATGGGATCCTGGCGCAGGCCGTCGTCGCGCTCGCGCGGGCGTGACGGCTCACCGTGATCGGACCGGGTCTGACGGGGCTCAGCGCGAGGCTCCCGGCCGACCGGATCCGCGTCATGTCATGGGGCAGCTCATGGGGCGGCCATTCGGACCGCCACTTCGTTCCTGCGGAGGAATGGGATGGCGAAAGGCGGATCGTAGCCCATGAAGAACGTCGCGCCAGCGGTCGGCCGGTCGGCCGCCGCCAACACGTCCGTCAGGACCCGCGCCTTCTCAGCCCGGACCTCGGGCGTGATGCGCCCGGAGAAGCCGAGCGTCGCCACGCGCTCGGCCGGGATCTGGACCAAGCGGACACTGGCCTCGGTCGGCTCCGGCGCGCCGGCCTCGGCGACCTCCCGCGGCAGGAAGAAGCGCATCGTGCCGCCCGCATCCTGCTCGACGGGGACCGTCATGGCGATGCGCCTGCCGCCGGTCTCGACGGGCGCCGTCATGGCGATGCGGCCGCCGGTCCGGTTCGCGCCGGTGATGTAGCGAAACAGCCGCCCGAACGCCTCGCCATCGCCCTGGTTGCGGGCGTCGGTCTCGACCGCGAGCCGCGGTGCGTAGGCGCGGATCTCGACACCGCGGTCGAGGTGCTCGACCACGGTGTAGCGAGGTTGCTCGTAGAATGACCGCACGCCGAAGATCCCGAGGACCGATTCGAGCAGCGTGACGAGGTAGTAGACGAACATACCCATTGCTGGTGCCTCCGGTCTGGGGCCCGCCCCGACCGTGTCTCGGGGATAGGAACTTCCGTCAATACGTGTTCGACCCGGTCCGCCGGGACCAGCCACTGGGCCGTGCGGGACAAGATCCTGGCGGACAATTTAGTGCGGCAGTACGGTCTTACCTGACGCGGGAGGAGCCGATGCGGATCCCGCCTGCGTCACGAACGGCACGAGATGAGGAGCAAGCTCATGAATCTCGGAAAAGCTGTCTCTCTCTACGCGGGAATAGTGTCGATCTTGCTTCTCGCGGTCGCACCCCTTCACGCCGCCGATGAAGGCGCCCGGCGGATCGTCAAGTCGGACGGGATCGAGATCGAGCTGTTCGAGTACGGCAAAGGCCCCGAGACGCTGATCATGGCGGCCGGAAACGGGCGGCCCGCGGCACAGCTTGGCGACCTCGCCAAGGGCATCGCGGCAACCGGCACCCGCGTGATCACGTATAATTACCGCTCGTTGGGCGCCAGCACCGGCCAGATCGACAACCTCACCCTTCACGACTACGCCAATGACGTGTGGCGGGTCGCCGATGCCCTTGGCGTCGATCGCGTCCATCTGGCTGGCAAAACCTACGGAAACCGCGTCGTTCGCGCCGCCTCGCAAGACAAGCCGGATCGCGCGCTCAGTGTCATTCTGATCGGCGCGGGCGGGGAACAGTTGCCCTCTCCGGAAACGCGTGCCCTCTACGAACGCTATCTCGATCCCACGACGCCCAAGGCTGAGTGGATGACGCTACAGGGCCAACTCATGTACGCGCCGGGCCACGAACATCTGGCTGCCCTGGACGCCGAACAGGGAGAATACCCTGTCCTTGCCGCGGCTCAGGTCAAAGCGAGCGATGCCACCCCGAAAGACCAGTGGGCGAGCGGCGGCACGGCCCCCATGCTGGTGATGACCTGCCTTCTCGATCGTGTCGCCGTGCCGGAAAGCGCACTCATCGTCGCGAAATCGAGACCCAACGCTTGGCTCGTCGGCTTGCCGGGCTGCGGCCACAACATGCTGAACGAACGGGGCGAGGATCTGGTGCGGCTGATGGCTGAATTCATCGCACGCACGTCGAAGCGCCCCTAGTGCATCGATCCAGACGAAGGCGTCAGCCGTGTCTGGAAAAATTGATGCAAAAACCAGAGGATAGTCCTCTGGCGCATGAACGAAGTGACTGCGTCAGTGCACTAGTGCGGTTTCGGTTTGATCTGGATCGCCCGCTTCACCGTCTTTGCGAGCGGAGCGAAGCCCGGTCATCGCGGGGAGCCGTCGGCCACGTGCACGACCTTGTGCAGGATCCCGAGCAGGTCGAGGCGGGGGGTTTGGCCCGCCGCATCCACGGAGACCGTCGCCGTCCTGCCCGAGACCAGCCGCGTCTGCGCGGGCAGGCCATCCAGCTTGATCCGCACGGGAATGCGCTGGGCCAGCCGGACCCACGCGAAGGTCGGGTTGACGTTGGCGAGCAGGGTCGCCCCGGCCGAACGCTCCCGGTCCTCGATGCCGCCGGCGACGCTCTCGACGTGGCCGGCCAGAAGCCCGTCCTCCCCCATCAGACGGATGCTGGCCCGGTCGCCGACATGGATGCGCGGAAGCTTGGTCTCCTCGAAGTAGCCCTCGACCCGGAGCGTGTCGCGGTCGACCAGGGCCATCACGCCCTTGCCCGTGTTGACGTAGGTGCCCGGGCGCAACTCCATGTTGGTGATGCGTCCGTTGACCGAGGCCTTCACCGCCGAGCGATCGAGGTTGAGCTTGGCGAGGTCCCGGTCGGCCATCGCTTGGTCGTAGGATGCCTTGGCCGCCAGGTCGGTCGCCCGGGCAAGCTCGACCTTCTGCTGCGAGACGGCCGCATCGCTCAACTTGATGTAGCGCTGGTAGTCGGCCGCGGCCTGCTCCGCCGTGGCCTTCCTGCCCTCCACGATGGCGTCGGCCTGCCGCAGGGCCAGGGTGAAGCGCTCCGGGTCGATCTTGAACAGGACGTCGCCGCGCTTCACGGTCTGGTTGTCTTCGACGAGGACCTCGGTGACGAGGCCGGAGACGTCCGGTGCCACCTCGACCACGTCCGCCCGCACGCGGCCGTCCCGCGTCCAGGGCGCCTCCATGTAGTAGTCCCACAGGGCGAGGCCGACGACGACGGCCGCGGCCACCATCGCCAGGGTGACGACGAGCCGGACAGAGAGGGCGAAGAACCGTGTCATGGCGGGAACCGGGGGTCGGGGAAGGGTGAGAGGGACTGACGGCGGGCCGTCAGGAGATCAGCGGCTGCCCGAGCGCGACGACGCAGCCCAGCAGGACGACGTAGAGCGCGAGGTCGAACAACGGCCGGTGCCAGACGAAGCGGTAGAATCCGGCCAGGGCGAGGACCCGGCGCAGGGGAAGGCCGATGAGGAAGGCGAGCAGCATCCAAGCCGCGAGGCTCGGGACGAAGACGCCGTAGATGTCGAGTTCGCCGGTCATGCCGCGAGCGCCGTCCGGGTTGGGGCCATCAGACTTGGCCGGTAAGGGGGAGAATCGGGAAACAGTCCGCGGCGGACGCCCACGAGCCCGAGGAGCGCCGCGCGATGGGCCGGCTGCTGCGGTTCGGTCGCCACCGCGTCGAGCGCCGCATCGATGGACATCAGGAGTTCGGGCGGCGGCCGGGTCGCGCGGCCGCCGAAGTGCCGGGCCATGCCGGCCAGGAGCCCCTCGACCGCAACCCTGGCTTCGGTCGAGAGCTGCCGCCGGTCGCGGCGCAGCTCGACCACGTTGACCCCGACCCGCACCTCGGCGAGGAGGTCGGCCGTCCATTCCGCGTCGTCCGGCGGCAGGGCCGCGAGACGCGGGGCGAGCAATCCGACACGGTCGAGCATGACGGCGGCGAGCTCCAGGCCGCTCTGCGCGCCGCGTCGCCCGGCGGCCTGGGCGAGGCTGCGCCGGTTCACCGCCCGGAGGCGGTGGGCCGACCACCCGGCCCCCACCGAGCGGATGAGGCGCGTGACCAGCGCGGCGACCCACATCCCGACGATGATCGAGAGCGCGGAGTTGGCGAAGGCCGCGAAGTCGCCCGTATAGCTGCTCTGGAGCGCGATCACGGCCGAGCCGTTCACCGCCGCGCCCATCGCCATCGGCGCCGTCCGCGGCTGCGTCATGCAGACTCCGCACAGGATGAGGGCCGGGGACAGGGCGAGCGCCAGCATCTCGAAGCTCGTGGCCTGCGGCAGCACCCCGAACAGGTAGATGGCGGCGACGACGGCGCCGAGCACGGCCGAGTTGGCGAAGCCGAGGATGGACGGCGCGGGGTCGTCCTGCGCGGCGAAGAAGCAGCAGCCGACCGACGCCATCATCGGCGCGCCGGCCCCGTCCGGCCAACCGGTGGCGATCCAGATCCAGCAGGTGAGCAGCACGACGAGGAACACGCCGACCGCGGACAGGATGGCCATGCCGTGGTCACGGTGGCGGATCGTGCGCGCGGCGGCGGTGTAGCGGAAGGCCAGCTCTTCGCTGACGGATGTCCCGTCGGTGATATGCTTCTGCAGGAGCCTCACGTCCTGGCGCAGGTCGATGAAATCGCGCAGGCGCGCCACCAAGCTGGCAAGCACCAGATCCGGCCAGCCGAACTCCCCGCGCAGGACTGGATCGACCGCGTCGGCGGCGCTCCGCAGCCGGTCGGCCTCGACGGGGTCGGTCGTCCCCGAAGCGAGCCATGCAGCCATCTCGTCGAGGAGGGCGCGCATGCGGGCCGGCATAGCCCCGGCCCGTTCCAGGGCCTCGACCCGGTCCGCGACCGCGGAGACGATCGGCAGGACCATCAGCATGTGCTGGCGCAGGGTCGCCATCGCCCCTGCGGAGCGTTCGGCTCCGGTCATGTCGTAGCGCAGGGGCGTCGCCAGGGCGTCGAAGGCGATGGCGTCGGAGGCGAGCTTCAGCCGCCGGGCCTGGGTATCCCCCGCCTGACGCGCCCGGCCGACCACGTCGGCGACCCAGCTGCGGGCGTCGCGCAGCAAGAGATCGAGGCGCGCGGAGATCGTCGGCGCCACGGACTGGGGCAGCACGATGGTGTTGACGAGGCTGGCGCACAGGATGCCGAGGGTGATCTCCTCGGCGCGGGCCACCGCGGTGTCGAACATGGTCCCGGGTTCACCCACGCTCGGGAAGCCGATCAGGGCGGCGGTGTAGCCGGCCAGCATCATCAGGTAGCTGCGGGGGGTGCGGTCGAGCAGCGAGAAGTACAGGCAGACCGACACCCAGAGCGCGATGGCGAGGGTCAGAAGCTCCGGCGAATCGGCGAGGTTCGGCACCAGGGCGATGCTGACGACGGCGCCCAGCACGGTGCCGAGCACCCGGTAGAGGGCCTTGGCCCGGGTCGCGCCCGCCAGCATCTGGCTGGTGATGTACACCGTGCCCAGCGCCCAATAGGGCCGGGGCAGGTCGATCCACATGGCGAGATACATCGCCAGCACCGCCGCAGCGAAGGTCTTGATCGAGAACGCCCAGTCGCGCCAGCCGGGAAGAGTCACTCCGCGGCCTCCCCCCGCGTCGCGGCCTCCGGCGTCTCCCGCGCATACCGCTGGAGGGCCTGGAAGACCCTCAGGCTCGCTTCCAGGTCGGCGGTGTCGACGTCGGCGAAGACCTGCCCCCGCAATGCGATGAGCTCGGCCTCCATCTGCGACACGGTTCGCTGCCCGGCCGGCGTGAGGTTGAGGACCTTGGCGCGGCGATCCGTCGGATCTTCCTTCCGGACGACCAGCCCGGCCGTGCAGAGCTGATCCAGCAACCGCACCAGCGACGGGCCTTCGATGCCGACGGCGTCGGCCAGGGCGTTCTGGCGCGGCTCGCCCTCGAGCCGGCCGATGAGGATGAGGGGGAGCGCGGTCGCGTCGGAGAGGCCATGCGCTTCCACGAGGCCGTTGGCCGCCCGCCGCCACTGCCGCCCGGCCAGGAGCAGGGTGTGCGTGAAGGCTTGGCGCAGTTGGTCGAGCTTCTCGGACATCCGGATCGCCTCGTCGCCGAAGGCCCTTAGGCCAACGAGTTTGAGCCTTATAGATATGTCACTATCCGTTAGGATGCGATCTTTTTGAAGCGCAGCCATGCGGTGGTGGCAGGCGATCGGAACGAGTGTCATTCGCGCCGTGTCTCGCGTCTTTGCGAGCGCAGGGAAGCAATCCAGGGCAGCGGGACATCTCAGAACTGAGCGGATCCCGGGGTTGCTTCGCTGCGCTCGCAATGACCTTGGAGATGACCTGAACCAGGTTTCCCGGAAAATGCGCTAGACGCCCTGAATGTAGCGGTTGGCGACCATCGACGCCGCGGTGCGGTTCTCGACGCCGAGCTTGGCGTAGATCGCTTCGAGATGCTTGGTCACGGTGCGGTGACTGAGGCCCAGAATCTCTCCGATATCGCGGCTCGACTTGCCCTGGGATAGCCAGAACAGCACTTCGGCCTCGCGGGCTGTAATGGGCAAGTTCGCCCGTAGCCGGGCGAGGCTCAGCGCCGGATCGTCCTGCGACAGCCGCAGGAGGATCTCCTCGGCCGTCCCGCCGACGAAGCTCAGGCTGTGCGGCGGCCCGTTCGATCCCTTCAGCGTCACGGACCCGGTCGTCGTCCCAGCGATGCAGCCTCGCAGCCATGCGATGGCCGCGGGCGGCAGGGACAGGACGCCGTCGGGTGTCGCGGCCAGTTCGGCGATGAGCTGTCCGGCCTGGGGCGTGCACCACAACACCCGCCCGTCTGCGGAGACCGCCAGCAGGGTCCGGCCCATCGCATCGAGGGCGGTGCGGGCGCTGCGGGCGGAGCGCGCCCCGGCGAGATGGGTGCGGATGCGGGCCAGCAATTCGTCGGGGACGATGGGCTTCGTCACGTAATCGACGCCGCCCGCGTCGAGGCCCCGGACGATGTGCTCGGTCTCGCTGAGGCCGGTCATGAAGATCACCGGAACGCTGGCGAGATGCGGCTTGGCCTTGAGGCGGCGGCAGGTCTCGAAGCCGTCGAGGCCCGGCATCACCGCGTCGAGCAGAATCACATCGGGGGTGACCTCATCGACGAGGGCGAGGGCGAGATCGCCCGCCACCGCGATCAGCACCGTCGCGCCGGACCGTTCGATCGCCTCCGTCAGGAAGCTCAGGGTCTCGGGCGAATCGTCGACGACGAGGATCACGTCGCCGCCGGACTCACTCATCGCCGGCGAGCTCCTTCAGTACCGTCAGGTAGCGGCGCAGGTCGTAGCCGGCGATCAACCCGCGCATCTGCGCGACGAAGGCCGGGGGAACGGCGTCGTCCTCTTCCATCGCCGCGAGCTTCGCCTCGATGCCGCGGATATGCCCGATCCTGCCGAGGCGCAGCAGGTCTCCGACATGGACGGCGGCGGGGCGGGCCGCCGCGGGCGGGAGGTCCGCCTTCGCGGCCGGGCGAGGCCCCGCCGCCGTCTCCGTCCAGTCGAGGCGCAACAGGGCACCGGTCCGGTCCAGCACGTCGCGCAGGTCGAAGGGCTTGGTGAGGATCGCGTCGTGGGGTGGGCTGTCGCCCCGCAGGGGGCCGAGTTCGTGGACGTTGGCGGACATCATCGCGATCGGCCCGGTATGGCCCCGCGCGCGCAGGGCCGTCGCCACGTCCCAGCCGCTCATGCCCGGCATCGCGATATCGAGGAGGATCAGGTCGATCCCCTCGGTATCCGTCGCCTCCGCGACGGCCGCGAGGCAGGCGGGTCCGGTCTCGGCCTCGCGCACCGTGAGCCCGCGCGGTTCCAGGATAGCCCGCATCAGGGTGCGGTGCGCGGTGTCGTCGTCGACCACGAGGACGGTCCTGCGCGGTCCCGCGTAACCGGGCTCCGGGCGGACCGGCGGTGCGGGAGCGGGCGTGAGCGCGGGTTGCGTCACCGCCGCGAGCATCAGGCGCAGGCGTGCCTGCGTCCCTCCCCCCGGGGCCGCCGTCAGCGAGATTTCCCCGCCGAGGAGTTGCGCCAGCAGGTTGGCGATGGTGAGCCCGAGGCCGGTTCCGGGCGTGCTGCGGGCAGCCGGTGTCGAGCCGCGCTCGAACGGCTCGAAGATCCGGGCGAGGTCCGCCTCCGGGATGCCGGGCCCCGTGTCACGGATCGTGAAGACCGCGACCTGGCTGCGGTAGCTCAGGTCGAGGGACACGGTCCCGCGCGGCGTGAACTTGATGGCGTTCGACAGCAGGTTGAGAAGCACTTGGCGCAGGCGCTTCTCGTCGGTGGCGACGACCTGGGGCAGGGTCTCGGGGCGCGTGAAGCGGAAGTCGAGCCCGGCCTCACGGGCCTGGAGCCGGACCATGTCGGCGAGCTGGTCGAGGAAATCCGAAAGCCGGATCTCGTCGCGGTTGATCTGGAGACGGCCCGCTTCCATCCGCGAGATGTCGAGAAGCCCGTCGATCAGGCCCGAAAGGTGCTGGGCGCTGCGCCGGATCACCCGGATGCCGTTAAGGCGGGCCGCGGGGATCGTCGGGTCCGTCTCGAGGAGCTGAGCGTAGCCGAGCACGCTGGAAAGCGGGGTGCGCAACTCGTGGCTGAGGCCGACGACGTAACGGCTCTTGGCTTGGTTGGCGGCCTCGGCCCGCTCCTTGGCGTCCTGCAGCTTCGCGTCGGTCACCTTGTGCGCCGCGATCTCGGATTCGTAGAGGACGGTCTGGCGTCTCGTCTCGGCCTGGGCGACCCGCCGGCTTTCCTGCGCCAGCACGAACAGCCACGCGACGACCCCGAGGATGACGACGAGGATGAAGAACACGCTGGTCAGCGCCGCCCGCAGGACCTCGCGGTGGTCCGGGTGGGCGATGCTCGCGCCCGCATGCACGACGCCGAGGATCAGGCCGATCACCGCGCAGAGCGTCAGCATCACCGCCAGATAGCGGCCCAGCGGCGCACCGATCCAGGCGGCCGTGCGGCGCGGCAGGATGCGCCCGAGGGCGTCCTGCGCCTGGACCTCCAGCCGGCCGTGCGGCTTGCAGAGGTCGCCGCAGCGGGCGTCGAGGGAGCAGCAGAGCGAGCAGATCGGCGCGTCATAGGCCGGGCAATGAGCCATGTCCTCGCCCTCGAAGGGCAATTCGCAGACCCGGCAGGTGATCTCGCCCGCACCCCAGTCCCGGCGGGGCGGCCGGGCGAGGTACCAGCGCCCCCCCGTCGCCCAGGCGAAAGCGGGCGCCGCAACGAACGCGATGGCGAGCGTCAGCATCGGGGCGAAGGCCTGTGGCGCCGGGCCGAGCAGACCGAGGTGGAGCAGGCAGCTCGCCGCCAAGGCGAGCACCATCGCCCCGGTGCCGACCGGGTTGACCGCGTAGAGATGCGCCCGCTTGAACTCGATGCCGGGCGGCGACAGGCCCAGCGGCTTGTTGACGGCGAGGTCGGCGGCCAGCGCCCCAACCCAGGCCGAGACCACGCAGGCATAGAGCGGCAGGGTGCTTTCGATCGTCTTGTCGATGCCGAGCATCATCAGCAGCACGGCGATGGCGACGTTGAAGACGAGCCAAACGACCCGGCCCGGATGGCTGTGCGTGAGGCGCGAGAAGAAGTTCGACCACGCGATCGAGCCGGCATAGGCGTTGGTCAGGTTGATCTTGAGCTGCGAGACGAGGACGAAGGCCCCCATCAGCAGGAGCGCCGCCTGCCCGTTCCCGCCGGTCACGTAGCCGAACGCGACGCGGTACATCTGGGTCGGTTCGGCGGCCTTATCAGGCGGGACGCCGTGGGACAGGGCGAGGACCGCGAGCCCCGCGCCGAGCAGGATTTTGACCATGCCGGGCAGGATCCAGCCGGCGCCCCCCGCCAGCACCGCCAGCCACCACGCCCGGTCGCGCCCGGCCGCCGGCTCCGGCACGAAGCGCAGGAAATCCACCTGCTCGCCCACCTGGGCCAGCAGGGCCAGCAGCACGCCGGTGGCGGCACCGAACCGCGTGAGGTCGAAGCCGTCCCCCCGCCCGTCGAGACCGGGGAACGCGGCCAGCGCCCGGAGCGCCGCAGGATCCTGGACGGCGATGCAGATGACAGGCAGCAGGCCGAGGGCGAGCCAGAGGGGCTGCGTCCAGATCTGGATCCGGCTGATCAGGCGGATGCCGTAGGCTACCAGCGGGATCACGGCGCTCGCGCAGACGAGATAGCCGATCCAGAGCGGCAACCCGAGGCAGAGCTGCAGCGCCAGCGCCATGATCGCCGCCTCGATGGCGAAGAATAGGAAGGTGAAGCTCGCGTAGATCAGCGACGTCACCGTCGAGCCGAGGTAGCCGAAGCCCGCCCCGCGGGTGAGCAGATCCATGTCGACGCCGTAGCGGGCGGCATAGGTGGTGATCGGCGCGGCGGTGGCGAAGATGATCAGGCCGACGACGAGGATCGCCGCCAGGGCGTTGACGAAGCCCGCGGTGAGAACGAGCGTGCCGCCGATTGCCTCCAGCGCCAGGAACGAGACCGAGCCGAGCGCGGTCTGCGCGACTTCGAATCCCGACCAGCGCCGCGCCTTCTTGGCCGTGAAGCGGAGCGCGTAATCCTCGAGGGTCTCATCCGCGACGAAGCGATTGTAATCGCGCCGGATCGGGATGATGCGCTGCGGGCCGCTCATCGCCCGCCGATCCGGCCCCGGCCGCTGCCGACTGGCCATGCGGAAGCGACCGCGCGTGACCTGCACCGCACGGCGCCATGCGCTCCTGCGCGACTGGGATTCCCGACCCTGAGCGCCATCGGTCCCTGGACTAGACGGTTCGACGGTGCCGGAGAGGCAAGAGCCCGGCCATACGCAAAACAGCGTATATGCCGCACCGCGGCGACCGCCCTAGCCTGCACCGGTCGATCCGGAGGCCGCCTCTCAAGGCCCCGGACGCAACCGGGGCAGGCACATGGCAGACGACACCGACACCGGCGCGGATCACGGCTTGCGGTCACCGTTGCGGCGCAGGCTGCTCATGGGGCTGGCAGGCGCCCCGGCGCTGGCGCTGATGCCGCGCACCGCCTGGGCGGCGGCCCCGACCTCGGCGGTCAACACCACCGGGCTCGCGGTGACCGACAGCGAGGTGACGGTCGGCATCCTGCACTCGATCACCGGCACGATGGCGATTTCCGAAACCGGCGCGCAGGAAGCGGAAAAGCTCGCGATCCAGCAGATCAACGATGCCGGCGGCGTGCTCGGCCGCAAGATCAAGATCATCCAGGAGGACGGCGCCTCCGACTGGCCGACCTTCGCCGAGAAGGCGAAGAAGCTCCTCGTCAACGACCATTGCGCCGCCGTGATGGGCTGCTGGACCTCAGCCTCGCGCAAGGCGGTTCTGCCGGTCTTCGAACAGTATAACGGGCTCCTGTACTACCCGACCTTCTATGAGGGCCTGGAGCAGTCCAAGAACGTCTTCTACACCGGACAGGAGGCGACGCAGCAGATCCTCGCCGGCCTCGACTGGGTCCACAAGGAGAAGGGCGGCGACAGCTTCTACTTCATCGGCTCGGACTACATCTGGCCGCGCACCTCCAACAAGATCGCCCGCAAGCACGTCGAGAACGTGCTCAAGGGCAAGGTCGTCGGCGAGGAGTACTTCCCCCTCGGCCATACCCAGTTCAACTCGGTGATCAACAAGATCAAGCTGACGAAGCCCAAGGTGATCTTCGCCGACGTGGTCGGCGGCTCGAACGTGGCGTTCTACAAGCAGCTCAAGGCGGCCGGCATCGACCTGTCGAAGCAGGTGCTGATGACGATCTCGGTGACGGAAGACGAGATCGACGGCATCGGCGGCGAGAACATCGCCGGGGCCTATGCCTGCATGAAGTATTTCCAGTCGATCGAGAATGAGAACAACAAGGCGTTCGTCGCGGCCTTCAAGAAGATGTGGGGCGAGAAGACCGTCATCGGCGACGTGACGCAGGCGGCCTATCTCGGGCCATACCTCTGGAAGATGGCCTGCGAGAAGGCCGGCTCGTTCGACGTCGACAAGGTCGTGGCCGCCTCGCCGGGCATCGAGTTCAAGGGCGCGCCCGAAGGCTACGTCAGGATCGACGAGAACCATCACCTCTGGTCGAAAACCCGGGTCGGCCGGGCCAAGACCGACGGCCAGTTCGAGATCGTCTACACCAGTCCGGAACTGATCAAGCCGGACCCGTTCCCGAAGGGGTATCAGTAGTCGCACAAGACGCGCGCTTCCCATACGCGCCCTCATCATGAGGTGCAGGGCGATCAGCGATCGCCCTGCCTCGAAGAAGCTCTCCAGGGCCCGCGCGAAATCTGGAGCCCTCCTTCGAGGCCTCCGCTGCGCTCCGGCACCTCAGGATGAGGTGACCTGAGTGGGATCACGGGCCTCCGCCGCCGGCGGAGTTCATCTCTGATCGGAGAGACTGAGGCCATGCTCGGCGATTATTCCTTCAGCGATCTCGGCGCGATCTTCGCCATGCAGGGCTTCGCCGGCCTGATTCTGTTCTCCGTCTACCTGCTGATGGCGCTGGGGCTCGCGATCATCTTCGGCCAGATGGGCGTGATCAACATGGCCCACGGGGAGTTCATGATCCTCGGCGCCTACGTCACCTACCTCTGCTCGACCTTCTTCCAGACCTACCTGCCGGCCTTGTTCCCGATCTACTTCTTCATCGCGATGGGGCTGGCGTTCCTCGCCTCCGGCGCCCTGGGGATGCTGGTGGAATGGGGCCTGATCCGGTTCCTCTACAAGCGCCCGCTGGACACCCTGCTCGCCACCTGGGGCCTCTCGCTGATCCTCCAGCAGGCCTACCGCTCGATCTTCGGCGCGCGCGAGGTCGGCGTCGAGCTGCCCTCCTGGCTGATCGGCTCGGTGCAGGTCACCGACACGATCGAGATCCCGATCAACGGCTTGTTCGTCATGGGCGTGACCATCCTCATCACGGTCTGCGTCGCGCTGCTGATCTTCCGCTCGCGCTTCGGCCAGCAGGTCCGGGCGGTGATGGCGAACCGGGCCATGGCGGGGGCGGTCGGCATCGATACCGAGAAGGTCGACCGCTACACCTTCGGCCTCGGCTGCGGCATCGCCGGCATCGCCGGCTCGGCCTTCACGATGATCGGCTCGACGGGGCCGACCTCGGGCCAGCTCTACATCGTCGACACCTTCCTGATCGTCGTGTTCGGCGGCGCCGCGAGCCTCGTCGGCACCATCGCCTCGGCCTTCTCGATCTCCCAGACGCAATCGACCCTCGAGTTCTTCCTCTCCGGCTCGATGGCCAAGGTGATCACCCTGCTCGCGGTGGTCGGCATCCTGATGTTGCGGCCTCAGGGCCTCTTCACCCTCAAGGTCCGGCGCTGAGGATCTTTTTCAAGATGACCAACCCCGTCCAGACCCTCACCAAATCCGTCACCGTCAACGACAACCCGTTCATGAAGCCGGTGGAGTGGCTGAGCCTCCTCCTCCTGGCCGGGGTGATCCTGGTGGTCCTGCCGCTGGCGCTCGACGGCTTCCGCCTCAACCTCGTCGGCAAGTACCTGACCTACGCCTTCGTGGCGCTGGGGCTCGTGATCTGCTGGGGCTACGCCGGCATCCTGTCGCTGGGCCAGGGCGTCTTCTTCGGGTTGGGCGGCTACTGCATGGCGATGTACTTGAAGCTGGAAGCTTCGAGCGTCGCCAACACCAAGATCCAGTCGACGCCGGGCATCCCGGACTTCATGGACTGGAACCAGATCACGGCGCTCCCCTGGTTCTGGCAGCCGTTCAAGAGCCTGCCGCTGACGCTGATCCTGGTCATCGCGGTGCCGGTCCTGTTCGCGATGCTGATCTCCTTCGCGATGTTCAAGCGCCGGGTCGGCGGCACCTACTTCGCCATCATCACCCAGGCCATCGCCGCGATCCTGACGATCCTGATCGTCGGCCAGCAGGGCTATACCGGCGGCATCAACGGCATCACCGACCTGCGCACCCTCCACGGCTGGGACATCCGCACCGACAGCGCGAAGTCCATCCTCTACTTCATCAACGGCGGCCTGCTGATCGCCTGCATCCTGGCGGCACAGTACGTGAAGAAGTCGAAGCTCGGCCGCATCCTCGTCGCCATGCGCGACAAGGAGGACCGGGTGCGCTTCTCCGGCTACTCGGTGGCGGGGTTCAAGGTCTTCGCCTTCTGCTTGGCGGCAGCCTTCGCGGCGATCGGCGGGGCGATGTTCACCCTCCAGGTCGGGTTCATGTCGCCCTCCTTCGTCGGCATCGTGCCATCGATCGAGATGGTGATCTACGCCGCGGTCGGCGGGCGCCTGTCCCTGTTCGGCGCGGTGTGGGGCACGCTGCTGGTCAACTGGGCCAAGACCACCTTCTCCGAGAGTTTTCCGGATCTTTGGCTGTTCGGCCTCGGCGCCCTGTTCATCGCGGTGGTGCTGGCCTTCCCGAACGGCCTCGCCGGGATCTGGCGGGAGCACATCGAGCCCCGCCTCACCCGCCGCGCGAAGGGCCTGCGGGCCCCCGCCCCCGCCATCGCCCCGCCTCAGAATGCGCCCGCCGGCGCCCCGGCCGAGTGAGGATGCCATGAACGCCGCGATCCTCTCCTCCCCCGTGGTCGGCGCCGAGGCCGCGCCGCCCGACCATCTCCTCGCCGTCGAGGCGCTGACGGTGTCCTTCGACGGGTTCAAGGCGGTGAACGACGTGTCGTTCTACGTCGAACCCGACGAGATCCGGGTGATCATCGGCCCGAACGGCGCCGGCAAGACCACGGTGCTCGACCTGATCTGCGGGCGCACCCGGGCCAGCGCCGGCTCGATCAAGTACAAGGGCCAGGAGCTGACGAAGCTCTCCGAGAGCGCCATCGTCCAGGCCGGCGTCGGCCGCAAGTTCCAGACACCGTCGATCTACGACGACCTGACGGTGTTCGAGAACCTGGAGATTTCGTTCCCCCGGGGCCGCTCGGTCTTCGGCGCCCTTACGTTCAAGCGCGACGCCGAGGTCAGGGACCGCATCCACGCCATCGCCGAGACGATCTTCCTGAAGGACCAGCTCCGGGAGCGGGCCGAGTTCCTGAGCCACGGCCAGAAGCAGTGGCTGGAGATCGGCATGCTGCTGATCCAGGACCCGGAACTCCTGATGCTCGACGAGCCGGTGGCCGGGATGAGCGTCGGCGAGCGGATCAAGACCGCCGAACTGCTCAACCAGATTATCAAGGGCCGCTCGGTGCTGGTGATCGAGCACGACATGAAGTTCGTCGAGGACATCGCCCACCGGGTGACCGTCCTGCACCAGGGCAAGGTGCTCTCCGAAGGCTCGATGGAGCGGGTCAAGACCGACCCGAAGGTCATCGAAGTATATCTGGGACATTGACGATGGCCTCGCTCCAGACCGCGCATTCAGCCTCCGTCCCGCCGCCCCTCGCGGCGCTTCCCTCCGCAATGCCGGCGCTCGCCGTCGAGGACCTGCACGCCGCCTATGGCCAGAGCGAGGTCCTGCACGGGCTCACCTTCGCGGTGGCGCCGGGCGAAATCGTCGCCGTGATGGGCCGCAACGGCATGGGCAAGACCACGCTGATGAAGACCCTGATGGGCCTCGTGCCCGTCAAGGCCGGCGCGATCCTGGTCGAGGGCACGGATGTCGCCGCCCTCAAGAGCCATGCCCGGGTCGCCAAGGGCCTCGCCTACGTGCCCCAGGGCCGCATGATCTTCTCGACCATGACGGTCCAGGAGAACATCGAGACCGGCCTGACGGTCACCGGCACCCGCAAGGTGCCGCAGGACCTCTACGAGATGTTCCCGGTCCTGCTGGAGATGAAGGGAAGGCGGGGCGGCAACCTCTCGGGCGGCCAGCAGCAGCAGCTCGCCATCGCCCGGGCGCTGGCGAGCCGTCCCAAGGTGCTGCTCCTCGACGAGCCCACGGAGGGCATCCAGCCCTCTATCATCCGCGAGATGGGACGAACATTGAAAACAATCCGCGACGAGCGCGGCCTCTCCATCATCGTGTCGGAACAGGTCCTGAGCTTCGCCCTCGACGTCGCCGACCGGGTCATCGTCATGGAGAACGGAGCCATCGTCCACGAGGCCCCCCGCGAGGGCATCGACGAGGCGGCCGTCGCCCGGTTCCTGTCGGTGTGAAGTCTGGGCCGACCATCGTGGTCGTCATTGCGAGCGGAGCGAAGCAATCCAGGGCAGCGGGACGTATCCGACCTCGGCGGATCCCTGGATTGCTTCGCTCCGCTCGCAAAGACGGCGGCGACAAAGATTTGACCATTATAATCGCAGCAGGGAGTCCCAAAAAATGCCCGAGACGCTGATCAAGGTCGATCTCACGCAGTCGGCTTACGACAACGACATGGTGCACAACCGCTGGCACCCTGACATCCCGATGGTCGCCACCGTGAAGCCGGGCGCGGACTTCATCGTCGAGACCTACGACTGGACCGGCGGCTTCATCAAGAACAACGATTCCGCCGACGACGTGCGCGACATCGACCTGTCGATCGTCCACTTCCTCTCGGGTCCCATCGGCGTGGAGGGCGCGGAGCCCGGCGACCTCCTGGTGGTGGATCTGCTCGATATCGGCGCCAAGCCGGAGAGCCAGTGGGGCTTTAACGGCTTCTTCTCCAAGAAGAACGGCGGCGGCTTCCTCGACGAGCACTTCCCGCAGGCCCAGAAGTCGATCTGGGACTTCGAGGGCATGTTCACCAAGTCGCGCCACGTCCCCGGCGTCCGCTTCCCCGGCCTGATCCACCCCGGCCTGATCGGCTGCCTACCCGATCCGAAGATGCTGGAGACCTGGAACACCCGGGAGAAGGCCCTCTACGACACCAATCCGGAGCGCGTCCCGGCGCTGGCCACCCTGCCCTTCGGCCCGACCGCCCATATGGGCCGCCTGAAGGGCGACGCGAAGGACGCGGCCGCCGCCACCGGTGCCCGCACGGTCCCGCCCCGCGAGCATGGCGGGAATTGCGACATCAAGGATCTGTCCCGCGGCTCGAAGATCTACTTCCCCGTCTATGTGCCCGGCGCCGGCCTCAGCATGGGCGACCTGCATTTCAGCCAGGGCGACGGCGAGATCACCTTCTGCGGCGCCATCGAGATGGCCGGCTGGGTCCATCTCAAGGTCGACCTGATCAAGGGCGGCATGGCCAAGTACGGGATCAAGAACCCGATCTTCAAGCCATCGCCGATCACCCCGAAGTTCGACGATCACCTGATCTTCGAGGGCATCTCCGTCGACGAGCATGGCGGCCAGCATTACCTCGACGTGCACATCGCCTACCGGCAGGCCTGCCTGAATGCGATCGAATACCTGAAGAAGTTCGGCTATTCGGGTGCGCAGGCCTACTCGATCCTCGGCACGGCGCCGGTCCAGGGCCACATCTCGGGCGTCGTCGATATCCCGAACGCCTGCGCGACGCTCTGGATTCCGACCAAGATCTTCGAGTTCGACATCAATCCCGGCGCGGACGGACCGACGAAGTTCCTCGACGGCTCGGTCCAGATGCCGCTCTCGCCGGATCTGTGATCATGCCCGTCTACGAATACGCCTGCGCGGCCTGCGGGCCGTTCACCGCCATGCGGCCGATGGCGGAGTTCAAGGATCCGCACGCCTGCCCGGACTGTGGGGAGGCCTGCCAGCGGGCCTTCCTCACCGCACCGCGCATCTCCGGGATGGACGCCGGGCTGAAGGCGGCCCACGCCACCAACGAGCGCAGCCGCCACGCACCGCGGCGCTCCGGAAGCCACGGGGCGGGCTGCGGCTGCTGCACGCCGAAGAAGGCGGCCACGGCGCCGGCCGCGGCGAAGAGCTTCCCGGCGGCCCGGCCGTGGATGATCAGCCACTGAGCGGGACACCCAGTGCCCTCCCCCCTCCACGGGGGAGGGTCACGGCGCAACAATCATCGAAGGAATGACGCCATGATGCACGGAGACATCTCGTCCAGCCAGGACAGCGTCGGCGTCGCCGTCGTGAACTACAAGATGCCGCGCCTGCACACCCGCGCCGAAGTGCTGGAGAACGCCAAGGCCATCGGCAGGATGATCGTCGGCATGAAGACCGGCTTGCCGGGCCTCGACCTCGTGATCTTCCCCGAATACTCCACCCACGGCATCATGTATGACGCCGCCGAGATGTACGAGACCGCCTCGACGGTCCCCGGCGCCGAGACCGAGGTGTTCGCGGCCGCCTGCCGGGAGGCGAAGGTCTGGGGGGTGTTCTCGCTCACCGGCGAGCGCCACGAGGAGCATCCGCACAAGGCGCCCTACAACACCCTGATCCTGATGAACGACCAGGGCGAGATCGTCCAGAAGTACCGCAAGATCATGCCCTGGACGCCGATCGAGGGATGGTATCCGGGCGACCGCACTTACGTGTCGGACGGGCCGAAGGGCCTCAAGATCAGCCTGATCATCTGCGACGACGGCAACTACCCGGAGATCTGGCGCGACTGCGCCATGCGAGGCGCCGAGCTGATCATCCGCTGCCAGGGCTACATGTATCCGGCCAAGGAGCAGCAGATCGTCATCTCGAAGGCGATGGCGTTCGCCAACAACACTTACGTCGCGGTCTCGAATGCGGCCGGGTTCGACGGAGTCTACACGTATTTCGGCCACTCGGCGATCATCGGCTTCGACGGCCGCACCCTCGGCGAGTGCGGCGAGGAGGAGATGGGGATCCAGTACGCGGCCCTGTCGAAGTTCCTCATCCGGGAT
Source organism: Methylobacterium persicinum (assembly GCF_022179525.1). Lineage (GTDB taxonomy): Bacteria > Pseudomonadota > Alphaproteobacteria > Rhizobiales > Beijerinckiaceae > Methylobacterium > Methylobacterium persicinum. The sequence goes on from NZ_BPQX01000031.1 coordinate 38,986, forward strand.
TTCCGCGCCCACGGTCAGTCGGAGAACCACCTCTTCAAGCTTCTGCACCGTGGCTACACGGGCATGATCAACTCGAAGGAGAACCGGCACGGGATGTCGGAATGCCCCTACGACTTCTACCGGCGCTGGATCGAGGATCCCGACGGGACCCGCGACGCGGTGCGGGCCATCACCCGGCAGAGCGTCGGCACGGAGGAATGCCCGATCGAGGGCATCCCCTTCATCGGTCAGGGCGACGCACCGCCCGATCCCTGACCGGCCGGAGCCTGCCGGCGACAGGCCGGCGCGCGTTCGGAGGATCGCACGTGCCCCGATGCCGGGTGTCGGGGCTGGCGGGGCGTTCACCGTGGCACCACGTTCTGACGGACTTGTCCTCCTGAGGAGCACGCCATGCCCGAGCGCACCGTCAAGATCCCCGGTCCCGATCATCCGATCACCGTCGCGCGGACCGGGGGCCGCGTGGTCGTCACCGCGGGCGGGCGCGTGATCGCCGACACCCGCGAGGCGCTGACCCTGCGCGAAGGACGGTATCCGCCCGTCCAGTACATCCCGCGCAAGGACGTCGATCTGGCTTCGCTGGCCCGCTCCGCAACCACGAGCTACTGCCCCTACAAGGGAGAGGCCTCGTATTTCAGCATCCCGGACGCCGGCCAGCGGTCGGTCGACGCGATCTGGACCTACGAAACACCGTACGTTGCCGTGGCGGAGATCAAGGACCACATGGCCTTCTATCCCGATCGCGTCGACGCCATCGAGGAACGCGCCGCCTGAGCGACGGGCGCCCCGGGGCGCAGTCGCCGGCTTCCACCTGCCCCCGGGCAGAGGGAAGCCGACCCCCGACGGCCTCTCAACCCTGCGCTCTTGGTCACCGACGATCCGACATCATGCGCTGCCGATCAGGATCCCCGTCGCCAGCACCAGGGCGCCGCCGAGCATGACTTTCGCCGCGGCGGAGAGCGGAGGCGTATCCATGTAGCGCCACTGGATGTAGGCGATGGCCAGGAGTTCGAACACGACCACCACGCCGGCCACGATGGTCGCGGTGAGGAAATCGGGGATTAGGTAGGGGATCGTGTGACCGATCCCCCCGGCGATGGTCATCAACCCGCAGACGAGGCCCCGCAGGAACGGGGTACCCCGTCCGGACAGCTTGCCGTCGTCGGCGAGCGCCTCCGCGAAGCCCATGCTGATGCCGGCGCCGAGGGAAGCGGCGAGCCCGACGACGAAGGCGTTCCACGGATCGTGGGTCGCGAAGGCGGCCGCGAAGACCGGCGCGAGCGTGGAGACCGAGCCGTCCATCAGCCCGACGAGGCCGGGTTGGATGACCTGAAGCACGAAGCGGCGCTGTGCGCTCGTATCCTCCTCCGCCCGGACCTCCCCCGGGAGGCGCGCCTGCTCGATGTCGCCGGCCGTGCGGGCATGGCCCTGCTCCGCCTCGGCGAGATCGCCGAGGAGGCGGCGGATGCCGGCATCCGAAGTCCGCGCGGCGGCCTCGCGATAGAAGCGGGCCGCATCTTCCTCCATCTGCCGGGCATGGCTGCGGACCGCCTCGATCCCCCGCGCGCGGACCTGCCACACAGGCTTGCGGCGCACCCAGCCGCGCACGTCCTCGCGCCGGATCAGGGGGATGTGGTCGCCGAACCGGGCGACGAAGGCGTCGATCAGTTGACGCCGGTGCTCGCTCTCCTCGGCTGCCATGTCGGAGAAGACCCGGGCGCTGTCGGGATAGTCGGCCTGAAGCTCATGCGCGAAATCCGCATAGACCCTGCCATCCTCCTCCTCGCTGGCGATGGCCAGGGCGAGGAGCTCTCTTTCGGACAGGTCGGAAAAGGGACGCATCGTGGAATTCCGTCGTCGGCGGCCATGCGCAGGGAGCCCCCGGTGGGGACGCTGGATGCAGCCATATAATTAGAATCGTTCTAATATGGTGCGCTCTGATCGAGGTCAACCGGCATGGCCGGGCCTGCCGTGACGATGCGAAATTCCGGACGCAGTCGGTAATCAGCAGTCAAATCAGCGCGCTACGCTAACTCGGCCCGTTCGAATGCAGGACATCGCGCCTTCGAGACCTGACTTCGCAGTTTAGAAAAATTCTACTTTCCAGGACGGCCGAGTGGGTCTATGAGGCCTACCGCCAGACGCATCCTCGCGCCTCCGGCCCCACCCCGAAGACCCATGCCTAGCGACAGTCACAGTCGATCGACCGTGCCGCCTCGTCGGTCCGGCTCAAGGGAAGGCGCCCGTCACGGGTGATTCTCTGCCGGTCCGCGTGCGCGGTCCGGTCCTGGAGATCCCCATGCCGATCATCGACCTTTTCAGAAGCGGGCGCGCGACCCGCTGCATCGTCGAAGCGCGCGTTTCGCACGATGCAACGCCCACGAACCTGCAGGCCGTTTGGTCTCGTGCGCCGCTCACCGGGCACCTGGAATGTCGCTGGCGGAGCGCTGCCAGCGTCGTGAACTTGCCGTCCGTCGAACCCCAGGCCGAGGCTGGGTTCGGGGCCGCGGTCGTGGTGTTCACCCGACAGTCGGTGCCATCCCGTTGAGGATCACGGGGAGTTCCGGCGTCAAAGGAAGCAGGCCCACCGGAACACCTCGGGCTGGCTGTACGAGCCAACCCTCCGATGCGACCATCGCGGCCAGCCGCGCCGTCCCATCGAGTCCCTCCCCGGCAGCAGCGGAGTCGCCGCGATGAGTTCGAGCACATCTTCTGTCATCGGCGCCGGGGAGCGGGGAACCCCGACCTACGACAGGGGCACCATCGCCCTGCACTGGCTGACCGCCGGCCTCGTGCTGGTCCTCTGGCTGATCGGCACCTTCCTCGAAGACCTGCTGCCGAAGGGGGCGTTGCGCTCCGGGATCTGGTCGGCCCACTTCGACCTGGGCTTCGTCCTGACCGCACTCATCGTCGCCTTGCCGGTCTGGCGGCATACCGGTGGACGCCAGCTCCCCGTCGACGATCCCGGCCCCCTGCATGTCCTGGCCAAGGCGACCCACGCCGCCCTGTACGTGCTGCTCTTCGTGATCGCCGGGCTCGGCATCGCCAACGCCTTGGTGCGCGGTGTCACCCTCGTGGGGCCGCTGGCGTTGCCGGCCGTCGGCGATCCCGAATGGCGCCGGCCGCTCACCCACTGGCATGGCCTCGCCGCCAACATCCTGATGGCGCTGGCCCTGTTCCATGCCGCGGCCGCCCTGGTCCACCACTACCTCTGGCACGATGGCATCCTGCGGCGCATCCTCCCCGGCCGCGGCGCCCCGCTTCCCCGCGACAGGCGTTGAAGACCGAACGCGGGCCTCACGCGGGACCTCACCCCCCATCGACCGCATTCGGATTCCGGCGCGTCACAGCGGTCTTATCGGGCTACGCCGTGCGCCGCCCCTTCAGCGCTCGAGATGCCGATCCAGGAAGGACGCGATTTCCCCGAACGCCTCTTTGACCTCGGGCACGCGGTCGTCCCGGTAGAACTGCGCATGCGATTGTCCCTCGAACACCTGCAGGACGGCGTCGACCCCGGCCTGCCGCAGCTTGCGATGCATCCGCACGGTGTTCGAGAGCAGGAGGTCGCGCGTGCCCGTGGTCAGGATGGCGGGCGGGAATCCCTTCACGTCGCCGTAGACCGGTGACAGCATGGGGTCGGACAGGTCATGTCCGGCGGCGTAGAATGTCGTGGCGGCGTGGCAGAACCCGTCGGGCGAGACCAGCACGTTGTCCACCAACGCGTTGGTCTGGAACGAGTCGCCGCGCTTGGTCGTGTCCGCCATCGGGGTGCCGGGGGCGATGGCGCCCGGCATCGGCAGGCCGTCCTGCTTGGCGCGCAGCATCATCGCCAGGGTCAATGCCCCGCCGGCCGAACTGCCGAAGACCGCGACCCGACCGGGCGCGGTCGTCCTGAGCACGGCCTTGTAGACGGTCATGCCGTCGTCGAGGGCGGCGGGGAAGAAGGCCTCTGGCGGCATCCGGTAGTCCACGGAGATGACCTTCATCCGGCCGAAGCCGGCGAGCATCATCGCCTCGGGCAAGGCCGCCTCCCGGGGATTGAGGACGTAGCAGCCGCCATGGACATGGATCGCGACCCGGTTCCGGTTCTCGGCGGGGATGTCCGTCGGCGTGATCGTGTAAGCCCGCACGCCGTCGATCAACGTCGCCTCTACGCTCACCCGGAGGCGCTCCGCCATCGGGCCGATCTGCGGCGCGGCCTTCGTCGCGAAGCTGTCCGAGAGCTGCTTCCAGCCTTCGGGGGTCGTCGGCGGCCTGTCCCAGTCCGTCCGCAGGGGCTGGGCGATGATCGCCTGCATCGCCGGACTGACGGTGTCCGGCACCGGGATCGACTTGGCGGGTTCGTCGCGGGGCGGCAGGGGGCTCTGGGTTTGGGTCTGGGCTTGGCTCTGGGCTTGGCTCTGGGCTTGGGCCTGGGCCGCGAACGGGGCGGCGAGGCAGGCGATGATGACCGGGATCGCGGGGCGCATGCGGTTTGTCCTCCCGTGAGGGGGTTACGGATCTGGCGTGAGGGTACGACGGGAGGGGCGCGTGGGGGTCAGGGGCCGGGCGCGTCGCGGGCAGCGGCGACCGACCGGTCCCCGTCCTCCCGCAACATCAACCGCGCCGCCACGAGGCGGTCGACGGCCTGCGACACCGCCGCGACATAGTCCGCCTGGGCGGGATACCGCTCCGCGAGGGAGAGGCGCGGATCGCCCCTGGCTTCGCGGTCGGCCTTTGTCGCGGCGAAGGGGATCATGCTGCCCTCCCGATCGCACAGCTCGCCCGCCGGGAAGGGGTCGGCATAAAGGTTCCATCCGGTTCGGGTGGCCCGGGGCGCCGCGACGTCCGGCAGGCGGATGCCGGCGAGATCGTCCCCGTCCGCGTCGACCTTCGGGACCAGCGGCCGGTACTGCGGGCCGGCTTCGGGATGGGGATCGACGTAGGTCGCGAACCGGGCGATCGCGTTCGGAGCGGCGGCGGCGGGGATCCCCGGGATGTAGGGGAAGCCGGTATCGACCGCCTCAACGAGGGTGCCGTCGGTCAGACGCGGCACCCGGCTGTCCGGCGGGGCCCGTCCGTCCCGGACCCAATCCTCCAGGTCGACGAGGAGCGCGCGCAGGGCCGGCCCCGGATTGAGGGTGTTGCGCCGGTAGGCACACGGCCCCTTGTCGGACGTCAGTCCCGAGCGCCCGTAATGGAAGCCGCTCGCGATCAGGAAGGCGCGCGCCGTGTCCGGCAGGACGACGTCGTGCCGGCCGAGGGGATCGGTGGTCAGGAGCGAGGCGCCCTTCTGCCAGTACTCCGTGCTCGTGTTGGTCTCGATCAGGAGGGGGTCGAAGCCGTCGCCGCGCAGGAGGGCGCCGCTCTCGCCGGTGACCGGGTCGTGCTGGGCCGCCGCCGAGAAGGGGAAGGCATTTTCTGGGTAGAGGTGATCCTCGTGCTGCGTGTTGGTGCGGGACGGCTGTCCGAAGCGCGCGTTGAGGAACACGCCGCCGACCCCGGCGATGTGGGACAGCACGCCGTCGAACACGCGATGGCCCGCCTCGTCACGGTTGAACCCCTGATGGATGAAGTCCCGCAGGAAGCGTCCGCTCTGCGAGATGCCCAGGGCGACCGTGTGCCGGATGGCGCCCCCCGCCGGGTTGGCGCCGCCCGCGGCGTCGCCCCGCAGATACGCCACCACGTCGCGGGTCGCGGCGAAGCCGATGCCGAGCACCTTCGGGCCGGTTGCCCGGTAGGTGAACATGTACAGGGAGCCGGGCTCCGGCTTCGCGCCCGCCGGCAGCAGCCTGAGCTGCTTGGGTCCGGCGAAGGCCCAGGCCTCCCGCGGCACGTCCCGCGGCGCATCCGCCTCCCGCCGGCGCAGGGTGAGGTTCGCCCCCGCCTGATCGAGGCTCGCGCTGTTGAAGGTGAGGTAGAACGGCGCCTCGGTCGGTCCGCGGGTGCCGCTGACGAGCTCGTCGCGGACCGTCTCGACGATGGGATTGCCGTTCCGGGTCGCGACCGGGACGTCGATCGCCATGCCACCCTGCTGGCGCAGGGCGTCCGCCTCCCAGCCTGACCAGACGATGGTGTCGCCCCGCCGGAGGACGAGACCGGTGCCGGCATCGGCAGCCGTCTTGGGGTCGTTCACGGCCTGGGCCGCCTGGGCGGGGGCGTCCAGAACCCAGTTGAAGAGGAACTTGCGGCCGCGGTTGAGGGCCTCGTAGAGGAGGGTTCCGCTCCCGCGGGAGGGGTCCTTGGGGCGCAACATGAACAGGTCGGTGTGGTACTCGACCATCCCCCGGGCGTTGCGCGGCGCCAGCACGAGGTCGGTGATGCCGCTGTTGGCGGGATCGGCGGGGTCGAGTTCGCCGCTCGCGGTTCCGATCACCCGCTCATAGGGCCCGGCATCGCCCCATGCGGCCCCGTCCGCGAAGGGTTCGACCGTCCGGATATCGAGGGACGTGATCCGCGACTGCGCGGCCGTCGCGACGAGGCTGCAGCCGACTGCGCCGAGGATCGCCCACGTCACCCGCATGATCGCTTCCGCCCCGATTCCGCCCGGCCGTCTCGCCCGGTCTTCGGGTCGACAGATAGGGCGATGCCCGATCCGTCGACGGCACCGGCGCACCCGCCGCTTGGCGTCCGGGGCGATCTGTCAGGTTCGAAGGCCGCACCGGCCCGGGGGATGACGATGGCGCCCGCCTGTCGTCCCCGCGTCACGTCTCCGGCTCGTCAGGGGATGCAACCAGAGGCTAGGAGGATCCGGCAAGCCGGGCCAACCGGCAGCACGATGTCGTTCGGGAGAGAAACATGACGCCGGCCCAGTCTCGCGGCCTCGCCGCCGCCCTCGCCTGCCTCGGGCTCGGTGCCCTCGGACCGCTGCCGGCCGCGGCTCAGGAAACGAAGGCGACCGCCGCCCCGCCGCCGACCGTCCAGGCGGACAAGGGCTCGGCGCTCTATGGCCGCCCGGACGGGACCGGCGCGGCCAAGCTCGCCCCCGTCGCCGGACCGCCGCTGCCGACGCCGGCCGCCAAGCTGCCCCTCGACAAGCTGAAGGTGGCCGACGGCTTCAAGGTCGAGCTCTATGCCAGCGGCCTCGCCAACGCCCGCTCGATGACCCAGGCGCCGGACGGGACCCTGTTCGTCGGCACCCGGACCGTCGGCAAGGTCTACGCCGTCCTCCCACAGGCCGGCGCGGACGGGACGCACGAGGTCAAGACCATCGCCTCCGGTCTGCATCGCCCCAACGGCGTCGCCTTCCACGACGGCGCCCTCTACGTCGCGGAGCTGTCCAAGATCTCGCGCTACGACGACATCCTCAAGCACCTGGACGGCGGCGAGCAGCCCCAGCTCGTCACCGACGACCTGCCCAAGGACGAGGCCCACGGCTGGAAGTTCATCGCCATCGGGCCGGACGACAAGCTCTATGTGCCGGTGGGCGCCCCGGGCAACATCCAGCTTCCGCCCGACACCCATGCGCAGATCCGGCGGATGGACCTCGACGGCAAGAATGCCGAGGTGATCGCCCGGGGGGTGCGCAACTCCGTCGGGTTCGACTGGAACCCGACGACCAAGCAGCTCTGGTTCACCGATAACGGGCGCGACTGGGTGTCGGAAGATATCCCCAACGATGAACTCAACGTCCTGACGGAGCCGGGCAAACAGCATTTCGGCTACCCCTTCTGCCACCAGGGGACCTTTACCGATCCCGAATACGGCTGGGGCCATTCCTGCAGCGAGTTCACCGCGCCCGCCGCCCTGCTCGGTCCGCATACCGCCTCGCTCGGCATGCGCTTCTACACGGGGACCCAGTTCCCGGACGCCTACAAGGGCGCGATCTTCATCGCGCAGCACGGATCGTGGAACCGCACGACCAAGCTCGGCGGGGATGTCCTCGTCGCCAAGCTCGGACCCGACGGAAAGGTCGCCTCGACCGAGCCGTTCCTGACCGGCTTCCTGCAGGACAACAAGTATGCCGGACGCCCCGTCGATGTCCTGGTCGCCAAGGACGGCTCGCTCCTCGTCTCGGACGACTACAACGGCGCGATCTACCGCGTGAGCTACGCCAAGTGAGGGGTTTTTCGAGGGGTTTCTTGAGGGGCTTGGCGGGGCTGTTCCAAGCCCTGCCCGGCCTCGCCGCCGCCTCTCTAGCCGGGACCGCGATCGCGGCCCCGGCCGCCGACGCCCCCGTGCCGGAGCGGCTCACGGCCTGCGTCGCCTGTCACGGCGCCGGGACCTCTGCGAGCGAGGGCGTCCCCTCGCTCGGGGGCCAGCAGGGGGATTACGTCGTCACGCAGCTCTTCCAGTTCCGGGAGAAGCAGCGGGAGGCGGCGCCGATGAACGACATCGCCGCCGGGTTCTCTGACGACGACCTCCGGGCCTACGGTGAAGCCATCGCGACGCTGCCGGCACCGGAATGGTCCGGCCCGCCCGCCGATGCCGCCCTCAAGGAGCGGGCGCAGGCCGCCATCGCCAAGCACCAGTGCACGTCCTGCCACGGGGCCGACCTCGCGGGCCGGGACGCGATCCCGCGGATCCGGGCCCAGCGGGAGGAGTATCTCGCCAGGGCGCTTTCCGCCTACAAGTCGAACGCGCGGCCGGGCTACGACCCGGCGATGAACGAAGTCGCCCAGGACCTCAAGGACGACGAGATCCGCGATCTTGCCGCCTATATCGCGAGGCTGTGAGACTTTCTCGGACGAAAGATTCACACGCGTCTCTCGCTGCCCCTGTCGGCTTTTGAGGGCGCTTTGATCCTGCGGCGACGACCGCCGCGGGTCTAAAGCGGGAGAACAGTTCAGACTGGATTTCAGCCACCCCGCTTCCCGCAAGTCCTCCTGGCCGACGCTGCCGTTTTCCCAACCGGGGGATCATGTCGATAGCGCCACAGGGATGGACCTTTGCGCTGCACACCCTGTTGGTCCCGTAGATTCATCCGCTGAATCGACGGGGGCATACACATGGCCGAGCGACATTCGACCCAAAACGGGCAGCACGACACGGCGCATCTGCCGATTTATTTCGCATCCATCGGGAGCGTCGGCTTAATGCTGGCCGCCCTCGCGGTGATGATGACCGGGCAGATGGCGAATTCGCCTGTAACGGGCAAGGCGCGCGCCATCGGTGTGCCTGTCAGTGACAGCGCAGCTAGCTCTGCACCCTCTCCCCGGTAGATCGCTCGGCAGTGCGCGGGGGGATCGGGACCCTGTCGAAGATTCATATCAAGGCGGTGACGAACGCCTGTCTTGGATCCTGGTGCGGCACGATCCCGAAGCGTGCCTGACGGCAGGACGCGCAACCGATGACCAACTCCGCTCGTTCGAAGGCCCCTCTACCGTTTCACGCCCGCGGCGATCGTCTGCGAGGCCGTTCTCTGAAGTTGAGCCTCGATTGCCGCATTGGCACGGCTGCGCAGTGCCTTCGTCGCTTCCACCTCGTCGAACGTGTCGGGGAAGCGTCGACCCAGCCAGAGATAGGCCGCGGCGAGTTTGACCGTCCGCTCGAGGTCGTCGAGTTCACCGTCGACACGGGCCCGCAACGCGGGGACGAAGGTGCCCGCCGCACGGGCTTGGACCCAGCGGTCGAGAACCGCTTTGGACACGGTGTCCCGTCGGTCGATCGGGGCGACGGCGAAGGCAAAGGCCTCGCGGATCGGGAGCCGCGCCTTGTCGACGGCGCGGGCGGCCTCCAAGGCCTCCTCCATCTCGGAAGGCTGGAACGGCGAGCCGTCGTAGAAGGTCGCCCGTGAGAAGTGGACCAGCACGTCGGCGAGCGATGCGGTGCCGAGTTCCAGGGCCGCCGCCTCGATCGCGATCAGGTCCGGCCTGACGTAAAACCGGGTGTCGGCGGCGGGCGCCGTCGGGGCCCCGGCGAGGGCGTCGCGGATCGGCCCGAGGCTCGCCTCGTCCGTGGCCGAGACATGCCCCTCGTCCTGATGGCCGAAGCGTCCGGCCCGGCCGGCGATCTGCCGGATTTCCGGGTTGGTGAGCGAGCGTGTCGTCGTGCCGTCCCATTTGGTGACCGCCGAGAAGATCACCCGCTTGAGCGGCCCGAGGTTGAGGCCCATGCCGATCGCGTCGGTGGTGACCAGCGCCTCGGCCTCACCGTCGCGGAACCGTTGCGCCTCAGCGCGACGCACCTCCGGCGACAGGGCGCCATAGATCGTCGCGACGCTCCGCCCCTCCGCCACCAGGGTCTCGCGGATCTCGTGGACAGCCCGGCGCGAGAAGGCGACGACGGCGTCTCCGGGCTGCACGGCTTCGAGGGGGACGGGCGCCTCCAGCGCCACCAGCGGCGTCTTGCGCGCGAAGGTCACCACGTCGAGGGATTCGCCGGCCGCCTCCGCCGCGCGGCGGACATGCGACAGGGCGTCGTCAGAACCGCAGACGATGACCGTCTTCGCCGGGATCCCGAACAAGGCGTTGGTCCAGGCCCAGCCCCGATCGGGATCGGACAGCATCTGGATCTCGTCGATCACCGCGACATCGACCGGGCGGCGCAGATCCGCCGTTTCGATGGTGCGCGCGGTGTGAGTGGGATCGGGCTCGCCCAGAACCTCCTCGCCGGTGACCATGCCGACGCGGAGGCCTCGCTCCAGCAGGGCTTCGTAGTTCTCCAATGCGAGCAGCCGAAGCGGCGCAAGATAGGTGCCGGTCGGCGCCTTCGTCAGCGCTTCGAGCGCCGCGTAGGTCTTGCCGGAATTGGTCGGCCCCATGTGGAAGATGATCCGCCGGTTCAGCCGGCGGGCGGGCACGAACTTGTCGATGTAGCCGCCGAAGCCGACCCGGTCGCGCAGGCGCCGCCTGCCGGATTCCTCGCGCGCCACCACCTTCGCCCGGGTGCGGACGGTCTTGAGCGTGTCGCCGATGACGTGGGTGAGGTTCGGCGACGGTGTAAAGATCCGTGCGCGGAGCGACCGATCCAGGTGCGCGATGTAGGTCGGCGCATCCGCACCGATCTTGTGAAGGTCGTCGCGGATCTGGCCGCGCAGCCGGGCGACCGCCTGACGCAACCGGCCCTTGAGTTCCGTGTCGGTCGCGGCGAGAGCGGCGCGCAGGCCATCCAGCCGTCGTGTCGGGTCGCCGCCCAACGCCATCTCGTCCAGGATCTCGGCGGCGGTCTCCCCGGGTGGAACGTCGATGCGGAGATCGAGGCGGCCATCGTCCAGGAGGGGGATGCTCACCCGAAGCCGCCACACGAGGGCGGCGTCGCCCCCCGGTTCAGACCGCAGCGCCGGGACCGTCGACCGCAGTGCGGAGACGCCCGTCTCGGCGAAGGCGCGTCGCGCATGACCGTCCCGGAGGGCGGCGGCCACCGCGTCGTCCTCCGCGAAGCCGTTATACTCGGGCAGGTCCATGCGCAGGCGCAAGGCCTCGCGGTCTACCGCCGCGGCCCCGATGCCGAGCCGATGCAGGGCGTCCGCCAGGAGGTCGGTCGTCAGGTGGTTGCGCTTGCGGGCCATGCCCCACCTTTTCGGTCGGGCGGCCGCAGATCAAGCACGCGGTGAGGCCGAACCCGCGTGAGAGCCTGCGTCGTGTTGTGCTGTCGCCGTGCCTTCCGAGGGGGACACCGTCACCGGCCCGGGGCGGCCTTCGGGACGCACCGCCCGATGACGCCGTGCCGGATCGCCCACGTGCGCCCTCTCGGACGCTCCGCCTCGAGCCCACTGCGGTCATCCGCGCGCCGCCCTCGCTGTTCTGAGAGCGGAGGGTCGATCAGGACGCACCCCCATGCTCCGAGCGCCGCGGGCTCGACTGCTCCGGACCGTGGAGACTATTTCCCAATGCAATTCAGTGTTCGAAGACTCCACCGAGATCCCGGAAACCCTTGATTTCGATCGGGTTGCCGCTCGGGTCGAAGAAGAACATCGTGCGTTGCTCGCCGGGTTCACCTGCGAAACGGACCACCGGGGGGATGTCGAACGCGACGCCCTCGGCCTCGATGCGGGCGGCCAGCGTCTCCCAGGCGTCGAGGGGCAGCACCACGCCGAGATGCGGCATCATCACCCTGTGGTGGCCGACCTGTCCGGTCCGGGTCGTCGCGAAGGGCTCGCCCAGGTGCAGCGAGATCTGATGGCCGAAGAAATCGAAATCCACCCAGGTTTCCGTGCTGCGCCCCTCACGGCATCCGAGAACGCCTCCGTAGAAGCGGCGCGCCGCGTCGAGGTCGGTGACATGGTAGGCGAGGTGGAACGGTGTGAGCATCGTCGGTCTCCTGATGTGTCGGTGATGATGGCGGCGTGCCCTCAGGCGGCCGAACCGGTGGGGCTCGCCGAGACGACACCGTCGATGAGGTTGCAGGACAGCAGGAATGCGCTGTCGAGATCGAGGCCGCCGGCCGGCACCAGGGCGGCCAGCCGTGCGGCGAGGGTGCGTCTCGCCCCGCGGGCGAGGGACTGGGCCGCCTCGACGGTGACGGCCTCGAACCGGATCGTCTCCCCCGGCCGCACCTGTGCCAAACGGCCGAGATCGGCCGAGATGACCGTGGCGATCTTCGGGTACCCTCCGGTGGTATGGCGGTCGGCAAGCAGGATCAGCGGCCGCCCGTGGCCCGGCACCTGGATCGAGCCGTTCACGATCCCGTCCGAGACGATGTTGAAGCCGTCGGCATGGGCGATCGGTGGCCCGTCGAGGTGACAGCCCATCCGGTCCGCCCGCCCCGTCAGCGTGTAGGACGCGGACAGGAAGGTGCGCAGCCCCTCCTCCGTGAAGCTGTCCGCCTGAGGCCCGAGCACCACCCGGATCGGGCCGCCGAAGCGAGGCCGGTGCGCGGGCGGCAAGGTCAGCGACCGCCCCGTGGGCCTCGGGGCATGCAACGGCAGCAGGTCGCCCGCGGCGAGCGAATGCCCGTCGAGGCCACCGAGAAGGGTGCGGGTGTGGGTCGAGACGCTGCCGAGCATCGGCGCCACGGCGAAGCCCCCTGCCACCGCGAGCCAGGCGCGCAAGCCCTGACGCGGGGCGCCGAAGGTGAGCCGGTCGCCGCGCCGCAGGTCGTGGGCGGTGAATGGATCGAGGGCGCGCCCGTTCAGGCCCATCGCGAACGGCGCTCCGGCCAGGGCGACGCGGCATCCCTCCGCCTCGCAGACCAGGGTTGGGCCGAGCATCGCCATCTCGATGGCTGCCGCGTCGGCGGGGTTGCCCACCAGGGCGTTGGCCAGCGCCAGGAGGTCGGGGTCCATCGCCCCGGAGCCCGAGATGCCATAGCGCAGGTATACCTGCCGCCCGGCATCCTGAAGGGTGGTGGCCACGCCGGGCGCGAGGATCCGCAAGCCCTCAGCCATCGATCCGCTCCATCGTCGCGACGGTCTCGCCGGCGAGGGCCGCCGCGCTCATGGCGTCGAAGGCGGCATGGCCGATCGGCTCGAACCGGATCAGATCCCCGGCAGCGAAGAGGAACGGCTCGGCCCGCGCCGGGTCGTAGGAGCGCGCGGGCGTCTGGCCGATGAGCTGCCAGCCGCTCGGCAGTTCGAGGGGCGGCGAGACGCCGGTCTGGTTGCCGCCGATGGACACGCTGCCCGCCGGGATTCTGGGGCGTGGATCCGTGCGCCGGCTCGCATGGATCCGGGGATCGAGACCGCCGAGATAGGCGAAACCGGGGGCGAACCCGATCATGTGGACGCGGTAGTCGCAGCCGGCATGGAGGCCGATCACCTCCGCCTCGCTCAGTCCGGCCGCCGCCGCGAGGGAGGCGAGGTCGGCCCCGTGCTCGCCGCCATACAGCACCGGCACCCGCCAGCGGCGCACCGCACCGGCCCTTGTCACCGGAGGCGGCCAGTGGGTGGCGATCAGCGCGACCAGGTCGGCCCGGGGCAGCCGGTCCGGATCGTAGAGGACGAGAAGCGAGCGATAGGTCGGCACCGTCTCCAGCAGGCCCGGCCGCCCGGCGCCACGGATCGCCTCGTCGAGGGCGACCACCTGCGCGTTGATGACGGGGTCGACGGCGCGCCCGAGCTCCACGGTGAGCGCCCGGTCGCCGCAATCGAGCAGCCGGTAGGCGGGCTCAGACACCGAGCACCTCGGCCATCGGGCGCAGGGCGACGCCCTTCGCGGCGACATCGTCCCGCAGGCGGCGGGCCAGGGCGACGGCGCCCGGCGTATCCCCGTGGACGCAGATCGTGTCGATCCGCGTCGGAATGCGCCGCCCGGACAGGGCTGTGATCGCCCTGTCCTCCAGCATCCGCGCCACGCGCTCCGCAACGGCCCCGGGATCGTGCAGGACGGCGCCGGGGAGCTTGCGCGAGACGAGGGTGCCGTCATCGGCATAGGCCCGGTCGGCGTAGACTTCACGGGCGATGGGCAGGCCGAGCCGCTCGCCGGCCCGCTCCGTCTCGAGGCCGGGCATCACGACGAAGATCAGGTCGCGGTCCAGCGTCCGGATCGCCCGGGCGACGGCGAGGGCGAGGTCCACATCCTCGTTGGCCATGTTGCCCATCGCCCCATGGGTCTTCACGTGGCGCACCGGGCAGCCGGCATCCTGGGCCAGGGCCAGGAGGGCGCCGACCTGATAGAGGACCGCCTTCTCGATATCCGCCGGGCGCTCGCCGTGGATCGGCCGCCGGCCGAACCCCCAGAGATCGAGGAAGCTCGGGTGGGCGCCCGCCTGTACCCCGTTCGCGGCGGCGAGGCGCAGCGTCTCGTGCATCACCAGCGGGTCGCCGGCATGGAAGCCGCAGGCGATGTTGGCCGAGGTCGCCACGGCCAGCATCTCCGCGTCGTCGCCGAGGCGGTAGACGCCGAAGCCCTCGCCCATGTCGCAGTTCAGATCGACGATCATCGGTGCATCCTTTCGCGCGGGTTCACTCGGAGGCGACAAGGTGGGCGACCAGGGTCGCGGCGGCGCAGAGATCCTCGATCCGCATCGCCTCGTGCGGATTGTGGCTGCCGTTCTGGTTGCGGATGAAGATCATCGTGCTCGGCACGCCCTGGCCGGCGAGGGTCGCGGTGTCGTGCCCCGCCCCGCTCGCCATGGTCCGGAACGGGATCGCGAGACGGCGGGCATGGCCCGACAGGGCTTCGATCAGGGCCGAACTCATCCGCGCCGGGGTGCTGCCCGTCCGTTCGCCGAGGGCGAAGCGCACGCCGCGAGCCGCTTCGATCTCGGCGACCCGTTGGGCTAAGGCCGCCTCGATCCGGTCGAGCAATGCGGGCTCGGTGCTGCGCACGTCGAGGCAGAAGCGGACCTCCCCCGGGATCTTGGCGAAGGCGTGCTGGACGGGATCAGTGCCGACCTCGCCCAGCGTGATCGTCGCCGGGCATCCTTCCTGCTCCAGCCGGCCCCACAGGGCATCGAGGCCGGTGATCAGGTCGGCGAGGGCGAAGACGGCGTCGCTGCGCTCGCTCCGCGCCACGGCGCCGGAATGGCCGTAGCGCCCGAAGCAGGCGGCCTTCCGGTAGCGAAAGCTGCCGCTGATCGCCGTGACGAAGCCCACCGGGATCCCGGCCTCCTCCAGCGCCGGCCCCTGCTCGATGTGCATCTCCACGAAGGCGTGGATCCGGGTGGGGTCGAGCAGCCTTTCCCCCCGCGCCACCGCGTCGGGGTGCAGGCCAAGCGCGGCCATGTGCGCGCGCAGGCTGCGTCCGGAATCGGTGCGGGGCAGGTCGAGGGTTTCGGGCGGCAGCAGGCCGAAGGCGGCCCGGCTCCCGACATAGGAGGCGGGGAACCACACGCTCTCCTCGGCCCGGAACACGGCCACCGTCACCGGGCGCACGGGCACGAGCCCCGCGCGGCGCAGGGCCTCGACGGCCGCCAGGGCGCCGATCACCCCAGCCGCACCATCGAAATTGCCGCCGTGGGGCACGGTGTCGACATGAGAGCCGACCATCCAGGGTGCCAGCGCCGGGTCGCGCCCAGGCATGGTCAGGAAGAGGTTGCCGGCCGCATCGGTGTCCGGGCTTAACCCCAGCGACAGCCCGGTCGCCCTCATCAGGGCATGGGCCTGCTCTTCCCCCTCTCCATAGGCGGCGCGGGTGACCCCGGGCTCGTCGCGGCTGAAGGACATGAGCCGCGCGAACAGGCCGGCGCAGAAGTCCGGGTCGATGGCGAGGCCACCCGCCGCCCCGAACCCGCTCATGCCGAGACCCCGGCGGACGACTCACGCTGCCGCCGCCGATCCCAGGCCGCCGGGTTGACGAGGTTCGGCGGGCGACGGCCGGCGAGCACGTCGATCACCTGGCCCGCGACCCGCTCCGCGGCGCGGATCAGGGCCGCCTCGGTGGACGCGGCGACATGGGGTGTGAGGATCACCCGCCGCTCTCGGTGGAGCGGATGATCGTGCGCGAGGGCGTCCCCCGACACCACGTCGAGCCCCGCGCCGGCGATGGTCCCGGCGGCGAGGGCCTCGGCCAGGGCGTCCTCGTCCACGAGGGCACCCCGGGCGGTGTTGATCAAAAAAGCGCCAGCCTTCATCCGGCCGAGCTGATCGCGACCGATCAGGCCACGGGTCTCCGCCGTGAGCGGCAGGTGCAGGGAGACCACGTCGGCCCGGGCGAGGAGGTCCGGCAGGGAGGCGGCGCGATCGGCTCCCAGCGCCTCGAAATCCGCATCCGGCCGCGTCGGGCCGTAGGCGAGCACCTTCATGCCGAGCGCCCCCGCCAGCCGGCCGGTCGCCTGTCCGATGGCCCCGAACCCCACGAGACCCAGCGTCAGACCGGCGAGCTCCACCAGCCGCGCGCCGTAGCGGAAATCGTGGTCGCCCTCCCGCATGGCGCGGTCGGCCTGCGGGATCGCCTTGGCGAGGGCGAAGATGAGGCCGATCGCGTGCTCGGCGACGGACAGGGCGTTGGCGCCCGGCGTGTTGACGACCACGATCCCCGCCCGCGTCGCTTCGGGCACGGCCACGGGGTCGGTCCCGGTACCGTGGACCCCGATCACCCTCAGCCGGGGCGCAGCCGCCACCGCTTCGGCGGGGAAGCCGCCGTTGCGGGTGATGACCGCGACGCAATCGGCCGCCTCGCGGGCGAGAGTCGCCGGGGCGAGGCTCGTCGCGGACCGGATTGCGAGCCCCGCGTCCCGGAGGCGCGCGAGCCCGGCTGCGTGGATCGGCTGAACGATGAGGCAGATGCCGGACGCCCCCGTGGAGGGCCGGACCGGGTCAGAAAGCTCGTTGAACACGTTCGAGGCAGCCCTGCTCAAAAATACCGCTTGAATGCCATTGGTATACCGAGGAAGCTATCTCAGCACTCAAATGTTGGCAACGAAAAAAGCGCAATCAGATCCAGAAAACAAAAACTATTCCGATCTCAATTCGAGATATATGACAATATCACTCTTATAAATCTGCATGTTGCAGGTCTTCCGGGACTGTTTTCACGATAAATAGTTAGGTTAGACGATGACGCAGGTTGAGACTGCTCCGCCGCTCCTCCTGAAGATCAGGAAGCTGCACAAGAGCTACGGCGCCAACGAGGTTCTGAAGGGCATCTCCCTCGACATCCACGAGGGCGAGGTCGTGTCGATCATCGGCGCGAGCGGCTCGGGCAAGAGCACTTTCCTGCGCTGCCTCAACCTCATGGAGACGCCGACCTCCGGCTTCATGGATTTCGAACGGTTCGCCTTCGACTACGAGGAGGGCGCCCGGCGGCAGCCGACCCCGCAGCAGCTCTGCGAATTGCGGGCGCGCATCGGCATGGTCTTCCAGAGCTACAATCTGTGGCCGCATATGACGGTGCTGGAGAACGTCATCGAGGCGCCGATCCGGGTGCGCCGGATGCCGCGCCGGCAGGCCGTGGCGGAAGCCGAGGCCCTCCTCCAGCGTATCGGCCTCTACGAGAAGCGGCACGCCTATCCCTCGAAGCTCTCGGGGGGGCAGCAGCAGCGCGTGGCGATCGTCCGCGCCCTGGCGATGGCGCCCAAGGTGATGCTGTTCGACGAGGTCACCTCGGCCCTCGACCCGGAATTGGTGGGCGAGGTGCTGGCGCTGATGGGCTCCCTCGCGGCGGACGGGATGACGATGCTCCTCGTCACCCACGAGATGGCCTTCGCCCGGGATGTCGGCACCCGCACCCTGTTCTTCGATGGCGGGGTGATCGCGGAAGACGGGCCACCCGAGGAGATCATCGGCAGGCCCCGCAGCGAGCGCCTGTGCCAGTTCCTCCGTCGCGTGCAGCACGCGCCCGCGACCGCCGGAGAGACGGCATGAGCCCCCGGCCGATCAGCGGGAAGAGCGAACAGCGATGAGCGTCGCGGCTTTACAGGATTGGTGGCTCACCTTCTCGGATGAGATCGTCACCTACGGCCCCGGTTTCCTGTCGGCGACCGTGATCGTGCTGGGCGTCACGGTGGCGAGCATCCTGGTGAGCTGGGTCTGCGGCCTGCTTGGAGCCCTGGGCAAGCGCTCGTCCTTCGCGCCCTTCCGCGCTCTGGCGAGCTTCTACGTCTGGTTCATCCGGGGCACGCCGACGCTGATCCAGGTCTTCATCGTCTATTTCGGAATGCCGCAAGTGGGCATGAAGCTCTCGCCCCTGACCGCCGGCATCATCGCGCTGGGCGTCAGCAGCGGTGCCTACGTGGCCGAGACCATCCGTGCCGGCCTCGCGGCGATCCCCCGGGGTCAGGTCGAGTCGGCCCTGGCCCTCGGCATGAACCCGCGGATCATGATGGTGCGGATCGTCCTGCCGCAAGTCTTCCGCATGATCCTGCCCTCGCTCACCAACGAGGCGATCTCGGCGGTCAAGAACACCTCGCTCCTGTCGACGATCACGGTGGTCGAACTGACGCTCTACGCGCAGCTCATGATCGCCACGACGTTCCGTCCGTTCGATTTCTACATTGCGGCAGCGCTGATCTACCTCGTCCTGACGTCGATCCTGTCGCAGCTCTCAGCCTACTTCGAGCGGCGCTACGCCCGCCTGTCGTGAGCCTCCCGACGCCGCGGGACGGGCCGCGGCCGACACCTCCCGCCCCTCGCCCGTACCGGAGATCGCCATGAACCGCCGCCACGTGCTCGCCCTGGCCACCCTCTGCGCCGGCCTTATCGCCTCCCCAGCGCTCCGGGCGGCCGAGGGCAAGCTGGAACTGATCGAGCCCGGCAAATTGATCGTGGCCACCGACAGCACCTTCGCGCCCTTCAGCATGCGCACGCCGGGCGGCGAGCTCGACGGGCTGGAAGTCCGGGTGATGCGGGAGGTCTGCCGCCGGCTCGGGCTCGAATACCAACCGGTCAACATCAAGTTCGACGCCCTGCTCGTCGGCCTGTTGGCCGACCAGTACGACATCACCAGCGAATCGATGGACATCACCCCCGCCCGCCAGAAGCAGGTCGCCTTCGCAGACGGATGGCTCGAATCCGGCGCGCGGATCGTCACCCGCACGGATACCGGGATCAAGGGACCGGACGACCTGAAGGGCCGGAATGTCGGTGCGCTCTCGGCCTCGACCTTCGGCAAGCTCGCCGAAGAGCACGGCGCCACCCTCAAGAGCTACAAGACGGCCGCGGACGCGATGCAGGACCTCGTCGGGGGCAACATCGATGCGGTGATCAACGACGCCGTGGCCGGCAATTACGCGATCAAGGCCCGCAAGCTGCCGCTGGTGATGATCGAGACACCGCTCAGCACGGTGCAGAAGGGCTTTGCCATCAAGAAGGGGAAGCCGAACCTCCACGCGGCCGTCAACAAGGCGCTGGGCGAGATGATCGCCGACGGCACATACGCCAAGCTCGTCACACCGCTCATCGGCTACGACCCGGCGCCGAAGGAGCCGATCCGGACGCCCGCCATGTGAGTGAGCGCCGGGACGCCCTAAGACAACAACCCATAAAAAGAAGGGATCGGGGGCGGCCCCCACAGGCCGTCCCGGGAGGAACCGGATGAAGACCCTCGACGCATCGTCCTACACGACCGCGCTCGGCGCCCGTCGCGAGCAGAGCCTCGGCCAGATGGCCTATGACAGGCTGCTCGACATGCTGGTGCGGCGAGACCTTCCGGCCGGGACCGTGCTGCATGAACGCCGCCTCGCCGAATTGCTCGACATCTCGCGCACGCCGACCCGCGAGGCGATGTCGCGGCTGGAGACCGAAGGGCTGATCGAACGGCAGCCCGGTGGGATGCTCGTCGTGAAGGAATTCTCCCTCCGCGAGTTGATCGAGATCCTGCATGTCCGCCGCCTGCTGGAGCGGGAGAGCGTGATGCTCGCCACCGGCCGGATTCCCGATGCCGCGTTGAAGGATCTGCAGATGCAGATCGAGGCGTTGCTCGCCGCGGGCGACCCCGATGCGCCGGGCAACTGGGAGGTCGACCGCCGTTTCCATGAGCTGATCGCCGACAGCAGCCACAACGCGATCCTCGCCAAGACGATCAAGGACCTGCGGCTCAAGACGCAGATGTTCAACCTGAGCCGGATGCCCGAGCGGTTCGAGGCCGTGCACCGCGAGCACCTCGCGGTCGTCGCCGCCCTGCGGGCCGGGGACGCCGCGGCGGCGGCGGATGCCATCGCGGCCCATCTCGAGAACTTCAAGCAGGGCATCATCCGCCGCCTGAGCGAGTTCTGAGGCGGAGGCCGCACGATGCACGACTTCGCCGACCTGTGCGGCTGCGAAGCGGCCTTCCCGAGGGAGGAGTTCGCCATCCGCCAGGCGGCGGCACGGGCCGCGATCGCGGCCGCGGGCCACGATGCCCTGGTGGTGACCGGCCCGGAGACGATCTACTGGCTGACCGGCCGCCAGACGGCGGGATACTTCGCCTTCCAGGCCCTCATCCTCCCGGTGGAGGGGGAGCCGGCCCTGCTGGTGCGCCAGCTCGAACTTCCGGGGGCGGCGGCCAACACATGGCTCGACGACATCGAGGCCTACCCGGACGGGACCGACCCGGCCGACGCCCTGGCGGCCCTCGTGCGGCAGCGCGGCTTCACCCACCCCGCGATGGAGCGGGACGGCTGGTTCGTCTCGGCCGCCCTTGTGGCGCGGATCGGCGCGGCGCTGGGCATCGATCCGCTCCCCGACGCGTCGGGATTGATCGGCCCCCTGCGCATCGTGAAGTCCCCGGCCGAGTTGGAGGCGGTCCGGGCCGCAGCCCGGTATGCGCAGGCCGGGCTCGCCGCGGGCCTCTCCGCCTGCCGGGCGGGCACGGACGAGAACGCAGTCGCCGCCGCCATGCTCGCGGCCGCCACGGCGGCGGGGTCAGAGGCGATGGCGATGGAGCCCCTGGTCTCGTCGGGCCCCCGGAGCGGACTGCCGCACATGACGTGGCGGCGGCGCCGGCTGGAACCGGGCGACGCCGTGTTCCTCGAACTCGCGGGCAGCCATGCCCGCTACCACGCCGCGTTGATGCGCAGCGTCTGGATCGGCCCACCGCCGGCCGAGGCGCAGCGGATGATGGATTGCGCCCTCCGGGCCCTGGATGCGGCGCTGGCCGCGATCCGCCCGGGCCATCCCTGCTCGGCCCCGCACGAGGCTGCCCAAGCCGTCATCGACGCGGGGGGCTATGGCCCCGCTTTCCGCAAGCGCATCGGCTACTCGATGGGGATCGCCTTCGCCCCGGATTGGGGAGAGGGAAGCCTGCTCAGCCTGTTCACCGGGATCGACCGTCCGATCGAGCCCGGCATGGTCTTCCACCTGCCGGCGACCCTGCGCCGCTACGGCGCCTGGACGGTGGGCGCCTCCGAGACGGTCATCGTCACCGCCCACGGCGCCGAGCCCCTCTCCGACCTGCCCCGTGCCCTGGCGGTGCGGTGAGGCCGCCCGTCCATCCCGACAGCCTGAACGATCGTCGCCGAAGACGGGGATCCTTTCTCCTGTGACGGCCCTTTCGTTCGCGAACACTCTCGCAGCTCCTGAGGGCAAGGCGCGAAATCCACCACCCACCGCCGGTTGTTCAGGTCTCACGAGGGATCGGCACAGGCGAGACCTCAAATCCTTGCGAGAGAAGATCTTTCAAGGCCTGTTCGGTTTGGTCGAGACGTTCCGCCGATCTCGGCTGCTCCTGCTCAAGCCATGAGAGCGTCACGTGAGCCAAGGCGGCCATGCCGGTACGGGTTGCCAGAGTGGCGTGAAGCGCCGAAACACCGCGCGTCGCCAGTGCAAGGGCAAGTGCCCCGGCCAGCGCCTCCCACTTCGACAGCTCGCGCTCATGGAGGGCGGGCGTCGCTGAGATGACGTCTTGCCAGGGCTTGGAGAGGGGACGGTCGGTCTCCAGACGCGTCGTCACCGACCGGAACGCCCGGAAAAGCGTGTCGATCGGCCCCGTCTCCGGCGGCGCCGCATTGATCGATGCCGTCGGGGCGTCCACCAAAACGACGCATCAGCCGCCGAGAACAGCGATCACGATCGGCCTCGTCTTAAGCCGATGAGACGTACCGGCAGTCGCAGAAAACCCTGCGCGTTGCCCCGAGAAACCGCCCCGGCGGCAACAACGCCAGGACGCACGGGACATTCAATTTTCACCAGGAAGGCCTGGTGGAACTGGCAGTCGGACGCGAACTCGACGCTGCGCGCCATTTCCCTGTCTAAGCGAAAATAAAGTGAAAAGCTCCAGAGTTTACAGACCAATATACCAAATCTCGATGGTTTTAGCCACGGATTTTGGATGAAGGTCTCCGACGCACCCACATCGCACCAATAGGCACCCGACCGCTTTACAAGCAGAAGCAACCCAAGCAGTCATTCCGTTGACAGCTATTTTCTGTCCCATCGACCTGCGCCGCCGAACGATTGGGTTGGGTGGGCTTGCGACGACCTGCTTCCGAGCCTTAACGAATGCAAGCGGTCATTGAATTCGTGCTTACTCTTGAATGCCATCAAAGACGGGATCAGCCCATTGCAAGGCTACTCTATAATACTTAATCGCGATCTGCCTCACCAAGCATGAAGAACTGTCGCGCTCTTTAAACAGAGTTGGGACGGACGCCAGCAAGGAAGAGGGCGACGGCCGCGCGACGGCGCCTCTCTTGGATCTCTAAATCCACCTCGATACCGTACAGCGCCTGCTTCGAACTGCGCCCCATGATGAGGTTCAGGAACAGGTCGGCGGCGATCTCCGGATCGTCGATCGATATCTGTCCTTGCTCGGCCATGATCCCGAGGAGACGACCGACGACACCGACGCCGCGGACCCAGCCCTCCTCGTATGCAAGCCTCGCAAGGTTGGGGAATTGCATGGCCTGAGAGGCGATGCAGCGTGTCAGCGCCGCCGCCCCCGGTGCCTGGGACCGGGCGAGGAGATTGCGGCTCAACTCGTCCAGCACGGTCGCGGCGTCGCTCGGGGTGGCGCGGAGCGCCTGCATCTCGGCCGCCGCCGAGAGGGGCGCCAGCCATTCGCGGATCCGGTCCTGAAGGACCGCCTCGAACAGGGTGCGCTTGTCCTGATAGCGGGAATAGAGGGTCGGTTTGCTCACGCCGGCAGCTTCCGCCACCGCATCGATGGATGTGCCGTCGAAGCCGCGCTCGATGAACAGCTGGGTGGCGACCTCCACGATGCGGGCCTCGCGCCGAGCCGCCTCCTCGCGCGTCGGACGACCGCCCGTGCCGCGCCTCGGCGTCGTTTCGGGCTCGGCCGTCCCTGCCATCGTCTCGCTCCTTGTCATGCCATACGCCGTCGTATAACGATACTTTACCGTATCGTATTGATGTTGGCCATCATCATGGACGCTCGACCCGGCGACCTTCCCCAACCCAAGGCCCCGACCGGTACCACAGGGGCCGTCGGCGGTCCCGTGCCGGCCGGGCCGGGGGCCAAGACCGGTGCGCAGCCGCCCCGACGGAGAAAGGCGCGCGTGATCGTCCCGGTCCTTGTGCTTATCGCCCTCGGCGGGGGTGGGACCTACGGCTGGCACTGGTGGACCGTCGGCCGTTTCCTAGAAACGACCGAGGATGCCTATCTTCAGGCCGACAAAGTGACGGTTGCGCCGCGGATCGCCGGCCACGTCGCCGAGGTGCTGATCGGCGACAACCAGCCCGTGAAGGCCGGCGATGTGCTCGCGCGCCTCGACGACCGCGAGTACCGGGTGATGCTCAAGCAGGCCGAGGCCGATGTCGGCAAGAGCCGCGCCCAGCTGCTCGGGACTGCCGCCGCCATCCTTCAGCAGCAGGCGCAGGTCGCGTCGGCCAAGGCGGAGGTCGAGAACACGGATGCGGCGCTCGACTTCGCCGGCAAGGAGTATACCCGCTACCAGAACCTGCTTCAGACGGGCTCGGGCACGGCCCAGCGTCAGCAGCAGGCGGATTCCGACCTCCGCCAGAAGCGGGCGGCGCACGACAAGTCCGTCGCCTCCCTCGAGGCAGCCAAGAAGCAGGTCGACAGCCTCAAGGCGCTGGAGGGCAGTGCCCGCGCGAGCCTGGAAGCCGCGCAGGCCAAGGTGGAGCAGGCTGAGCTCAACCTCAGCTACACGACCATCACCGCGCCCATCGACGGCACGGTGGGCGATCGGTCTCTGCGCGTCGGCCAGTTCGTCTCGGCCGGTACTGGCCTGCTGACCGTGGTGCCGATGGGGCGTGACATCTACCTCGTCGCCAATTTCAAGGAGACCCAGACCGGACAGATGGTGGAGGGCCAGCACGTGACCTTCACTGTCGATGCGCTGGGCGACCACGAGTTCCAGGGCCGGATCGAGAGCTTCTCGCCCGGAACCGGCGCGCAGTTCGCCCTGCTGCCGCCCGAGAACGCCACCGGCAACTTCACCAAGGTCGTGCAGCGCGTCCCCGTCCGGGTCGCCCTCGACCCGGCCGATCCGATGCTCGGTCGCCTTCGCCCCGGACTCTCCGTCGAAGCCACCGTTCATGTCCACGATGCCGTCGAGCCGGTGAAGCCGCGCGGCCCTCGGCCCGCCCCTGCCCTCGTCAGCGAAGCTCTCCCCCGATGAGTGCTGCCCCCGCCCTCGGCACGTCCGAGGTCAAGGCGAGCGCCCGCGACTGGCTTGCGGTGTTCGGTGCGATCCTCGGCGCGTTCACCGCCATCCTCGACATTCAGATCACCAACGCCTCCCTTGCCGACATCCAGGGCGCGCTCGGCGCCTCGACCGAGGAAGGGAGCTGGATCTCGACCGCCTACCTCATGGCCGAGATCATCGTGATCCCGCTCACCGGCTGGCTTTCCTCCGTGATCGGCCTGCGCCGCTACCTCGCCGTGAACACGATCCTGTTCACGGCCTTCTCGCTCGCCTGCGCGCTCTCGACCTCGCTCTCGCAGATGATCCTGTTCCGCGCCGGCCAGGGCTTCACCGGCGGCGTGCTGATCCCCACCGCCATCGTCATCGTGCGCACCCGCCTGTCCAAGAACCAGCAGCCGATCGGCATCGCGCTGTTCGGGCTGACGGCCACCTTCGCGCCGGCCATCGGCCCGACGGTGGGCGGCTGGCTCACCGACAACCTGTCCTGGCACTACATCTTCTACTTGAATCTGCTCTTCGGTCCGCTCGCCGCCGGGATCCAGCTCGGGGCCTTCGACAGCGTCCCGGCACGCTGGGCCGAACTCCTGAAGGGCGATTGGATCGGCATCGCCTTGATGGCCACCGGGCTGCCGGCCCTGACCTACGTTCTGGAGGAGGGGCAGCGAAAGGACTGGTTCGGGTCCCCCGTCATCGTCCAGGTCAGCCTCCTGGCCGCCGCCGGCATCACCGGCTTCATCGTGCGCGAGTTGATGGCCGAGAGGCCGTTCATCAACCTGCGGGTTCTGGCGAATCGCTCGGTCGGTGGCGCCTGCGTGCTGATGACGGTGCTCGGCGCGGTCTCGTTCGGCTCGATCTACATCATCCCGGTCTATTGCGCGCAGATCCAGGGCTATAACGCCCAGCAGATCGGCTACGTGGTGATGTGGTCGGGCCTGCCGCAACTCGTGCTGTTCCCGATGATGCCCCTCCTGATGCGGACCTTCGACGCGCGGATGCTCGTCGTCACGGGCACGCTGTTCTTCATCGCGAGTTGCTGGATCAACGTCGGTCTGACCCATGACGTCGGGGCCGACCAGCTCATCCTGCCGCAGCTGCTTCGCGCCATCGGCCAGCCGCTCTTCACGATTCCGCTCTCGCAGCTCTCCACCGTAGGCCTCAGCCCGCGCGACACCGCCGATGCGTCGGCCCTGTCGAACATGATGCGCAACCTCGGCGGCTCGATCGGCATCGCCATGCTGTCGACGATGATCGACCGGCGCGAGCACATGCATTTCTCGGTCCTGGCCGAGGCGATCACCGTGAACGCCACCCGCACCCAGGAGCGACTCGCAGCCCTGGCCGCCGGCCTGCACGGGCACATCGCCGACCAAGCGGCGGCGAAGGGCGCAGCGATCGGCATGCTCGCTCAACAGGTTCGCCGCGAGGCCACCGTCATGGCCTATTCTGACGGGTTCTACCTCGTGGGCGTCAGCCTCGTCCTCAGCCTCGGCGTCGTGGCCATCCTGAAGAAACCGCAGCGGATGGCGGGCCCGATCGAGGCCCACTGACACACCGCTCACTGAAGACAACGTCCAGCACTACACGCCGCGGATCGTTCTCGATCGTCCTCCGGCGTCATTCGAGCGTTTTCGGGGACACTCGGTCCATGCCGCGTCTCCCGGCTTTGCGAGCGAAGCAATCCAGGGATCCGCCACATCCGGTCAGGGGGCGGTGATGGGCACGAGGATCGGCTTGCCTGCCTTCTGCGCCGCCTCGAAGGCGGCGGGGGTGTAGGTCATCTCGGCGGCGCGGGCGCCGGTGCCGAACAGCATGGGGGTGACGGCAAGGGCGCCGAGCAGGAAGCGCCGGGGGGCATGGGTCAGAGTTCCCGTGAGCGCAAAGAGATGCAGTCAATCGAGTCAGTTGGACGCCTGGGTGACGGCACGGTCGGCATTCACACGCTCTGACCAGTCCTTCGTGTCGGCCTGGCCCTTGAGGTCGATCAACTTGGCACTGTCAACGTCGACGTTCTTGAAGTCGGCACCAGTGACCGTTGCGCCGGTCAGGTTGGCCCCGGACAGGTCCGAGCCCATCAGCACCACGTCCGTGAGGTCGGCGTCCTTGAGGTTGGCAAATTCCAGGCGAGACCGCCCGAGATTCGCACCCCTCAGGTTTGCACCCGACAGGTTCACCGAGGTGAACACCGCCCGCATGAGGCCCATCGACTGGTTCTTGATATCGGCGCCTCCCTTGAGGTCGATCAGCGTCGCTCCACTCATGTTGGCGCCTTTGAAGTCGCCGATGGGGATGGACCGACTGAGATCGGCGCCGCTGAAGTTGGCGTCTCGGGCGGTGATACCGAACATCTTCGCGTCCGCGAGCTTGGCACCGGAAAGGTCGGCCTTGAGGAGCCAAGCCTGTTCGAGATTCGCCCCGGTAAGGTCTGCGCCGCGCAGATTCGTCTTGTTCAGGCGCGCTGTCCGCAAGTTGGCACCTCGGAGGTTCAGCCCGGAGAGATTGAGGCCAGACAGCGCCTTGTCTTGCAGATCGATGGGCCTGCCACCCGCGGTCTCGATCAACGCCTCGACATCGGCGCGGCTCATCTCAGCCTTCGTCATCGCGGGGGAGGACATGTCCGCCCCGAGCAGCAGATCCTGTTCGGCCGCGGCGGGGCCGGTAGCGAGGGCAGCCAGCACGAAACTCAAGGCGAGACGGCGCATCGGTTGGCTCCCGGCAGGCACCGAGGGGGCACCTTTCGTGTTCGTTGTGTCGCGATGCTATGCCGAGCCGCTGCACCCGGTCGGTGACCCAGGTCACACAAGTCCGGCGCAGCGGGAGAAAAACGCAATGCGAGCCGGACGATCAGCCCGTCGTCATGGCCGGGGGGACCACGCCAGCCATGACGGATGCCCAGAAGGTCGAACGTTGGATTGACCGGTTTCCGCTGCTCCAAGCTCTCAGCCCGGCGCACCTCCAGATCGCCCGGGGAACCGTGCATTTTCCGGTGCTGGACGCCGGAGCGATCGCCTACGAGCTGGATGGCGAGTGCGCCAACTACCTGATGTGCCTGGAGGGACGCACGCGCATCTTCCGCGTGTCGGAAGGCGGGCGCGAGGTGTTGATCTACAAGGTCGGCCCCGGCGGCACCTGTGCCTTGACGACGCAATGCCTCTTGTCCGGCGGCACGTTCCCGGCGCAGAGCGTGGCCGAGGAGCGGACCGAGCTGGCGGCTCTGCCGGTGAGCACGTTCCAGCACCTGATGGGCGAGAGTGCCGCATTCCGTCGCTTCGTCCTGGACGACTACACGCGGCTGATGTCCAGCCTGTTCACGCTGATCGACGAGGTCGCATTCGCGCCGTTGAAGCAGCGCCTCGCCCAACGGCTTCTGGCTGAGGCCGACCCGCGGGGCGTCGCCGCCGTGACCCACCAGAAGCTCGCGGACGACGTCGGCAGCGTGCGCGAGGTGGTGAGCCGTATCCTCGCGCAATGGGCGGAAGCGGGTCTCATCGCGCTCCGCCGTGGCGCGGTCGAGATTGTCGAGCGCGCCAGTTTGGAGGCCGCTGGTCGGCCATGAGTTTTGCCACCGCGTGGGATCTTAAGCCGGATGACCGCACAGGGCCGCGTGCGGTCATCCGCCATCGGGCAAAGGTTCGAAGAACCGACGCTTGTCACTCCACAAGCGACGGGTGATGCCGCGGGTGGAGGGCTTCCGTTCGTTCCATACGGCGCGCCGCACAATTTGCGGTTTCGAAGCGATGCTGTGGCTGCGGAAAGGCTTCGGGTTCGCTGGTACGTGGACCGTCCGGGAGCAGAACCAGCTGCTGGCCCACTTCTTCGGACTTCCCGTCGCGAGCAAAGCGTGAAAGCGGAGCGGTAGACGCCCTTCTGCGCCTCACAGCCAGGTTTGCGACAGGCCCGCCCACTGCGGGGACCCGGGGCTCCGTTTCGCCAGCGTTATTCGCCTCGCCCTAGCACTCGACTGCAGCGAGTGCGAGGGATCATGTTGTCCCTGGAATCGACCCGCAGCATCCGAACGGGAAAAAAGGGAGAACAGCCGGGGTCGTTCCGCGCTCAGAAGCCCGGCCCCGTGAAGTCGTCGTCCACCATTTGCTTGGCTGCCGTGTCCGCGACGGTCCGTTCGCCAGAGCGGCGCTTGACGAAGCGCGGTTGCGGCCGACGCGCTACGAACCCGACGTCGAGGCCGAAGACGCTGCCTATGCGTCGGAGGGTATCGACGGTCGGGTTGGCTTCCCCACGCTCGATCTCCGCCAGTTGCCGGCGGGTCAATCGCACCATGGCCGCGAATTCCTCTTGTGAGAGTCCGAGCGCGTGTCGCATCTCCCCGACTGCCCCCGGGAGCGCCAGCGACCCCGTCCTGACGCGTTCGGCCAGGTGGGCCCTTCGTTCCCGGATTTCCTGCGCGGTCGGTCTCCTCAATCCGCCCATCATGTCACCTTGGCGTTCTGGCAGGTTTCGGGATCGCCGCGAGGGTCTCGGCCATTCTGGAGGGGCGGTCGCCGATCGCCCTGTCGATCACGGCCTCCGGGACCCCGAACCGGCGCGCCGTCGACGTCAAGCTCCTGACGCGATCCTCGGTCTCCCGAAGGATCCGAAGCAACGCATCGGGATCCAAGTCGTCGCCGGCCGCCGCCGCGCAGACGATGGACCAGTCGGGTGCGTGGTCGCGTCCCGAGGGACGCATGCAGGCCCATTTCGTCGGTCTTCCCATGTCGGCCGGCGCCAAGCGCATCGGCGCGAAGTCGAACAGCGGCGTCAGGCGAACCTGGCCGGACGAGTTCTTGGCCAAGGCCGTGTTCCGACCGTGATTGTCGGGGTTGCCCATGGCCTGGTTGAGCAGTTCGCGCTTGAGATACTCGACCACGTCCGCCATCGGATCGGCCGATACGGCGCGGATCATTTCCAGGTATGTCTCATGCGCCTCCACATGACCGAAGGCCGAGACGCCGATCGCGGACACGATGCTCTCCTGCCCCAGGCGGACCAAGCCACCCGGACCGGCTCGGCGGTCGAACCTCGGAATGACGAGCACGCCGTTCCTGTGAACGAGGGGGGGGCCGACCCTCACCCCGAATTCCTTCGCGACCGCCGCGTAGGCGGCTTCGCCTTCCAGGATCAATCTGTCGCTTTCCTCGTTGCTGCGGAGAAGCTTGACTATGACGTGCGCTTGAGCTTCTGCATCGGCCACGACGGGGTCCGGATACCACAAACCGTCCTTTGCCCGCGTCATCGCGATCTTCGGCCACTCCCCCTGCAGGCCCGAGGAACCGGAGGCGACCATCGCGAAGCGGTCCGCGACCTCGAGGAATACGTCCGACTTGTCGAGGATGTCTTCCCGAGTGACTCCCTGGCGCGGAGCGTCGCGCAGCCTGTCGACCTCGGCTTCGGCAGCTTCTTTTATGCGGAGATTGCCGACCGGCGCGCCCGCCCCCCTGAGCAGCAGTTGCACCTCGGAGCCCGGCGCATCCGGATCGATGCCGAGATGCTCGGACAGCTTATGCCGTGCGTGTCCCTGCGGCATCAGGTCGAGGAGGAAGGGTGGCCATCCCGGGAAATACCGGTCCTCGAGATTTACTGGGCTCATGACAGAGACGGCCCTCGCGTCGATAAGCGGCTGACCTTCTGAAAACGGGATGGATCCGTGCTCCAAGAAGTAGGGCGCCTCGTAGGACACGCTGCTTGCCCCGGCCACGCCCGCGCAGGGATTGGATAGGGTCAGCATGGCGGCATCGTGCCAGCCGCCGCCATGGTGAAGCTGGATCGTGAGTTTCATTGAATGACCCATCAATATGGCTCATTCTGACAAGACAGCAGTTATTTTCAACCCATTTTGTTGGGTCGTCGACACGAAAGGCGATGTCCTAGCTGCGCGCGTTTTGCGCCAAGGATGCGCGCAGGCCAAAAGACTATGACCCACTAGAATGGGTCATAGTCTTTTGGCCT
>NZ_BPQX01000032.1 GCF_022179525.1 Methylobacterium persicinum
GGCGTCAGCCGCGGCCTTGCTTGACGCGTAGTTCACCACCACAGCGGCGCCATCCCGGGCCAACGCCTTGGCGATCCCTGCACCGATGCCCTTGGATGCCCCGGTTACGACGGCGACCTTACCCTCAAGCTTCGACATATGTGCTATCTCCGACTGGGGCGGCTCCAGGATGGCGGCCGCTGTCCCATAGTTCGGAACTTCGGAACTAATGGAGCGTCGTTCAAGGCCCCATATGGACGAAATATGAGACCCCTGTTTCACCCTGCCATCGAGGACGTGCGGCCGGAGGCCATCCTACACGCGCTCGCCGATCCGAGCCGCGCAGCCATCTTCGCCAAGATCATGCGGGCGGGCTGTGTTGAGGCCTGCTCGGCCGTCTCGGCGGTTGGGGACCGGGTCATTCCGAAATCCTCGTTGTCCAACCACTTCAAGGTTCTACGCGAGGCCGGTTTGATCCGCAGCGAACGCCATGGCGTCGAGGTGCGCAATCATTCCCGCTGGACCGAAGTGGAGGCACGCTTTCCCGGTTTGTTGGCGGGGATTATCAACGCCTACGCTTCGGACATCGATTCCGATGTGCGTGCTGCGAAGACAGCCGCATCTCAATAAAGACGCGAACTAGGTCTGCTTCCGAGAATGCTTCAATCCATCGGTGGCGACTGCGTTGGGTCGCAAGCAGGAGGACCGCTCAGGGTGGTTTTCGGCTGGTCCGCTTTTGGGCAGCAACGAAGGATAGCGGACATGGTCGTTGCGCTCACTCTCGACCCATGCGCGACGCGATCACGGCTTGGTCAAATCCCAGAGCGCGAGTATAGATCTGCAGCATGGGGATATTGGCTCGCCATAGAAAGCAATTTTCTTCCTTTAGCTTCTCTTCAGCGCATGGAAATCATTAGATAATGTTCAGCTATGGCAATAGTTTTAGCAGAAAAACCGGGATTTTCCGCGGCAGCAAACGCAACAGCAATTTTGCAATCATCGATATAGCTATCGGAATTATAATGAAAATTCGCAACACAAGCCATGTCGAAACTAACCGCTTGCTTTATGGCTTCTTTGAGGTAACGATCTTCGATGCCGGGATATAGGTATTTCAGGTGCTCAAACGTGGGGCCGTCGGGAGCCGTTCGACGCGATTTATTAATAGAGGCAAAAACATCCTTGATCAATCTCCCAAAAACTTTCGGATTACTCAAGTCTAGGGTTGGATTGGCTGCCTGGGTAATGCATGTTGCTCGAAAGCTCGTCGCTCGACCCATAATAAATATGCGGCGTCCAACAAGGCCAGCCCTTTAACCTTCTGTCTATACTCATCGACGACAGACATAGTTTTCACCGCCTACTAACAAACAGCGCCTTTGAGTGGGAGCAAACAGTGCTCGCGGCAGCCGGAGTTGCGGGACGGCTGACGGTCGACCGCTTTGGGGGAGCGCCAACGACGGTCATATCGGCCGGGTTGGGTCGGAAGCAGGAGGGTTGCTCCGGGTGGATTGCCGTCCTTCCGCTTTTTGTCGAAGAACGGAGGAAGCGGACGTCCGGCGTTCGCTTTGAAGCTCACCTAACACGTGGTCGGTCGCCTTACGAAATAGGAATCTTGATGGTTTTGTGGCCCGACGGACAACAGCGTCCATCAGTTGGGCGAAATGTCTTGAGCACCAGCGACACAGAATCACGGTCAAATTTTACGTGTTCGGGCTCCTGTCCGCCCAAGTCATAGGCTCGTTTCACGATTTGCCACGTGCCCGTTGCTGGCGATAGCTTGACAACTGCCCCAGCGGTCGCGCCAGCGTTGCCTGTCGCGTCGGGCAAGTATTCAATGATGACAAGTGCCGTTTCGCTGTCACTGGATTTATAGAGGCGAAAATTGTCATCAACCGTCAAAGGACACGGTATCCGATCTGCGTTTGTATTGATGCAGCCGAGCTTCAGGTCGTGAGCGAACCATTCCGTAACCGGGACGAACGGACCTTTGACCTTGGCTTGGGCCGCCATTGGGCTGACGGCCGCCACGAGAGCGAGCGCGAGGCTTGTAATTGTCGGGATCTGTCGTTTGCGCATAATACGATCTCATCAGAAGACGAGTTACGCTACCTGATGTCTCCTAATATATCGCTGCGTAACTCAGTCCGCGTACGCAGAATCGTACCCAGAGAACCCGATCGATTATCCTAGAAATCTGTTTACTGCGAATCCCTCGCGCGCTTTCGAGCCGTCAGGGCTCAACGCGCGAGTGCTACCGGCCGCATGATTTTCAGCCTCACGGACGACTTATCGGAAAGGCTCTGAGCCTACGTCAGAGCCGAAGTCGCCGGACGACAGGCAAATGGCTGCTTCTGGGATTTGCCAACACCTTATCTCTACGGCTGGCATGGGTCGGAAGCAGGAGGGCTGCTCCGGGTGGATTTCCGCCGGTCCGCTTTGGCGCGATAAGGCAGAGAAGCGGACGATATTACCGCGCCTGCTCGCGACTCGGTGCGGAAGCTGTGTGTCA
The DNA here is from genome assembly GCF_022179525.1 of Methylobacterium persicinum. Taxonomy (GTDB): domain Bacteria; phylum Pseudomonadota; class Alphaproteobacteria; order Rhizobiales; family Beijerinckiaceae; genus Methylobacterium; species Methylobacterium persicinum. Next base: position 2,492 of record NZ_BPQX01000032.1, read on the forward strand.
TTGCGATGGTCCTGGGAGGTCCAGTATCATCGGAGCTACTGCATGCGCCCAATCGAAAGTCTGACCATTGGCCAAAATCGGCTTCATAGCGCTCATGATCTTCGCGGCGTTGAACTGCCCTTTAGATGCTGCTGCATGTGATATTCCATTTCCACCGAAGGGTTCCACCGTATCCTGGCCTGAAGGTCTCTTCGCTGCCAAAGTAGAAACTCTGAGAGCGCGAGAGGTTTCAGAGGGTGAATGGTACGCTTGGGTCCGGGTTATCGAACCGCTGGCCGGGAAATTACCGCACGAATTTGGAGTTATTTATAGTGAGTCAAGTTGTGGCGCGAATTTCAAGGCCAGAGAAACTCAAGTTACAGGCTTTACCGCCCTGCCTCCTGAAGAGCGGAAGGGCGACTATCACTATTCATCTAACTCAATAGCTGCAACTTTGGCTAATGGTGTCTTCGTTAGCAGATGGCTGAAGCTTCGAAGATAATTCAAGCTCGATGCCTCGAAGCATAGTTGCTACACGACCGACGAACGCCCGCTTTTTGGAAGCGCTGACGTCGGCACGAGCGTCCGACTTGGGTCGAAAGCAGCCATCTCAAGCTTCCCTTCAAAAGCGGAAGGCCTTACGCCTCATCCCGCCCGTGCATCATTGCGGTGCGCCGGCCGAGCGGCGTGAGAAACCATAGTCGCTCCGCGCCACCGGCCCGCATCGGTCGCGCCTCGACCACGCCGAGCTGCACCAGCAACGGCATCACCGAGGGATAGGCCTGCAGCCGCAGTCCTGCGGGTGCACCCGCCACCGCCCGCAGGGCCGCCAGCGGACGGCCGCGCAGGCACAGCGGCGCCTCGTCGGTACAAACCTTATTCCTCATTGATGATTTCGACAGGCGTCCACAGCCGTCCACATCGTCCCCTGGCTCCATCGCGCCGCGTCGCCTCCCGCCGGTTGAACTCTCCGCCGGGCTCAGGCTTGTTCCCGCTCTGTTCTAGCGAGGGTTGAGCCGGAGGCGAGTCATGCCGCGTCGATTGAGTGGGGATGAGCGGCAGCCATGCGGCGCGGACAGGACCGCCCGATGAGCTTGCGCCGCGTTGCGACGCTGCCGGCCGAGGGGCCGGGCACGGTGCGGGTGCCCCTGGTTGGGCCGGCCGTGTGCGCGGGCTTTCCCTCCCCGGCGGACGATTTCCTCGAGGGCGCGCTCGAACTCCCGCGCTGGCTGGTGCCGAACCCGCCCGCGACCTTCCTGATGCAGGTGCGCGGCGAGAGTATGCGCGGGGCGGGCATCTTCGACCGCGATCTCGCCTGCGTGGACCGCAGCCTCTTACCGCAGCACGACAGCGTCGTGGTGGCGGTGGTCGACGCGCTGCTCAGCTGCAAGCGCTACCGCATCGAGGGCAACACCCCCCGGCTCGCCTTCGACAACCCCGATCTGCCCGCCTTCGCCGTCGATGAGGCGAGCGAGGTCGAGATCTGGGGCGTGGTGCGTTTCACCATCCGGTGGCACGTCGCGCGTGGGCGGCTCGCATGAGCGGGAACGCCGGCCGGGTCGTCGCGCTGATCGATGGCAACAGCTTTTATTGCTCCTGTGAGCGGGTGTTCGATCCGAAGCTGGCACGCGTGCCGGTCATCGTCCTGTCGAACAACGACGGCTGCGCCATCGCCCGCACGGCCGAGGCCAAGGCGCTCGGCATCCGCATGGGCGAGCCGTACTTCAAGATCCGCGACCTGTGCCGCCGCCAGGGCGTGCGCCTGTTCTCCTCGAACTACACGCTCTACGGCGACATGAGCGGGCGCACGAACGCCGTCTACCGGCAGTTCAGCCCCCGGGTCGAGGTCTACTCGATCGACGAATCCTTCCTCGATCTGTCCGATGTCGCGGCCCCCGTGCGGGTGGAGCTCGCCCGCGACCTGCGCGCCACGGTGCGCGCCTGGACGGGCATCCCGACCTGCGTCGGGATCGGCCCGACCAAGACGCTGGCCAAGCTCGCCAACCACATCGCCAAGAGCGTGCCGGCGCTGGACGGCGTCTGCGACCTGACCGACGCGGCGGCCTCCGACCATTGGCTGTGCCGGGTGGCGGTGGGCGAGGTCTGGGGCATCGGCCGAGCCTCCCTCGCCAAGCTGGAGGCGATGGGCGTCGAGAGCGTCGCGGACCTGCGCGACCTCGATCCGAGGCCCGTGCGCAAGGGTCTGACCGTGGTGGGCGAGCGCATCATTCACGAGCTGCGCGGCCTCGCCTGCTTGCCCCTCGATCTCGTCCCGGCCCGGCGAAAGGGCTGCGCGGTGACGCGCTCGTTCTCCGCCCGCATCACAGACCGGGCGACCCTGGAGGAGGCGGTGGCCGCCCACGCCACGCGGCTCGGCGAGAAGCTGCGCCGGGAAGGGCTCGGCACCGACCACGTGACGGTTTTCTACCACACGAGCGAGCACGACCGGGACGCCCCGCAGCGCTCGGTGGCGACGACGGTAAGCCTGCCCGAGCACAGTTCGGACACGCTGGCGCTGATCCAGGCGGCGCGGCTCGGCGTGGCCAAGACCTGGCGCGATCCGAGCCCCGACCGGCCGGCGTGGCGCTACAGCAAGGCGGGTGTGGTGACGAACGACCTGTGGCCGCTCATCGAGAGCCCCCGCGCGCTGATCGGCGCCCTCGACCGCGCGCGTTCCGGCCCGCTGATGGCAGCAATGGACGCCTGCAACGCGCGGTGGGGGAGGGGGGCTGTCGTGCCGGCGCGGGCGGGGCTGGTGGCGCGACGGGACTGGACCACAAAGTTCGACATGCGCACGCCGCGCTACACGACGCAGGTGGGGGAACTGGCGGTAGTGCATGCGGGAGGCGTTTGATGCCTCGCCTAGGCGGAGCGGTAGGCGATCAAATCAGCCCGTCAGCCAGGATCGATAAGGCGGGCAAACAAGCGGCCGGAGGTACGGGAGGGGCCGAAAATTCCCGTTTGTCTTCAACGGTGGGCCTAGGCCGCAGTGCGGGAGCTAACGCACTGACATCGTTCAATTATGCCTTAACTGCTCGGGGAGCCATCAAACTCCCAACATCGCAAACGACGCTCCCCGCCGAGCCGCACGTGTGGCGATGCAGCCAGGAGTTCGCCGCTCTCGGCAAGAGAGCATCTCCCGCCATCGCCTCCTTCCGGTGCGAGCGCGGTTCGCGCCAGCCCGGTTAGGCCAGTCCACGGCGACGCCTCGTTCACACTCTCGCCTAAGGGCGCGAACGCGTTCCGCCCTCAGCCGCCAATAAAGCCGGCCGTCAATCCCGCGACGCCATCATGTCGTGGGTGAGCACCGTGAGCTTGCCGATCAGGCTGGTGAGATCGCCCTTGCGGCAGGACCATTGCGTACCGATCGCCTCCCCGTCCGAGGACACGGAGACCACCGCCACCGAACGCAGCTTCCCCTCGCGCGCGAGGGCGAGCTGATCCTGAAGCACCTCGATCACCGAGGCCACGGTCTCGTCGGCCACGGTCGGCGCGAGGCGGGCCGGAAAGGCCACTACGGTCGTCTCTTCCGCCTGGCTGCGCTTGTTCATCGGCTCCGCCCCTCTCGTATCGCGATGGACAAGCCATGCGGGCCGGGTTCGTGCAGAGTAAGGCAGCTTATCAGTACTGGTGCAGATCAACCGGTCGTGTGACCGTGGGGACACAGGCTCTCGGGTCTCAGGCGGCGTCGCGAGGCGGGGAGCGTTTTTGCGTCTGCGAACGTTGGTTCCGCATGAGCATCTCCACCGAACACGGCCATACCGTCGAGATCGTGCCCTGCGCCGGGGCTACCCCGAGCTATCGCTGGATCATCCGCCGGTCGGACGGCTCGGCGTTGCGTCGGTCGCCCTATGCCTTCTCGACAGAGAAGGGCGCCCTCATCTCGGCGGAATGCTGGAGCCGGGAACTGACCGAGGCCGGCATCCGCTGATCCCGGCAAACCCAGCATATTGCGACGTACGGTTGAGTAGGCGCGCTTTATTGTCGGAGCGGTGAACCAGCCGTCGGCGGATCTTGCGGGCACCGCACAAACAAAAAAGCAAGGCCGCAAGGCCTTGCTTTAAGAATTGGCAGTCTTTCGGCCTTGGATTACCCAGCGCATTGCCTGCGCGGTGGCCGGTTTTTCCTCCCGAGACTCGGACCCTGCGCCAACCCTCTCGGGCGTCGCAAACATCGCGGCACGCTTATAGGAACAACAATGCGTGCTGTCACCGGGGTTGGTGAAAAAATCTGCGCTTTTTTGCCGACAATGGGGAACCACCCCCTCACCCTCGGGTTGCGGCCCCCGGGCTTTGCCCCATCGGGTGCCGTCGGCCACGTCGAGGATCCGCTTGTATTTTGCCACAGTGACGTGTTGTGTGCCGGGCGCCAGGCCCCCGAGCCCCGCACAACTCCCGTTCGAAGCGATCGATGCGTCTCTCCCGCTACTTCCTGCCGACCTTGCGCGAGACGCCCAAGGAAGCGGACATCGTCTCCCACCGCCTGATGCTGCGCGCCGGGCTGGTGCGCCAGGAAGCGGCCGGCATCTACGCGTGGCTGCCGCTCGGCCTGCGGGTGCTCAATAAGGTGTGCGACGTGATCCGGCGGGAGCAGGACCGCTCCGGCGCCGTCGAGATCCTGATGCCCACGGTGCAGTCCGCGGATCTGTGGCGGGAATCGGGCCGCTACGACGCCTACGGCAAGGAGATGCTCCGGCTGAAGGACCGGCACGAGCGCGAGATGCTCTACGGCCCCACCGCCGAGGAGATGGTCACCGAGATCTTCCGGGCGAGTGTCCGGTCGTACAAGGACCTGCCGAAGAATCTCTACCAGATTTCCTGGAAGTTCCGGGACGAGGTTCGGCCGCGCTTCGGCACGATGCGCTCCCGCGAGTTCCTGATGAAGGACGCCTATTCCTTCGATTTCGATCAGGCCGGCGCCCGGCATGCCTACAACAAGATGTTCGTGGCCTACCTGCGCACCTTCGCCGGGCTGGGGCTGAGGGCGATCCCGATGCGGGCCGATACCGGCCCGATCGGCGGCGACCTCTCGCACGAGTTCATCATCCTCGCCCAGACCGGCGAGAGCGCCGTCTTCTGCGACAAGGCCTATCTCGGCATGGACATCCCGCCGGAGACGGTGGATTTCGACGACGTCGCCGGCCTCCAGGGCCTCGTGGACGCGTGGACCTCCCGCTACGCCGCCACCGAGGAGATGCACGAGGAAGCCGCCTTCGCCGAGGTGCCGGAGGAGAGCCGCATGGCCGCCCGGGGTATCGAGGTCGGCCACATCTTCTACTTCGGCACCAAGTATTCCGAGCCGATGGGCGCCAAAGTCGCCGGTCCGGACGGGATCGAGCGGCCGGTTCACATGGGCTCCTACGGGATCGGGCCCAGCCGCCTGGTGGCGGCGATCATCGAGGCCTCCCATGACGAGGCCGGGATCATCTGGCCGGATGCGGTCGCACCCTTCGACGTCGCCCTCATCAACCTGAAGGTCGGCGATGCGGGCACCGATGCCGCCTGCGCGCAGATCCAGGGCGAACTGGAAGCCGCCGGCCTCACCGTCCTCTATGACGACCGCGACGAGCGGCCGGGCGCCAAGTTCGCCACGGCGGACCTCATCGGCTTGCCCTGGCAGGTGGTGGTCGGGCCCAAGGGCCTCGCCGAGGGCAAGATCGAGCTGAAGCGGCGGGCCGGTGGGGAGCGAGAGAGCCTCGCCGCCGTCGATCTGCTGGCACGGATCCGGCGCGTCTAGGCGGGGCGATGGCAGGGCATGCGGCGATCGACCGGCTGAGGGGGCGCGCGGGGGAGCTGGCGTCGGGATTCGTCGCGTCGATGCGGGGGGGCACGGCGCCCTTCGCCCCGTTCGAATGGCTGCTGGCCGGCCGCTACCTCCGGGCCCGGCGGCGGGGCGGCGGCGTCTCCGTGGTCGCCTTCTTCTCGGTGCTCGGCATCGCCCTCGGCGTCGCCACCCTCATCATCGTGCTGTCGGTGATGAACGGGTTCCGGGCCGAATTGCTGTCGAAGATCGTCGGCATCAACGGCCATCTCTTCGCCACGCCGATCGACCGGTCCTTCAACGATTGGCAGGACCTCTCCGATCGCCTGTCGAAGGTGGCCGGCGTGAAGGCGGCGGTGCCCCTGGTGGAGGGGCAGGCCTTCGCTTCCTCGCAATATGGCGGCTCCGGCGTTCTGGTGCGGGGGGTGCGGGGCCAGGACCTCGACGCGCTCGCCGCCGTCACCACCTCGATCCGCGGCGGCACGCTGGATGGATTCGATGACGGGTCCGGCGTGCTCATCGGCAAGCGCCTCGCAGACACGCTTGGGCTCCAGGCCGGGGATACGATCACCCTCTCGACCCCCAAGGGCGCCTCGACCCCGTTCGGCACCGCGCCGCGGACCAAGAGCTACATGGTGAAGGCGGTGTTCGAGGTCGGCATGACCGAATTCGACCAGACCTTCGTGTTCATGCCGATGGCCGAGGCGCAGACCTTCTTCAACCGGGAGGGCGACGTCTCGCTGATCGAGATCTACGTGGACGATCCCGACCATGTGGGCGACATGCGTGAGCCCCTGGAGATGGCCGCTGAGCGCCCGCTCCTGCTCACCGACTGGCGCCAGCGCAACCGGACGTTCTTCGGGGCGCTCGAAGTCGAGCGGAATGTGATGTTCCTGATCCTCAGCCTGATCGTCGTGGTGGCGACGCTGAACATCGTGTCCGGCCTGATCCTGCTGGTCCGGGACAAGTCGAGCGACATCGCGATCCTGCGCACCATGGGCGCGACGCCCGGGACGATCATGAGGGTCTTCCTCATCAACGGCGCCCTGATCGGGGTCGTGGGGACGCTCTCCGGGCTGGTGCTCGGCATCGTCATCACCCTCAACATCAAGCCGATCCAGCGCTTCCTTTTCCCCGGCGCCTGGGACCCGACGGTGCGCTTCCTCGCCGAGATCCCCGCCGAGATGAACCCGCGGGAGATCACTGCGGTGGTGATCACCACCCTGCTCCTGTCGCTCGCCGCGACCCTGTACCCCTCGTGGCGCGCCGCCCGGCTCGATCCGGTGCAGGCCCTGCGCTACGGCTGAGGCTGATCCGTATGAGTTCCGGCCCCAGTCCCAGCCCCGATGCCGTCGGCGCACAGCCCGTGCCGGCCCTGTTCTTCGCCCAGGTCGAGCGGCGCTACGCGCAGGCCGAAGGCGCCCTGGAGATCCTCCGCGGCACCGATCTGGCGATCTGGCCGGGGGAACTCGTCGCCCTGGTCGCCCCGTCGGGGGCCGGCAAGTCGACCCTCCTGCACCTCGCAGGGCTGCTGGAGCGGCCGGACGGGGGCGAGGTCTATATCGGGGGCCAGCCCACGGCTGCGATGGCCGATTTCGAGCGCACCCGCCTGCGGCGCGAGGAGATGGGCTTCGTCTACCAGTTCCACCACCTCCTGCCGGAATTCTCGGCGCTGGAGAACGTGATGATGCCCCAGCTCATCCGCGGCCTGAAGCGGGCCGAGGCGAAGGGGCGGGCCTCCGAACTCCTGAGCTTCCTCGGCCTGCGCGAGCGGCTGGCGCACCGCCCGGCCGAACTCTCCGGGGGCGAGCAGCAGCGCGTCGCCATCGCCCGGGCGGTGGCCAACGGCCCGCGGCTGCTGCTGGCCGACGAACCCACCGGCAACCTCGACCCCGGCACCGCCGGCCACGTCTTCTCCGTGCTGCTCTCGCTGGTGCGGGCCTCGGGGCTCGCCGCCCTGGTGGCGACCCACAACCTCGACCTCGCCGCCAGGATGGACCGCCGCGTGACGATCCGCGACGGGCAGATCATGCCGCTCGACTGAGCCCGGCCCGATTTGAGGCGAGGGCCTCGACCTCGTCACAGGCCCTGGCGATGGCATCCTCACCCTGGGTCATGAGCGCCCGGGCCTGCCCGCAGGCACGCACCACCCGGGGATCCGCCAGCAAGTGGTCGAGGACACGGGCGGCCCTGGCCGGGGTGAAGCGGCGCCGGCTTAACATCGCGCCGAGATGACTGTCGCGGATGCGCAACCCGTCGTCGAAGTGGTTGTAGGCATAGGGGACGATCAGTTGCGGCACCCCCGCCGCCAGGGCCTGCGCCACGGTGCCGATGCCCCCGTGATGGATCAGGGCGGCGCTCCGGGGGAGCAGGGAGCCAAGGGGCGCATAGGGCTGGTGAATCACCCCCGCGGGCAACGGGGCGGGGATCTGGTCGGCCTGCGGTGCCAGGAGCACGCCCCGTCGCCCCGTCCGGTCGCACAGGGCGATGGCGGTCCGGAAAAAGGCCTGCGCCTGCCGCATCGCGGAACCGTAGGTGAAGATTAGCGGAGGCGGTCCGTCCGCGAGGAACGCGTCCAGCCCGGCGGGGAGCTCCGGGGTGTCGCCGAAACGGTCGGCCAGGGGAAAGCCGAGTTGGACGGCTTGCCCGGGCCAGTCCTCCTGGGGCGCGACATACCAATCGGGGAACATCAGCAGCAGGCGCGTCGGGCTGTTCCACCAATGACGCAGGCGGCCGATCCCGACGAGGCCGAGACGCTCCCGTAGTCCGTTGAGGGACGGCAGGATGAACGGTCCGATCAGGACATCGTCCACGCCCTTGTTGACCGCGGCGCGCCATGACGCGGGCAGCACGCGTGGTATGGGCAGGCCCGGAAGCCGGGGCGGGGCGTAGCGGCTCTCGATCAGGAACGGCATGACGTGCAGCGTGGCCGTCGGCAGGCCGAGGAGGTCCTGGGCGATGCGGGCGCCCCAGGCGAGGGGTGAGGCGACGACCACCCGCCCTCCGGAACGGGATTCGGAGGCTGCCAGCCATGCGAGGGTGTGCTCGGCCATGCGCTGGGCGTAGGCGAGGAGCGGCCGGAAGCCGCGGATCGGGTGCCACAGATCCGGCTCGCGGATCAGCGCCTCGTAATCGGCCACCGTCCCCAGGGCTTTGAAACCGAGCCCCGCCCGATGGGTCATCGCTTCGAACGGCGCGGGCGCCGCGACGGTGACCCGGTGACCACGGGCGCGGAGGGCATCCCCAAGGGCGATGAACGGCAGGACATCCCCATGGGTGCCGACGGCGACCAAGTCGATGTCGAGAGAGTCCGCAAGTCCTCGCACGCGATGGGTCCGCTTCAGAGCTTGCCCGTTAGATCGGCAAGGTACCGGATTTAGGCGAAACCGGAGGGGGACAATAGCGATCCGGAATTGAAATATTGTCTGTTAATGGAAATTTCTGGCAATTTAGAATTGCAAAACCTTGACAGTAGCCAACCGAACGGAGAGGGAAAAACTAGCTTTACATAGAACAAAACAAGAACATAATGAGACCGTCAGCGACAGGAGGCAGCGATGGGCAAGGGCGTGTTCGTGACGGGGATCATCGAGCTCATGGCGTTCGGAATGCTGTTCGGGGCGCTCGGCGCGTGGAGCGTAGCCTTGGCGCCGATCCGTTGACGGGGGCTGGCGAAACCGCCCGAAGTTCCCGCCGGAAGCGGCTTGTCCACAGGCTAAACCCCGTTTGGGGGCGAATTTCCCTGATCGGCCGGTGGGGGTGATGCGGCCGGGGCACGAGCGGTGGAAAACCTGCTCCCGGCCGCCCCGGAACATCGACTCCGCGCATCTTGCGGGGGATGCTCGCCGACCCCGAACAAGGCCGGATATGACACGTCAGTTGAAGGAGGTCGGCTTCGTCCACCTCCACGTCCACTCGTCCTATTCCCTGCTCGAAGGTGCGGTGAAGGTCGGCGATCTCGTGAAGGCTGCCGTGGCCGACCGGCAGCCCGCCCTCGCGCTCACCGACACCAACAACCTGTTCGGCGCCCTGGAATTCTCGGAGAAGGCGGCCAAGGACGGGCTGCAGCCCATTGCCGGCATCCAGCTTTCCGTCGCGTTCGAGCCGGCAGATCCGCACGGGCGCAGCCTGCCGACCTACCACGGCGTGGTGCTGCTCGCGCAGGACGAGGCCGGCTACGCCAACCTGCTGCGCCTGGCGAGCCGGGCCTATTTCGATTCACCCCTCGGGGAGGCCCCACGGGTGGCGGCCGGGGCCTTGGCGGATTACGCGGGGGGGCTGATCGCCCTCACCGGCGGCGTGGGCGGCCCCCTCGATGGGGCTTTGCGCGCGGGCCGGCCCGAACTCGCGGCCAGCCGGCTCGAAAGCCTCAAGCGGGCCTTCGGCGAGGACAGGCTCTATGTGGAGATCCAACGCCACGGCCTGCCGGAGGAGGCGCGGATCGAGGCGGCCCTCTTGCACCTCGCCGACCGGAACGGCCTCGGCGTCGCGGCAGCCAACGAGACCTACTTCGCCAAGCCCGACGATTACGACGCCCACGATGCCCTGCTCGCCATCGCCGACGGGCGGATCGTGTCGGACGACCGCCGCCGCAAGCTGACTCCGCGCCACCACTTCAAAACCCGCGCGGAGATGGCCGCGCTGTTCAAGGACCTGCCGGACGCCCTGACCGCGACGGTCGAGATCGCCATGCGCTGTGCGGTCCGGGCGCGGACCCGCAAGCCGATCCTGCCCAACTTCTCCCGGGTCGCCGGGGGCGAGGCCGCGCCGATGGCCGAAGCCCTGGCCGAGGCATCCAGCGCCGTGGCCAAGGCGGTGGCCGCCGACGAGCCGACGGAGTTGCGGCGTCAGGCGGAGGCGGGGCTCGAACTGCGCCTGCAGCAGCACGGTACGGCGCCGGGCTTCACCGAGGACGATTACCGCAAGCGGCTGGCCTTCGAGCTCGACGTCATCGTCTCGATGAAGTTCCCCGGCTACTTCCTGATCGTCTCGGATTTCATCAAGTGGGCGAAGGAGCACGATATCCCGGTGGGACCGGGGCGCGGCTCCGGCGCCGGCTCGCTGGTGGCGTGGTCGCTGCTCATCACCGACCTCGACCCCCTGCGCTTCGGCCTGCTGTTCGAGCGGTTCCTGAACCCCGAGCGCGTCTCGATGCCGGATTTCGACATCGACTTCTGCGTCGAGGGCCGCGAGCGGGTGATCCGCTACGTGCAGGAGCGCTACGGCGAGGGGCAGGTCGGGCAGATCATCACCTTCGGCACCCTGCTCGCCCGCGGTGTGCTGCGGGATGTCGGCCGCGTGCTGGAGATGCCTTACGGGCAGGTCGACAAGCTGACGAAGCTCGTCCCACAGAACCCGGCCAACCCGGTGACCCTGGCCCAGGCCATCGAGGGCGAACCCAAGCTGCAGCAGGCGATGGAGGAGGAGCCTGTCGTCGGCCGCCTCATCGACATCGCCAAGAAGCTCGAGGGCCTGCACCGCCACGCCTCGACCCACGCCGCCGGCGTGGTGATCGGCGACCGGCCCCTCGAGGAGCTGGTGCCGCTCTACCGCGACCCCAAGACGGGGATGCGCGTCACCCAGTTCAACATGAAGTGGGTAGAGCAGGCCGGCCTCGTGAAGTTCGACTTCCTGGGCCTCAAGACGCTGACGATGCTGCGGTGCTGCACCGATCTGCTGAAGCAGCGCGACATCCATATCGACCTCGCCTCCCTGCCGCTGGACGACAGGAAGACCTACGAGCCCATGGGCCGGGGCGAGACGGTCGGCGTGTTCCAGGTGGAATCGGCCGGTATGCGCAAGGCCCTGTGCGAGATGCAGGCCGACCGGTTCGAGGACATCATCGCCCTCGTGGCCCTCTACCGGCCGGGTCCGATGGCCAACATCCCGGTCTATTGCGAGCGCAAGCTCGGGCGCGATGCCGGCAACGAGGCCAACTGGTATCCGCACCCCTCCCTGGAGCCGATGCTGAAGGAGACCTTCGGCATCATCGTCTACCAGGAGCAGGTGATGGAAATTGCCAAGGTGCTCGCCGGGTACACCCTCGGCGAGGCTGACATGCTCCGGCGCGCCATGGGCAAGAAGATCCGCGCGGAGATGGACGCCCAACGCGAGCGGTTTGTGAAGGGCTGCGAGGCGGGCGGGCTGACCAAGGCGAAGGCCAACGAGATCTTCGACCTGTTGGCGAAGTTCGCCGATTATGGCTTCAACAAGAGCCACGCGGCGGCCTATGCCCTGCTGACCTACCAGACGGCCTATCTGAAGGCGAACCACCCGGTCGAGTTCCTGGCCGCGGCCATGACGCTGGACATCGACAACACCGACAAGATCGCGGAATTCCGGCAGGACGCCCAGCGCCTGAAGATCGCCGTGGAGCCGCCCTCGATCAACGCCTCCGGCGAGGTGTTCGAGGTGCGGGACGGCAAGATCTTCTACGCCCTCGCGGCGATCAAGGGCGTCGGCCGCGAGGCGGTGCGGGCCCTCGTGGAGGCCCGGGGCGACCGGCCCTTCGCCGACCTGTCCGACCTCGCCCGCCGCCTCAATCCCCGCCTCGTGAACAAGCGGACCATGGAGAGCCTCGTCCAGGCCGGGGCGCTCGACTGCATCGAGGCCGACCGGGCTAGGGCCTTCGCCGCCGTGGAGCCGATGATGCGGCTGGCCGCCAGCGCGGCGGAGGCGGCCACGACCGGCGTCGCCGACATGTTCGGCGGCGTCGCCTCGGCCGACGTTACCTTGCGCATCCCGCCCCACGAATTGTGGCCCATGGCCGACACGCTCAAGCGCGAATACGCGGCGATCGGCTTCTTCATCTCCGGCCATCCGCTGGACGAGTACGGCGAGCTTCTCGATAAGCTCCGCGTGCAGAGCTGGGCGGATTTCTGCCGGGCGGTGCGGGCGGGGACGACGAGCGTCGGGCGTGTCGCAGCCTCGGTTCTGGACCGGGCGGAACGGCGGACGAAGACCGGCAACAAGATGGGCATCGTCACCCTCTCGGACCGGACGGCGCATTTCGAGGCGATCATCTTCTCCGAGGGTCTCGGCCACTACCGGGACATCCTGGAGCCTGGCCGCCCGCTGGTCCTGCAGCTTCAGGCGAATGCCGAGGGTGAGGACGTGCGCGCCCGGATCATGACCGCCGAGCCCCTGGATGCCGCGGTGGCCCGTTTCCAGAAGGGCATGCGCATCCACCTGGACGACGCCCGGGGCATCCAGGCGGTCCAGAGCCGCCTGACCATGCGCGGGGAGGGGGAAGTATCCCTGGTGCTGCGCCTGGACGGCGGCGACCGGGAGGTGGAGATCCGCCTGCCGGGCCGTTATCAGGCGACGCCACAACTCGCCGGCATGCTCCGGGCCATGCCCGGCGTGGCGCAGGTGGAGGTGAGCTGAGGCGTAGACAGTCGCCCGCCTCGTCTTTGCGAGCGAAGCGAAGCAATCCAGGGCAGCGGGCCGCCTCGGGACTCGGCGCATCCCTGGATTGCTTCGCTGCGCTCGCAATGACGGCGCGGCGTCTTACGGTCCGAAGCACGGCTCGAGGGCGGTGCGGAGCGGCGCCGGTTCGGTCACCGTGAAGGTCGCGATGACGGACGCGTCCCCCGCCCGCGGGCTCGACTGCGTCCAGACGATCCGCGCACCTGCCTCGGCGAAGCCTGTGGCGATGCCCCTGAGGGGGTTCTCGGTCCGCTTCGGTCCGGCGACGGTGAAGGTGTAGCTCGTGGCCGGGTCGGCGGCGACCGCACCCGTCGCCGGGGCGATCACGCTGCGCACGCCGTTCGCCCCGACGATGCGGATGGCCGTCAGCGGCTTCGTCGTGCCATCCGGCCCCTCGAAGGCGTCGAAGGCGAACCGTGGGGTCAAGTCGGCGAAACGCGGGACCGTGAGAACAGCCGAGATCCCCGCATGGGCAGGGTCGCAGGCGAGCCGCAGGGTGACGTGGCGAGCCTCGCTGCCGATCGTGGCCTCGCCGGTCAACACCGCCTCGCCCCCCGCCGCCGGAGGTGCGGCCGCAGCGGGGACAGTCATGAGCAGACAAGCCAGAGCCGGGGCGACGATTCGCATGGGGTCCGTGGTCCTTAACGCCGCTCCGCGGCCGGGAGCGGGCCCTTTACCACGGCCCGAAGAAACCGACCCTCGCCGCATGGTTGATGTGCGCTGCAGCAACTCATTCAAAATTGATCGATCCTAAAAGCCACGCTCAGGTCCTCAGGCGTGGCCATGCGCATCAAGATTACCCTCGGCCTCATGCTCGTCGTCTATCTCATCGACGGCCGTGCCCCCGGCTTCCGCGAACTCCGCAACCCGGATGCGGAGCATGCCGGAGCCCGCAGCATCGTGGCGACGAAGCGAGCGTGGGTCTGAGGTGTCCAGGCGGCCCATCCCGACCCCGTCATGGCGAGCGTCAGCGAAGCCATCCAGGGCGGCGGGCTGTCCCAGGAGGTGGCGCATCCCTGGATTGCTTCGATGACGCTCGCCAGGACGGCAGCGGCCGCCCTCATGCCCCGTCAGGTCAACGCCCTCAGCCGTGCTGCGACGAGCGCCTGAAGGCGCCAGAGGTGGCGGTCGCGGATGCCGAGCGCCTCGCAGGCTTCCACCGTCCGGTACAGGTACTCGGCGCTCGGGCCCGCATGGCCGCAGGCGAGGGCGATCCGGTCGGCGATCTCCTCGTCCGGCAGGCGGCCGGCGTAGCGGTCGTTGGCGCGGTTGGCGAGGAAGGTGAGGGCGGAGACCGTCCCCTCGTCCGTCTCCACCGGCAGCCAGCGGGCGACGTAGCCGCGTCCCCGCATCTCCCGGCGCCACAAGGGCATCAGCGCCTCGCGGATCTCGGCGTCCGGCAGGCGGAAGGCGACGCCCCGGCACAGGCCGCCCCGGTCGAGGGCCAGCACGAAGCCCGACCGTTCCGGGGTCCCGCGGAACCGCCGCTGCAGCAGGCAGAACCGGCGGTGGAAGCCGCGCACCGTGCCAAGCCGCCGCTCCGCAACCGGGAATTCCGGCCGCCACATCAGCGAGCCGTAGGCGAAGACCCACAGGGCGGCGCCCTCGCGGCCCGCCACGATCTCCTCCAGCCCAGGGCGCAACTCCTCGTCGGTCATCACCGTCAGGGCCGCCGGATCATCCGCCACGGGTCCGGCATGGGCCGCGCGGATCAGATCGAGGGTCAGATCGAGGGGGCGGGAAGCAGAGGGCATGCCCACGAACGCAAAAGGCTCAGCGGGCGTTGCCGAGGGCAGTGAGTTCCGGGAAGGGCCGGGCGTGGTGATAGGCGCAGACGTCGTCGTCATGCATCATCGTCAGCCGGTCGTTCTCGTAACGCATGGCGATCCGCACATGCTCGGAGCCGCCGAAATCGCGGCCCTTCATCCGCGTCATGACGCAGAAATAGGTGTGGCCGTCCTCCTCGAACGGTCCGGCGAGACCGCTCCCGGCGAAGGTGACCGGCAAAAGCGAGACCGCGCCGAACTCCACCTGCTTCAGGGCGAGTTTCGCGATCCGCGCCTTCAGGGCGGGGGAGGGCTCGTCCCTGGCCAGTACCGGCGAGGGCAAAGCCGCGAGCAGGACGAGGGCGAGGCAATGGGGCCGGACCGGCATGCGATTCTCTCCTGCGGCCGAGAAAGCGCAGTGCGGCGACGGAGAAAACACCTATAGTCGCGGAATGCAGTGGACGGACGACGCCCTGGTGCTGGGCCTGCGCCGGCACGGGGAGAGCGGTGTCATCCTCGAGGCCATGACCGCGGAACACGGCCGCCATCTCGGCCTCGTGCATGGGGGTCGTTCCCGGCGGATGCAGCCGGTGCTCCAGCCGGGCAACCGGGTGCGGCTCACATGGCGCGCGCGGCTCGACGAAGGTCTCGGGTCCTTCGCCGTCGAGCCCCTGGCGTCGGAGGTATCGCGGATGATCGGCTCGGGCCTCGCCCTCTACGGGCTCGGCACGATGGCGGCGCTCCTGCGCCTCCTGCCCGAGCGCGACCCGCACGACGCCCTCTACGAGGCGGCCTGCATCCTCGTGGAGCATCTCGACGATCCGGCGGTGGCCCCGCCCCTGATGGTGCGGTTCGAACTCGCCGTGCTCACCGAACTCGGTTTCGGCCTCGATCTCTCGGCCTGCGCCGCCACGGGCGGCAACGACCGCCTCGCCTACGTCTCCCCCCGCACAGGCCGGGCGGTCAGTGCCGCCGCGGGCGAGCCCTTCCGCGACCGCCTGCTCGCCTTGCCGACCTTCCTCCGGGAGGGCGGTGCGCCGGGACCGGACGGCGTTGCGCAAGGGTTTACCTTGACGGGGTACTTCCTCGACCGGCACGTCTGGGGTCCGCGTGGCCTCACGCCACCGGAGGAACGGGCGCGATTCGTTGCGCTCGGCGTCGCGGCGGGCTAACGTTCGCGATATGTTCTAAGTACGGTTGCAACTGTGTCATGGCGAGCGCAGCGAAGCCATCCAGGGCAGCGGAACGCCTGAGAATGCGGCTCGTCCCTGGATGGCTTCGCTGCGCTCGCCATGACGGAGAGGGCACGGGAAAAGTCGGGGAACCACCATGGGCCAGCCCTTCGAGCCGCCGTCCGGCGACGGCATCGAGAGCGTCGAGCTGAAGTCGGCGCTGGAAGAACGCTACCTCGCCTATGCGCTCTCGACCATCATGCACCGGGCCCTGCCGGACGCCCGGGACGGGCTGAAGCCGGTGCATCGGCGCATCCTCTACGGCATGCGCCTGCTGCGCCTCGATCCGAACACCGCGCACAAGAAGTGCGCGAAGATCGTCGGCGACGTGATGGGTGACTTCCACCCCCACGGCGACCAAGCGATCTACGATGCCCTGGTGCGCCTGAGCCAGGATTTCGCCCAGCGCTACCCGCTGGTCGACGGGCAGGGCAACTTCGGCAACATCGACGGCGACGGCCCCGCCGCCTACCGCTACACCGAGGCCCGCCTCACCGAGGTCGCCCGCCTGCTGCTGGACGGAATCGACGAGGACACGGTCGATTTCCGCCCCTCCTACAACGGCGAGAAGGAGGAGCCGGTGGTGCTGCCGGCGGCCTTCCCGAACCTGCTCGCCAACGGCTCGCAGGGCATCGCGGTCGGCATGGCGACCTCGATCCCGCCCCACAACGCCGCCGAACTCTGCGACGCGGCCCTCTACCTGATCAACCACCCCGAGGCGACCTCCGGGCAGCTCGCCAAGTTCGTGCAGGGACCGGACTTCCCGACCGGGGGCATCCTCGTCGACTCGGCCGAGTCCATCGCCGAGGCGTACCGCACCGGGCGCGGCGGCTTCCGGGTCCGGGCCCGCTGGCACAAGGAGGATCTCGGCCGGGGGACGTGGAACATCATCGTCACCGAGATCCCCTACGGCATCCCCAAGGGGCGGCTGATCGAGAAGATGGCCGAGCTTCTGCAGGAGAAGAAGCTGCCGCTGCTCGCCGACGTGCGGGATGAGTCGGCCGAGGACGTGCGGGTCGTGCTGGAGCCGCGCTCCCGCAGCGTCGATCCGGTGATCCTGATGGAATCCCTGTTCCGCCTCACCGAACTCGAGGCGCGGGTCCCGTTGAACCTGAACGTCCTGGTCGGCGGCCTCGTCCCGAAGGTGATCGGCCTCGTGGAATGCCTGCGGGAGTGGGTGGACCACCGCCGGGTGGTGCTGCAGCGCCGCTCCCGCTACCGCCTCGGCCAGATCGACCGGCGGCTCGAGATCCTCGGCGGGCTGCTGATCGTCTATCTCGACCTCGACGAGGTGATCCGCATCATCCGCGAGGAGGATGAGCCGAAGGCCGCCCTGATGGCGCGGTTCGAGCTCACCGAGGTGCAGGCCAACGCCATCCTCGATACCCGCCTGCGCTCCCTGCGCAAGCTGGAGGAGATGGAGCTCAAGCGCGAGTTCGACGCGCTGACGGCGGAGAAGGCCGAGCTGGACGCCCTGCTCGCCTCCGAGCCGGCGCAGTGGAAATCGATCCAGGCGCAGATCCGGGCGGTGAAGAAGACCTTCGGACCCGAGACCAAGCTCGGCCGCCGCCGGACCACCCTGGAGAACCCGCCCGACACGGCTGGCGTCGACCTGACGGCGGCCCTGGTGGAGCGGGAGCCGATCACCGTGATCGTCTCGGAGAAGGGCTGGATCCGCGCCCTGAAGGGCCACGTGGCCGACCTCTCCGGCGTGGCCTTCAAGGGCGACGACCGGCTGAAGATCGCATTTCCGAGCGAGACCACCCAGAAGATCCTGCTGCTCGTGTCCAACGGCAAGGTCTTCACCCTCGACGCCTCGAAGCTGCCCGGCGGCCGGGGCTTCGGCGACCCGGTGCGGCTGATGGTCGATCTCGACGACGGCACGGAGGTGGTGGCCGCCCTGCCTTACCGGCCGGAGACCAAGGTGCTGCTCGCCGGCTCCGACGGCCGCGGCTTCGTGGCGCCCTCCGACGCCCTGGTCGCCAACACCCGCAAGGGCAAGGGCATCCTCGGCCTCGATGGCGACGCCGTCGCCACGATCCTGGTGCCGGCGGATGGCGACCATGTGGCCGTGATGAACTCCGAGAAACTGCTTCTGATCTTCCCCATCGGAGAGGTGGCGGAGCTGGCCCGGGGCAAGGGCGTGCGGCTCCAGCGCTGCCGCAGCGGAAAGCTGACCCACGCCCACGTCTTCCGGATGGAGGACGGCCTGCCCTGGCAGGACGGCTCGGCCGAAGGACGGCTCGCCAACGCCGCCATCCTGGAGAAATGGGTCGGCCACCGGGCGGAGGTCGGCCTGATGATGGCCAGAAGCTTCCCGAAGTTCGAGCGGTTCGGCCGCTGATGCGCGGCTGGCTGGCCCGCCGTCTCCAGCGGCGGCGCTATCGCAAGATCTGCCGGGAGCGCATCGCCATGCGCATCCCGCAGATCCAGCGGGCTCTCGACGCGGCGGCGCCGGGCTTCGCCCTGATCGTGGGCGATTCCCATGCCGAGTTCCTGTGCGCGCACCCCCTTGGCAGCGGTCCGGTCGTCAATGGCGGGATCGGTGGGATCTCCACCGGGGGCTATGCCGAGCGCCTGTCGGAGCTGAGGTTCCGCCACCGGGCGGGGGTCGCGGTGCTGATCACCGGCAGCAACGACCTCTCTGTGCGCGTCCGCCCGCTCTCGCCGGAGGCGGTGGCGCGGTTCGAGGCGGCGGCGGCGGCACTGATCGGCTGGCTGCGGGCGCATGCGGACCGGGTGGTCGTGCTCGCCCTGCCGCCCATCGAGCCGGTGCCAGGCCAGGAGCGCGAAGCGGCAGCGGTGGGGGATTACTCGACCCGCCTCGAGAGGTTGGCAGGGGAGAACGGCTGCGCCTTCGCCGACCCGTTCGATGCCTTCCGCGATGGGAAGGGCGGCCTCGCCCGACCGGGGGCGCTGAGCGATGGCGTCCACCTCGCCGATTACGCCGCGGCGGCGCAGCGGGTGGCGGCGCTGTTGGGGTGACGCGCTTGTCGCGGTCTCAAATTCCGTTCACCGTCAACCCCGATTTTTCGTGCAACCCGACGTGGATGACGGCGGCCTGAGCCTCCGCTACGCTGCGCCGCAAGCGGCGCTCTCAGCGCGGCATCAGAATGCGGCACGGGAGATGACGGGAATGGGCGCGAGCGCCGATATCGCCGAGGTGAAGCGCGACAAGCCATGGATCATCCGCACCTATGCGGGCCATTCCACGGCCGCGGAATCCAACAAGCTCTACCGGGGCAACCTCGCCAAGGGCCAGACCGGCCTGTCGGTCGCCTTCGATCTGCCGACCCAGACCGGCTACGACCCGGACCATGAGCTCTCCCGCGGGGAGGTCGGCAAGGTCGGCGTCTCGGTGGCTCATCTCGGCGACATGCGGACCCTGTTCCAGGACATCCCGCTGGCGCAGATGAACACCTCCATGACGATCAACGCCACGGCCCCGTGGCTGCTCGCCCTCTACCTCGCGGTGGCCGAGGAGCAGGGCGCGCCGCTCGCCGCGCTCCAGGGCACCACCCAGAACGACATCATCAAGGAATACCTGTCCCGGGGGACCTACGTGTTCCCGCCGGCCCCCTCCCTGCGGCTCACCAAGGACGTGATCCTGTTCACGACCAAGGAGGTGCCGAAGTGGAACCCGATGAACGTCTGCTCCTACCACCTGCAGGAGGCAGGGGCGACGCCGGTCCAGGAGCTCTCCTACGCGCTGGCCATCGCCATCGCCGTCCTCGACACGGTGCGGGACGATCCCGATTTCGACGAGGCGAGCTTCCCGGAGGTGTTCGGGCGCATCTCGTTCTTCGTGAATGCCGGGCTGCGCTTCGTCACCGAGATCTGCAAGATGCGGGCATTCTCGGAACTGTGGGATGAGATCGCCCAGGAGCGCTACGGCATCCACGACCCGAAGAAGCGCATCTTTCGGTATGGCGTGCAGGTCAACTCGCTGGGGCTCACCGAGCAACAGCCCGAAAACAACGTCCACCGCATCCTCATCGAGATGCTGGCTGTCACCCTCTCGAAGCGCGCCCGCGCCCGGGCCGTGCAATTGCCGGCCTGGAACGAGGCGCTCGGCCTGCCCCGCCCCTGGGACCAGCAATGGTCGATGCGGATGCAGCAGATCCTCGCCTTCGAGACCGACTTGCTCGAATACGACGACATCTTCGACGGCAGCCACGTCATCGAGGCCAAGGTCGAGGCGCTGAAGGCCGAGACCCGGGCCGAGCTGGAGCGAATCGGCGGCATCGGCGGCGCCGTGGCGGCAGTGGAGACCGGCGCCCTGAAGCGCGCCCTGGTGGAATCGAACGCAAGGCGCATCTCGGCCATCGAGGCCGGAGACCAGATCGTGGTCGGCGTCAACAAGTACCAGCACGGCGAGCCCTCGCCGCTGACGGCGGGTGAAGGCGCGATCTTCTCCGTCTCCGAGACGGTGGAGATGGAGGCCGCGGGCCGCATCAAGACGTGGCGCGAGACCCGCGACGCGGCGGCGGTGCGGGCGGCGCTCGCCGGCCTGGAGGAGGCGGCGCGCTCGGGCACGAACATCATGCCGGCCTCCATCGCGGCGGCGAAGGCCGGGGTCACGACCGGCGAGTGGGGCTCCTGCCTGCGCGGGGTGTTCGGCGAATACCGGGCGCCCACCGGCGTCACCCGGGAGACCGTGTCGGCGGGGGCGGCAGAGGAGGCGCGCCTGCTGATCGCCGATCTCGGCGAGCGCCTGGGCGAGCAGCCGAAGCTCGTCGTCGGCAAGCCCGGCCTCGACGGCCACTCGAACGGGGCCGAGCAGATCGCGCTGCGCGCCCGGGACGTCGGCTTCGACGTGACCTACGACGGCATCCGCCAGACGCCCTCGGAGATCGTCGCCAAGGCGAAGGAGACCGGCGCCCACGTCGTTGGCCTGTCGATCCTGTCGGGCAGCCACGTTCCCCTGGTGCGGGAGGTGCGCGCCAAGATGCGGGAAGCCGGGCTCGACCATATCCCCGTCGTCGTCGGCGGCATCATCTCGCCGGAGGACGAACTGGTCCTGAAGAACATGGGCGTGCGGGCGGTCTACACCCCGAAGGACTACGCCATCGACCAGATCATGATCGGGCTGGCCAAGGTCATCGAGAAGACCCTGGACGGGAAGGCGCCCCGCCCGCAGGAGGCGCCGGCGCAGGTGTACTAGGAGCCGGCTGCCGCGATCCCATCTCCGACCTCATCCTGAGGTGCCCGCGTGAGCGGGCCTCGAAGGAGGGCTCCAGGGATCGCGGTGCCATCTGGACGTCTCCTTCGGGGCTGCTTCGCGGCACCTCAGGATGAGGTAGTGATCGGGACGCTCCGGGCGAGGCTATGCAGCCGGTTCCCTTCCCCCACCCACCCTGTAATCTCCCCCTCGCGATACCGCCGCGATTCGGGTCGCGGCGGCGGGGGAGGGGCCGATGGCGCGGGGATGGATCCAAGCGGTCGCGGGCGGCCTCGCCGTCCTGCTGATGGCCGCGGCGCCGGTTGCCGCCCAACCGAAGCCCCCGGCGAAGGCCCCCGTGGCCACGCCCGCCGCGGCTCCGGTCCAGAAGACCTTTTCCCGCCTCACCCTCGCGAGCGATGCGGTGCGCCTCGACGCGGCGTTGAAGGCCGAGGCCCCCACGCCTCTGCCGCCCGCCGCCCAATCCCGCCGGAAGGGCGAGGCCCTGCTCCAGGCCGAGAAGCCCGTGGAGGCCCTGCCACCCCTGGCCGCCGCGGTGGCGGCCGACCCCGCCGACCCGGCCAACTGGCGCGCCTATGCCCGCGCGGCGCAGTCGGCGGCAGGGGAGACCGAGGAGAACGATGACCAGGGCCGGGCGCGGCTTCGGGGCCGGGCTCAGGCGGCGGCCTACCGGGCCTATGAGCGGGCCCGCACGGCACCGGAGGCCGCGGAGGCCCTGGCGCTTCTGGGTGAGGTCGCAGCAGCCCAGGAGGAGTGGCGCCCGGCTCTGGACGCCTACGCGGCGAGCCTCGCCCTGAACGACGACGCCCCCGTGCGCGAGACCTACGAAGCCCTGCGCGCCGAGCACGGCTTCCGCATCCTCACCTACACCGTGGATTCGGATGCGGCAGCCCCGCGCCTGTGCTTCACCTTCTCCGAGGTCGTGGCACCGAAAGCCGATTTCACGCCCTTCGTCGCGGTCACCGGCAGCGCGTCGGCGGCGGTGACGGGGGAAGGCTCGCAGGTCTGCGTAGACGGGCTGAAGCACGGCAGCCGCTACGCGGTCGTCCTGCGCCCCGGCCTGCCTTCGTCGGTGGGCGAGACCCTGCCCAAGGCCGCGGATTACGAGATCTACGTCCGCGACCGCGCCCCCCAGGCGCGCTTCACCGGCCGGAACTACGTCCTGCCCCGCACCGGTCAGGCGGGCCTCCCCATCGTCTCGGTCAACGCGCCGAAGCTCGATCTGGAGGTGCTGCGCATCGGCGACCGCGGGCTGTTGCCGACACTCCGCTCGGAGGATTTCCTCGGCCAGCTCAGCGGCGCCACGGCGAAGGCCATCGCCGCGCAGAAGGGTGTCCGGGTCTGGAAGGGCAGTCTCGACACGGCCAAGGCCGAGATCAACCAGGAGAGCGTGACCGCCTTCCCGGTCCTCCGGGCCGTGGGCAAGCTGGAGCCGGGCGTCTACGTGATGGTCGCCCGGCCCTCCGGGACGGCCCCGGCCGACGAGGATGGGGGCTACGAGCAACAGGCGACGCAATGGTTCGTCGTCTCGGACCTCGGCCTCACCGCGACCAAGGGCCGGGACGGTGTCCACGTGGTGCTGCGCTCCCTCGGGACCGCTCAACCCATGGAGGGCGCCGAGATCCGCCTCGTCGCCCGGGACAACGAGGTGCTCGCCACCCGCCGGACCGACGCCGAGGGCCACGCCGCCTTCGAGGGCGGCCTCGGCCGCGGCGAGGGCGGCGGCGCACCGAGCCTCGTCGTGGCGCAGAGCGGGGACGATTACGGCTTCCTCGACCTCGATCAGGGCGCCTTCGACCTGACCGACCGGGGGGTGAAGGGCCGCCCCGAAGGTGGCGGGCTCGACGCCTACCTGTTCACCGAGCGGGGGGTCTACCGATCGGGCGAGACGGTGCAGATCGCCGCCCTCCTGCGGAACGCCAGGGGGGATGCCGTCGCCGACCTGCCCCTGACCCTGGTGGTGAAGCGTCCGGACGGGGTCGAGTACCGGCGGGCCTCGGTGCCCGACCAGGGTTTCGGCGGACGGGCCTATGCGCTGCCCCTCCTGTCGGGGACCATGCACGGAACGTGGCGGATCACGGCCTATACGGACCCCAAGGCGCCCCCGTTGGGCGAGGCGAGCTTCCTGGTGGAGGATTACGTCCCCGAACGGCTCGACGTGACCCTCACCCCCGCCGCGGCCAGCCTGAAGCGGGGCGAGCCGGCTGGGGTGAAGATCGCCGCACGCTACCTTTATGGGGCACCGGGGGCGGGGCTCGGCGTCTCGGGCAGCGTCACCGTCCAGGCCGCTTCGGGCAACGGGATCCCGGGCCTCGACGGGTTCACGGTGGGCCTCGACGACGAGGCGGTGGAGGCGACCACGCGGGACCTCTCCGCCCTCGCCGTCACCGATGCACAGGGGATGGCGAGCGTCTCCGTGCCGGTGCCGGACGTCACCGCGCCGCGGCCCCTGGAAGCGAAGGTCACCCTCGCGGTGGGCGAGCCCGGGGGACGGGCCCTGTCGCGCAGCCTCACACTCCCGATCCTGCCGGCCGGGCCGGTCCTGGCGGTCCGGAAGACGTTCGCCGACCTCAAGGAGGGCGACCTCGCCGGATTCGACGTGGTGCTGGCCACCCCCGACGGGCGCCGCCTGACCCGATCCGGCGTGACCTGGACCCTGTCCAGGGTCGAGCGGACTTACCAATGGTACCGGGCCGACGGACGCTGGTCCTTTGAGGCGGGTAAGACCACGAAGCGCGTCGCCAGCGGAAGCGTCGACCTCGCCGCCGGGGCACCCGGCCGCATCCAGGCGCCCGTCGGACTCGGCGCCTACCGGCTGGACGTCTCCGCGCCGGGCCTGCCCCAAGCCGCGGCGAGCCTCGGCTTCGACGTCGGCTGGGCCGGATCCGAGACCGCCCAGGCTCCCGACCTCCTCGACCTCACCCTCGACAAGGCCGCCTACGAGGCCGGCGAGACGATCCACGCCCGGCTCGGCCCGAAATTCGCCGGTCAGGCGAGCGTCATGGTGGTGAGCGACAGGGTCCACGAGATCCGCGAGGTGAGCGTCGCCGCGGGGGGCACCACCGTCAGCCTGCCGGTGGAGGCGGATTGGGGGGCGGGGGCCTACCTCGTCGCCACCGCCTACCGCCCCCTCGATCAGGCGGCGCGGCGCCAGCCCGGCCGGGCGCTCGGCCTCGCATGGTTCTCGGTGGACCGGGACCGGCGCGCCCTGGCGGTCTCCGTCGCGGCGCCCGGGAAGGCGCGGCCCCGCCAGGACCTCACCCTCCCCGTGACCGTCGCGGGGCTCGCTCCGGGCGAGGAGGCGCGGGTCACGGTGGCCCTGGTCGATGTGGGCATCCTCAACCTCACCCGCTATGCCGCCCCCGACCCGACCCGCTACTTCCTCGGCCAGCGGGCGCTGGGCACCGAGTTCCGCGATGTCTACGGCTACCTGATCGACGGGATGCAGGGCAGCGCCGGGGCCATCCGCTCCGGCGGCGATGCGGGTGGCGCGGAGTTCGCGGATGCGCCGCCGACCGAGGCGCCCCTGGCCCTGTTCTCCGGCGTGGTGAAGGTCGGGCCGGACGGCAAAGCCAGCGTGACCTTTCCCCTGCCGGCCTTCAACGGGACCGGGAGGGTCATGGTCACTGCCTGGAGCGGGACCCGGGTCGGGCAGGCTCAGGCGGACGTGACCATCCGCGACCCCGTCGTGGTGAGCGCGACCCTGCCCCGCTTCCTCGATATCGGCGACCGGTCGCGCCTGTTCGTCGCCCTCGACAACGTCGAGGGGCCGGCGGGGACCTACACCGCCGAGATCGTCCCCACCGGGCCGGTGCGGGCCGAGGGGCAAGGGCAGGTGCAAGGGCAGGCTCAAGGACGAGAGCAGGCGCTTCGCAGCACTCTGCGTCTCGAGGCCGGCGGCAAGGCGAGCCTCACGGTACCCCTGACCGCGACCGCGCCGGGCACGGGGCGGATCGACATCGCGCTGTCGGGGCCGGGCCTTGCAAGCCCCCTGTCCCAGAGCCTCAGCCTCGGCGTCGCCCCAGGCACGGGGGCGCTGCTGCGGCGGCAGGTGCGCAGCCTCGCCCCCGGGGAGAGCCTTACCCTCGCGGCGGACCTGCTGGCCGACGTGATCCCCGGCACCGGCCGGGTCTCGCTGTCCGCCTCGGCCCTTCCGGGGGTGGACGTGGCCGCCCTGCTCCAGGCCCTGGACCGCTATCCCTACGGCTGCTCCGAGCAGGTGGTGAGCCGGGCGATGCCGCTGCTCTCGGTGGACCGGCTGGCGGGGCGCGACCGGTTGGCCCTCGAACCGGATGCGGACGGGCGGGTGCGCGAGGCCATCGAGCGGGTGCTCTCCCGCCAGGATTCGAGCGGCGATTTCGGTCTGTGGTCGGCGGAGGGATCGAACGACCTCTGGCTCGACGCCTACGTCACCGATTTCCTCACCCGCGCCAGGGAGCGGCACTTCGCCGTGCCGCAGGGGCCCTTCGCCCTCGCCCTCGACCGCCTGCGCAACGCCGTCGCCAACGCGAGCGAGGTGCGGGACGGCGGGGCCGACATCGCCTATGCCGCCTATGTCCTCGCCCGCAACGGCAGGCCGGTGATGGGCGATCTGCGCTACCTCGCCGATTCCAAGCTGTCCGAGATCAAGACGTCCCTCGGCCGGGCACAGATCGCCGCCGCCCTCGCGCTCCTCGGTGACCGGGGGAGGGCGGGCAAGGCGATGGAGTCCGCCCTCTCCCTCCTCACCTCCGAGCGGGACAAGGGCAGCTACCGGGCCGATTACGGCTCCCGCCTCCGGGACGGGGCGGGGCTGATCGCCCTCGCCGCGGAGATGGGGCTGTCCGCCGCGGCCCTCGCGCCCGCCGCCACGATCGTCGGCCAGGAGCGGGCGGACAATCGCCCGACCAGCACCCAGGAGAATGCCTGGATGGTGATGGCCGCCGAGGGCCTCGCCGAGCGGGGGAAGGGCCTGTCCTTCACCCTCGACGGGGCGGCGCTCCCGGGGCCGCTCGCCCGCACCTACGGGGAGGCCGATCTGGCGGCCGGGGACAAGGTGCTCGTCAATACCGGCGGCGCGCCGGTTCAGGTGGCCATTGGCGTCTCCGGCAACCCGGTGACGCCGGAGCCGGCGGAGTCCCGCGGCTACACCGTGGAGCGCAGCCTTCACCGCCTCGACGGCAGTGTCATCGACCCCGCCGCCATCCGTCAGAACGACCGTCTGGTGGTGGTGCTGAAGGTCACGGAGGCCAAGGCCGAATCCGCCCGCCTTCTCCTCGTCGACCGCTTGCCCGCGGGGCTGGAGATCGACAACCCGAAGCTCCTCGACGCCGACGCGCTCCAGGGGCTCGCCTTCGCCAAGTCCGACGTGCAGCCGGTCCATACGGAGTTCCGGGACGACCGCTTCGTGGCAGCCTATACCCGGGACCCGAGCCAGCCGGCCTTCTTCACCGTGGCCTATGCCGTGCGCGCGGTGTCACCGGGGACTTACGTCCATCCCGGCGCCACCGTCGAGGACATGTACCGCCCCGCCCGTTACGGGCGGACGGCCACCGGCTCCCTGACGGTGGGGGAGGGGCGGTAGGAGCTTCACGCGGGGGGACGGTTCCCCTTCCACGGGCGGGGATCACCGCGCCGGTGCTCCCACCCTTTCCCCTCTCCTGAGTTGCCCGCGCAAGCAGGCCTCGGAGGCCTCATCCTGAGGTGCATGCGTCAGCAGGCCTCGAAGGCCTCATCCTGAGGTGCCTGCGTCAGCAGGCCTCGAAGGACGGCTCCAGGGATCGCGGAGCCTTCTGGACCCCTCCTTCGAGGCGGCTCACGCCGCACCTCAGGATGAGGGGGCAGGGTGGGACCGACCTTCGTCGGGCGCGATCGTCCCGCGAGGCGGCGGAGGTGGACGGCCCCGCCGGGTCACTCCACCACGATTGGGTAGCAGCGCGCGCCCACGGCACCCGCCAGCGCCTGGACCGCGCCGACCGTGGCGATGTCGCCGGCCACATGGATGACGTCGCTCGCCCGCAATTGCGGGAGGTGCGCCCCGACCGGGCCGGGGCGGACATCCGGCGGACGCTGGCGCCCCCGTTCGGCGCAGAGCACGATCCGGCCGACGCCCGTTCCGCGCAGCCACTCGACGCTTTCGCGCATGTAGAGATCCAGGGCATCCCGGGCGCCGATGGCGAGCGCCATGTCACGCTCGGGCTCAATGTAGCGGGCGGCCCGGGCGATGGCCCAGATCGGCCCGAACCCCGCGCCCGTGGCGGCGAGGACGAGGCGTCCGCCGCCGGGGCGGTAATGCCCGCGGCCGAAGGGACCCTTCAGCCTGACATCCTGGCCGACGACGAAGGCAGCTGCCCCATCCTCGTCCGGATCCCTCGGCAGGTGGAACACCGCCTCGTTGATCTCCGCCGACCCGTCGGTCCGCAGGGTCGGGCTCAGGGTCATGGCGGGCAGGCCCGGGAGGCTCACGGTGTATTGCTCGCCCGGCTCGTGGAGCGGTCGGCGGGTGAGGGTGGCGACGAGTTCGAGGATGCCGGGGCCGAGCCGGCGCACCTCCGTCAGCGTTCCCTTCAGGTTCTGGCGGGCGCGCTCCTGCGGCGCAGCCCGCGCCGCCGGCCCCGCCTCGCGGCCTTCGGGCACATCGGACAGGGTGGCGGGTGCGTCGCGGCCCCGGCGGCCCTGGGACCGGCGGGCGGCGGGGGCACCGCCCTGGCCGAGCATGTTGACGCCGTGCATCCCAGGAACGGGCGCGATCATCCCCTCGGCGACGGCCGCCTCCAGGGGCGTGTCTCCGGGGGAGCAGCGGACGGCACGGCCGTTGACGACGAGCGAGCAGCGCGCGCGCATGGCGGGACCCTCGCCCCTTCTCAGGCCACGGTGAAGAAAGGTGAGATCCGGATTCCCGCGGACATCGTGCGACACTGGCTCATCCTGGACGGGAGGCGGGATCCGGCTCGCCGGGAACGTCAGCGGGCGCGGACGAGCAGGGAATCGACCAGGGCGGCCCAACGCTCGCGGGTCGCCCGCACATCGTCGTCGGGGGCGGATTCGGTGAGCAGCCGGCGCTGGGCCCGGAGGGATTCGATCTCCTGCCGCTGCACCCGTGCCACCGCCTTCATCACGCTCAGCTCGGCTTCGAGCCGGCCGATGGCGGCCTCGGCCCGGCCAACAGCTGATCCGGATGTGGTCTCGTGCTCCGGGAGACGGGTGCGGGCCCGATGGGCCAGCTGCACGGGCCGGGCGATCATGCGACGCACGAGATCGGGGCTGTCCGCCGGTTGGAAACGCCTCGCCGCCTCGGCCATCCGCTGATCTCCCCACACGCGACCTGTGGATGACCTTGGGCGAACGTGGTTAAGGGGGGCTTAATCCGAGGCCTCGAATGCCCCGCAACCGGGGCGCGGCCCACCCGCCGGGCGCCCCTCCGTCATCGCGTTCGCGATGCGGGGGGAGGGGAGCGCCCTAAGCCGCTTCCGGCGCCGCGCCGACGATCTGCCTTGCCTGGAGCATGGTCATCGGCTCGCCGAAGGCGGGGCCCAGGGCATATTCGCAGCCGAGTTCGGCCAATGCCACGGCATCCGCCTCCGACTCGCAGCCCTCGGCGACGATGGCGAGGTTCAGTTCGCTCGCCATCTTGACGATCGAGCGCAGGATCCCGGTCTGGCCCGAGGCGATCTGCCGGACAAAGGCCCGATCGACCTTGATCGTGTCGAAGGGGAAGCGCTGCAGGTACGACAGGGCCGAGTAGCCGGTGCCGAAATCCGACAGGCACAGGCCCGCGCCCAGATCGTGGATCCGCGACAGCATCTGCGCCGCGTATTCTGGGTTCTCCATCACGAGGCTTTCACTGAATTCGAGCTTCAGGGAGCCGGGGAGGGCGCCGGACCGGGCGAGCACGGTCTTCACATCGTGCAGGAGGTCGTGGCGCAGGAGCTGGCGGGAGGACAGGTTGCAGGCCGCGAAGATCGGCGGCTCCACTTCCAGGGAGCGCTGCCACGCCGCGAGTTCGAGGGCGGTGCGCTCGAGGGCGAAAATGCCGAGGTTGACGATGAGCCCGCATTCCTCGGCGAGCGGCATGAAGGTGGCCGCGGGAATGCGCCCGAGCTTCGGATGATCCCACCGGAGCACCGTCTCGAACCCGGCCACCGTCCGGTCGTCGAGGCGGACCACGGGGTTGAAAAGCACCCGCAGCTCGTTGCGTTCGATGGCCTTGCGCAGGTCCCCTTCGAGCATGAGGCGGTCGGAGCGTTCGGCCCGCATGTGGGCGCGGAACACCTCGATCCGGTCGCCGCCCTGGCGCTTGGCCTGGATCATCGCGACCTCGGCGTTCTTCAGCACCTCTTCGCGCTTCTGGCCGCCCTCATAGAGGGCGAGGCCGATGGACACCGTGAGGAAGATCTCCCGGTCGGCATAGGTGATCGGCGTGGCGATGGCCCGCTGGATCATGCTCGCGAAGGCGAGGATCCGGTCCGGGTCCCGCTCCGAGAGCAGGATCACCGCGAACTCGTCGCCGGAGAGGCGGGCCAGGGTGTCCTGCGGACGCAGCAGCCGGCCGAGGCGGCGGGAGAGGGTCAGAAGGATCGAGTCGCCCGCCGAGAGGCCGATGGCGTCGTTGATGCCGGTGAACCGGTCGATGTCGAGGACGAGGACCGTGGGCTTCAGCCGGGCATCCTGGCTGGCGAAGGCGAGGGCGGCGTCGAGCCGGTCGCCGAACAGCTCCCGGTTCGGCAGCCCGGTGAGGCTGTCGTGCACGGCATCGTGCAGCAGGCGCTCCTCGGCGGTCTTGACCTCGGTCACGTCGGCGATGGTGCCGACCACCCGGATCACCTCACCGTCGGCGCCGATCACCGGACGGGCCTTCAGCCTGTACCAGAAGTAGCTGCCCGCCGCGGAGCGCAGGCGGAAATCGTGGACGATGCGGCCCCGGCGCTCCTCGATCACCGTATCGAGGGCCGCCGAGTAGCGCTCCACGTCGAACGGGTGCAGGGCACCCAGCCAGTTCGAGGCCGGGCCTTCGAGCGCCCCCCGCGACAGGCCGAGCTGCGCCTCGATCTCCGGGCCGACGAAGATCCTGTCGGCGGGGACGTCCCAGTCGAACACCACGTCGCCGGCTCCCGTGAGGGCGAGCGCCCGACGCTCCGTGTCGGAGACGAGGGCGTGGGACAGGCCGCTGCCCGCAAAAGCATGCTGGAGCACCGTGAAGCCGATGAGCATCACGATCAGCACGAGGCCGCCGATCAGGGCCGGCTGGACGAGGTCGCTGCCGATCTGCCCCGTCACGGCGAAGCCCGCCGCCGTCACCCAGATCACCAACAGGAGCCACGTCGGCACCAGCAGGATCGCCCGGTCGTAGCCGTTATGGACCGAGAGGTAGAGGATCAGCAGGAGGCCGATGCCGGCCACCGCCGCGATGGAGATCCGCGCCACACCGGCCGCGACGGGCGGGTCGAACACCGCGAGCCCGACGAGGCCCGCGAGGAAGGCGAGCCAGAAGAACGCGACGTGGCTGTAGCGCACGTGCCAGCGGGCGAGGTTCAGGTAGGCGAACAGGAAGACCAGCAGCGTTGCCCCGAGCACCGCTTCGGCGGAGGCCCGGTAGACCCGCTCGGCCAGTTCCGTCACCGGGAAGACCCGTTGCAGGAAGCCGAAATCGATGCAGGCATAGGCGAGGACGGACCACGCGAGCGCCGCGGCGGCGGGGAAGATGATCGCGCCCTTCACCACGAAGACGATGGTGAGGAACAGGGCGAGCAGCCCGCTGATCCCAATGATGATGCCCTTGTACAGGGTCAGGCCGGAGGTCTTCCGGCGGTAGGCGTCCTGATCCCAAAGGTGGAGCTGCGGCACGTTGGGCGTGCGCAGTTCGGCGACGTAGGTGACCGTCGTGCCGGGATCGAGGGTGATGGTGAACTGGTCCGCATCGGGGTTCTCGTCGCGCTCCGGGCGGATGCCCTGGCTCGCGGTGATAGCGGCGATGCGCGAACCGCCGAGGTCGGGCCAGATCACGCCCGAGCCGACGAGGCGGAAATGCGGGGCGACGAGGATGCGGTCGATCTGCTCGTCGGTGTCGTTGGTGAGGGCGAAGGCGATCCAGTCGGGCCGGGCGCCGGCGTCACGGGCCTTCACCACGATGCGGCGCTTGATGCCGTCCTTGCCGGCGGCGGTGGAAATCTGCACGAGGTCGCCGTCCGACCGGTAGCGCTCGATGGCGCCGGTCAGGTCGATCACGGGCTGGTCGAGGCCGACGCGGACAGCCTCGACGGCACGGGCGGGTCCGCCGGTGACGAGGCCGCCGACCAGGATCAGGAGGAGGGCGAGGATGCGCAAAGGGCTGACGTGTCCGGCCGGGGGTGTTGGCTTGGGCCGCCCTGGCGGCCTCGATTGGTAAAGGCGACGCTAAGGCCCGGCAAGGCCGAGGCCGTGCCGGTCCACCGCCCGCGGATCGCGCCCTTTTGCGGCCAAATCAAGTTGAGGGGGGATTCGGACGCTCGCGTCGGCCAAGGTTGGTCCACCCGAACGAGGAAGCATCCCCTCTCCCCGCCCTGCGGAGAGAGGGGAAACCGCGCCCAAATCGGACCGGTCAGCCCGCCTGCAGGCCCTTCGCGATGCGGTCGAGGCTCGGCAGGCCGGCGATGGGGCCGATGGCGGCAAGCGTCGGAGCCCCCGACAGCATCCGCGCCGCCACTGCGCGGACGTCATCCACCGTTACCGCATCGACCTTGGCGATCACCTCCGCGGCCGGGATCACCCGGCCCCAGGCGAGGATCTGGCGGGCGTTGCGCTCGATCCGGCCGCCGGGGGTCTCCAGGGCCGAGAGGAGGGAGACCTTCAATTGCGCCTTGGCGCGGGCGACCTCGATCCCGTCGAGATCCTTCGCCGCGCGGGCGGTGGCGTCGAGGGTCACGTCCACGAGTTCGGCCACGTCCGAGCCCGCCGTGCCCGCGCCAATGCCGAACAGGCCGCAATCGGAGAAGGGCCAGTGGAAGGCCTGGATCTCGTAAGCGAGGCCGCGGGTCTCCCGCACCTCGTGCCAGAGGCGAGAGGTCAGGCCGCCGCCGAGCACCTGCGCGAACATATGCAGGGCGTAGTAGCCCTCGTCCCGGAAGGACAGGCCGGGCAGGCCGATGACGAGGTTGGCCTGTTCGAGCTTGCGCTTCATCCGCCGCTCGCCGCCGCCGCCGTAGCGGCCAGGCTCCATCGGCGGCGCCTCGTGCGCCGGCAGGGTGCCGAAATGCTGCTCTGCCGCCGCGACGATCGCCTCGTGCTCGACGCTGCCGGCGCCCGCCACCACGAGCCGGTCGGCGGTATATTCCCGGGCGAGGTAGGCGCGGATCGCCGCCCCGTCGAAGCTCCGGATCGTCTCCGGCCGACCGATGATCGGCCGCCCCACCGGCTGGCTGGGGAAGGCGACCTCGGTGAAGGCGTCGTAGACGACGTCGTCCGGTGTATCCTCGATGGCCGCGTATTCCTGCAGGATCACGCCCTTCTCCCGGGCGAGTTCGCCCTCGTCGAAGGTGGCGCTTGTCAGGATGTCGCCGATCACGTCGAGGGCGAGGCCCGCATCCTCGCCGAGCACCCGGGCGGTGTAGCTCGTGGTCTCGGTGGAGGTGGCGGCGTTGATGTCGCCGCCGACGTTCTCGATCTCCTCTGCGATGTCCCGGGCCGTGCGGCGGCCCGTGCCCTTGAACGCCATGTGCTCGATGAGGTGGGATAGACCGCTCTCATCCGCCCGCTCGTGGCGGGAGCCGGCGCCCACCCAGACGCCCAAGCTCGCCGTCGCCACCCCCGGCATCGGCTCGGTGACGATCGTGACGCCGTTGGGAAGCCGCGTGACCCGGAGGGTCGGGGAGGCGGCATGGGTCGAGAAATGCTGGTTCATGCGCGGATCAGGCCGCCTTCGTGATGCGGGCGCGTTCGCGGATCAAACGCTCCACCGCCGCCTGGTCGTTGGCGACGCGGGTGAGACGCTCGGGCCGGTCCATCAGGTCCGCGAGGTGTGGCGGCAGGATGGGGCGCCGGCCCCCCGTCGCCTTGGAGACCGCGTCGGGGAACTTGGCGGGATGGGCGGTGGCGAGCGCCACGACCGGCGTCGCCGGATCCCTGGCCAGCAGGTGGCGGCCGGCGTTGACGCCGATGGCGCTGTGGGGATCGAGGGTCACGCCGGTCGCAGCGTGGGTGAGGGCGATCTCCTCCATCACGGCGTTCTCCGGCACCGCGTGGGCGTCGAACTCCCCCCGGACCCGGGCCAGCACTCCTTCGTCGAGGTGGAATCCGCCGGACTGCTTCAACCCCGCCATGAGCCGCGACAGGCCGGAGGCGTCCCGGTCGAGGGCCTCGAACAGCAGGCGCTCGAAATTCGAGGAGATCTGGATATCCATGGAGGGCGAGGTGGTGGGCTCGACGCCCCGCAGCTCGTAGGCCCCATGCTCGAGGGTGCGGACGAGGATGTCGTTGGCGTTGGTGCCGATCATCAGGCGCTTGATCGGCAGACCCATCTTCTTGGCGACCCAGCCGGCGAGGATGTCGCCGAAATTGCCCGTGGGCACCGCGAAGGAGACCTCCCGGTGGGGGGCGCCGAGCGCCACGGCGCTGGTGAAGTAGTAGACCACCTGCGCGGCGACGCGGGCCCAGTTGATGGAGTTCACGCCGGACAGGCGCACCGCGTCCGCGAATTCCCCATGCTGGAACAACGCTTTGACGATGTTCTGGCAATCGTCGAACGTCCCGTCCAAGGCGAGCGCGTGGACGTTGGGGGCGTCGACGGAGGTCATCTGCCGCCGCTGCACCTCAGAGACCCGCCCGTGCGGGTAGAGGATGAACACGTCGACCTGATCGAGCCCGCGGAACGCCTCGACGGCGGCCGAGCCGGTATCGCCCGAGGTCGCGCCCACGATGGTCGCCCGGCTGCCCCGCTGGCGCAGGACATGGTCCATCATCCGCCCGAGGAGCTGCATCGCCACGTCCTTGAAGGCGAGCGTCGGGCCGTGGAAGAGTTCCAGCAGGAACAGGTTGTCGTCGAGCTGGGTGATCGGGCAGATCGCCGGATGCCGGAAGGTCGCGTAGGCGCCGTCGATCATCCGGTCGAGGTCGGCATCGGCGATCTCGCCGTCCACCAGGGGACGCAGCACGCGCTTGGCGGCCTCGGCATAGGGCTTGCCGGCCAGAGCGGCGATCTCGTCGCGGCCGATTCGCGGCCAGGTCTGGGGCACGTAGAGCCCCCCGTCGCGGGCGAGACCCGCCAGGAGCGCATCCGAGAACGAGAGCGGCGCGGCCTCGCCGCGGGTCGAGACGTGGAGCACAGGGGCCTCCGTGGGAAGGCCGCCCGTCTACACGATGCGGGCGCCCGTGTCGAAAGCGGATCCCGCATCCGACGCTGAACCGGGGCTTAACCGGCCGGTTCAGGGCCGGTTGCCGGGCTGCGCCTAATCGAACGCCGGGTCGAGGCCCGTCCGCGGTGCCGCGTCCCACGATGTTTTCACGCTCAAGGACCCGTTCATGAAGCGCCTGCTCTGTCTCGCCGGGGTCGCGACCCTGCTCCTCGGCACCGCCGCCATGGCCCAGACGCCGCCGCCTCGCGGGCCGCGCCCGGGCCCCGAGGCCGACGCGCCCCCGCCGCCTCCGCCGCCGCCGGGTGGCCCCGGCTTCGGTCGCGGGCCCGACGCGCCGCCCCCGCCCCCGCCGCCCCCACCGCCGTCGAAGGCGGCCCATTTCGTCTTCCAGCGGGGAGATGCGCGGATCGACGTCAAATGCGCCGACGACGAGCCCACCAAGGCCTGTGCCGACACGATCACGCAGCTCCTCGACAAGCTTCAGTCCATGAAGCCGGGTGACGGTCGCTGACACCCCGCTGACGGGCCACGGCCCCGTGCCGACGCCGCCTCCGGGGGCCGCGTCGGCACTTCCGAGGGGTCATTTGCCCTCTCTGGACGACAGACCTCCGTGACACCCTCGCCCTCATTGCGAGCAGAGTGAAGCACCCCAGGGTAAGCGCCACCCCGGTCGATGGTCCGCGCTCCCGGAGTGCTTCGCTGCGCCCGTGAAGACGGTGGCCGCGGGAACGATCCTACGCGCTGGTTCCCGGCGCCTTGGTGAGCCGGCAGCCGGTGATGCGCCACTCCCCGTCGGACTGGCGCTCCAGGGTGTATTCGGCCGTCCAGTCGGTGCCGGTTTCGTCCTGAATCGCCACCGTTTGGCTCACCGACGTGTCGCCGAGGTCCCGGGCCTGACCGAACACGAAGCTCCGGTGGCGGTAGACCGGCTGGTACTGGTTGCGCACCATCCCGAGGAACAGGTCGGCGTTGGGGAAGATCTGCCGGATCGCCGGCGCGGCCTGGGCATAGGCCGTCGGGGCATCGTCGCGGCCGAAGGCCTCGGCTTGGCGGGTGATAACGGTCCGGGCCGCCGCCTGCTCGGCCTCGCCGGCCACGGCTCCCGATCCAATGCAACCCAGCACGAGGACGAGGCAAGACAGGGCGCGCATCGCAGGTCACTCCTCGGGAGCAACCAATGATTGTAGTCGGCTCGGGGCGTCCGGCAAGCCGCCCGGGCGCTCAGGCCGAGACGGTCATGGACAGGGCGGCGAGCGGCAGGGCGACGAGGTCGATCCCCGCCGCCGCCACTGGCAGCATCGCCGGCCAGCGTCCCGCCCCCACCGGCCCCGGCCGGATGCGGGCGAAGGCGAGGACGAGCATCGGCACCAGCGGCAGCAGGTAGCGCCCCTGCGGCCCGTCGATCCGGTCTGCGCCGACGGAGGTCCAGGTCAGGTACTGCGACAGCACCACCAGCCAGAGGCTCGCCAGGGCGGCGGCCGGCAGGACGATCCGCTCGGGCCACGGAGGCGCGATCCCCTGGCGCAAAAGGAACAGGGGGCCGAGCAAGGCCAGGGCCCAGATGCCGTAGACGAAGCCGGGCAGGGGCCTGTCGAGCCAGCCGAAGATGCCGACGGCCCCCTTGGCGAGCACAGTCAGGTGCTTGATCGTACCGAAGAAATGCCCGGGCAGGGTCACGAGGCGGGCGGGCTTGTCCAAGAGGATCTGCCCCTGCGCCTTTGGATCGGTGGCGGTGAAGGTCGCCGGGCGCGGCCCGGACCAGAGGGGGCCGGCCTCGTAGGCGTAGCGCGGCACGGGGGTGGCGACGAAGGCCGTCGCCGCGGCGGTCCACACCACGGCGGGCAGGACGGCGAGGACAGCCGCCGCGAGGCGCCGCCCGGCATGGCGCGCGAGACTGCCGGTCTCGGCCCGGTTCAGGGGGACCAGCAGCATCGCGGCGAGGCCCGCATAGGGGGGTTTGGCGAGCACCACGAGGGCGATGCCGAGGATCGCCCCGGAGATTCTCAGGCGAGAGCCGGGGCCCGCCGGATCGCGGGGGGTGAGGAGCGCGGCCGACAGGGCGGACAGGGCGATGATCAGGGCGTCCTGGTTGAACGAGGCCGCCAGGGACAGGGTCATCGGCAGGGCGAGGAGCGCGAACAGCGCGGCCCGCCCGCGGGTCGCCAGGGCCAGGGCGGCCATGGCGAGGACCACGGTGGCGGTCGCGTTGGCGAGCCGACCGAGATAGACGCAGACCTCCGGCGCGAGCCCGAGGATCCGCCCCGCGGCGAGGCCCATTGCCGCCGGCGCGTAGAGGAAGGGCGGGTAGGTGCCCACCGTGTAGAGGGGCATGAACAGCCGCCCCCGGGCGTCGGGCGTTCCGTCGTCGGCCGCGAGGCCGCCGCAGAAATCCTTGGGCCGCGAGAGGGCCACCCGGATCCAGGCGGGATCGATCCGCACCCCGGCCGCCACATGGGTCGAGCCGTCGGCATAGCGCACGTTCTCCCGGTGGCCGACGAAATCCCCCTGCATGAGCGCGGCGGCGCGGGCGAGGTGGGCGGCCTCGTCGGCGACCTCGCCCGGCGGCACGATCAGCGCCAGGGCGATGCAGACAGGGGCGCAGAGGCACAGATAGGCGAGGCACCAGAACCGGGGCCCGGACGGGACGCGGGGCATGCGGATCACGCGGGCAGGTCTTCGCGCGACGGTGTCCCGCCCGGAAGGGCATGGTCCGGCAGGGCACGACCGAGGATCCGGCGCAGGCGCATCATCAGGAGGATCGTGGCCACGGCTCCCGCGCCGAGCACGCCGAGGCGCAGCCATTCCGCTGGCCCGGCACCGGAGAGAAGGTGGCCGCCGCCCCGGCCGAGGGCCCCCAGGGCCACGTAGGCGAACAGGGCGGGGAGGGCGGCCAGGGTGCCCAGCGCGTAGTCGCGCAGTCCCACTGCGGTCGTGCCGAGGGCGAGACTCGTCGGCGCGAAGGGCATGATCGGCGACAGCCGGATCAGGCAGACGAGGCGCCATCCTTCCTCCGCAAGCGCCCCGTCGAGGGCGGCCAGCCGCCGGCCGCCGAACCGGGCCAGGGCCCGGGCGCCGAGCACCGTCCGGGCGAGGCCGAAGGTGACGAGGGCACCGGCCAGGGTACCCGCCGCCGCCACGACAAACCCTTCCACCGGCCCGAGGAGGGCGCCGGCGGCGATGCCGATCCCGGAGGCGGGCACCACGCCGGACGCCGCCACGAGCGCCTGGACGGCAAGGATGATCGCCGGCCCGGAGGGGCCGAGGCCCTTCAGGCCGTTCGCCACGCGCTCGGCGGCGTCGGGGGCGAGGACTCCCACCGCCAGTGGCGCGGCGGCAAGGACACCGAGCAGCAGAAGGCCGGCGAGGCGGGAGGCCTTCGGCAGCATCACGGCCGGACCTCTAGGGGCTGTGCCCCATCCGCGAAGAGCGGATCCGCCTTCAGGCCGGAGCGGTGCAGGCGATAGGCGAGGCTCGTGCGCAGGACCCCGAGGCCGTAGATGCACGAGCGCCGGAAGTTAATGGACGAGGCGTCGTCGAAATAGCGGGTGGGGCAGGAGATCTCGCCGATCCGAAAACCCTGGTGCATCGCCTGGGCGAGCATCTCGTTGTCGAAGACGAAGTCGTCCGAGCAGCGGTCGAGGGGCAGGGATTCGAGGACCTTGCGGCTCCAGGCCCGGTAGCCCGAATGGTATTCGGAGAGCTTCTGCCCCATCAGCCAGTTCTGGACCAGGGTGAGGCCGCGGTTGGCGACGTACTTGTACAGGGGCATGCCCCCTGCCAGGGCGCCGTTGCCCAGGATGCGCGAGGCCAGCACCGCGTCATACTCTCCGGAGACGATCATGGAGGCCATGGCCGTCACGAGACGGGGGGCATACTGGTAGTCCGGGTGGAGCATCACCACCACGTCCGCCCCCCGCTCCAGGGCGGTTCGGTAGCAGGTCTTCTGGTTGCCGCCGTAGCCCAGGTTCGTGGCATGCCGCACCGTGTGGATGCCGAGCCGCTCGGCCACCGCCACGGTGGCGTCCCGGCTCGCATCGTCGATGAGGATCACGTCATCGACGATGTCGAAGGGGATCTCGCCGTGGGTGCGTTCGAGGGTCGCCGCCGCGTTGTAGGCAGGCAGGACGACGGTGATTCTCTGTCCGTGCAGCATCAGGCTCGTTCTTGTGGGGACTCAGGCACGCTCGCCGGAACCGGCCGGCACCGCGGGGGAGGGGGTAGACCCGGCCCGGAGGCCCGACAGGATCTCCGGCAGGGCGGCGGCCAGGAGGCAAGCGGCGCGCAGCACCTCCCGGGCCTCGGCGGGGGAGCGGCGCAGCAGGGCCTGGGTGAGGCGCAGGGGAATCTGCGCGCCGAACGCACTCGCCGTGAGGGCGAGGGCCACGGCCCGGCCGTGATGCTTGCCGGCGTAGAGGATCTCGCTGCGCAAGATGTAAAATAAGCGCCGCGCCCTGGCCTGCCGGGTGGTGCCCTGCCCGAGATGCCGGGCGCTCGGGCCGGCGAGGTGGCGGACGGCGTAGCCCGCCTCGCGCGCCCGCAGGCACAGATCGACATCCTCGTAGTAGACGAAGAACCGTTCGTCGAAGCCGCCGAGGGCGGCGAATAGGTCCCGCCGGATCATCAGGAAGGCCCCCATGACCTGATCCACAGCGCGGTCGGTCTCGTGGTCCCATTCGCGCATGAAGTGCGGCCGCGCGAGGCCCAGCCGGTCCAGGGCGAAGGCCCGGCCGAGCATGCCGGCGGGAGTCGGGGCGCGGGCGCAGGACCGGGCGGTGGTGCCGTCCGCCTCCCGCAGGCGGGCGCCGACGATCCCCCAGCCGGGCTCGACCAGCAGGGCGGCGCGGGCGCAGACGAGGGTGTCGGGCTCGACCCGGGCATCGGGGTTGAGGAACAGGATCGCCGGGGCGGTTCCCGCCGCGGCGCCCTGGTTACAGGCCCGGCCGAAGCCGAGGTTCTCGCCGTTGCGGATCAGCCGGAACGGACCGGGGAGGGCGGGCAGGCCATCGAGGGATGTGTCGGTGGAGGCGTTGTCCACCACGCTCACCGCGATACGCTCCGCCCCCTCGGACGCGGCGATGCCGGCGAGGCAGTCACGCAGGAGAGAGCCGCCGTTCCAATTGACGATGACCACGTCGAGCTCGGTCATCGTCCGAAGTCCCGCGGGGGGCCGAGACGCCCAAGCAGCCCGTCGCGGGCTGCCCCGGCGAGGCGCGCGAGGACGGCGGGTCGGCAGCCGGAATCGGCCCAGTACAGGGCCGCCTGGGCTGGCAGGTAGAGGCCCTGGGCCAGCTTCCACGACAGGGGCAGGTGCGGCAGCCGCCACGCGTAGACGCTGTTGCGCAGGTAGGTTGCCATGCGGAACAGGGGCTGGCGCGGCATGGCGATCCCGAAGGCGCGGATTGTGCCGCCGCCGACCCGGTGGGGCAGGGACGAGGCCGGGTCGAGGTAAGTGCCGCAGCCGAGGCTCCAGGCGCGGAAGCACCATTCAAGCTCGACGCCGTCGATGAAGAAATCGGTGCGGAACGGCCCCGTACGGGCGAAGGCGGCGAGATCGACGAGGGAGCCGGAGGTCGCCAGGAACTGCACCGGGCGCAATCCCGCCACCGGAGCCGCACCGGAGCGGGCGGGATAGGAGGGGGCCTTGTGCCCGGCGGCGGCGGCGGGGGCCGGCCCGACCACGGCCGGCGTCAGGCCGAGGGCGCGCAGGGCCTCGCGCCCGGCGAGGAGGGACGCGGGCAGGGCCGGATCGGCCGCCGCGTCCTGATCGAGGAGGTAGAGGCATTGCGCCCCCGCCGTCCCGGCCGCCTCCGCGAGGCGGTTCAGGGCCTCGGCGATGCCGAGATTCGTCCCATCCCCGAGGAGCGTGAAACCCGCTTCCGCCAACGCGTCCCAGGCGTCGGGCCCGAGGACGGAGTTGGCGAAGGCCAGCCGCGCGCACAGCCCCTGCGGCAGGCGCCCCGGCAGGGCCGCGATCTGCTCGGCGGTGGGGTGGAACAGGGTGATCCCGGCGGCGACCTGCGCGAGCCCCGGCGCGGGGACGGCGGTCGCCGGCTCTGGCGGCGGGGACGGCATGGGCGGCGATCCGGATGGTGGCCTTTCTGGGGAAGCTGCTGACGGCGGCAATGCGGTTTTCATGAGGCCACGCAACGGGCTTGACCAAGGTTCACGCCTCGCTCACGGGATTGTGGGCAAAAATCCCACAATCACACCGATCATGCGTTTAGAGCTGCAACGGCGCGTTGTCGATGACCTCCTTCATCACGAAGAAGGTCCGCAACTGGCGCACCCCCGGCAGGCCGAGGAGGGTGACGCTATGGAGCGCGTTGAAGTCCGCCATGTCCGACACGCGGATCTTCAGGAAGTAATC
Source organism: Methylobacterium persicinum (assembly GCF_022179525.1). Lineage (GTDB taxonomy): Bacteria > Pseudomonadota > Alphaproteobacteria > Rhizobiales > Beijerinckiaceae > Methylobacterium > Methylobacterium persicinum. The sequence goes on from NZ_BPQX01000032.1 coordinate 43,510, forward strand.
GAAATCCCCGGCCACGAGATGGCAATCGAGGACGGTGGGGATCGCTCGCACGGCAGCCTCGAAGGCGGAGAAGCTCTCCGGCGTCGAGCGGTCGAGGACCACGCCGACCATCACCAGGGTGCCGCGCCCGACCCGGGCGGGGTCGATCAGCGCCCTCACCGCCCGGACGACGCCATCCGCGAATAGGGCCTGCAGGCGGCGATGGCAGGTGGCCGCGCTGGTGTTCACCCGCTTGGCGATCTCGGCGTTGCCCATCCGGCCGTCCGCCTGCAGCAGGCGCAGGATCCGGATGTCAGTCCGGTCGAGCGAAGGCGGAACGGAAGATTCTTTCACAATGGCGCCCGGAGCCGGAAGGAAACGCGGATTTTAGCGTTACTGGCGAAACATCGTATAGACGCATGGCGAAAGATCGAGAGCACCTTTCACACCAGCTTTGCTAGCTTTGCCGGAGTTCAGTGACCCCGGAGAGACCCGATGCTGGAGAAATTCGAGCGCTATCCCCTGACCTTCGGCCCCACGCCGATCGAGCCACTGAAGCGGCTCTCGGCCCATCTCGGGGGCGGGGTCGAGATCTATGCCAAGCGCGAGGATTGCAATTCCGGCCTCGCCTATGGCGGCAACAAGCTGCGCAAGCTCGAATACATCGTCCCCGATGCCCTGAAGTCGGGGGCGGACACCCTGGTCTCCATCGGCGGCGTACAGTCGAACCACACCCGCATGGTGGCGGCGGTGGCGGCCAAGCTCGGCCTGAAGTGCCGGCTCATCCAGGAGGCCTGGGTGCCGCACGAGGATGCCGTCTACGACCGCGTGGGCAACATCCTCCTGTCGCGGCTCATGGGCGCCCAGGCGCAGCTCGTGGATGACGGGTTCGACATCGGCATCCGCGACAGCTGGAAGCGGGCGCTTGCCGAAGTCGAGGCCGAGGGCGGCAAGCCCTACGCGATCCCCGCGGGCGCCTCGGTCCACAAGTACGGCGGCCTCGGCTACGTCGGGTTCGCCGAGGAGGTCCGCGCCCAGGAGAAGGAGATGGGCCTGCGCTTCGATTACATCGTCGTCTGCACGGTGACCGGCTCCACCCATGCCGGCATGGTCGTGGGCTTCGGCGCCGACGGGCGGGCCCGCAACGTCATCGGCATCGACGCCTCCTGCACGCCCGCGCAGACCCGCGCCCAGGTGCTGGAGATCGCCCGCAACACCGCCGAACTGGTCGGTGCCGCCCGGATCGAGGACGAGGACGTCGTCATCAAGGAGGACTACGCCTATCCGGTCTACGGCGTGCCCTCGAAGGAGACCGTCGAGGCGATCCGCCTGTCGGCGCGTCTGGAGGGGATGATCACGGACCCGGTCTACGAGGGCAAGTCGATGCAGGGCATGATCGACCTCGTGAAGAAGGGCTTCTTCCCCGAAGGCTCCAAGGTGCTCTATGCCCATCTCGGCGGCGCGCCGGCACTCAACGGCTACAGCTACACCTTCCGCAACGGGTGAGGGCGGCTTCGTCAGCGCACTTTCTGCCCGCCCTCATCCTGAGGTGCCGTTGCGCAGCAGCGGCCTCGAAGGAGGGCTCCAAGGGATCGCCGCGCAGTCTGGAACCCTCCGTCTAGGCCCGCCGGGGGCGGGCACCTCGGGATTAGGTTCAAGGCCGGGACGGACGCCGGGACACGCTCCCCTACGGGGGAAGCCGCCTCGCCCGGTGCGGAGAACCGACGCCCCGTGTAGGCTGTCCCGGAACGGCGGTCCCCGCCGCCGGTTAAGGTTCCCATGATCGCACGCTTGCGGACCGCACTCGTCGTCGCGCTGTCGCTGGCCCTGCCAGCCACGGCGCGGGCGGCCTCGGCTCCCGCGGTCGAGGCCGCGCACGGCATGGTGGTGTCGTCCCGGGCGCTGGCCTCGCAGATCGGCGCCGACATCCTCGCGGCGGGCGGGAATGCGGTCGACGCGGCGGTCGCGGTCGCCTTCGCCGAGGCGGTCGTGAATCCCTGCTGCGGCAACCTGGGCGGTGGCGGCTTCCTGCTGCTGCACATGGGGGACGGCCGGAGCCGCTTCGTCAATTTCCGCGAGAAGGCCCCCGGCGCAGCGAGCCAGGACATGTATCTCGATCCGGCGGGCAAGGTCGTGAAGGGTGCCTCCCTCCGCGGCTGGAAGGCCGCCGGGGTGCCCGGGACGGTGCTCGGCCTCACCACCGCCCTCGCCCGCTACGGCACCATGCCCCTCGCGCGGATCGTGGCGCCGGCCGTCGCCCTGGCTCGGGACGGCTTCGTCCTGACCCGGGCGGACACGGACATCCTCGAGACTGGCACCGCCACCTTCGCCAGGGATCCAGCCGTCGCCCGGATCTTCCTGAGGCCGGACGGCTCGCCGTTCCGGCCGGGGGACCGGCTGGTCCAGGCCGATCTCGCCCGGACGCTCCAGGCCATCGCCGATGGCGGCGCGGATGCCTTCTACAAGGGCAGGATCCCCCAGGCCGTCGAGACCGCCTCGGGGCAAGGGGGCGGGATCCTCACCGCGGCGGATTTCGCCAGCTATACCGTCACGGAGGACGACCCGCTCGCGTGCCCGTACCGCGGCGCCACGATCCTGTCGGCGCCCCCGCCCTCCTCGGGCGGCACGACTTTGTGCGAGATCCTGGCGATCCTCGACGGCTACGATCTGGCCGGCGCGGGCTTCAACTCGGCGCGGAGCGTTCACCTGATGGTCGAGGCGATGCGCCGGGCCTACGCCGACCGCAACGCCACCCTCGGCGACCCGGCCTTCGTCGAAAACCCCGTCGCGCGGCTGATCTCGCCGGACTACGCCCGCACCCTGCGAGCCGGGATCGACCCGGACCGGGCGACCCCTTCATCCGCGATCAAGCCCGATCCGACCCTGATCCTCCCGAGGGAGCACGCCGAGACCACGCATATCTCCGTCCTTGACGAGGCGGGCAACGCGGTCTCCCTGACCTACACGATCAATGGTTATTTCGGCTCCGGCGTGATCGCCCCGGGAACCGGCTTCTTCCTCAACAACGAGATGGACGACTTCACCGTGAAGGTCGGGGTGCCGAACCTGTTCGGCCTCGTTCAGGGCACCGCCAACGCCATCGCGCCGGGCAAGCGCCCCCTCTCGTCCATGGCGCCAACCCTCGTCATGCGAGATGGTAAGCCGGTCATGGTGGTGGGCTCGCCCGGAGGCTCGCGGATCATCACCATCAACGCTCAGACGATCATCAACATGCTGGATTTCGGCATGCAGCCGCAGGAAGCGGTGGATGCCCCGCGCATCCACCACCAATGGCTGCCGGACACGGTCTACGCCGAGCCCTTCGCCCTCTCGGCGGATACCCAGGCCGCGCTGAAGGGCATGGGTCATACCCTCAGCATCCAGGTCCCCTGGGGTGCGGAAGAGCTCATCGCCGTGCGAGGCGCGCTCAAGCACGAGGAGGGGGCGGCGTCCTCGGGCAACGATGCCTCGCGCACCCGGGGCATGCAGCCGGGCCTGATCTACGGCGCCAACGACAACCGCCGTCCCGCGGGGGCCGCCATCGGCGAGTGAGGCCGGCGCGTCTTAGTTGATGAGGCAGAAGCCCGCGCCGGTGCCGACCCGCTTCTCGGGCGGGCAGGAAGGCTTCGCGGTCGTGGCGGGGGCCGGCTGGACCGAGCCCGTTGTGCCAGGTTCCGTGGCGGTCAGAAGCCCTTCGAGGCGCCGTCCCGTAAGGACCGTATGGTCACCCGTGCTGGCGGAGGCCGGAGCGGCGAGCGCGAGGCATACGGCGGCGATGGCAGCAGATCGCTTCATCGAATCGTCCCTCCTCTCTGCGACGTCCCGCCCGGAAGGGCGAGGTACCCGCGCAAGTGTCGCGGGCGCCCGTAAAGGCTTCGCTTAGAAGAAGAGTTAACGGGCCGAGTTTCCCGGGGAGGTCCGAGAGCCGTCTCTCAAAAAGACGGCCACGCCCCGGGAATGGTGGTCCCGTAGCCCCATCCGGCGAAAGGCGGGGCCGCCACCCGCTCCCGCGTTGCGGGGGGAAAGACACTGGACAGGGGACGCCCGTGCCGCCATGCGGGCCAGAGGGTACGGCTGTCCTGCACCGCCATCCGCATCAGCACCCGGTCCGAATCCTGGGAAACGCCGCCGGCGGGGCGGGCCTGCGCCGCCCCCAGGGCCGCCAGCATGGCGAAAGCCGGGAGCGCGAGACGGGGGAGGGGCGTCATCGACGGCCTCAGTAGCCGTCGTAGAGGTCGGCCGGGGCGGAGCCATACCCGTAGCCGTCGATCCCCACCGGGTCGCGATACGGCGAACGCCGAACCGGAACGGCGTAGTAGGCCGGCCGGGCGCCCATCTGATCGTCGTCGAAGGAGGCGGCACCGTATCCACCCCGGCGCTGGGCGCTGCGGATCCGGGGCTCGCCCTCGGCCATGGGGACACCCTCACCCTCGATCCGCACCTGGGTGTGGCCCATTCCCTCGGCCTTCACGAGGCCGAACAGGGTCGCGGCGTTGCGCACCGAGAGCCGCACGCAGCCGTGGGACACGGGCTGCCCGAGGCTGCGGACATGGTTGGTCCCGTGGATCGCGTGGCCCTGGTTGGTGAAGAACATCGCGAAGGGCATCGGCGCGTCGTCCCATTCCTTCGAGAAGTGGGTCCTCTCCATCCGGAACGGACGGTAGCTGCCGGACGGGGTGTCGTAGCCGGACCCGCCGGTCGAGACCGGCCAGGAGTAGCGCGGCGTGCCATCGACGGCGACGCTCATCCGCTGGGCCGACTTGTCGACGGTGATCACCACGTCGGCCATGGCCGAGGGGGCGCCCAGGATCAGCGAGAGGACGAGTCCGGAGAGGATGGTGGAAGCTCGGGCGCGCATGGATGCATCCCCAGATGGCAGCGACGGTGGAAGCAGAGCAGGGCGTTCTGCTCAAGCTACGCCCCAACGGCCGGGGGGTTCCAGACCTGCGTGGTCGAACTTGCCGCGGAAAGCTGCCGAGCGGGGCTGGATTTCCACGGCGGATCGGTGCGTGGTGCGCCGACGACAATTCCGGGACCGGCCGATGAAGCTTCTCTACTCCCCCGCCTCCCCCTATGCCCGCAAGGTGCTGGTTGTGGCCCACGAGACCGGCCAGGCCGGCGAGATCGAGGTCGTCACCGCCGGAACGTCGCCGACGGCGGGTGCCCCCGACGTCGCCCCCCACAACCCCCTGGGGAAGGTGCCGGCCCTGGTGCTCGACGACGGCACCTGCCTCTTCGACAGCCGGGTGATCTGCGAGTACCTCGACATGCGTTCGGAGGGGACGCACCTCTTTCCCGAAGGCGCCGAGCGCTGGGATGCCCTGATCCGTCAGGCCCTCGCCGACGGCATCCTCGATGCCGCCCTCATCACCCGCTACGAGCGCGTGCTCCGGCCGGAGCCCCTGCGCTGGGACGCTTGGGATGCGGGCCAGGTGGCCAAGATCCGCGCCGCCCTCGACCGGATCGAAGGGGTGGTGGCTGACATGCCCGTGCTCGATATCGGGACGGTGGCCATCGCCTGCGCCCTCGGTTACCTCGATTACCGCTTCCCCGACCTCGCATGGAGGGATGGGCGTCCCGCCACGGCCGCGTGGTACGCCGTGTTCGAGGGTCGCCCCTCGATGACCGCGACGGTGCCGCCGCAGGGGTGAGCCGAAGGGGGGGAGGGGACCCTCCCAGCCCTCCGCCCCGTGCATCGATCCAGACGGAGGCATCATCCGGATCTGGAAAAATTGATGAATAACAAAGAGCTAGTGCTCGTTCGCATGAACGAGGTGAATGCGCCGTAGCACTAGCGCGCCTCCGTCACCGTGTAGGGATGCGATGAGGCCAGGGGATCGGCGAAGAAACTGTCCACGGTCCTTGCCCCCGTCCCAAAGGTGATGAGCAGGAAGCCCCCGGCCAGGGCGAAATTCTTCAGGAAATCCCAGAACAATTCCCGGCCCTTGCCCCCGGACCAGAAGTCGCCGGGCTTCCAGAACTGCTTCCAGAGCAGGGCGGTGACGCCGCAATAGCCTGCCAGCACGAAGGCGGCGGCCCGGTCGAAGGTACCGGCCAGAATGCAGGCCGACATCCCGATCTCCACCGCCAGCCCGATCAGGATGAGCACCACGGCCGGGGCCGTCGCGTGGACCGCCTGCTTGGCCTGCCCGACCGCACCCTTGAAGTTCACGATCTTGTCGAGGGCGCTGAACGGCAGGAACAGCAGGACGAGGAGCAGGCGGACGAAGAAGGCGATGGCCACGCTGAGGCTTGTCATCCGGTCCGTTTCTCCCCCCGCGCCGGGTCGGCTGCCCACCAAAGCCGCGAGGCCGGCGAAGGTTTCTCGCCGCCGTGCTGACAGGGCCTGCGGATTGCAAGCATTCCGGGCGCGTTGCCGGCCAAATGGGCTTCTGTTCTGAGCCGCCGTTGCGTTAGTGTCGCAGCGCCCATCACGATGATGCGGGAGAGACCGGGACCACCCCCTAGAGGCGGCCCGGCGCCGACGGAGCAACCGCCCCGGAAACTCTCAGGCACCAGAACCGTGTCGTCGGGGCGATCTGGAGAGCGGTGCGGCGGTTCGTCCGCTGGCACCCGCCGAAGGGGACGTCCGTGCTCACCGCCACGCCAAGGCGGCGCCGGATCAAGCTCTCAGGCACCGGGACAGATGGGGCGCAACCGGCCGGCGACACACGACGCCGGTCCCTCGCGTCCCTCCCATGTCCCGGAGCGTTCGACCCATGACCCCCATCGCCGTGATCGGCGCCGGCATCACCGGCGTGACGACAGCCTATGCCCTGGCTATCCGGGGCTACCCCGTCACCGTCTACGACCGCAACCGCTATGCCGCGATGGAGACGTCCTTCGCCAACGGCGGCCAGCTTTCGGCCTGCAATGCCGAAGTATGGAACAAGCTCTCGACGGTGATCCAGGGCCTGCGCTGGATGGCCCGGCGCGACGCGCCATTGCTGATGAACCCGGCCCCCTCCTGGCACAAGCTGTCGTGGATGGCTGAATTCGTCCGCGAGATCGCCCATTACCGGGAGAACACCGTGGAGACCGTGCGTCTCGCGATCCGGGCGCGGGAAGCCCTCTTCGGCATGGCCCGGGCGGAGGGGATCGACTTCGACCTAAAGACCCGCGGCATCCTGCATTTCTACCGGGACGAAACCGCCTTCCGGAAGGCTGAGGCCGTCAACACCCTGCTGCGCGAGGGCGGGCTGGAGCGGCATGCCGTCACCCCGGAGGAGATCCGGACCATCGAGCCGACGCTGGCGGGCGACTATTATGGCGGGTTCTACACGCCCTCCGACGCCACCGGCGACATCCATAAGTTCACCCGCGGCCTCGCCGCCGCCTGCGCCCGCAGGGGCGTACGCTTCGTGCACGATGCCACCGTCGAGGCGATCGAGCCGGGCGGGGAGGGGGCCCACCGGATCCACTGGCGCGAGGCCGGGCGGGGCGACACGCGGATGGAGGACGCCGCCGCCGTGGTGATCTGCGCCGGCACCGGCAGCCGGCATTTCGCGGCGATGCTGGGCGACCGGGTGAACGTCTATCCGGTGAAGGGCTACTCGATCACCGTAAACCTCTACACACCCGAGGCCCGGGCCGCGGCGCCGGAGGTGAGCATCCTCGACGAGGCCACCAAGATCGTCACGAGCCGCCTCGGCGAAGACCGCTTCCGGGTGGCCGGCACCGCCGAGTTCAACGGCTTCAACCGCGACATCCGCCACGACCGCATCCAGCCCCTGGTGGACTGGACGAGGGCGCAGTTCCCCGGCGTCGACACGGACCGGGTGGTGGCCTGGAGCGGCCTGCGGCCCATGTTGCCGAACATGCTGCCCAAGGTCGGGCGCGGCCGCCGGGCCGGGGTTTTCTACAACACCGGCCACGGCCATCTCGGCTGGACCCTCTCGGGCGCCACCGCCGAACTCGTCGCCGAGGCGGTCGCGGCGGCCTCCGAGCCCGGCAGGGCCGCTGGCCTGCCCCTGGCGGCCTGACTCACCGTCCGCCCGAGGCAAGGGCCGTCCGGCCCAAAAACGAAAGAGCCCCGGCCGGACGCCGGGGCTCTTCTTGTGGTCTTGCAATCAACCCGGTCGCCGGGCGGATCAGAACCGATACTCGAACCGGCCCTTGACGCTCTGGTCGGAGGCCCGGGAGCCCACCTGCGCGCTGTAGCTCACGCCCAGCGTCATCGCCGCGCTCGCCCGGTAGTCCAGCCCGAACTCCGCCACCGCCGCGTTCCGGTCGATCGGCGTCCCGGCCACGGCGAACGGCGTCGCCCCGCCCCCGAACCCGACCAGCGCCCGGGGCACCACGTCGCCGAAGGCACGGCGCCAGCCCACGAAACCGTGCGCCATCACCGGAAGCGCCGCCGACAGGCTCACCTCGCTCCGAACGCCCAGCGTCGTCGTCCCCACATCCGCCGAACGCGAGGACACCCGCAACGCCGCCGAACCGCCCGTCTCCCGCAGGCCGTCCTGGTCCACGTGGATCACCGCCCCCTGGACCACCGGCTCCACGTAGCCCCGCGCGGCGCCCTCCGGCAGGCCGATCCGGTAGCCTACCTCCCCGAAGCCCTGCACCAGCGTGCCGTCGCCGCGCCCGTGGGCCGTGTCCATGAAGGACGGGAACAGCACCGTCCGCTGCGTCGTGGCCTGCGTCCCGCCGCCCATCACCCCGAGCTTGATGGGGACTGTCAGGAATTTCGTGCGGGAGCGGCGGTTTGACATTCAGGCCGCGGCCCGTGTGAAGCGCTCGCCGAAGAGCACGGCGAACTGGGCCCTGGCCAAGCACCACTCCCTGGCGGCCATCTTCCAGTCCTTCTGGGCCTGGTTCAAGACCAGGAAGAGCAGTTTCATGGCCGCCTCGTCATTGGGGAAGTGGCCTCTTGCCCTCACCGCTCGGCGGAGCTTGGCGTTCAGCGCCTCGATGGCGTTGGTGGTGTAGAGGATCCGCCGGACCTCGCCCGGGAAGGCATAGAACGGGATCACCTCGGTCCAGGCCCGGCGCCAGCTCATGGCGATGGCCGGATATCGGCTCCCCCAGGGCCCCGCCTCGAAGGCCGCCAGGGCCCGCTCGCCGGCGTCGGCGTCGAGGGCCCGGTAGATGTCCTTCAGGGCGGCCGCCACGGCCTTGCGGTCCTTGTAGGAGACGAAGTCGAGGCTGTGGCGCAGCAGATGGACGATGCAGGTCTGCACCGTCGCCTCGGGAAAGGTCGCGCGGATCGCGTCGGGGAAGCCCTTGAGGCCATCGACCACGGCAATCAGGAGGTCCTCCACGCCGCGGTTCTTCAGCTCGTTCATGACCCGAAGCCAGAACTTGGCGCCCTCGTTCTGCTCCAGCCACAGGCCCAGGACCTCCTTGGTCCCGTCGTGGCGCACCCCCAGGGCGACGTGCACCGCCTTGTTGCGGACCAGGCCCTCGTCGCGGATCTTCACCCGCAGGGCGTCGAAGAAGACCAGGGGATAGACAGCTTCCAGAGGCCGGCACTGCCAGGCGGCGATCTCCTCGAGCACCTGGTCGGTGACCGTCGAGATCAGGTCCGGCGAGACCTCCAGTCCATAGAGATCGCGCAGGTGACCCTGGATCTCCCGCGTGCTCATCCCCCGCGCGTACATCGAGACGATCTTCTCGTCGAAGCCGGGAAAACGCCTCTGGTATTTGGCGATCAGCTGGGGATCGAAGCTGGCGTTACGGTCGCGTGGAATCTCCAGCTCGATCGAGCCCGTCTCGGTGAGCACCGTCTTGCGGCCCGCGCCGTTGCGCCGGTTCGACACCCCGGCCGCGGCCTCGCTGGCCAGATGATGGTCCATCTCCGCGTTCAGCGCCCGCTCGGCGAGCGCCTTCTTCAACTCGTCGAAAAGGCCATCCTTGTCGAAAGCCGTCTTCGCCTCGGCGCCGTCCAAGAGCTGGTCGAGCAGCTCCGCCGATATCCTCGTCGTCTTGCGTGCAGGCATGGGGAATCACCTCCGTTCCCAATCATGCCGCTCCCGCACGAAATTCCTGACAGTCCCAGCTTGATGTCGAGCGCCCCGTACAGGGCCCCCGCATACAGCCCCCCGAACACCGTCTTCACCTCGCCCCGCGACGAGCGCAGGTTCAGCGCCAGCGTGTCGTCGGTGTAGCCCGCCGCC
>NZ_BPQX01000033.1 GCF_022179525.1 Methylobacterium persicinum
AAAGTTGCACGCCGAAACACATGCGGAGGGCGTGGTCGCGCGCGAGCCTGAGGAAGTGGTTCACCGCCGCGATGACAGGCGTCATGCTATTTTGGGCCAGCCCTCGCTCGAAGCCGATCTCGCGAGCGTAATCGCCGAGGGTAGGCAGATCGGGCCAATCGGTGCGCGCCCCGTCGCGCAAGAACACGGGATAGGCGTCAATGGCTTCGGCGATGACTGAGGGTCTCGCCGGAACCCCGAACGCGCCGCATTCGATGAGGTAGTCCACGAAGCGGCCGGCGGCGGCGAGATAGCGGTCACGCGTCTCCGGGCCGTTGCCGCGGGTGTCCAAATGTCTGTCGAAGCGGACCAGGGCCTCGACCTCGTACCCATCGTCGCCGATGTAGACGACCGCCCCCTTGCCTTTGGGACGGGGCACCTTCAAACGGGTCAGGTGCTTCAACGCCATTGGCCGCGCCCCCTTTGAATATGCACCAACTTCGGATGCGCGCCTCCGCCTTCAAGAGCAGACTGCATCTCGTTGAGAAGACGTGTAGAATTACGGTTAACCGATGCGCTGCAGGGAGCCCATTGAATGCGCAGCGAAAAATGGTTGAGAGAAGCGGCCGGCGACGTCACGGACGACGTGTATCGTCAGGCGATCACGGCGGCGGGTATGGGCTGCATGGCTGCCCTAGAGGCCGAGAAGTTTCTGGCCAATCTGGAGATCGGCGAAAGCCCGGCCCGGGCAGCGGCCGAGTAACTACGCCGCCTACTTCTTCCGTTCCCCCGCTAATTATGCACCGGTCGTCGAGCCCCGAAGGCCCGCGCTCGGTGCATAGGTCTGTTCTCCACGCAGGAATGCGTATATCGCATGGCACTCAGGCGTCGATGTCGACCCTCCGACGTTGTCGGCGGAGGGTGCGCAGACAGCGGCCGTTCTGCCGGACACAATACGATCGTCCGACGGCACGGCCCGACCGGGAGTTCTCGCGTTGGACTGGGACAAGATTCGGATCTTCCTCAACGTTGCCGAGGCGGGAAGCTTCACGAAGGCCGGAGACGATATCGGCCTCAGCCAATCGGCGGTCAGCCGGCAGATCAGTGCCCTCGAGCGGGAGTTGAAGGCACCCCTGTTCCACCGCCATGCCCGCGGTCTCATCCTGACCGAGCAGGGAGACCTGCTGTTCCGGGCAGCAAAGGATATGAAGCTGCGCCTGGAGAACACCAAGGCGCGCCTCGTCGAGACATCCGAGCGGCCCACCGGCGACCTGAAGGTCACGACGACAGTCGGCCTCGGCGTGTCCTGGCTATCGCAACGGGTGGGCGAATTCCTCGACCTGTACCCCGACGTGCGCATCGAGATGATCCTCACCAACGAGGAACTCGATCTTGCCATGCGCGAGGCCGACGTGGCGATCCGCATGCGCCGCCCCGCCCAGCCGGACCTGATCCAGCGCCGCCTTTTCACGGTGCATTACCATGCCTTTGCCAGCAAGGATTACGTGAAGCGGTTCGGCGAACCCAAGACCGTCGAGGAACTGGACGAACACCGCATCGTCTCCTTCGGCGGCAATGAGCCGTCGTATCTCCTCGCCGCGCACTGGCTGGCCGATGCCGGCCGCGACGGCCGCGAACGGCGACCCGTTCATTTGACGGTCAACAATATCGGCGCGCTTCAGCGGGCGATGGAGGCCGGGGCGGGCATCGGCATCCTGCCGGATTACGCCGTCGATGGAGACGACAATCTCGTGCAGGTCCTGCGGGAGACCGACATGCCGACGCTGGAAAGCTACCTCGTCTACGCTGAGGAAATGCGCTCCGTCGCCCGCGTCCAGGCGTTCCGAGATTTCCTCGTCCAGAAGGCTCAGCGCTGGACCTACTAGAGCGTCACAAGGTCTGACGCGCCAAGAGTTTTGCGACCTCATAGTCGTATAGCAGTCACCCTACAATCTTCTGATTGTGGGGTGACTGCTATTGCGCGGACGGTTCCAAGTTAATTGCTCCAACGGTGGGGAATGTGGGGATGGGTGTATGAAGCCTCTATGCTTTCTCGAGCAAAGACAAGATCCTACCGGCGTAGCACGGGAAAAGGGATTGAATCTTAATGCAACTTATGGTTGTTTAACGAAGACCTAACAATCCTACGTTGTGCATTCCGGAAGCCATTCCCTTGACCTGCCTGAAACTCGCCTAAAACAACGCCACGTAGCATCAGCGCGAGGCACCCATGGGCATCATGTCGAAGGCGATCATCGTCGGCGCGGGCGGGGGTTTCGAGCGAGTGGGTATCACGGAGCGCCCTGTGCCCGATCCCGGCTTCGGAGAGATTACGGTTCGGTTGCGGGCGAGTTCACTGAACTACCACGATTACGCTGTCGTCAGCGGGATGTGGGGACCTTCCGAGGAACGCATTCCCATGTCGGACGGCGCGGGCGAGGTGACGGCTGTGGGACCGGGCGTCACGGAATTCGCCGTGGGCGATGCCGTGGTCAGCACCTTCTTCCCAACTTGGCTGGACGGGCAGCCGGAGGTTGTCGGCTTCGCGACCGTCCCTGGGGACGGCGTCGACGGCTACGCCCGCGAAGCGGTGACGAGACCGGCGACGGCGTTCACCCGCGCGCCGTCGGGGTGGGATCACGCCGAAGCAGCCACCCTGACTACCGCCGGCCTCACCGCATGGCGGGCCCTGTTTGACGACGGAAAGCTCAAATCCGGCGACACGGTGCTCGTTCAAGGATCGGGTGGTGTGTCAGTCTTCGCCCTGCAATTTGCCAAGATGGCGGGTGCGACGGTGATCGCGACCTCGTCGTCAGACGACAAGCTGGCGCGTCTCGAAGCGCTCGGCGCCGACCATCTCATCAATTACCGGCAAGACAAGGCATGGGGTGAGACCGCCCGGAAACTCAATGGTGGTCGCGGCGTCGATCACGTGATCGAGGTCGGCGGACCGGGGACGCTGGAGCAATCGATGGAAGCCACGAGGGTCGGCGGCCATATCTCCGTCATAGGAATATTGACTGGGGTCGCGGGGGCGCTGCAGGTGGTGCCTGCCCTTATCCGCCAACTACGCCTTCAGGGTGTCCTGGTCGGAAGCCGACGGCAGCAGATCGACATGATCCGCGCCATCGACGCCAACGGAATGAGGCCGGTCATCGATAATCGCTTCCCCTTGGATGCGATCGTCGATGCGTTCCGGCATCAGGAAAGCAACCGGCACTTCGGCAAGATCTGCCTCACGATGTGAGGCGCGGGCTGGCGGCGTTAGACGAAGAGCCTCTCGCCCTCCATGCCCTTGTAGAGCCCGGCGACCTGCTCGCTGTAGCCATTGTAGATCAGTGTGGGCACCCGTTGATCGCTACCAAGCACGCGCTCGCTCGCTTGACTCCAGCGCGGATGCGGCACGGCGGGGTTCACGTTCGCCCAGAAGCCGTATTCCGAGGATTGGAGACCCTCCCAGAACGTCTTTGGCCTGTCGGCGGTGAAGGAAACCTTCACGATCGATTTGGCCGACTTGAAGCCGTATTTCCACGGGACGGCGATGCGGATCGGCGCTCCGAACTGGTTCGGCAACGGCTTGCCGTAAACTCCTGTCACCACGAAGGCGAGATCGTTGCCCGCCTCGGGCATGGTGAGGCCTTCGACATAAGGCCAGGGGTAGTAGAAGACCCGTTGGCCAGGCGCAATCGCCTTATCCATGAAGGTCTCGAAGCGTATATATTTCGCGCCGGAGGCCGGCTTGGCCAAAGCCACCAGCTTCGACAGCGGAAAACCGGTCCACGGTACCGCCATCGACCATGCCTCCACGCAGCGATGGCGATAGAGCCGCTCCTCCAGGCCTACCTTTCGGATCAGATCGTCCACGCCGATCTCGAACGGCTTCTCAACCAGCCCGTCGATCTTGAGCGTCCAGGGTGACGTCTTGAGCGCGTTGGCGGCCGGCAGAACCGTCTTCGACATGCCGAATTCGTAGAAATTGTTGTAGTCGCCGCTGAAGCGCTCAGCCGTGACGGGACGGTCGAGCACGTAGCTGTCGTTGCGGGGCGCCGGATAAAGGGCGGCTTCGCTGGCCGCCCGGGCGCCGCCGCCGATCAGCGAGCCGGCTGCCAGGCCGGCAGCGCTTCCGATCAACGCACGCCGGTTAAGGAAAATCGTCTCAGGCGTGGCGTGGCTTTCGGGAATCTCCCATTCGCGGTGGCGCCTGATCAGCATGGTCGTCTCCCTGCCCTGCGGCTCTCGATCGAAAGAACAGATCGTTCCCGATCGTGGGCCGGGCAAGCCGGCCCCACTCACCATTCGGCGAGGGAACCCGCGAGGTTACGTCGCGGGATCGAGCCTTTTGGTTCAGGCCGGCGGCGTCTCGTCGCGCAGGACCCGGCGCAGCACCTTTCCGACATTGGTCTTGGGGAGCGCGTCGTGCAGCACCACCGCCCTGGGAACCTTGTAGCCGGTGAGCTGTGTGCGGGCGTAGGCCCGCAGGGCGTCGGCGCTGACGCCCAGGTCCTTCAGCACCACATGCGCGACGACCATCTCGCCGGTCTCGGCGCTCGGCGTACCAACCACGGCGCATTCCAAAACACCCGGATGGGACGCCATCACGTCCTCGACCTCGTTCGGATAGACGTTAAAACCCGACACGAGGATCATGTCCTTCAGGCGGTCGACGATGCGGACCTGTCCGTCCTCATCCATCACGGCGATGTCCCCCGTTCGGAAGTACCCGTCCGGCGTCATCACGCGCTCGGTCTCGTCAGGCCGGTTCCAGTAGCCCGGCATCACCTGAGGGCCCTTGGCGCACAGTTCCCCTCGCTCGCCGAACGGCACGGGGCGCCCGTCGGGGTCGCGGATCGAGACCAGGGTCGAAGGAAGCGGGTAACCGATCGTCCCGCTGAATGCCGGCAAGGTATGGGGGTTCGCGCAGAGGACGGGGGACGTCTCGGACAAGCCGTATCCTTCGATGATCGTACGGCCGGTCAGGGTTTTCCACTGCGCCGCGACGGTACTCTGTACGGCGGTGCCCCCGCCGATGACGAAGTCGAGGGCGGAAAAGTCCACCGTTCCGATCTTCGGATGGTTCACCAGCATGTTGAACAGGGTGTTGACCCCCGCGAGCCCGGTGAAGCGCGTGCGCGAGAGGATCTTCACGAAGCCGTCGCAGTCGCGCGGGTTCGGGATCAGCAGACAGCTTCCCCCGGTCCGCACGGAGAACAGGAAACAGGCCGTCAGGGCGAAGATGTGATAGAGCGGCAACGCCGTCACCGTCACGCGGCGCCGGCTCGTATCGAGCGACTCGAACCAGGTCGCGCATTGCTCGACATTCGCCGAGACGTTGCGGTGGGTGAGCATGGCGGCCTTGGCAACGCCCGTCGTGCCGCCGGTATATTGCAGGAAGGCGAGGTCGTCCGGGGAGACCGGTACGGAACGGGGCACCCCCCGCTTCTTCAGCACCGCGCCGAGGCGGACGGTCAAGCCGGCGGGTAGCCGATAGGGCGGCACGGCCTTGCGCACATGGCGGCTTGCGAGGTTGATTGCCCGGCCCTTCAGCCCCAGGCCATCGCCGGGTGCGGCGAGCACCACCCGGCGCAGGTCGATCTCGCCCAAGGCGCCCGCAACCGTATGGGCGAAATTCTCCAGAACGATCAGCACCCGGGCGCCGGAATCGGCGATCTGCGCCGCAACTTCTCGGCTCGTGTAGAGCGGGTTGATGTTGACCACGACTGCTCCGGCGAGGTGCACGCCGACGATCGCCACGGGATAGGAGGGTACGTTGGGCAGCATGATCGCCACCCGGTCACCCTTGCCGACCCCGTCCGCCTGCAGATGAGTCGCCAGGGCGCGGGCCTGCCGGCCGAGATCGGCGTAGGTCAGATCTGAGCCGAAGCAGGTAGCCGCCGGCCTGTCGGCGAAGGCGGCGATGCTGCGCGTGTAGAGGTCGTTGAGAGTTCCGAGCGCCTCCGTGTCGATGTCGGGACGCATGCCGGGCGGGTAGGCGGCTAGCCATGGCCGGGAGGCCGACACGTCTGACGCGACGGTCATGTCACGCTGCATCATTGCGCTGGCCTTCATGGCGTACCTCCCGCAGGTGCGGCTCTGACGGCCGCTCGTCCCGCTATCCCAGCCGGGATTTTGGGCGATGCGGGGAGACAGCACAAGGCGGCTTCAGGCGACAGACCGGCGTCCGCGTAACGCCGTGACGATCCCGTGGGGCGACGCAGCGAGGAGGAGGAGGCCGGCGGCAAGGGTGGCCTCGGCCAGGGTCATCGCCCGCGCCGGCCACGGGCCGACTCCGAACGCGTGGGCAAGGCCAAGCACAATGGCCCCGAACCAGAGGCACAGGAAGGAAAGGCCCGCCCATCTGGCCCGCCTGAGGGTCGGGCGCAGGGGTCGGTTGGCCGCGATACCCGCCCCGCCGACGATCGCGCCGAACATCGCAGCAGTGATCCCCGCCCCCAGGGCATAGGCGAGCCAGAGGGGCTGGCCCGTCAGGAAGGCCATGCTGCCGGTCGCATATCCGCCGCGCAGCATGAGCCCGCCAAAGGTCGGATAAAGTCCTGCTCCGGCAAGGAGAACGAGACCGGCACAGGCGATAATGAGGCGCCGGGACACCGTCGCCGCGCCGCCACTGGAGGCGACAGCGATGATCCTCGCCGCGCCGTAGACCAGGGCGAAGGCAAAGAGTGGGTAACGGTCGAGGAAGAAGCCGTAGGCGTAGGGCTCGACCGCCTCCGGGAGTGCCACCCGGCGGCTCAGCCCAGTGGCGGCCACCAGCAACAGCGCCGCCAGCATCGCCGCTATCGGAGCCAGAGCCTCAGTAAGGGCCGGGGCGGCCGGGGCCGTCGCCGGCCGGGGCCCGCCGGGCGATGCGCCCGCGCCGACAGTGTCGAGGAAAGCGTCGCCCGTCATAGGCCCGGCTCCTGCGCGGGTCAGCGCGCCTCGTAGTGATCGCGGATGAGCCGGTCGAGGAGACGGACGCCCCAACCCGCACCCCAGCTCTTGTTGATCTCGTTCGAGGTGGAGGACATGGCCACGCCTGCGATGTCGAGGTGAGCCCACGGCACGTCCTCGACGAAGCGCTTGATGAACGAAGCCGCCGTCGCCGCGCCGCCGTGGCGCCCGCCGGTGTTCTTCATGTCGGCGAACTTCGAGTCGATGGCCTTGTCGTAGGCGGGGATCAGCGGCATCCGCCACACGGCTTCGCCCGTCGCCTCGCCCGCCGCGCGGATCTTCTCGGCGAGCCCGTCGTCGTTGGAGAACATCCCGGCGATGTCCTGGCCCAGGGCGACGATGATGGCGCCGGTGAGGGTTGCGAGATCGACCATCGCCCGTGGCTTCGCCGAACGGACGACGTGGGTGATCACGTCCGCGAGGACGAGGCGCCCTTCGGCGTCCGTGTTGATCACCTCGATGGTCTGACCCGACATGGACGTCAGGATATCCGACGGCCTGTAGGCTCCGCCGTCGGGCATGTTTTCCACAAGGCCGATGGCGCCGATCACGTTGCAGCGGGCCTTGCGCGAAGCCAGGGCGTGCATCGCCCCCACCACGGCCGCCGCACCGCCCATGTCGCCCTTCATGTCCTCCATGCCGGCGCCGGGCTTGATGGACACGCCGCCGGAATCGAACACCACGCCCTTTCCGATGAGGGCGACGGGCGCCTCCCCGGCGGAACCGCCGTTCCACCGCATGACCACCACGCGGGGCTCCCGCACGGAGCCCTGCGCCACGGCCAAGAGCGCGCCCATGCCGAGGTCGCGCATCCGGGCCGGGTCGAGAGTCTCGACCTCCACGCCAAGTTTGGCCAACTCGCCGGCCCGGCGGGCGAACTCCTCGGGGAAGAGGACGTTCGGCGGCTCGTTGACGAGGTCGCGGGCGAGGATGACGCTCTCCGCGAGGGTGCGGGCGTTCTCGGCCTCGCGGCTCGCGGCCGCGTGGTCAGCCGTCAGGACCGTCAGGCTCGTGCCGGCCTTGTCCTCGCTGTCGGGCTTCTTCTTCGTCTTGTAGCGGTCGAAGGTGTAGGCCCGCAGCCGCGCCCCGAGGGCGAAGGCGGCGGCCTGCTCCGGTCCGGTCGCAACACCGGGAAGGTCGAGGACAATCCGCGCATTCCGTCCGGAGACCTTCGCCGCGGTGAAGCCGCCCAGCGCCGGCCAGTCGATTTTGGCCCGGTCCGCATCGCTGCCGAGACCGACGACGACGAGCCTGTCGACGGAGAGGCCGGCCGGGGCCGGCAGGACCATCGCCGAGAGGGAGCGGCCCTTGAACTTTTCGGACGCGGCGGCCTTCGCCACGAGGTCGGTCCCGGCGCCGCCGAGGGCGTCCTTCGCCGGGCCGCCGAGCGCCAGATCGTCGCCCAGGAACACCACGAGGTCGCCCTGGCCGCCCTGGCCGCCCTGGCCGAGGGGCCCGAAAGCGATATCGATCTTGTCCGTCATGCTTGAGCCGCCATCCCGCCGCCTCGGCCGTGGGAAACGTCGGCCGCGTTGCGCAATCCGACCTGTGTAGCCTTTGACACGAAGAACGCAACGCGGCGCGAAGGCCCTGGAATCGCCCTACTTGTCACGTCATGCGAGCTTGGGGGCGCCGTGACGGAGCAGGCCGCTGGGACGATGAGGCAGGTCGGACGCTACATCTTCCGGATCGCGGCAGGCGGCACGCTCGCCTGCCTCCTCGGTCTGACGGGGACGATCTGGGTCACCCAGGCGCTGCGCGAACTCGACCTCGTGACCGCCAAGGGTCAGACGCTGCTCGTCTTCCTGTTCGTCACCGCCCTGTCGCTCCCGACGCTGATCGTGGTGATCGCCCCCGTGGCCCTCTTCATCGGGTCGATCTACGCCCTCAACAAGCTCAACGGCGACTCCGAGCTGATCGTGATGTCGGCGGCGGGCATGCCGCCCCGGTCGCTTCTGCGACCCTTCGTGACGCTGGCCATCAGCGTCAGCTTCCTCGTGGGCGTGGTCGTCATCGTTGTGATGCCGGCGAGCTTTCAGGAACTCCGGGACGTGATCACCCGGGTCCGGGGCGACTTCATCGCCAACGTGGTCAAGGAAGGGCAATTCACCCAGCTCGACAACGGCATCACCTTCCATTTCCGCCAGCGCGGACCGGGGGGCGTCCTACTGGGTCTGTTCATCCAGGACCGGCGTGAGGCCGGGAAGACGAAGGTCTATCTCGCCGACCGCGGCAATGCCGTCGATATCGACGGGCAGAGCTACCTGATCCTTGAACACGGGACCGTGCTGCAGCAGCAGAAGGACAGCCGGGATTCCTCGATCCTGAAGTTCGACCGCTACACCATCGACCTCGCCGCCTTCGCGCCGCCGGACTCCGATACGATCTACAAGCCGCGCGAGCGCTCCACCTCGCAACTTCTCTTCCCCGACCGAAGCGAAGCCTACTACCAGCTTCAGAAGGGCCGGTTCCGGGCCGAACTGCACGACCGCCTCTCGGCTGCCCTCTATCCCCTCGCGTTGGTCTTCATCGCCTTCGCCGCTTTGGGCGACCCGCGCACCACCCGCCAGGGTCGCGGCTTGGCCATTGCCGGGGCGATCATCGCCGTGGTCGCACTGCGCATCGCAGGCTTCGCCGCCGTGAGCGCGGCCGCCCGCAGTGCCAGCGCGGTGACGGCGATCTACGGCGCCCCGCTCGTGGCGATCCTGTTGTCGAGCCTGCTCATTTTTCAGGGCAACCGCGTGCGGGCCTTCAACGCGGGTCTCGTCCGGTTCGTCCGGGGGCGGCTCCGCCCGACCCGCCTCGCCCCGGCGCAGTGACGGCACGCGATGCTGATCGGACCCACCCTCGGCCGGTATTTCGCCGCGCGGTTCGCGCGCACGGTGCTCGGCGTCTTCGTCACCGTCTTCGCCCTGGTCTACACCCTCGACTTCGTGGAGCTCCTGCGCCGGGCGGGCGAGTCGCAGGGGGCCTCGACGGGGCTGATGGCGCAGCTTTCGCTCTACCGCACGCCCACCGTCGCAGAAGGCGTGCTGCCCTTTGCCGTGCTGTTCGGCTCCATGGCCGCGATGCTCCAGCTGTCCCGCAAGCTGGAGCTCGTCGTCGCCCGCGCCGCCGGCATCTCGGCGTGGCAGTTCCTGCAGCCCGGCCTGTTCGTCGCCCTGGCCTTGGGCGCGGTCGCGGTCGGCGTCTACAACCCCGTTTCGGCGATGCTGAAGCAGCGATCCACGGAAATCGAGGCGAAGATTTTCGCCCGGTCGACCAAAGCTGCGTCGGGCAAGGACCTGTGGTTGCGCCAGAAAAGTGTGGATGGCGAGGCGATCATTCGGGCTGAAACGGCCATCGAAGGCACCACGACGCTGGCGGGGGTGGGGATCTTCACCTTCGATGACAGCGGGAATTTCACGGCGCAGATCGTCGCCGGTCGGGCCATCCTCCACGACGGTTTCTGGGAGCTGACCGACGCCCGCGTCATGCAGCCGGACGAGCCGCCGGAGAGCTACAACACCTACCTCATCGCCTCGAACCTGGAGCCGGAACGGGTCCGTCAGCGCTTCACCAGCCCTGAATCTGTGCCCTTCTGGCAACTGCCCGCCACCATTGCACAGACCGAACGGGCCGGACTGGATGCGACCCGGTACCGACTGCAATACGATGTGCTTTGGGCGAGGCCGATTCTGTTCGTGGCCATGGTGCTGGTGGCTGCAACCGTTTCGTTACGGTTCTTCCGCTTTGGTGGTGTTGGAAAACTCGTCCTTGGTGGCGTCGCGGCGGGCTTCACGCTCTACGTGGTCCGCCAGATCATGGAGGGGCTCGGCGCCTCGGGCATGCTTGCAACACCTGTGGCTGCATGGTTCCCGGCGATCGTAGGAAGTCTTCTCGGTACGCTCGCGCTTCTGTACCAAGAGGACGGCTGAAGCCTGCGGCCCGCGCGGGTCGGGAGACGAGTGTGAAGGTCGTGGCGGAAGTCGTCACCGGGGTTGGGACAGGCGTTGCGTAAGGTCGCCGACATCCTGCGGAATACCTGGCTTGCGGCTGCTCTGACGGTCGCCGTGCTGCCTGTGTCCATCGGGCACGCGCAGGGCATTCCCGCGCCCAAGGTGAAGGCGGACGCGAAGCTCCTCGTCGAGGCCGACGAGCTCATCTACGACAACGATCACAACACCGTCACCGCCAAGGGCAATGCGGAGCTGCATTACGGCCCGCGGACCCTTCAGGCGGACCGGGTGCGCTACGACCGGGGAACCGGCCGCGTCTTCGCCGAGGGCAACGTCCGCCTGACGGAGGCCGATGGCGGCGTCGTGACCGGCGAGAAGATGGAGCTGACGGACGACTTCAAGACCGGCTTCGTCGACTCGCTGCGTGTCCAGCAATCGGTCGAGCGCAAGAACGAGACAGTCCGGGTTCGCTTCTCCGCGCCCCGCGGCGAACGGGTGGACGGCGAGCAGACCTCGTTCGACTACGGCAGCTACACCGCCTGCGAGCCGTGCAAGGACGCCCCGGAGAAGCCGCCCCTGTGGCAGATCCGGGCGCAGAAGATCATCCACAACAACGAGACCCATACGATCTATTTCGAGGAGTCCACCCTCGAGCTCGCCGGCATTCCGGTGCTGTATCTGCCCTATTTCGAGGCGCCGGACCCGACCGAGAAACGCAAGACCGGCTTCCTGACGCCGCGGTTCATCTCGACCACGGCGCTCGGCAAGGGCGTGTCCCTGCCGTACTTCATCAACTTCGCGCCGAATTACGACCTGACCCTGACGCCGACCATCCTGAGCCGTCAGGGCGTCCTGGGGCAGGCCGAGTTCCGGCATCGGCTGGATAACGGCTTCTACAGTCTGCGGCTGTCGGGGATCTCTCAGACGACGCCGTCCGCCTTCCTGCCGAGCCCCCTGGGCGCCGGCGAGCGTGACTTCCGCGGGTCTGTGGAGAGCCAGGGGCGGTTCTACATCAACGAACGCTGGCGGACGGGCTGGGACGTGGTCGGTGTCACCGACAAGTGGTTCCTGGATAATTACCGGATCCGAAATCAATCGATCACCACCGACTTCTTCCGTGAAGCCGTCTCCACGGCCTATCTGACCGGCCAGGGCGACCGCTCGTGGTTCGATGCGCGGGCCTACTACTTCAAGGGCCTGTCGAGCTTCGACTGGCAGAAGCAGCAGCCGATCGTCGCCCCGGTGATCGACTACGACAAGCGCGTCAACGCCCCGCCGGAGATCGGCGGCGAGCTGCGCTTCCAGGCCAACATCACGAGCCTGAACCGCGAGGTGACCCAGTACCAGGGCCTGCCGCGGACGACGACGTACCTGTTCTCGCCGAGCGTGAACGGCGTGAGCTTCCCGCTCTACCAGACCTGCGCAGTCTTCGCCCGCGGCGCCTGTCTCATCCAGGGCCTCGCCGGGCAGGACACGCGCGCCTCGGCGCAGCTGACGTGGCGGCGGAGCTTCATCGACGATTACGGGCAGAAATTCACGCCCTTCGCGTCCCTGCGGGCGGACACGTTCTTCGTGAACCCCAACCTGTCCGGCTACCAGAACGACCTCGCCCCCTCGGTGGCGCGGATCGACGACGGCGTGTCCGGGCGGGTCATGCCGACGGTTGGCCTAGACTATCGCTATCCCTTCGTCGCGAATTTTGGCGGCCTCGGCGTCCACACGATCGAGCCGATCGGCCAGCTGCTCCTACGCCCGTCGGAGACGAAGATCGGCCGCCTGCCCAACGAAGATGCCCAAAGCCTCGTCTTCGACGACACGTCGCTGTTCGAATGGGACAAGTTTTCCGGTTACGACCGGGTCGAGGGTGGTGTGCGCACCAATCTCGGCGGGCAGTACTCCGTGGTCACTCCCTCGGGGTGGTACGCGAACGTGCTGTTCGGCGAGTCGATCCAGCTTGCCGGCGTGAACTCGTTCCGCCGGGGCGACCTTGCCAATACCGGCCTAGAATCCGGCCTGGACAAGACGTTGTCCGACTATGTCGGGCGATTCCAGGTGTCTCCGAACCAGAACATCACCTTCATCACGCGGGCGCGGTTCAATCAGGCCGACTTCCACGTCGCGCGGTTCGAGACCGGCGTGACCGCCCGCTTCGCGCCGTTCGTGCCCCTGACGACCTCGCTGTTCTACTCCTACTACGAGGCGCAGCCGCTCCTCGGTTACAGCCATTACCGCGAGGGCCTGACCGCCTCGGCGACCTACAACATCACGCCGAACTGGTTCGTCTCCGGATCCCTCCTCCTCGACCTCACGCACTACCTCGACGTGCGCAACACCTATTCGGATGCGCTAGCGAACTACTTCGTAAACCCCATCGGTGCCGCGCCGATCTATGAGAATCCGGGTCGGTTCTACGCTGCGGGCGCAAGCTTCGGCGGCGGTTACCAGGACGAGTGCACCACCGTCACGCTCAACTACATCAACTCGCCCATCGCGACGGCGACCGGTGTCCGCGAGCGCAACCAGACCGTGCTGCTGCGCGTCGAGCTCAAGACCCTCGGCGAAGCCGACCTTCGCCAGAACGTGGGCGTCGCCACCACGGCGGACGGCATCGCCTCGCCGCACTGACGACGTTCCCGATCGGACTGCGTGATGACGGGTGGGATGGGCCCCACTCGATCCATCCCACCCCCTCCCTCATCCTGAGGTGCCGCTAAGCGGCCTCGAAGGAGGGCTCCAGTAAGCGCGCGGGACCTAGAGTCCTCCTTCGAGGCCCTCGCTCCGCGACGGCACCTTAGGATGAGGTCGCGGGTGGGAATGACAGGCGGTCCGCCCAACGCAAATCGGTCGGGTGCCGCGGCGAACCCGGTATCTGCCAGAGCGAGAGCAGGGTATGAGAGGGCCATGCTGCCACTGGCCCTGACCCTCGGTGATCCGGCCGGCATCGGCCCGGAGCTGGCGCTTTCCGCCTGGCTCGAACGGGGCGGTCCCGATCCGCTGCCGCCGTTCTTCGTAATTGGCGACCCGGCTTTCCTCGAACGCCTCGCCCTTCGCCTCGACCGCCTCGTGCCGGTTGCCGAGGTCGATCCCGAGACGGCGTCCGATGTGTTCCCCCGGGCGCTCCCTGTGGTCGCCCTGCCGAGCGGCACGCCGGTCTCGGCCGAACCCGGCATGCCCGATCCGGCCTATGCCGGGGCGGTGATCGAATCGATCAGCGCCGCCGTCGGTCTGGTCAGGGCCGGACGCGCGGCTGCCGTCGTCACCAACCCGATCGCCAAGCACGTCCTGACCAGGGCCGGGTTCGCCCATCCGGGCCATACGGAGTTCCTGGCCGCCCTCGCCGTCCCGCCCGGTACGGAGCCGCCACGGCCCGTCATGATGATCTGGAGCCAGACCCTGGCGGTGGTGCCGGTGACCATCCACGTGCCCCTCAAGGACGTGCCGGGGCTGCTGACCCAGAGCCTCGTCGAGGAAACCGGACGCATCGTCGCCCGCGATCTGCGTGAACGGTTCGGCCTCCCCGAGCCGCGGCTCGTCCTGGCCGGTCTCAACCCCCATGCCGGGGAGTCGGGGACGATGGGGCACGAGGACCGGGACGTGCTCGCCCCCGCCGTGGCGCGCCTGCGGTCCGAGGGGATCGACATCCGGGGTCCCCTCCCCGCCGACACCCTGTTCCACGCCCGCGCCAGGGCGACCTACGACGTCGCCCTCGCCCCAACCCACGATCAGGCGCTGATCCCCATCAAGACCATCGCCTTCGACGATGGCGTGAACGTTACCCTCGGCCTGCCGTTCGTGAGGACGTCGCCGGACCACGGCACCGCCTTCGACATCGCCGGCAAGGGCATCGCCCGGCCAGACAGCCTGCTGGCGGCCCTTCGCCTCGCCAAGCGGCTCGCGGGCGCCACGCCGCGCCCGTGGGACGGGCAGCGGGAGCCGCCGAGCGTCTATGCCGGGCGGCCGCGATCGGCGGGCGCCCATCATTTCGACCCCGAGGATGAATTGTGAGCGCACTCGACGGGCTGCCGCCCCTGCGGGAGGTGGTGGCACGCCACGGCCTGGAACCGAAGAAGGCGCTTGGCCAGAACTTCCTCTACGACCTCAATCTCACGGGTCGGATCGCAAGGGCCGCCGGCCCCCTCGAGGGGGTGACCATCGTGGAAGTCGGGCCCGGTCCCGGCGGGCTCACGCGGGCGCTTCTGGCCGCGGGAGCGGCAAAGGTGGTGGCCATCGAGCGCGACCCGCGGGCGCTCCCGGCCCTGGCCGAGGTGGCGGCCCATTATCCCGGTCGCCTCCACGTCGTCGATGCCGACGCCCTGGAGTTCGACCCCCGGCCCCTCATCGGGGACGGAAGCGCGCGGATCGTGGCCAACCTTCCCTACAATGTCGGCACCGCCCTGCTTACCGGGTGGATCGCGGGGGAAACGTGGCCGCCCTGGTGGGACAGCGCCGTCCTGATGTTCCAGCGGGAGGTGGCCGAGCGGATCGTCGCCACCCCGGACGAGAGGGCCGATTACGGCCGGCTCGGGGTGCTGTGTGGCTGGCGGACGGACGCCTCGATCCTGTTCGACGTAGCGCCCTCGGCCTTCGTGCCGCCGCCGAAGGTGACGTCGAGCGTGGTGCGGCTGGTCCCCCGTGCCGTGCCGATGCCATGCCGGGCGGGAGCCCTGGAAGCGGTCACGCGGGCAGCGTTCGGCCAGCGGCGCAAGATGCTGCGCCAGAGCCTTAAGGCGCTCGTGCCGGACCCGGCCTCGCTGCTTGCGGCTACCGGCATCGCCGAGACGGCCCGCGCCGAGGAAATCCCGGTGGAGGGCTTCGTGGCCCTCGCCAACGCCTGGGATGCGGAACGAAAAAAGGCCGGCGCTGGGTAGCGCCGGCCTATTCAATCCAACGTCTGGTTTTACCGGGTCTGCTGGATGGCCGAGAGCACCCAGCCGCGGCCCGGCTGGCGCTGGAAGGTCCAGAGCTCGGTCGCCTCGGGATCGCCGTTGGCGACGACCCGGCCGCTGCCGCGTTCCATCGTGACGTCCCGCAGGGCGTACCGCATGGCGACGGTGGCGTAATCGGTCCGGTCCTCACCCCAGGCTTCCGCGAGGTCGCCCTGGAGAAGCTTGACGTCCGAGATCCGATTCACAACCCCCCGCGAGGCATTTCCTTGCAATTCCTCATCGAAGTAGCCGACCATTTCCGGCGTGGCGAGGTTCGACAGCGACACCCGATCCTCGCGGGAATAGGCATCCTGGATCTCGCCGAGCAGCTTCTCGAACGCCTGAAAGTCGTTCGGGCCGATCTGCACCTGTCGCATCTGCGGCGAGCGGGGCGCAGCCCCGGCCGCGCCGCCGCCGAAACCGCCCATCGGGCCGCCCATTCCGGGGGCGGGTCCGCCGGGCCCGGTGCGCGCATAGGAAGCCGCTCCCGGCTCGTTGCGGCGCCGGAAGAAGCGCAGCGCCAGCATGACGACGACGATGACGAGGCCGACCTGGAACAGCATGCCGATCATGGACGCCAATCCGCCGAGGCCGCCAAAGAAGCCGCTGCCGAAGAGGGCTCCGAGAAGCCCAGCGCCGAGTAGGCCCGCGAAGAAGCCGCCGCCGAACCGCCTGCCGGAGGGCTGCATTCCAGGGTTCGCCATCCCAGGATTGTTCATTCCCGGCGACGGGGCCGTCTGGCTGCGCTGCATCGTCATGCCGCCGCCCGGCGCCGTGGGTGTCGCCGAGGGGGCCGTGTAGGTGCGCGATCCGCGCGAACCCATGGATCCGCCGCCGCCGGGCCGGGCCTCGGCGATGGGGGCCGCGACGGTCAGCGCCGCGGCGAGCGCCAGGAGGGCCGCCCTGCGCCGGCCGCGCGTACGTAAAGTGGACATGAAACGCCTCAGAAGACGAACCGGCGACGACGCCGCCGGGGACGATATGGGAACGGCTGTGCGTCGGTTTTAGTCCGTGTGCCAGCGTATCGGCCTAAGCCGGCCTGCTTTTCAGTGCAGAACACGCTCGGATGCGGCTGGAAGGACGAGGCGCACGCGGGTGCCGCCGCCGGGCTCGCTGTCGAGGGAAATGGTGCCGTTCTGGCGCTTCATCAGGCCGTGGACGATGGCGAGGCCTGCGCCGCGTCCCGCCTCGCGGCTGGTCTGGAACGGCGCAAGGGCCCGCGCCAGCATCTCCGGCGACATGCCGTGGCCGGTATCCCCGACGATGATCCCCACCGCGCCGTGGCCGGGATTCTGAAGGGTGCGGTCGCCCGGTTCGATGTGAAAGGTCGCGAGCGTCAGCAGACCCCCGTCCGGCATCGCCTCGCAGGCGTTGGAGACTAGGTGCCGGAGGGCGAACTCGATTTGCGTCGGGTTTGTCATGGCGCGGGGCAGCCCCGGCGTCGATGCGACGGACAACCGGATGCCGGGTGGAAGGTCGGCGCGCAGGCGTTCGCTCAATTCGGCCAGGAGCGCATCGAGATCCACCGGCCTGACGTCGGGCGCGATGCGGCGGGAATAGGCCAGCAAATGCCGGGTCAGAATCGCGGCGCGCTCCGTGGCGTCGGCGGAGCGGGAGATCGCCCGCTGGATGAACGGCTCGGGCCGGTCGCCGAGGCGGCGCTTGAGCCCGTCGATGTAGCCGATCAGAATCTGCAGGAAGTTGTTGAACTCGTGGGCGACACTGTTGGTCAGCAGCCCTAGCGCCTCCCGCTGGCGGGAGAGGGCCAGTGCCGCCTCGGCCTCGTGCCGAACCGTCACGTCCAGGACCTGACCGATCCGGTATGGGCCGTCGCCGATGGGGGCGAGGGTCAGGTTCGCCCAGAACGTCGCACCATCGGCCTTTCTGGCGAGGAACTCCTTTGCGCCCGAGGCTGACGGATCGAAGTCGTGCTCCCCGGGAAATGCCAGGGCATCGAGGCCCCTCCCTTTGAGCGTGGCTTCGTCGAACCCGGTGAGGGCATGGAGCGCTGGATTGGCCCACAGGATCGCGCCGGTCGTATCAACGGCAAGGCTCGGCGTCGGCAGGGCGGCGAGCACCGCACGGACGGCAGGACCGAAGGGAGCCGCGTCGGAATCCGAATCAGGCTGCGCCATCCCCGCCTTCGCAAAAACCGTTTGCGGCCGGGCCTCCGGGGCCGGGCCATGACGTCGGGTAGCCTCGAAAGCTTGCGCCGATGCCGGAACCAAGATCGCGTCCGCGGCGCCGGTGTCCAGGCCCCGGCGCGCGATCTCTCCCTGGTCGCTATTGGCGAACCCACATGACGCGGGCCATCCAGGCGATCTCGCCGACGTTCAGGATACGGTCGGCGTGCTCCGGGTTCAGGGAGGCCAGTTCCACCGTGCGCGCCGTACGGCGGCGCAGTTCCTTCGCCAGCACCTCACCCCCATGAAGCCGGGCGACGACGCGGTCGCCCTTGCGCACGCTCGCCGTTGGCGAAACGATCAGCACGTCCCCATCACGGAAGAGGGGCATCATCGAATCGCCCTGCACTTCCAGGGCGAAGGCTCTCTCCTCACCGAGATCGGGAAACTCGATCTCTTCCCAGCCCGGTCCGCCGGTCGGCATGCCCTCGTCGGTAAAGACCCGGCCGGAACCCGCCTGCGTGAGGCCGATCAGCGGCACCATCGTCTGTGCGGGGACGGCCCGGGCTTCGATCAGGCGCAGGAACTCGTCGAGGCTGGACCCGGTCGCCGCCAGGACCTTCGAGATCGATTCTGTGGAGGGCCACCGCTTGCGCCCGTCGGCGCCGACGCGCTTGGACCGGTTGAAGCTCGTGGCGTCGAGGCCAGCCCGCCGGGCAAGGCCCGAGGCCGAATAGCCGTGGCGCTCGGCCAGGCGATCTATGGCGTTCCAGATCTGTTCGTGCGACAGCATGCGACCCGCCGAGTCTGGTCTGACTGGTCCGGCGACCCCGGCCCGCATGATGCCGGCGAAGGTCAGCCCTATGCGCCGGCCCGGCTGAGACGCTCAGCCTAGTGCTAGGAAACTAGAACTACAACCCGCGAATTGCAATCAAAACCAGAAGTGTTGGTTCCGGATCGGTGGCCAACCGGGCCGTGCCAGTTGCCGGAGGGCGCCGGCCCCTCTATCGCACCTGCCGCAGGAACATCGCCATGTCGCTCATCTACAAGATCTGCCCGCGGTCCCTCTGGCAGGAGGCGACCGCCCAGGGCCGTTTCACCGGGGCGCCGGTGGACCATGCGGATGGCTTCATCCATTTCTCCACGGCGGCCCAGGTCGCGGAGACCGCCGCCCGGCATTTCGCCGGACAAGGCGAACTCGTGCTGATCGTTGTCGAGGCCGATCGGCTGGGCCCCGCCCTCCGCTACGAGGCATCCCGGGGCGGAGACCTGTTTCCGCACCTGTACGGCGACCTCGCCCTCACGGCGGTGATCGACGTCGAGGATTTGCCCATCGGCCCCGATGGGCGCCACAGCTTCCCCGAGGGAATCGTTCCGCAATGATCGCCGCGGCCTTCCCGCTGGTTCGCCCGCTGCTGCACCGCCTCGACGCGGAACGCGCCCACGACCTGACGATCCGCGCCCTGGCGATGCTGCCGCGGCCTTCTCCGGCCGCCGACGATCCCTGCCTTGCGGTGGAGGTGCTGGGGCGGCGCTTTCCGAACCCGGTGGGCTTAGCCGCCGGTTTCGACAAGGGCGCCCGCGCTGCCGATGCCCTGCTCGGTCTCGGCTTTGGATTCGTGGAAGTAGGCGGGGTCGTCCCGCGACCGCAGCCCGGCAATCCGAAACCGCGGGTCTTCAGGCTGCCCGGCGACCGGGCCGTGATCAACCGCTTCGGCTTGAACAGCGAGGGGCTGGCGGTGGTGGTCGAGCGGCTGCGGGACCGGTCTGGCCGTCCGGGCATCGTCGGCGTCAACATCGGCGCCAACAAGGAGTCCACCGACCGGCTGGCCGACTACGTCGCCTGCACCGCCGCCCTCGTCCCGTACGTGTCCTTCGTGACCGTCAACGTGTCCTCCCCCAACACGCCCGGCCTGCGGGATCTGCAGGGCGAAGCCTTCCTCGATGAGCTTCTGGCCCGGGTCGTCGCGGCGAGGGACGAGGGCGGAAGCCGGGCGGCCATCCTGCTGAAGATAGCCCCGGACATGGCCCTCGATGCCCTCGACGCCATCTGCGAGACCGCCCGGCGCAGGGGGGTGGAAGCCCTCGTGGTCTCGAATACGACCGTCGACCGGCCGGCGAACCTGCGGGAGACGACCCTGGCCCGGGAGACAGGCGGCCTTTCCGGGCGACCGCTCTTCGCTCCGGCGACGCGGATGCTGGCTCAGACCTGGCTGAGGGTCGGTGATGCGATCCCCCTCGTCGGGGTCGGCGGCGTGGATTCGGCCGAAGCCGCCTGGACGAAGATCCGCGCGGGGGCGAGCCTCGTTCAGCTCTACTCCGCCCTCGTCTACGAGGGCCCTGGTCTCGTCGGCCGGATCAAGCGTGGCCTCGCCGAGCGCGTCCGCGCCGAGGGCGGCGCCGGCATCGGTGCCTTCATCGGCCACGATGCCCGGGCATTGGCGGAGGGATGAGTTTTCGGAAGGGCATCGCGCCCTCCTGACGGTTCGGGCCGGAATTCGGATCCCCCGATCAGAATCCCTTGGCCTGGATGGCTTCCGCCCAGGTGACGGCCCGGCGGTTCATGGCGAGGTGCTGGCGCTCGTAGAGACGGCCCTCCAGCTTGATCGCGCCGCGCTTGGCGTATTCTGGCCGCTCAAAGGCTTCGAGCACCATCTTGGCACGGCGAACCTCCTCCTCCGTCGGCGCGAAGGAGGTGTTGGCCGGCTCCAGCTGACTGGGGTGGATCAGCGTCTTGCCGTCGAAGCCGAGATCCCGGGCCTGGAGGCATTCGATCCGGCAGCCCTCCACGTCCGAAATGTCGTTGAACACGCCGTCGAGGATGTTGAGGCCCTCCGAACGGGCGGCGGCCAGGGCGGTCATCATCCAGGGCAGCATCGGCGCCCGGCCGGGCACGATCTTGGCCCAGGTGTCCTTGGCGAGGTCGTTGGTGCCGAGGACGAGGCAGGTCAGGCGGTTGCGCCGGTCCCGGCGGGCCTTGGCGATCTCGTGAATGTTGAGGATCGAAGCCGGCGTTTCGATCATCGCCCAGACACGGATCTCCTCCGGCGCATCGAGGGATTCGAGGCGGTCGGCGATGCTCTCTAGCACCGCCGGGGACGACACCTTCGGCATCAGGATCGCATCGGGCTTGGCTTCGATGGCGGCGTGGAGGTCGGCCTCGCCCCAGGGCGTTTGCGGTGCGTTGACGCGAATGATGAGTTCGCGCTCGCCGTATCCCCCGTTCTTCACGGCCGCGCAGACCTGCTCCCGCGCCGCTTCCTTCTCCTCCGGCCCGACGGCGTCCTCAAGGTCGAGGATGATGCAATCGCAGGGGAGCGTCTTGGCCTTCTCGAGGGCGCGCTGGTTCGAACCGGGCATGTAGAGGACGCTGCGGCGCAGGCGAAGATCGGTCAGCGTGGCCATGGCTTGGTCCTTCCCTCGCGGCGCTCCGGCCGCTCGTTGTGTCCGCCGCGATCTTGGCGGAGGCGGGCATGAGCCCCGGTGATCGCGTTGCGCTGCACACTAAACCAGGGAGCGACGCACGCCATCAGCGTTTCGCACCCTGGATTGAGGACGCGGGCCGTTTGACACCTGCCCATTTCAGCGTTGATGGGCCGTGGTTTCGTCACGGTCGCGGGATTCAAGGCCCGCTGAACACGCTGAGATTGTGGACTTTTCGATGAACCGGACTTTCGTGATCCTGGCCCTCGCCGGGTCTCTGGCCCTGCCGCAGGCGGCGCTGGCCCAGAGCCGGACGACGATCGGCGTGGGCTCGGGCGCCGTGGCGGGTGCGCTGGTGGGAGGGCCGATCGGCGCCGTGGCGGGCGCGGTGATCGGTGGAGTGATCGGCAATTCCAGCGAGCGGAGCGGGCGCCGCCATGTTCGCCGGAGACGCCGTGTCGCCGTCGCGCGACTTGTGCTGCAGCGCCGGGCCGAGGCGGCGCTTCCCCGTGCGACCCCCGTCGCCACGCCCGTCGCCTCGGCGACGACGTGGAAGGATCCGCACTGAGGTCTGGTTCAGACGGAGGGAAAGGTTCTGCGGGCAAGGCCGGGATAGGCGATGGCCTGCCCGGTTCCCCGGGCCGCGAGGAAGATCACGAAGGCGATCCAGAGGCCCGCGTTGCCGAGGCCCAGACCGTGCACCACAGCCAGGGCGATGCCGAAGGCGATGAGGGCAAGCAGCATGAGGTTGCGCATCGCCCGCGTCCACGTCGCGCCGATATATATGCCGTCGTAGGCGAAGGCCGTCGCCGCCGCGAGGGGTGCCAGGGCCGCCAGGGGGAGGAAAGCCCGCGCCGCGTCGCGCACGGAGCCGTTCGTCGTCACGAAGTCGATGAAGGATGTACCCCCCGCAAGCGCGAGCAGGCTCACCGCCAGCCCGAAGCCGAGGCACCAGCGAAGGCTCAGGGACGCTGCCGCACGAAAGCCCGCGGCGTCCCGGGCGCCCACCGACTGGCCGCACAGGGTCTCCGCCGCGGTGGCGAAACCATCGAGGAAGAAGCCGCCGATCAGGAAGAGATTCCAGAGCACCGCGTTGGCGGCCAGGATCACGTCGCCCTGCCTCGCACCGAGCGCAGAGAACACGACGATGGCCGCGATGATGGCCAGGGTCCGCAGGATGACGTCGATGTTGACGCTCAGGGTCCGCCGCAGAGCCGCCGCGTCGCGGATCTCCGCCAGCGGTATGCGGAACGGGTGGGAGCCGAGGCGCGTCACGACGAAGAGGCCAAGCGCCAAGCCTGCCGCTTCCGCCCCCAAGGCGGCGAGGGCTGCACCGGCGATCCCGAAATCGGCGCCGAGCACCAGGGCGAGCGTCAGGGCGATGTTGATGAGGTTGATGGCGACCTGCAGCATGAGCCCCAGATCCGTCCGCCCCCGGCCGAGGACGGAACCCAGCACCGCGTAGTTGGCCAGCGCGAAGGGGGCGGACAGGATCCGGATGTGGAAGTAGCTCGCGAGCGCCACGACCACCGCCGGGCTCGCTCCGCTCAAGGACATTGCCGCCTGGCCGATCGGCCACTGCAGCAGCACCATGATGAGGCCCGCCAGCCCCCCGGCGGCGAGAGCCCGGGCGAGGCTCCGGTCAACCTCGGACTTGTTTCCAGCCCCCACGGCCTGGGCCGTCAGCCCCGCCGTCGCCATTCGCAGGGACCCGAAGGACCAGAAGATCGCATCGAAGATGACGGCGCCCAGCGAGATTGCGCCCAGCAGGGCCGCATCGCCGAGACGGCCGATCACCGCGGCACCGACGAAGCCGAGGAGCGGCGTCGTTACGTTGGCCAACGTCATCGGCAACGCGAGCGTCAGGACGCGCCGATGGCTGGTGGGGATCGGCGTCGAGAGTGTCACGGCGGAGCCTCGCAGCCTATGCGCGGCTTAAGCCCGTCCGGCCTCCGACCATGCAGCGTCCGTGCGCCCGCGCACAAGACGCCGCGTCATCCTCAGCGGGAAACGGCGAAGAGCCGGGCGATCAGCCAGAGTGGCACCACCACGATGGCGCCGGCGACGATCCACCCGGTCAGATCGTGAAGCTGCGTCGCGGCGAGATGGACGAGGTCCTGCACCGAATCGACCACACGCCAGAACAACAGCCCCGGCGTGACCCCGAGCATCGACATGAAGGCGCCGACGAGGACGGAGAGGAACAGGAGGCGCAGGAAGACGCCCGCGGGCGAGCCGCCGAGGAACCGGCGCAGGGCCGAGGGCTGTCCGGCGGGGTATGCCCCGTGGGGCGGCGCATCGGCGGGGTGTCTGTCGTGATCGAGCAGCATGGATTCTCTCACTCGGGCACGTTCCCATCGTCCCGGAAGCGGGCATAACCGTGGCCGGTTCACCACACCGTCCCGAAAGTCGATGTGATCCGCGATGGTGGCGGATTTCGCCGCCGACCCCCAGATGGCAAGCATGGCGAGGCGCGCCAAGATGTCGGACATGCTACCCGCATCCTGCCGGCCGATAGAGACGAGAGAATGATCGACCACGCCCTCTTCGACCCGGCGACGATCGATCCCGAGACGAAGCGGCTCAACGCCGAGATCGTCGCCGCCCACGCTGCCCTGGACGATCCCTGGTCGCTCCCGCTCGCGGAAGTGCGCGCCCGTCGCCGGGCCGGAACCCAGGCCTCCCCGGCCATGCCCCGCAGTGCCAGGGCCGAATGGCTGACCATCGAGGGGCCGGACGGCCCTCTGCGCCTGCGGTGCATCCGCCCGAAACCCGGCATCAAGCTCCGGGGTGCCTATCTGCACATCCATCGGGGTGGCTGGATCTGGGGCTCGGCCGACGAGCAGGATCCCTGGCTGGAGCGGGTCGCGGATACTTGCGGCTTCATCACCCTCTCGGTGGAATATCGCCTCGCCCCCGAGCATCCCTACCCGGCCGCCCTCCTCGATTGCGAAGCCGCCGCCCTGTGGCTCGCCGGTCCCGGCCGGGCGGAGCTGGGCGTCCACGCCCTGACCATCGGCGGCGAATCGGTGGGTGCCCACCTTGCCGTGATGGTGATGCTGCGCCTGCGCGACAAGGAGGGGCTCGGCCGGGCCTTCCGGGGGGCCAACCTGAATGCCGGCTTCTTCGATCTCGGTCTCACCCCGTCCGTTCGCAACTGGGGCGCGGAACGCCTCGTCGTGAACACCGAGGACCTGACCCGCTTCGCCGACGGCTATGTCCGGGAGGGCATCGACCGGCGCCGGCCGGACGTGTCGCCGATCTATGCCGACCTGAAGGGCCTACCACCGGCCTTGTTCACGGTGGGCACCTGTGATCCGCTGTTGGATGACACGCTCTACATGTCCGCCCGCTGGGCGGCGGCCGGCAACGGCGGGCATACGGCGATCTATCCCGGAGGATGCCACGTCTTCGTGCGGTATCCCGGCACGATGAGCGAGCGCGCCCTCGAACTGATCGACCGTTTCCTCATGGCCCTCGCCTGAACGGGCCGGCGGACGGCCTTCCCCCCGCCTTCCAGGCGTGGTTCGCATCGCGGGGCTGGACGCCCCGCAGCCACCAGCTCGACCTCGTGCGTCTCGTCCGCGGCGAACGGTCGGCGCTCCTCGTGGCGCCGACCGGGGCCGGCAAGACGCTGGCGGGCTTCCTGCCGAGCCTCGTCTTCCTCGCGGAGCGCAACGGCCCCCGGTCCAAGAAGCCGGTTCTCCATACCCTCTACATCTCGCCCCTGAAGGCGCTGGCCGTCGACATCGCCCGAAACCTCGAGGCGCCCATCGCCGGGATCGGCCTCGACGTCCGCGTCGAGACCCGGACCGGTGACACCCCGTCCCACAAGCGGACCCGGCAAGTCAGCCGTCCGCCGGACATCCTGCTGACGACGCCGGAGCAGCTCTCCCTGCTCATCGCCCACCGGGAGGCGGCTGATCTGTTTGCGGGCCTGCGCTGCGTCATCCTCGACGAACTGCACGCCCTCGTCACGTCGAAGCGGGGCGATCTGCTGTCCCTGGCGATGGCGCGTCTGCACAAGCTCAGCCCCGGCCTGACCGCGATCGGGCTCTCGGCGACGGTGCGCGAGCCGGACGAGTTGCGGCGGTATCTCGTGCCGCAGACGCCGTCCCCCCTCCCTCCCCTCGCCGACCTCGTGGTCGTGGCCGGGGGCGCCAGGGCGGACCTGCGGATGCTCGATCTCGGGCGGCCCCTGCCGATCTCCGGCCACACGGCCTGGCACTCGATGGAGGCCATCTACGACCTCATCAAGCAGCACCGGACGACACTCGTCTTCGTCAACACGCGGCTTCAGGCGGAGTACACCTTCCAGGAACTGTGGCGCCTCAACGAGGACACCCTGCCCATCGCCATCCATCACGGCTCCCTCGATGCGGGTCAGCGGCGGCGGGTGGAGGCGGCGATGGCGGCGGGGGCGCTGAGGGCCATCGTCTGCACGGCGACGCTCGACCTCGGCATCGATTGGGGCGACGTCGATCTCGTGGTCAATGTCGGTGCTCCGAAGGGGGCGAGCCGGATCATGCAGCGGATCGGCAGGGCCAACCACCGGATGGACGAGCCTTCGAAGGCCTATCTCGTCCCCGGCAACCGGTTTGAGATGCTGGAATGCCAAGCGGCCCTCGACGCCGTCGAGGAGGCCGCCCAGGACACCCCCGATGCCCGTGAGGGCGCCCTCGACGTGCTGGCACAGCACGTCCTCGGCATGGCCTGCGCCGACGCCTTCGACGCGAGCGACCTCTACGACGAGATAGTCTCGGCCGCGCCTTATGCCGGCCTGACCTGGGAGCGGTTCGAGCAGGTCGTGGACTACGTGGCCACCGGCGGCTACGCCCTGCGGGCCTATGAGCGCTTCGCCAAGATCCTGCGGGGGCCGGATGGGCTGTGGCGGGTTCGCGACGCCCGCACCGCGCAAGCCTACCGGATGAATGTCGGCACCATCGTCGAGGCGGCCCGGGTCAAGGTGAGGCTCGGCCGGAGCCTGCGTGGCAAGCCCGGCGCGGTGCTGCCGAAGACCGGGCGAGTGCTCGGGGAGATCGAGGACGAGTTCGCCGAGACCCTGACCCCGGGCGATACCTTCCTCTTCGCGGGGGAAACCCTGAAATTCGAGGGGCTCGCCGAGGACGAAGCCCTCGTCACCCGTGCCCCACCGGGGACGGACCCTGCCATCCCCTCCTATGCCGGCTCGAAGTTCCCCCTCTCGACCTTACTCGCGGCCCGGGTGCGGGCGATCATCGCCGATCCGTTCGCGTGGGACCGGCTGCCGCGGCCCATCGGCGAGTATTTGCTGCAGCAACGCCGCCGCTCCGTCCTACCAGGAGAGCGAGATCTCCTTGTCGAGACCTTCCCCCGGGGCAAGCGCCACTACCTCACGGCTTTTCCGTTCGAGGGGCGCCTCGCGCACCAGACGCTGGGCATGCTGCTCACCCGGCGCCTGGAGCGGGCGGGGCTGCGGCCCCTCGGTTTCGCTGCCAACGATTACGGCATCGCCATCTGGATGACCCGGGACGTGTCCGAGCGTGCCGCCATCGACCCAGGTTTCATGGGCGAGCTGTTCGGCGAGGACATGCTCGGTGACGACCTCGAAGCGTGGCTCGACGAGTCGGCGATGATGAAGCGGACCTTCCGGCAATGTGCGGTGATCGCGGGGCTGATCGAGCGCCACCATCCCGGCCAGAAGAAGACGGGGCGTCAGGTCACGATCTCCACCGACCTGATCTTCGACGTGCTGCGCAAGCACGAGCCCGGACACCTCCTCCTCGCCGCCGCGCGGCAGGATGCGGCAACCGGACTCCTCGACGTGCGGCGTCTCGGTGTGATGCTAGAGCGCATCCAGGGGCGAATCATCCATCGCTCCCTCGACCGGGTATCGCCGCTGTCCGTCTCCGTGATGCTGGAGATCGGCCGCGAGCGGGTCTACGGCGAGGGGGCGGACGAGATTCTGGCCGAGGCGGAGGCGGAGCTTCTTCAAGAGGCCCTGGCTTGAGCCGCGGCCCGCACGACGGTTCGCCCTCCCCCGACACGTTAGAGGATGCCCTGGTGGCGGCCGGACTCCGACTCGAGAAGACTCAGAAGCACCCGACGATCACCCTGGCGGGCGAGGTGCTGACCCTCGACCTCTGCGGTGGGTTATGGCTCGAAGCCCACCGCACCCTGATCGTCTCCGATCTGCATCTTGAGAAGGGGTCGTCCTTCGCCGTCCGGTCGGGCCAGTTCCTGCCCCCCTACGACACCAGGGAGACGCTGGCCTGCCTGCACGAGGCGATCGTCCGCCACGATCCGGCCCGGGTGATCGCCCTGGGCGACTCCTTCCATGATGCCCGCGGCCCCGAGCGGATGGAGCCCGGTGACCGGGCCATGATCGCCGCGCTTCAAGAGGGCCGCGACTGGGTCTGGATCGCCGGCAACCACGATGCCGAGGTGGAGGAGGGCGTCGGCGGGCGCTACGCCGAGGCAATGACCCTCGGCGGGCTCGTACTGCGTCACGAGCCCGGCCCGGCTCCGGCTGTGGGCGAGATCGCCGGCCACCTCCATCCCTGTGGGAAGGTGGCGGCCCGCGGCCGGGCCGTGCGCCGCCGCTGCTTCGTCACCGACTGCCAGCGGCTGATCATGCCGGCGCTCGGCGCTTATGCCGGCGGCCTCAACGTCCGCGACAAGGCGTTCGACGCGGCCTTCCCGAAGGGCTTCACCGCCCACCTTCTCGGCGACGGACGGGTGTTCGCGATCGGCCGGGCCCAACTCGCCCGTGATTGATCGGTGCAGTGTGAGGGTCGGACCGTCGCGGCATCCGCGGCACCCTCACCGTTTCTGCCGACCCTCGCCGGGGTTCATTGCGACACCCGTCCCCTCCACACACCTCATCCTGAGGTGCGGCGATAGCCGCCTCGAAGGAGGGCTCCAGCCTGCCGCGCGATCCCCGGAAGGCTCCTTCGAGGCCCGCTGACGCGGGCACCACAGGATAGGAAGGAGGGTGGGACAGCCTCGACATGCGCGGCAGCCCCGCTAGAACCAGCCGCGGATCCGGAAATACACGATCGGAATGATTGCGCTCAGGAAGATCAACGTCAGGGCGTAGGGATAGCCGTAGGCCCAGTCCAGTTCCGGCATGTGCTTGAAGTTCATGCCGTACATCGATGCGATCAACGTCGGTGGAACTCCGACCACCGACACGACGGTGAGAACTCGAAAAACGTTGTTCTGCTCGATGTTGATGAGGCCGAGGGCCGCGTCGAGGAGGAACTGCACGTTCTCGGCAAGGCGGGTCTCGAACTCATCGAGGGATTCGATATCCCGGCGGATCGTCTCGAAACGCCCGTCGTCGGTCAATTCCAATCCTTCGCAGGCGCTGGACACGAAGGGCATGATCCGCTCCAAACCGAGCAGGCTGGCGCGGATCTTCCCAAGGACTTTCCCCCTCCGGCTGATCGCCCGCAGGATCCGGCGCAGGGCCAAGTCCCGGCGGCGGGGCGGCGGCTCTTCCAGGCGCTTGGCCGATGGTCCCCGGACGTCAAAATCGAAGATGCGGCTCGATAACGAATCCAGATCGACCGCCATCTCTTCCAAAGAGTCCGCGAGGCTGTCGACCAGTTCCTCGAGCAGGATGGTGAAGATCACGGCCGGATCGCCGCCTTCGTCCTCGGTGAGCCGCTTCGCGGCGGACCCGAAGGCACGCAGGTCGTGGAACCGGACGGTGACGAGGTGATCCTTCGTCAGCAGGAACCCCAAGGGCTTCAGCTGGGAATCGGCCTGTTCGAAGGTGATCATTGGCGTCGAGAGTGACAGCCCACCCTTCAGCCGACGGAGGCGGCTGGACGTTTCGACTTCCGAGAGGGCGGCCCGGGTCGGGATCCGCAGACCCGTCTCGGCTTCCACCTGGGCGACCTCTTCGGGCGACGGGTCGTACAAGTCGATCCACACGGTGCCACCGGGCACGCCATCTCCTCCGCCGGACGAGCCTGACCCAGCCCCGTGCCCGGCCCCATGAAAGTTCAGCATGTCCGGCAGCAATCCTGATGAAGGCGGCACGGCGCGGCCCGGCGGGGTGCGACCATCTTGACTCGGAACCGAGCGATGACTATCTCGCCAACGCGTTAGCACTCGTCATCTGAGAGTGCTAACAAGGGTGCTAATCGTGGGGTCGATGCGACCCGTCCGGGCCGCATCAACGCCATCTCCAGACCTGAAGCAAGAGGGCAGCTCATGAAGTTCCGTCCGCTGCACGACCGAGTGGTCGTCCGCCGCATCGAGAGCGAAGAGAGGACGAAGGGCGGGATCATCATCCCGGATTCCGCCAAGGAGAAGCCGCAAGAGGGCGAGATCATCGCCGTCGGGCCGGGCGCCCGCGACGAAAACGGCCGGGTGAATCCCCTCGACGTCAAGGCCGGCGACCGCGTGCTGTTCGGCAAGTGGTCCGGCACCGAGGTGAAGATCGACGGCGAAGACCTCCTCATCATGAAGGAGTCGGACATCATGGGCGTGGTCAACCTCTGACCTCCCTTCCGACCCTGACAGGCTTGAAGCCCCTTCTGAGGCCGCACCGGCCTCGGGGCGTATCCTCGAACCGAAAGAGCTAGGACATGGCAGCGAAAGACGTTCGTTTCTCCGCCGACGCCCGCGACAAGATGCTTCGCGGCGTCGACATCCTCGCGGACGCCGTCAAGGTGACCCTCGGCCCGAAGGGCCGTAACGTCGTGATCGAGAAGAGCTTCGGCGCCCCGCGCATCACCAAGGACGGTGTGACGGTCGCCAAGGAGATCGAGCTCGCCGACCGCTTCGAGAACATGGGCGCCCAGATGGTGCGCGAAGTGGCCTCGAAGACCAACGACATCGCCGGTGACGGCACCACCACCGCGACTGTGCTGGCCCAGGCCATCGTTCGCGAGGGCGCCAAGTACGTGGCCGCCGGCATCAACCCGATGGACCTGAAGCGCGGCATCGACCTCGCCACGGCCGCCGCGGTGAAGGACATCATCGCCCGCGCCAAGAAGGTCTCGACCTCCGACGAGGTCGCCCAGGTCGGCACGATCTCCGCCAACGGCGACAAGGAGATCGGCGAGATGATCGCCCACGCCATGCAGAAGGTGGGCAACGAGGGCGTCATCACCGTCGAGGAGGCCAAGACCGCCGAGACCGAGCTCGACGTCGTCGAGGGCATGCAGTTCGACCGCGGCTACCTCTCCCCGTACTTCATCACGAACGCGGAGAAGATGGTCGCCGAGCTCGAGGATCCCTACATCCTCATCCACGAGAAGAAGCTCTCGTCGCTCCAGGCCATGCTGCCGGTGCTCGAGGCGGTCGTTCAGACGGGCAAGCCCCTGCTGATCATCGCCGAGGACATCGAGGGCGAGGCGCTCGCCACCCTGGTGGTCAACAAGCTGCGCGGCGGCCTGAAGGTCGCGGCCGTCAAGGCTCCGGGCTTCGGTGATCGCCGCAAGGCGATGCTCGAGGACATCGCGATCCTGACCAAGGGCCAGATGATCGCCGAGGACCTCGGCATCAAGCTCGAGAACGTCTCCCTGCCGATGCTCGGCCGTGCCAAGCGCGTCCGCATCGAGAAGGAGAACACCACGATCATCGACGGCGTCGGCGAGAAGGCCGACATCGAGGGCCGTATCTCGCAGATCAAGGCGCAGATCGA
Organism: Methylobacterium persicinum; assembly: GCF_022179525.1. Taxonomy (GTDB): domain Bacteria; phylum Pseudomonadota; class Alphaproteobacteria; order Rhizobiales; family Beijerinckiaceae; genus Methylobacterium; species Methylobacterium persicinum. The sequence continues at coordinate 30,974 of NZ_BPQX01000033.1, forward strand.
GGAGACCACCTCGGACTACGACCGTGAGAAGCTGCAGGAGCGTCTGGCCAAGCTCGCGGGCGGCGTCGCGGTGATCCGCGTCGGCGGCGCGACCGAGGTCGAGGTGAAGGAGAAGAAGGACCGCGTCGACGACGCCCTGAACGCCACCCGCGCTGCGGTGGAAGAGGGTATCGTTCCCGGCGGCGGCACTGCCCTGCTCCGTGCCAAGAAGGCGGTTGCCGAGCTGAAGTCCGACATCCCGGACGTCCAGGCCGGCATCAAGATCGTCCTCAAGGCCCTTGAGGCCCCGATCCGCCAGATCGCTCAGAACGCGGGCGTCGAGGGCTCGATCGTGGTCGGCAAGATCACCGACAAGACCGACTCCGAGACCTGGGGCTTCAACGCCCAGACCGAAGAGTACGTCGACATGATCCAGGCCGGCATCGTCGACCCGGCCAAGGTCGTCCGCACCGCCCTTCAGGACGCGGCCTCGGTCGCCGGCCTGCTGGTTACGACGGAGGCGATGGTCGCCGACGCGCCGAAGAAGGACAGCGGCGCCCCCGCGATGCCGGGCGGCGGCGGCATGGGCGGCATGGACTTCTAAGTCCACGCCACCTGCTGAACCGGGAAGGGGGTCGCCGAAAGGCGGCCCCTTTTCTTTTGCGTGAGGTCCACTCCACCATCGTCATTGCGAACGCAGTGAAGCAACCCAGGGACGCGCAACTTTCTGAGATGTCCCGCTGCCCTGGGTCGCTTCGCGATGCTTGCGATGACGCAGCGGGGCGTCCGACTTATTGTCATCGTCGCGTACGCTGTGAAGAAATCCCGGGACGCGTCACTGCTTCGATCGTCCGGGCGCACTCGGTCGCTTCGCGTTGCTGGCGATATCGGAGTGGGTCGGCTCAGGCCGTGTCCCGCTGCTCGCTCGGCACCGGTAGCGGCACCGATGTCGCCGACAGCGGCGTGATCTTCAGCGTCGTGATCCGGTTCTTGGCCTTGCGCAGGACCTGGAACCGGAAGCCGTGGAAGTTGAAGGCGGTGCCCTGGTCGGGGATGGTCCTCGCCTCGTGGATCACGAGGCCTGCGATGGTCGTGGCCTCGTCGTCAGGCAGATTCCAGTCCATGGCGCGGTTGAGGTCGCGGATTGGCACGCCGCCATCGACATTGACCGACCCATCGCCCTGCAGGCGCACGCCGGACACCGTCACGTCGTGCTCGTCGGCGATGTCGCCGACGATTTCCTCCAGAATATCCTCAAGGGTCACGAGGCCCATCACCTCGCCGTACTCGTCGACGACGAGGGCGAAGTGGGTCTTCTTGGACAGGAACGCCTTGAGCTGAGCCCGCAGGCTCGTGGTACCGGGGACGAACCACGTCTCCAGGGCCAACTCCTCGACCTTCAGGCCGGACGCGTCGCCGCCCGCGGCATCGAGGGCGCGGAGCAGATCCTTGGCATGAAGCACGCCGACGATGTTCTCGGGCGTCCCCCGCCAGAGTGGCATGCGTGTGTAGGGCGAGGCCAGGACAGCCCGGACGATGTCCTGCGAGGTCATGTCGGCGTCGATCGCCCGCATCTTCGTGCGGTGGACCATCACGTCCGAGACGCTGAGATTCGACAGGTCGAGGAGCCCGCCGAGCATGTCGCGCTCCGCCCGTTCCACGCCGCCCTCGCGGTGGAGGAGCGCCACCTGTCCGCGGATTTCTTCGGCGGCGGTCAAGATCGACTGATGCTCGCCGATGGTGACGCCGAACGGCTTGAGCATCAGCCGCACGACCTGCTCGATGGCCAGGGCAGGCGGGCCCATCATGGCCACGGCGAAGGCGACCGGCCGGGCGATGAGCAGGGCGATCTTGTCCGGGTTGGAGATCGCAAGGGTCTTCGGCAGCACTTCGGCGAAGACGATCACGAGGACCGACATGCCGATGGTGGCGTAGATGACGCCGCTCTTGCCGAAGATGGCCGTCAGGACGCTCGTGGTGAAAGCTGACGCGCCGATGGCCACGATATTGTAGCCGATCAGCATCGCGCCGATGAACCGCTCACGGATCGCCAGGATGCGGTTGACGATGCTGGCCCTGGGGTCGCCACCCTGCTCCAGGGCGTGCATCCGCGCCCGGGAGGCCGCGGTGAAGGCGGTCTCTGCACCTGCGAAAAACGCGGAGAGCACGAGCGAGATCAACACGATGCTCGCGGCGAACAGGAGGTCGGATTCGGTGTCCATCGTGCCGGTCTGACGCGCCATCACGGGGCGCTCCGTCTGCCATATAACGCCCCAGCGGGCGGGACGCATGGCGCCTGAACGCGAACCGGAAATTTATCAGGGAAACCGCGCGCCCTCAGGGCGATCCGGTCCTCCGCGTGGTCCATGTCGCCCAATTGACAGGCCGCCCGTAGACGCGGGATCCCTCATAGCCCCCGGCACCGGGGGCGAGGCGGTCGACCCAGGTCAGAAGGCCTGATTTGCCGGCATAGACGGTCGGCACGTCGAGGTTGCCGTAGGCGTTCGTCATCCAGAAATGAGCGCTGCGGTCGAACCGTCCGGCGCCATTGCCGCCGGAGCGGAGGCCCAGATAGGCCGGTGATCGGCCGGCCTCGACCGGGTCGGCATAGAGCGTCAGGGCCGCGATGTCCGCGGGATCGAGGCCGGTCGTGTATTGCAGACAGATATCCGCCACGGGACCGCCCGGTGCGTTGGCGGGGCGGCTGCAGGTGTAGGAAACGGCCCAGCGCGTGGCGTCCTTACCGCGGGCGACGCGCACGAGGCTGTTGGCCGGAAGAGCTCCGCCCAGTCGGCGTGGCATAGACCAGACCTTGTCCGCGGCGAGGTCGGTCGCGGTACGCAAGAACAGGCCCATGCGCCGCTTTTCCGGCGGCAGCCCGCAATCCTCGGGCAGCACGTCGGTGTAGAAGTAGTGATAGGTCTTCTCGACGATGCTGATGGAGCCCGAAAGCCCACGCGTCTCGAACGGCGAGGCCGGGCAGGCCGAGGCGATGGGTTTTCCCGCCTCGTCGAGGATTGCCGCCGGCACGGGGGCCGTGCGCTTCCGCCCGTCCTCGGAATAAGGCACCCAGGCGAGGCCGCCGTCTTCGTTGCGGGTGCGGATCTCATAGTGCACGAAATCCAGGGTCCGGGCCTCGATCTGGATGCGGCGGAGCAAAGTCTGCTGGGGTGCATCGGCCGCCTCGCGTCGGCTTCGACCCCGGTGACGGGGGCGTGCATCCTCCGAAGGCTCCGCCCCGGTGCCGTCGGCTTCCTGCCCGAGCATGAAGACGTACGAATATTCCTCCCCGGCCCAGTCTCGGCCGGATATGGCGATGGGGTCGCGGGGGCCGATCCCTTCCTGGGGCGTTTCCGTCCGCTCCTGCCTACGCCGACGCCTGTCCCGGCGTTCCGGGAGGGCGACCCCGAAGCGGGCCTGGGCCGGGGGCAGGATGGTCGCCAACTGCTCCGGGCTGATGCCCGTATGGAGGGCGCCCCCGTCGCGATCGTCGAAGGCTTGGCGTTCGGGACAATCCTCGCCCCGGCGCTTGCCCGGCAGGGGGCTTTCGCCCTGGAAGATGGCCTGGATCGGGCCCGGCGGCGTGGTCTTGGCCATTCGGAAGAGCTGGACGCCCCGGGCGAAGCGGCAGGCCGGCGGTGCAGCCAGGACACCTTCCGCTTCGCTGCCGTCGCGGCAGATCTCAAGGGCGCCGCCTGCGGTCAGGAAACATGTCGGGGCGCTGCCGTCGTAGCTCGGGCGCGCCTGCGCCGGTATCGTCAGTGACCACAGAAGGCCGGTGCCTGTGAGGAACACCGTCCACGCAGCCTTCGCGGGCGGGCGGCGGGAGGGGAAGGCGGGTCGGGCGGCTACGGTAGTGGTCATCGGCGATCTGCAAGCCGCAAGGGCGCCGCTTCGTTCCGCCCCTTCAGCGGGACCCCGCAGTCTGACGTCCGGCGCTTTGTCAAAGACGGGGCGAACCCCTTGGCGCCTCGCCCGTTGTCGCGGCTTGAGGGGCCAGAAGCCCCGTGAGTCATGCGTCCTGATGGAGACGAGAATGGACATCGCCCCCGACACCGTCGCTGACATCGTCATCCGTCTCCGGGCGATCGATGTGAAAGAGGGGCCGACCGATCCCGATTCCGGCTCGAACCCGATCGATGACGGGTCCACGGACGTCCTCACCTCCGGCACAGACGACGCGACGGAGTCGGAGGTGCGCAGCATGATCGCCGGCCTGGACGACGACTCCCGCGCCGAACTCCTCGCCCTCCTCTATGTCGGCCGCGGCGACATGGAACCCGAGGAATGGGATGCGGCCGTGGACTTCGCCCGCGAGCGCGAGGCGGCCGGCGAGGGTGCGGTGAAGGAACTGCTCCGGACGCCCGATGCCGGTGATCTGCTCGAAGAGGGCCTCGATGCCCTCGGCCTCACCCCGGACCTGCCGCAAGCCTGACGGCGGGGCCATGCCCATTCGTGCCGTCACGGCTGCACGCAAGGCGCTCAGGGTCGTCGCACGCCCTGTCCGCCGCGCTCAGGGGCGCGGCGGCCGGGGCCCCGGCGGCTTGGTCGTCGAACCCTATCGCGGCTACGGTTCGCCGGACGAGATCTTCCTCATCGGCCGCGTCTTCCGGCAATCCGCTGGCATCCCGGGGGAGGATCCGGAATCCCTGCGCGCCCAGTGGCGGGATGTGCGCCGCCGTATCGCCCGGCGGAAGGTGGCGGGCGCGGCGATTCTCGCCCGGTTCGGGGGCGCTGAGACACGCGTCCTGACCGATCGCGACGGTTATTTCCGGGTCCACCTGCATCCGCAGTCCCTGCCGGAGGGCGATGGCCCCTGGCACGTGGTCGATCTCCTCCTCGAAGCCGACCCGGTGATTCCGGCCCAGGGATCTGTCTATATCCCGCCCCGCGAGAGTGGCTTCGTCGTCGTCAGCGATATCGACGACACGGTCATGCGCACAGGCGTGGCCAACAAGTTGAAGATGCTGTGGCGTCTGTTCGTGGAGGACGCCGCAAGCCGTGTGGCCTTCCCGGGGGCCGCCGCCCTCTACCGCGCCCTCCATGTCGGCGCGAGCGGACACGCGGGCAATCCGATGCTCTACGTCTCCAGGGCCCCTTGGGGGCTCTACGAGATGCTGACGGAGTTCTTCCGCCGCCACGGGATCCCCGCCGGGCCGGTCTTGTTCCTGCGGGAATGGGGCCTGTCCTGGACCCACCCCCTCCCAAGGCGGGCCAAGGACCACAAGCGGGCGCTCATCGACCACATGCTGGCGCTTTATCCCGCCCTCCCCTTCGTCCTGATCGGCGACAGCGGCCAGCACGACCCGGAGGTCTACGCACAACTGGTGGCGGAGAATCCCGGCCGGGTGAAGGCCGTGTACATCAGGAATGTCTCGCGGAACGCGGCTCGGTCGGAGGAGATTGTGAAGCTCGCCGAGGCCGTCGCAGCGACGGGCTCGAGCCTCGTCCTGGCGGCCGACAGCGTCGCGATCGCGCGGCATGCCGCCGGGCTCGGCCTGATCCGCGACGAGGCCGTCGCGGCCGTTGCCGATGAGCATGCGGGCAGCGATGCCCCTGCGCCCTTCGCCGACACGGTCCACCTCTCGCCGCCGCCAGGGCCGATCGGGGAAGCGGCCGAGACGGTGCTCGCCCCCGACGTGATCGCCGCCATCTCCGCGGAGGGCCCTGTTCCTCCAACGGTGGTGGTAACACCCCGGGTCGAAGCCGATCAGGCCTCGGTCACGCGAGTGTGACGGCACCGATCCGGTGCATCAGACGTCATGCCGCCCAAGCCAGACCATCGAACCACCCTGTAGCGAGCGTCCATCGGTGAAGCAGACCCTCCACGCCCTCGCCCTCCTGAGTCTGACCGCCGCGCCCGCCTGGGCGCAGCCGGCGCCCGCCGCCGTCGATCCGGGAATGCCGTCATTGGAACGGGAGATGGAGGCCGCCAACGCCAAGCCCGGCCCACGGACTGTGCCGGGCCGGGAGATCCCCGTCCCCAGCACCGTGAGCGAGGCGTTCCGGTCGCAGGTGGCCGGCCCCTATCGCGCCCCGGCCTGGAACGCCCATCCCAAGGATGCCGCCGCCTGGAAGGACCTCATCGACAGGCTCGCGAAGGCAACGGCGGCGCCTATCCCGGCCCTGCGGGAAAAACTCGGCGTCACGAGCGAATCCGCCATCATCGGCGGAGTGAAGGTCTTCATCGTGCAGCCGAAGACCCTGCCGGAGCGGAACCGCAACCGCCTGCTCTTGCACATCCACGGAGGCGGTTACGTCTACAACCCCGGCGAGGCGGGCACCCTCGAAGCGGTGCTCATGGCCGGGCTCGGCGGGTACAAGGTCATCTCCGTCGATTACCGGATGCCGCCCGACGCCCCCTACCCCGCCGCCATGGACGATGCGGCGGCGGTCTGGAAGGCGATGCTCGCCATGCAGAAGCCCGAGAACATGGCGGTCTTCGGCACCTCGACCGGTGGCGGCATGACCCTGGCGCTGATGCTGCGCGCCAAGGCCGAGGGCCTGCCCCTTCCGGCGGCGATGGGCCTCGGCACGCCCTGGGCCGACATGACAGAGACCGGCGACACCTACCGGACGAACGAATGGCTGGACAACGTCCTCGTCAGCTATTCCGGCTACCTGACACCTGCGGCCAAGCTCTACGCCGCCGGGCGGGACTTGAAGGATACGCAACTGTCACCGATCTACGGTGACTTCACCGGCTTGCCCCCTGCCCTCCTCGTCTCCGGCACCCGCGACCTTTTCCTGTCCAACACGGTGCGTACGCACCGCAAGCTCAGGGACGCCGGAATCGAAGCCGATCTCCATGTCTTCGAGGGCATGAGCCACGCACAATACCTGTTCGCTACGGATTCGCCGGAGACGAAACAGGTATTCGGGGAGATGGCGCATTTCTTCGATGCGCATCTCGCGCATTGATTGCGGAGGAAATGTGCCCTCCGTCGTCACATCGCTGCAATGCAGCAATACGAAGAACGCGCTTCCTTCGCCGCCCTTCGTTCCTAGGTTCGCACCCTCCCGAACCGGTCACCCTCCGCGGAGCTTCCGCATGCAGACATATACCCTGGCCATCGCAGACGGCGTGCTGTTCGCCTGCCTTCCCGATGGGGGCGACGTCGCCGCCGCCATCACGGATGCGACCGCCATGAGCTATGGGGCCGGCCTCAGCCTCGACATCGTCCGCGGCACGGTCCTCACCGACGCTACCGGGCCGGGGGACGAGATCGTGTGGTGTGAGAGTTCCGACAGTGAGTTGCTCGATGAGCGCGGGCGGCGCTACCGCTATGCCGTGAGACGACACTCCTGAGCCGCCGGATCCAACACGCGGCGGCGGACGGGGACAGGAGCGTTTTCCCGTCGGGTATGGTACAAAGCTAGAACATGCTGCCGTTGCCGACCCGATGCCGACCGTCGCCGAAATCCTGATCCCCCTCGCGATCGATACCCCCTACAGCTACGTGGTCCCGCACGGGCTCGCGGTCACCGCGGGGGATGTGGTGCAGATCCCCCTCGGTCCGCGGGAGACCGTCGGCGTGGTCTGGGCCGTGGCCGAGATTGTGGGCGGCTCGAATTTGCGTCCGGTCACGGGGCTCGTGGACGTTCCGCGCCTCGGTGGGACGCTGCGCGGCCTTGTCGACTGGATCGCCCGTTACACCCTGGCGCCCAAGGGCTCGGCCCTCGCGATGGTGCTGCGCCTGCCGGACGAGGCGGCGGGGACGGAGATCGCCCGGGTGGCCGTCAAGGCATCCGGTAAATTGCCCTCCCGTCCCACTCCCGCCCGCACCAAGGTGCTGGCCATCGCCGCGGATGGGGAGTTGCGCGGCAAGAGCGCCCTGGCCAAGGAGGCCGGCGTGTCGCTCTCCGTCGTGGACGGGCTGGTCGATGACGGGGCGCTCGACGCGGTCGCCATCGCCCCCGAACCCATCGCCCCGATCCCCGACCCGGACCATCCCAGGGTGCCCCTGTCGGACGCGCAGGCCGAGGCGGCGGCTGTCCTCTCCGCATCCCTCGAGCAGGGGATCGAGGCCGGCAGCGCGAAGCCTGTTCTGCTCGAAGGTGTCACCGGGTCGGGCAAGACGGAGGTGTATTTCGAGGCCGTGGCGGCCTGCGTCCGGGCCGGGCGTCAGGCCCTGATCCTGATGCCCGAGATCGCTCTGACGGCCCAGTTCCTCGACAGGTTCGCCGACCGTTTCGGCGTCCGGCCGGCGGCTTGGCACTCAGGCATTGGTGGACGCCGCCGGGAGCGGCTGCGGGTCGCGGTGGCGGCCGGCGAGGCCAAGGTGGTGGTGGGGGCCCGGTCGGCCCTGTTCCTTCCCTTCGCGAAGCTTGGTCTCATCGTCGTCGATGAGGAGCACGAGACCGCCTACAAGCAGGAGGACGGGGTCCATTACCACGCCCGGGACATGGCCGTGGTGCGGGGCCGGCTCGAAGGCTGTCAGGTTGTGCTCGCCTCTGCGACGCCGTCGATCGAGAGCCGGGTGAACGCCGCCCGGGGCCGCTACGATCACCTCATGCTGCCGGAGCGGTTCGGCGGCAGGCGTATGCCGGATATCGCGGCGATCGACATGCGCCGCGATCCCCCGGAGCGGGGGAGCTTCATCAGCCCGCCCCTCGTCAACGCGGTGAAGCATACGCTGGAGCGGGGCGAGCAGGCGCTGCTCTTCCTCAACCGGCGGGGCTATGCGCCCCTCACTCTTTGCCGGGCCTGCGGGCACCGCTACCAATGCCGCAACTGTTCGACATGGCTCGTCGAGCACCGGTTCCGGCGGGCGCTGGTGTGCCACCAGTGCGGCTACACCGAGCGGCGGCCCGAGGCCTGCACGAATTGCGGCGCCTTCGACCACCTCACACCCTGTGGCCCCGGCGTGGAGCGGATCGCCGAGGAAGCCGCCGGGCTGTTTCCGGGCAAGCGCATCATCGTTCTATCGAGTGATTTTCCCGGCGGCGCCGAGCGCCTGCGTCAGGAACTCGATGCGGTGGCCGCCGGTGAGTGCGATCTGGTGATCGGTACGCAGCTGGTGGCCAAGGGGCACAACTTCCCGGGGTTGACCCTCGTCGGCGTCCTCGATGCGGATATCGGCCTGACCTCCGGCGATCCCCGGGCGGCGGAGCGGACCTTCCAGCTTCTCCAGCAGGTCACCGGCCGGGCCGGACGCGGCGACAAACCGGGGCGCGCCCTGGTCCAGACCTACCAGCCAGAGCATCCGGTGATCGCCGCCCTCCTGTCGGGCGACGCGGAGCGTTTCTACGCGGAGGAGATCGCCGCCCGGGAGATTGCTGGGCTTCCCCCCTTCGGTCGCCTCGCCGCCTTGATCGTGTCGGGCACCGACAAGGCCGCCGCCGAGGCGCACGGTCAAGCCCTCGCCCGCGAGGCCGATCCGCCGGCCGGCGTGATGGTGCTGGGGCCGGCCGAGGCACCCCTCGCCCTGATCCGCGGGCGCCACCGGTTCCGGCTCCTCGTGAAGACCGAGCGCAACGTCGATCTCCAGAGCTATCTGCGCGAATGGCTGGCGCGGGCACCGAAGCCGCGGGGCAGCGTCAAGCTGACGATCGATGTCGACCCGCAGAGCTTTTTGTAGGAGAAGGCCGCTCGGCCGCGAACGCAGCTCCCCGAGGAGCTGGCGGCGGGGGCACGAGGAGCGACCAGTGCTGAGCTACACCAAGACGCCGGACTCGAACGTGGCCGAGATCGTGGTGGACGGGAAGATCTCCGACGAGGAGATGAACGCCGCCATCACCGCCATGAAGGCCGACCTCGACAAGGGCGAGCGGATCAAGCTCCTGGAGGATATCCGCAGCTTCCAGGGCATGGAGCCCGCCGCGTTCTTCAAGGATCCGCGCTTCGGCATCTCCATGATGAAGGGCGTGAGCCATGTGGCCCTGGTCACCGATGCTCCCTGGCTCAAGATGATGGCGGAAACCTTCGCCTTCGTCTCGCCCTACAAGATCAAGGTCTTCGAACGGGAGCGCCTGGCGGAGGCCCGGTTCTGGCTCGCCTCGGCGGCCTGATCGCGCGTCCTACTCGGCCTGAGCGGTGCGGTTGTCGCCCCGCCGGGCCGTCCAGCGACCGGTGCAGATCGGCGATACCGCCCAGGTACCCGCACCGCGCCCGCCCGTGAGCCGTCCGGTGCCGGTTCCCGAGCCGCCAGCCCCCGCGACGGTGATACCCACCGTCCCGTCGGCCGACACACGTCCGCTCACTTTCGCTCCGTCCGCCGCAGAAATGGGCCGTACCTCACCGTCATGGATCGCGACGGCGTAGTTGTAGCGCGCGCTGCACAGACCGCTCTCCGTCACCAGCTCCACCGCCCACGTACCGTTATGCCCGTCGCCATTGGCGTTGCCGGGCGCCGCCGCCGCGACGGAGAAGGCACCGGCGGTCAGGGCGGCTGCTGCGATCAGGGTCGGGACGGTGATGGTCATCTAGAAATCGGCGCTCGACAAATATAGCGACGCCCTTGCGCATTTCTGCGCACGGTCGACAGCTTGGTTGCGGGATGAGACGTTCTAGACCATGTCGAGCCTCGAGGCCATGCCGACCTGCCAAAGACTTTGTATTATTTCGTAACCACGAGAAGCTCGGCAATACGCCAGGTGCCACTTCGGAGTCTATGGTTCATAACAGGCGGAGGGGGGAGGAACCTCGATCCGACCGTGGTCCGCACGACCAAGATTTTGAAACTCGCTACGATATCTCTGCAGCGACCGGAGGCGCAAATCACGCAGTCGCGGCGCTGATGGCCCGCTGCAGCAAATCCTTGCGGGAGGCTTCGTCCTCCGGGCAGCCCCGGGCGAGCCACTCCGCTTTCGCAGCGGCCAGCCCCTTTCCGATGGCGCGGCCTGCGGGAATGCCAGCGGCGACGAGATCGCTGCCGGCCAAGGGGAAGACCGGTTCGCCCGACGCCGCCAATTTTGCCGCTTCCGCCAGGGCGCCGGCATCCGGTTGCGGGCGTGGCTCGTTCGCCAGGATCGCCAACGTATCGGCGATCATCCGCGCCCCGTGGGTCGCGGCGAGCGCGCGGATATCCCCTACTCCTAGCATCGTTCGACCGTGCAGGGCAGCGAGGGCGTCAGCATACGCGGCAAGCTGCGTCGCCTCGGCCTTCGACAGGCGCAGTCCCTCGCGCAGGCGAGGCTCGTCATGGGCCGCGTGGACGCAAAGCGCGGCGAGGCGCATCGGGGCCGGGTGATCGACCGCCACGCTCCGGGCGAGGCGCCCCAGTTCCCCGACGCCGCCGGTGATCCGTTGGAGAAGGCCCGTTCCGGACAGAATCGAGGTCACCGGCACGCATCCGGGCGCGAGCAGAAGTTTCAGGAATTCTGTGCGAACCCGCTCCCGGGACAGGCCGTCAAGGGCGTCCCGGGCGGCGATGCAGGCTGCCAGGGCCGGCGGGTCCGGGTCCGCCCCGCCGAAGCGGGCATGGAACCGGAAGAAGCGCAGGATGCGCAAGGCATCTTCCCGGATGCGCGTTGCGGGGACGCCGATGAACCGCACGATCCCGGCGCGGAGATCCTCCAGCCCGCCAACCGTGTCGTGCAGTTGTCCGTCCGCGCTGAGCGACAGGGCATTGATCGTGAAATCCCGCCGGGCGGCATCCTGGGCGAAGTCGCCGCCGAAGCGGACGACGGCGTGGCGGCCATCCGTCTCGACATCCTCCCGCAGGGTGGTCACCTCCAGGGGTTCCTTCGCCGCCACGAGGGTGACGGTCCCGTGCTCGATGCCGGTCGGGATTGCCTTGAGTCCGGCGGTCCTCGCCCGCTCCATCACCGCCTCCGGCCGGAGGGTCGTGGCCAGGTCGATATCGGAGGCGGATACGCCGAGCAGGGCGTCGCGGACGCAGCCGCCGACAAGGCGTGTCTCCTCGCCGGGGGCGTCGAGGGCGGCCAGCGCGGCCTTGACGCCCGGGCGGGCGAGGAGCGCGGTGAGACCGTCGGCGGTGAAGTCGGTCACCGGAACCGTCCGGGGACGAGTTGGCCGTTCTCCATATGCGGCGGGATGTAACCGCGGGCGCTGCGCTCGGAAAAGAGGCCTTCGTAGAGCAGCGAGGCAATCACCACGCACAGCCCCGCGAGCACGAGGCGTGACGCCTGTCGGCCCCAATGGTGGAGCCGGAGTGGGTTTCGCCCTGTCACAACGAGCAGCAGCAGGAAGAGGCCGAAGGGGATCAGGAAGAGGCCGAACTCTTCGATGGCGCGGCGGAGCATGGGCTGGGCTGTCAGGACGTGTCATGCCGGCGCCGATGGCGCGCGGCCGGCATCAGTCTAGCGCGGCGGTCGTCCGCTGTCGCCAGCCACCGGCTTCTCCTCCGGATAGAGCCTTTCGCGCAGATTGTTGAGGATTCCGGCCGTCACGCCCCAGATCAGCCTGTCGCCGAAATGCATGGCGTAGAACCAGCGCAGCCGCCCCTGCCATTCGCGGGAGCGCAGGAAGTAGCGCTCCCGGTCCATGAGGAAGGCGAGCGGAACCTCGAACACCTCCGCGACCTCGGTCGGGTTGGGCCTGAAGGGCGTAGCCGGTTCTGCGAGGCCGATGACCGGCGTAACCAGGAAGCCGGTCCCGGACAAGTAGGGGTCGAGATAGCCGAGCACCCGCACGTCTTGCGGCGCAAGCGCAATCTCTTCGTGTGCTTCGCGCAGGGCCGCCTCGGCAGGGCCGGGATCGGATGGGTCGATCTTGCCTCCGGGCAAGGCAACCTGTCCCGAATGGTCCCGCAGGCCGGTGGCCCGCTGGGTCAGGACGAGGGTCGGTCCCTCCGGGCGGCTGACGACGGGGACAAGGACGGCCGCCCGGCGATGGGGCGGCGGGGGGAGCACGGCAGAGCCGTCGGGATCGATGCTATGGTCGCCCCGTGGGTTGGAGGTCGGGTCGTCCGGCCCCGGAGGATGGGGGGACAGGGCCGCTCCGGCGCGGGCGAGAAAATCGACGAGCGATTCGTTCACGCCTCGTCAGCCGGAGCAATCGTGTGGAACAGGCCCCCTGCCCTCACCCCGAGCCATGTTCGACCATCGATCTCGCTCTCCTCAGCGAGGTCCACGAGGTCGTAGGTCAGCGCCCGGCTGACGAGGGCCCAAAGACCGCGGCGGACGTGAAGGTAGGGCTTCAGACCGCCGTCCGGCTCCTGCTCGAAGCGCAGCTGGTGCTCTCCATCGACCTTCACGAGATCGTCCACATTGGTGCGGAAGGCGATGCTGCGGTGCTCGCCCTCACCCTCCACCGCCATCTCGACGGCGATGAACGGGGCATCCTCCACGGTGATGCCGACGCTTTCCACGGGTGTCACGAGGACGGTCCGCCCGTCCTCCTCCCGGCGGAGGATCGACGCGAAGAGCTTGACGAGCTTCTGCCGGAGGATCGGCGTGCCGTTATGATGCCATGTCCCATCCGACGCGATGCGGATGTCGATCTCGCCGCAATAGGGTGGGTTCCACCGCTCGACCGGCGGCAGCCCGCGGCTGGGCAGGTCGCCCAGGGCCGCGCTCAGGCGCGACAGGGCGGGGTCGGAGACGGCATCCTCGCTCATCGGCCCATCCTTAGCGCCCCCCGGGGCTGGCTGTCACTCGGCCCGGCGGCGCAGAATCTTCCAAACGCCGTCGGCCGTCGCCACGAGGCGCTCACCGTCGCGGACTTCCCCGCGCATGAACACCATCGAGCCGGTGCGCTTCACCACGAACGACTGGGCCGAGATCCAGTTGCCCATGCGGCCGGCTTCGAGGAACTTCATCTCGAGCTGGATCGTCACGCAATTCGCGCCGTCCGCAGCACCCATGGCCGTCACGCCCATCGCCCGGTCGGCGAAGCTCATGAGCATGCCTCCATGCACGACGCCGATGAGGTTGGCGTGCTTGCGGTCCGCGCGGAAGGCGTAGATGCCGTCCCTCACGTAGAGCGGTCCCACGGTGGCGATGAAACCGTCATCCTCCACGAGGGTCCAGCCCGCGGCGGTGGGATCGTCGGTGCCTTTGTCGTCCGTCATGGATGGGCGGGATCCTCTCGGTGTCGCGAAGCGGGGTCTTATCAGGGCCGGGACGGTCACGTCCCCCGCGGCTTCGCCCGGCGGGTCGGCGCTTCGGCCAGGGGATCCTCCGGCCAGGGATGGCGGGGATAGCGGCCGCGCATGTCAGAGCGGACGGCGCCCCATGAGCCGCGCCAGAAGCCCGGCAGGTCGCGGGTGATCTGGATCGGCCGATGGGCCGGGGACAGCAGGTGCAGCACCAGGGGGCGGCCCCCGGCCTGGGGATGGCGGTCGAGGCCGAACAACTCCTGCACCCGAACCGCCAGGATCGGTTCCTCCGCGGCGTAATCCACAGGAATGCGCGATCCCGTCGGTACCTCGACATGGGTCGGCGCCGCAGCGTCGAGGCGTCCGCGCAGATCCCAGGGCAGGAGGGCATGCAGGCCGTTGGCGAGGTCGTCCCCGGTGATGGCGGCCAAGCTGGCGCGTCCGACGATGGCCGGGGCGAGCCACGCTGCCACCGTGCCGGCCAGCGCCGCGTCGGAGAGGTTCGGCCACGGCTCGCCCTCGGCCCCGTGCAGGAAGTTCACCCGGGCCCGCCACTGGGCCAGGGCGGATGTCCAGGGCAGCCGGTCGAGGCCCAACCTTGCGATACCCTCGGCCAGGATGACGGCGGTGGCCTCGTCCGCCGGCACAGGTAGCGGCGTCTCGCCGAGGTTGACGGCGCCGAGGCGGCGCACCGACCGGCCGCGCAGGGCGGTCGATTGGGGATCGAACGTCACCTGTGTGGCCGCCTCGATCCGGTCGGCGAACAGCGCCTCGATCGCCTCCGGGCCGATGGCGGCGGCGGCGAGGATGCGGGCATTGCCGGCGCTGCCGGCGAGGTCGGCGACGACCACGAAGGGTTCCCGGGCCAAGGGGCTCGCGGGATCGAGGCGCCCGGCCCGGCCGCTCACCATGAGAAATTCGCCATCGCGACCCCGGCCCCGGGCCACGCGGTCGGGAAAGGCCAGCGCCAGGAGCGGTCCCGCGGGCGACGGATCCGCGCTGCCCTTTCCTCCGGCGATCCGCGCCCAATTCTCGGCCAGCCGACGCATGTCGGAAGCCCGGCCGCCCCTGTCGCGGGCGAAGCGATCGACCCGTTCATCGAGATCGACCCCATCGCCACCGAGTCCGCGCTCGACGAGCACGGCGGCGAGGTTCGCGGCGGCGCGGCCACACCCATCCTGGGCAGCGGTCGCGACCATGCGCGCGAGACGCGGTGGGAGCGGCAGGGCGCGCAGGCGTGCGCCGGTGTCCGTCAGCCGGCCCCCGGCATCGAGGGCGCCAAGCCCTTCGAGCATCTCCCGCGCCTCGGCCAAAGCCGGAGCCGGCGGCGGATCGAGGAAGCGGAGCGTGCGCGGATCCGACACGCCCCAGGCCGCGCAGTCCAGGAGCAGCCCGGCGAGGTCGCTTGAGAGGATCTCCGGCCGGCCGAAGGCATCCAAAGACCCCATTGCGGCTTCGGACCACAGGCGCCAGCACAGGCCGGGTTCCGTGCGCCCGGCCCGGCCCCGGCGCTGGTCCACCGCCGCCCGGGAGGCCCGCGCCGTGACGAGCCGCGTGAGGCCGATACCGGGCTCGTAGACGGGCACCCGCGCGAGGCCGGAATCGACCACGATGCGCACGCCCTCGATGGTGAGGGAGGTTTCGGCGATGGAGGTCGCGAGGACGACCTTACGCCGGCCCGCTGGGGCGGGGGCCACCGCCCGGTCCTGCTCCGCCGGGGTCAAGGCGCCGTAGAGGGGGGCGAGGATCACATCCGGCCCGACCTTGTCGGCAAGGGCTTCGGCCGTCCGCCGGATTTCCGCCTGCCCCGGCAGGAACACCAGCACCGAGCCGGGATCGGCCCGCAGCGCCCGCAGCACCGCCTCCGCGACGCTGTCCTCGATCCTCCGGTTCGGATCGCGCTCGAGGTAGCGGTCCTCCACCGGGAAGGCGCGGCCCTCCGAGGCGATCACGGGCGCATCGTCGAGGAGCCCCGCCACCCTCGCCCCATCGAGGGTCGCCGACATGACGAGGATGCGCAGGTCCTCCCGCAGGCCACCCTGTGCGTCGAGGGCGAGGGCGAGGCCGAGATCGGCATCGAGGGAGCGTTCGTGGAACTCGTCGAACAACACCGCGCCGACCCCGGACAGTTCGGGATCGTCGAGGATCATGCGGTTGAACACGCCCTCCGTGACGACCTCGATCCGGGTGCGGGCGGAGATCTTCGAGCCCAGGCGAACCCGCAATCCGACAGTCCCGCCGACGTCCTCGCCCAGGGTTTGGGCCATCCGCGCCGCGGCGGCCCGGGCGGCGAGGCGGCGGGGTTCGAGCAGGATCACCTTGCCGCCACGGAGCCAGGGCGCGTCGAGGAGGTCGAGGGGCACCCGCGTGGTCTTGCCCGCGCCGGGGGGCGCCACGAGCACGGCGGCATTGCGGGCGTCGAGCGCCCGGCGCAGGTCGGGGAGCGCCGCCTCGATCGGCAGCGCGGGAAACAGGTCGGCCATCGCCGCCGCTGATGGCGCGGCCGGGCCGCCCGCGCAACAGGGCTCGTTCCACTCTGTGGCGGCAAGCGGCGCGAGCCGTTGGGGCATGCCCGAGTGAGGCGCACCCCCGGCGTGCTTCGCTCTGCTCGCCAGGGCGGCGGTAGGCCCGCCCCTCCTGCCCGCGGTGTTCGGCCTATGCCGTGGTAAGCGCCACCGAGAGGGCCGGCTTGTGGTTCAGCGTCTGGAAGACGACGCAGTAGCGCTCCGTGAGCTTTAGGAGCTGCGCCAGCTTCTCTTCAGAGGCGTCCGTGTCGAGCTGGAACGACAGGCGAATGTCGCGGAAGCCCACGGGAGCCTCCTTGTCGACGCCGAGCGTGCCGCGGAAATCGAGGTCGCCTTCGGCAGAGACGGTGCCGGCGCGCAGCGGAATTTCCAGGGCGGTCGCCACGGCCTTCACGGTGACGCCGGCGCAGGCCACGAGGGCTTCGAGCAACATGTCGCCGGAGCAGAGTTCGGCGCCCGAGCCGCCGGTCGCCGGATGCAGCCCGGCGACGGCCAGCGCCCGGCCGGTCTCGACCTTGCACGCGATGCTGCTGTCGTCGAGGGAACCCTTGGCCTTCAGGGTGATCACCGCCGAATCCGGGGCGTTCCGGTACTTGTCCTTGAGGGGAGCCTGAAGGCTTCGCAGGGTGGTGGCGTCCATCGTGACCGTCTCCTCCGGTTCGTTGCCGCTCCGCGTAGCGCCAAGCGCGGGCCGGCTCAACCGGCGTGAAGCCGCGCGATGGCGTCGGCCAGGGCATCGACCTGCGATTCGCTGTGTGCCGCCGAGAAGGCGACCCGGAGCCGCGCGGTGCCGGGGGGCACCGTCGGCGGACGGATCGCGACCACGAGGAACCCTTCGGCCTCCAGCCGGGCGGAGAGATCGAGGGCCCGCTGCGCTTCCCCGACGAGGACCGGCACCACGGCGCTCTCGGCCTCGGGCAGGCCGAGCCGTGTCGTGAAGCGCCGGGCCAGAACGAGGGGCCGGGCGCAGCGGTCTGGCTCCTCCTCAAGGATCGCCAGGGATTCCAAAGCGGCGGCGGCCGAGGCCGGTGGAAGGCCCGTCGTGTAGATGAAGCTGCGGGCCCGGCTAGTCAGAAGGTCGATCACGGCCCGGGACGCGCAGAGATAGCCGCCGTAGGAGCCGAGCGACTTCGACAGGGTGCCCATCTCCAGCGGCGCGCGGGGACCTCCCTCCACGATGCCGAGGCCGTGGGCGTCGTCCACCACGGTCCAGGCGTCGAAATCCCGGGCGACGGCCAGGATGTCGGCCATCGGCGCGCGGTCGCCATCCATGGAGAAGACCCGCTCGGTCAGGACCAGGGCCCGGCCATGCCCGGCCCGCTCGGACGACAGCGTCGCGGCAAGGTCACCCGCGTCGTTGTGCCGAAAGGTCAGGATACGCGCGCCCGAGAGCTTGGCCCCCGCCCACATGCAGGAGTGGGACAGTTCGTCCAGCACCACGAGATCTCCCGCTCCGGCGAGGGCCGGGGTGATGCCGAGGTTGGCGAGATAGCCGCTGCCAAAGACCAGCGCAGCGTCCTTGCCCTTGTGGGCCGCCAATCGCGCTTCGAGGGCCGAAAGGACCGGGTAGTTCCCGGTTACAAGCCGTGAGCCGCCCGCTCCGGCACCGTAGGTTTCCACGGCATATTTCGCCGCCGCGACGACCCGCGGATGGTGGGAAAGGCCGAGATAGTCGTTGCACGAGAACGAGACGAGGGCCCGGCCCGCCCGCGTCGCGGCGGCGTCTGGGCCCCGTCCCGTGACCGTCAGGCGTCTGCGCAGGGCGCCGGTCTCGAGGGCGGCGAGCTTCTGTCCGGCGAAGGCGTCGAGGCTATCCATGGCGGGGAGTGGCCAAAGCTGTCCTGGGAAGTCAAGGCAACTCAGGCCGGTTGACCCGAACGGCGCTCCTGTCCATCCCCGGGCGATGACACGCGGATCTCCCACGTCCCTCTGGCGTCCCTACACACAGATGAAGCTTGCGGCTCCGCCCCTGGAGGCGGTGGCGACGCATGGGACGCGGATCCGCCTCGCGGATGGCCGGGAACTGGTGGACGGCGTCGCGTCGTGGTGGACAGCCGTCCACGGATACAACCATCCCCACATTGCCGAGGCCGTATCCCGGCAGCTTTCGGCCATGCCCCACGTCATGTTCGGCGGGCTGAGTCATGCGCCGGCGGAGAGTTTGGCGAAGCGCCTCGCCGCCCTCCTGCCCGGCGACCTCGACCACGTCTTCTTCAGCGATTCCGGCTCCGTGGCCGTGGAGGTTGCCCTGAAGATGGCCGCCCAATACTGGCTCAACCGGGGTATCGCCGGACGGACGAAGGTCCTGGCCTTCCGGGGCGGCTATCATGGCGACACGATGGGGGCGATGTCAGTCTGCGATCCCGAGGAAGGGATGCACCGACGCTTCGGCGCTTGGCTGCCCGAGCAGATCTTCTGCGATCTGTCCCGCACGGAAGCGGAGATCCGTTCACTCGACGCGACCCTCGCCCATCACCGGGATGTCCTCGCGGCGGTGATCGTCGAGCCCCTGGTCCAGGGCGCGGGCGGGATGCGGATGCATCCGCCCGAAGTGCTCGCCACCATCGACAGACTGGCGAAGCGGCATGGCATCCCCCTCATCGCCGACGAGATCTTCACGGGGTTCGGCCGGACGGGCAGCCTCTTCGCCTGCGAGCAGGCGGGCATCGTGCCGGACATCGTCTGCCTGTCGAAGGCGCTCACGGGCGGCACCATGACCCTGGCGGCCACCGTCGCGAGGACGGAGATCTTCTCCGCCTTCTGGTCCGACGATCCTGCCGCGGCGCTGATGCACGGGCCCACCTTCATGGCCAATCCCCTCGCCTGCGCGGCGGCGAATGCCAGCCTCGACCTGTTCGAGCGGGAGCCCCGGCTCGCTCAGGCTCAAGCGATCGGCGAGCGCCTCGCCGACGGCCTCGCCGACCTGCACGGCCGACCCGGCATCGCCGACATCCGGGTGCTGGGCGCCATCGGGTGCGTACAGTTCGACCACGCCCCCGACCTCGCCACCCTCAAGGAGCGGCTCCTGGCGCGGGGAGTCTGGGTACGCCCGTTCGGTGACATCCTCTACCTGACGCCGGCGCTCACCATCGATGCCGCCGACCTCGACCGGCTCATCGAGGCTGTGGTGCAGGCGGCTTGCGATGAATTGGCCCCCGGCGACGGATGACACGGTGAGGATGATGCCACCGCGCTGCCTGCAACTCGAAGGCGTTTCTCCCGTTGGGCCTACGGCAGGATACGCCGCGACACGGCTTGGCTGACAGAGAGCGCGGCGGGAGGAGCGTGACGTGACGAGCGAGCAGACGACTGCGAACGATCGGCCTGTAATCCTCCTCGTCGAGGACGAGGCGCTGACGATCATGGATCTCGGCGATGTCCTTGAAGAAGGTGGCTACGATACCATTCAGTGCGCCTCGGCCGAGCGCGCCCTGAGCATCCTGCAGACGCGCCCCGACATCTGCGGCCTCGTCACTGACGTGCAGCTCTCGGGCAAAACAGACGGGTTCGACCTCGCGGGCTCCGTCGCCGAGGCCCGTCCGCAATTGCCGATTCTCATCGTCTCCGGCCGTGCTGCGCCCGACCCTGCGCGGATGCCGGCGGGCGCGGAGTTCATTGCCCGGCCCTGCAGCGGAGACGACATCCTTCAGCGTCTACGCCACCTTATGCATTGCTGACTCAGGAACGGGGCGCGTCTTGTCATCCCACCGTCACCGGTCTTCCCCAAGAGCCTCAGGCCGGAAGAAGGACGGGAATCGAAGGGTGCAGGTCTACGATCTTCCGGTGGTTGCCGCCGGACCCGATGCAGGCTCGCCCATGGGCGACAAGACGAAGCTCGATCGCTCGGCGGATATCGAAATGTCCGTCTTCGATCCCGACTCGAAGAAGCTGCGGCCTCCGGGCTCCCGCAGCGTGGGCTGGGCGCTGATCCAAGCGGCCCGCCTCCACAGGGCACGGACGGGGGACCGGCTGGCCAAAATCGGCCTGTTCGCCGGCCAGGAGCAGGTCGTGCAGGTTCTCGCCGCGGCGGGAACCATGACGATGGGCGACCTCGCCGCGCTCCTGCGGGTCCGCCCTCCCACCGCGTCCAAGACAGTGACGCGCCTCGCCGCCCTCGGCATCGTCGAGCGCCGGGCCGAAGCGGGTGACGGCCGGGTGGTCCGGGTCCGCCTGACCGAATCCGGCCTCGCCAAGGCGCAGGCCATCGAACAGATTCAGGAGGAGGTCGAGGCGGAGCTCCTCGATCACCTCGACAAGGGCGACCGTCGCCGCCTCCGCAAACTCCTGCGCAAGGCCGCCAAGGGCCTCGCCGAAGCCGCCGGGGCCGCGGGCCACTCGACGGAGATCGACGCCGAGATCGAGGGCGACGACGAGGCGGACGCCCTCGCGCCGTAACCGCTGTCGCGCAGGCAACAGCACCCGCCCGGATCGCTCACGGAACCTCTCCGTCATTGCGAGTGAGGCGAAGTAATCCAGGGATCCGCGACGGTCGGAAACGGCTTGGCGCCCTGGAACGCTTCCTTGCGGTCGCAACGAGGGGGCGGGTGGGCAACGGTGCTGACAGGCCCGGCTAGAACGGTTTCGGAAATCGTTGGATTGCGTGTCTTCCGTCATTGCGAGCGGAGCGAAGCAATCCAAGGCAGCGGGACATCTCAGACCTGAGCGGATCGCTGGATTGCTTCGCTGCGCTCGCAGTTTCCGTGATGTTGACGTGATCCAAGTTTCCCGGGAACGCTCTAGAATCAGCGAGCCACCGCTGCATCGACGTTCCCCGCGTCCTCAACCCGCCCACATCCGAATCGTTGTTGCAACTTTGTAACGTTTCACCAGCTGAGCGTCTTACGGCTCAGTTTGGCCTTGCGAGCCCGCCCGACGCCGCTGCAATGAAACGTTATAACAAGTTGCGAGTTGCAATGTCGTCCCTGCGTCTGCCCTCCCTGCCCCTCCTCGCCTGCACCGCGGTGATGGCGATAGGGCCCGCCTCCGGCCAGAGCGCCGTCACCCTCGACCAGATCAGCGTAACCAGCCCGACGCCGGTCCAGCCGAGCCGGCAGGCGGTCTCGGCGGACGCCACCTTCCCCGTCGGCGTGCTGCCGGTGGCGACCGACACCTTTTCGCCGGTCACGGTGGTCACCCGTGAGCAGATTGCCCGTGACCAGCCGCGGACCCTCGGCGACGCCCTGTTCGACCGGCCGGGGATCTCGGGCACGACCTATGCGCCCGGCGCCGCCTCACGGCCGATCATCCGGGGCCTCGATAATGCGCGGGTCCGTATCCAGGAGAACGGCATCGCCAATGGCGGCGTCTCGGATCTCGGCGAAGACCATGCCGTTCCGGTGAACCCGCTCGTGGCCGACAGGATTGAGGTGATCCGCGGGCCCGCGACGCTGCGCTACGGCTCGGGGGCGATCGGTGGCGTCGTCTCGGCCGACGACAACCGGGTGCCGACCTTCATCCCGGCGAACGGCGTCCAGGGGCAGGTGACGAGCGGCGTGTCGAGCGTCGACAACGGTCGCCTCGGCGCCGCGACGGTCGATGCGGGGGGCGATGGGATCGCCGTCCACGCCGACGGCTTCAAGACTGCGGCGGACAGCTATGCCATCCCAGGAGGCATCCAGCGCAATTCCTACAACGAGTCACAGGGAGGCGCCTTCGGCATCTCGGCCATCGGCGACCGCGGCTTCGCCGGAGTGTCCTTCAGCCACTACGATGCCATCTACGCCATCCCCGGGGGCGTCGCGGAGCAGGATCGCACCCGCCTGACCCCGAACCAGGATCGGTTCCTCAGCCGGGGCGAGTACCGCTCGGTCGATGGTCCCATTGAGGTAATCCGCTATTGGGCGGGCTATTCCGTCTACAAGCACAACGAGGTGGGGATCGGCGGCGATGGCATCGAGGGCATCCAGGCCACCTTCAAGAACCGCGAGGCCGAGGCGCGGGTCGAACTGCAGCATGTCCCTGTGTTCACGGATCTCGGTAAGCTGACCGGTGCGCTTGGCTTCCAGTCCGACCGGCGGGTGATCAACACCGAACTTGAGTCGTTCCTGCCGAAGACCGAATCCAGGGCTAACGCGGTCTACCTGTTCGAAGAACTGGAATTGCGGCCGGGCACGAGGCTCCAAGCGGCGGGGCGCTACGAGGTCGACCGGGTGTCGGGCACGGCGGCGCAGTTTCCCGCCGACTTCACCCCTGTGGATGGGCAGGAGCCCTTCCAGTACGCCCGCACCCGTCGCTTCGCGCCGAAGAGCGTGAGCCTCGGGGCGCTGCAAGATCTCCCCTTCGACTTTGTCGCGAGCCTCAACGGCTCCTATGTCGAACGCGGGCCCAGTGGATACGAGTTGTTTTCGCAGGGGCCGCACGACGCAACGGCGACGTTCGAGATCGGCAATCCCGACCTCAAGCGCGAGCGGGCCCGAACCATCGAAGCAAGCATCCGCCGGGCGGTAGGGCCGCTGCGCCTCGATGTGACTGGATATTACACCCGTTACACCGGCTTCATCTATCGCAATTACACGGGCCTCTACTGCGACGACGACTTCGCCTCGTGCGGGACGGGGACTGACAACCGACAGATCGTCTACCAGCAGCAGAATGCGACCTTCTACGGCGCTGAAATTATCGGCCAATATGACGTTTTGCCGGTCGGCGACGGGTTCGCCGGCGTCGAAGCGCAGTTCGATTTCGTCCGCGCCCAGTTCGACGACGGCACCAATGTGCCGCGCATCCCGCCCTACCGGGTGGGCGGAGGCGTCTATGTGCGTGCAGATGGCTGGTTCGCCCGGGTGAACCTGCTCCACGCCTTCGACCACACCGCCATCGCGCCCTTCGAGACGCCCACCGCGGGCTACGACGACCTGCGGGCCGAGGTGAGCTACACCAAGCCCCTCGACCCGGCGATCTACGGAGCCAGTTCGGTCACCCTCGGCCTGCAGGGGCGCAACCTGCTGGATGCGGATATCCGCAACTCGGCGTCGTTCAAGAAAGACGAGGTGCTGCTTCCGGGCCGGAACGTGCGGCTCTTCCTAACCGCACGATTCTAGATCCATACCCGGCGAGGTGGGGCCGGGATGGAATGAGCCACGTCCACGGCGTCGCCAGCGGGCCAGGCCGTAGCGGACCAGTCGACGATCACGTCAGTCGTGCAGGGGGCGCGCCTCTTCCGGCAGCATGATCGGGATGCCGTCGCGGATTGGGTAGGCGAGCTTGGCCGAGCGGCTGATCAGCTCCTGCTTCGCAAAATCGTATTCCAGGGTGCCCTTGGTCAGCGGGCAGACGAGGATCTCCAGGAGTTTGGGATCCACGCGGGTCGCCTCCACAGGGGCGGTAAGATCGTTGGCCATCAACCGCTTCGTCCTATTGCATCGTCGGCTCGGGGCCGGAGCCCCGCATCAGTTCCATCTGCGTGACCGCGATAAGGATCTCGGCGCGCGTCTTGAGATCGGCCGCTTCGAGCATCGCCTGTTTCTCGCGGACGCCGAACGGGCTCATCATGCACAGCGCATTCACGAGGGCCTCGTTGGGGGCCTCGTCGATCCCCGCCCAGTCGACCTTCAGGTCGTTCGCCTCGACGAAGTCGCGCAGGGCCTTGAGGACGCCCGCCCGGTCGACCTGTTCCTCGCCCGCGCGGGCCTGGAAGTCCACCGCGAACTCATCGTAGCTGACTTGGCAGAGGCGATAGGCGTCCGCTGTACTCACCTCGCCCTCGACCCGAAACCGGGCGAGCCCGGTGAGGGAGATGAGGTAACGCCCGTCGCCTGCCTCGGCATATTGCGTGATGCGGCCTGCGCAGCCGACCCGGAAAAGCCTGGGATGAGACGACGTCGAACCATCCGGGTCCGGCTGAATCATGCCGATGATCCGATCGCCGCGCAGGGCATCGTCCACCATCTTCAGATAGCGGGGCTCGAAGATGTTGAGCGGCATCTGCCCCCGCGGCAGCAATAGCGCGCCGGGCAGGGGGAACACCGGAATCACGGCGGGGCAATCCGCCGGATGCTGGAAGCCGGTAAGCGTGCTCATCGCACCTCCTCTGGCGCGATCCCCTCGGCCGGGCTCCCGGACGCGCCGTGACCGTCCGGGATCTCGCTGCGCTCTACGAGAATAACAGGGTCGATAGCTTGCGCCGGCCACGGATCGTGTCGGCGTCCATCACGCCCCAGGCTTCGAAGAACTGAAGCAGCTGCTTGCGCGCCGCGTCGTCGTTCCACGTCTTGTCCCTGCGGCGGATCTCGATGAGGTGATCCACCGCCTGTTCGCGCTGGTTCCGGGCCGCGAGGCCGAGGGCCAGATCGTACCGGGCCTGATGGTCGTCGGGGTTCCCCTCGACGGATTTCTGGAGGCCAGCGAGGTCCCCGAGGGACGCCGCCTGCTCGGTAAGTTCGAGGGCAGCACGGACCCCGGCGAGGGCCGGATCACCGGCCTTTTCCTCCGGCACCATCGCCAACACGCGCTTGGCATTCTCGACCTCGCCCGCATCGAGCTGGAGCTTTGCGAAACCAGCGAGGGCGGCCACGTTGTCGGGCTCCTGCTCGAGCACCGCCGCATAGAGTTCCGAAGCCCCGGCGAGGTCACCCTCTTCGATCAAAGCCACAGCCTCACCGAGGGCGGCCTCGATCGGCGACGGGCCGGAGGGACCGGCGAGGCGATCGATCAGTTCCTTGATCTGACCTTCCGGCACGGCGCCCATGAAGCCGTCTACGGGGCGGCCCTTGTCGAAGGCGATGACGGCCGGGATCGACTGGATGCCAAGCTGGCCCGCGATGGACGGGTGTTCGTCGATATTCATCTTGGCCAGGACGACCTTGCCCGCCGCCGCCTGTACGACCTTCTCCAGCACCGGCGTGAGCTGCTTGCACGGCCCGCACCACGGCGCCCAGAAATCCACCAGAACGGGACGGTTCATGGATTCCGCGACGACATCCTGCCGGAAGGAGGCCGTCGTGACGTCCTTGATGAGGTCGTGGGACTGGCCGGCAGAAGCGCCACCAGCGCTGAGTTCGTTGAGCATTGATCCAGACTTCGGAACTTTTCCCGGTATCCCCGCTAGATGGGGCTCGTAAGCGGCCGTGACTAGCCCGGCGGGGGCTTCGACTGCGGTTGTCCACGTCGGGATGCCGCCGCCGGGGGCCGGTCAGCGCGCGGGAGCCCCTGGGGCTGCCTTGGCGGCCGTGACGAAGGTGCCCGCATAGACGCGTCCGTCCGCCGTTTTTGCTTCGCAGGCGATGGAGGTCCGGCCCGGCTCCGGCGTCGAGAAGCGGCATGCGCCGATGGCCAGCACCGGGGCGCCTACCTCGCTCCCGGATTTGCTCTCTGACACGACGTTGATTGGCTGCAGGGGGTCGGTCTCCTCCGTCGCCTCCTGCTGCGCGCCGTTGCCGGAGAAACTGACGATCTGTCCGTCCTTCGTCGCGAAGTCGAAGGCCGTCCGGTTGCGGCTGACAGCGTTGTTGAGCTTATCGCCGCATTGCGCGGTCACGTCGCGGCCCGCCACGACGAGCTTCTCGCACGTCCCCGACAGGGTGAAGGCGGTCTGGGCGCCGGCGCCCTGCGAGACGAGGGGAAGCAGGGCGCCGAGGACGAGGGCGTAGCAGAGTTTGGCCTTCATGGCGTTGCGTCATCCTCCCGCAAACGTTGTGTGTTTTTCTTGATCTAGGCGGAGAAGCGCAGCCGTCGAGCCGGCGCCCCGCCCCGTCCCGAGAATGCAGACCTGACTTGCGGCAAAGCCTCTGTTGCAGTGCAGCAAGTTTCGGCAATTTCTCTCGCAGATCGTAGCCCCCTCCCGAGTTCGGGTTGGGCGTCCGATCGGATCACTAGGAGAGTTTCGATGATCCCCGCGCTGGCGGTGCCCGTCACGGAGGCGGCCCTCTTCACCCTCGGCTGCATCGCGATCCACGCACTGCGTCGGCACGCGGACGTCGTGACGGCCACTCTCGCTTGCTTCGCGACGATCCTCATCCTGATGATCGGCATTGCGTGTGCGCCGGAGCCCTTGTCCCGCTACACGTCGGCGAGCGCTGGCGATTTCATCATCGCCGATCCGGCGATCTACTGAGCCGCCGTCGGGAGCGCCCGGCCCGGCGTTCCGCGCCGGGCGGCGATGCGCACGTCGTACCGGTCATCGGGCAGTCGCGCGATGAAGCGTTCGGCCAGTTCGAACAGGAGGATGTCGGGCCTGACGGTCTCGATGTAATTCCAGTCCAGGCTCGACGACCAGACGAAGTGCACCTCGCGAAAGCTCTCGGCCAGCAGCCCGGTGAGCATGAACGGCGCGAAGTGAGCGCAGGAATCGCCAAATAGCACGAGCTTACGCGGATCTGCGGTGGCAGCGTCGTTCCGATAGACGGCGTGCGCACCGGAATGCAGCTCCGCCGCCCGTCCCAACGTCTCGTAGGCCGCGAGCAGGGGGCCCGTTTCGGCCCGATAGGCGTCCCTGGGGATCGCCATCCGCTCCAGGGCCTCGACGGGCGGATGGGGCAGCTTGCTGCCGAGATCCATCACTTCCCCGCTGACGATCCGCGGCCGTGCCGCGATGTCCGCGGGCGGTGTCGCCCCGAGGGCCCGCATGATCTCGCGGTAAGCCAGGAGGCAGCCTTGCAACGTCCAATGCGTGTCCGTGCGGAGGAAGAGCGGCGTATCCCCGTCCCGGGCCGCACGCAGGGGGGCGAGCAGGTCGAGATAGGCCGGCTGCCGGGCGAGACGCCGGGAGAGCTGGCGCGTCGACGCGTGCTCCGGCCTGTAGCGAAGGCCGTCCGTCTTGTGATCGTAGACCGAGAGCTTCTCGGGCACGAAGACGTGCAGGGGCCGGATTCCCAGGCGTTCGGCGCGGGTGGCCCGTGCGGCGATCAGCCGGGACCAGCCGCGCAGCAGCCACCATTGCGCCAGCGGGCCGCGATAGCGGTCCATGACGCGGTTGCTGCCGCCGGTGAGAAAGAGCCAGCCGTCGCGGCCGACATGCACATGGGTCCCGTCCGTCTCGGCCATCGCGGGGAGCTTTAGCCGCACTCACCGGAGCCGCCTAGGCCGGAGCCTGCGGAGCGCATGCAGCGTTCGCCGATCATGGATCAAGGTCTCGCCCCAGCCGAGGATGCGCGCCGCGCGCCTCGCCCGCCGCGACTGTGGCGACCGCGCCGGGTCGTGGTGACGCCGGCCGCCCTCGATCACGCCCACGGGCGGGCGATGGTGGCGCGGCTGGAGGCGGAGGGGCTGAGCGTGGAGCGTCTTGCCGCGAACCGCCTTTCCCTGCCGCGGCAGGCCGACCCGCGCCGCGCCTATGCGGACGCCAAGGCGACCCTTGCCCTCACAGTCGCGCCGCCGACAAAGCTGAGGCTGCAGCCGATCCCACCCTCGGCCGATTGGCGCTTCGACCTGGCCGAGGGATGCCCGGCGCATTGCCAATATTGCTACCTCGCGGGTTCGCTCTCGGGGCCTCCGGTGACCCGGGCCTATGCCAACCTCGGCGAGATCCTCGACAACCTCGGCGGTTACGCCGGTCGCGGCGGGGTGACATCGGCTTCGGCGGCCCGGGCCGCCGAGGGCACGACTTTCGAGGCGTCCTGTTACACCGACCCCCTCGGCATCGAGCATCACACGGGATCGCTGTCGGCGGCGATCGCTCACTTCGGTGCCTGGGAGGCGCCGGTCCAACTCCGCTTCACGACGAAGTTCGCGGCCGTTTCGCCCCTGCTCGGCCTGCGCCACGAGCGGCGGACCCGCATCCGCTTCTCGGTCAACGCCCGCAGTGCCGCCCGTTATGAGGGCGGGACGGATCCCCTGGATGCCCGCCTCGACGCACTGCGGCAAGTCGCCATGGCGGGCTACCCGGTCGGGCTGACGGTGGCGCCGATCCTGCCGATTCCCGACTGGGAGAGAGCGTATGCCGCCTTGATCGAGGATGCGGCCGATGCCCTCGCGGGCGTTCCCGATCTCGACCTGACGGCGGAGCTGATCACCCACCGGTTCACCCCCGGCTCGAAAGAGGTGCTCCAGGGCTGGTACCCCGGATCCGATCTGCCCCTCGACGAGGCCGAACGGTCCCGCAAGCTCACCAAGTTCGGATCGGTGAAGTACGTCCTGCCGAAGCCTCAGATGGATGCCATGCGCTCGGCCATCACGGGACAGATCGCCCGCATCCTGCCCGCCGCGCGGGTGCTGTACTGGACCTGAGCGGCGGGAACGCCATCTCGCCGCGGATGCATGACCCGGCTCCCCTCATCCTCACCCTCGCCTTCGACGAGGATACCTTCGCCCGCTTCGACGGTGAGCGACGGCGCCATTTTCCGGAAGCGCTTAACCACATTCCGGCCCATGCCACCCTGTTCCACCACCTGCCCGGGGATCGGGAGCGGGGGGTGATCGAGGCGATCGCCACGCTGGCCCGGCCGGTGGTGCCGCCGGACGTGGCGGTGACAGGCGTGCGTTTCACCGGCCGGGGCGTCGCCTACGTCCTGGACTCGGAGCCGCTCGCGGCCTTCCGCGCCCGCCTCGCGAAGGAGTTCGAGGCTCATCTGACCGCGCAGGACCGCCAGGGTTGGCGTCCCCACGTCACCGTCCAGAACAAGGTCTCCCCCGAGACTGCCCGGGCCCTCCACGTGGCCCTGGAGGCAGGCTTCGCACCCTTCCGCTTCACGGCACCGGCCGTGATGTTATGGCGCTACCTCGGCGGCCCTTGGGAACGGGTCGCGCGTATCCCGTTCGGCGAAAACGCCTGATCGACGGGACGCGGGGGCGGATGCAATGAGAGTACCCAGGACGCTGATCCACAATCCGATTGCCGGGCGGGCGACGGCCGTCTGGCTGCGGTTTCGCCTCAACGAGGTCGGCCCCCTAGTCGCCCTGCTCTGCCTCAGTACCCTCGGCTACGGCTTCTTCGCCCTCGCGCACGAGGTCGGCGAAGGCTCCACGGAAGTCCTCGACCGGCGGATCCTCCTCGCCCTGCGCAATCCCGCCGACCTCTCGGACCCGATCGGTCCGCGGTGGCTCGAGGAGACGATGCGGGACATCACCGGCCTCGGCAGCGTGTTCACGGTGGTGTTCGTCACCTGCGCCGTAGCCGCCTATCTCGCCCTGACGGAGCGCCGCCGGATCGGGCTCTACGTCCTCGGCGCCGTGGGCAGCGGAGAGCTGGTCTCCACGGTGCTGAAACTCTTCTACCACCGTCCGAGGCCGGACCTCGTCCCACACGGAATGGAGGTCTTCACCGCGAGCTTTCCAAGCGGCCACGCGATGATGTCGGCCATCGCCTATCTGACGTTGGCGATCCTCCTTGCCCGGGTGGATCGCAACCGGCGCGTGAAGGGCTTCGTCTTGGTGCTCGGCGTGAGCGTGACGCTGCTCGTCGGAATCAGCCGGATCTATCTCGGCGTCCACTGGCCGAGCGACGTCTTGGCAGGGTGGTGCGTCGGTGCGGCCTGGGCGTCTCTGTGCTGGTTCGTTGCTCTGCAGTTGCAGCAGCGCGGCGAAGTAGAAGCGTCCGACCCGCCACAGCGTTAAGTATAACGTAGGGTTCAGATCAAACTACCGAAGCCGAAAGGTCAATAAAGCGTTACCCAGGCTCACGGCCGCGTGAGGAGCGACGCTTTGATCGAACAACGAGAAGACGCCCGCCGCCGGGTTTGCCTCGGCGGCATGATCGAGACGGCGGCCTTCCTGCCGGAGATTCCCTGTACCGTCCGGGACGTCTCGTTGGCCGGTGTGCGGATCAGGGTGGCGTCCGGCGCGATCTTGCCCGAGCGGGTCGTGCTGCGGGTGCCGATCCGCGGGGAGTGCCGGTTAGGCCGGGTCGTATGGCGGATGGAGGAAATGGTCGGCCTCCACTTCGAGCCGGATGCCCCGGGCGACGTTGCCGACATCCACAGGCAGCTTCGTGCGGAGCGGGAGGAGACCGTCCGGTTGCGGACAGCCCTCGTGGCGCAGGCCGGAAGCGTCGCCCACTGAGGACATCCGTCGCGGGCCGGAACCCCACCTCGTCCGGTGGGGTTCCCGGAGCTCACCTCGACGAGCAGGTTTCATGGCGGACAACGATCGCTTCTCCAGACGCAACCTCCTGGCGGCAGGCGGTGTCCTGGCCGGAGCGGCCCTCGGTGGAACGCGGGCCGTGGCGGCGACGCCGGGTCCGGCGGTCCCGGCAGATACCGGCGCGGTGCAGGGCAGCCGGGTGCAGTTCCCCAACTGGCGTGGCCCCGGCGATCCGCCCCCGGCGCCGAGTCCGGCTCCGCAACCGCCCTCGCAGCGCGTCGGGTATTGCATCGTCGGGCTCGGCCGCCTGAGTCTCGACGAGATCATCCCCGCTTTCGGCGAGGCCAAGCGCTCCCGGCTGGTGGCACTGATGTCGGGCAGCCCGGACAAGGCCAAGCTCGTCGCCCGCCAACACGGCGTGCCGGACGAGGCGGTCTACGGCTACGGCGATTGGGACAAGCTCAAGCAGAACCCCGCGATCCAGGCGGTGTACGTGGTGACGCCCAACGCGGTGCACCGGGACAATGTCGTGGCCGCCGCCGGCGCCGGAAAGCATGTCCTCTGCGAGAAGCCGATGGCGGTCTCATCCCCGGAATGCCGGGAGATGATCGACGCCTGCGCCAAGGCGAACGTGAAGCTGATGATCGCCTATCGCTGCCAGTACGAGCCCTTCAATCGGGCGCTGACCCGGGCCGTGCGCGGGGGCAGCCTCGGCAAGGCGCGCTTCATCCAGGCCTTCAACGGGCAGACGACAGGCCTGCCGGAACAGTGGCGCCTTAAGAAGGCCCTATCGGGCGGCGGTTCTCTCCCCGACATCGGGCTCTATTGCCTGAATGGCACGAGGGCGCTTTTAGGCGAGGAGCCGGAGTCGGTGCAGGCAGTGACCTACTCCCCACCGGACGATCCAAAATTCAAGGAAGTGGAAGAGAGCATCGTCTTCACCCTGCGCTTCCCGTCCGGTGTCGTGGCGCAGTGCACGGCGAGCTACGGCGTCCACGAATCGCGCGGCCTCGCGGTGCATACGGCGGCAGGCGCCTTCGACCTGCAGAACGCGTTCGCCTATCGCGGCCAGCGGCTCTTCGTCGGGCATGCCGAGGGCAAGGCCGAGGCCCGGGACGAGAAGCTCCTGACGCCGAAGAATCAGTTCGCCCTGGAAATGGACCACTTCTCCCGGTGCATCCAAGAGAACATCCGGCCCCACACGCCGGGCGAGGAGGGCCTTCAGGACCAGATCCTCATGGAAGCGATCTATGAATCGGCCCGTACCGGCATGCCGGTGAAGACCGGCCCCCTCCCCGGCGCATCGAGCGGCCTCGATGCGACTCGCGGACCGGAGCCGGAGGAGGTGGCCTAGACCGCCTCCGCCGTTCTCGCGAGCGAAGCGACGCCATCCAGGGATCTGCCGCCACAACCGGGCACATACCGCTGCCCTGGATTGCTTCGCTGTCGCTCGCAGGGACGACCGTGTCGGCAGCGATCCAGGACCGTCATCAGAACGGCAGCAGAATATCCACCAGCTGCTGGCCGTAACGCGGCTGCTGAACGTCGGTGATCTGGCCCCGGCCGCCATAGGCGATGCGGGCTTGGGCGATCTTGGTGGAGTCGATCGTGTTGTCGGCCGCGATATCCTCGGGCCGCACCACGCCGGCTACGACGAGTTCACGAACCTCGAAGTTGATCCGGATCTCCTGCTTGCCCTCGACCACGAGGTTGCCGTTGGGCAACACCTGCGTGACCACCGCCGCGATGTTGGTCGTCACCGTTTCGGCGCGCTGGACTGAGCCGAGGCCGTCGTTCGAGGTCGCGGAGGTGGCATTCAGCAGAGCAGTGCCGCCGACGCCGAAGGCCTTGCCGGCGGTGCTGTTCTCGAGCCCCGCAGCGTTCGGCAGGCCGAAGCTTTCGGTGTTGGCCCGGGTGCGCTTCGTCTCGTTACTGATGTTCGCCTGATCCGTGACGGCGACGTTGACGGTCAGGAGGTCGCCGACCTTGGCCGCGCGCTGGTCCTTGAAGAAGGCCCGCGAGCCGGTCCGCCAGAGGGAGTTCGGGGCATAGGACACCGGCTGCACGTCCGGCATCGGCATCCGTACCGGCTTGTAGCCAGGCTGCGCCGTCGGGTCCTGGATCTCCGAGAGGGCCGGCGTCGCGCCGATATTGGCCAGGCGGTCGGCCGTGTTGCAGGCGCCGAGCGCGAGGGGTAGGGCGGCCACGGTAAGGCGGGCGATCAGGCGCATCGGCTCGGATCCTCGACGCAAGACAATCACGGGGGTCAGCGCAGGGCCGACGTGTCGGCGTTGGCCTGAAGCTGCGGTCCGCCCGTCGGGCCGACAGAGACGCGGCCGGGGCCGACGACGGTGGCCTGCAGGACCTTCTTCGACGCCACGTTGACGACGTTAACGACGGCCCCCATCCGGCCGCTGTCGTTGGCGAGGCCCCGCATGGACAGGCTGATGCCGGGGATCGTGTAGACGATGGTCACGGTCTCGCCGCGGGCGACGAGATCCGGCGGGGCCGTGTCGCCTTCGCGCAGCACCGATCCCGCCGTCAGGTTGTGCTGAGCGACCTCACCCAACACCGCGGTGATGCTGGCCTGCGCATCGGTGGCGAGGCTCTCGCGGGGGCGGCGTTCAAGGGTGATGTCACCCTCGCGGACCGGTTCGCCGCGGTTGAGGCTGCGCGAGAGCACGGCCACTTCCCGCATCTCTACTACGACGCCCGAGACTCGCAGGGAGGCCTGCCGGTCGCCGAGGCTGATCAGCGCCGACACCCGGTGGGAACGCGGATCGTAGACCATGTCGATGGCACTGGCCTGACCAGCGAGATCGACCGGCGCCAGCATCATCGGTGCTTCGCCGTCGAGGCGGATCATCGACAGATTCGTATCGAGGCCGAAGCCGGTCTCGAGGCCGCGCTTGAGCGCCGCCTCGATCTCGTTGGTCCCGACCCGCCGGGCGGCGCGCTGGACGGCGACCTGGATCCGCCCGCCGGTCTCGATGGAGGCGAGCCCCAGGGCGGCGGCGGCCTCGGCAATCCGGCGAGACTGGATCGTCCCGGTGGCGCCGAGGGCCGGTGCCCGGAACAGCGGACGGTCCGCCAGGGAAGAGGGGACGTTTTCCACGAGATCGCCGAGGGTGAGCACATCGTGGCGCGCGGTGACATCACCCCGCAGCCGCGGCGGGGCGGTCTCGGCCATCGCGGGCACGGCGACGGCGCCGAGGATCACGAAGGCGAACAGGGCGAGCGCCGCGCGTAGGAGCATCCCATGCGACGGCAGGGGAGCCCGCCGATGGCGCGGTTGCACGATGGGGCTGAGGGCCATCTCGGCGGCCTGCCCCCGGTCGGAGAAGAAATCGAAGACGGTGCGATCGGTCATGTCTGAGAATCCCGTGCCGGCCATCAGCCGCGGAACATCTGGGACGTGGTGGAGAGCATCTGATCGGCAGCGGTCACGACCTTCGAGTTCATCTCGTAGGCGCGCTGGGCCGCGATCAGGGAAGAGATCTCTGTGACGGCGTTGACGTTGGCTTCTTCCAGATAGCTCTGCTGGAGGTTGCCCATGCCGTCGGTGCCGGGGAGCGTGGTGATCGCCGGGCCGGAGGCTGCGGTCTCGACGAACAGGTTGTCGCCGATGGATTCCAGGCCGACCTTATTGACGAAACGCGAGAGCTGGAACTGCCCGAGGTTCTGCGGCGCGGTCTGCCCTGGGATCGTCGCCTGCACGGCGCCCGTGGCGCTGATCGTCACCGACGTCGCCGTGTTGGGCACGGTAACCGCCGGCTCCACGAGGTAGCCGTCCCGGGTCACGAGCTGGCCCGACGCCGAGAGGTCGAAGGACCCGTCACGGGTGTAGGCGGTGCGGCCGTCCGGCAGATTGATGCGGAAGAAGCCCTCGCCGCGGATGGCGACGTCGTAGTCCTTTTCCGTCGAGGTCAATGTGCCCTGCGACATGACGCGGGCCGTCGACGTGGTCTTCACGCCCGAGCCGAGGGCGAGGCCGGCGGGAAGCTGGGTGTTCTGCTCAGAGGTGGAGGAGCCCGCCCGGCGCAGGTTCTGATAAAGCAGATCCTGGAAGTGCACCTGCTGGCGCTTGTAGCCGGTGGTGCGAAGGTTCGCGATGTTGTTGGAGATGACCTGGACGTTCAGTTCCTGGGCCGCCATTCCCGTGGCGGCAGAGTAAAGCGCACGCATCGGACGCCTCCTCAGGCCACGTTGGCGAGTTTGGAGATGGCCGTGCCGCGAAGCTCGTCCATCCGTGAGATCATGCTGGTGACCATGGCGTAGGACCGGTTCACGTCCATCAGCCGGGTCATCTCAAGGACGGGGCTGACATTGGAACGCTCGAGGGCGCCGGCTTCGAGGCGGCCGTCCAGACCCGCCGGCCGTGCCGGGGCCGTGGACGAGTAGAGGTTGCCGCCGTCGTTCACGAGCGCCCCGGGATTGGCGAAGGTCACGAGCTTGATCCGCCCGCGGATGCCCAGATTCGTGGAGACGGTGCCGTCCGGCCCGATGGAGAGGCCGGTCTCCTGCGGGTTGACGGTGATCGGCCCGCCGTCCCCCGCCACGGGGTAGCCGTCGCTGGTCACGAGCTGGCCCTGAGCATTGAGGGAGAAGGCGCCGTTGCGGGTGTAGCGCTCGCCCGCCGGGCCCTGCACCGCGATGAAGGCGGGCCCCTTCACGGCGACGTCGAGGGGGTTGCCGGTCTGCTCGATCGGCCCCTGGCCCAGATCGAGGGTGGTACCCTGGTCGATGACATAGGAGAGGCGGCGGTCCGGCCGCGAGAAGCTGTCGGCGCTCGCCACCGGCATCAGGTATTCCTGAAAGCGGCTGGCCCGGCCCTTGAAGCCGTTGGTCGAGATGTTCGCCATGTTGTTGGCGATCACGTCGAGCTCGCGCTGGAGGGCGACTTGGCTCGACACGCCGACGAAGAGGGCATTCTGCATCGTGAACTCTGGTGCCCACGACCGTTCGGGGCAGGTTCTGTTCAGCATCCGCCGTGCCAGAGGGCGAAAATTCGTTTTTACCAAGCGCAACAAGCATTTGTTCAGCATACGAGCATGCCGGGGCGGTGGCTGGACCGACCCTGCGGCAAACCCGGCCCGGCAGAAATTGCCGCCTTAACGGCGCGTTAACCGTCCCTGCCGATAGCTGGGCGGAGCAATCCGCAACCCAGCTTCGCGAGTGACGGCCCCATGGCCAAGAAGCCCAAGAAGGCGACCGCCGAACAGGGCGAGGGGGGCGCCGAGGCCCCGAAGAGCAAAAAGAAGCTCATCATGATCGCCGCCGCCGCGGTGATCCTCGTGGTCGGCGGCGGCGCGGGCTTCTTTCTGATGAAGGGCGGCCACGGCGACGACAGCAAGGCCGAGGGCGGCGAAGTCGCGGCGGAAGGCTCGGCCCATGGCGGGGGCGGTCATGGCGGGGGCAAGGGCGGTGCCGAGGGCAAGAAGCAGGTCGCCTTCGTCGAACTCCGCGAGATGATCATCACCCTCAGCCCCGACCCCGGGCAGGACAAGGGCAAGTTCGCCAAGATCCGCGTCGCCCTGGAGTTGAAGGATCCGAAAGCGGAGGAGGAAGTGAAGCCCCTCGCCCCGCGGATCGAGGACGCGTTCCAGGTCTACCTGCGGGAGGTGCGCTCCAGCGACCTGTCCGGTTCCGCCGGGATCTACCGCCTGCGCGAGGAGCTGCTGAAGCGCGTCAACGTGGCGGTGTACCCGGCCAAGGTCGATGCGGTGCTGTTCAAGGATCTGATCATCCAGTGAGGCGGTGATGGAACCGGAAGATCAGGTCTCGGATGACGACTGGTCGGCCGCCCTGATGGAGCAGGGCGGTGAGGGGGGAGATTCGACCCTCGCCGAGGAATGGGGCGCGGCCCTCGCCGAACAGGGCACCACCCGCAACGCCAGCGACGTCGCCGCCGAATGGGCGACGATGATCGAGGACGGGGAGAGCGACAACCTCCCCGAACTCGCGGGCAACGACCGCATCCTCAACCAGGACGAAATCGACAGCGTCCTGGGCTTTTCCATGCGCGAGCTTTCGGCCTCGGGGGCCGGAGGCGTGCGCGCCATCGTCGATTCGGGCGTCGTCCAGTACGAACGCCTGCCGATGCTGGAGATCGTCTTCGACCGGATGATCCGGTTGCTGTCGACCTCCCTGCGCAACCTCTTCCAGGACAACGTCGAGGTTACCCTCGACAACATCACGTCCGTCCGCTTCGGCGATTACGTCAATGCGATCCCGCTGCCGACCCTGCTCGGGGTATTCAAGGCGGACCCCTGGGAGAATTCCGGCCTCGTCACGGTCGATACCAACCTCGCCTACGCGACCTTCGATCTCCTGCTCGGCGGCAAGCGCGGTGGCCAATCGAGCCGCCTCGACGGGAGGCCGTTCACCGGCATCGAGATGACCCTGGTGCGCCGGCTGGTGGAGATCATTCTCGCGGACCTCCAGCTCTCGTTCCAGCCGCTCTCCCCGGTGAATTTCTTCATCGACCGAATCGAGACCAATCCGCGCTTCGCGACCATCACCCGGCCGGGCAACGCCGCCATCCTGATCGGCCTGCGCCTCGACGTCGACGGACGCGGCGGCGGGATGCAGATCCTCTTTCCGTACGCGACCCTGGAGCCGATCCGCGAGCTGCTCACCCAGAGCTTCATGGGCGAGAAGCTCGGCCGCGATCAGGTTTGGGAAGGGCACCTCGCCACCGAGATCTGGCAGGCCGACGTCACCATGCAGGCGGTGCTGCACGAGATGATGCTGCCCCTC
This sequence comes from Methylobacterium persicinum, assembly GCF_022179525.1. GTDB lineage: Bacteria > Pseudomonadota > Alphaproteobacteria > Rhizobiales > Beijerinckiaceae > Methylobacterium > Methylobacterium persicinum. The sequence goes on from NZ_BPQX01000033.1 coordinate 68,193, forward strand.
AAGCGCGTCATGCGGCTGAAGGTCGGCGACACCCTGATGTTCGATGCCAAGCCGTCCGACCTCGTCACCGTGCGCTGCGGCGACTGGGCCCTGACCCAGGGGCGTATCGGCCGTGTCGATGGCAGTATCGCGGTGCAGGTGACGCGCCCCCTCCGGCGCTCCCGCACCACGCTCCAGGCCTACGAGGCCTCCATGAACAACCGCACGGACGGGTAGGCCGGCATGAGTCTCTTCGTCACCGTCGCCACCGACCTCCTCGTTGCCGTCCTGCTGGCGGCGACCATCGTCACGTCCCTGCGCCTGTCCAAGCGGATCGGCCAGCTCAAGGGCGACGAAGCCGCCCTGCGCTCCACCATCGGCGACCTGATGGTGGCCACCAACAATGCCGAGCGGGCGATCATCGGCCTGCGCAACGCCCTCGACGAATGCGACCGAAACCTCGCGGACAGGATCCAGTCTGCCCAGGCCTGTACCACCACCCTCGCCGGGGGCGTCGAGGCCGGGGAGGCCGTGCTGACGCGCATCGCCGCCATCGTCTCGGGCGCACGCAGCGCGGCGGTGGCCCCCCGCCCCGTGGAGGTGCGCTCCGAACCCCAGGCGGAAGCGCCTGAACGGCCTGCCCCGGTGGCGGCCAGTGAAGGGCCAAACGGCGAGAGGCTTGGCGCCGCCGCCGCCGCCGCCCTCGCCATGACCGAGCGCGCCCTCGCCCGCGTCCGGGCCCGTGCCGCGTGATGCGCCCGGATCAGCCCCCGGCGAAGAGCCCTACAGCCACACGCGTCGCCGCCCCTGGCGCGAAGGCGGCGCCGGCTTCGAAACAGGAGAAAGGCCCGGACAAGGCGCAAACCGCCCTGCGCCGCGCCCGTCTCAAGGCGGTGCGACCGTGGAAGCTGCGCCTGATCGATGCGGTCGCCCTGTCGGCGGCGGCGTTGCTGCTGCTCAAGGTACTGAGCCTTTCGCAAACGGGAGTGCCGTCCTCCGACCTGCCCTCATTCGCACGGGCGCTCGCCAAGGCGCGCACCGGTTACGAGTTTCCCGATCCCGAGACGACGGGTTCCATCGAACCGAAGGAGAACGGGGAGCCGAAGCCGGCGACCCCTCCGGACTCGATGCCGCAAACGGCAGCCGCTCCGGACGCGCCCTCCCCGAGCGAGAAGGCCTTGCTCGAGAAACTCGGTGCCCGGCGCAACGACCTGAAGAAGCGGAACGACGAACTCGACCTGCGCGAGAAGATGCTCGATGAGGCCGAGAAGAAGATCGAGACCGGGATTGGCGACCTGAAGAAGGCCGAAGACAAGGTCGACGCGGCGGCGAAGGCCAAGGACGAGGCCGAGAAGCAAGGCCTCAAGAGCATCGTCACCATGTACGAGACGATGAAGCCGAAAGACGCGGCCCGAGTCTTCGACCGCCTCGGCCATGACGTGCTCGTCCCCCTGGTCGTCGCCATGAACCCCCGCAAGATGGCCGAGATCCTGGCGGTGATGCAGCCGGAGGCGGCCGAGCGCCTGACTGTGGCCCTCGCCAACCGCGCCCGCGGCGGCCAAGCGCAGGCTCAGGCCGGCGCCCCATCACTTCCGCCGGGAGAACTGCCCGCCATCGATCCGGGGCCGCCGAAATAAAGGAGCGTCCCTCCCGATCCGTCAGTGCGTCGCGGAACTCGGGAACACGGTTGATAGTCAGGCGAGGGTGTCGAGGATGTCGGCGACCTCGGCCATCCCCGGGCGAGCGGCTGGATCGGGGCCGGTACAGGCACTCTGCAAGTCGCGCAGCGCCTGTTGCCGGTGATCGCAACGGTCCAGCACTTCTCCGAGGAGAATCCCGAAGGCCCGGGTCTCGATCCGAGCGAGCGCCCTCCCCGCCTGTCCCCCCGGCAGGGACGAGGCGGCGCCGAAATCGCCCAGGACCGCTGCTCCGTCGCCGCCGTCCCAGAGGATGTTGTGGCCGTAGAGGTCGCCGTGCATCAAACCCCGCCGGTGCAAATGGGTGACGGCCGACGCGATGCCGGTGGCGAGGCGCAGGGCAGCGCCGGGCGCGAACCGCAAGGCCGGATCGTAGACGTCCCGGCTGCAACTCGCGAGGTTCGGCGGAGCGGCAAGGACCGGCCAGCCCGCGGGAAAAAGGCGCAACAGCAGGCCGGGCGTGCCCTCCGGGTGCCCGTCCAGGCAACCGAGGGCGCCGATCAGCGAGGGGTGGTCCCCCGCAGCGAGACAGGCCTCGATCTCCCTCTCGGGCAATCCATCGCTGCCGACAGCACCCTTGAAGAGCTTCAAGGCGACCTCGGTGTCCCCCGTTCCCCCGCGCCACAGGGTTCGGTGGACCCGGCCGGAACTGCCCTCCCCGAGGAGCGGCCCCACGGTCAGGGCGGACCAAGGCACCCGTGCAGGATCGGATACGGCTCCTCGTGGTTCGGCGGGGTTGCCCGAATAGGACAGCCAAGCGAGCGCCGGCATCTCGGCCAGCCAGGGCGGTAGTTGTTCGAAGCGGTTGCTGGCGATGCGGATCAGTTCGAGGCAGGCGGCGCCGGCGAGACCGTCTGGCAGGCGGCTCAGGCGGTTGCCGGAGAGCATCAGCTTCTGCAGGCGCGGACGCTCGCCTAATGCGTCGGGCAATACGGCGATGCGGTTGTCCGTCAGCGTCAGCCAGCGCAGGGCCGGCGGAAGGGCCTCGCCCGGGACTTCGGCGATGCCACAACCCCGGAAACCCACTTGGCTGAGGGCCTCGCAGGCGCCGAGGGCGGGAGGAAGCCGCGTGAAGGGCGTGCCGGAGCAGAAAAGCACCTTCAGCACGCGCAACCGGCCGAGGTCGTCGGGCAGGCTATAGGTGCCCCGACCGAGGTCGAGGAGTTTGAGGGTGTCAGCAAGGCCGAAGAGTTCCTGCGGAAACTCGCTGAGCCCGTCCGGCAGACGGATCTCCCGCGCTCCGGCAAGGTCGCCCCGGCGGAGGGCTGCCAGGGTGAGATCCCTGTCCATGTCAGCCACGCTTGAAGAAGGCGTCGGCGGAGGATTGGGCGGCTTCCTTCGCAGAGCGAGCCGCTTCGATCCGGGCAATCTCGGCGCGAAGCAGGGCGATCCGCTCGTCGAGATCCGACAGGGACAACGTATCGAGGGGCTGGCCGATCTGGTGGACCGTCACTTTGCGCGGCTTGTCGTCATCGTCCCACATGGCATGTCTCCCGAAAGGCACCCTCGACGCTCGCCACCACGGTGGAAGAGAGCGCTACAGGAACGGTTTGCCAGTGCCGACCGGCGGCAGGCCGAGATGGCGCGCGAGGGATGCGGCAATGTCCGAGAAGCTGTCCCGGCGACCGATGGGTCCGGGGACGAGACCGGGGCCGAAGGCCAGGACCGGCACCTGCTCGCGGGTGTGGTCGGTGCCCGCCCAGGTCGGATCGTTGCCGTGATCGGCGGTGATGATCGCGACGTCGCCGGGTTGCAGCGCGGCCCGGATGGCCGGCACCCGTGCGTCGAAGGCTTCCAGCTCCGCGGCGTAGCCCGGCACATCTCGGCGGTGGCCGTGCTCGGTGTCGAAGTCCACGAGGTTCACGAAGATGAGGCCGCCATCCGGTAGCACCCGGAGGGCGTCGAGCCCCGCGTCCAGGCAGGCGCCGTTGTTCCCCGGCTTCACCTCCCGCCCCGTGGCGCGGTGGGCGAAGATGTCGCCGATCTTGCCGACGCTCACCACCGCGCGGCCGGCCGTCTCGGCACGATCGAGGAGCGTCGGCCCAGGGGGCGTCACGGCGAAGTCCTTGCGGTGAGCCGTCCGCCGGAAGCCTCCTTCGGCCGAGCCGACGAAGGGACGGGCGATCACCCGGCAGACCCGATAGGGATCGCACAAGGTCCGCGCCGTGCGGCACACGTCATAGAGGCGCTCCAGGCCGAAGCTCTCCTCGTGGGCGGCGATCTGGAATACGCTGTCGGCCGAGGTGTAGCAGATCGGCTTGCCCGTCCGCACATGCTCGTCGCCAAAGGCGTCGATGATGCTGATCCCGGAGGCGTGGCAATCGCCGAGGATACCGGGGAGGCCGCCCTGCGTGATGAGGGCGTCCGACAGGGCCGGCGGGAAAGCCGGGTGGGTGTCTGGGAAGGTGCCCCAGGGATCGGGCAGGGCCAACCCGGCGATTTCCCAATGGCCGGATGGCGTGTCCTTGCCCGCGGCGGTCTCGATGGCGCTACCGTAGAGCGCATCGGGTTGTCCTGAGAAAGCCAGTCCCGGCGGGACCGCCCCCGTGGCACCCGCCGCCGCGAGACCGAGGCCCAGGGCCGTGAGATGCGGCAGGCGCAGCGGCCCCGACCGCAACCCCGCCCGGTCGCCCCAGCCGTCGGTGCAGGCGGCGGCGATGTGGCCGAGTGTGTCTGATCCGGCATCGCCGTAGGCGGCGGCATCGGGTGCACCGCCGATCCCGACGGAATCGAGCACGATGAGCAGGGCGCGCGCCACGGGTCAGGCGGGCTCCAGCTCGGTCGGCGTGTCGCTGTCGAGGGCGAAGGCGGCCTTGAAAAGGGTCTGCGTGTAGGCCGTGCGCGGGTTGGCGAAGATCGCCTCCGCCGGGCCTTCCTCCACGACCTGACCGTTCTGCATGACGACCACGTGGTTGGCGAGGGCCCGCACCACCTTCAGGTCATGGCTGATGAAGAGGTAGGCGAGGCCGCGCTCCCGCTGGAGGTCCCGCAGCAGGGTGACGATCTGAGCCTGTACTGACCGGTCGAGGGCCGAGGTCGGCTCGTCGAGCACCACGAATTTCGGGCCGAGAACGATGGCGCGGGCGATGGCGATGCGCTGCCGCTGGCCGCCGGAAAATTCGTGCGGGTAACGATCCATCGTCGCCGGATCGAGGCCGACATCGTGCAGTGCCTTGGCGACGACGGCCCTGCGCTCCGCCCGCCCCTTCACCGCACCCTGGACCACCAACCCCTCGGCAACGATGTCGGCCACCGACATCCGCGGCGACAGGGAGCCGTAGGGATCCTGGAAGACGACCTGCATGTCCCGGCGGAACGGTCTCATCTGCTTGACCGTGTAGGCATCGATGCGCCGGCCGAGGAAAACGATCGGCCCCTCCGACGCGGTCAGGCGCAGGATCGCGAGCCCCAGCGTCGTCTTGCCGGAACCCGATTCACCCACGATCCCAACCGTCTCGCCCGCCCGCACCCTCAGGGCGACGCCATCGACCGCCTTCACATAGCCGCCCGTCCGGCGGAGGAGACCGGTCTTGATGGGGAACCAGACCTTGAGCGGGCCGGCCTCGACGAGGTTCTCGGCGCCGGGGGGAACCGGGTTTCCCCGCCCCTCCGGTTCGGACGCGATGAGACGCCGGGTGTAGGCGTGCTGCGGGTCGGCAAAGACGCGCTGCGTCGGCCCGGTCTCGACGATCTTGCCCTTCAGCATGACGCAGACGCGGTCCGCGATGCGCTCGACGATGCCGAGATCGTGGGTGATGAACAGCATCGCCATGCCGAGCCGCTTCTGCAACTCGGCCAGGAGGGCGAGGATCTGCGCCTGCACCGTGACGTCGAGGGCCGTGGTCGGCTCGTCGGCGACGAGCAGATCCGGCTCGCAGGCGAGCGCCATGGCGATCATCACGCGCTGGCGCTGGCCGCCTGAGAGTTCGTGCGGGTAGGCGCCCATCCGCGAGCGGGCATCACGCAGGCCGACGAGTTCGAGCAGTTCGAGGATACGCGCCCGTGCCGCCTTGCCCGTGAGCCGGCGGTGCAGCGCCAGGACTTCGCCGATCTGCCGCTCGATCGTGTGCAGCGGGTTCAGCGAGGTCATCGGCTCCTGGAAGACCATGGTGATGTCGGCGCCGCGCACGGCGCGCATGTCCCGTTCGGGCAGGGCCGTGAGGTCGCGCCCCTTGAACATGATCCGCCCGGTCTGTGCGGCGGCGGGATCCAACAGGCGCAGGATCGCCAGCGCCGAGACCGACTTGCCGGAGCCCGACTCGCCCACGAGGGCCAACGTCTCCCCGCGGGAGATGGCGAAATCGACGCCGTCCAAGGCCACGGTGTCGCCGTCCCGGGAGCGGAAGGCGACGGACAAATTCTCGACCGACAGGAGCGGCGTCTGCGGATCCGGCATGAGTGCCTTATAGCGCGGACGCGGCTACGCCATAGTACCGGGCGACATGGTGTCGTCGCGCCGCGCTGACGGGACTGCGGCCAGGCCGATGCGGCGTGCATTGATCCGGCAGGCGTCACGCCTACCTTCCGACCCTTATCGGAAGCGTCACGGTCCTTGGATCGGACTTCGACAGAGATGCGCCAAAATCCGATGATGCCGCCCCGCTCCGCATCCTAGAAGTCCTGCGTGCCTGCTCCTTCCTTCACGCGTTTCCCCCTGGCTGCCCTGGTCGTGGTCGGCCTCGCCCGGACCGCCGTCGCCCTGCCGTCGGAGGGGCAGACGGAGACCGTGGAGCAGGCCCTCTGCCGCCTCATCGACGACTCCGCCAAGACCCGCGGCCTGCCCGTGGCGTTCCTGACTCGCCTGATCTGGCGGGAATCGAGCTTCCGTGTCGGCGTCGTCAGCCCGGCGGGGGCGCAGGGGGTCGCGCAGTTCATGCCCGGCACCGCCAAGGAGCGGGGCCTGCTTGACCCGTTCGATCCCGAGCAGGCGATCCCCCATGCCGCCAGCCTGCTCTCTGACCTGAAGCGCCAGTTCGGCAACCTCGGCTTGGCCGCCGCGGCCTATAACGGGGGACCGACACGGGTGGCGAACTGGGTCGCAGGCAACGGCGGCCTTCCGGCCGAGACCCGTTCCTACGTCCTGGCGATCACCGGCCGGCCGGCGGAAGACTGGCGTACGCCCAACGGCGGCGCAGTCGAGTATCCGGAGGGCGGCGCCCCCGCGGCGAAATCGGAACCCGAGAAACCGCAGACCTGTCTTCAGGTGACCGCCGCCTTGCGCGTGCCGAACCGCGGCGACCGCTTCGCTCTGGGTGGAGGCGAAGGCCCTGCCGCCCCGTGGGGCATCCAGCTCGCGGGTAACTTCTCGAAGGCCCTCGCCCTGCAGAGCTTCTCACGGGCGCGGTCATCCTATGCCGGCGTGATCGGCGAGGTCCGGCCGATGATCATCGGAACGCGCCTGCGCAACCGCGGGACCCGCGCCTTCTATCGCATCCGGATCCCAGCCGAGACCCGCAAGGCAGCCGACGATCTCTGTGGCCGGATCCGCCATGTCGGAGGGGCCTGTATCGTGCTGCGAACGTAAAATTTTCTCATCCGGCCATGCCGGCGTCATCAATCCGCCCCGAGGCGGTTGCTTGATGCAGGCGTCGGCGCAACCGGACGGGATATGACACGGCTCATCACCGCATTCGCCAGCCTGATTTGCCTGGGCCTCGCGGCCCTTGGCTTCTCCAAGGCGTCGCCCCTCTCGCTGTTCGACGCGATCGGACCACGGGATGCCGGCGGCCGCTTGGCGGCGCGGGATGTGGTCTTCGGGACGAACGCGCGGAACCGACTGGACGTCTACGTGCCGAAGGTGGCCGCGGATGCCGCCCCGGTTCTCGTCTTCTTTTACGGCGGCTCCTGGGACAGCGGCTCGAAGGACGATTATGCCTTCGTCGGCCATGCCTTGGCGGCTCAGGGTTTCGTGACGGTGCTGCCGGATTACCGGCTGTACCCGCAGGTACGTTTTCCCGAATTCCTGAACGACGGCGCGGCAGCCATCGCATGGGTCCGGGACAACATCGCCAGCTATGGCGGCGACCCGCGGCGGATCGTGTTGGCCGGTCATTCCGCCGGGGCCTACAACGCGGTGATGCTCGGCCTCGACCCGCGCTATCTGGAGAATGTGGGCGTCGATCCCAAGGTGATCCGCGCGGTCGCCGGCCTGTCCGGGCCCTACGACTTCCTGCCCCTCGATACCGATACGACCGTCAAGGTCTTCGGACAGACGGCGGAACTCGCCGAGACTCAGCCGATGAATTTCGTCGGCCCCCTCTCGCACCCCGCCTTCCTCGCCACCGGCGACGGCGATACCACCGTGAAGCCCCGCCACACCGCGCGCCTCGCAGAGCGCCTGCGCGCGGCGAACGTGCCGGTGCAGGAGCGGGTCTACACCGGCCTCGACCACAAGGACACGCTGCTCGCCCTGTCGGTCACCTTCCGCTCCAAGGCCCCCGAACTGGCCGAGATGTCGTCGTTCCTGATGCGTCAGGCGGCGGGGCGGACGCAGTTCACCATGCGTGCGCCCAACGCCCATAGCGCGAAGTTTCAACCCTAACGAAAGATTGTCGGGGTTGGCGGTCCGCCGTTAGCTTTTGCCTTGGCGGAGTTGCGCTAGGATTTGCTGGTCCCAGCCCTGGATAGAGGGCCGGCCTGCGCGAGTCTGACCAGTGAATACGGTGGGCGATACCGTCTCTTCCGTGCGTGAGCGGTCCGTCGCTCGCCCAACTCGCGACCTGCCGGACGTCGTCCGCCTCGCGTACCTCGTCTTCGTGTTGGTCGCCCTCCTGAACCACGCGTGGTTCGTGGATCTCAGCGACCCCACGCCCCTCGACTCGCTCGAGGGTGGCAGTCTCGCCACGCAAATCCTGTTCGGATCGATGATCCTCGTCGGGCTGCCGATGGTCTGGCATCTCGGGCTGAACCGCCTTCGCCCCGTGGCGAGCCCATCCATCGTGCTGTTCGGCGCGTGGCTGCTCGCGACGACGCTCCTCTCAACGGACCCGCTGCTCTCGCTCCGGCGCCTCGCCCTCTACGTCATCGCCGCGTTCCTGTCGGCGAGCCTGCTCATCGTGGCCCGCTCCGCGCGACAGCTCGCCGATGCCTTCGCCATGGCGGGATTCACGGTGCTGGCGGCCAGCTATCTCGGCCTTCTCCTCGTCCCGGCCCTGACCATCCATTCCCACTACGACTTGACCGGCGAGATCGGTCATGACGGCCTGTGGCGCGGCATCTTCTCGCACAAGAACGAGGCCGGCATGGCGATGGTGCTCCTCGTCATCTTCGGCCTGTTCATTGCCGCGGTCCGCCATCGCTGGCTCGGCTGGACGATGGTGGCCGGCGCCGGCATCTTCCTCGTAGGCAGCGGATCGAAGACGCCGCTCATCACCGTCTTGATGGTGCTGGGCATTTCCTGGCTCTGCGGCGTCATTCAATCCCGCGTCGTGCGGGCGATCCTGCTCGTCGGGCCCGTGGCCCTGTTGATGACCATCACGATCGGCTCCATCGTGCTGCCGCCGGTACGCAGCCTCCTCGACACCGTTCTGCCCGATGCGACCTTCACCGCACGCAACGAGATCTGGTCCTTCGCCATCGACAACATCGTGCAGAAGCCCATCACGGGCTTCGGTTTCGGCGCGTTCTGGCTGACCGAACACACGGTTTTCGGGTCGGTGGTCAACCCGGATTCGAGCTGGGTCCAGATGGCGACCCAGGCCCACAACTCGTTCCTCGACGCCGCGTTGGCGATGGGCCTGCCGGGCTTCGTGCTGACGCTGCTCGTCTTCATCATCGTGCCGACGCGAGACGTCCTCTCCCGGCCATCCATGAACCCGGCCGATCCCTCGGCCAACCTCTTCCTGCGGTTGTGGCAGCTGGTCCTGCTCTCGGCGTCGTTCGAGACAATCCTGTTCAACCCGAACACGCCGGCCTTCGGCATGATCGTGATGGCGATCTGCGGTTTGCGCCTCATGAAAGTTCGGCCGGTGATCTCGTGATCCGGAAGCTTGGTAGGGCTAACGGCCGATAACTGTGACGTCGCCGGATTTCGGCGTGTTTTTCGATAAAAGCACGACAATTGCAGGTTAGCATCGCGTATCGCCGGATCGGTAGGACGCAGTCGTCCGCCCGTCGGCGCTTCCGGACGACTCCGTCATGTTCGACCCGCGCTCCACACCGGCCGTGAATGCCCACCCCAAGGTCGAGGCACTTCCCGCGCTAACGTCCCTGCGTTTTTTCGCTGCCGCCTACGTGGTCGCGTTCCACTATACGCCGTACTACTTCCCGAACGTCGAGGGGCCGTCCGTCATCGCCCTCGGTTATTCGGGCGTGACGTTCTTCTTCCTGCTGTCCGGCTTTATCCTCGCCTACAACTATAAAGATGCGGATTTCAGGGAGCCGCGCCTGCGGACGTTATTCTATCGGGCGCGTCTTGCCCGGGTCTACCCAGTGTATCTCCTGGCATTGGCGGTCCACGTGCCGTGGTTCCTAGCCTGGGTGCTCAAGCAACCGATGCCCTTAAAGGCCTTGATGGGTTCCGGCGCGGTTTTGGCGCCGCTGGGGCTGCACGCGTGGGTGCCGGGGGCGGCCTGCTCCCTGGATTGCCCGAGTTGGTCCGTTTCGATCGAGTTGTTCTTCTACGCCCTGTTCCCAATCCTGCTTCCCCTCGTGCTGCGCAGCCCCGCCCGGGTCGCGGTGGCGACCCTTGCGTTCTGGGTTGCAGGCTCGGCTTTGGCGACCTCGTTCTGGCAGGTCTATGGCGCGGGAGCCTCTTTGATCGCGCCGGAGTCCGGCGGAATGGGTCCGATGCTGCTCGCGGAATTCGTGAAGTATTTCCCGCTGCTGCATCTCCCGGAATTCGTGGCGGGCCTGCTCCTGTTCGTGGCGTGGCGGGATAACCGGCCCCCAGTCCTGTTTCTGCTCGCCCTGGCCATAGCCTTCGGGGCACTGATCGTGACCGGCGCGTCATCCGTGCCCGAGCCGATCCTGCACAACGGCCTGACCATGCTCACCTGGGCGCCTCTCATTCTGGCCTGTGCCGCCATGAGGCGGGGGCCGCTCTGCAGCCGGCCTCTGGTATTCTTGGGCAAGATCTCCTTCGCCCTCTACCTCCTGCATATTCCGGTCTACGCCGCGCTCAACACCCTGGACCGCTTGGCTCTGCATGGCTGGCTTGGCACCCACCCGTGGGTCGGGGTCACCGTAGCCTGCCTCGCCAGCCTCGTGGCGGCGGCAGTCGTGCATCTGGCAGTCGAGGAGCCGGCCCGGCGCAGGATCCTTCGCAGCGCCCGTCAGCCGACGATCCCCGCTCTGCCGGCGACGCGGGTCAGAGCCTGAAACCGCCGCATCGCCCATTGGTCTGACGCATCAGTGTCCCCTTGTGCAGTTTCGGATTGATCCGGATCGCGCCCTCAATCGTCTATGAGAGCGACAGCGAAGCAATCCGGGGCAGCGAAACCTGACCGGATCTGGCGGATCCAGGGATTGCTTCGCTGCGCTCGCAAAGATGGGAAGCGCGGCATCATCCGTGTTTCCCCAAAACCGCCCCAGCCCCCGACGCCCCCTTACTCAGGCAGGGCAAAGACCACGAGGGAATCCCCCGTGCCGAACCCGGAAGCCTGCGTGTAGGACGAGCCTCCGGAGGCCACCGCCAAATATTGGCGGCCGTCGATGGCGTAGGTCATCGCCGGGCCGCTGATCCCGGCGCCGCACTGGAAACGCCACAAGGTTTCGCCGGTGGCCGCATCGTGGGCGTCGAGGTGCCCGTCCTCCTCCCCGGAGAAGACGAGGCCGCCGGCCGTGGCCAGGGTCCCGCCGGACAGCCGGCTCCCCGACTTGACCGACCATGCGATCTTACCGCCGGACGTCAGATCGACGGCGGTGAGCGTGCTGAATGACGGCTCACCCTTGGCCCCCCCCGTTTCGGTGAAGCGGATCTCCGGGCGGCCGGGTCCGGCCGGCACTGAATTGACCGTGTAGGTCGTCGCCCCGTGGCGGACCTGCACATAGGCAAGGTGCCCATCGTAGGCGGTCGGTGGCCAGGATACCGCGCCGAGCGGCCCCGGCGCCACGACCGTGCCTTCCGCACTCGGCGGGACGAACAGGTTCTTCTGCGCGAGAAGAGGCTCGGACCGCTCAATGAGCCGCCCGTCCGTCCGGTCGTGGACGTAGATCCAGCCGGTCTTGCTCGCGGAGGCGACAGCCTTGGTGCCGTTCGGCCCGTCGAAGAGGAAGGGCGGTGCGGCGACATCGTAACCCCATTCATCGTGGGGCACCTGCTGGAAGTACCAGCGCAGCTTGCCGGTGTGGATGTCCAGGGCGACGAGGCACATCGTGTAGAGGTTGTCCCCCGGCCGGGTGAGGCCGAAATTCTGCGGCGCCGGGTTGCCTGTGCCGAGATACAGCAGGCCCAGCGACGGGTCGTAGGCCGGCGTCATCCAGAGCGATCCGCCCCCCACCCGCCACGCGTCGCGGTTGGCCTCCGCGGCGGCTTTCTCCGCAGCGGTGTCCCGGTGGAGCGGCATCCCGTCGGCGGTCTTGTCGACGAAGCCACCCTCCCAGCCTTCGGAAGGGGTGACATACCAGCGCCAACGCTCTTCGCCGGTCCTGGCATCGTAGGCCGCCAGCCAGCCCCGGCGGCCATAGCCGCCCTCGATGCCGACCACCGCGCCGCCATCGAGGCCACCCTTTGCGTCCTCCACATGCAAGCCATAACCGGCGCCGGTCACCCCGACGATGACGAGACCGTCCACCACCAGCGGCGGCATCTTGAAGCCGAGGCGGCTCGAGCCCTGGACCGGCTTGCCGCCGAGCTTATCGGCGAGCCCGGACGCCGTTTCCGTCTCGCCCTCCTCCGGTCGCACGGCTTCCTTGTCGAACACGACTTTGCCGGTCTTGCTGTCGAGGGCGATGAGCCGGCCGTCCATGGTCGCCTCGTAGACGAGGCCGTTCGCGACGGCGACGCCCCGGTTCGAGGGCGGCCCGAAGATCTTGTCGGTCCGCGGCTTATGGACATAGGTCCAAAGCACCTTGCCGGTTTTGGCATCAAGGGCGGCGACGTTGTTCTGTGTGGTCGATAGGTAGAGCGCGCCGTCCACCATGATGGGCTGCGCCTGGAAGTAACCGGTCACCCCTGTCTGGAAGATCCAAGCTGGTCTCAGTCTGGCGACGGTGCTTCGGTCGATCTGGGTCAATCCCGAGAAATTGCGGTTGCTGTGATCGTGGCCGAAGGCGGGCCAGTCGGTTTCCGCCGCGAGGGCGGGCGTGGCCAGGGCAAGCAACACGCCCGGCAGTCCAATCAGCTTCGTCACGGCGTTTCCCCGGTCGACCTTGCGCGCTCAACTCGGGCGCAGGGCGCGGGACGGCAAGGGAAGGGCACCGATACGCCTTCCGTCATTGCGTGCGCAGCGAAGCCATCCAGGGCGGCGGGACGCTTTCGGACGTGACGCTTCCCTGGATGGCTTCGGTGCGCTCGCAAGGACGACAGAGCGAGGGCTTCCGCCTTACTTCCGCGGCGCCCGGTCGAGCTGGTCCGGCGTCGCCTGGGCGCCCATGGCCCGGGCCATGTCCGCAGCGGTTTGACCGGAGGCGTCCCGAACGTCCAGGTCGGCGCCGTGGGCCAGGAGGAGATCGACCATTTCGGTGCGGTCGAACATCGCCGCGGTCATCAGCGCGGTCCGAGTGCCGTCGCCGGTGCCATTCACCTGCGCCCCGTGGGCGAGGAGGAGCTTGGCGATCGTTAGATCGCCCTTGAACGCCGCGCCAGCCAGGGGCGTCTGGCCCCGGTCGTTGGCCAGTTCGGGATCGCCCCCGGCGTCGAGGATAATCCGCGTCGCCTCGGCCTGCCCGTTATAGGCCGCGAGCATCAGCAGACTGTCGCCCTTGTCGTTGCGGAGGTTTGCCGGCAAACCCTGCGCGAACAGTCCGGCAAGCTCCTCCGCATGGCCCATCCGCGCATACTGGAAGACTCGGCCGGCGAAGGCGAGGGTGTCGGCATCGAGTTCGGGCTTGGGCTCGGTCATCGTCGAGGTCTGCTCTCCAGAACGGGGGCGGAGGATCGCTTAGCCACGTTTGCGACCCCCACCGCCCTTGTATTTCGGCCGCTGTCCCCCGAGACCCTGGGTCGAGCGGGGTTTCGGCCGCTCCTGCCAGCCGGCGGATGCCACCGGGAGTTCCCTGTCGGTGCCGGGCCCCATATTGTCGAGGTCCGGCTTGCTGATCCGGCTGCTGCCCCGGGAGCCCTTTGCCCCGTAGCGACCGGCCTCTCGCTCCACGTCGCCCTGCCGGGCCATCGGGTCGTCGGCCACGAGAAGTTCCGTGGCCTGGAGCCGCTTGAGTTCGTCGCGGAGCCGGGCGGCCTCCTCGAAGTCGAGATCGGCCGCGGCGGCCCGCATCCGCTTCTCCAAGTCGGCGAGCACTGCCTTCAGGTTATGCCCGACGGTGATCGCGTCCTTCGCGAGGCCGGTATCGACCTGAACGTGATCGCGCTCGAACACGCTGTTGAGGATGTCGGAGATGCCGCGCTTCACGCTCTGCGGGGTGATCCCGTGCTCCTCGTTGTAGGCGAGTTGCTTCATCCGGCGGCGCTCGGTCTCGGCCATCGCCCGCTCCATCGAGCCGGTGATGTGGTCGGCGTAGAGGATGCAACGGGCATCCGCGTTACGGGCGGCGCGGCCGATGGTCTGCACCAGGGAGGTCTCTGAGCGCAGGAAGCCCTCCTTGTCCGCGTCGAGGATGGCGACCAGGGCGCATTCGGGGATGTCGAGGCCCTCGCGCAGCAGGTTGATGCCGATCAGCACGTCGAAGGCCCCAAGCCGCAGATCGCGGATGATCTCGATCCGCTCCAGGGTGTCGATGTCCGAGTGCATGTAGCGCACCCGGACGCCGTTCTCGTGCAGGTACTCGGTCAGGTCCTCGGCCATGCGCTTGGTGAGGGTCGTCACCAGGGTGCGGTAGCCGGCCTGGGACACCTCCTTCACCTCGCCCAGGAGGTCGTCGACCTGGCTGCGCGCGGGGCGCACCTCGATCACCGGATCCACGAGGCCGGTGGGGCGGATCACCTGCTCGGCGAAGATGCCGCCGGTCTGCTCCATCTCCCACTTGCCCGGCGTCGCCGAGACGTGGATCGATTGGGGGCGCATCGCGTCCCATTCCTCGAAGCGAAGGGGGCGGTTGTCGAGGCAGGAGGGAAGGCGGAAGCCGTATTCCGCCAGCGTCGCCTTGCGGCGGAAGTCGCCCCGGTACATGCCGCCGATCTGCGGAACGGTGACATGGCTCTCGTCGGTGAAGACGAGGGCGTTGTCGGGCATGTACTCGAACAGGGTCGGCGGCGGCTCGCCGGGTTTCCGGCCGGTGAGGTAGCGGGAATAGTTCTCGATGCCGTTGCAGGAGCCGGTGGCCTCGATCATCTCGATGTCGAAGGTGCAGCGCTGATCGATGCGCTGGGCCTCGATCAGCCGGCCCATCTTGGTCAGTTCCTCGATGCGGCCGTTCAGCTCGTTCTTGATCCCCTTGATCGCCTGCTGCAGCGTCGGGCGCGGCGTGACGTAGTGCGAGTTCGCGTAGACCTTCACGAACTTCAGGTCGCTGATCTTCTTGCCCGTCAGCGGATCAAACTCGACAATGGATTCGACCTCGTCGCCGAACAGGCCGATCCGCCAGCCGCGATCCTCCAAGTGGGCGGGCCAGAGCTCGATCACGTCGCCGCGCACCCGGAAGGTGCCACGGGCGAAATCCGACTGGATGCGCTTGTATTGAAGGGCCACGAGGTCGGCGACGAGCTGGCGCTGCTCGATCCGCTCGCCGAGGCTCACCGTGAACGACATGGCGGTGTAGGTCTCGACGGACCCGATACCGTAGATGCACGACACCGAGGCGACGATGATCACGTCGTCGCGCTCCAGCAAAGCGCGGGTGGCGGAGTGGCGCATCCGGTCGATCTGCTCGTTGATCGACGATTCCTTTTCAATGAACGTATCCGAGCGCGGCACGTAAGCCTCCGGCTGATAGTAATCGTAGTACGAGACGAAGTACTCGACCGCGTTGTCCGGAAAGAACGCCTTGAACTCGCCGTAGAGCTGCGCGGCGAGCGTCTTGTTTGGGGCAAGGATCAGCGCCGGGCGCTGCGTCTCCTCGATGATCTTCGCCATCGTGAAGGTCTTGCCCGAGCCGGTGACGCCGAGCAGCACCTGATCGCGCTCATGCTGCTTCACGCCGTTCACGAGTTCCGCGATTGCGGTGGGCTGGTCGCCCGCGGGGGAGAACTCCGACTTCAGGACGAACTTGACGCCGCCCTCAGATTTCTGGGGGCGCTCCGGCCGGTGCGGGGTCCAGGTCTCACCGTTCTTGAAGAGCGGGTTGCCCTCGGTCAGGAGCCGCTCGAGCGCCGTCACCGTGGCCGAGGCCCCTCCATCCGCCACGGGTTCCCCATCCGGTGCTCCGGCGGGGACGGGGCCGTCCTCCGGCCCGGCGAGGCCGAGGGCCTGGGCCAGCTTCGGATCGATCTCCGCCGCGGCGCCGACCGTATATCCGGCCTGGGGCGCCTCCGCGAAGCCGCCCGTCGCCTTTTTCCTACCCGCGGGCTTGCCGGGCCGCGCGCCGCCCTGGTCGGGGGATTTCGGCCGCTCACGGTTGAGCGCCGGGCTCAACAGCGCAGCCAGGTGGCTGTCGAGGGGCTGCAAGACCGGCTTGTCGGCCTTCGCAGAGGAGACGCGGGGCTTTCGGGGAGTCGCCATGGGAGTGATATGGGCCTACGGCGCCGCGGGACAAAGACCCTCGTCCGGCCGCTTTGGAAGAGTGTCGGCGTCCGGGCAAGCCTGGACCGGAGGCATTTCGCGCCGCATCCGGCCGTGCGAAAACCGATTTGCGGTTTTCCGTTTGGCCGCTTGCGACTGAACTGGCCCCGCGATACTTCGTTTCCGCAGGGTTGCGAAGCGCGGGGATGAGGCAGGTGCACGACCTCGACAAGGCGCTGGCCGATATCGTGGCGATCCGCACCCAGATCGCCCGTGATACGGCGTTCCGGGGCCTGGGCTCCGCCACCGTGGCGGCCACGGGCGGAATCGCCCTGGCCACGGCCTGCGGACAGGCCTACTGGCTTGGCGAGCCGAATGCCCGCCCCGGCCTGTTCTTCGCCATCTGGATCGCTGCCGCGCTCGTGGCCTTCACCCTGATCGGCGTGGAGGCCCTTCGGCGGACACGGCGGCTCCATTCAGGCCTCGCCGACGCGATGGTCCTCAGTGCCATCGAACTGTTCCTTCCGGCTGCGGGCGCGGGTGCCTGCCTTGGGCTGGTCATCGCCCGTTTCGCCCCCGACGAGGTCTGGATGCTTCCGGGCCTGTGGCAGATCCTCGTGGGCCTCGGGCTGTTCTCCTCGTCCCGGATCCTGCCCCGGGCCGTCCAGGGTGTCGGCGCGTGGTACCTGCTGGCCGGCCTCGCGGTCATCGCCGTATCCGCGAGCACGCAATCCCTTTCCGCCTGGACGATGGGCCTGCCCTTCGTCGCTGGGCAGGCGGCGCTGGCGGCCATCGTCCAGCGGGCCGCGGGAGGCACCGATGCCGATCTCTGACGGCGTGAAGGGGCGCTTCTCCTACGAGGGTCTCGACCGCGTCATCCACGAGAAGGCGCGGCTCAGCGTGCTGACGTCCCTGGCCGCCCACCCGAAGGGTCTTCCGTTCCCGGACCTCAAGCGTCTTTGCGGGCTGACCGACGGCAACCTCAGCCGGCACTTGTCCGTTCTGAACGAGGCCGACCTCGTGAGCCTCGAAAAGGGCGTCAGTCAGAACAGGCCTCAGACTGTTTGCCGATTGACGAACAGTGGCCGTGAACGTTTCGTGGGTTACCTCGCCGTGTTGGAACAAGTCGTCCGCGATGCGGCGGAGGCCGCTGAGCGTTCCTCCGAGGCGGGGCGGCCGAATGCAGGGCGGCCAAGCCTCGGTCCGCTCACAAAACCGGCCTGACGCCGCCACTTCCCGAAGGCAGTCCGCACGCCACCGATGCTCCAAGCCACCGCAGCCACGTCCGGAGACTTTACGATGCAAAGCGAAGCGGCGCCCCGGGCCCTGCACGCCGCCATCATCATGGACGGCAACGGCCGCTGGGCGACGGGTCGGGGGCTGCCTCGGATCGCGGGGCACCGCCGCGGCGTCGAGGCCATTCGCAAGACAGCCGAGGCCTGCCCGGACCTGGGGATTGGGACCCTGACCCTTTACGCGTTCTCCGCCGACAACTGGCAGCGGCCGGCCGATGAGGTCGGCGGGTTGATGCGACTCCTGCGCAGCTATTTGCGCAACGAGACGCAGCGCCTCGCCCGGACAGGAACCCGCCTCAGCGTCGTCGGCCGCCGGGACCGTCTTCCCGCCGGCATCCCCGAGGCCATCGCGGCGGCGGAGGAGGCGACGGCGGCGGGCGGCCGCCTTCATCTGCGGATCTGCGTCGATTACTCGGCCAGGGACGCGATCATCGCGGCGGCCCGACGGCTCGAAGGGGCCGAGGCGACCCGCGAAAGTTTCGGCGCCATGGTGGCCGGCGAGATGCACGGGTCCCCCGTGGAGGTCGATCTGCTGATCCGCACCGGAGGCGAGAAGCGCCTGTCCGATTTCCTCCTGTGGGAGGCGGCCTATGCCGAACTGCACTTCACCGACCGCATGTGGCCCGATTTCGGCGAAGAGGATCTCGCAGCGGCCGTGGCGGATTATGCCTCGCGCGACCGGCGCTTCGGGGGTTTGAAGTCGTCACGGGTGATGGTCGCGGCCTGAGGCCGTTCCCCGGCCCGATGGCGGCTTGACGCTGCCACCGGGAGGCGCAGAGGCTAGACGCATGAGCCTTCCCCTCGCCCGCCGCCGGATTCTCCTCGTCATCGGTGGGGGAATTGCCGCCTACAAAGCCCTCGACCTGATCCGCCGTCTGCGGGAGCGGGGCGCGAGCGTGTGTCCGGTGCTCACGGCCGGTGCCCAGGAATTCGTGACGCCCCTGGCCGCCGCCGCCCTGGCGGGGGAGCGGGCTCATACGGACCTGTTCGACCGGGCGTCGGAGGCCGAGATCGGCCACATCAAACTTGCACGGCAGGCGGACGCGGTCGTCGTCGCCCCCGCCACCGCTGACCTGATGGCGCGCATGGCCGGGGGGCATGCGCCCGACCTTGCCTGCACGATCCTCCTCGCGACCACCCTGCCGATCCTCATTGCCCCGGCGATGAACGTGAAGATGTGGGCGCATCCCGCTACGAAGAGGAACCTCGCCACGCTTCAAGGGGATGGCGTGCGTGTCGTCGGCCCCAATGCCGGGGCCATGGCGGAGCCCGAATCGGGACCCGGCCGGATGGCCGAACCCGTCGAGATCGCCGACGCTCTCGTGGAAATGCTGGATGAGGCCGCGAACAGGGCGCAGGGCCTCGGTTTTCTGTCGGGCCGGTCGGCGCCGACTCGCCCGCGGCCGCTCGAGGGGCGCCGCGTCCTCGTGACCTCCGGCCCGACCCACGAACCCATCGATCCCGTGCGTTACCTCGCCAACCGCTCGTCGGGCCGGCAGGGCCACGCCATCGCCGAGGCGGCGGCGCAGGCCGGGGCCGCGGTGACGCTCATCTCTGGGCCGGTTGCCCTGCCCGATCCGCCCGGGGTCGCGGTTGTCCGCGTTGAGACGGCGCGGGAGATGATGGCGGCGGTCGAGGCGGCGCTCCCGGCCGAGATCGCGGTCTTCGCCGCGGCCGTGGCCGACTGGCGCCCCGAGACGGAGGCGACGGACAAGAAGATCAAGAAGGACGGCTCCGGTCCCGCCCCCCTCGCGCTGGCGGAAAATCCCGACATCCTGTCGACCATCGCCCACCGGAGCGAGGGGCGCCCCGGCCTCGTCGTCGGCTTCGCCGCGGAGACCGACTCGGTCCTCGAACACGCCCGCGCGAAGATCGCCCGGAAGGGCTGTGATCTCATCGTCGCCAACGACGTTTCCGCCGAGGGGGCGGTAATGGGTGGGGCGGAAAACGCCGTCCACCTGATCGGGCGGGACGGATCCGTGGAATCCTGGCCGCGGGCGGCGAAGGAAGAGGTCGCGCGCCGGCTGGTGGCCCGCATCGCCGAACTGCATCCGGCCGTCGGGCCCGACTGAATTCGGTGCCCCTGCGCGACTCAGGCGGCCTGCAGAAAATCGAACTCCGACAGGGCGGGCTCTTGCGCAGGAGCGTCGAGCGCGGCCGTCAGGGCTTCGACCAGCAGCGCGATCCGTTCCGGGAACAGCACGGGCGGTTCGAGGCCGAAGGCCGTATCGAGGGCCGGGAGGATGCTCGCGAGGATCGGATGCCGCGACCGCTCCGGGGCCGGGCCGGACGGGACGACGACGGGGAGTGCCCGATAGGCGAGCATGATGGGGGATCGTCCGCAAGGAACGCCCTTCATCCGGGGCGCACGGTCAAGCTGCGCTCCGGCGGTTGAACGGCGGCTGAAGGAATTCCTTACCGGAGGGTTATCCCCAGCTGACGCAGCCCCGCGTCGGGACGGGGAATGTCACCCCCCGCATTGCGTGATGCGGGTCCACGGCACTAGAAGCGCCCGACGGCCGGTGCCTCGATGCCGGCCCAGGGAGAATCCATGCCCCGCCTGTCCCTCGTCGCCGGAGCCGCTTTGATCGCCATGACTGCATCCGCCAACGCCGCCGAGACCGTCACCACGCCCTCCGGGCTGAAGTACAAGGACGAGGTCGTCGGGACCGGCCCCGAACCCAAGGCCGGCCAGCAGGTCACCGTCCAGTACACCGGCTGGCTCGACGAGGGCGGCAAGAAGGGCAAGAAGTTCGACTCGTCCCGCGACCGCAACCAGCCCTTCTCGTTCACCATCGGCGCCGGCCAGGTGATCCAGGGATGGGACCAGGGCGTCATGACGATGAAGCAGGGCGGCAAGCGCACCCTCATCATCCCGCCGGAGCTGGGCTACGGCGCCCGCGGTGCCGGCGGCGTGATTCCCCCGAACGCCACTCTGATCTTCGACGTCGAACTCCTCGGCGCGAAGTAAGTCAGTCGGCTGCGCGGGCGTAGGACTCCGTTTCCATGCTGTTCGCGCAGCTGTCCGACGACCTCTTCCGGCCCCTGGCATCGCCGAGCCGCGCCTTCAATGCGGCTCTGCTGCTGCACCTGCACCGGCGGGTGCTCGGCGCCGAGCCCGTGCGCAAGGCCGAGCTCCTCGCCGAGATCGGTGACTTCGCCGCCGGCTGGAGCGAACCCGACGTCCACGGCGACGAGCCCGTTCCCCCGGACCCTACAGAGCGCCGGGCCGTGCCCTACCGCCGTTTGGTGGAGTGCGGATGGCTGATCGAGCGCCGGGAACGGTACGTACCGGTGGTCGAATTCGACCCCGAGGCACGCCTACTCCTTGAGGAATTGTCTCGGCTCGAACGGGGCGAGACGCGCTCCTACGGCGGCGCCGTGCTCGATGTCCTCGGCGGTCTCGAATCGGCCCTTGCGGATCCGGCAAACCGATCGGAAGCCCTAGCCAACGCGGCCCGCGCCGCAGACGGCTTCCTTGCCCACGTCAGGGGCCTCGCGGCCGGCATGCGCAAGGTCGAGGAGCGCATCCTGCGCGAGCCCGACCGGGCGGCCTCGTTCCGCCTGTTCTTCGAGGAATTCGTCGAACGCCACCTCATCCGCGACTACCGGACGTTGCATACGCGGTTCAACCCGTTCCGATTCCGGGCGAGCGTCGTGCGGCTCGCCCACCGGGCGCTCGGCGATGCCCTGGGCGTGCGCGCCCTGGCCGAGGGAGCGGTGCGCGAGGGGCGGGCGGCCGATCTTGTGGCGGGTGAGAGGACGGTGCGGGCCGACCTCGCGCAGATCCTCACGGTGTTCGAGGGGCTCGACAGCCACCTCGACGCCGTGGACGCCGTGGTCGTCCGCCTGGAGCGCCGGATCGGCGCCACCTTGCGCTACGCGGAGGCGCCCGATCACGGCACCGTCGAGCGGATCGCCGCCCTCCTCCAGGCCGTCGGCGACGAGGACGAGGCGCCCGACGTGCCGGCCGATCTCTCGCTGCTCCGCCCGCCCCTCGGCGAGGCGCATCTGCAGTCGCCGCGGGCGCGGCGAGCGGAAATCTTCATCGAAGCCCTGCCGGATCTCGACATCGACCCGGCCGTCGATGCCTTCGCCGCCGCCAAGGCGGATTTCCGCCGCAGGGTGACGGTGACGCCCGAGCGCGTCCGAGACTTCCTTGAGGCGAAGCTCGCCCGCGGTGCACCCTTGCGCGGTTCGGCCATCGCCATCGCCGACGTGGACGACTTCGTGGTGTTCCAGCGCCTGCGGGAGATCGATCTGCTGTTCGAGGGAGAACTCGCGGGCGCCTACGACGTCACCCATCTCACGGAGCGGCTGATCAACGGCTGGCTCGACTGCCCGGATTTCGTCGTGGCGCGCCGCCGGACGGAGTTAGCCCGTGCTTGAGCCATTCCGCGCCATCATCGACGGCGACGAGCCCCCTCCCCCGGGGTCCCGCGGACCGGATGCCGAGGAACTGATCCGCGCCCTTCAGGTGATGCTGAAGGCACAGGTGATCTATGCCGATACGCCGGGCGTCGGCCGGGCCTACGAACTGGCCCGGCATTATGCCCCGTTCTTCAACGACTACTTCGCCTGTCTGGGCTACGCCCTGACGGTCGCGCACCGGGACCAGATGGTCTCCCTGAGCCCGGCGGCGGATGCCCCCCGCTACGACATCGTCGGCGAGCGCCTGCGCAAGGATGAGACGCTGGTGCTCCTCGCCCTGCGCCTGCTCTACGAGGAGGGGCTTCGCGACGCCCGCGTCGGCACGGACGGCATTGTCGAGTGCACCACGGATGAGATCGTCGAGAAGATCCGCACCGCCGCACGCAACGATCCCCCCGACGAGGGCCGCCTCGGCGAGATCCTGCGCCTGTTCGCCCGCCGCGGCGGCCTGAAGCTTGGCGAGCGCGACCGCATCGAACGCGTCACGCCGCTGGCCCTCCTCCCCGGCCTGACGGTCATCGCCTCCGAGGGTTGGATGGAGCGCCTGCGGGCCTGGGCCGATGCGCGGGGTTGATGCCGCCCGGGAACTCCTCCCTCGCCCTTATCCGGAGGTGCCGTAAAAGTCCGGCGAGGGAAATCTTTCGCTCGCTCGCTCAAGCCGCCGCCGCCGTCTTCGCTGCGCTCGCAAAGACGGTGAGCAGAAACGGTGAGGATTTCGTTGATGGGGATCGCGGGAGTTCCCGTCTTCCTACCCGGCACGATCCGGCCTGATTAGGCTTCGCAAGCCGGCGCTTGACCCCTCCGGGGCGGCACTGCCGCCATTCCGAACGATCCGCGATCGCAGCCGCGCGGCACCCCAGCATCACCCCAACGTCGAGCAGATCCCACGAATGCTATCCCTTGCGTCGCAGCGCGACTCCGGCCAACTGGTCCTGCTCCCCAAGCCGGTGGGCGGATGGCATCCTTTGTACCTGCTGACCGATATCGCGATCTCGAACTGGTATCTGATCCGCCGTGAGCAGATCAGGATCCGTGGGGCTGCGGCCCTCGTCGGACCCACCGGGGCGGGGAAATCTACGATCTTCGACGCCGTGGGCACGGTCTTGGCGGGAAACAACGCGAGCCGCCTCGCCCTGAACGCGTCGGCCTCCGGCCGCAGCGCTCGGACGGTGCGGGACTATTGCCTCGGATGGATCAGCGACCCGGCGGAGGGTGGCCGTCCCACGCGGGAGGCCTGCGAGACCATCCTCTCCCTTACCTTCGAGAACCCCTCCTCCGGCCGGGTCGTGACCGCCGGCCTCGCCCTGGCCGCCCGGGCCGACGAGGCGAAGGAAACCGTGCTGTCGCGCTATATCGCCGTCGGCCACCGGTTCGCGATCAGCGACTACGCGCGCTCCAACGCGTCCGGCACCTACACCGCGCCGTGGTCCGAGATCGCCGCCGACCTCAAGGCCAAGGCTGAGAGCTTTACCGAGTACCGGACATCCGGCGAGCGTTTCACTGCAGACCTTCTTTCCGCCCTGCGCGAGGGGGCTCCGGCGCCGGAACCCCGGCACTTCCTGCGCAGCTTCGCCAACGCTGTGGCGTTCAAGCCGATCTTCGACACGAGCGCCTTCGTCCGGGCCTTCGTCCTCGATCCCGAACCCCTGAACGTCGACCGGGTGCGCCAGTCCATCGCCACGTGGAAGTCGCTCCTCGATACCCTGGGTGAGTTGGAAACGCGGCTGGTACGGCTGCGCCGCCTGCGCGACCGTTACGAGGCCTGGGGCGAGGCCGTGATCGCCTCGGCCGAACACGAACTGCGCGCCTCCGCGGCCGAACTGCGCCGCCGCAGCCTCGATCTCATCGCCGTCCGGCAGAAGCTGCGGGAGGGCGCGGACGCCCTTCGTGTAGCCCGGGAGCGGGTGACGGACAGCCGCGGCTTCGTGCGCGACATCGATCGGGAGATCGCCGAGAAAAAGGCCCTCAAGGCGGGGCAGGCGGCCGGAGACAGGCTCAACGCGGCCGATCTCGGCCTCTCCATGCTGGACCGCGACAGGAAAGAGTTCGCCGCCCGCGTGGCGGACCTCGTGTCGCTCGTGGGGCAGATGGCACGCATGCAGTCGGTGGCGCCTGTCCTGCGGCCGGTGGCACCTCAGGCGGCCCGCCTCGCCGAGGCCTGCGCCCGGGCCAGCCTGCGGAAGGACACGCCCCCCGACGAGATCCTTCGCGCCGATGGCCTGCTGGCGGAACTGATCGACGGGCTCGCCCGGCTCGCTCCCTTCGACGAAGCCCTGGAACGGGCGGCGGAGGACGCGGCGCTGAAGGCCCGCAGCGCCGAGGCCGAGGCCGAGCGGACCGCGCCGCGCCCCGGGGCCGGCGCGGGGGCGCGGCTGTCCTCGGACACCCTCGCCTTCCGGGTCGAATTGGAGCGGAAGGGTATCGAGGCCGTCGCGATCTGCGAGCGGGCCGAGATCGTGGACCCGACCTGGGGTCCGGCCATCGAAGCTCTCCTCGGGCGTGCCCGCGAGGCTCTGATCGTCGAGCCGGATCGCCTCGAGGAGGCCTTCGGCGTGCTCCAGGCGGGGCGGGACCGGTTCCACCGCTGCATTCTGGTCAAGACCACCGATACCGCCCGGCAGCGCGCCCGCTACGACGACGATGGCGCCATGTCCGTCATCCAGACGGGCGATCCCCATGCCCGCGCCTTCCTCGGCGTGCGCATCGGCGGCTACGACCTCGCCCGTAACGACGCCGAGCTCGCCTGCCTGTCCCGGGCCGTGGCACCGAGCGGACGCACCACCGCCGGCATGGCCTACTCGGTCACGCGCAGCGTCGATCTGATGATGACCCGCGGCCATCGCGGCCCGACGCCGGAGAGTCGTCGCGTGCACGAGGCGGCGGCGGCCGAGGCACGGCGTCTGCGCGGCGAGGCGGCAGTGCTCCGGGAGGCCGCGCGCTCGGCTGCGGCGATTCGGGCCCGGATCGAACGCGGCCTCGACGATGTGGATACCCTGCGGAGTGAACTCGACGGGCTGGAAGGCCGCCGCCGCACCCTGCAGACGGAGCGCGCCGAGATCGTCAAGCGCGATACCGGCGGCCTCGATGCGGAGATTGCCGCGCTCAATGCCGAGCGCGTGGCCTATCTCCGGGAGCTATCGGAAGACCTGGAGCCTAAGCTCGACCGCCTGCTCGCCGAAGACGCGGCCCTGAACGCCCGCGTCGGCACGATGCGGGAGGCCGCCCGCGCCGCCGGGGCCGCCCGGCGGGCCGCCCTCCGTCACTACGTCGGCGGCGATGCGGCACGGGTTCGCGTAGCGCGGATGGAGGTGTTCGATCCCGCCGTCGTCGCTGCGGCGCGGAAGGCTCTGGCGGGGCTCGATCCGAAGGGGGCCGGCGCCCTTGCCGCGGCGGAACGCAGCCGTGCCCGGGAGGCAGCCGAGGCGGCCCGATCCCACGGCCGCGTCGCCGAGCGCGAACTCGCGGAGGCCTGCGCCACGTGGCGAATCGAGAACCCGCTCCGGCCCGGGGACGTGCCGGCCATCGAGGGCTTCGCCTGGGTCCGGCGCGAATATGAAGCGGTTGAGGGGCACGAATTGCGTCGCTACCGGGACCAGGCAGCCCGGGCCGAGGCTGAGATGCGCCGGCTGATGACCGAGGACCTCCTGGCCCGCCTCGCCGACCGGTTCGAGCGGGTGCATACCCGCCTCGCCGCCCTTAACGAACGGCTCTCCGCCCGCTCCTTCACGGGGCAGACCTACGCCTTCGAGGCGGCGGTGGACCGGCGCTACGCCGCGGTCCACGCCCTGGCCGTCGAGGCGGCCCGCTCACCGGAGGCGGCGCAGGCCCTGCTGACCGGCGAGGTGGAAGGCCCGATGGCCTCCGCCCTCGCGGAGATCACCGCGCTGATCGCCGGGGAGGAGGACGCGAACCGGCTCGCCGACTACCGGAACTACTTCGTCTACGAGATCGGGATGAAGGACCGGGCGGGCAACCGCACCACCATGTCGGCCAGGGCCCTGCGCGGATCGGGCGGAGAGGCGCAGGCTCCGTTCTACGTCGCCATCGCGGCGTCCCTCGCCAGCGCCTACTATCCCGGCGACCGGCCTGGGGCTGAGCACCCGGGCCTGGGGCTATGCCTCTTGGACGAGGCGTTTTCGAAGCTCGACGTACGCAACAGCCAAGCGTTGGTGGATCTCTACCGGGCCTGGGGACTGCAATTGTTGATTGCCGCCCCTGAGGACAAGCGCACGACCTTGACCGAAGTGATGGACACCATCGTAACGGTCTACAAGAGCCCGGACCTCAGCGCCGTGCGGATCGAGTCCGAGCATCCGCTGGAGGCGGCCCGGCGCGCCCTGCACGCCATCAACCCCGATCACCGGGGGATCGACGGCTTCCGGCAGCAGGATGCCGCCGAGTAGGCGGAGGGTGCGGGGCGGGATCGCCGTCCCCGCAATCCCCATCGTTCAGTTCAGGTAGGTGCGGATCCAATTCGGAGAGAGGATCTCGCCCTCCTCCGTGATGATCCAGGGCTGCTTGGCCGGATCGGTGAGGGCACCCGCTGCGGCGGCGATGGCTTCGCGCAGGGTGCCGTACCGCTCCGGCTGAGCCGCGGGGGCGCTGGCCGGGGCCGTGCGCCAGATCGTCAGGTCGGCAGGCCGTTCGAGGGCTTCGGTTTCCATGATCGTATACTCTTCCTTCCGAGAACGCAGACGACGTCAGGAACGCCGTCCCGCCGCACATCCGGTCGGGACCGCGGCAGTAATTACGCTGCAAATACAAGCTTCCGTGAGGCAGCTTTGAGTTCAATCCGCGCCACATTTCCGGCTGCCTCCACCATCACGGCAGAGGTGTGGCAGCGCTATAATGCCACGACAGGATTTGGGGGCTCGATCACTCGACTGCACTTGCGATGATTGTCACACCCGAAACATGACCATTCCGTTAGCTACCCTGATTGCGTTGCATCGCCTGTAGCTGCCGCGCATCAGCGTACTGGACCTTGTTGACGCTTCGAACCTGAACGCGCACTTAAGGCTTCGCCATTCCCCTTCGCCTAGCCCATCTCCCCGGAGTATCCCGTGCCGGACCGCACCAGACGCCTCGTGCTCGCGCTGGTCCTGCTGTTCCTCGGACTGGCGGTCGCGCAACCCTACGTCGTGCCCCTGCTCTATTCGGCGAGGACGCCACGGGTGGTGGCGGCCCGGGGCGACCTGGCGGATTCGGAGAAATCGACAATCGCGCTGTTCGAGCGGGCGAGCCCTTCGGTCGTTCACGTCTTCGCCCAGTCTGCAGCCCAGGATCGCGGGCTCCTCGATATCGAGAACGAGGGTGAGGAAGGCGGCACACAGACCGGCACAGGGTTCGTGTGGGATGCCGCCGGACATATCGTCACCAATACCCATGTGGTGCAGGCCGCCGCGCAGTCCGGAGGGTCGGTCTCGGTGCGGTTGAGTTCGGGCGAGGTGGTGTCCGCGACGCTCGTGGGCATGGCGCCGTCCTATGACCTCGCGGTGCTGCAACTCGGGCGCGTCTCGCACCTGCCGCCTCCCCTGGCGATCGGCACCTCGGCGGATCTGAAGGTCGGCCAAGCCACTTTCGCCATCGGCAATCCGTTCGGCCTCGACCACACCCTCACGACGGGGGTGATCAGCGCCGTTCGCCGCCGCATGCCCACCAGCGAGGGGCGGGAACTGTCCGGCGTCATTCAGACCGACGCGGCGATTAATCCCGGCAATAGCGGCGGCCCGCTCCTCGATTCTGCCGGTCGGCTGATCGGCGTCAACACGGCCATCGTCTCGCCTTCCGGGGCGAGCGCCGGCATCGGTTTCGCGATCCCGGTGGACGTCGTGAACCGGGTTGTTCCCGAACTGATCCGCGCGGGGCGGGTGCGCAATCCGGGCATCGGCATCATCGCCGGCCAGGAGGCCACGGCGGCCCGGCTCGGGATCGACGGCGTGGTGGTCCTCCGGGTCCTGAGGGGCTCGCCGGCGGCGCAGGCTGGCCTGCGGGGCGTCGATGCGCAATCAGGGACCATCGGCGACGTCATCGTCTCGGCAGACGGCAACGACGTTCATCGTCTCGCCGACCTCACGGCCGCCATCGCTCAAGCCGGCATCGGGGCGACGGTGGAACTCGGTGTCCTGCGGGACGGCCGGCTGCGGAAGGTCCGCGTCGGAACTACGGATGTCGCGGAGAACCGGCAATGAGACGCCTTGTGCCGATTGCCCTCGTCTTACTGCTGCCGGGCGTGGCCACTGCCACGGAGCGGGAGGCTCAACGGCAAATCTGCGCGAAGGATCTGCCGGAGGGCGCCCACCTGTCCGCCCTTCCCGCCTGCGCCGAGACACCACCGCGCAAAGCCGACGGCCATGGTTTTCGCGATCTCGGAAACGGCGTCTCCGTGCGGATCGGCGGCAGGGTCGGTGCCGAATATGGCGTGAGCCGCTGATGGTCCTCGCTTTGGGACTGATCGGTTGCGCCGTGGCGTGGTGGCTCTCGAAGAAGCACGGGGGGTTCGGTGCCGCCGTCGCCGCGTTTCCCCGGCACCTCATCGCGGGGTGGGCCGCCCTCGCCGGGGCGGGGATGCTCCTGCTCCACGGGAACCTGCTCCTTGCCGCGTTGCTCGGGATCGGCGGCCTGTGGAGCCTCGAAGGGCCCGCGGGCCTGGGGCGGCGCCTGCGAAGCGTGATGCCCACGCGAGCGACCTCCGAGAAGCGGATCCGCACCCGGTTGATCAGCATCGTGATCCTGCCGGACGGGAGCTTTGCCGGGGGGCGTGTTCGCTCGGGCCCCCTGGGCGGCGCGCGGCTCGACGCGCTCAACCTGTCCGCCCTCGTGGCCCTTCTCGGCCTTTGCCGGGGCGAGGATCGCGAAGGGGCTACGATCCTAGAGACTTATCTCGACCGCCGGGCGCCCGGATGGCGTGTAGACGCTGAGCGCGATGGAGACCCGTGGGCGGGCGCTCCGGCGAAGCCAGGGGCGATGCCGCAAGAGCAGGCGTACCAGATCTTGGGGCTTGAGCGCGGGGCGTCCACTGAGGAGGTCCGGTCGGCCCACCGCACGCTCATGAAGCGCGCCCACCCCGACCAGGGGGGGAGTGCCGAGTGGGCGGCGCGTGTCAACGCGGCCCGGGATCGATTGCTGAACCGACATCGCTGAACTCCACGCGCGTTGCCAGGTTGCGTCCATAGCGCCGGCTGGTCCCTGAAGGAGCCGGATCTCACTTACTCGCGGCGCACTGCCTGTCGGCACCGGTTCGCCTGCGAGCTTCACCATGATGCTGAACGAAATGTCTTGAAGGCCCGTTTCCAGCGGGCCCGTCAGCTGCGGGTGGCGAAGCAGCTGAAGCCGCTGCGCTTGAGCGCGAGGCAGGCATCCTGCGCCGAATCCTGCTCGGAGAAGCCCGAGAAGCGGGCGCGGTAGAGGGTGGCGCCGCCGTGCTCGACCTTCACCGTGTAGGGGGCGGCCTTGGCGAGGCTGCCGCCGACCTTGGCGCGGGCCTGGGACAGCATCGAGCGAGCCTTGTCCTCGTCGTCCATGGCGCCGAGTTGGATTACCCAGGCCGAGGGCGTCACCTTCGACCCGGCGAGGGGCTTGGGCGGATCGTCCCGCTCGTTGGAGCCGACCCGGGCGATGATCTTGCCGCTGCCGGGGAAGGACGGCGACGACGCCTGCGGAGCATAGGCCTGGGCGGCCTTCGGGAGGGTCGGGGCGGCGGAGACACGGCCGGCGCCGGGGGTCGTCGTGCGCGAAGGCGAGATATCGAGGGGCTCGCCCGTCGAACTCGTGGTCTCGACGTCCTCGTCGTCGGCGGAAGCGACCTGCGTCTGCGTCCGGGACACCGCGTCAGCCACGACGGCGGGGCGGGCGCGCTCGGCCACCTCGACCACCGGCGCGGCGGTGCGGGCTCCGGCATAGGCGCGCGGCAGGTTGCTGCGCACGAGTTCGGCCATGATGTGGTCACGGCTGGCACCAGACCGGCCGCCGAGGACGATCGCCACGATCTGGTGCCCGTCGGACTTCGCCGCAGTCATCAGGTTGAAGCCCGAGTCGCGGGTGTAGCCGGTCTTGATACCGTCCACGCCCTCGACGTTGCCGAGGAGGTGGTTGTGGTTGCCGATGACCCGGCCGCGGAAGGCAAAGGACCGGGTCTGGAAGTAGCGGTAGTAGCGCGGGAAGCGGTCCTGGATCGCCCGGGCGAGGATCGTGAGATCGTGGGCGGTGGTGAGCTGCTCAGGGTCGGGCAGGCCGGAGGCGTTGGCGTAATGGGTCCGGCTCATGCCCAGGGCATGGGCCTTGGCGGTCATCATCTGGGCGAAACGCTCCTCGGAGCCGCCGATGTTCTCCCCGATGGCGCAGGCCACGTCGTTGGCCGACTTCGTCACGATCGCCTTGATCGCGTCCTCGACGGTGATCGTCTGGCCGGGACGGAGGCCGAGCTTCGACGGGGCCTGCGCGGCGGCGTGGGCGGAAATCGAGAGTTCGGAATCGAGGGCGAACTTACCGCGCTCCATCTGCTCGAAGAGCATGTAGAGCGTCATCACCTTCGTGATCGACGCGGGATGCCGCAGGGCATCCTCGTTCACGGCGTGGAGGGTCTTGCCCGTCTTGGCGTCGACGACCATCGCCGCGTACGGGGGATTGTAGCCGCCCCCCGTCGCGTGGCGGGCATGGGCCGCATGCCGATGATGGCGCCCGCGCCGGGCATCGGCCGGAGACGTCAGTGCCGTGAAAACCGCTACCGCAGCGAGCGCAGCCGGGACCGCGCGAGCCGTCCGACCGGGTACTACAACCATACGCATGCGCCCGAACGCCCTTGCCGTGCCGGTTCCGCACCGGCCCCCGCCCCCTTGAGGACGCCCGCCGTCGTGGTGCGCCCGCATCCCCAGAACCATGCGGCGGTGCGGTTACGGGCCGGTTAATCGGATCGGTCTCCGATGCATTTCGCTCAACTCTCAGGAGTGCTTGACGCTGGCCGACGCGGCGCGGAAACTCACAACTCGCCGGATGCCCACGAACACCGGCGGGTCCGCAAAGACCCTTTGAAGGAGGCGCACGATGCAGCAGCCCCTTGCTTCTCCGCTGGCCGGCGTCTCCTGGATGCATGCCCCTCCGGCCCGGCATCCCGCGCGCCGTCACACCCCGTGAGAGCGGGTTTGCCGCCGATCGTGCGGGATCGTCGCACCGGCGTGCTTCGCCGCACGGAAACGGGCTGCCTCACCGGGTTCGGCGCCCTATCTGCGGACACGAGCGCGCAGGCGTCTGGCGAAGTCGGCTCACGGTCTGTAGATTGCCTACAGAGCGACGAAGGTTCGGTGGGACATCGCCGATTCCACCGATCGCCGGCGAGCGTCGGGGGATGGCCTGCCCTGCCACAAGGGATCGGTTCGACGGATATGACACGGGTCCCGATGATGGGAACGGAGCACTTGCTGACGAAGTTCAGGGAAACCGCCTCGGGTTCGAGGGAGCCCGGCGGCGATGACCGCTCGAACACGGCGATCATCACACGCACGAAGCCGCGCACGAAGCGGCCGAGTCTTTACCGCGTCCTGCTTCTGAACGACGATTACACGCCGATGGAATTCGTCGTGCTCGTCGTGGAGCGGTTCTTTAACAAGAGCCACGAGGACGCGTACCGGATCATGATGCACGTTCATCAGAACGGCGTCGGTGAATGCGGGGTGTTTACCTATGAGGTCGCGGAGACCAAGGTGACGCAGGTCATGGACTTTGCCCGCAAGCACCAACATCCTCTGCAGTGCGTTATGGAAAAGAAATAGGCGCCGCTCGCGGTAGGCACCAAGACAGAGGCCCGCTTTGCCCAGCTTCTCACGTAGCCTAGAACAAGCCCTCCACCGGGCGCTCGCCCTGGCCGGCGAACGCCGCCATGAATATGCGACGCTGGAGCATCTCCTTCTGGCCCTCGTCGACGATCAGGACGCCGCCGCAGTCATGCGCGCCTGCAACGTCGAGATCGATACGCTGCGCCGCAGCCTCGTGGAATATGTCGATACCGAACTCTCGAACCTGACCGGCGACGGCCGGCAGGATGCCAAGCCCACCGCAGGCTTCCAGCGGGTGATCCAGAGGGCGGTCATCCATGTCCAGTCTTCCGGCCGCGAGGAGGTGACCGGCGCCAACGTGCTCGTGGCGATCTTCGCCGAGCGCGAGAGCCATGCCGCCTACTTCCTGCAAGAGCAGGACATGACCCGCTACGACGCGGTGAACTACATCAGCCACGGCATCGCCAAGCGGCCCGGCGCGAGCGACGCGAAGCCCGTGCGCGGTGCCGAGGACGAGGGTCCCGCCGAGCGCCCGAGCGAGGATGGCGATCCGCGCGGCACCAAGAAGAAGGGCGATGCCCTCGACGCCTACTGCGTCAACCTCAACAAGAAGGCCCGGGACGGAAAGATCGACCCGCTGATCGGCCGGTCCGCCGAGGTCGAGCGGACGATCCAGGTTCTCTGCCGCCGCCAGAAGAACAACCCGCTGCTCGTCGGCGACCCCGGTGTCGGTAAGACCGCCATCGCCGAAGGTCTGGCGCGCAAGATCATCCAGCACGAGGTGCCGGAGGTTTTGGCCGAGGCCACAGTGTTCTCCCTCGACATGGGCACCCTGCTCGCCGGAACCCGCTACCGGGGCGATTTTGAAGAGCGCCTCAAGCAGGTGATGAAGGAGATCGAGGCGCATCCGAACGCCATCATGTTCATCGACGAGATCCATACGGTGATCGGCGCCGGTGCGACGTCGGGCGGCGCGATGGACGCCTCGAACCTCCTGAAGCCCGCCCTTGCCTCGGGGACCCTGCGGTGCATCGGCTCGACAACCTACAAGGAGTACCGCCAGTACTTCGAGAAGGATCGCGCCCTGGTGCGCCGCTTCCAGAAGATCGACGTGAACGAGCCGTCCATCCCGGATGCGATCGAGATCGTGAAGGGTTTGCGGCCTTACTTTGAAGAGTTCCACAAGCTCAAGTACACGACCGATGCCGTGAAGGCTGCGGTTGAGCTGTCCGCCCGCTACATCAACGACCGCAAGCTGCCGGATAAGGCGATCGACGTGATCGACGAGACCGGCGCCTCGCAGATGCTGGTGCCGGAGGCCCGCCGGAAGCGGACCATCGGCGTCAAGGAGATCGAGGCGACCATCGCCACGATGGCGCGCATTCCTCCGAAGACAGTGTCGAAGGACGATGCGGTCGTTCTTCAGAACCTGACGGAGAACCTGAAGCGGGTCGTCTATGGTCAAACCGGTGCCATCGAGGCGCTCACCTCGGCGATCAAGCTCGCCCGGGCCGGCCTGCGGGATCCGGACAAGCCCATCGGCTCGTACCTGTTCGCGGGTCCGACCGGTGTGGGTAAGACCGAGGCGGCCAAGCAGCTTGCGGCGTCCCTCGGGGTCGAGATGCTGCGCTTCGATATGTCGGAGTACATGGAGCGGCACACCGTTTCGCGGCTGATCGGCGCCCCGCCCGGCTATGTCGGCTTCGATCAGGGAGGCCTGCTGACCGATGGCATCGATCAGCATCCGCACTGCGTGCTCCTGCTCGACGAGATCGAGAAGGCACATCCGGATCTGTTCAACATCCTGCTGCAGGTGATGGACCACGGGAAGCTGACCGACCACAACGGCAAGCAAGTCGATTTCCGCAACGTCATCATCATCATGACCTCGAACGCGGGCGCGTCGGATCTGGCGAAGTCGGCCTATGGCTTTACGCAGAGCAAGCGTTCGGGCGACGACGTGGAAGCGATCAACCGGCTGTTCGCACCGGAATTCCGCAACCGTCTCGATGCGATCATCTCCTTCGGTCATCTGCCGAAGGAAGTTGTGGCCAAGGTGGTGGACAAGTTCGTCCTCCAGCTTGAGGCCCAGCTGGCCGACCGGAACGTTACCATCGAGCTGACCGACGAGGCCCGCGACTGGCTCGTGGAGCATGGATACGACGACGCGATGGGCGCCCGGCCCATGGCTCGCCTGATCCAGTCGACGATCAAGACGCCCCTGGCGGACGAGGTGTTGTTCGGACGGCTGAAGGACGGCGGTGCGGTGCGGGTGATCGTGCGCAAGCCGGAAGATGCCGAGGCCAAGGCCGGCGAGAAGGACACGTTAGCCTTCGAGTTCCCGGCCGGCCCCGCGACGCCGAAGCCTGAGAAGGACGTGGCCAACGCCGCCAAGCGCAAGCGCACGAAGCCGCGCTCCGTCGGGCGGAAGAAGACGCCGAAGGACGACAAGGGTGGCGGCGGTTCGGGCGGCGGCGTCAAGACCGTGCCCAAAGTGCCTCTCGTCCGGGCTTGATGACATGCCGGCCGGGGCACGGGCTTCCGGTCGGCGGTCACCCGGTCTATGACCGCCGCGACGCGAATGCGCCGCGGCGTGGAGGCGCCCGATGACGGAAGACCTGCGGGAAGGCCCCCTCACCCCTGTGACTCAGGCGGCTCCTGCGCAAAGGCAGAAGCCGTCGAGCAAGGAATTACGCCGGCAACGCCGCCGCCGCCGTCGCCGGGGCGAGGAGATCCTTGCCTGGGTCCTCGTGCCGCTGATCTGCTTCGGCCTCTACTGGAGTGTCACCGCCGGCTTCGAATTCATGGGGACGTCGCCCGGTCAGGTCTGGGACCAGCTGATGCAGGTCAAAGCGATGATGGAGAAACGGCGCGCCTGACGCGGCTCGGCCGCGCCCGCGTCGAACGAGGCGGGAGCCGCACCCCATGATCACGCGTCGCACCGCCCTCGCCACCGGCTTGTTCGTGGCCATGCCTGCCCTTCTGCGGGCGCAGCCGGGCCCGGTGGCTATCGTCGGCGCGGGGGCAGCGGGGCTTGCGGCGGCAGAGATCCTGCGGCAGGCGCACCATCCCTTCGTGCTTCTGGAAGCGCGCGACCGGATCGGCGGACGCGCTCACACCGACCGGTCCCTCGGCCAGGGAATTCCGTTCGACGCGGGCGCCCAGTACATCCACTGGGCTGAGCGAAATCCCTGGTCCGCCATTGCCCGGGAAACCGGTGCCACCTACACCGATCAGGACGGTTGGGCCCGTACGCTCTTCATCGATGGTCGCCCCGCGACCGAGGCCGAGCGAGCCCATCGCCGCGCGGGTTTCACGGGGCTCGATGCCATCCTCGCCCCGAAAGGCGCCGACGCGTCCCTTGCGGCAGAGGCGAAGGTCGCGGGATCGGACGCCGAAACGGCGACGTCGGGTCTTAGCCGCCTATCCCTGGGTGAGGATCCCGACCGGGTGTCCGCCGCCGATTACGATAGGCTCTGGTCCGGCACCGATCTCTGGGTCGATGGCTATGGCGACCTCGTTGCCCGGCACTTTGCCCATCTGCCAGTCAAGTTGAACTGCCCAGTCTTATCCATCGACTGGTCGGGTCCCGGCATCCGCCTGCAGACGGAACAAGGCACCGTCGAGGCATCGGCCGCCATCGTCACCGTGCCCGTCGGACTCCTCAAGGACGGTTCCCTGGCCTTTCGGCCGAACCTGCCGGACGCATCGCGGACGGCGTTGGCAGGCCTGTCGATGGGAGCCTACACGAAGATCGCCCTGCGCCTGGATCCGGCAAAGGTGGATGCCCGGGCCTTCGGGGACGCGGTGTCCGTGGTCCGCGACGGACCGACGATCTACTTTGAGATGGGCCCCTTCGGCCATCCCATAGCCGTCGCCAATCTTGGCGGCGACCTCGCCCGGGATGTGTGCCGGACCGGGGAAGCGGCGGCCGTGGCTCTGGCGACGGAACGGTTGGGCGCCATCCTGGGCAACCATGCCGCGGGCGCGGTGACCGGCGGCCGTCTCGCCGCATGGTGGACGGATCCCCACGCCCGCGGCTCCTATTCCATCGCGGCTCCGGGGCATGCGGATGCCCGGATCGCGCTGCGCCAGCCGGTGGGCGACCGGCTTTTCTTCGCAGGCGAGGCGCTGGCTGGCGGCGGCGCGATGACGGTGGGAGGTGCGACGCTCGACGGCGAGCGGGCGGCACGCGAAGTGCTGAAGCGGTTCCCCGCCTGACGGCGGCCCCCCAGGTCGATCATGGAGCGAGCGCCGAGAGGGTGTGACGCATGGCTCCGACCGGACGGATCAGCAATTAGTCCTGTCTCGAACGCTCCCGTCTTTGCGAGCGCAGCGAAGCATTTCAGGGCAGTGGAACCTGACCGGATGTGGCGGATCCCTGGATTGCTTCGCTGCGCTCGCGACGACGGAGTGGTCGGGGCGGCGGCCGGTCATGCCATCCGAACCTACCATACCGCCTCCCTCCACCTTGCCGAGGTGCGTCAGTCCCGCCGCAGAATGTGCACGCTGAACAGCGCGTCCGCGTCGGTCCACACTGTCTCGGAACGCCACCCCGCCGTAGCGGCAAGGGCGCGGAAACTGTCGAGCGTGTACTTGTAGCTGCTCTCCGTATGGATCGTCTCGCCTTCGCGGAATGGGAAGCTGTCTCCGCCAATCCGGACGCTCTGATCCTTGCACGAGACAAGATGCATCTCGATCCGCGATGCGTCGGCATTGAAGACGGCGCGATGTCGGAAGGCCTCGAGGTCGAAGTCGCCCCCCAATTCGTGGTTGATCCTCTTCAGGAGGTTCATGTTGAAAGCCGCGGTCACCCCGGCGGCGTCGTCGTAGGCGGCTTCGAGGCGGGGCGTGTCCTTCACGAGATCGACACCGAGGACCAGAAGTGAATCGGGTCCCAGGATCTCACCAAAGCGATCGAGAAGGGTGGCGGCCTCGGCAGGCTCGAAATTACCGACCGTGGAACCGGGAAAGAAGCCGGCCCGGGGCGCCATTCCAACGGTATCCGGCAGGGCGAAGGGTCGGGTGAAGTCGGCCACCACGGGCTCGACGGCAAGGTTAGGAAAGTCCGCCCGTAGGGTCTGCGCCTGAGCGGCGAGAAAATCCCCCGACACATCGACCGGGACGTAGGCCGAAAGCTCCGGCAGGTGCCGAAGCAAACACCGCAACTTCGCCGTCGAACCGCTTCCGAACTCCACGAGGGCCACCGCCTTCGGCAGCAACGCCGCGATCTCCGGTCCTCGCTCATCGAGGATGCCGATCTCCGTACGAGTCGGGTAGTATTCCGGCAACGCCGTGATCGCCTCGAACAGCTCCGAGCCGGCTTCGTCGTAGAAGTACTTCGGCGACAAAGTCTTTTGGGATTTCGACAATCCGGCGCGCACATCCGCCAGGAAGATCGGGTCGGCCGTGACGGCCTCGGGGAAAGTCGGCTTGACGGTCACGGTCGCCTCCGGTTGGCGGACGAGAACGGCTATCGATGGATGGAGTTGCAGCCCGTTCGTCAGGACAGCGGCTCGGCGAGGCGCAGCCCGGTGAATTGCCAGCGCTGATGCGGGTAGAAGAAGTTGCGGTAGGTCGGCCGCGCATGTCCGTCCGGCGTCGCCACTGACGAACCGCGCAGGACGAATTGGTTCGACATGAACTTGCCGTTGTATTCGCCCAACGCCCCGGGCAGCGGCCTGTAGCCCGGATAGGCGAGGTAGGCGCTCCGGGTCCATTGCCAGACGAGGCCATAGGCATCGGGGAGATCCCCGTTTAGGGCGGCCACCTCCCACTCGAACTCCGTCGGAAGGACGCGCCCTGCCCAACGGGCATAGGCATCCGCTTCGTAGTAGCTGATATGGGTGACGGGGGCGTCCGGATCGACGGGGCGCGCGCCGGCGAGACTGGACTGGTGCCAGCCGCCCTCCCCCTGCCGCCGCCAGTAGCCCGGAGCCTCCCAGCCCTGGGCCTGGGCCGCGTACCACCCGTCGGACAGCCACAGGTCCTGCCGCGCGTAGCCGCCGTCTTCCATGAAGGCGAGCCAGTCCCGGTTGCGCACCAGTGCGCGGTCGAGACGGACGGGCAGGATCAGGCAATCGTGGCGGGGCGACTCGTTATCGTAGGAGAAGCCCTCGCCGTCGTAGCCGACGGCGGCGATGCCGCGCTGCAGCGTGACCGTCCCCTTGGCATTGGACGCCGCGGGCATGCGCCACCCGGCATCGTAGACGGGATCGAGGGGGTTCTGCGCGAAGGCGTGCAGGATATCGGTCCAGAGCAACTCCTGGTGCTGTTGCTCATGGAACAGGCCGATCTCAAGGATGGGCAAAATCCGGCCGAGGGCCGCCTCCGACGCCTCGGCGATCAGAGCCTCCACCGCCCGGTCGACATGGGCCCGGTACGCGGCGACCTCGGCGCAGGTCGGCCGGGTGATCAGGCCCCGTTGCGTGCGCGGCTGCCGCGGCCCCGCCGCGACGTAATAGGAATTGAAGAGGTAGTGCAGGCGCTGATCGTGGATCGCGTAGCCCGGGAGATGCTCCGCCAAAAGGAACTGCTCGAAGAACCACGTGACATGCGCCCGGTGCCACTTGGTCGGGCTCGCATCCTCCATGGACTGGATCTGCTGGTCTTCCGGCGACAGGGGTGCTGCCCTGCGCTCGGTCTCGGCGCGGACGGTACGATAGGCTTCGATCCAGGCACTGCGGTCGATGGGCCTGGCGCCAATCGACGGTGGCGGGAAGGACGGCTCGGACCTGTCGGCCCTTCGGCCTGCAGGGAATGCGGCAGTGGCAGCCATGTCGATCCTCCCCCTCACGGCGGATCCCGGAGGTAAAAATTCTCGGCGGACAACTCGACGTGGCAGATAGGTGCGATTGCAACCGTAGCAACGGGGACGCGGCGATTGTGTTGTGCACTATCGGCCAGAGTTCGCTCAGCCATTGCGCCGTCGCCGGTGGATGAATGGGATCGTGAGCCTTTCTCTCGCCGCAGTGAGACGACTTTAACCAGCGCTCCCGATGCTCGCCGTCCGTCCGGTGGGGAAATGAGCGTTTCGATGCGGATCGACCTGATGGCAGGCGCCGGTGTTTCCTTCGCCCCCATGCGGGCTGCGCCGGATCCCACGATCCTGCTGTTCGATTCCGGGCTCGGCGGACTTACCGTGCTCGATGCCGTGAGGCGGGCCCGACCGGATGCCCGCTACGTGTACGCGGCCGACGACGCTGCCTTCCCCTACGGCCGCCTCTCGGAAGCCGACCTTGTGGCGCGGGTCCTGGAGGTGATGGGGCAGCTCATCGCGACGCATCGGCCGGATCTGGTGGTGATCGCCTGCAATA
The DNA here is from genome assembly GCF_022179525.1 of Methylobacterium persicinum. Taxonomy (GTDB): domain Bacteria; phylum Pseudomonadota; class Alphaproteobacteria; order Rhizobiales; family Beijerinckiaceae; genus Methylobacterium; species Methylobacterium persicinum. The sequence continues at coordinate 107,395 of NZ_BPQX01000033.1, forward strand.
CGGCGTCGACCCTGGTGCTCCCCGCCCTGCGCCAGCGCTTCGCGACGCCTTTCGTCGGAGTCGTGCCCCCGATCAAGCCCGCGGCGGAGACGACCCGGTCCGGTCTGGTGACGCTCCTCGCCACCCCCGGTACCGTGGCCCGCTCCTACACCCACGACCTCATTGCGACCTATGCCGGATCGTGCCGGGTCACCCTGGTCGGCTCCCAGAAGCTCGCCACCTTCGCCGAGGCGGAGATGGCCGGAACACCCGTGGACGACGCCGCCCTGGCGGAGGAGATCGCCCCCTGTTTCGTCGAGGCGGAAGACGGCAGGCGTACCGATGTCGTCTGTTTGTCCTGCACCCATTATCCCCTGCTTCTTCCGCGGATGAGCCGACTGGCTCCATGGCCGGTGAGTTGGATCGATCCAGCTCCGGCGATCGCCCGGCGGGTGGTGCAGCTCGTCGGGCCGGGGCAGCATCGCAACGTCGCCGGGGAAGGCGCCGTCCTGGCGATCTTCACGGCGGGCCACGCCCTTGCGGGTCCCTTGCGCCAGAGCCTTGCCCTCCACGGGATCGGCGAAGTGAGCGTGGATGCTATGCCACCGCGCATGCAGTGACGGTGCACGGGTCATAATCTTAACCGTGTTTTAGGATGGCCTCAGTCACCCTTCGCCAGTGGAGGGGCGTCAGATGCTCGATCATGGCGGTGGATCAGCCGGGCAGCGTCGGTTGCCGGGTGCCGCCGAGCGCTTCCTGTCCAAGGCGGTGGCGCATCGCGAGGCCGGGCGTCTCGACAAGGCGCGGCGGAACATCGACCGCGCTCTGGAAATCGCCCCCGATCACGCCAACGCCCGCTACGAGCTCGGCGTATTGCTGTCCCGGGACGAAGGGCCTGCGGCGGCGGTTCCACATTTCGCCGCGGCCCTGAAGGGCGCGCAGAGCAAGGCCAGCTACTGGATCGCCCTTCTCGGTGCCCTGCTGGAATCGCAACGGATCGACGAGGCGAAGCTCATCGCCGAGCGGTTCCGGGCGACCGGTCTCGCAGAGACGGCGACCGCCGCCCTCGGCGTCCTCGTCAAGCGCGCCGTGGATCTGGGAAAGGGCCTTTACGAAGTCCAGGACTTCGCGCGGGCCGAGGCCTACCTGGAATTCGCCATCGCGATGGACGAGACCCACCCGGACGCGACGTTCCTGGCAGGGGCGATCGCAGCCCGGACGAACCGGCTGCAGATGGCCTTCGACCTCATGAGCATCGCCATCTACAGGACGCCCGACAGGGCCCTGTACTTCGCCGGGCTCGGCGCCGTGCTCAACATGATGGATGACGAGGGGGGCGCGCTTTCGGCCCTGGAAAAGTCCCTCGAACTGGATCCGGACCTCGCCGTCACCCACACGAACCTCGCCGGGTTTCTCCACAAACGCTCCCGCTACGCTGACGCGATGCGCCATGCCGACCGGGCTTTGGAGATCGATCCGGATTGCGCCGGCGCCCACGTCAACCGCGGGCAGATCCTGAAGAGCATCGGCAGGCTGCACGAGGCGATCGCGGCCCTTGACCGTGCCACCACCCTCACGCCCCTCAACATCGACGCCCATTCCAACCGGCTGTTCACGAAGCTCTACGCGGGCGATATCCCGCACGAGGATTATGTCGCCGATGCCAGGGCCTTCGGGCGCCGCTTCGCCGACCCCCTGAGGCGCAAACGACCGTTCCGGAACGACCGCGACCCGAACCGGCGGTTGCGGATCGGTTTCGTCTCCGGCGACTTGTGCGGCCACGCCGTCGCGCGCTTCCTCGAACCCTGCATCGAGCGCTTCGACCGCGGCGCCTTCGAGATCTTCGCCTACATGACCCGGGCGACCGAGGACGGCGTATCTGCCCGCCTCCGTCCGCTCTTCGACCACTGGCTGAACATCGCCGCGATCGGCGACGAAGAGGCGGCCGACCGGATCGAGGCGGACGGGATCGATATCCTCGTGGATCTGTCCGGCCACAGCTCCTACCACCGGCTGATGCTGTTCGCCCGCAAGCCGGCGCCGATCCAGGTGACGTGGATGGGGCACCCGGCGACGACGGGCCTGAGCGCGCTCGATTACCGCCTCACCGACGACGTGCAGGATGGCGACGCCTCCGACGCCTTCCACACCGAGACCCTGTGGCGTCTTCCCCGCGTGTCCGCGACCTACCGGCTCGCGGACGAACTGCCTCCGGTGCGCGACCGCGCCCCGTTCGAGGACAACGGTACCATCACCTTCGGCGTATTGAACCGGTTCGAGAAGGTGAGCGACGCGGCCCTTCAGTGCTGGGGCCGCATCCTCGCCGCCGTGCCGGATGCGCGGCTCTTCATGGTGGTAGGTGACGCCGAGACTCCCGAGATGCGCGCTCAGGTCGATGAACGCCTCAGCCGCGCCGGGATCGACCTCGACCGCCTCATCCTCCAGGGTCGAGTGAGCGAGGGCTACTTCGAGTTGTACCATCGGGTCGACATCGCCCTCGACCCGTTCCCCTACAATGGCGGCACGACGAGCTGTGACACGCTCAGCATGGGCGTGCCGTTCGTGACCCTGTGCGGCACCGTCGCCACCGAGCGCACCGGCGCAACCGTGCTCGGCGCCCTGGATCTCGACGAACTGGTCACGCACACGCAGGACGATTATGTCGCCCTCTGCGTCGCCCTGGCGACGGACCGTGACCGCTTGCTCAGACTTCGCGACGGGCTGCGGGAGCGGATGCTCGCCAGCCCCCTGACCGATCACGCCCGCCTCGCGGGCGAGGTCGAGAAGGCCTTCCGCGCCATGTGGCTCCGCTGGGCGACAGGTGTACCATGCGCACGCGGATGACCCGTTCCGAGGACCCCGCCGATGTCCGCCCGCGCCGGCGGAACGGCCCCGTCGGTTCCATGGCACCTTCCACGCTGATCGAAGATGCCCTGGCCGAAAAGCTCGCCGCCGCCGCCCGCGACCCGGCGCTGCTGAACCGGCCGGAGGTCGACCCGTCGCCGCTGCGGAGCGGCGGCGGCCCAGTCTACGTCACCAAGCCATTCCTCCCGCCGTTCGCCGAGTTCGAACCGCTGCTGCGGGAGATCTGGGAGCGGAGGGTGCTGACCAATGGCGGCCCCTACCACCAGGAATTCGAGCGTCGGCTGGCCGAGCATCTCGGCGTCGCCCACGTCGCCCTGTTCAACAACGCCACGACAGCGCTCATCATGGCCCTGCGGGCACTCGGGCTGTCCGGCGAAGTCATCACGACCCCCTATTCCTTCGTGGCGACCTCGCACGCGCTGCTGTGGAGCGGCCTGACCCCGGTCTTCGCCGACGTCGATCCGGTGACGTTGAACCTCGATCCGGTCTCGGTCGAAGCCGCCATCGGCCCGCGCACCCAGGCGATCCTCCCGGTCCACTGCTACGGTCACCCCTGCGATGTGGAGAGCCTCGCCGCTATCGCCCGCCGGCACGACCTGAAGATCGTCTACGATGCCGCGCACGCCTTCGGCGTCCGGGACCCGGGGGGCTCGATCCTGCGGCACGGCGACCTCTCCGTGCTCAGCTTTCACGCCACGAAAGTCTTCAACACCTTCGAGGGTGGCGCGATCGTCTGTGCGGACCCACGGCAGAAAGAACACCTCGACAAACTCAAAAACTTCGGCATCGAGGACGAGACCCTGGTGACCGAATGCGGTCTCAACGGCAAGATGAGCGAGTTCAACGCCGCCCTCGGCCTGCTCCAGCTCCGCTACATCGACGCGGCGATCGGCCGGCGCGGCGCCATTGATCGCATCTACCGGGAAGGCCTTGCCGGCATCGCGGGTGTCACCTGCCTCGACCGCGCCGGGGAGGTCGAGGCGAACTATGCCTATTTCCCCATCCTTGTCGGGCCGGACTACCCGGTGGCCCGGGACACCCTGTGGGAGATCCTGAAGGCGGACGGTATCAACACGCGGCGTTACTTCCACCCACTGATCTCCGATCACCCGATGTATGTCGGGTTGTCGAGCGCGGACCGCTCCCGCCTGCCCGTGGCGGCGCGGGCCGCCGACCAGATCCTCTGCCTTCCGATCTATCCCGATCTCGAGGCGGAGGTGATGTCACGGGTGATCCACCGCATCGCCGACCCCCTCCGGAGATGAAGCGGGCATGCGCGTCGCGATCATGCAGCCTTATCTTCTTCCGTATATCGGTTACTTCCAACTGATCGCTGCGGTGGACCGTTTCGTCATCTACGATACGGTCAAATACACCAAGAAGGGCTGGATCAATCGCAACCGCTTCCTGCGCGACGGGGAGGCGGTGACGTTGACCCTGCCCCTCGCCCGCGGTGCCGACGAACTCGACATCCGCGACCGGCACGTCTCGGCCGAATTCGCGCCGGCCAAGCTGTGCGCCCAGATCGCGGGGGCCTATCGCAAGTCGCCGTTCTTCGCGGAAACGATGCCCCTCATCGAAGGCATCCTGCATCATGGGTCGGACAATCTGTTCACCCACCTCCATGCTGGTCTGACGCTGACCTGCGCGCATCTCGGAATCATCACGCCGATCCTCGTCGCCTCGGAGATCGAGGGCGCGACCCCGTTGCGCCGGCAGGACCGGGTGCTCGACATCTGTTCCCGGCTGTCGGCCACGGTCTACATCAATCCGATCGGCGGGACCGAACTCTACGATCCGGCGGACTTCGCCGCACGCGGGATCACCCTGCGCTTCCTGAAGGCGCGCGCCCATGCCTATCCGCAATTCGGTGCGCCGTTCGTGCCCTGGCTCTCGATCCTCGATCCGTTGATGTTCCTTGGCCGCGATGGCGTCCGCGAGACCCTGCTCGACGCCTTCGACCTCGTCGGCGGCCTCGATGCGGCGGTGGGCGAACTGCCGCCCTGCATCGATGCAGCGTGACGCCGTGCCGATCCAGTTCGGGCACAACTTGTCCGGTGCGGCGGAGATCGAGACTCACCTGACGGCCTGCTCGGATCGTTTCATCCCACCGCTCGCCGGCCGGGTCATCATTCCCGACTATGCCGCGAAACTAGCTCAGCGAGCCGAACGTTTCGAGGCGTGGAGCGCTGACACCCTCGTGGGATTGGTCGCTGTCTACTGCCCGGCGGCGACACCAGCTCGAGGCCCGGACGCGGAGGCTCGACGGCCACCCGGAGACGCTTTCGTGAGCAATGTCAGTGTTTTACCCAGCTATTCCAACCGCGGGATTGCGCGGGAACTGCTGGCGAAGGCCACCGCATATTCGCGGACTCGCGCCGTGCGCATCGTCCTGGAAGTCGACCGGCGGGCCCCTGCCCTCCGCTTGTATGAGGCCAGCGGTTTCGCGGTCGAGGCGGTAGACGGCGATACCCTCACCCTCGCGCGGCTTCTGGCTTGAGATCCACGGTCGATAAGGTTCCGTCACCGTGCCGCGACGGACAGTCACGGAAACAGAATCGTTCGAGTAGAGATTGAGCGTTCCAACGGATACCGACACATTTTCACTGTGTCTCCAATACATCACGCGCGGACTGTCCGCTTCGAGCGACGATCGACGTCATATCGGCGCCCCGAGAATTGCGGCATAGGCCGCAGCCCACGCGATCGAGGGAGAATCGATGTCCGGTCGGCGGACGAAGGCTGCTGTTGTTCTGGCGTTCGTTGCCGCGATGCTGCCTCTCGCGAGCGGCGTCCGGGCCGACCCTGTCGCACCGCAGCAGCGGGCGGCCAAAGACGTGGAGTCGACGTCATCCGTCACCTTGGGCCGGCTCAGCGTGAAGATGCTCGGGGTGGATCGGCCCTGGGATCCGCACATCTGCATCGGCTGCGACGGGAATAGCGGAGCGCCCCGCACCCGGTTCGGACATCTCCGGAACCGATAGGCGGTGATCGGTGCGGATCCCTTAGGAACCCCTTCCCCTGCCCCTCCCCGTCATTGCGAGCGTAGCGAAGCAATCCACGGAAGCGGAACGTCGAACGTCGTGGCGCTGGCCCTGGATTGCTTCGCTTCGCTCGCAATGACGGAAGAGGCAGTATGAAGAGAGCGTCCCTGATAAGGTTCTAGACGATGCCCGCGATGCGGATGCCGAGGTTCTGCGGGCCCCGCAGCGAGGCTCCGGGGCGATAGGGCGGCGGGTCGGCGAGAAGACTCGGCTGGCGCAGTCGCTGGCAGAGCCGGACCAGGGCGATCTCCGCCTCGATCCGGGCAAGCGGTGCGCCGACGCAATAGTGCAGGCCACCCCCGAACCCGAAATGCTGAACGTCGTCCCGGTCGGGATCGAAGCGGTCGGGATCGGTGAAACGCTCGGGATCGCGGTTACCGGCGGCGAAGAGCAGGATCACCGGAGCCCCCTTCGGGATCGTCGTCCCGGCGATTTCGATCTCACCCAGCGCCTTGCGCGTCCGGAAATGGACGGGTGGCTCGAAACGCAGGAGTTCCTCGATGAGCTGTGGCGCTCGCTCGGGGTCGGCCTTGAGGCGGGCAAGCTCGTCCGGGTGCCGGAGCAGAGTGAGCATGCCGTTGGTGATCAGGTTCACGGTGGTCTCATGCCCGGCCACGAGGAGCAGGACCGCGGTCGAGATGAGATCGACATCGCCCATGGCGGGCTGGTCGGGGGTGCCACGCCGGGCGAGGCCGCTGAGCATGTCGTCGGCCGGATGCCGGCGCTTCTCCCGGATGAGCCCGCGCATATAGGCGGCGATGGCGTCGAAGGTGGTCACCGTGACGCGCCTCGTGTCCTCGTCCCGGCGGGCATCCGGTTCGAGGGCCGTGGCCAGCCGCGTGGCCCAGTCATGGAACTGTGGCTCGTCCTTTTCCGGTACGCCCAGGAGTTCGCAGATGATGGCGACGGGCAGCGGGTAGGACAGATCCTCGACGAGGCAGACCTTGTCGCGCCCGCGGCATGCCTCGATCAGCTTGTCGACATGCGAGACGACCCGCTGATGCAGGCCGTTGACCCGGTGGATGGTGAACTCCTTCATCACGAAACCGCGCAGGGTGTCATGGTCGGGCGGATCACGGAAGATCAGCGGCCGGTGCCCGTTGGCCACGCGATTCTTGATCGGGTTGAGAATCCAATCCCGCAGCGGATTGCCGGTGCGCGGACGCCGCGACGGCGGCAGATCCTGGGAACTCAGGCGCGGATCGAAGATCAGGCTGCGGATCGCGGCATGGGTGCTGACCACGTAGGCCCCGTCGCGCTGGCGGGTCACGGGGTTCCGACGGAACCGCGCGTAGATCGGATAGGGATCGGCCCGGTTGCCGGGATCGAGCACTTCGGCGAACAGGGTGTCGTCAGACATGGGCGCTCTCCCGCGGCTGCAGCTTTGCGGCAGGTCCGGGCCGCGGCCCGGGGAAGCCCGGCGCCATCGTTTCGATGCGGCTCTGGTCTATCGCATCGAGGATCGGCGGGAAGGCGGCCCCGGCCAGGATCCGGTCGGCATAGGCTGGCAGCCACCGCGCTTGGTCGAACGACACGGCGGCGATGCTGCGTCCGGCCCGTCCGTAGACGGCGAGGAAGCGCAGCCCGGCTCGGCTCCCCTGCACGATCGCGACGGAGTCGGCTCCGTCGGTGAGGCCGACGGCCTTGATGTTGATGCCGAATTGGCTCGACCAGAAGGCCGGCAGGTGCGTGTAGATCTGCGGATCCTCCGGTCGCAGCATGTTACCCGCCGCGTGGGCCGCCTGCTCCACGGCGTTGCCCCAGTGCTCCACCGTCATCGGCTTCCAGCCGTAAAGGGGGTTCGGCCAGCGCGCGACATCCCCCGCGGCGTAGATGTCGGGGTCGGGCTCGCCGTCCCGACCGAGGGCGCGACAGGTGCCATCGCAGGTCAAGCCGCCGGAATCGGCCATGAGTCCGCCCTCGGCCAGCCAAGCGGTGTCGCGGACGGCGCCGAGGGCGATGATGACGAGGTCCGTCTCGATGGCCCCCCCATCCTGCAGGTGAGCCCGGCGGACCCGCCCACCCTCTCCGGCGAGGCTGAGGACCTTCGCGCCGGGCCGGTAATCGACGCCGGCCCGGCGCATGCACCCCGCCAGGGTTTCGCCGACCAACGTCCCGACCACCCGCGCGAGGGGCGTCGGATTGGGGTCGACCATGGTGACCGGCAATCCAAGATCACGGCAGCAGGACGCGGCCTCGCATCCGATGAGGCCCGCGCCGATCACGAGGACACGCTTCGGCGGCGCCGTGAGCGCTTGGCGAAGGGCGGTGGCGTCGTCGCGACCGCGAATGGTGAAGATCCCGCCAAGACCAGCCCCCTCGCCCGGCCACGGGCGTGCACGCGCGCCGGTCGCGATGAGGAGCTTGGCGAAGGGGATCACGCTGCCGTCGGCGAGGCGGATCGACTTCCCCGGCCTGTCGAGGCCGATGGCCGGATGGCCGAGCCGCCACCGTGCCCGGAGGGGATAGAGCTGCGGCAGGGTAGTCGCCTCGGGCCGCAGCTCTCCCGCGAGGACGTGCTTTGATAAGGGCGGCCGATCGTAGGGACCATACGGCTCGTCGCCGACGATGGTCAGGGGACCGTCGTAGCCGCCGCGTCGCAGGGCTTCTGCCCCACGCAGCCCCGCGAGGGAGGCGCCGACGATGACGATTCCAGGTTTTTCGCTCATGGGGCGTCCTCCCCGGCGAGAGCGGCAGGTTCGACGCTGATCGCCCGGACGGGGCAGGCCAGCCGTGCCCGCTCGATTCGGGGACGCGCCTCTTCGGGTGGAGCGGGATCGTAGAAGAGGATCTCATGGCCCCGCAGCTCGAAGGCTTCGGGCGCAGCGTAGCAACACTGCGCGTAACCCTGGCAGCGGTTCAAATCGACGACGACACGCATGCGGCAAGCTCCGGGCGAGGGGAAAGGGTTGGGGCGCCGGCATCGATCGCGGCCAGGATTTCGCGCTCCGCGTCGCGCCGGGCGAAGGCTTCGGCCAGGGCGGCGGCCCGATGCCGGTAGCGAGGCTCCGACAGAACCGCCTGGATCGCCTCGTTCAGGGCCGGGACGGACGGGGCGTTGGTGGCGAGGTTGATCCCGGCCCCCGACCACCCGATCCGCGCCGCGACCTCCGCCTTGTCCTCACTGAGGCCCGCCGCCACGAGGGGCACGCCCGCCGCGAGGGCTTGGCAGACGCTGCCGTAGCCGCCGTTGGTCACGAGCAGATCGATCTCCGGGAGGATCTCACCGAAGGGCAGGAAGCGCGCGATGTGGGCGTTGGCGGGGATCGGGATCCCGACGGCCGAGACAGGCCGCCCGCCGGTCGTGGCGACCACGAACAGATCGTCCCGCGCGGCGAGGGCCGTAAGGGCAGGCTCGACGAGCTGTCCGAAATCCGCGTTGGCGAGGGTGCCCTGGGTGATGAGCACGACGCGCTTGGTCCGGTCGCGGGCCGTCCACCAGTCCGGTACGGGGGCGCTGGACCGCCCGGTCGGAAGCAAACCGACGAAGCGCAGCGTCTCGGGCAGCCGGCCAAAATCGTATTCGAACTCGGGCACGCTCGGCTGGAGGAAGGCGTCGGGCAGCGTGGCGATCGATTGGGTGAGGGAGGCTGGCAGGGCCGGCAGGCCCATTGCGGCGAGGCGCCTGTCGGCGAAGGCCCGCACGGGGTCTACGAAGGCCGAGTCCATGGCGAGCTTGAGCTGCGCGTAGCGCGCGAGGTCGGCCTCGCCCTCGGCCGGGGGGAGGCCCAGGCCGATGGGCGCTCCGTCCGGCCGGTCGAGGAACAGGATGCTCACGTTCAGGACGATGATCGGCGGCCGGCGCTCTTCAGACAGGAGCAGGGGAAGCACGCCGAGGAACATGCTGCCGGCTACGATGACGTCCGGCTTCTCGGCGGCGATCAGCTCCCGCAGCCGGGCCGCCTGGAACGGCATCGGCTCGATGAAGCGGCGCTCGAACTCATGCGTCCAGCGCGCGGGTCCCGGCGGGAGCGCCGGCTCGAGATAACCGGCGGACCCGTGGTCGTCGCACGGCGCGAAACGCAGGCCCGAATCCACGACATTTGCGGCGAAGGCCGGATCGGTCGTGACGATGACGTCGTCGCCCCGGGCCGCAAGCAGACGGCCGATGGCGAGCAACGGATTGACGTGCCCGGTCAATGGGGTAGCGGCGATCAGGACTTTCATGTCGGCCTCCTCGATGTGCCAGCTTCTCCATCGTTCATTCGCGAAGGGGCCTGCCCCGTTACGGGGAAGCGCGTCCGGGCGTGTGCCACCGCACGCCCACCGGTCATGCCCATCCGTCGAGACCTCCCGAATGGATTGCCTCCCGGGCGCAGCGGTAGCCGAGGGCGGCCGTCGTCTCGAAACTCGACCACGCCCGGAGATCGACCCCTGCAAGGGACGGCTTGAGCACGACGGCGGCGCGGCTCACCGACATCAGGCTCTGCGCGTCGCTCGATACCGTCGCCGCCCGAAGGAGGAGCGGGGCGATGCCCGGCATCGCATCGGGGAGGCCCAGGATGCGCCGGATCAGGTGCCCCTTCCAGGAGCGTTCCGGCATGTCGGTGAAGGCGCGGTCGCTGCCGACGTCGACGGCCAGGACAGGCCCGCGCTGCATCGCCGCCAGGACGTCCGCGGGCAGGTTGTTCATCATCCCGCCATCGACGAGGATCCCGTCCTCGGACACGACGGGGGGCAGAAGGCCGGGGATGGCAATGCTGGCGCGCAGGGCCGTCGCCAGATCGCCGCTCCGGTGAACCGCCGCCTCTCCCGTGGTCAAATTCGACGAGATGCAGATGTAGGGGAGCCACAGATCCTCGATCCGGGCCTCGCCAAACTGGTGGCGCAGGGCCGTGTCGACCTTCAGCCCGCGGGTGAGCGCGTGGAAGGGCAGCGTGTAGTCATTCAGCGGGTTCTGCCCGACGAAGGTCGCGGCCATCTGCTGGCGGATCGTCGCCGGGGCGAGGTCCATCGCGACGCTCGCGGCGACGACGGCGCCCATGCTCGTGCCGCCCAGGAAATCGATGGGCAGATCCGCCTCGGCGAGGGCTTCGAGCACGCCGAGATGGGCGAGGCCCCGGGCGCCCCCGCCCCCGAGAACGAGGCCGCGGGCCTTGCCCGTGGCGAGACGCGCCAGCCGGGCGAGGTCGCGGGCGCGGCCGTCCCGCACCTGGATCCTCATCGTCGCCGGCAATGCGGCGACTTCGGGATGAAGCGGCCGCGGGAGGGACGCCGTCGCCGGCTGGTGGATCGCGAGGTCGATCCGGATCCAGGCGGAGCGAAGGGGCTCGATCAGATCCTGTGCCCCCGGCCTCGCGGGCAGTCCCGGCTCCGCAAGAAGCAGGATGTGGTCGGCATGGCGCAGACAGAGTTGGCACCACGGGCAATCGGCTACCCGGTTGGCGACGAAAACCGTCCGGGCATGCCGGGTCTCGAAATCGTGGAACCACGTTTCGTCGGCGCCCTCCGGCCAGTCGTTGAGACAGCCGGTATCCCCTGGCAGGGCGGCGTCGAAGGCCTCTGCAAGACGGTTTCCGAACGCTGCGGCGTCGAGGCCCTCCGTGACGGCGAGCACCGCGAAGCTGCGTGGCGCATGATCGAAAGGCCGCCCCTCCGAAGCGGCGCGCAGCCGTCCCGCGAGGAGCCGGGCGAAGTAGAGCAGCGTGGCCGGATGGTGGGCGACGACCTCCTCGAAGGCGGCGCGGCTGAGGCGGAGCAGATGCGTATCCCGCAGGGCCGTGGCGGTCGCCGAGCGGGGTTCGGCGGACAGGAGCGCCATTTCGCCGAACGCTTCCGGCGGGGTCAGCCGGGCGAGGCGGCGCGTCGCGCCATCCGTTGGGTCGCGGGTCGAGATCCCGACGGCGCCTGAGACGATCGTGTAGAGGGCATCACCCTCCTCACCCTGCTCGAAGATCGGGACGCCGCCCGCGACCGCCACGGAGGTGAAGCGCCGCCTGATCGCCTCGGCCGCCGCGGGATCGAGCCCGGCCAGGAAAGGGATCTCGGCGCTCGTCATTCGGCCGCCCGTTTGATGTCGAGGGCGGCGCGGGCGTAACCGCCCCCAGCACCATCAACGAAATGCAGGTGGTCGGCGCGAATTGGCGAGGGGGTGATGCAGGTCACCACGGCCGCATCCTGGCAATGAAGGCCATAGGACACCAAGCCCTCGGCCTTGGCCGCCGCCAGCAGCGCTTCGATCCGCTCGACGGTCTCGGGCGGACTGGCGACGGTGAGGCGCAGGCCGTCGCCATATTTCCGGAAATCGGCGTTGGCCACCAATTGCCGGCTGTAGGTGCGGGGTGAGAAGCGTCCGACCGTCAAGCCGAACCGGAACACGGCATAGGAAAAAGCGCGTCGGCCGAGGAGCAACAGGCGGCGCAGAATGCGCGATCCGAGGACCGGGTCGGCAGCGGCGGCATCCTCCGTCAGCCCCGACCAGGGCAGGCGCATCGATGGGCCCCCGTCCGGGAGGGGACGGCCCATACCAGGCCCGGCCTCGATGGCCGCAAGCACGCTTTCGAGGACTGTTCTGACAGCCTTCGCGTCGGCCCCCTGGCGCGGGAGCACGATCAGGGACAGGACGATGTTCCCTCGGCTGGCGACGGGCTCGAAGCGGCACGACAGGCCGTTGAGATCGGGCCTGCTCCCGTCTTCCGCCGGCGCGACGGCATTCAGGCCCGCCTTCATGGCGGCCTCGGCCCAGGCGAGGCCGCCACCCGTGAACATCGCATAGGCGACATCGGCAGAGGCGCCGTATCGGGCGATGCGCAGGTCCTGCCCGGCCGCGCGGACTGCCGAGACGGGGATGAGCGCGGCGCGCAAAGTCAGCTGGAGCGCGTCGCGAACCCAGGCCACCGTCTTCGCGAGCGCCCTTTCCACGGTCGCGCGGCGGTCGGGCGGGATGAGAAGGCTCGCCCCGTCGCCGCCGAAGGCAAACGGGATTTCAATATCGGGCAAGGCGTTGCGGATCGCCGTAATGGCGGCGGCGCCGGCCAGATTCACCGCGCGGTAGCGTCCACCCTCGATCGCGGCCGTCGACATCACGACGTCGCTTACTGCGATCCACCACGAGTCCGGCACCGGCACGTATCGGCTGTCATCCAGCACGTCCTGAAATCGGTCTATGGGCGTCAGCGCCGTGTAATCGAAGGATATCGCTGAGATCACCCGGGGATCAGGCACTTCGACCTCCGGTCATCCTCGTCCCATCGCCACGCCAGCCCATCACAAGGTCTCCGTTGCCGTGGCTATTTTCCACTCTTCGGCGGTGGCAATGGTATAGTTACTTCCATCTCTGCGGTTTCGGGGGCCATCCCGTGTCAGTCTGCTGATGGGATGGCCGAACAATAATCAGGTTTGCGTTGATTCTTCCATTGTCATCGTCAGGTCGCCGCCTGCATATCTTATTTACCCGTTCAGATTTCGCCGCGGGCGCCCACATGCGACGGGGCGACGGGGATGGGGTTGAGATCGGCGTCTTAGCGCGCGATCCCTCGCGACCTCTGCCCAGCCCACGGTCTTGGAATTCTGAACTAGGGGAGCGACCGATCACGTTGAGGCGGCCCCCGGCCTCTCACCTCAGGATGAGGCCTTCGAGGCGTCTGTCGCCGCACCTCAGGCTGAGGGCAAGATCTATAGGCTTGTTGAATCAACTCGTTCGGGTTCGGCTCTAGGTCGATGTTTGCTTGACGACCTACGTTCGTGTCGCGAGATTTTACATATTTGTTACTGATATAGAAATCGGATCGCTCGAAGCGGAAATTAAACGCACGATAATAATTCAATTGGAAATGTCGGACGCTGGCCGTCCGGGACGCGGCAGCTTCTTGCGGTCGATCTCGTACGGTTTCACGTGATGAAGGCACTCGGCAATCTCAAGGTCGCCGTCAAACTGGCGATACCCGCGGCCGTGCTCATGGCCGTGTGTGCCGGGATGATTCTGCTGGCGCGGGGCAGCCTCGCGACCCTCGATGCCAACACGCAGCAGATCGTCGATTTCAGCGCGCAGCGTGCCGTCCTCGTCCTGAAACTGGCGGTGGCCGTGGACGAGGCGACGATCCGCGAGAAGAACACGATCATCGAAGGCGACAGCGCAGAAAAGCGCGCGATGCGTGATCAACACGCCGAAGTCGAGCAAGTAGCAAGCAAGGCGACGGCGGATCTGATCAGACTGTCCGATACCCCCGCACGGCGATCCATCAACGAGAACCTGCGAGACCTGACGAACCGTTTCTTCACGACGTCGCGGACCGTCATGGACTTGGCCCTGCATGACGATATCCATGCGGCCGCCAAGATGTCGAACGGCGAGGGGCGCGCCGCCCGCAAGGTTCTCGTCGAGACCCTGAACGACCGGGTTGCTGCCAACGTAGCCGACCTGACCGAAGAGAAGCGGCACGCGGGCGAGGTGGCGGCCACCTCCACGGAAACCCTGACCCTAGTCGCGGCAGCCGGCGTCCTCGTGGCCTTCGGCGTCCTGGGTGCCATCGTCCTGTTCGGGATCACGCGGCCGCTCGGCGGGCTCGTGGCGTCCTTGGAGCAGATGGCCCGGGGCGATGTCGATGCCGCCATTCCGGCAGCCGTGCGGGGCGACGAGATCGGCGCGGTGGGCCGTGCCGTGCAGGGTATCCGGGACATGGTCGCCAGGAAGGCCGCCGAAGAGGCCGAGATCCGCCGGATTGCGGAGGCGGCGGCGGCACTCGAACGGAAGCGCACCATGATTGAGTTGGCGGACCGGTTCGAGAATGCGGTGGGCGGGATCGTCGGCATGGTCTCCTCGTCGGCCACCGAGTTGCAGGCCACGGCGGGTTCGATGAGCAGCACCGCGGCAGAGACAGCCGCGCAGTCGGCCACCGTCGCGGCGGCGGCGGAACAGGCCGCGTCGAACGTCCAGACCGTCGCGGCCGCGGCCGAGCAACTCGGCTCGTCGGTGCAGGAGATCGGGCGGCAGGTCGGCGGCTCGACCCTCCTCGCCCAGCGCGCCGTGAGCGAAGCGGATCAGGCCGCCGTCGTCGTGCAGGAGCTGAACGCCGTCACGGCGCGGGTTGGGGCCGTGGTCGACCTGATCTCCACCATCGCAGGCCAGACCAACCTCCTGGCCCTCAACGCCACCATCGAAGCCGCACGGGCGGGGACGGCGGGACGCGGTTTCGCGGTCGTCGCCACGGAGGTGAAGGCACTGGCCGAGCAGACGGCGAAGGCGACCCAGGAGATTTCGGGTCAGATCGCCCAAATCCAGTCCTCGACCGGCCTCGCCTCGTCGGCCATCGGCGGGATCACCGCCCGGATCCAGGAAATCAGCTCTGTCGCGACCTCCATCGCGGCCGCCGTGGAAGAGCAGAGCGCCGCCACGCAGGAAATCGTGCGCAACGTGACCGAGGCAGCATCGGGCACCAGCGAGGTGACGGGCAACATCGCGGGGGTGGCTGGCGCCGCGGAGGAGACCGGCGCGGCGGCGAGCCAGGTGCTGGGCGCGTCTTCGGAGCTGTCGCGCCAATCCGAGCAGCTCGCGGCAGAGTTGGGCCGCTTCCTCTCGACCGTTCGCGCGGCCTGAGAGCGGAGCGATCCGGTTGGCTCGAGGCTACAGGTGCTTCAGGCCGAAACTGTCGAGGAGCGGCAGAAGCTCGTCCCGTGCCCGCAGCCGATGGTCGTGGACACGGGCCAGGGCTTTCGCCGGATCTCCTTCAAGAATCGCCGCGATGATGGCCCGGTGTTCCTCCACCGACGCTTCCAGTTCGCGACGAAGCTTGAGCGTGAGCATGCGGGCTCGGTGCGATTGGTCGTTGATGGTCTGGATGATGCGAGTCATCCGCCCATTGCCCGCCCGCTCGACCAGGGCCTTGTGGAACCGGGCATCGGCGAGCCCCCATGCGGGCAGATCACCTCTGCGCCACGCTTGAGACATCGCCTCGGTCTCGGCGGCGAGCGCTGCCGCGACGGCCTCGCGCCCGGCATCCGGCTGGTCGGCGAGGAGCTCGGCGGCCCGGCCCTCTATGGCGACGATGACGTCGTAGATCTCGCGGACGTCGTCGGGAGCCAGTGCGCAGATCAGGACGCCCCGCCGGGAGAGCACCCGCACCAAGCCGTCTTCCTGGAGGCGGATCACAGCCTCGTGGACGGGCGTGCGGCTCATGCCGAGCCGGAGGGCGATCTCCTGCTCGGAGGCGTGGTAACCCGGGGCGAAGCTGGAATCGAGGATCGCCTGCTTCAGGGCCGCGTAGGCCCCGTCGACCAGCGATGGGCTTTTCTCAATGTCCTGATCCTTCGCAGCGTGTCCTGCCGCGCGGGTCCGTGCCATCGTGCCCTCCCCTATCCCGTTTTCGTACCAGCTTCCATGCAAGGTTCAATACGGACTTGACACGCAAGCACGATATGGGCCCTTTTATGCCAACATGCATGCAAGTTGGCATACAGAACCGACGCATGCGGTCCGTCTGGAGGGAACGATGGAAATGTCGCTCGAACGAGCGACCATGCGGCGCGTATCGTGGCGCTTGGTCCCGTTTATCTGCCTGCTCTACTTCATCGCCTTCATCGACCGCGTAAATATCGGCTTCGCCGCGCTGACGATGAACAAAGACCTCGGCCTTACATCGGCGGTCTTCGGCTTCGGCGCCGGTATCTTCTTTTTCGGATATTTCTTGTTCGAGGTGCCGTCGAACATCGTCCTCGACAAGGTCGGTGCGCGCCTGTGGATCGCCCGCGTGATGATCACCTGGGGTCTCATCTCGGGGGCCTTCGCCTTTGTGAAGGGCGAGTACGGCTTCTATGCCCTGCGCTTCCTGCTCGGGGCGGCAGAGGCGGGCTTCTTCCCCGGCATCATCCTGTATCTGACCTACTGGTTCCCTGCCCGCTACCGCGCCGGTGTCGTCTCGCTGTTCATGGCCGCCGCGCCGGTCTCCGTGATTATCGGCTCGCCCCTCTCCAGTGCGCTCCTCGGAATGGAAGGGACCCTCGGCCTGCACGGCTGGCAGTGGATGTTCATCATCGAAGCCATCCCGGCCACGCTGCTGGGCATCGTCGTGGTGTTCTACATGACGGATCGGCCCGAGAAAGCGACGTGGCTGCCCGAAGACCAGCGCGCATGGCTCGTCGCGGAGATGAATGAGGAGCACGCCCAGAAGGCCGTGGTGGCCAAGCACGGGATCATGGCCGGCATGGCCGACAGTCGCGTGCTGGCGTTGGCACTCATCTACTTCGGCACCTCGGCGGGGCTTTACACTCTCGGGATCTGGGCGCCGCAGATCATCAAGAGCTTCGGGCTGTCCACCCTCGTTGTGGGCTTCCTCAACGGCGTGCCGCCGACGATCGCCGTCATCGCGATGATCCTGTGGGCGCGGCACTCGGACAGGACGGGCGAGCGGACGTGGCACGTCGTCATCGCCTGCCTCGTCGCCGCCGTCGGGCTGCTGTTGGCCGGGGGGGCCGCGTCGACCTTGGCCGTCGTCGCCGCCCTCACCCTCGTCAACTGCGGCATCAGCGCGGCCAAGCCGCCCCTTTGGGCGATGCCGACGACGTTCCTGTCCGGTCAGGCGGCGGCGGTGGGGATCGCCGCTATCAACTCGATCGGCAACCTCGGCGGCTTCATCGGCCCCTGGGCGATCGGCTGGATCAAGGATCGCACGGGCAGCTTCGCGGGCGGTCTGATCTTCGTCGCCGGGCTGCTGCTGCTCTCGGCCATCCTCACCCTCGTCGTCGCCCGGTCGGGGCGCCGAGCCGCTGCCGCCGACGCCGTGGCGCACTGACCTTCACCCACCCCCCACAGACCCGACCTTACCCAATACGGAGACGTATCGTGACGAAAACCTACAAGATCGCCGCCATCCCCGCAGACGGTATCGGCGTCGAAGTCATCGCCGCGGGTATCGAAGTGCTCGATGCCCTGGCGGAGAAGACAGGGACGTTCCAATTCCATTTCGATCACTTCGATTGGGGCTCGGACTACTACAAGAAGCACGGGGTGATGATGCCCGCGGACGGCCGCGAGCAGATCCGGCACCACGACGCGATCTTCTTTGGTGCGGTAGGCGCGCCGGACGTGCCGGACCACATCACCCTCTGGGGCCTGCGACTCGCCATCTGCCAGCCCTTCGATCAGTACGCGAACGTGCGTCCGACCCGGATCCTGCCCGGCATCACCAGCCCCCTGCGCAACGTGTCCGGTCCGGAGCTCGACTGGGTGATCGTGCGGGAGAATTCGGAGGGTGAGTATGCCGGCGTCGGCGGTCGCGTTCACCAGGGTCACCCGGAGGAAGTCGCCACCGATGTCTCGATGATGACCCGGACGGGCGTCAGCCGGATCATCCGCTACGCGTTCAAGCTGGCACAGAGCCGCCCGCGCAAGTTCCTTACGGTTGTCACCAAGTCGAACGCCCAGCGCCACGCGATGGTGATGTGGGATGAGATCGCCGCCGAGGTCGCCCAGGAATTCCCGGACGTGACCTGGGACAAGATGCTGGTCGACGCCATGACCATGCGCATGGTCTGCAAGCCGGAGACCCTCGACACCATCGTCGCCACGAACCTTCACGCCGACATCCTGTCGGATCTCGCCGCGGCGCTGGCCGGCTCCCTCGGCATCGCGCCCACCGCCAACATCAACCCCGAGCGCAAATTCCCCTCGATGTTCGAGCCGATCCACGGTTCGGCCTTCGACATCACCGGCAAGGGGATCGCCAACCCGGTCGCCACCTTCTGGACCGCCTGCCAGATGCTGGAGCACCTCGATGAGAAGCCGGCGGCCGACCGGTTGATGCGAGCCGTGGAGCGCGTGACCGCCGATGCCAGCCTGCACACGCCGGACCTCGGCGGTCGGGCGACCACCCGTCAGGTCACGGATGCGGTGATCGCCGCGATCCAGGGCGACAACGAGTAAGAACGGTGCCGGCGCGGGAGCCGGGAGGCCTTCTCTCGGGCTCGCGCCGGCAACCTCGACGCTGCCCCATCGATGGCGGCCAGACCCCGGGCCGACGCCCGACATCGTGAATAGGAAGGCCGGTCCCTCCCTCGCCGAACGGCGCGGACGGGGCTAACCTAAGCGCGTGCCTTGCGTGCCCCGCCAGCACCGACTCCTCCGCGATCCGGATAGGCTTGCACCCGCAACCGAACCAGAGGCGGCCGTTTCCTTCGGCCGGATGCGTCATGCGCCGTCACCGCCATGCCAAGATCGTTGCCACCGTCGGACCGGCGAGTTCAACGCCTGAGAAGTTGAAGGCCCAGTTTCTCGCCGGGGTGGACACCTTTCGGCTGAACTTCAGCCACGGCACCCAGGATGACCATGCCAGGGTCCACGCCGCCATCCGCGCCCTCGAGCGGGAGGTCGACCGTCCCATCGGGATCCTTCAGGATCTGCAAGGCCCCAAGATCCGCGTCGGCACGGTTCGGGATGGGCGGCTCGACCTCATGGCCGGGGAGACGGTGCGTTTCGTGCTCGACGGCGCGGAAGGGGACAAGCAGGCCATCCCCCTCCACCATCCCGAGATCTTCGCCGCGGTCGTGCCTGGGCAGGAACTGCTGATCGACGACGGGCGCGTGCGGGTGCGCGTCACCGGGCTCGACGCGACCGCTATCACCGCTCTGGTCGTGACCGGTGGGGCCGTCTCCAACCGCAAGGGTGTCAATCTGCCCGGCACGCTGCTCGACCTGTCGCCGCTCACGCCGAAGGACCGGGCCGATCTCGCCTTCGGCCTCGAGCTCGGCGTCGATTGGGTCGCCCTGTCCTTTGTCCAGAAGCCCTCCGACATGATCGAGGCCCGCGGGCTGATCGGCGAGCGCGCCGGGCTGCTCGCCAAGATCGAGAAGCCCCAGGCCTTGGAGCGGATCGACGACATCATCCGCCTGTCCGATGCGGTGATGGTTGCCCGCGGAGACCTGGGCGTCGAAATCCCGCACGAGGATGTCCCCGGCCGGCAGAAGGAGCTGATCCGGGCCTGCCGCCTCGCGGTGAAGCCGGTGATCGTCGCCACGCAGATGCTCGACTCGATGGTCGGTGCGCCGGCCCCCACCCGGGCGGAAGCCTCGGACGTGGCGACGGCCATCTACGACGGCGCGGACGCGGTGATGCTCTCGGCGGAGTCCGCTACCGGGCAGTTCCCCGTGGAAGCCGTGTCGATGATGGACCGTATCATCCGCAGCGTGGAAGGGCATAAGCTCTACCACTCGATCGTAGCCGCCTCCGATCCGGGCGAGGAGGAGACGCCGCCCCATGCTGTCGCCACCGCCACCGCCGAGCTCGCGGAGGCGCTCCATGCCAAGGCGATTGTGACCTACACAGCCAGCGGCACGACGGCCGCCCGCGTGGCACGCAAGCGCCCGGAGCCGCCGATCCTGGCATTAACGCCGAACCTCGCCACCGCCCGCCGGCTATGCCTGCTCTGGGGCGCTCACTCTGTCCAAACCGAGGACGTAGACAGCTACGAGGAAATGACCGCCAAGGCGGCCCACTACGTCCAGGCAGAGGATTTCGCCCGCCCCAACGACTACATCGTCGTCGCAGCGGGCATTCCGTTCCACACCACCGGCAACACCAACAACATCCGTGTCATCCAGGTCTGAACGGAGGATTAAGACCCCTCCCCCCATCCGATCGCGGCGGAATGCCGGGCTGCGGCCCCTCCCGCGGGAAGGGGCCGCCCGCTGTTTCAGTGCGCGGCCGGGACGGCAGCGGGGACGTCGATCACCATGTGCTGGAAGAACGGCACGTACGCCTGCAGCATGACCAGGATGCCGACGAGGCAGGCGAGCGCGATCGAGTGCCAGAACACGAAGCGCAGGATCTTGCCTTCCTGGCCGAAATAGCCGGTGGCCGTCGAGGCCACGACGATCGACTGGGCATCGATCATCTTGCCCATGACGCCGCCCGACGAGTTCGCCGCCGCCATCAGCACGCCCGGAAGGCCGAGTTGCTCGGAGGTGATCCGCTGCAGGCCGCCGAACAGGACGTTCGACGCCGTGTCGGACCCCGTCAACGCCACGCCGAGCCAGCCGAGCAGCGTTCCGAAGAACGGATACAGGATGCCCGTGCCGGCGAAAGCGAGGCCGAGGGTGGCATCGACGCCCGCGTAGCGGGTGAGGACGCCCAGCGCGAGCATCGCCGCGATGGTGATGAGCGAGAAGCGCAGCGCCCAGATCGTCTCGAGATAGGCCATCACGAGCCGCAGCGGCGAGAACCGCATGATCAGGCCGGAGATGATCGCCGCGATGAGCACACCCGTCCCGGTGAAGGACATGTAGGTGAATAGGAACACCGCGCCCTCGGGCACCGGCTTCGGCACGACCGGGGGCACCTTCATGATGACGTTGTGAAGGCCCGGCACCTCGTATTTCCAAGTGAACAGGGGGTTCACGATACCCTTGAACCAGCCGGTTCCCCAGATCGCCACGATGATCGAAAGGATGATCCACGGCACCCAGGCCATCAGGATTTCACCCTGGGTGGCGGTGCGGGTGCCGGTATGGACCGGCGGGCTGCCGGGAACGCCGGCGCCGAGGGCCACGGGCCGGGGCTGCCCAACGGCGAGCGATGGATCATGCCCGCGAAGGGCCGGCGAAGACCAGATCTCCCGGGGCTGCCAGACCTTCAGGAACAGGACGAGGGCCAGCATCGAGGCGAGCGAAGCCCCGATATCGACAATCCAGGGATTGACGTAGTTCGAGATCAAAAACTGGGCGACCGCGAAGGACGCGCCGCAGACCAGGATCGGCGGCCACACCCGGATCATGCCGCGGAAGCCCGCGAACACCCAGATCAGCCAGAACGGCACGATCAGCGAGAACAGCGGCAGTTGCCGGCCGATCATCGCGCCGAGGATTTCGGGCGGATAGCCCGTCACCGACGCCAGACCCTGGATCGGTGCGCCGAGCGCGCCGAAGGCGACCGGCGCGGTGTTGGCGATCAGAGACAGGCCGGAGGCGGCAAGCGGCGAGAAGCCAAGGCCGATCAGGATCGCCCCCGTGACGGCCACCGGCGTGCCGAAGCCGCCCGCTCCCTCGAAGAAGGCGCCGAACGCGAAGGCGACCAACAGAAGCTGGAGGCGCCGGTCGGCCGTGATGCCCGCCACCGATTGCTGGAGGATGGCGAACCAGCCCTTCTCGACCGTAAGGCGGTAGAGGAAGATGACGTTGAGGATGATCCACCCGATCGGGAAGAAGCCCGTCACCATGCCGAGGATCGCGGCACGGGTCGCGAGACCGGCCGGCATGCCGAAGCCTACGACGGCGACCAACAGGGCGAGGCCAAGGGCGATGACGGCCGCGAGATGGGCCTTCACGCGACCGCTGGCGATCATGGCGAGCAGCGCGATGACCGGTACCGAAGCGGCGAGTGTCGAGAGCCATGGGCTCCCGAACGGATCATAGACCTGATTCCAGGTTTGCAACGGGCGTCCTCCCACTTCCGGTCTGGGCCGATTTGCGGCCTAGCTAGCAGAGGGTCTGGGCATACTCAACATGCTGCATTCTAAATTCGAGCCGAGCTACGCAAGCTAGCTTCGAAGCGGGAAAACCTCATGCAAAACAGCAAGTAAGTGGAACGTGTGTAACCGAATGAAGCAGCATTGATCTTCCTCCAATGCTGGTCGAGGCCGAGTTGCCGTAAGCGGCATGTTGTCTTGGCGATGCGCCCGGCGACCATCATGCGGACGGATCGCGTGCCATCGAGCCAAAAAATGCGTGCTGGGAACGTGGCATGAGGCGACGGCTCTGACCCGCGTCCCTTGCCAAAGCGTCATTGCGCGCGCAGCGAAGCAATCCCGGGATATGCATCTCCCTGAATCGTCCCGCTACCCTGGCTTGCTTCGCTGCGCTCGCAATGACGCTGGGAATGCAAGCGCCCTGATCGCCTGGGCCCGGCGGAACGCTGGCTATCGGGGAGTGGAGCGGGCGATCGGGATCGAACCGACGACATTCAGCTTGGGAAGCTGACGTTCTACCACTGAACTACGCCCGCGCAGGGAGTGGGATTATGCCCTCCGCTCAAGCCTGTCCAGCCCAAAATGCGCGGGCGTTTCACCGCCTGGGAAGAACGGCCATGACAACCGACGCGGCGACGCCCGAACCGAGGACGCGCAGCACAGCGTGGGCCGGATGCTCGGGGGAAACGACCAGCCATTCGAACAGGCAGCACCCGACCACGAGGGCCATGCCCGAGACGATGACAGCTTCACCGACGGTCGAAGGTTCCTCCGGTTTCCGTCCCATGCCGTGCACTCCCCCTCGCGGCACACCCCGACGGAGCGAATCCCCAGCACGTGACATTCTCAGAAGCCGCGACTGACCGGCACATCCCGGCGCCGCCCCTCGAAGCAGCTTCTAAATAGTGATCGTTGGGAACGGAAGATCGGACTTTTGTATAACGACGACGCTATTCACAACGCTCATGCGCAATGAATTGTATTCGCGCGCTCGCGTTTCAGCGCCCAAGCTGCACCGCATCGATGACGGACACCGGCGACCAGCGCAGGATCTGGATGAAGCCGTCCCGCGCCGCCACCACGAGGTGGCGCCTGTGCCGATGGACGATCGTCCCCGGGGCATGGTCGTGCGCTTCGGTCCAGCCGTGGGCCTCCGCCACGAAGGCCCGGACGTCGCCGAGGCGGGCGAGCGTCTCGACGGTGCCGAAGGCGCGCACACGCCTGAGGATCGGTTCGACATCTTGACGGAAATCCAGCGTTCGGTCCGCGTCGCTCGCCCGTGCCCAATAGGAACCGTCGCCCTGCGGCTCCGCACGCTTCCAGCGGTTCGGAAGGTCCCGCGCCAGCGGGCCGGCCGCGAGGCGGGTGGCGGACATCTGGCACTTGGCCAGGAGCGATTCATGCGTTTCCCGCGCGCTTGTGCGGAAAATCTCCTGGGCGAGGATGTCGCCCGTATCGAACCCGTTCTCGGCGAGGACATGGGCCGTGACGCCCCAGGTCTCGTAGCCATCGAGGATGGCCCGGAACAACGGGTAGGGGCCGCGGCCGGTCGGGAGCGGCGATGGATGCAGATTGAGGGCGTAATTCGCTTTTCCCCGCCACCCACGGATCAGCCACGGATAGCCGGCGACGACGAGGGCCCAATCGCGGCCGTGGGTCGCGTGCAGGGCATCGAGATCCGCCTGCTGGATCTTCGAGAGCTGAATCGGGATCCGTGCCGCGCGGGCCTGGGCCACCACCGTGTCGTTGTGATCGTAGATGCCGTCGCAGGGCCGGGTGAACAGCTTCACCGGCGTCCAACCCGCTCCAATCAGCGCCTCGAAGACGCCGCCGAGGAAATCGATGCCGGCAAAGGCGAATTTCATGGGTGGCCTGCGACTTCGTGGTTCGGGAAAGGCCGGGTACGCCCGGTACCGTGAGGAACCGGCCCGTCTTACCGTGATTTCGGGCCGCGCGGGAACAAGGGCTGTCGCGATGCCCGGCCCGGGCGATAGGGAGCAGAATTGTGGTGAGCCGATCCACCGGCAGCACGGCGAAGAAGGGGGGGCACCTGCGCCTCGTCCTCGGCGATCAATTGAACCGGCGCGTGTCGAGCCTCGTGGATCTGGACCCGGACAACGATGTCGTTCTGCTGGTCGAGGTGCGGGACGAGGCGACTTATGTCCGCCACCACAAGCAGAAGATCGCCTTCCTGTTCGCGGCCATGCGACATTTCGCGGCCGAGTTGCGTGAGGAGGGCATCCACGTCGATTACGTGCGCCTCACCGATGACGGCAACACCGGCAGTTTTACCGGGGAACTCGGCCGGGCCTTGGAGCGCCATTCGGTCCGGCGCGTGGTGGTCACTGAGCCCGGCGAATGGCGCGTCTGGGCAATGATGCAGGGCTGGCGCGACACGCTGTCGGTCCCGGTCGAGATCCGGCCCGATAACCGGTTCCTCTGCCCCCGGGAGGACTTCGCCCGGTGGGCGCAGGGCCGCCACCATCTGCGGATGGAGACCTTTTACCGCGGCATGCGCAAGCGAACGGGCCTGTTGATGGAGGGGGGCGAACCCCTCGGCGGCCGTTGGAACTTCGATGCGGAGAATCGCAAGCGCCTGCCGAAGAATCACCGTCTGCCCGACCGGATGGGATTCCAGCCGGACGGCATCACACGGGACGCCATCGCCCTCGTCGCGAAGGAATTTTCCGATCACTTCGGCGATCTCGGCGCCTTTTCCTGGCCGGTCACCCGGGCGGACGCCCTAGCGGCCCTGAAGCACTTCATCGACCATTGCCTGCCGACCTTCGGCGATTATCAGGACGCGATGAAGGCCGGCGAGCCGTTCGTCTACCACGCCCTCCTCTCCCCGGCATTGAATGCGGGCTTGCTCACCGCCGAGGAGGTCTGCAGGGCCGCGGAGACGGCGCATCGCGAAGGTGCGGTGCCCTTGCATTGCGCCGAAGGTTTCATCCGGCAGATACTCGGTTGGCGAGAATATGTCCGTGGGCTCTATTGGGCGCGTATGCCCGAATACCGGGACACGAACGCGCTGGACGCGTCCCGGCCGCTCCCGTGGTTCTACTGGTCGGGCGAGACGAAGCTGAATTGCCTCCGCGAGGTCGTCGGCCAGACCCGCGATCACGCCTATGCGCACCATATCCAGCGCCTGATGGTCACCGGCAATTTCGCCCTGATCGCCGGGCTCGATCCGGCCGAGGTCGAGGAATGGTACCTCGTGGTCTTCGCCGACGCCTATGAATGGGTGGAACTGCCGAATGTCCACGGGATGGTGCTGTGGGCCGATGGCGGCGTCATGGGCTCCAAGCCCTATGCTGCCTCGGGCGCGTATATCGATCGGATGTCCGATTACTGCCGGGACTGCGCTTACGACGTGAAGGTGAAGTCGGGGCCGAACGCCTGCCCGTTCAATTACCTGTACTGGAATTTCCTCATCGAGAACGAGG
This sequence comes from Methylobacterium persicinum, assembly GCF_022179525.1. Lineage (GTDB taxonomy): Bacteria > Pseudomonadota > Alphaproteobacteria > Rhizobiales > Beijerinckiaceae > Methylobacterium > Methylobacterium persicinum. The sequence goes on from NZ_BPQX01000033.1 coordinate 133,120, forward strand.
AGAAGCTGGCGTCGAACCAGCGGATGGCCATGCCCTACCGGACGCTCGCCGGGATGGACGACGCCCGGCGGGATCGGATCCGGCAGGATGCCGCGACCTTCCTCGCCACGCTGTCGCCTGACGCGGATCACCAGGGCGCCCAGGCGGAAACGGCGAGGTAGGGCGATGGCGCGTGGCGCCCCGTTTCCCACTGCAATCCCACCGAAAGACGAAGCTTGATGTCGGCCAGGGCGACATCCGTGGCATGGACGCCCGCCGCCGCCTTCCGGTAGCCCGTGGCATCGAGATAGGCGCTTCCCTCCGGCCCGAGATAGGCGTCCCACAGGCGGTAGCCCCAGGCGATCCGTCCCCAGCCGTCGCCCCGCGCCGTCCCGGCGATGACGGTCCCCGTAACGAGCGACAATTCCGTGGGCCGCAACCATGCCTCCGCTTGGAAGCGCAGTCCCTCACGGGTCTCGAAGGTGACGGGACCGACTTTCTCGACGACGGTCTCGCCCCCGAGAAAAGCGGCGACGACACCCTCCGGCAAGTACCACTGGTAGCCGAGCAGCGCCGAAGAGATCCCGGTCTCTCGGAGCAGCGTGTGATTCCGGCCACAACCACAGGCAATCCGCTCGCCTCTCACCCCACCGCCGACGGTCAGGAGCGACAGAAGTCCGTCTTCCGCCAATGAGCCGGCCGCAATCTTCGCCCCAGCGGAAGCGAATGTCCCCGCTCCGCCGTCCAAGCTGCCGAACAGGAGCGTGTCCAGCTCCGCAGCTTCTGGTTCGGCACAAGTCAATACTGACGGGAGCACGAGAAAGCCGACGCGGCATAAGCCACGCGAAATCGACTTGGAGGACGATCGTGAGCGCACAACTTGCCCCCACGGGGTTTTGCTGCTCTTAGTTCGCGCCCACGTTCGAAGGCAAGATATGAACCGCTATATCCTCAAAATATTTTGCAATGAGTTGTCTTTTTTGAAAGTATCATAGTGCGGTTGCGGTTGAAAACTTGAGGTATTATGTTCTTTTTATGTCCGTAACGTCAAGTTTATTTGCCGCCATGTTTCGACGTGACGAAATACGGCGGCATCGGCTGCAACCCTTGGCTCGGGCGGCGATCTCGGATAGAGCCCGCGCCAAGACAGCGAAGGTTGGACAGGACGTGTCTTACGGTGCTCGCACCTCGGACGTCCTCACCGTGCTTGCGAGCCAGGAAGGCGAGCGCCTCACGGTGGCGGACATCGTGGCGGTCCTGCGCGACCGGGCATTTGCCCTGCTCGTCGTGCTGTTGGGCTTGCCAAATTGCCTTCCCATGCCGCCGCCGATCCCCCTCGTCTGCGGTCTTCTGCTATTGCTCGTCGCCATCCAGATCGCGGCGGGGATGTCCGCACCCTGGTTGCCCCGGCGGTTGCTTGGTCAGTCGATCAAACAGTCGGACGTCAAGCGCGCCGTCACGAGGGCCGTGCCGATCCTCAGACGCTTGGAACGGTGGTCGCGGCCGCGCCTGAGCGTCTTCGAGACGGCGATCGGCATGCGAGGGATGGGCGTGGCCCTGCTGGCACTCGCCCTGGCGCTAATCGTCGCTGCGCCGCTCATCGGTCAGATCCCGCTTGGCCTCGCGGTCTGCCTCGTCGGGCTCGGCTTGGTGGAGCGCGACGGCATCGTGGTCCTGGCTGGGTTGGCTGTCGGCCTTTTCGGCGTGGCCATCAATGCGGGCTTCGCCTACGCCGTCATCGCGGGCATCGCCGGTCTGCTTCACCTCTGATCCGGGGAATTCTCCCCCAGAAGCGGCCGCCTGCCGGGTGAACCCGGGCGGCGGTCGCGGCCGTTGTCATCCTTGTCGCGCCCTAGAGACGGTAGCGGATCTGGTCGGTCCAGAACCGCTCCAGACGGCCGAGGGCGCGGTTGAGCCGCTCGAAATCGTCGTCCGAGATGCCGCCGATCGGCGCGATCGTGCGGGAATGCTTGTCGTAGAGTTGCTGCACGATGTCGTGGATCTGGCGCCCCTTGTCGGTGAGGCTGATGCGCACGGAACGCCGGTCGGTCTTGGACCGGGCATGGTGGAGGTATCCGGCCTCCACAAGCTTCTTCACGTTGTAGGACACGTTGGAGCCGAGATAGTAGCCCCGGGTCCGCAATTCGCTGGCGGCGAGTTCGCTGTCGCCGATGTTGTAGAGCAGGAGCGCCTGGACGCTGTTGACGTCCTCCCGGCCGCGCCGCTCGAACTCGTCCTTGATGACATCGAGCAGCCGGCGATGCAGGCGTTCGACGAGATGCAGGGCTTCCAAGTAGGAGTTGTGCGGCTGCGCGGGCTCTTCGGAAGCGGCGGGCTGGGTTCGTGCGCTCTGGCTTTTCATCGATGCAATCCCTGATGGACGTTGCGGTGTTCGTATGGGCCGTCACCGCTTATGTTGGCAAAGCTATCGCCGGGGAATGAAAGACGATTTAAGCGGCAAGATGAATTCCTGATTTACCTGTGTGAGTAAAGACAAACTGAATGAATTAAAGGAAGATTTCGTTCACCCTCGCCGGTGAAGCCCGGCAGCATTGCGGAAAGCTTTCGGCAATCCTGTCGGGGAGGGGCAGCGCTGCGGGAGGGCCGGCGGGTCCTGCCTGTCCATGCCAGACGTCAGCGATTTTCCTTGGCCGCCAGCCACGACAACAGGAAGTAGATCAGCACGACGAGGACGCCGAAGATCAGCAACGGTGTCGAGATGGGCACGAGTTGCGGCGTGAGGATCGCGAGGGTGAGCCCCGATGTCACCGCCAGCAGCCATAGGACGCCGCCCCAGGCGCTGGTCAGCCACAGGCCGCTCGCCGCCACGGCGTCCACGACGGCGAAATACACGATGGCCGCCTGCCGGCCGAACGGCTCGGCCTCGAAGGGCTGCGCGCCGGGGCGCACGTCGAGGATCGTGGCCCAGGCGAAGATCGCCTTGGCGAGCCAAGCGAGGGCGGTCAGGCGCATGAACCAGATGAGCGCCGTGTCCCAGGTGCTGGGCGGGGGCGAGGCGTCGCGCTCGATCCGGTCGCCGAGCAGGCTTCCCGGGCGTGCGGGCTTGCTGCGCAGGGGGATCAGGCCGCGCAAGGTGCCGCGCTCCGCTGGGTTGGGCTCCGGTCGGTTGTCACGTCGCTCTCTCCCCGGTGCGCGGGCCGCGCCCTGTCCAGAGGGGGTTGAAGCCCGTCCGACCTGCGCCGTCAACGCGCGGCAGCCCTGCCTTGCGATCGGCGGCTTGGGTCGGTCCCATACGGCGTGCTACGCGGAGGCGTCGGAACGCGATGCCTCCGACGCCTGTCGCGGCCGTCCCGCGGGAGCCTCCCGCCCGGCCGCCTCTTCGAGCCCCGGACACCCGCGCGCATGTCGGACAGAAACCCGGAACCCCGCCCCCTCGCCTATGCAGCCGTGCGGGAGGACAACCGCAGTGGGGGGCTCGGCCTTACCCAACGTCCCCGTCGTAATCGGAAGGCGGAGTGGTCCCGTCGCCTCGTCCGCGAGCATACCCTCACGGTCGATGACCTCATCTGGCCGATGTTCGTCATCGAGGGCGAGGGCAAGCGCGAGCCGGTGGCCTCGATGCCGGGGGTCGAGCGCCTGACCGTGGACGAGATCGTCCGCGACGCGGAGCGCGCCGTCCGCCTCGGCATCCCGGCCATCGCGTTCTTCCCCTTCACCGATGCGAGCCTGCGCGACCCGGTGGGCTCGGAGGCGCTCAACGCCAAGAACCTCGTCTGCAGGGCGGTGCGAGCCGTGAAGCGCGAGTTCCCGGAACTCGGTGTCGTCACCGATGTCGCCCTCGATCCGTACACCAGCCACGGCCATGACGGTCTGATGAGGGACGGCGCCATCCTCAACGACGAGACGGTGGCCGTCCTCGTGGAGCAGAGCCTGATCCAGGCCGAGGCCGGGACTGATGTCATCGCGCCTTCGGACATGATGGACGGGCGAGTCGGCGCCATTCGCCGCGCCCTCGACAAGGCCGGATTCCTCGACGTCCAGATCATGGCCTACGCGGCGAAGTACGCCAGCGCGTTCTACGGCCCCTTCCGGGATGCGATCGGCACGAAGAGCGCCCTGGTGGGCGACAAGCGCACGTATCAGATGGACCCCGGCAACTCCGCTGAAGCACTGCGCGAGGTCGCCCTCGACCTTGAGGAGGGGGCCGACTCGGTGATGGTGAAGCCGGGCTTGCCGTACCTCGACATCATCCGTCGGGTCCGCGACACGTTCGAGGTGCCGACCTTCGCCTATCAGGTTTCGGGTGAGTACGCGATGATCGAGGCCGCCGCGCGCAACGGGTGGCTCGATGGCGAGCGGGCGATGGTGGAGGCGCTGCTCGCCTTCAAGCGCGCTGGCGCGGACGGGGTGCTGACCTACCACGCCCCGCGGGTGGCGGAACGGCTGCGGGCCCTCTGAGCGTCCCGATTCCGGTGACCCTCCCGTGAAGCGCCTGCACCGGTGGATTTTGGCCGGTGGCATCGTGGCGGGTTTCCTCGGCGGGCTGGCGGCCTGCCAGGACACGATGCGCCGCGACCGCGTTGCGATCTGCCGCCGGGCTTTGCCGGCGGTGGCGACGGGAGCCGGCGTCCGTTTCCTCGGTGCCGGGCTGGGTCCGGCCCCCGGTACCGCCCGGGTCGACTACAACGAAGGCACCCGCCAGCATCGGCTCACCTGCCGGTTCGACGGGGCGACGAAGCTCCTGGAAGTCGCCACCGACGGCGCGGCCCTGTCTGGCCCCGCCCTTTACATGCTTCAGCGCTATTACCTCGACACGCCAGATGCGGCCGAAGGCGATCCCGCCCATCGTTAAGCAGGCCCTTGTCGCGAGCCGCGGCGGCTCCCACGTTGTCATCGCTGCACCGCTTGCAGGTTTTGCTGCCCATGTTCGACTCCCGCACCACCTTCGCCGGCCGTTCGGCCACCACCGATTTCGCCGGGGGGCTCCCGATCCCCTACGTGCGGGCGAGCCTAGGGGGGCGCACGATCGCCTACCTGCTCGACATCCTGTTCATCCTGGGCTTCACGACCCTCCTCACCCTGCTGATCACGGTGATCGGCATCGTGACCTTCGGCTTGGGCTGGACCCTGTTCGCGGTGCTTCCGGCGAGCGGGATCATCTACAGCGCCATCACTGTCGGCGGCCGGCGCCAGAGCACCTTGGGCCAGCGCATGATGGGCCTGAGGGTCGTTGCGCCGGAGAGCGGCGCGCCCGTCGATCTCATCACGGCGGCTGTCCACGCCTTGCTGTTCTACGTCGCGGTCTCAACCTTCCTGCTGTGGTGCGTGGACTTGGCCTTCGGGCTCGTCCGGTCCGACCGGCGCCTCGGCCACGACCTGCTCCTGGGTCTCGCCGTCGTCCACGCCCGCTGAGGCGTGGCTCGAGGCGCGGCAACGGATCGCGTCACCGCTTGGCCATCCTCGCACCATTTTGCCGGTTAGCAGACCGGGAGGCATTGAGCCCGGCCGCGTCCCCTGTAGACTGCCTTCAGACGCGACATCCAGGCTGTCGCCGAGGTCCCGACGAAGCGTGACGAGCCATCCGCGCGACACCCCGCAATTTTACCTCACGGCGCCGTCGCCGTGCCCGTATCTGGCCGGGCAGGAGGAGCGGAAGGTGTTCACTCACCTCGTCGGCCGCCGGGCCCGCGACCTCAACGAGATCCTGACCCAGGGCGGTTTCCGCCGGTCACAGACCATCGCCTACCGGCCGGCCTGCGAATCCTGCCGGGCCTGCGTGTCGGTCCGGGTGGTGGTGGACGACTTCTTGCCATCCGCCAGCCAGAAGCGGGTCCTGGCGCGGAACGCCGACCTGGTCGGGGCGCCGGAGCAGAACCGTCCAGCCTCGGAGCAGTATGCCCTGTTCCGTCGCTACCTGAATGCCAGGCACGACGACGGCGGCATGATCGACATGACCATGCTCGATTACGCGATGATGATCGAGGACAGCCACGTCGATACACACCTTGTCGTGTACCGTCGGCACGGGCCCGATACGGCGATCACCGGCCGGGGCATGGGCGAGCCGATGGCGGTGTGCCTGACGGACGTGCTCTCCGACGGCCTCTCGATGGTCTACTCGTTCTTCGAGCCCTCCGAGGCCGGGCGTTCCCCCGGCACGTTCATGATTCTCGACCATATCCGCCGGGCGAAACAGATCGGACTGCCGTACCTCTACCTCGGCTACTGGGTCGATGGCTCCCGCAAGATGGATTATAAGGCCCGTTTCAAGCCGCAGGAGCGGTTGATGGGTCCGGGTTGGTTGCGCGTCGAGTGAATTGAGGCGAATGGGGAGTAGCGAATAGCGAATAGTGCGGGCGGGGACGCGCGCCGCTGGCCGCCGCTTCCTATTCCCTATTTGCTATTCGCTACTCCCTATTCGCCTGCTCGGGGCCTAGAGAACGAGGCGCGCGCCGCCCTCACCTGCATCCGCGCGCATTGAGCTTCACGCCCCGCGGTGCTACCCGCCGACCGTTCCCCGACGGTCGAGCACGCCAGCCCCGATGATCCCCCGCTACAGCCGCCCCGCGATGACCGCGATCTGGTCGCCCGAGTCGCGTTTCCGGATCTGGTTTGAGATCGAAGCGCACGCCACGACCGCGCTGGCCGAGATCGGCGTCGTGCCCAAGGCGGCGGCCGACAAGGTGTGGGAGATGGGTCGCGATGCGACCTTCGATGTGGCCCGCATCGACTCCATCGAGGCCGTGACGAAGCACGACGTCATCGCCTTTCTCACCCACCTCGCCGAGATCGTCGGGCCGGAGGCGCGCTTCGTTCACCAGGGGATGACCTCCTCGGACGTGCTCGATACCTGCCTGAACGTTCAGCTCGTCCGCGCGGCCGACATTCTGATCGCCGACGTGGATGCCCTCCTCGACGCCCTCAAGCACCGGGCGCAGGAGCACAAGATGACGCCGACCATCGGCCGCTCCCACGGCATCCATGCCGAGCCGGTGACCTTCGGCCTGAAGCTCGCGCAGGCCTATGCGGAGTTCAGCCGCAACCGTGCCCGCCTCGTCGCGGCCCGGGAGGAGATCGCGACCTGCGCCATCTCCGGTGCGGTCGGCACCTTTGCGAACATCGACCCGCGGGTGGAGGAGTACGTCGCCCGGAAGATGGGTTTGTCGCCCGAGCCGGTCTCTACTCAAGTCATCCCCCGTGATCGCCACGCCATGTTCTTTGCGACGCTGGGCATCGTCGCGTCGTCCCTGGAGCGGCTGGCGATCGAGATTCGCCACCTGCAGCGCACCGAGGTGCTCGAAGCGGAAGAGTACTTCTCCGAGGGTCAGAAGGGCTCCTCGGCGATGCCCCACAAGCGCAACCCGGTGCTCACCGAGAATATCACGGGCCTCGCCCGCATGGTGCGCAGCTACGCCCTGCCGGCGATGGAGAACGTCGCCCTCTGGCACGAGCGGGACATCTCCCACTCTTCGGTGGAGCGGATGATCGGACCCGACGCCACAGTCACCCTGGATTTCGCGTTGGCCCGGATGACCGGCGTGATCGAGAAGCTGCTCGTCTATCCGGCGAATATGCAGCGGAACCTCGACCGGCTCGGCGGCCTCGTACACTCGCAGCGCGTCTTGCTGGCCCTGACACAGGCCGGCGTCTCCCGGGAGGATGCCTACCGGTTAGTCCAGCGCAACGCGATGCCCGTCTGGCGCGGCGAGGGTGATTTCCTCACCCTCCTCAAGGCTGACACCGAAGTGACGAAGGCGCTGACCCCTGAGCAGATCGAGGAATGCTTCGATCTCGGCTATCACTTCAAGCACGTCGACACGATCTTCGCCCGCGTCTTCGGGCGCGCGTGACCAACGCGCACGAATCCTGCACTCCCCATTGTCCATCGTAACCTGAGGAACACCGCCGTGAGCGCGTCCCGCATCGTCTACCTGAACGGCGAATTCCTGCCCTTCGATGAGGCGCGGGTGCCGATCATGGACCGCGGCTTTCTCTTCGCCGATGGTATCTACGAGGTGTCCGCCATCCTCGGCGGCCGCCTTGTGGACAATGCCGCGCACGTCGCCCGGCTCGACCGGTCGCTTGGTGAAATCGGGATTCGCAATCCCCACGATGCTGCCGAGTGGGAGCGCCTGCAAACCGAGCTGATGAGCCGGAACGGCGTCACGGAGGGCCTCGTCTATATGCAGGTGACCCGGGGCGTGGCGGAGCGTGACTTCGCCTTCCCGCCCGCCGACACCGCCCCCACGGTAATGATGTTCACGCAGGCTAAGACCGTGGCCGCCAACCCGTTGGCCGAGAAGGGAGCGCGGGTCGTCACCGTCGAGGATCTCCGCTGGAAGCGCCGGGACATCAAGTCGGTGGCGCTGCTGGCTCAGGTGCTGGCGAAGCAGCAGGCTGTCGAGGCGGGCGTGTCGGAGGCCTGGATGGTCGAGGATGGGGCCATCACCGAAGGCTCTTCCTCCACCGCCTTCATCATCCGCGGCCGCACCGTCGTGACGCGGCCCCTCTCGACGGCGCTTTTGCCCGGGATCACCCGGGCCAGCGTCCTGAGGCTCGCCGCTGAGGCCGACCTCGCCATCGAGGAGCGCTTGATCCCCGTCGCGGAGGCTTTGGAGGCGACCGAGGCGTTCTACACCAGCGCTTCGGCTTTCGTGATGCCGGTGATCGAAATCGACGGCCGCCGCATTGGCGATGGCGTGCCCGGCCCCCTCACCCGGCGGCTGAGGGAACTCTACCTGGACATCGCCCGCGCCGGTTAAGGCTCGGACGCTTCGTTTCCCTCGACATCTCCGTCTCGCGCCACGTCATTGCGAGTGCAGCGAAGCAACACAGGGTAGCGGGCCCACCCAGGACGTGGCGCATCCCTGGGCTGCTTCGCTGCGCTCGCAATGACGGGAGTGTCCTTCCGATTGCCCCTGCGGCGGAACGGTTTGGGCTGCCACCTGTTTGGCTGGGACTTCGTTCTCGACCAAGGAGGCTGCGTTGCCGAGCCTGTTTCGTCTCTCCCACCTGCCCGCCACCGCCATCGCGGTGCTGCTGACCGGCGGTGTGGCCCTGGCCCAGAACCCCGACGCTCCCCTGCGCCAGCAGGACACCGACCCCGCCCTGCCCCCGGCAACCCAGACGCCCCCGGACCGGGTAAGGCCGAGCGCCGATGCGCCGCCGAAGGATCAGTCCCTCTCGGACAAGCTTCAGAAGAACGACGGCGTGATCAAGCCGCCGGGTGATGCAACTGGGACGGTGGTCAAGCCGGATCAAAGCGGTTCCATGCCCGTGATCAAGCCGGGCGATTTGCCGGGCCGGCAACCGGGCACCGAGGCAAAATAGCGTCGGACAGGCGAGATCGATCGGCTCGCCATCACCATGCTTGCTTGATTTCCCTTGCGGGATCGCGAAAACGGGCTCTGAGCCCGCCGTCTCGGACGACCTCCGGTGGCACGGGCGGGATTGAGACGGGTTCAAGGCAGGCATGGCCAACGTCGTCGTAGTCGGCGCCCAATGGGGCGACGAGGGTAAGGGCAAGATCGTCGATTGGCTCTCCGAGCAGGCCGACGTCGTGGTCCGCTTCCAGGGTGGCCACAACGCGGGCCACACGCTCGTCATCGACGGCGTCACCTACAAGCTGTCGTTGCTGCCGTCGGGCGTGGTCCGCGGCGGCACATTGTCAGTCATCGGCAATGGTGTGGTGGTCGACCCCTGGCACCTCATCGAGGAAATCGCCCGCATCGGCGAGCAGGGCGTGTCGGTGACGCCGGAGAATCTCCGCATCGCCGACAACGCCACGCTGATTCTGCCGCTGCACCGGGAGCTCGACCACTACCGCGAGACGTCGAACACCGTTCTCAAAATCGGCACGACCAAGCGCGGCATCGGCCCCGCCTATGAGGACAAGGTGGGGCGCCGGGCGATCCGCGTCGTGGATCTCGCCGATGCCGATATGCTCGATACGAAGATCGGCCGGCTGCTCGCCCATCACAACGCCCTCAGGCGGGGGCTTGGCATCGATGAGATCGACGGCACGGCGCTGAAGGCCGAACTGCTCGCGATTGCGCCGAAGATCCTGCCCTTCGCGGACACCGTCTGGGCCCTCCTCGACGAGGCCCGGCGGGCCGGCAAGCGCATCCTGTTCGAGGGCGCGCAGGGCGCGCTGCTCGATGTGGATCACGGCACCTATCCCTACGTCACCTCATCGAACATCGTAGCGGCGCAGGCTGCGACGGGGTCCGGTCTCGGCCCCTCCGCCATCGGCTACGTCCTCGGCATCGTCAAAGCCTACACGACCCGGGTTGGTGAAGGCCCTTTCCCGACCGAACTGACCGATGCGACCGGTGAGCGGATCGGCGAGCGGGGCCGGGAGTTCGGCGTCGTCACTGGGCGCAAGCGCCGCTGCGGCTGGTTCGATGCCGCCCTGGTCCGGCAGACGGTGCGGACCTCCGGCATACACGGCATCGCCCTCACCAAGCTCGACATCCTCGATGGCTTCGAGACCATCCAGATCTGCACGGGCTATCGGTTGGATGGCCGCGAGCTCGACTATCTGCCGGCGAGCCAAGCCGATCAGGCCCGCGTGGAGCCGATCTACGAAACCGTCGAAGGCTGGAGCGAGACCACGGCGGGTGGCCGGTCCTGGGCCGACCTTCCGGCACAGGCGATCAAATACGTTCGCCGGATCGAGGAACTGATCGGCGCGCCGGTGGTGCTTCTCTCCACCTCACCGGAGCGTGATGACACGATCCTGATGCACAATCCCTTTGAGGATTGAGAAGCGCATGGATTTCCCGTCGATTCCGCAGGGGGAACAGCGCCCTGCGGTGTTGATTGGCTGGCGTTTCCGCTAAAGAGCCTTAGCAATGAAGCGGCTGCAGGCGCGATGGCAGCCGAAAGGGCGCCGAGCGGGCGAACCGGAGCAGAATGGCCGATTATTACCCGCTTCTGGCTAGGGCCCTCGACGCACTGCCTGACCGGTCGCCAGGATTGAGGCGAGCGGTCTACGACCGGGCGCGCAACGCCCTGATCAGCCAGCTTCGCTCCCTGGAGCCGCCCCTCTCCGAGGCCGACATCGATCTGGAGCGTCGGGCTCTCGACGCTGCCATCGAACGTCTGGAAGTCGAGCACGGGAAGATCCCCGCCCCGGCCAACGACGCGGCGGGGCAGAAGGCCGCCGATCCTGCGCCCGTGGCCGCCCTTCCGCCGGAAGCGCCGACGGACCATCCTGAGGCGCAGGCCACGACCGCCGGTCCGGCGCCCGCGCCGGAGGCCGAGCGCGCTTTGCCGCCCGCGCCGTCGCCGCGTTTCGTCGTGACGCCGGAGCCGGCCGAGGACAAACCCCGCGAGGCGGCCATCGCGATCGCGCCCCGCCGGCCGCCGAATGGAGCGGATGCGGAAGTCGCCGTTGGACCACCGCCGTCGACCGAGCCACCTCTCTCGGCGCCGAAGGCCGATGAGACAGAGGCCGGATCCGATTCGGCGCAGGGACGTCAGCGCCCGCGGATCGAGGTGGTCGCCCCCCGAAGCGGACGCTCCCGTATCCTCAGGAACCTCCTGATCGGCACCGTCCTGGTGGCGGTGATCGGTGCGATTGCGGTCGCCGCCTATTTCCTGCGGGACAAGCCGCAACTTGTGAACCACTCGACGCCGGAACTGTCGCAGCAGGCGGGCGACAATCCCGAGGCGAAATTCAACGACCGGGTCGGCGGTGATGTGGCTCAACTAGAACCGGCGAAACCCAAACAAGACGGCGCGGCGCCGCGAAGCGCGGAGCCGGCGGCGCCAACTCAGCCCGGCGTGGCTGTGGCGCAGCGGGCCTTCCTCATCGAAGAAGGCTCCGGCACCGACAACGCACAGCCGACGACCAGCACCGGACGCGTGACGTGGCGACTCGATACGACCAATGGGGGCCAGGGTCAGCCGCTGCAGACGACGGCGACGGCAGTCATGTCTTACCCGGAAACCGGCCTGTCCCTGACGATGACGATCCAGAAGAACCTCGACACGACGCTTCCGGCCTCTCACACCGTCAGCCTGTCCTTCAGCCAGAACGGCGCCGACGCCGCGTCGCGGGTGGTTCAGGATGTCGGTCTGCTGCAGGCCAAGGATGACGAGAACGGCCGGGGGTCGCCGGTTTCCGGCCTGCCGGTAAGGGTGCGGGACAACCTGTTCTTGATCGGCCTGTCATCGCTCCCCTCCGATGTGGAGCGCAACACGGACCTCCTTCTGAACAGAGCGTGGTTCGATCTCGCGATCCGCTATACATCGGGAAAGCGCGCCGTTCTCACCTTCGAGAAGGGCAGTTCCGGACAGCAGGTGCTGCAACAGGCCTTCGACGCCTGGTAATAAGACCGGCTCACGAATGCGCATACAAAAAGCCGGCGGGAGACCCGCCGGCTTTTTGTTTCTTGAGGGACGCGATCACACGTGGGCGGCGCGCGGGGCTTCGCGGGTGGCCACGTTCCGCTTCACCGCCTCCTGCACCTTTTCGAAGGCACGCACTTCGATCTGCCGCACCCGTTCGCGGGAGACGCCGAATTCGCCCGAGAGGTCCTCAAGGGTGATGGGATCTTCGGCGAGGCGCCTGGCCTCGAAGATCCGCCGCTCACGCGGGTTGAGCACGCCCAGAGCGTCGCGCAGGGCGGAGAGGCGGTTCTGCCCTTCCTGCTCGCGCACGAGCACGGTCTCCTGGCTCGGCGAGTTGTCGACCAGCCAATCCTGCCACTCGCCCTCGCCCTCTTCGCGCAAGGGCGCGTTGAGGGAGGTATCGCCGGACAGGCGACGGTTCATGTCGACCACGTCCTGCTCGGGCACGCCGAGGCGGGTCGCGATCTGCGCCACCTGATCAGGGCGGAGATCGCCCTCCTCCAGGGCCGAGATCTTGCCCTTGGCCTTCCGCAGGTTGAAGAATAGCTTCTTCTGATTGGCCGTGGTCCCCATCTTCACGAGGGACCATGAGCGCAGGATGTATTCCTGAATCGCGGCCTTGATCCACCACATGGCGTAGGTGGCCAGCCGGAAGCCCTTGTCCGGATCGAACCGCTTGACGGCCTGCATCAGGCCAACGTTTCCTTCGGACACCACCTCCGCGATGGGCAAGCCGTAGCCACGGTAGCCCATGGCGATCTTTGCCACGAGGCGCAGATGCGAGGTCACGAGGCGGTGGGCGGCCTCGCGGTCACCGGCATCCCGCCAAGCCTTGGCTAGGGTGAATTCCTCGGCAGGTTCCAGCATCGGGAACTTGCGGATCTCGTCAAGGTAGCGCGAAAGGCCACCTTCGTTGGCGAGCACGGGCAGCGTACCGGCCATGGCATTCTCCTCAAACAGGTCCCCTCGTGGGCGGACACGGTCGACACCGGGGCCGCTCTTGAGCCAACCCCTGCGGGCACCCATCTAGATGGAGTCACCCGCTCGATGCGGCCGCGTCGTGGCACGCTCACGTCACCATCAACGCACAACCGCATCGAACGGTCGAACGATGACACGAAGTGCCGCGGCCTGTCGTGTCCTTTCGCACGCGGCTAATCAAAATTATGTAACGAGGGCAACCTTTAACGCTGAAAGGTCCGGAGGTAGCGGGCTCTCGAACCGCAGGGTTTCCCCGGTGCGCGGATGCGCAAAACCCAGAAGTTCAGCGTGGAGGGCCTGGCGCCCGAGGGCCGAGAGGGCCGCCTTCCCCTGTTGCGAAAGTCTCGCCACCTTCGTCTTGAAGGCGGACCCATAGACGGCATCGCCAAGGAGCGGATGCCCCAGATGGGCGAGGTGAACGCGGATCTGATGGGTGCGTCCGGTCTCCAGCCGGCAGCGGACCAAGCTGGCCTCACCGTATCGTTCCAACACTGCGTAGTGGGTAATCGCATCGCGCCCGACCTCTTCGGATACCACGGCGATCTTCTCGCGATTATGCCGCGACCGGGCGAGGCTTGCCCGGATCGTGCCGGCGGCCGGGTAAGGTTCGCCCCAGGCGAAGGCGAGATAGGCGCGTTCGAGGGGGCCCGTGCGGCCGTGGTCGGCGAACTGAGCCGCGAGGCCGTGATGCGCACGGTCGTTCTTCGCCACGACGATCAGGCCGCTGGTGTCCTTGTCGAGTCGGTGGACGATGCCGGGGCGGCGCACGCCGCCGACGCCGGACAGGCTGGCACCGCAATGGGCGATGAGGGCATTGACGAGGGTGCCGCCGGCATGGCCTGGGGCCGGATGGACCACCAGCCCCGCCGGCTTGTCGACGACGACGAGGTCGTCATCCTCGTAAGCGATGGAGAGGGCGACATCCTCCGCAGCCGGTACGGGATCCGACGGGGGCGGCAGGTCGAGGGCAAGGCGGGCACCGGCCGGGACCTTGCCGGATGGATCTCGGACGACGCTCCCGTTTCTACTGACATGGCCCTCCCGGACCAGATCCTGCAGCCGGGCGCGCGACAGCTCCGGGAAGAGGCCGACGAGGGCACGATCCAGGCGCTGACCGCCCTCCTCCACCACTCCGACGAGATCCTGACCGCGCTCTTCCACCCGCCCTCACCCATCCGTTGCATTATCTGCGACGAGGCACTTGCTCCCCCGCTCCGGCGTCGCTATAGCAACGCGGCGCCGCCGGAAAGCTCCCATCGTCTAGCGGTCTAGGACGTCGCCCTCTCACGGCGAAAACAGGGGTTCGATTCCCCTTGGGAGCGCCACTTCGGTACAGAACTGCGAACACTTGGCGCAGCTGTCGAACTCACTTCGGCCACGGCAGCCTCCGAGTTTACCTTCCCAACGATGATCCTGACGACGTTGGCTCCAATCGATCATCGACTGAAGCCACGCCTTGCGGAACGGGATTTCTCCCGTCGCATCATTTCTCCGAACCGTTCGATCATCTCGGGGGTGATTTCCGTCGGCGAGCGCTCCGCAACAGCTTCCGGTCGAGGGCGGCCTTGGCTCGGTCCCACTCCAGTTTCAGAGCCGCGACCCATCCTTTCAGAATATCGTCGAGGTCAGTCACTCGCTCCTCGACCATCCAGTACAGGCGCTTCAGTTTGTCTTCTCGCACTTCGATTTCACGGCGCAGTGCCGCGACCCGACTATCGACCTCCATCGCCTTCTCTGCCAGTTGAGACCACAGTGAGGCGAGGGTCGCCCGCAGCCTGTCAGGTTGCAGAAGCTCCGCCGCGGGTCGGTCGGTGACCAATAAGTCGAGGGTGTCCATTCGGATCGTACGATCGGAGCACCCGGTTTTACCTTGCTGGCCATACGTTGAGCAGCTGTAATAGCGGTAGACCTTGCCGGACTTCGACGGGCAGGTGCGCAACGTGATGGGGCCGTTGCACGTCGTGCAGGCCGTTAAACCGGTGAGCAGGATCGGGCCATTCACGACCCGAGCCGGCGTGGAGCGCGGATTGTGCGCCTTTTACGCGGTTTGCACTGCCTCGAACTCGGACAAGGCAATGGTCGCCGGCACGGTGATCGGGATTTGCTCCGACTTCGGCGTCTCGGCCAGCGTTCGCGAGCAGCGCCGGATTTTGTCATCGTAGTATTGGCTGCCGGGCTCGCCCCTAACGACAGCGTAGACTGTATCGAGCACCCACGTCGGGCCGCTGCCAGCCGGCACGTCCAGTTCCAGGACCGGGGCCGTCGTGCTGATCGCGACTGATGCTCGGACGAACCGCGGCATGGATCGCAAAGCAGCCTGACGGATAGATATCCGGCACCCTGTCTTTGAAGGCGATGTTGCTGTGCTCACATGCTGGGCCAGGCCCGTGTAACGTTGCTCCGCCTGCCGTTACTGCGTCGGAGTGAGTTGCAAGGAGCGCGCGATATATATCAGCGCCGCCTCAAGCGGATCAGTCTCTATCGCTTGGTCAAGCGAAACCCACGCATTTATCTTGGCACCACGCACTTTGGGCTTGTTACAATGAAATGGAGACATGCAGGAACTGATTCAAGACAGTCAAGGCATTCGCTAGCCTAGGGCATTTCTGTTTGGGCGGGCGCGGCTAGGTCGGGTTCACACTCTGAAATCGAACGCAAGTATCGTCCGCTTCTGGTCAAGCAGCCGATGTCGGCTCCTGGCTGAAAGCTGCCGGTGCGTTTTTGGCACGGAGCGCCGGAAAAGCGGACGGCCTGCTCCCGAACCAAGCCGATCGCTTGCAGCCGCGTCGCGAAATCCTGAAAGCGGACCCGTGTTGCACGAAGCGTTGTCCTTAGCCGGCATCTTCCGAAATCGCTCTCAACTCACGTACCGCGCTTTGGATCTGAGCTTCGGTCAGCGACGAGTAGCCGAACACGAGCATGTCGTCCCGCGCTTCGGGGTCAAAGTGATAGGCGGCCCCGCTGGACAGGGCATAGACGCCGATGCCTCGCTCGCGTGCCTCGATCTGGATCTTCCTGGCCGGCGGGAAGCCCTCCGGCAGACGCCAGACCAGATGCAGGCCGCTCTCCGAGCCCAGGATGACGGGATCGTCGAAGGTTTCCCGAAGTGACCGGACAAGGCAATCGCGCCGCGACTTGTAGATCTGCCTCAACCGGCGCAGGTGGCGGTCGAAATGTCCCTCATCGATGAAGGCGGCCAGGGCGGCCTGCTCAAGCCATGCCTGGCCGTTGCTCATCCGGGCCTTCAGCATCCGCGCCTCGTCCCAGAACATGCGCGGGACCGTGGCGTAGCCGATGCGCAGGCCCGCCCCCACCGACTTGGAGAAGGTGCCGACGTAGAAGACGCGCCGTCCGCCATCGAGGCCGGCTAGGGCGGTCAGCGGCGGGCCGTCGTAGCGGAAGTCGCTGTCGTAGTCGTCCTCGACGATGAAGCTGTTGGTTTCCTCGGCCCAGCGCAGGAGTTCCAGACGCTGGGTCAGCGGCATGATCGCGCCGGTCGGGAACTGGTGCGAGGGGGTGACGTACAGCAGGCTGCCCCGGTCCGTGGGCAGCAGGTCCGTGCGCAGGCCGTCGCCGTCGACAGGAACCGGGTGGACGGTCATCCCGGCACTCCTGAAGATCAGGGAGGCCCCGAGGTAGCAGGGGTTCTCGATGCAGAGCTGCCGGGTGTGGGATCTCAGCAGGTTGAACACGAGGTTGAGGGCGTCCTGTCCGCCCGTCGTGACGACGACCTGATCCTCGCTCACCGCGACGGCGCGGGCACGCCTCAGATGCGTGCTGACGGCCGCACGGAGGTCCGGGAGGCCGGCCGGGTCGCAATAGTCGGTCAGGAAGGCGGTCTCCTGCGACAGGAGCCGGTTCACGATCCGCCGCCAGATCCGCAGGGGGAACCCGGCCGGGTCTGAGCGCCCGACCCAGAAATCGCGTTCCGGTCTGTCGCCGCCACCGCCCGGCGAGCCGGCGAAGCAGAGCAACGGCTCGCCGACCGCGTCCGGGACCGGTCCATTGGTCAGGGGTTGGCCGCCCCGTTGGATCAGCACGAGGCTGTCCGGCGGGATGGACTCCACGAAAAGGCCGGCCGTGCCGCGCGCCTTGACATAGCCCTCGGCCGCGAGCCGCTCGTAGGCGGTGATCACAGTGTTGCGAGAGATCCCCAGGCGCTCGGCCAGAAGGCGGCTCGGCGGCAGCGCCATGCCGGCCTTGAGCTTTCCCTCCAGGATGATCTCCCGGACTTGGTCGAACACTTGGACCTGCAGCGGCTTGGCGGAGGTCGCGTCCAGCGTCAGCGTCAGTTCCACCGGCATCCCATCATCGTCGGCGACCTATCGGCGACGTCCGCCCGGGGCCGGCGCCGGCGGGTCCGTGGACGCCTCGTCAGGCGCGACAAAACGGTTGGTACCATGGACCATGCCTCTTTTGGCCCTTTCGCCTGACCAAAATTTGGAATTGTTTGCGATTTAGTTCACCCTGGGATTGTATCGGGCTGGCTATCCGGAACGCCAAGAAGGCCGGCTGCCAGACCGCGGAGGAAACATGAACGAAATCGTCAAGCCGGACTCCCTGATCGTCGCAGAGGCCGAGAGCCTGACGGAGACCTTCTTCGGCGGCTGCCCGCACGATTGCCCCGACACCTGTTCGATGCTGTTCGACGTGAAGGACGGCCAGCTCCAGGGCGTGCGCGGCAACCCGGATCATCCGATGACCCGCGGTGGCCTCTGCGTGAAGCTGAAGGATTACGAGAAGCGCCACTACCACCCCGACCGGCTGCTCTACCCGATGAAGCGGGTCGGCCCGAAGGGCTCGAAGCAGTTCGAACGGATCACCTGGGAGGAGGCGCTCGACACTATCGTCACCCGGTGGAAGGCGATCATCGACCAGCACGGACCGCAGGCCATCGCGCCCTACAGCTACCTCGGCAACCAGGGTCTCGTGCACGGGCTGAACGGCGGCGACGCCTTCTTCAACCGCATGGGCGCCACTGTTACCGAGCGGACCTTCTGTGGCGAGGGCTCTTGCACGGCGTGGCTGCTGACCGTCGGCCCGACCGCCGGCCTAGACCCGGACAGCTACATCCACTCCAAGTACATCGTGATCTGGGCCTGCAACTCAGTCAGCACGAACCTGCACCACTGGGCCATCGTGAAGGACGCCCAGAAGAAGGGCGCCAAGGTCGTGGTGATCGACGCCTACGCCTCCCGCACCGCCAAAGCGGCCGACTGGCATATCGCGCCGAAGCCCGGCACGGACGGGGCGCTCGCCATGGCGCTCATCAACTCGATCATCGCGCAGGGCCTCGTCGACCGGGACTACGTCGACAACTATACGGTCGGCTTCGAGGAGCTGAAGGAGCGCGCGGCCGACCGTACGCCCGAATGGGCCGCCGAGATCACCGGCGTTTCCGCCGACGACATCCGCAAGCTCGCCCGGGAGATGGCGACCGAGCAGCCGGTGGGCATCCGCATGGGCGTGGCGCTGGAGCGGCACTACGGCGGCGGACAGACCATCCGGGCCGTGACCTGCATCCCGGCGCTGACTGGCGCATGGCGCCACGTCGGCGGCGGCGTCACGCAGTTCGGCGTCTGGGAGCACCCGTACAAGTTCGATGTGATGTGCCGGCCCGACCTGATCCCGGAGGGCACCCGCGTCGTCTCGAACCTGCAGATCGGCCGGGCGCTCACCGGCGAGATGCAACTCGACCCGCCGATCCTGTCGATGATGTGCTGGAACTCGAACCCCGTGACGCAGGCACCCGAGACCGACAAGATCGTCCAGGGCCTGATGCGCGAGGACCTGTTCATGGTCTCGGCCGAGCACTTCATCTCGGACACGGCCTCCTACGCCGACATCCTGCTTCCGGCGACGATGGGCGCCGAGATGGAGGACATGATCCTCTCCTGGGGCCACCTCTACCTCACCTACAACACCAAGTGCGCCGAGGCCCCCGGCGAGGCCATTCCGAACAACGAGATCTTCCGGCGGCTCGCCGCACGGCTCGGCTTCGAGGAAGAGAACTTCAAGTGGACCGACAACGAGTGTCTGGAACACTACATCGACTGGAATGCCCCGGCCTGTGAGGGGATCG
This sequence comes from Methylobacterium persicinum, assembly GCF_022179525.1. Classification (GTDB taxonomy): domain Bacteria; phylum Pseudomonadota; class Alphaproteobacteria; order Rhizobiales; family Beijerinckiaceae; genus Methylobacterium; species Methylobacterium persicinum. Next base: position 152,480 of record NZ_BPQX01000033.1, read on the forward strand.
ACCTCGCCTACATGCGCGAGCACGGCTTCGCCCGCCTGAAGGTCGGCACGCCGGACGACCGGGCCCCGCACCGGGAGGGCAACTTCCCGACGCCGACCGGCAAGTGCATGCTGAAGGTCGAGGGGGCCACGAACTTCGTCGCCCCGCCGTTCCGCCAGATGTACGAGGGTTTCCAGCCCGGCGAGGCCCTCGACCCGCTGCCGGACTACCTCGGCCCGCGCGAGTCCCACACGAACGACCCGGAACTGGCCAAGCGGTATCCGCTCAACATCGTCTCGCCCAAGAGCCACTACTTCCTGAACTCCTGCTACGCGAACATGGAGGACAAGCAGAAGGGCCAGGGCGAACAGTTCGTGATGATCAGCCAGCACGATGCCGACGCCCGGGGCATCCGAGACGGCGACAGGGTGAAGGTCGGCAACGACCGCGGGGCCTTCAAGGGCGTGGCGCGGATCACCGACGACGTGAAGGCTGGCATCGTCGTGGCGACGCTGGGCTACTGGCGCCAGCTCAACGAGGGCACGGTGAACAGCATCTCGTCGGGTGCTTTCACCGACATGGGCCACGCGCCGTCCTTCTCGGATAACCTCGTCGAGGTCGCCCGGGCGAACTGAGGGCGTCGCTAATCGACGGTGAGACAAGCAAGCGCCCTCCGGGGCGCTTGCTTTATTGCGTCGATCAGCTCGCGCTTGAAGCGAGAGGCCGGAGCGCTTTGTGTGTGGGAGCGAGAACACTCCGGCTGCCTGCTTTGCAGGTGTTAACGCCAATAAGCGGATCGTCTGCAGACTACCCCGAGCCGCCATCCTGCACCCGACCCGATGCAGCCGGCGGAGCGCAGTTTGATTCCCGCCTCAAGCGGACGTCCTCGGTCTCGGTCTGCCTAGTGCATCGATCCAGACGAAGGCTTCAGCCATGTCTGGAAAAATTGATGCAAAAACAGGAATCTAGGGTAGGGGCGCATGAACGGAGTGAGTGCGTCACGGCACTAGATCAGCGCATATCCCGTACTGGCGCGCTCGATTTTACCAACCGTGGCGATGTGCATCCCGGTGACCCTAAAACCCTCCGTCGCCGCGCGGTCGAGGATGCCCCGCCGCGTCGCGATCGCCTCTATCGGGTCCGTGTCCCAGATCACCGTCCAGTCCGGGTGCGGCATCTGCAGGAGCCGCGAGTGGACGATATCGCCCCAGATCAGCAACCGGTCGGGACCGTCAGCGATGAGCACACCCATATGTCCTGGCGTATGACCAGGCAGGGGCAGGGCATGGATCCCTGGCGCGAGTTCCGCTTCGCCGGAGACCCGCCGGAGCCGACCCGGATAGGCCGCCATCACAGCCTGCGCCGTCTCGAACATCGGGCTTAACGCGGCCGGAGCGGAGGCCCGGGCGCCCGCATCCGACCAATAGGCCACCTCTCGCTCCTGCAGCACGAGTTCCGCGTTGGCGAACCGTGCGAGGCGGCCCGGCGTCAGCAGGCCGCCGGCATGGTCGGCGTGAAGGTGAGTCAGCCAAATGGTCTCGATCTGATCCGGCCGCACGCCTTCCGCCGCCAGTGCAGCAGTCACCCGGTCGAACCCGGGCCCGAGGACCGTGCCGCAGCCCGCATCGAGCAGCCAGTGCCGGTCTCCGCGCCGGATCAGGAACGCGTTGACCGGTTCCGGCGAGGGTCCTTCCGCGGGAAGCCCGGCCCCCTTCAACAGGGCCTGCCCAGCTTGGCTCTCGGCCGCCGGGATCATGCTCGGCTCCAGGGGGAACAGCCCGTCGCGCAACGGCGTCACCGTGAACACGCCGATCCGGTAAGGACCGCTCGGGGCCGCAGCGACGGCGGGGCTATGCAACCCCAGGGGTAGCAGGGCGGACGCGGCCAATAGGCTGCGGCGGGAGAGGTGAAAGGACATAGCCGGCTCCGCGGAGATGACACGGCGCCATCCTTCGGCTTTTGGCGCGACCGGGCCAGGGCTATCGTCCCGCCGATGGCCGGGCATTCTTCCCGACCGGACTTGTCATGGCTTGCACGCCGCGCCGGTCCCGGTGCCAAATCAGGACCTTGCTTCCAGCCCGGCCGTTTCATCCATGAGCCTGCCCGCGCATCTCGGCCGTCGCCTCCTCGTCATCGCCCTTCTGTGCCTCACTGGTGCGGTCGTATGGACCGCCTGGGAGGCCCATGCGCGTCTCCGCCAGGAGGCTGCGACCTCAGCTGACCGGATCGCCGGACAGTTCTCGCGACAGCCGGGGCTCGGCAGTGCCGGCCCGGCCGCGATGCCCGCGGCCGTTCCGCAGGCCGTGCCGGCCATCCTCACGCTCCTGCCGGGGATCTGCGCCGACATTCACCTTGGCACGGAATGGCCCCGGCGGGTCTGTGGCGACTGGGACGGAGTCGATGCAGCCCCCGGGTGGTTCCGCGAGATGCTCTTCTGGGAATCCAAAACCGTACCGACGATCCGGACGATTGTGTACCGTGAGCGCACGATCGGCAGTGTCACGGCGTGGCCAGACCCGACGGCGTCGGCCGCCCGTCTCTGGCATCAGCTGCGCCTCGTGGGCGGGCTCGCCCTTGGATTAGCGGCAGCGACGGTGCTGCTCAACTGGCTTGCCCTCACGCGCCTCGTCGCGCCCGCCGGTCGGATCGTGCGAGGGCTGGAGAGCCTCGACACGCCCATGACCCAGGCGCCGCTGCCTCGCTTCGCCGCCGCCGAGTTCGACCGGATCGCCGGTGCTTGCAACGAACTCGCTGACCGGCTTATCCGCACCGAGGCGGAGCGCGCGAGCCTCATGCAGCGGCTCGTCATGGTTCAGGAGGAGGAGCGGGAGGCGCTTGCGCGCGATTTGCATGATGCTTTCGGCCAGTACCTCGCCGCCGCCGGCGCACGGGCCGCCACGATCGAGCAGGCCGCGCCCCCGGAGCACGAGGACATCCGCGAGGACGCCCGTGGCATCGAGGACAACATTGCCGCGATGCGGAAAAGCTTGAGCGGGGCACTGGCCCGCCTCGAACTACCCGATTTCGCCGAAGCCGGCTTGGAGGGCGCTCTCCGCGGCCTCGTCGCGAACTGGCGGGGGCAGCTCAGGTCCGGCCCCGCCCTGCATCTCGACGTGACGGGCGATTTGACCGGGATGCCCGGCCCTGTGTCCGCGAGCCTCTATCGGATAGCGCAGGAGCTTCTGACGAACGCCCTCCGCCACGGAAGGCCGAGCCGGGTTTTCCTGCGGCTGCACCGGTCCGAGGCCGGGGCCCGCACAGTGACACTCACCCTCGACGACGACGGCGGGGGCGAGGTGTCCCGCACGGCGCCCGACACGGGCCGTGGGCTCGTCGGCATCCGAGCGCGGCTCGCCGCCCTCGGCGGAAGCCTCTCGCTCACCGACACCGGGAGCGGCATCCGGGCCTGCGCATCCGCCCCCACCCTGGCGTGAGGCCACCCATGCCCACGTCCATCCTCCTCGTGGACGACCATCCTGTCGTGCGTGAGGGCTATCGCCGCCTGATCGAGCGGCAGCCGGGCTTGGTGGTCGTTGCGGAAGCCGAGGATGCCGCCTCGGCCTATCACCAGTACAAAGCCCATGCGCCGGATCTGGTGATCCTCGACCTGTCCCTGTCCGGCCCGAGCGGCATCGAAGCCATCCGTCACATCCGCCAATGGGACGGGGCCGCCCGCATCCTCGTATTCAGCATGCTCACCGGAGCGGTGATCGTGCGCCAAGCCTTCGCGACCGGCGCGAGCGGATATGTCAGTAAGGCGAGTCCGCCGCGTGAGCTGTTGACCGCGGTCGCCGCCGTGCTGCGCGGCGAGCGGCCGATGAGTGACGACATCGCCCGCGCAATCGCCCGGGACGAGGTGGCGGGCGGGCGCTCCGTACTCGACGACCTGAGCCCCCGGGAACTCGAAATCCTCAGCCTGACGGCCGGGGGGATGACCGCCCAGGCCGTCGCCGACGCGCTGTGCCTGAGCCTCAAGACGGTGCACAACAACCTATCGGTGATCCGCGCCACGCTCGGAGCGCGCACCGATGCGCACCTCGTTTGGATCGCGATCGGCGCCGGCCTCGTGTGTTCGGCCGAGGCACCACCCGTCTCAGACTCATGAAATTTTGTCCGGTCTATCAAATCTCGACCGAAAGCTGATTGTTGCGACGCCAAAGTCAAATCGTAAGTCATCTCCCCAAAATAATTCGGACAAGCTGATATATGGAATGATACCGAAATTAGACATCCATGGATGAAGCCGCTATCCCTTATTATTCATGACGTTCGCGTCGTATTCGTCTTTCGCGAGAGTTCCGACGGCCGCGACACGCTCGCAATCAGCCGGCAGCAGGTCCTCGTCCAGGAACGCCAGCCGCTTCCACGCAGCCACCGTTGCGTTCCCCCGCGCGTCGGCACGTCGTGCGAGCTGACCTCACGCCGGTCGCGGTGAACGTCGCGTGGGCAGCGGCGAGTCATCTCCGCCGATCCGTACGAAACCCGGCGCGCCGCCCTTGTAGGACACGGTCGGTTGGCCGGTGGCATCAATGGTACAGGAACAGCATGTCGCGTCCCTCGATGAAGGCTCGGTGGTCCTCGGACAGTCGGTCGCTGGCGATCACGCGCTCCTGCGTGTCTGCCAGACGGTGCGTGCCGAAGCGGTCCTGCAACGCCCGGTGCTAGGGCGTGTAGACGCTTCCCATGGCGGGTCTCCTCAGGCCATGGCCGGTCGAGACTGGCGGCTCACCCCCGACTGCCTTTCCCGCCTCCCCCGTACGACGGCGAACAGTTCCTCGATCCGCCGTCGCTCTTCGGCCGAATGCGGAAACCCATAGGCGCAGGCGATGTAGACGATCAGATTGACGGCCAAGCCGAAGCAGCCGGAGGTCAGTCCGTAGCCGAAGGGCAGATGACCGCCATAGGCGAACTCCAGCCCGACCGCCGTCACGAAGCCCAGGATCATGCCGGCGAACGCGCCCTGCCGGTTTCCTCGTTTCCAGAAGATCCCGAGGAACTGCGGCACCGCGAGTTGGATGATGCCCTGGTAGGCCAGCACCGCCAGCGAGAAGAGCGCCGGCAGTGTCAGCGTGGCGAGCCACGAGGCGAGGAGTGTCAGGAGCAGCATGCCGACCTTGGCGATGACGATCATCCGCTTCTGGTCGAGTTCGGCGTAGTTGCCGACGAGGTCGTTGGCGAGTTGCGCGCCATACGCCTGGATGTTGCCGTCCGTGTGTCCCATCGAGGCGGCGAGCAACACCACGCCGGCGAGGCCCAGCAGCACGAGGCCGCCGGCCTGCTGCGAGACGATGAACCAGACGTCATCGGGCTTGGCCACCGCCTCAGGGACCTTGGAGGCGAGCATGCCGAAGATCAGCAGCGCCACGCCGAACAGGAACGTCAGCGGCACGGCGAGGGCGGCAGACTTCTTCAGGCTGTGAACGCCATCGGCCGTAAACAGCCGCACGAAGATGTAGGGCCAGCACCAGCCCCCGAGCGCGCCGGTGAACATCAGTGCGAACAGATAAAGCGGCCCCTCCTTGGACCCGAAGCTCGGGATCGCGAACATCTTCGGATCGAGCGAGGCGAGGGTGATACCCCGGGCGACCATCAGCCAGACGATGAGGCCGACGAGCATCGCGCCTCCGCCGACATAGGCGACGATCCCCTGCAGGTAATCGGAGATGACGACGCCGCGCATCCCCATCCGCACGGTCCAGACCTGACGGAGCGCGATGACGAGCACGCCGACCACGACCGACGTCGAGAACGAGAGTGCGCCGAGCGACATCGCCTGGAACAGGTTGCCGAGCGCTTGCATGCCGAGCACCAGCCAGGGCAGGCCCGAGACGATGCCGATCAGCGCCGCGACCGTGCGGATGTGGCGCGAGCCGTAGCGCAGGGCGAACAGGTCGCCCTGGGTCCGCAGGTCGTATGCCTTGCCCCAGATCCAGACCGGCCGGGCGAGCACGAACAGCAGCACCACGGTCAGGAGCGAGTAGGACAGGACGTAGAACGACATCACCCCGGCCGTGACCGAGAGGGCGCCGAACGCCGTGAACATCGAGCCAGGATACCAAGTGTTGAGGAAGGACATCGCTTGGTAGCGCGCGCCGAAGGAGCGGCCGCCCACGGCATAATCTGTGAAGGACCGGTCGATGGTGCTGTTGCGCTGGAGCACCCAGACCACGGCGGCAAAGAACAGGGCGAGCAGACCGAAGGTGATGATCATGCCGCGCTCCCCTCGTCGGCCGCGTCGAGCCAATAGGCGGCGATCAGGCTCGCGGTGATGCAGAGGCTGACAGCCAGGAAGTAAAACAGTCCGGCCGGGATCCCGGCGATCGGGGTCGTGCGGCCGTCGGCGGCCCAGTAGAGCGGCGGGGCCAGCGCTACGATCGCGTCGAGCGCAAACCACAGTTTGACGATCCCGCGCCTGAGGGGCGCAGGTGAGGTTCGTATCGGCATGGCGTTTCCTCGCTCTTTTGTCGTTCAGTGCAGGACGCGATCGAGCTTGTCGAAGCAGCTCGGCCAATCCCCCTGGTAAGCGTCGCGGACGTCGTCGCGGGCGATCCGCCGATGGGTCAGGCGCATCTCGCTGGTGCCGTCGTCCCGCGGGGTGAAATCGATTTGCAGCACCGTCTCCTCGCCCGGCAACAGGTCGAGGGGGCCGTCGTAGATCCAGGTCTGGACGATGCGTCGCCCCGGTTCGAGTTCGCGATAGCACCCGCTGATCCGATGCTGAGTGCCATCGGGGGCCCGCGTCTGGAGGCGGAAGTGACCACCGACCCGCAGATCGGTCTCGGCCCGCTCGACCACGTTCGACCCCGGCGCGAGCCAGCGCTGGACCATGACCGGATCGGTCCAAGCTCGATAAAGCTTCTCGCAGGTCGTCCGGAACGTGCGGACAAGGATGACGGCGGGCTCAGTCTCGGTCATCGTCGTCCCCGGCATTCAGGAGATCCTCCAAGGCATCGAAGCGCGCGTCCCAGAACTCGATGTAGGCTCGCAACCATGAGAACGCCTGCACGAGGGGCTGACGTTCGAGCGAGCAGCGATGGACCCGCCCTGCGATCGCCCTGCGGAGAAGTCCCGCCTGCTCGAGCACGCGGACGTGCTTGGAGGCGGCGGCCAGCGACATCGCGTGCGGCGCGGCCAGTTCGGAGACCGTGTGCTCACCGGAAGCGAGCTGACGCACCATCGCCCGGCGGGTCGGATCCGCGAGGGCATGGAAGACACCATCCAGGCCTGCAGGCGAATGATCAACCATTTGGTTGATCATTGCAGGCTGCTTCGTGGATCGCAAGGGGGCCTAGGATGAAATCCTAAGGCGCATGAATGGTGGCGCACGCCTTCCTCCGTCCGTTGCTTGAAAGCGGACGGGCAGAATCCGCCCTGAGCCGCCATCCTGCATCCGACCCTACCCAGCCATTCTGATGGCCGCCCGAGCCCTCCATAAGCAGTCGTTTATAGGTCGTCGGTTAGGGTTTGCGGGACTTGAAAGCGACCGAGCATTTAGCGACGTGGATGCAGGCATGGCGGAAAACATCCACTATCCCACCACGTATCGAGCATCGATTTTTCGCAGATCAACTTCCGTAGCTCGTGCAATCGTCATTGTCCTATTAGGATTCTTTGGTCGTGCCCATTTGGATAAATCGTCATCCAAGATAACTTGGATCCTTGCGATCGCAGGATTGACTGCTATCATAATTTATTTCCTAAATGAGAGTTCGAGTTACATCACATTGTTTGACGACCGAATTGAGAAAAAATCTTGGTTCGGCACAAAGATTTGGCGCCGCGACGAAGCAGCAGGTCTATGGTATGGCTTGTTTGGGGGATTCAAATTAGTCCGGAAATACAATAAGGGCGATTATTTCATCATTCCACCTGGTATTAAGCGCGATGCGACTTGGCATGATTGGCTGAAGGATGTGCCCGAGGGGGAAATCAAGCCATCATATCCCCGCATATTCTCTAGGAGAAGTTAGTCACATCAAGGCGGGAGGTAGATACGAAGCGGAGAACGGCGGCATAAACTGAAAGCAGCTGGAAAGACGATGTCCGCATTTAAGCGGCTGTCACTCAAATCCGGACCGTCTCAAATCCACCCAAGCCAGCCCATTTTGACGCGGCCGCCGACGCCCCTGACACCAGTCGATAGCGGCTGATCCACTTCGGAAGAAATTCGATGGTGAAGCAGACGAGACCTAGTGGGACCAGCGCAGCCCGAGGCCCACGGCCGTCTGGCTCGTCCGGGGTTGCTGGGGCAGGTATGGAACCGGTATCCCAAACGAGAAGTCTGCCTACGGGCCGTGGCCGTTCGGGTTGGTGCCGTGATAACCAATCCTCGTCGGTCGAAGCACGAGGAAGCCTCGCGACTTCGTTCGGTGCAGACGAGCCAGCGGCGTCCATCGCAGTCGCTGTTGCGATCCACACCGGGGCACTCGTGCGGGAGTACGACGATGGTCCAACGGTTCGATGCCGTCGTGATCGGCGCCGGTCAGGCCGGCCCGGCTTTGGCTGGGCGCCTTACCGAGGCCGGCCATCGTGTCGCGGTGGTGGAGCGCAAGCTCTTCGGTGGCACCTGTGTGAATACAGGCTGCATGCCGACAAAGACCCTCGTCGCCAGCGCCTATGCCGCCCATCTTGTCCGTCGGGCCGCTGATTACGGTGTCGTTCTTCAGGGTCGTGTCGCCGTTGACGCCAAGGCGGTTGCCGCGCGACAGCAGGGCGTGTCCGCCTCGGCGAGGGCCAATGTCGAGGCGTGGTTGCGCGGAATGCCCGGCTGCACCGTCCTCACGGGCCATGCCCGCTTTGTGGCGGCGCACGCAGTTGCGGTGGGGGATGAGATCCTCGAGGCCGATCGGATCTTCATCAATGTTGGCGGTCGCGCCCATGTGCCCGCCATGCCCGGCATCGACGCGGTGCCGTTCCTCACCAACACCTCGTTGCTGCAGCTCGATACAATCCCTGAGCACCTCGTCGTGGTGGGTGGCAGCTACATCGGCCTTGAGTTCGCGCAGGCCTACCGTCGCTTCGGCAGTGAGGTGACGATCATCGAGAAAGGGCCGCGGTTGATCGGCCGCGAGGATTCCGACGTATCGGAAGCAGTCGCCGGCATCCTGCGCGACGAGGGCATTATCCTGAGGCTGAACGCCGAATGCATCAGGTTTGCCCCTCACGGCGGTGAAATCGGGGTCGGAGTGAATTGCACCGAGGGCCACCCGGAGGTCGTCGGTTCCCACGTTTTGCTCGCTGTGGGCCGGCGCCCCAACACCGACGATCTCGGCTTGGAGGCCGCCGGCATCGATACCGATGCACGGGGCTTCATCACCGTTGACGACGGCCTGCAGACCAGCGTGCCGGGCATCTATGCGCTCGGCGACTGCAACGGGCGGGGCGCCTTCACCCATACTGCCTACAACGACTTTGAGATCGTGGCCGCCAACCTGCTCGACGCGGCGAGCCGCCGGGTCAGCGACCGGATCCCCGGCTACGCGCTCTATATCGATCCGCCTCTGGGACGCGTCGGTAAGAGCGAGGCAGAGGTGCGGGAGAGTGGCCGGCCGGCACTCGTGGGGATCCGGGCGATGACCCGGGTGGGCCGGGCCGTCGAGAAGGGGGAGACCAAAGGGCTCATGAAGATGCTGGTGGATGCCGAGACCCGAGCGATCCTCGGTGCGGCGATCCTCGGCACCGGCGGTGACGAGGCCATCCACGGCATCCTCAACGCGATGAACCTAGGCGCCACCGCGCCGACCCTGCAATGGGCTGTTCCAATTCATCCTACCGTATCCGAGCTGATCCCAACCCTGCTCGGGGACCTCAAGCCGCTGCCGTAAAGTTGCAATGGCAGATACCGTCGATCTCTTCGCGGTCTCACGGCTCGCCTTGCTGCTGCCAGACCTTGCCAGTTCTGATCGCAGCTGACCGTACCACGTGTCGTGGCGGAGCGGGACCTTCCTAATACCGCTGCGGCGGTTGCAGCGCGACTTGTTGCGACCGAGAAGCCCGTGCTCGCGACAAATCCTCTTACCCTCGGTCTGCTCATCCTTGCGACGCTTATGATCGCTTGGCTGCGCGAGAAAGTCTCGCCAGGACATGTCTGCTTCGTGGTGTTTCACCACCTCCGGGCGCCCGCTATGGGCGTATTGCGGAACGTCCGGTTTATTCGGATGCGTTGCTGCTTGGTGAGAGCTCCCGCCGATAGTGACGGGCCAGGTAGCAGTGGAGCCTCAAAAATTACCGCGCTGCCTCAATGACATGAGTGTTCGCATTTTTGTTCGGACTGGCGCGCCACTCCTCTTCCAGCCCAGGGCTTCTTCGGAATAGTCAGATCTGTGGTTGGTCCGCCGCTCTGGCTGATGATCTGGTCAGTCGCGCCTCCGGCCGATGATGTACTGTATGCCTGAGCCGAGACCGGCGTTGGTTCGCTGCGCCGGGCGGCCCTAAGACGCGGTCTTCCGTGCTTGGACGATCGTTGTGCAGGCGCTCTCTAGCTTCGGGAGGTCGCGAGAGGGAGCCATCCGCACGTCGAGCGGACGATCGTCGCCCCGGATGATCGGGCAGTACGGGTCTGGCTTGTCGATCTGTCCGAGCAGGCGCCGTCGTCCGGCGCACCCACCGTGGCAGACGCTCTCGTGGGCGCAGCCCCGGCAAGGCTCCGGCAACGAGCGGGCGGCGACAAAGGGGGGCGTCTCGACGATGGCTGCTCCCTCGTCGACGAGGGTGTCCAGGCTCTGGCCGGTTCCGTCCCAATAGACGCAGGGCTTCACGGTCCCCCGCGGCGTGATCCGCACCGTGCTGCTACCGCATCCACCCAGACGCGGCGGAAGCCCGGCTATCGCCCGAACCAGCGGTTCGCCGACGGCGATGGCATCGGTCTGTGCGAAGAGGTGGGCGAACCCCGTCCAATATTCCTCGTAAGTCAGGGCGAAATCGTCCGTCCGGACGGCCTGATAGACGTTGATCCGCAGCGGCGCATCGAACCGGCCGGCGATCTCCGCGATCTCGCTCATGCGGTCAAAGTTCGAACGCATCATCACCGCGATGAAGGTGACGCCGACCCCAAGGCGCCGGCAGCGTGCAGCCTGCTCCATAACGAGGTCCCAATTACCCTCGCCGCGCTGCGCATCCTGTTCCGCCCGGCTCGGATAATCGATCGAAAACTCAACGTCGGCGAAGGCTCGCACGGCATGATCGTCGATCACCGCGATCGAATGGCCGTTCGACGTGATTGTCAGCTTAAGAGGTTCGTTGCGGAGCAGGGCGAGAAGTTCCCCGAAACGGGGATGCATGCCGTTTTCGCCGGTGCCCAGATTCACCGAACGCACCGGTAGGGCATCGAGAGCCGCGCGAACCTGCTCCGGCCCCAGCCGATCGACGCGCTCGGTGTCGCGATAGCAGAAAGCGCAGGCGAGGTTGCACTCGTTCGTCAGCCCGAGGCCGAGGGAAAAGCTCGGAGCGATGTCCTTCGCCGGGATATGCGCAATCTTGCGGTCGTCCATCGGCACGGCTCTTCGATCCCTGCCCGTGGTTCGTACAGCGTTGGCGCCAGTTACCTGAGTTGCCGCCATCGTGACGTCCAATTGCGAAATTGTGTCGAGCGATACCACGCGATACAGTCTACCGTGTCCTCAAATCGGTCAAACCGGCGGTAACTTCGACTTGAGCCGCGGCGAAATCAGTTGCGTGCGAGCAAGCGGCGACAGTTTCTCCGCGCTTTCATCCGTCCGAGGCTAGGCATGCGCAGCGACCCCCTAACCGACATCCTGAGCTTCCTCCTCGCGTCGCAGGGCGATCAAGTGGCGCTCGGCCCATGGCGATGGGTGGTGATGCTGCTTTTCGCGGCGCTTGTCCTCGGCGGTCTGTTCGTGGCGGCCTTCGAATGGGCCGCAGATCCGGCCCAACGCACCGGCCGTGACCTTGGAATTTGCGCGGCGCGGATCGTCGTCGGCCTGATGTGGCTTCAGAACCTGTTCTGGAAGTTGCCGGTCTCGACCAGCAACGGTCTGCATTATTGGACAGAGCAGGAGACCAAGGACGCCGCCTTCGCGATCCATGGGCAGCTTTTGGAAGCCCTGGCTCTGCCTTACCCAAATTTCCTTCTGCTCAACGTCGCCGTGCTCGCAATCGAGTTCGGCTTCGCCGCATCCCTGATCCTCGGACTCGGCGTGCGGGTGATGGGGACCCTCGGCATCCTGTTCGTGGGCCAGCTCTGGCTTGGCCTATATCGCAACCCCCAGGAGTGGCCCTGGAGCTACGTGTTCCTGATGCTGTTGATGGGGCTCTTCGCCCTGCTCGGGGCCGGGCGCAGCCTCGGCCTCGACGCGACGCTCCGGCGAACCCATCCGCCGGACATGACGAACGGCAGCCTCGGGACCCTCGTCCGGATGGCGACATGACGGGAGGAGGCGCCCGATGACCGGCCGATCCGTCTGCGCCATCGCGGTGATGGCGAAGCTGCCGCAGAGCGGATGCTCGAAGACGCGCCTGTGTCCGCCCCTCACCCCGGACCAGGCCGCAAGCCTCAGCGCCGCCTTCCTGCGCGACACGACCGACAACGTCCACGCCGCCGCCGCGATCGCCCCGGTGATGGCCTATGCGGCCTATACCCCCGCAGGTTCGGAGTCGTTTCTGGTGCCATATCTCGCCCCGGAAACAGGGTTGGTCCTGGCCGATGGAACAGCCCCGGCGCCGGCGGGCGTCGAGGGGTTCGGCCGGTGCCTGGTCCAGGCCCTGGAAGGTCTGCTCGCCCGGGGCTTTGCCGCCGCCTGTCTGCTGTCATCGGATACGCCGACCCTGCCGACTCGCGTTTTGGCCGAGGCCGCGCAGATCCTGCTCGAGCCCGGGGAAAGGGGCGTCTTCGGCGCGTGCGACGACGGAGGCTACTATCTCCTCGGGCTCAAACGCGCCCATGATCACCTCTTCAGGGATATCGCCTGGAGCACCGGAAGCGTGGCGGAGATTACGAGGACCCGCGCCCGGGAGATCGGGCTCGACCTCGTCGAACTCGAGCCCTGGTACGACGTCGACGACGCGGAAGGGCTCGCGCGTCTGACGGCCGACACCGCAGGCTACGCCGCGCCGCGGACCCGTGCCGTCCTGGCGCGCCTGCATCCTGGCGTGGATGCAACCTTATGAGCGCGGCTTTCCTGACAAGTCCCAGCCGCAGGCTCACGGTGATGGGAGTTGGGCTCACTGCGATCACCGGCGGTGCGATGGCGATCCATGTGCCGGGCGCCGATACGGTGGGTTCGGTGGCGCGCGCCAACCTGTTCGTCGCCGTGCTAGCGGCCGGATTAGCGCTCTATTTCCTAGCGGTGCGTCTGGTCCTGAGGGAGCAGCTCCCGCGGCGGGCCGCCTGGACGGTCCTTGGCCTCGCCGTGGCCATGCGCGCCCTGCTGTTCCCTGCGGATCCCTTCCTGTCGAGCGACATCTATCGCTACGTCTGGGATGGTCGCGTGCAGGCGGCCGGCATCAATCCCTACCGGTTCATCCCTGCGGATCCGGCCCTCGCGGATCTGCGCGATGCAGACGTCTATCCCCTGATCAACCGGAAGGACTATGCCCGCACGATATACCCGCCCGCGGCACAGCTTGCCTTCGCGGCCGTAGGTCGGGTCGCACCGGGCGTTTGGGGGATGAAGCTCGCCATGCTGGCCTTCGAGATGGGCGGCATCGGGGCGATGCTCCTGGTGTTGCGCATCGCCGGGCTGCCGCCTGAGCGTATCCTGATTTACGCCTGGAACCCCCTGGCGGTCTGGTCCTTCGCCTGCGACGGACATGTGGACGCCATGGGAATCGGCCTTCTTGGCCTCGCGCTCCTGGCTCGCGCCCGGCGGCGCGACGGCATCGCGGGCGCTCTTCTCGGGGCGGCGGCTTTGGTGAAGGTGCTGCCGGTGGCGGTGGCGCCGGCCTTCGTACGCGGCGCCAGGCTGTGGTGCCCGATGTTGGCGGGGGCTGGGATCATCCTCGCCTTCTACCTGCCTTACCTGTCGGCAGGGCGAAACCTCTTCGGCTTCGTGAGCGGTTACGGCGCCGAAGAGGGCTATGCCACCGGCGAGGGATACTGGCTACTCGCCGGGCTCGGCCATCTCGGATGGGCGCCCGCTCGGCTCCTCATTCCCTACCTCGTCTGCGCAGGGCTGGGACTGGCGGCCCTCGCCCTGCGCATCGCCTTCGGGCGCGCCCGCAAGGCCGAACCCGACGCCGTCGCCCTGTGCCGCGATACGGCGATCCTAGCCGCCATCGCGACTTGTGCCGCCAGTCCCCATTACGCGTGGTACTATCCCTGGCTGTCTTTACCCGCAGTGGTCGCGCCCCTAACGGCGGTGGTCTGGCTCGGCGCGGCACCGCTCTTCTTCCTGATCGATCCGTTCAACGACCGGTTCCTGTGGCCGTCGATCGTCTTCGTGCCGGCGCTGGTGCTCGCCGGGCGCTCGCTGTTGCACCGGAAGTCCGCCAGCCTTCTCACGCAAGGAGCCGTCTGATGTCGGCCGCAACCACCCTCAAGGACCCGCGCCGCTACTTCGAGGAAATCGACGCCCGGCGGAACGAGATCGCCGACGCTCCGCCGATCTGTCTTTATCTAGAGGTGACGAACCGCTGCAATCTGCTGTGCGAGACCTGTCCGCGCACCTTCGAGACCTTGGAGCCCCCGGCCGACATGAGCTGGGACCTGTTCACACGCATCGTCGACCAAGTGCCGAACGTTGGCAGGGTCGTCCTTCACGGCGTCGGCGAGCCGATGCTGGTGAAGGCCCTGCCGGACATGATCCGGTACCTGAAGGAACGGGGCACCTACGTCCTGTTCAACACGAACGGCACCCTGATGCAGCCGAAGCGCTTCCAGGCGCTGATCGACACCGGCCTCGACGAGTTGCGCGTCTCCCTGGATGCCGCCGACCGGGAGACGTACCTGAAGGTGCGCGGCAAGGACTACTTCGGCCGGATCGTCCGGGATGTCGGCCGGTTCGTCGCCTTCAAAAAGGCGGTCGGGGCGACGACGCCTCGGGTCTCACTGTGGCTCACCGGGCTGCGGGAGACGATCGAGCAACTGCCGGCTTTCGTCCGACTTGCGGCAGAGATGGGCGTGACCGAGGTCCATCTGCAGCGCCTCGTCTTCGATGAGGAGGGCTACGGCATGGCCCGGGCCGACCTGTCCCTCTTCGAGAGCACCCAAGCCCAGGAAATGGCGGCCATCGCGGAAGCAGAAGCGGTGGGCAGGGAATTCGGCATCACCCTCGACGCGTCGGGGGCGACGGAGCCCGGCGCCAGTCTCAAGCAAAAGGACGAGCGGGCCTGGGCGACCTGCCGGCGCCCGTGGTCGCTGATGTATTTCACCGCCCACGGGCGGGCGTTGCCCTGCTGCATCGCGCCGTTCTCCGTGCGGGGCTACTCGCACTACACCCTAGGCGACGCGACCCAGGCGACGCTGCGTGAGATCTGGAACGGGGAGGCGTACCGGAATTTTCGCACGACCTTGCTCTCCGACAAGCCCCCCGCCCCCTGCAAGAACTGCGGCTTGCGCTGGAGTCTGTGAGTCGATGTACCCAGTCAGCGTCGTCATCCCAACCCTCAACGAAGCTGAGTCGATTGGATCGGTCATCCGCGAAATTCCACGCGACTATGCAGGCGATATCATCATCGCCGACAGCGGTTCGACCGATGGGACACCGGATATTGCCCGCCGCGCCGGGGCCCGGGTCGTCGCTGCGGGCCGGGGATACGGCCGCGCCTGCGCCCTCGGCGCGGCGGCCGCGAGACCGGAATCCCGGGTGATCGTCTATCTCGATGGCGACGGTGCGGATCGCGGAGACTTGATCGAGAGGATCGCCGGTCCAGTCCTCGCCGGCACGCAGGATCTCGTCCTGGCCTCCCGGACCCTCGGCCAGCGCGAGAAGGGCTCGATGCTCTGGCATCAGGTTCTGGCTGGGCGCCTTGCCGGGATCGGGATCGGCCTTCGCTACGGCGTCCGCTACACCGATATGTGCGCCTTCCGCGCCATCGGCCGGGCTGCCCTGGCGGATCTCGCCCTGAACGAGTTGACGTATGGGTGGAACATCGAGATGCAGATGAAAGCCGCCCGCGCCGGCTTGCGCATTGCCGAGGTGCCGATGCCCTATCGGTGTCGCCTTGGAGGAAGCTCAAAAGTGGCGGGGTCACTCGCCGGAACCATGCGTGCCTCGACCCGGATCATCGCGACCTATCTTCGCGTCGCGTCCAGCAAGGTCCCCTCGGTCGAGAAGCGGGACGGAACCGAAGGTGGCCGGTGAATCAGGCTCAGCAGCATTACGACAACCTCCTCGCCGCCCATTACCAATGGATGGTCGGCCTGCCCTTCGCGGAGAAGGCGGACGAACAGGCCGCCCTCTTGATCGAACTCGGTCTCGACCAGGGTCCGAAGGACGCTGCCCTCGATCTCGGATGCGGCCCCGGCTATCAGAGCGCGGCGCTCTGCCGGATCGGCTATCGAAGGGTGATCGCCCTCGATACCTGCCAAGCCCTCCTCGACGAGACGATGGCGGCCACCGCCGGGTCTCCCGTCACGCCCATCCTTGCGGACTTGCGGGACTTTCCCGCCGCGACCGGCCATGCCGCATTCGATGCCATCGTCTGCATGGGCGACACCCTCACCCATCTCGACAGCCGGGAGGACGTGTGGTCGCTGCTATCGAGCGCGTACCAAGCCCTGCAGCCCGGCGGTCGCCTCGTCCTCACGTTTCGCGATCTGTCGTCCGAACTTACGGGTACCGACCGATTCATCCCGGTTCGGTCCGACGACACGCGAATCATGGTCTGCGCCCTGCTTTACGAACCGGATCATGTCGTCGTGAACGACCTTGTGCATGCCCGCACGGAGACAGGGTGGGAGTTGCACAAGAGCAGCTACCGGAAGCTCCGGTTGCCGCCAGCTGCGGTCGTCGAGGAAGCCCGCGCCCTCGGCTTCACCGTCGAGACGGACCGTTCCGTCGCTTGGATGCATGCGATCGTCGCGCGGAAGTAGCGCCTGCTACCGAGGTCAAGGTCGGAGCTGCTTTTATGAGCGCCCTTGTCGCATCGCCGCGTGGCCTCGAGGCTTAGCCCGATCATCCGAATGACGTTCTAGCGCTGGTTGGGATGATTCGGCACACGAGCAGTGCTGCATGTGAGTTCATCCGGTGAGCGTCCCCCCGGCAGGCCTACGCAGACGCGGCGTTCGCAGTCCTCCGATCGCTCGGGTCGCGAGGCAAGGAGCGACCGGAAGGCCCTCACTTCGCTGCAAGAATCGGAATGGACCAATGGATGCACCAGTTGCATCATAGTGCTGCGTTCACGGTTTCTTGAGTCTGGTATATTGCATACCTGCTGAGATCATGCAGGATGCTCCCGGCGCGAGCTCGGAGAAGCCGCCTGGGAGGAAGCCAATGGAACACGGAGCAGCCTTAGGCACACCGGTGGTTCAACACGACGTCCCAAGGGATCCCGAATCGGCGAAGTGGTGGCAGCTCGCCTTCGGTGTCGTGTGCATGGCGATGATCGCCAACCTGCAATACGGCTGGACATTGTTCGTCGACCCGATCGACAGCAAGTTCCACTGGGGTCGGGCATCCATCCAGATTGCCTTTACGATCTTCGTCGCCACGGAAACTTGGCTGGTGCCGATCGAGACTTGGTTCGTCGATCGGTATGGCCCCCGGCTCGTCGTATGCTTCGGCGGGTTCATGATCGCCCTCGCCTGGATACTCAACTCCTACGCGGACTCGCTTGCGACACTTTACGTCGCGGCGGTCATCGGCGGCATCGGGGCTGGCTCCGTTTACGGCACCTGTGTCGGCAATGCCCTGAAATGGTTCCCCCATCGGCGCGGCCTCGCTGCCGGTGCCACGGCGGCGGGCTTCGGCGCAGGGGCGGCCATCACCGTCGTGCCGATCGCCAGGACGATTGCCACCAGCGGTTACGAGACCGCCTTCCTGTATTTCGGCATCGGCCAGGGCATCGTCGTGATGCTGCTGTCGTTTCTGCTGCGCAAGCCGCTGACGGCCGGCCCGGCGAAGAAGCGCAGCGTGCGCGTGCCGCAGACGAAGATCGACCGCACGCCCAAGGAAGCGGTGCGCACACCGGTGTTCTGGGTCATGTACGCCATGTTCGTCATGGTCGCCTCGGGCGGTCTGATGGCGGCGGCGCAGATCGCGCCCATCGCCCATGACTTCAAGGTAGCCGGTGTGCCGGTCAGCTTGTTCGGGCTTCAGATGACCGCCCTGACACTCGCGATCTCCCTCGATCGGATCTTCGACGGATTCGGACGGCCGTTCTTCGGCTGGGTGTCCGACAACATCGGCCGTGAAAACACGATGTTCCTCGCCTTCAGCATCGCCGCGATGGCGATGATTGTTCTGCTGAACCTCGGTACGAACCCTTACGTCTTCATCCTGGCCACCGCGGTTTATTTCGGGGTGTTCGGCGAAATCTACTCGCTGTTTCCCGCCACCTGCGGCGACACGTTCGGCTCGAAGTTCGCGGCGAGCAACGCCGGGCTCCTCTACACCGCCAAGGGCACCGCAGCCTTCCTCGTCCCCTTCGCGAGCATGATCTCGGCCTCCTTCGGCTGGTCGGCTGTCTTCTCCCTGATCATCGGCCTCAACATCGTGGCAGCGTCCCTCGCCATGTTCGTGCTGAAGCCCCTACGTCGCCGCTACCTCACCGAGGAGCCGGTCGCCGTCGCCGAGGGCGCAAAAGTTCAGGCGCCTAGACTCGCGTAAAACCCCTGCGCGCCTGTCTACGGATCGGCGCGCGGCGAATGCCGGAAAACCTTGTCCGGAAATCTGGTATATCGTATACCAACATGGCCGTGAGAGCCGGGCGCATCCTCCATCCGCACACAACAGGCGGTTTGGACCGCATCGGCTCCAAGAAATCTGCAGGGAGGCCCACCAATGACTGTTGTTGCAAAGAAGCTCGATATGTCGGCCGCCGATGTTGCCATTGCCGACTTCTACTCTCCGACGGAGTTGACCGACGGGTTCCACCTCGTGATCGACGCCCTCAAGCTGAACGGCATCGATACAATCTACGGTGTGCCCGGCATCCCGATCACCGACCTCGGACGGATGGCCCAAGCCGAGGGGATGCGGGTCCTGTCGTTCCGGCACGAGCAGAATGCCGGTAACGCCGCCGCCATCGCAGGCTTCCTCACCAAGAAGCCCGGTATCTGCCTGACCGTGTCGGCGCCGGGCTTCCTCAACGGCCTGACCGCGCTGGCGAATGCGACGACGAACTGTTTCCCGATGATCCTGATCTCGGGCTCTTCGGAG
The DNA here is from genome assembly GCF_022179525.1 of Methylobacterium persicinum. Lineage (GTDB taxonomy): Bacteria > Pseudomonadota > Alphaproteobacteria > Rhizobiales > Beijerinckiaceae > Methylobacterium > Methylobacterium persicinum. The sequence goes on from NZ_BPQX01000033.1 coordinate 171,736, forward strand.
CGTGAAATCGTCGATCTGCAACAGGGCGACTACGAGGAGATGGATCAGCTCGCCATCGCCAAGCCCTTGTGCAAGGCGGCGTTCCGTGTCCTCCACGCCTGCGATATCGGGATCGGCGTGGCGCGGGCCATCCGGGCCGCCGTGTCGGGTCGTCCCGGCGGTGTCTACCTCGATCTGCCGGCCAAGCTGTTCGCGCAGGTCATCGATGCCCAGCACGGCGCGAAGTCCCTCGTAAAGGTGATCGATGCCGCCCCCGCGCAGTTGCCCGCGCCCACGGCCATCGCCCGTGCCCTCGATGAGCTGAGAAACGCCAAGCGCCCCCTCATCATCCTCGGCAAGGGAGCGGCCTATGCCCAGGCCGACGATGTCGTACGCGAATTCGTGGAGCGCAGCGGCATCCCCTATGTGCCGATGAGCATGGCCAAGGGGCTCCTGCCGGATACGCACCCCCTCTCGGCCGGCGCCGCTCGCTCCACGGCCCTCAAGGATTCCGACGTTGTTCTGCTCGTGGGTGCGCGCCTGAACTGGCTGCTCTCGCACGGTAAGGGCAAGGCGTGGGGCGAGCCGGGGTCCAAGCGCTTCATCCAGATCGACATCGAGCCGCGGGAGATGGACTCGAACGTCGAGATCGTCGCGCCGGTCGTGGGCGACATCGGCTCCTGCGTCTCTGCCCTGCTCGACGGCTTGGGCGACGGCTGGAAGGGCGCGCCGGCCGAGTGGGTCGAGACGATCCGGGCCAAGCGTGAGGCCAACATCGCCAAGATGGCCCCCAAGCTGATGAAGAACACCGCGCCGATGGACTTCCACTCCGCGCTCGGGGCCTTGCGCACGGTGATCAAGGAAAGGCCGGATGCGATCCTCGTCAACGAGGGCGCCAACACCCTCGATCTCGCCCGCGGAATCATCGACATGTACCAGCCGCGCAAGCGCCTGGATGTTGGCACCTGGGGCATCATGGGTATCGGCATGGGATTCGCCATCGCCGCCGCCGTCGAGACGGGTAAGCCCGTCCTCGCGGTGGAAGGCGACAGCGCCTTCGGTTTCTCCGGCATGGAGGTCGAGACAATCTGCCGGTACAAGCTGCCGATCTGCATCGTGATCTTCAACAACAACGGCATCTACCGCGGCACGGACACCGACCCGACCGGCCGCGATCCGGCCACGACGGTCTTCGTCCCGGATTCGCGCTACGACCGCATGATGGAAGCCTTCGGTGGGGTGGGCGCGCAGGTTTTCACCCCGGACGAGCTGAAGCGCGCCGTCGATGCGGCGATGGATTCCGGCAAGCCGACCCTGATCAACGCCGTCATCGACCCGGCCGCGGGGAGCGAGAGCGGCAACATCGGCAGCCTCAACCCCCAGAGCGTGATCAAGCGTAAGTGACGGGAACATCTTCGTTCGCGAGAGGAAACCAACCGATCCTTCACTCGACCTCATCCTGAGGCGCCCGCCTTGGCGGGCCTCGAAGGAGGGCTCCAGATGGCTCGGCGATCTCTGGATGTCACCTTCGAGGCTGCTTTGCAGCACCTCAGGATGAGGAAGAGGGCGGGATCAAGCGGTGGCCGGGCCGGACAACCGATCGGGGACCCACCATGATCGACCCCAAGCTGGCCGGACGGCTCAACGTCCCACTCAGGCTGCCGACGGAGGATCCTCTCCCGCCGGGATGCCACGCCCTCGGTCTCTTCGCGGAGCGGGATCCGTGGCTCTATGTGCCCACCGCGCTGGCGCCGCACCGGCCCACCCCCCTCGTCGTGCTGTTCCACGGCGGCGGGGGCAGCGCCGAGAAGATCCTGCCGATGCTGGCGGTCCATGCGGAGGCGCGGGGTTTCCTGCTGCTCGTTCCGCAGTCCCTTCACCCGACTTGGGATCTGGTCATCGCGGGCAACGGCCCCGACCGCGACCGGTTGGAGGGAACGCTGCAAGCGGTCTCCACGCATTTCCTGCTGGACCCCGGTCGGATTGCTTTCGCGGGGCATTCCGACGGGGGAAGCTATGCCCTCTCCCTGGGTCTGACCAACGGCGACTTCGTCAGCCACCTGATCGTGTCATCGGCCGGCTTCATGTCGGTGCAGGTTCAGGTGGGCGTGCCCCGGGTGTTCCTCTCCCACGGCACGCGGGACGAGCAGATCCCCATCGAGCGCAGCGGCCGCACCCATGCGCGGCTCCTTCGGGAAGCCGGCTACGACGTCGCCTTCGTCGAGTACGACGGACCGCACGCCTACGATCCTGCTGTGGTCCGGCGCGCGGTCGACTTCTTTATGGACGAGCGGGAGCCTCTCCGCGCGGCTTGATCTTCAACTGGTCGATCGCCCAGAGCCAAGACCCGTCGGCCTGCCGCTTGGCCGCCTCGACAGATAGGACGCCACTTGCGAGCCGGGCGAAGGTTAGCGCAAGGTCGTCCTTGACCAGGGTTGGCAGCGTCTCCGCCTGCGGAAACTCGGATCGTCTGGCCAGAAGATCCGTATAGAACCGGCGGATCTCCTCGCGGCCCGTGGCGACCACATCCCCGGCCGCCAGCACCGCCCCTGGCTCGTAGAGCGCCACCAGCCCCTCGACGTCGCCAGCATTGGCGCGGGCGTTGAACAGGAGGGCGAGATCGCCCGGCTCCCGTGCACCTTCGCGCGCGGCCTCGTGATCCCGCATTCCGTCCTCCCGCTCGTTCATCGCAGCTGCTCCCCGTTTCCATCCCGCACCACCACGGTGACGGGGATGCCCGCCTTCACGCTCTCGGACACGGTGCAGAACCGCTCGAACTGGGCGAGCACCTGCTCGATCCGCGGCATGGCCGCTGCGGCGGCGCCCAGGGTGATGTCGACCTCGATGCCGCCGATGCGCAGGCGCCGCTCGGTGTTTCGGACGATGGATGCCGACACCCGCGCCGTGACGCCCCGGCTGTCCTGCCCGAACTTGCCCAAGGCGAAGGCGAGGCTCGCACACAGACAGTTGCTCACGCCTGCGATCAGCAGTTGCTCCGGCGACGGGCCGGAGCCGGACCCGATAGGTCCGGGCTCATCCGTCTGCAGAGCCGGAAACGCGGCGCCGAAATCGACGACAAACTTGAAGCCCTCAATCTGCGTGATCGTGATGCTCGGTGCGAGCGTCATGCCGGCCACCTCCCCCCCTGTCATTAGCCCACGCCGGAACTCCCCCAGACATCGGCTTGACTGCCATTTCGTATCTGGTATACCAAATGCCAATCACCGAGTCACCCGTCGGGAGGGAGAGCCTCTCGTGCAGGAAGCAAGGGAGACAACGCCATGACTGAGCCGCGCCTATCAGACCGGCCGAGCGCGTGAGCGCGATCATGGCGCCAGACCTCGATCTGTCCGGGATCGTCGATGTGGTCGGCGACGCCGTGGTGGTGGCCGATCCTGACGGGGCCATCGTCGTGTGGAACCCGGCCGCCGAGCGCATCTTCGGCTTCACGCGCCAGGACGCTTTGGGCCAACCCCTCGATCTGATCACGCCCGATCGCCACCGTCGCCGGCATTGGGACGGCTACGCCAAGACCATGCAAACGGGGGTGACGAAGTACGGCACCCAGTTGCTGCGCGTGCCGGCCCTGCACAAGGACGGTCGCTCCCTCTCCATCGCCTTCACCGTCGGCCTCCTCAAGGACGAAGAGGGGACGGTCACCGGCATCGTCGCGGTCATTCGCGACGAAACTGAGCGCTGGCAGGACGAGAAGCGTCTTCGCCAGCGAATTTCGGACTTAGAAGCCGAAAGCAAAGATTGCATTCCGACTTAAAGAAAAACGCCTTTCGGATCTTAGTGAATTCAATCGCTATGCTTCGAATCGTCTTTCGGAGTGTCAATATTCCGCATAACGGGAGGAACGAAAATGACCCAGCCGCTTGATGGTATCAAGATCATCGATTTCACGCACGTCCAGGCGGGGCCGGCCTGCACGCAGCTTCTGGCATGGTTTGGGGCCGACGTGATCAAGGTCGAGCGCCCCGGCGCGGGCGATGTGACCCGTAACCAGCTCCGCCATGTCGAGGATGCGGACGCTCTTTACTTCACGATGTTGAACTCGAACAAGCGTTCACTAACGCTGGATACCAAGACCAAGCAGGGCAAGGAAGTTCTTGAACGGCTCATCCGGGAGTCGGACGTGATGGTCGAGAACTTCGGCCCGGGCGCCCTCGACCGCATGGGTTTTTCCTGGGCGCGTATCCAGGAGCTCAACCCGGGGATGATCCTCGCTTCGGTGAAGGGATTCTCCGACGGCCACCACTACGAGGATCTGAAGGTCTATGAGAACGTCGCGCAATGTGCCGGCGGTGCAGCTTCAACCACCGGATTCTGGGATGGCCCGCCCACCGTGTCGGCCGCCGCCCTCGGCGATTCCAACACGGGTATGCACCTCGCCATCGGTATCCTGACGGCGCTTCACCAGAAGTCGAAGACCGGTAAGGGTCAGAAGGTCGCCGTTTCGATGCAGGACTCCGTGATCAATCTTTGCCGCGTGAAGCTTCGCGATCAGCAGCGCTTGGAAGCTGTCGGATACCTTGAGGAATACCCACAATATCCGCACGGCACGTTCACGGATGTGGTGCCGCGGGGCGGCAACGCGGGTGGCGGCGGCCAGCCGGGCTGGGTGTTGAAGTGCAAGGGTTGGGAGACCGATCCGAACGCGTACATCTACTTCACCATCCAGGGTCATGCCTGGGCCCCGATCTGCAAGGCGATCGGCCGGGAAGAGTGGATCGAGGATCCGGCTTACAACACGGCCCGTGCTCGCCAGGACAAGATCTTCGATATCTTCAATACGATCGAGCAATGGCTCGCTGACAAGACGAAGTTCGAGGCGGTCGACATCCTGCGCAAGTTCGATATCCCGTGCTCGCCGGTTCTCACGATGAAGGAGATCGCAGAGGACAAGTCGCTCCGGGAGAGCGGGACGATCGTCGAGGTCGCGCATCCGAAGCTCGGGTCGTATCTGACGGTCGGAAGCCCAATCAAGTTCTCCGATCTGAAGGTGGATATCAAAGCGTCGCCTCTCCTGGGCGAGCACACCAACGATATCCTGGCCCAGCTTGGCTATACTCAGCAGCAGATTGCCGAGCTGCACGACGCCAAGGCCGTCTGACCGGCCAGTGATGGGCGGGGGGCGCACGCGTCCCGCCCATCCGGGCCGCCAGAGTCATGTGAGTTGCGTGGGTGCGTGGTGAACAATCACACCCCCCTCCGCCACCCCACGGCGTAGGTCCCCTCCCCGGCCGAGGGCGAAGCGGAGAGATTTGACATGAAGCCGGGGACGCTGATCGGCCGCTTCGTTCCGCGGATGGTGAAGGTCAGCCTCCTCGAACGGGCGCGATCGGCCTGCGGCGCCTTGATCGGTATCCTTTGTACAGGTCTGATCGCCCGCAGTGCCGTGGGCTCGGGCGCCGATCTGCCCATCCTCATCGCTCCGATGGGCGCCTCTGCGGTCCTGCTTTTCGCCGTGCCGGCCAGTCCCCTGGCGCAGCCCTGGTCCATCCTCGGCGGCAACATCGTCGCTGCCCTCGTCGGAGTCACGGCCGCGGCCCAGATCGGGGATGTGATGATGGCCGGGGCGGTGGCCGTCTCGGTGTCCATCGCCCTGATGATGCTTCTGGGCTGCCTGCACCCGCCAAGCGGCGCGGTCGCCCTCACAGCTGTTCTGGGTGGGCCCGCCATTCGCAGCCTCGGGTACACATTCGTGGCGTGGCCTGTCGGTTTGAACTCACTGCTGCTCCTCGTCTGCGCATTGATCTTCAACAATGTGACCGGTCGCACCTACCCTCACGCAGCCCCGGTGGAGAGCCGAAACGACGTCGGATCCGGCGCGGCCATGGGCGCCGGCCTCAACGCCGCGGACATCGATGCCGCCCTCGCCCAGTTCGACGAAGTGCTCGACATCGACCGCGGTGATCTGCACGCGATCCTCCGCAGGGCGCAGGTGCATGCGTCGCTCCGCCAATCCGGCCAGACGACGTGCGGGGCACTCGTCACCCGGACCACGCGCGCCATCGCCCCGGGCACACCGCTCCGCGATGCGCTGACGGTCCTGCGCCAGCATCGGTTGACCATGGTGCCGGTGACCGACGAAAGCGCGCGGGTCCTCGGTGTCGTCACACAGAACGATCTGATCGATAAGACCGTCGGGTGGGAACGGCGAGCCCCACGGCTCGGCTTCGGCCGCCGGATCGCCCTGATGTTTCAGCGGGGCCGCGCCCCGGACGGCACCGTCGCCGACGTGATGACGACGGGTTCGGTGACGCTGCAGCCCGCCATCGCCGCCGGCACAGCGGCGTGGCTGATGAAGCAGGGCGGCCTCCACCAAGCGCCCGTGGTCGGGACGGATGGACGGCTGATCGGTATCGTAGACCAGATGGATCTCATCGGCGCCATGCTTGCCGACATCGCGAGCGAACACGCTGTCCCCGATCGCCGGGTGGCGGGCCTCGTCAACGGTTAGGCGCGTGCCCGACCGATTGCTTCTTCAGCACGCGTGCATGCCAAGACGGTTCCGTCTGCTTACCCGCCACTGCGAGCGCAGCGACGCGATCCAGGGATCCGCATCGTTCTCCGGCGTGTCGCTGTCCCGAAGGCCTCGCTGACCGCGCTCCGGAATAGCCCTGCCGCATCTCGCCGGAAATGTTCGCCGCGGGTCAGTCCAGATGGTTGCCGTAGGTCTCGACGTGGGCGGCGAGGCCCAAACCATGCTCCCGCACGAGGCGCTCGGCCAGATCGGCATTCCGCGCCTCGAGCGCTTCGATGATCGCGACATGCTCCGCGATTGATTTCGAAGCGCGATCACCCTGCCTGAGGGCGGTATTCCGGATACCCCGGACATGCATGAGCAGATTGCTGCACAGCGCCTGGATCGCCTCGCACTGACCGAGGGACAGGATCTTCTGGTGGAAGCGGATGTTCGCTTCCGAATATTCGTCCAGATGCTCGTGAGGTTTGCCTTCGAAGAACTCGGGGAACATCCGCCGGATACAAGCCAGATCGTCGTCGCTGGCTTGGGTGCAGGCGAGGCGAGCCGCCATGCTTTCCAGGGCCGTCCAGGCCTGAATCATCCCCACAATCTCCTTGCGGGTCTTCTTCACCACGAAGATGCCGCGCCGCGGCTCGTTGCGCACGAAGCCTTCTTGTTCAAGCACGGTCAGCGCTTCACGGATCGGTGTGCGGCTGACGCCGAGCGATTGCGACAGGCTGCGCTCGTCCAGGCGAATATCCCCCGCCTGCCCGTAGATATCCATCTCGGTGATAGCGGATTTCAGCGCTTCATAGGCGAGCGTGCGGAGACTCGTCGCGGGGACGATCGGGTTGATCACTAAATTCTTCATGGTGGTCTACAACACTTCTGCGCTGGCACAGGAGCGACGCTGGCACGAAAGCGCCGCCGCGCAACGAGCGGAAGATGCTCGCTCGTGTCGCGAAACACAAGGCGAGCGGCGACCGGTATGCCCTTGCGAACAGTCGAGAACCGCAAGACTGCGCAGTCTCCTGTTGACAGCAGGTATTATGTATACCAATCTTGGTGTCAGGTACCGCGCCGAGAAGTGCGGACCCGAAGGAGGAGCGTTATGGCCCAAGCAATCGGCCGAACGCACGACGCCATGGCAGCCGCCCGGGTCGCCGCGCACGGATCCATCATCGATGCCCGACGTCGTCACGCCGGTGCCCATCTCAGGGCACGATTGGCATGACCGACCGTCCGCATGAGACCGCAACCGAGCCGGCGAGCGCCTCGATGAAATACTTGACCATTCTCGAATGTCCGGTCGTCTACGCGGCCGAGAACGACCATGCCCTCGCCAGCAAGGACATGCTCCCGCGTTTCGGGGTGACATCCGGGTTCGAGAGCCAACACGTGCGGGTTCTGGACGCCCGGATCACGTCCGTCTGTATCTGGACGAGTGAGTTCTGCGCCAAGAAGTTCTTCGGCAAGGATTGGTCCGATAAGGCCGCCGACATTTGGGGCGATGAATATCAGATGCGCTTCGAAACGATCGACGCCGCATCCGCCGCCTGATCGAGCGTCTAACGAGGCCTGTATTCAAGGGTCAGTTTCCGGCCTCTTCTCTTTTCCGTCACCGACTCCGTGGCTCGCTCGCAGACTGCTGCAGAGTTGCTGCGGAGGAGAAGCTCTCGTCAGTCGATGATACGCTTAGCTTTCATGTGGGCAAAGCGAAGCAAAGCTTGGCAAGCGCCTCAGCGGGCAATGGTCTAAGGAATGGCGCCCCGGTGTCAGTCCGCGGCGACCGGCACTCAGCCTGAACCTCCCCGACCGGCCCACAGCTAAGCCTTGTGTGCTATGCACAAAACGCATGCGCAAACTTGGTATTTTGCACTTGGTATACAAGGCACCTGGGCCTATATCGCGACTACCGCACCGCAGCATGCGCCCGGAGGTCACGATGCTTCTCACCACTCTCACCGCTTTCGTTTTCTTCGCCGCTGTCCAGTGCCTGCTCGTGGTTCATGTCGCGGACAAGCTCTCGCCCAGCGCCGCCGATGATCGCAGCACCCAGCGCCCGGCCGACTCTCAGGCCCGCTACGCCTGACCCGCTTGGCGAGCCGGTCTATCCGCCTCGCCGGGAGCTGGAATGGTAATATGCGCCGAGCAGCGCCGTTATTCCGCAGCGAGCTTCGGCGTCATGCCCACCGCGCCTGACCAGAGGATCGCGTCGATCTCGGCATTCGAACAGCCGAGCATGTCGCGGAGAATCTCATCGGTGTGCTCGCCGAGCAGCGGCGAGCGCTGGATCGCCACCGGGTTAGCCGACAGGCGGATCGGGTTGCCCACCGTCAGGTAGGAGCCGCGCGTGGGGTGATCGACCTCGACGATTGTTCCACTCGCGCGAAGCGCCTCGTCTTCCGCGATCTCTTTCATTGAAAGGATCGGGCCGCAGGGAATGTCGTAGGCGTTGAGAATATCCATCGCCTCGAACTTGTCGTGCTTCATCGTCCACGCTTCGATGCGCGTGAAGATCTCGTTGAGGTGCGGCAGACGCGCTTGTGGTGAGCTGTAGTTCGGATCCGTCTTCCAGTCCGGTTCGCCGATGATGTCACAGATCGGCTTCCAGACCGCCGCCTGCGCAATAAAGTAGATGTAGGCGTCGGGATCCTGCTCCCATCCCCGGCATTTCAGGATGCGGCCGGGTTGCCCCCCGCCGGAATCGTTCCCGGCGCGCGGAACGGCTTCGCCGAACGGGACACCTTCTCCGAACTGACTGTATTCCGTAAGAGGTCCCTGCGCGAGACGCTGCTGGTCCCGCAGCTTCACGCGGCAGAGATTGAGAACGCTGTCCTGCATGGCGCAGTCGACCCGCTGCCCGCGTCCGGTCTGCACCCGATGGTACAGGGCCGTCACGATCCCCAGGGCAAGGTGAAGCCCCGTCCCGGAATCGCCGATCTGTGCACCGGTCACCATCGGTTTGTCGCCGCGCCAGCCGGTGGTCGAGGCCGCGCCACCCGCGCATTGGGCGACATTCTCATAGACCTTGCAGTCCTCGTAGCGGCCCGGACCGAATCCCTTCACCGAAGCCAGGATGAGGCGGGGGTTGGCTTCCGCAAGGGCCTCCCAAGTCAGGCCCATCCTGTCGAGGGCACCTGGCGCAAAGTTCTCCACGAGGACATCGCACTCGCGGATGAGACGCCACAGGACGTCCTTACCCGTCTCGTGCTTCACGTCGATCGTGATTGACCGCTTGTTGTGGTTCAACATCGTGAAGTAGAGACTATCGATGCCGGGAATATCCTGAAGTTGCTGCCGCGTCGCGTCGCCGGTTCCGGGCCGCTCGACTTTGATGACGTCTGCGCCGAACCATGCGAGCAACTGGGTGCATGTCGGGCCGGACTGAACATGCGTGAAGTCCAGAACCTTCACGCCTTCGAGCGGCGCGCCCATCATGATAGCCTCCCTCACCGATCTTCTTGTCGGCGCTGTTCCGTTGAGAATTGTTCGCTTCGCTCGTCGGACCCCCGACGATGCTTCGCCGACCCAATGCCAAAGCGGCCTGCCACCGTTGAGCGTACGATGGCATACCACATACCAACTGTCAAAATGGGTGTGTCGTTTTGAGCCGAACGCAGCGTCTCGGCTTCGGTCGAACGTGGCTGTGCTTGAGAAGCGAGTGGAGCGTTGGATGACTTTCGTGAAATTGCCCTTCATCTCCGAAAGTCACCGTGATGAGCTGGCCCGCGATGTGGTCGTCATCACGGTAAAGCCTTTTTCACGCGCAATGGACAGGTGAAGGCTGAACCGTGTGCAAGACAGTGCAAAACCACAGTATCACGCCTTCTTTGGAAGACTCAGCGGTGAAAAAGGGCGAGAGCTATTTCTACGGATATCGCCGGGAGTCTCGCTCATGGCTTGGATTGAATTGACGATGGCGGAGGACGGCAAAAAGACGGTTGTGAATACGGATCATATCGTCAGGTTCAGTACCCCGCCGTCTCACGTGGCAAAGTCTGGTTCCTATGTCTTCCTGACTGTCGAGGCCTCATGGTCCGGCGACAGTTTGTGGCTTACTGTCGAAGAGACGATGGCAGATATCGAGCGCCTGCTCGTCGGCTGCAGCGACGGCGGCGTGATCCGATAACTGGGCTTCGGCCGGACGGCTTGCGTGCCCAGATTACCTTCGTTCCTTGCGCCATCCCAATCTCTGAGAAGGCGCGACAGGCTCAGCCTTGGAGGCTTTCGGCGAAATCTTCAGGGATCTCGCCCCATTGGCCGAGGATGGTCACTGCTTCCAGTTCACCGGTTTCGTCGTCCGCCACGACCTTCAGGGCCGCCGCGCCGGGCATCCGCTTCGCGAGGTTCTCGGCCTTCTTGATCGCGCCGCTCTCGGTCTGCGCGGGCTCCTGGCGACCCGGCCGCAGGCGCTTCCGGTGAATCTCGAACGGCTGCACCACGTAGCTCGTCTTCATCGCCATCGCTTGAGATCCCGTATCACCGCTGCAGAACGAGCGCCGAGACGTAGAAACCGTCCGTGCCCGTCCGCAGGGGCGTCATTTGCACGCCGTAGGTCGTGACGCGAACGGCTCCGGCCAGAGAGGACGGAGCGGGCGCCAGCAATTCGGCGACGTCCACTGGCGCGAAAGCATTGCCGCTGCGGGCAAGCAGGGCGCCCACGGCCGCATCGTTTTCCGACGGGAAGAGCGAACAGGTGATGTACACGATCCGCCCCCCCGGCCGCACGAGGGAAGCGGCCCGGTCGAGGACGGTGGCCTGCTCGGCATGCCGCGTGGCGAGGCTGCCGGGCCGTAGGCGCCATTTGGCATCCGGGTTCCGCCGCCATGTGCCCGAACCCGTGCAGGGCGCATCGACCACTACGCGGTCGACGGTACCGTCGAGGTCGGCCAGCACATCGCTACGTGCCTTGCCGCCCCGCGGGGTGCGAACCTCGGCCTGGGCGCCGGCGCGGCGGAGGCGCTCGTGGATGGGTGCGAGTCGACGGGGATCGCCATCGGTGGCAATCAAGCGGCCCGCATTGGCCATGGAGGCGGCCAGCGCCAGCGTCTTGCCGCCGCCGCCGGCGCAGAGATCCACTACCGTCTCGCCCGGTTTCGCGTCGGCGAGGATCGCCGCAAGCTGCGAGCCCTCGTCCTGGATTTCGTACCAGCCGTCGAGGAACTCGGCTTCGACATGCAGCGCCGGCCCGCGGCCATCGGCGGCGACAGGGACGCGCAACCCCTGCGGCGCATGGGGCGTGGGCGCCGCCCCATACCCTTCCAGGGCGGCGAGAATCGTCTCGCGCGGCCCACGGAGGGTGTTCACCCGCAGATCGAGGGGCGCGCGCCGGGCCAGGGCACGCAGTTCGGGGATCAGGTCCTCGCCGAGTGTCGCCTCAAGTTCCGGAAGCACGAAAGCCGGTGCATCGCCTGCGATCTCTGGAGGCGCCCCAGCCAGCGTCATCGTCTCGATCCGCGCCCGCTCGTCGGCCGTCAGCGCGGGCGGGGCGTAGCCCTCTCCCGAGAACAGGGCCGCGATCGATGACGCCGCGAGCCCCTGTTGTAGTCGCAGGGAGCCAATGATGATCGCCCGGGGCGTGTCCGATCCCATGATCCACGCCGCGGAGGCCCGGCGGCGCAGGGCGTCGTAAACGAGGCTCGCGATCCCGGCCCGGTCGCCGGAGCCTGCAAAACGGTGGGCCAGCCCCCAATCCTTGAGGGCATCGGCAGCCGGACGACGGCGCTCGATGATGTCGGCCAGCACGTCGATGGCGGCTGCGCAGCGGGCGGCGGGGGTCAGGGGACACCTCCAGAAAAAGCAACGGTTCAAAACGTCGTTTCAGGGCGATAGCCCCGAAGTCCGGATCCCGGAAGGGTTTTCGCGATCGGGGAGCCGGTCATGAAGCGGCCACGATACGGTCAAGCTTTCGCACGAATGCGAACGTTCATGCGAGTCGGCCCGGCGGGCGTTCCCGGCGGGCCCATACACGTCCCATCGCATCGGCCGGGCCGCCCATGGTGGGTGGCCGCGGCCCTCGGCGCGGAGTCGTTCGGATCATGTCGCCCCAGACCAGAACCCTGAGCCGGATCGTCCTGCTCGGTCTCGCCACCTCGATGCTCGCCGCGTGCGCGACGGCGCCCGCTTCCACCGATTTCACGCCCCCGCCCCGGCGCCCCGTCGATGCGAAGACGCAGCTCGAATACGGCAACCCGCCTCCGCCGCCGCCCGCCCGCTACTGAGAACGACCTCCGGCGGGGGGAGAGCCCCCGCCCCTCGGGCCTACGAAGTCTCCCTCGCCCTACGCGCCTCGTAGGCCTTGAGGCCGGTATATGCCACGGCGAGCATCGGCGTCGGCAGATCGTGGGTACGACCCCGGGCGATCAAATCGCCGATCACATGGTCGGATTCGATGCGCCCCCGGCCTTCCATGTCGCGGAGCATCGACGCCGTGAAGGTCGAGCCCGCCGCGGTCAGTTGCCCGAGGGCACCCGATGCCACCTTCTCACGCGGGGCGAAACCCGTCGCGGTCGCGATCGCGGTGCACTCGCCATACAGGGTCGCCATCAGTTCGGTGCCCCCGGGAGCCGCGACCATGTCCCCGACTGCGGCGCGCATGAGGGTGGTCCCGCCGGCGAGGGTCGCCAGGAACGCCCACTTCTCCCACATCTCGAGCAGGATCCTGTCGGACAGGCGTGGCTGGAACTTCGGGCCGCCTGACTTCATCAGGGCATCGATGGCCGCGATCCTCGCCGAGGCGTCCCCGTTGCGTTCACCGTAGGTGATGCTGCACAGTTCGCTCATGTGGCGGATGGCGCCATCGGGAGCGAGCGTCGCCGCGATGGCGCAGCTTCCGCCAAGCACCCTCTCCGGGCCGAACCGGGCATCGAGGGCGTCGAGATGAGCCATGCCGTTCAGGACCGGCAGAATGGCCGTCTGCTCCCCTACGGCGGGTGCCATGTCGGCGATGGCCGCGTCGAGGTCGTAGGCCTTGCAGGACAGCAGGACCAGATCGAACGGCCCGGCCGCCGCGAGCGTTGCCGCGGTCACCGTAGGTGGGTTCGCCAGATGCACGTCCCCCAGGGGGCTGACGACCCGCAGGCCGTCCGCCGCGAGCCGCTCGGCCCGGACCGGGCGAACGAGGAACGTCACGTTCGCCCCGGCCTCGGCGAGCCTCGCGCCGTAATAGCCACCGGTCGCCCCGGCCCCGACCACCAGAACCCGCATCCTCGTCGCCCTCCCCTTACCCGGATCTTCAGGTCCGAGACGGATAGTTCGGGCTCTCGCGGGTGATCGTCACGTCGTGGACGTGGCTCTCGCGCAGGCCCGCATTGGTGATGCGGATGAACTGCGCCCGCTCCTGGAACTCGGGCACCGTCGCCGCGCCGACATAGCCCATGGCCGCCCGCAAGCCGCCCGAGAGTTGGTGCAGCACCGCGGCGACCGGACCCTTGTAGGGCACCTGCCCCTCGATGCCCTCCGGCACCAGCTTGTGCGTGTCGCTCACTTCAGCCTGGAAGTAGCGGTCGGCCGAGCCCCGGGCCATGGCGCCGACGGAGCCCATGCCCCGGTACGACTTGTAGGACCGGCCCTGGTGCAGGAACACCTCGCCGGGGGCTTCGTCCGTCCCGGCGAGCAGCGAGCCGAGCATGGCCACGGAGGCGCCCGCCGCGATGGCCTTGGCGAGGTCGCCGGAATACTTGATGCCGCCGTCCGCGATGACCGGGATGCCCGCTTCCGACGCAGCCTCCACGGCCTCCATGAGGGCTGTGAGCTGCGGCACGCCGACCCCCGCCACGATGCGGGTGGTGCAGATCGACCCAGGGCCGATGCCGACCTTGATGGCATCCGCACCCGCGTCAATCAGGGCCTGTGCGCCCTCGCGGGTCGCGACGTTGCCCGCGACGACCTGCACGGCATTCGAGAGCTGCTTCACCCGGCGCACGCTGTCGAGCACCTTGATCGAGTGGCCGTGGGCGGTATCGACCACGATCACGTCGCAGCCGGCATCGATCAGGCGCTCGGCGCGCTCGAAACCGCCGTCTCCGGTAGTGGTCGCCGCGGCCACGCGCAGCCGGCCCTGCTCGTCCTTCACGGCGTTGGGATAGGCGACCCGCTTCTCGATGTCCTTGACCGTGATCAGGCCGATGCAGCGGTAGTGGTCATCGACGACGAGGAGCTTCTCGATCCGAAATTGATGCAGGAGCCGCTTGGCTTCGTCCTGCGTCGTGCCCTCGCGCACGGTGATCAGCCGGTCGCGGGTCATCAGTTCCGAGACGGGCTGGGCCGGGGCCGTGGCAAAGCGCACGTCGCGGTTGGTGAGGATGCCGACGAGCTTGCCGCGGTTGCCGTTCGGGCCGCGCTCCACCACCGGGATGCCGGAGATACGGTTGGCCCGCATCACCTCAAGGGCATCCGCCAGGGTCTCGTCCGGATGGATGGTGATGGGGTTCATCACCATGCCCGACTCGTACTTCTTGACGAGGCGGACCTGCTCGGCCTGCTCAGGCGGCTCGAGGTTCCGGTGGATGACGCCGAGGCCGCCCATCGCCGCCATGGCGATGGCCATGGGCGCCTCTGTCACGGTGTCCATCGCCGACGACATGATCGGCATATGGAGGGCGATGCTGCGCGTCAGGCGCGTCGCGATGTTCACCTCGGTTGGCATCACCGAAGAGGCGGCGGGCCTCAACAGCACGTCGTCGAAGGTCAGGCCCTCGATGATCGACGCGGAACTGAGTCGGGCCATGTGCCAACGGTCCTTGGAACGAGCGGCGCGGGTCGCGCGGCAGGGGGAGCGGGTTGGCAAGTGCCCCTATCACGCCCGGAGCGGCCACGCCAATGCGAGGATGCCGCTCCGCAGCAAGACGATGTGCATGGCTCGCGGGTTCGTGCGGCCTCAGCGGCCGGGAACGGGGGCGCCCTTGTCCCCATATTCCGGCGGCAGGCCGATATAATCGGCCACGATGCCGTCGATGCCCGGCGCCCGGCCGAAAGCCTCGCAGTCGGGATCGAGGGGTGCCTCGCCGAGCATGGTCACGCGGATGCGGTCCCAGGTTGGCAGGGTGTTCGGCGCCGTGAACGGATCCTCGGCCTTGGCGAGCAGGTAGCCGAAATCCTGGCCGAAATCGCCTGCGAGATCATAGGGGTCGCTGGCGGCCGAGAAGCGTGGCTGGCTGGTGAAGGAGTTTGCCGCCCCGCCCCACACCATGGCGGCCCGCTGCTGGTGGCGGCGGTCGAGCGCCTCCGCCTCCACCGTCAGGCTGCCGAGGCCGATCGGCAGGCGCGGGATCGGAATGCGGCCGATGCCGTCGGCGAAACCTACACCGACCTGGGACGCGATGCTGACCGCCGCGGATCCGGCGATGGTCCCGCCGGCCCCGATGAGGTTCGTGGGCTCGACGCGGGTGACCTGCGCCCGGACGGTCAGGTCCGCGTCGCGGCTCGTCACCACGTCGTAGCGCAGGGAAAGGTCGTAGCAGAGCGCCCGGTCCGCCGCGTTGGCGATCAGGCGACGGTCCGCGGCCGTGAGGGGAGCCGAACCCTCGACGTTGGCAGGAAAGGCGGTCGGGATGATGCGCACTGTGCGCGCGCGCTCCAGGGCCGGCCGGTCGATGTAGAGCCGCGCCTCTGTCGCCGTCGAGGTGGTCCGCTGGAGGCGGTCGTAGCGGGTGAGAGAACCTGTATCGTTCAACAGGACGGTGCCGCAGGCCGCGACTCCCGACATCAGGACCGCCGCGGTCAGAAGACGTGACAAGGCGCGACGGTCGAACCGGCTGGGATGCATCCGCTCTCTCTGTATCCCCCGCCCAAGGGTGCAGCGACTGCCGGGCAGGATCGGACGGGCGCGGCGCCCATCCATCCGCCAAGCTTATCCGTCACGCCGACGTGATGATAGCGGTCACGCTGTCGTGCCCATGCCGGCGCACCATCCGTGTGGCTTCGCGGATACAATCTTGAAACGTCGCGGTGAGAGAGGCCGCAACCGTAGTTCCGTTCGTGCGTCTCCCGTCCGATGCCCCGTTCCTCGACCCTCTCCCTCCGGATCGTTCCTCTTACGGTTGCGACGGCCCTGTTCATGGAGAACACGGACTCGACCGTGATCGCCACGGCCCTGCCGAGCATCGCCGCGAGCCTGCACGAAGATCCGATCGCCCTGAAGCTCGCCCTGACGTCCTACCTCGTCAGCTTGGCGATCTTCATCCCCGTCAGCGGCTGGGCGGCCGACCGCTATGGGGCCCGCACCGTGTTCCGGGCGGCCCTGTGTGTGTTCCTGGCCGGGTCGCTGGCTTGCGCCGGCGCCAACGGCCTCGGCTGGTTCGTGGCGGCGCGGTTCCTCCAGGGTATCGGCGGCGCGATGATGGTTCCCGTGGGGCGCCTCGTGGTGTTGCGCTCGGCGCCCAAAGCGCAGCTCGTCACCGCCCTCTCGTATCTCACCTTGCCGGCGATGGTCGGGCCGGTGATCGGGCCGCCGCTCGGCGGGTTGATCACCACCTGGCTCGACTGGCGGTGGATCTTCTTCATCAACGTGCCTATCGGCATCGTCGGCTTGATCCTGGCGAGCCTGTATTTCGAGGATCTGCGCGAGCCGGACCGGCCGCCTCTGGACGTGTTGGGATTCCTTCTCCTCGGCGGCGGCCTCGCCTCCCTGATGCTCGGCCTCGCCTCCATGGGGCGGCACCTATTGCCGGCTACCGTTTCCTGGGGTTGCTTCGTTGCGGGGGGAATCCTTTTGCCCCTGTATTTCTGGCGGTCGCGCCGGGTTGAGCACCCCGTGGTGCGCCTCGACCTGCTCCGTTATCCGACGTTCCGGGCGGCGGTGACCGGGGGAAGCCTGTTCCGCATCGGAACCGGGGCGATCCCGTTCCTGCTGCCGCTGATGCTGCAGATCGGCTTCGGCCTTGATGCCCTTCGATCCGGCCTCATCACCTTCGCGGCCGCAGCCGGCGCGATGTTCGTGAAGACACTCGCACCGACGATCCTGCGGCGCTTCGGCTTCCGCCGGGTCATGGTGGTCAACGCCGTCCTCGCATCGGCCTTCCTGGCGGTGAACGGCCTCTACACGGTGCAGACGCCGCATCTCGTGATGCTCGCGATCCTCTTCATCGGAGGCTGCAGCCGCTCGGTGCAGTTCACCTGTGTCAACGCCATCGCCTATGCCGATCTCGACAAGCGCGAAATGAGCGCAGCCACAAGCTTCGCCAGCGTGGCGCAGCAGCTCTCCCTGAGCCTAGGCGTCACCTTCGGGGCTCTGGCACTCGAAGCCACCGCCGGGTTCCATGGGCGCTCGGCGATCGAAGCCGCGGATTTTGGACCGGCCTTCTTCGCGGTGGCGGTGATCTCCTTGCTCTCGGTCTTTCCCTTCCGCGCCCTTTCACCCGAGGCGGGTGCCGAAGTGTCGGGACGGCAGATCGCCGCGACCCCGGCGAACGTGTCGCCCGGGCGCAGCTGAAGCGATCAGGCCGGACGGGCGGCCGGGGCGCGCCGTCCGGCGCTTCCCTTCGCCTTGGATTTCGCGGCGGGTTTGCCGGCGGACTTCATCGGCGCCCCGGTGCGCCAGCCCTGCCAACTCCAAGCCCCTGGCCCGGTGGTCGCGTAGATGAGGTAGCCCCCGGCGAGGCCGAGATCGGCCAGCATCAACGTCCGCTCGGCGACGAGCGCGGGCCCGGTGAACTGCCAGAAGGCGTGGAGCATGCACGCGGTGGTGGCAGCGAAGAGCGCCAGCGCGATCCCCGTGAGGCGGGGCAGCACGCCCACGATCAGCGCCAGCGGGCCGAACACCTGCACCACGACGGCCCCCGTCGCGACGGCGTTGGGAAAGGGCATACCCGCCCCCGCGAGGGTCAGGGCAAACCCGGAGACGTTCAGGGCGCGGGCGATCCCCGTCGGCAGAAGCGCTGCGGCGAGGAGGAGGCGCGCGGCGAGCAGGGTGCCATCATGGGCGCGGGGGAGCATGGGGCGGGTCCGAAGCACGAAGGAATGCCCCGAGAGTCGCGGGATCCTTTGAACGGCCCGTTAAGCGCAACCGCAAATCACGTGGATGATCCCTGGCCGAACAGGCGCCAACGCTCCGTCCAGGCGACGACGACGAGGGCGAGGGCGCCCAGCCCGGCATAGCCGAGCCCTATGGGCAGCACCGTCCCGTCGAAGGACTGTCCAATGGCGTAGCCGCAGGCCGCGCCCAGGATCGTGGTGTAGAAGCCCAGGAACGACGAAGCCGTGCCCGCCACCGCCCCGAGGGGCTCCAGGGCAAGGGCATTGAAGTTGGGCATGGCGAAGCTAATCAGGAACTGGTTCGC
Organism: Methylobacterium persicinum; assembly: GCF_022179525.1. Taxonomy (GTDB): domain Bacteria; phylum Pseudomonadota; class Alphaproteobacteria; order Rhizobiales; family Beijerinckiaceae; genus Methylobacterium; species Methylobacterium persicinum. The sequence continues at coordinate 190,468 of NZ_BPQX01000033.1, forward strand.
CGCCAGCACCGCCAGGAACAGAGCCAGGGGCGGGTGACCGCCATAGGCGAGGCCAACCGCGACCTGGACGAGGCCGACAAGCGTGAAGGCCAAGGTGCCGGCATGAGACAGGCGGCGCATCCCGAGCCGCCGCACCACCCGTGAGTTGATGAGGGTCGCCGCGCCCATGGCCCCCGCCACCATTCCGAAGGCGAGCGGGAACAGGGGGCCGAGGCGGTAGAGGCCGGTATCGAACACCTGCTCGGCCGAGCCGACATAGCCCATGATGCAGCCGGTGAGCAGGCCGAGCGCCGTGGCGTATCCCACGGCGACGCGTGTCGAGACGGTCAGGCGCACGGCCTGGATGGTGGCTTTCAAAGAGAGCGGGCGCCGGTATTCCGGATGCAGGGTCTCCGGCATGCGCCAGCCGAACCACGCCGTCAGGATGAAGGCGAGCACCAGCATCGAGATGAAGACGTAGATCCACGATCCGAACGCCAGCATCGCCCCGCCGATCGCCGGGGCGATCATCGGCACGATCAGAAAGACCATCATGATCAGGGACATGACGCTCGCCATGTCCCGGCCTGCGAACCGGTCCCGCACGATGGCCGTGGACAGAACACGCCCCCCCGCTGCGCCGATCCCCTGGATCACCCGCGCGGCGAGCAGCCAGCCGAAGCTCGGCGCCACCATCGCCAGAAGGCACCCGGCGACGTAGACGCCGAGGCTGGCCATCAGCACAGGCCGCCGTCCGAGGGAGTCCGAGAGCGGGCCGTAGATGATCTGCGCCGGCCCGAAGCCCAACATGTAGACGTAGACGAGGAGCTGGAGGTGGTTCGGGTCCGAGACGGCGAACCGCGACTCGATCGCCGGAAAGGCCGGCAGCAGGTTGTCGATGGAGATCGCCGTCACCGCCATCATCAAAGCGACGATGGTGACGAACTCTGTGAAGCCGGGCCCGGCCCAGGCCCGGCGAGTTTCGGCGGCCTTCACGGTCGGAAGGGCATCGGACAAAAGGCGGCTCGCTGCGACGGTGCGGGACAGTCACCCCTCACCGCCATCGCGTGCCCGGCGAAACGTCCCCAAGAGGGAGGATCATTGAGCGGAGCGCTGCCCAGGATCGCTTCGTGGCGCGCGATGACGGGATGAAATGGGCCGACTGCGGGTGGCGCTGTTTACGCCACAACGCCCCGCGTGTGCCGCAGTTCAGGCCGGCAGCGGGCGCATCGCCTCCTCCGCCTCGGTCTTGCGCCCGACGAACAGCGCCATCATCGCCGCCACGAGGCAGAGGATCCCCGCCGCCACGAAGGCCTCGAGATAGGTGCCGGTCGCGGTGCGGCCGACGCCCGCCAGCCACGCCGCGGAGGCGGCGCCGATCTGGTGGGCGGCGGCGATCCAGCCGAACATCAACGCGGCGTTGCCCTCGCCGAACGCCTTGCCGGCGAGGTTGACCGTGGGCGGCACGGTGGCGATCCAATCGAGCCCGTAGAACACCGCGAACAGCGACAGGCCGTAGAAGCTGAGATCGAACGAGTAGGGGAGGAAGATCAGAGAGAGGCCGCGCAGGGCGTAGTACCACGCCAGCAGCTTGCGGGAATCGAACCGGTCGGTGAGCCAACCGGATGCGGTGGTGCCCACGAGGTCGCAAATCCCCATCAAGGCCAACAGGCCGGCGGCGGTCACTTCCGGGATGCCGTGGTCGAAGCAGGCCGGGATGAGGTGGGTGCCGATCAATCCGTTGGTGGATGCGCCGCAAATGAAGAACGTGCCCGCCAGCAGCCAGAAATCCTTCGAGCGCAGGCCCATCGCGAGCCCCCGCAGGGCGCGCTTGGCGGGGTTCTCGGTGTAAACGGGCGCGGGCTGAAGGGCGGTCTCCCCATACCGGGGAAGACCGAGATCGGCGGGCCGGTCCCGCAGGAGCAACAGCACCAGGGGAACGAGCGCCAGGGTCACGGCCGCGACGACGAGGGAGACCGTGCGCCAGCCGTGATTGACCGCGAGGCTCGCCAGGAGTGGCAGGAAGACGAGCTGCCCCGTGGCGCTGCTGGCTGTCAGAAGGCCCAGCACGAGCCCCCGGCGCTGGCCGAACCACCTCCCGGCCACCGTCGCCCCGAGAACGTTGGCGACCATTCCGGAGCCCGAGCCGACGACGAGGCCCCAGAGCAGCAGCATCTGCCACGGCGTCTGCATCAGGCTGGTGGCGCTGGTGCCGATGGCCAGGATGACGAGGGCTCCGCAGACGGAGGCCCGGAGCCCGAACCTCTCGATGATCGCCACCGCGAACGGCCCGATCATCCCATAGAGGAAGATGTTGACCGCGATGGCGACGCCGATCGTCGCGGCGCTCCAGCCGAACTCCTTCTCCCACGGCACGATAAGAACGCCCGGCGTGGCGCGCACCCCCGCTCCGACCAGCAGGACCAGGAACGTCATCGCCGCAACGACCCAGGCATAATGGACGCGGGGGTTGGCGCGGGCTTGCGCTTGGGAGGTCATCGCTTCCGGTCTCCTGCCCTCACGGGCTCACTCCGCGCTCAAGGCGGCGGCCAGCGCCTGCACCGAGCCGGGATCGACCCGCTGCGCCAGTCGGTCCTGCGCGCGCTGCCAGTGCGGCAGCGCCCCGGCGAGGGCTGCGCGGCCCTCCTCCGTCAATTCGGCGAGGCGGCTTCGCGCATCGGCTGCATCGGCAGTGACGCGAACGAGGCCGCGCCGCTCGAGGGGATCGAGGTTGCGCGCCATGGTTGTGCGTTCGAGGGCGGCCTTTGCCGCGAGCCGCGTGACGGGCAGCGGACCACACCGGTCGAGGATCTTCAGGATGGCGAATTGCGTCACCCGCAGGCCGGTCGGACGCAGGGCCTGATCGTAGAGCGCCGTCGCTGCCCGGGCAGCCCGCCGGAGCACGCCGCATGTGCAGAAATCGCTCTCGTAGGTCGGCGTGCCGTTCATGGATACGTGTATATGCACCTATCACTGCCTCGGCAAGCTGGTGACGGATGGCGATGATCGACGCTGCCACGGTCGGCACCGTCATCGACTCGGGGCGTACCTCTGATAACCCTCACGGCGGCTGACACCCGGTCCGGGAGACGCACATGACCCTCGAAACTGCGACTGCCCTCTCCTCGCACGAAGAGCGCAGTGCGCGCTCGGGGTTGATCGATGCCGCAGTCGATCTGGTGTCGGGTCAGGGCGGCCCCGGTGGATTCGTCCGCGATCTCTTCGGCCGCGTCCCGCCTGAGGACCTCGCGCCCTACTCCGCCGATGCCTTGGCGGAATTCGCGAGCCGGGCGCGGGACTTCCTGTCCCTGCCCCGCCGGCCCGGCGATCCCGCCCGGCTGCGCTTCTCCGACCTCGCGGTGAGGCGCGAGGGCCGGACCCGGGACATGACGGTCATGGAGATCATCAACGACAACCGACCCTTCCTCCTCGATTCGACCCTCGCCGCCCTGGCCGCCCAGGGGCTGAGCACCGATCTGGTGGCCCACCCCATCCTCGGCGTCGAACGAGATGGGAACGGCGCCCTAGTCCGCGTCGTCGGCGAGACGACTGCCGACGCCCACGGGACCCTTGCCCGGGAAAGCCTGATCCATCTCCATCTCGACCGGCTGGAAGGCGAGGCACGCAAGATCCTCGAAGCGAGCTTGGTGCAGGTGCACCACGACGTGGCGCACGTCGTCGCGGATCATGCGGCGATGAGCGATCGCCTGTCGTCCCTCGCAGCGGATTACGGACGGACGCCCTCGCCCCTGCCGGAGGAGGAAACTGCCGAAGCCCGTGCCTTCCTGACATGGCTCGGAGATGGTCACTTCACGCTGCTCGGCATGCAGGAGCACGGCATTCAGGGGGAGGCACATCCCCTGGTCCCAGGCTCGAGCCTCGGCGTGCTAAGGGATCCCGGCACCGCGGTGCTCCGCCGGGGCGGAAGCCTCGTGGACTATACGCCGGAGATCCTCGCCTTCCTGGAAGAGCCCCAGGCGCTCATCATCACCAAGGCGAGCGCCAAGAGCCGGGTCCGCCGGGCCGCGCATCTCGATTACGTCGGGGTGAAGCTATTCTCTCCGGCTGGCAAGCTCTCCGGCGAAATCCGCCTCGTCGGCCTCTTCACCGCCGCCGCCTATGCGAGCCCCGCCCGCGAGGTGCCGGTGGTTCGCCGTAAGGTGGAGGCCGTGGTGGACCGGGCCGGACTCGATCCGACGAGCCACGCCGGCCGCAGCCTCCTCGCCGTGCTTGAGGACTATCCCCGCGACGAACTGTTTCAAATCGACGTGGGCCGCCTGACCCGGTTCGCCCTGGGGATCGTCGACCTCGCCGACCGCCCGCGGATCCGGGTCCTGTCCCGCCCGGACCGGTTCGGGCGCTTCGTCTCCCTCCTCGTCTACGTTCCGAAGGACCGCTACGATTCGGGCGTCCGGGCGCGGATCGGCGCTTACCTCGCAGAGAGCTACGGCGGCCGGCTCACCGTCGCGCAGCCGGATTTTCCGGAAGGCCCCCTGGCCCGCACCCACTACATCATCGGCCTCGCCGACCAGGATGTGCCGGAGCGCGATCCGGCCACCCTCGAGGCGGGGATCGCCCGGATCGTCCGCACCTGGGCCGACGGCCTTCGCGCGGCGCTTGCCGAGCGGAACGACGGCAGCCGGGCGAGGGCCCTCGCCGCCCGCTACGCCGAGGCGTTCTCCGCGGCCTACCGGGAGAGCTTCCTGCCCGAGGTCGCGGTGGAGGACATCGCGATCCTCGAATCCTTAAGCGAGGCGAACCCGCGCGCCGTGTCGATCAGCCGGCGCGAGACGGACCCGCCTCCGCAGATCCGCCTGAAGGTCTTTTCCAGGGGAACGGCGATCGCCCTCTCGGACCGGGTCCCCGGCCTGGAAAATCTGGGCTTCCGGGTCCTCAACGAGCGGACCTATCGTATCGTCCCGGCTGGAGTGAGCGAGGCCGAGCGGGTCTGGTTGCACGACATGCTGATCGAGCGCGCGACCGGCGCTCCCATCGACGTGCCGGCCCTCGAAACGCCCCTCGCGTCGGCGATGCTCGCCATCGCCGACGACCTCGCCGAATCGGACGGCTTCAACCGCCTCGTCCTCGAAGCCGCCCTCCCCTGGCGGGACGCGGCGCTCCTGCGCGCCTTCGGCCGGTACCTGCGCCAGCTCCGCATCCGCTACGGCCAGGATTACCTCGCCGGCACCCTCGCCCGCCACGCCGGCATCGCCCGGGACCTTGTGGCCCTGTTCCGCGCCCGCTTCGACCCTGCTTTGGAGGGAGATCACGACGCCGCCCAGGCTGAGATCCGCGCCCGGATCGAAGCGGCCCTGGCGGGGGTGACGAGCCTCGACGACGACCGCATCCTTCGGCGGTTCGTGAACCTGATCGAGGCGTCGATCCGCACGAACTTCTTTCAGACCGACGAAGCCGGCGCCCCCCGCGGAACGATCAGCTTCAAGTTCGCCTGCGCCAAGGTGTCGGGGATGCCCCTGCCCCGGCCGCTCTTCGAGATCTTCGTCTACTCGCCCCGGGTCGAGGGGGTGCATCTGCGCTTCGGCTATGTTGCCCGCGGCGGCCTGCGCTGGTCTGACAGGCCGGAGGATTTCCGCACCGAGATCCTGGGTCTCGTGAAGGCGCAGCAGGTAAAGAACGCGGTGATCGTGCCGGTGGGGGCGAAGGGCGGCTTCTATCCCAAGCGTCTCCCGCCGGCCGGTGATCGCGCCGCCTGGATGGCCGAGGGCACGGAGAGCTACCGGATTTTCATCCGCACCCTCCTCGAGCTCACGGACAACATCGTCGATGGGGAGATCGTCCCCCCGCCCAACACCGTCCGTCAGGACGCCGACGATGCCTACCTCGTGGTCGCCGCCGACAAGGGCACCGCGACCTTCTCCGACATCGCCAACGCCATCTCCATCGAGAAGGGCCATTGGCTCGGGGATGCCTTCGCCTCGGGCGGCAGCCAGGGTTACGACCACAAGGGTATGGGCATCACCGCCCGGGGCGCCTGGGAGGCCGTGAAGCGGCACTTCCGCGAGATGGACGTGGACACCCAGTCCGATCCGTTCACCGTGGTCGGCGTCGGCGACATGTCGGGCGACGTGTTCGGCAACGGCATGCTGCTCTCCCGGACCATCCGGCTCCTGGCTGCTTTCGACCACAGGGACATCTTCCTCGATCCGGCACCTGATGCGGGGTCGAGCTTCGCAGAACGTCAGCGTCTCTTTGCGATGGGCCGCTCGTCCTGGGCGGATTACGACAGGTCGCTCATCTCGACGGGGGGCGGGGTGTTCTCCCGCAGCCTCAAGACGATCCCCCTATCGCCCGAGATCCGCGCGGCCCTCGCCTTCGACCGAGCAGAGGCGACACCCACGGAACTCATGCAGGCGATCCTCAGGGCGCCGGCCGACCTCCTCTGGTTCGGCGGAATCGGCACCTATATCCGCGCCACCACGGAGACCGATGAGGACGCGGGCGACAGGGCGAACGATGCCCTGCGCATCACCGCCCCCGAGCTGCGCGCCAAAGTGATCGGCGAGGGCGCGAATCTCGGTCTCACCCAGCGCGGCCGTATCGAGGCGGCCCGGTCCGGCGTGCGCCTGAACACCGATGCCATCGACAATTCCGCCGGCGTAAACACCTCCGACGTGGAGGTGAACATCAAGATCGCCCTCATGGGACCCGAACGGGACGGGCGCCTGTCCTACGACGAGCGCAACGTGCTCCTGGCGGCAATGACCGACGAGGTGGGACACCTCGTGCTGCGCAACAACGAATTGCAGACCCTCAGCCTCTCCCTCGCCGAGCGGGGCGGACTCGGCGAGACGGGCTTCGCCATGCGCACAATGCAGGCGCTGGAGGCGGAGGGCCGCCTCGACCGGGCGGTGGAATTCCTCCCCGACGACGCCACCCTGACGGAGCGGATGCGCCGCGGCGAGGGTCTGACCCGGCCGGAATACGCGGTGCTTCTCGCCTACGCGAAGCTCTCCTTGCACGACGCGATCCTCGCCAGCGCGGTGCCGAACGATCCGTATTTTGACCGGGAATTGCAGCGATACTTCCCGAAGGCGCTGCGCGAACGGTTCCCCGACGCGGTCAAGGGTCACCGTCTGCGCCGCGAGATCATTGCGACGGCGCTCGCCAACATCATCGTAAACCGCGGCGGGTCGTCCCTGGTCTCGCGCCTCGTGGACGGGACCGGAGCCGATGCGGCCACCATCGCCAAAGCTTACGCGGCGACGCGGGATGCCTTCGGGCTGATGGAACTGAACCTCGCCATCGACGGCCTGAGCGGCAGGATCGGGGGTGCCGCGCAGCTCGACCTCTACGCCGAGGTGCAGGACCTCCTGGCCAACCGCATCGTCTGGTTCATCCGCCACCTCGACCTGGCGGGTGGCCTCGCCCCCATCGTCGCCCGGTACAGGGACGGCGTCGCTGCCGTGGAAGCCGCCCTGCCGAAGGTCCTGAGCGACGCGGCGCGGGCCGAGATCGAGGCCCGGGAGACGGAGTTGACCGGGCGCGGTATGGCCCCCGAGCGGGCCCGCCGCCTCGCCTCCCTCTCGGCCCTGGTGTCGGCGCCGGACATCGTCCGCGTCGCGGAAATCAGCGGCCGCCCGGTGGAGGACGTGGCCTCGACGCATTTCGCGGTGGAACGCGAGTTCGGGCTCGACGCCCTCGCCACGGCGGCCCGGACGTCGCCCGTCACCGACACCTTCGATCGGATCGCCTTGGAGCGGGCCATCGCGGGTATCGCCTCGGCGCACCGGAAGCTGACGGCCGAGGTCGTGGCCGATATCGGCGCCGGACCGGACTCGGTCGCCGCTTGGGTGAAGGCCCGCGGCGCTCCCCTGGCCCGCATCCGCGACGCGGTGGACGGCATCGCCTCATCCGGTCTCACCGTGTCGAAGGCGACGGTCGCATCCAGCCTGCTGGCCGATCTGGTCCGGGCCGGGTGAGCCGACGGCGGTGCGGGGCCGAGGCGCGGTGAAAGCGCTCAGTTTGCCGTGAATGAAATCGGCCCAGCCGGGCGTCTGTCCGCGGGTGCGGCCCTGGACCGTTGACCGGCCATTAACCGCGTCCTGCTACCCCTGATTAACCTTGATGGTTCCAGGCATTCGGCGCTCGAAACCCGCCGTGCCGCAGACCGTCGTGAGTGTTCACGTTACGGGGGCAGCGAGTGCGGGGCGCGAAGACCGACAGCGATGCCGGAATTGCGCGCGCCGCTGCCGGACCGGCCGCGGGTCTGATCGTCGCCATCGCCCTCGCCGGCATCCCGGTACCGGTCGCCGCTCAGACGCCGCGCTTCGATGCCGTGAGTCCCGTGACGGGGGCGCCCGACAACCCCGGTACAGGGCTCGATGCCGGGGCGAATGGGCTTCCTGTCCTGCGCAGGCGTCTCTCGGACGGAACGTCCCGCGATGGACGCGCCGAGGGAGCCCTCCCGGGCGTCGGTGGCAATGCCACGACCGGCGGCTCGTTGCCCGAAACCGGAAGCGACGGCCTCCGCTCGTCCGGGCTCAACGCCCCGGACAACAGGCTGACCCTGACCGGGCAGCGCACTGGCGGCACGTCGACCGCCGTCTTCAACCGTGGCCTGTCACCGGCCCTGCGCTTCCGGGCGGCACCCGCCCGGCGAAACGGCATCGCCGTCAAGCGGATCACGCAGGAGAGCACCCAGGTCACCACGCAGTCGATCCGGCTGACCCCCGTTATTCAGGAGGCCGTGGTCGGGGTGCCGTTGCCGTTGTCGACCCTCGGGTCGCGCCTGCCTCTCTTCGCGAACAACCCTTCCCTCGGCCTTCTCACACCAGGTTTCATCCTGGGTACCGATCTGTCCCGGCCGATCCCGGCGGACCCAGCCTATGCGCCCCTCGGCTACAAGGTCGGCACCTTCACGGTGCTGCCGACCTTCGCTCAGAGCATCGGGTACGATTCGAACCCCGATCAGACGACGCGCCAGTTTGCCCGCGGCTCGGCCGCCCTGCGCACGGAAGGCACTGTCGACTTCCGAAGCGACTGGTCGTCCAGTTCGGTCGATGGCTCCCTGCGCGGCGCCTATCTCGAGACCCCTCAGAACGAGGCGGCAAGCCGCCCGGCGGCGGACGGCATCGTGAACCTGCGGGTCGATGCGACCCGCGACCTGCATTTCGATGCGCAAGGCCGCTTCCTGATCGACACCCAGCGGACCACCAGCCCGAACCTGCAGGCAGCGACCGCGACGAGCCGGCCCCTCCTGGCCCTTTACGGCGGGACGATCGGAGCCACGCAGACCTTCAACCGTCTGTCGATCACCGTCAGCGGCCTCCTCGACCGCTCCGAATTCGACGACGTGCAGCTCAGCAACGGCACTCGGATCCGCCAATCGGACCGCAACCTCAACCAGTTCAGCCTGCGCCTGCGTGCGGCCTACGAGATCAACCCCGATTTCAAGCCCTTCGTGGATGTGATCGGCGATACCCGCATCTACGATCAACGCTTCGACGCCTTCGGCATCCAGCGTGATTCAAATGGCGTCGGCGTCCTGGCCGGCGCCCAGGTCGGCCTCGCCAGCCGTCTGACCGGTGAGGTCTCGGCGGGCATCCAGCATCGCTCGTACGTCGATCCATCCCTTCGCGACATCGACGCCCCCCTCGTCAACGCCAACCTGACGTGGTCGGCGACGCCGCTCACCACCGTGCGGCTGAACGCGGCCACGGGGGTGACGGAGACCACGATCCCCGGATCGAGCGGCGTGCTGACCGAGGTCGCGACCCTCGAAGTGCAACACGATCTGTTGCGAAACCTGTCCTTCGTGCTCGGTGGCTCGGTTCTTCACAATGAGTACCGTGACAGCACGATCCGCGACAACGGTTTCTCCGCCACGGCCCGGTTCGACTACCACTTCAACCGCTGGCTGACCCTGCGCGGAACCTACATCTACCAGCAGATAAACAGCACCGCTGCCGGATCGAGCTTCCGGGACAACACCGTGCTGGTGGGGCTCCGGGTCAATCCCTGAACGACACTCCGTTCGTCGGGGTAGCGTGCTTCACTCTCGCCGCGCGGCGAAGAAGGCCTTCAGCAGCGCCGACGCCTCGGTCTCCCGGAACCCACCGTAAACCTCGGGGGCATGGTGGCATGTCGGCTGCGTGAAGACCCGCGGTCCATGCTCCACGCCGCCGCCCTTGGGGTCATTGGCGCCATAATAGAGCCGGCGGATGCGGGCGAAGGAAATGGCGCCGGCACACATCGGGCAGGGTTCCAGCGTCACGTACAGGTCGCAGCCCGAAAGTCGCTCGTCATTGAGGGCGATGCAGGCCGCCCGGATCGCCAGGATTTCCGCATGGGCGGTGGGATCGCGCAGGGCCCTGGGGCGATTGTGCGCGACCGCGATCACCCGCCCGTCCTTCACGACGGCGGCCCCGACGGGGACTTCACCCTCGGCCTCGGCCTGCCGGGCCGCATCGAAGGCGAGGTCGAACGGTGAGGGTGAGCTGTCAGACATCAGCTCTCGGACCCTCGCGCCCCGCGCAATCCCGTGATGTTGACAAAAGGAACATTACCGCGCCCATGCCCGTTGCTTGTTCGACGCGGCTTTGCCGTAACAAGACAAAATGGAGTGACGCCATGAGCAGCACCACCGACAAGATCAAGGGCGCGGCCAACGAAGTGCTCGGCAAGGCCAAGCAGGGCATCGGCGACGCGACCAACAACGACAAGATGAAGGCCGACGGTGCCGCTCAGGAGCTCAAGGGCAAGGCCCAGAGCACGGTCGGCGACGCCAAGGGCGCCGTCAAGTCGGCGACTGACAAGATCTGATCCAGATCGGTTCGCGGCGCGCCGGCGTTCTTCGGAAACGGTCGGGCGCTGCGGCGGTTAATCTTTCGGACGGCGGCGCCCCAGCGGCGCCACCGACGCCGTTCCGCGCAGGAGTTTCCCCATGATCGGTTGGGCAATCACGTTCCTCGTCGTCGCCCTCGTGGCAGCGCTTCTCGGCTTCGGCGGCATCGCCGGGACTGCCGTGGAAGCCGCAAAGCTGGTTTTCTTCGTCGCCATCGCCCTGTTCCTGATCTCCGCCGTCTTCGGCGTGATGCGCGGGCGCTCCCCCAGGCTCTGACGGCCACGACAGTGTCATCCGGCGGGACGCGCGCCTCGCGTCGTCCCCCGGATGCGTCGGCGGCCTCGCCTCGAACCGGCGGCTCTGGTATGGGCCGCCGATGACCGACATTCCAAACGACGACACGCCCGGGCCGGACCGGGACCAATCCGATACGCCCCAGGCTCCCTGGACGCCCGCCACCGATGCTGGCAGCGCCAAGGACCTCGCGTCTGACCCTTCGGACACCCGCCCCAAGCGACGGGCCGGCCCTTCCGGTGACGCCACCCTGAAACGCCGTGCGCCCGAATCCACCCCAGAGCCCGCCGCGGTGGAAGGCGAGACGCCGGCCGATGAGGGATCGGGGGGATTCGCTGGAGAGCGCATCGCCAAGGCGATTGCCCGCGCCGGCCTCGCATCACGGCGCGATGCAGAAACGATGATTCTCGCCGGCCGTGTAAGCGTGAACGGCGCGGTGATCGATTCGCCGGCCCTCAATGTCACCGACGACGATGCGATCGTTGTCGATGGCGAGCCCCTGCCGGCCCGGGAACGCACCCGCCTCTGGATCTTCCATAAGCCGCGCGGCCTCGTCACCACTGCCCGCGATCCGGAAGGGCGGCAGACGGTGTTCGAGGTGCTGCCCGAGGATATGCCCCGGGTCGTCGCCGTGGGCCGCCTCGACATCAACACAGAGGGCTTGCTGCTCCTCACCAACGACGGCGGACTGGCGAAGGTCATTGCCCATCCCGATACGGGCTGGCTGCGCCGCTACCGCGTCCGGGCCCACGGCGACACCGACCAGGCGCAGCTCGACCGGCTCGCCAAGGGCGTCACCATCGACGGCATGGAATATGGCCCGGTCGAAGCCACCCTCGACCGCATGCAGGGTGACAACCTCTGGCTGACGCTCGGTTTGCGCGAGGGCAAGAACCGCGAGGTCAAGCGCATCCTGGAGCATCTCGGCCTGCAGGTGAACCGGCTGATCCGCCTGTCGTTCGGACCGTTCCAGCTCGGCGATCTGGAAGTCGGTCTCGTCGAGGAAGTCCGCACCCGCGTCCTGAAGGATCAGCTCGGCAAGAGTCTGTCGGAGCAGGCCGGCGTCGATTTTGAAAGCCCGGTTCGGGAGCCGATCTCCCCCTTCGGCGGCCCCGCGAAGGCGGCGAAGGGAGATGGCGAATCTTCCAAGAGGCCGGAGCGCCGTGCCCCCGCCCGGCCGGCGCCACAGCGCGTCTCCACCGGCGGCGCAGGCTCGGGACCGCGTCGCTCGGTGTGGCGGGATGAGGGCGAGGAGACGGGGGTCTACAAGCCAGCGCGTCCGCCCCGGCGGGGGGCCGACCCCCGGGAGGATCAGGCCCGGGCGGCGGAACGAGGGCGTGAACGGGTCGGGGCGATCAAGGCCGGAGACCGGCGTGTGCTCGTCGAGCGACTGTCGCCGACGCCCGCCCAGCCGAGGGTCGAGGAGCAGCCGCGTCGGCGCTACTCCAAGGCGCCTACAGGCCGCCCTGGGAACGATACGGCCCCCACCGAACCGCGCCGGGAGCGGACATCGTTCCGGGGGAACGAGGCCCCGCGGGGAGAACGTCCCGCCCGCAGCCGGGACCAGGCTGAGACCAGTGGCCCGAACCGCGCGCGGTTCCGCGACAGTTCCGATGGCGGCAATCGGCGCGATGAGCGCGGTGGTGGCCAGCGCCGTGAGGGTGGCGCGCCGTTCCGCGGCCGCCCCGCCGAACGGAGCGAAGGCGGCGGCGAGCGCCGCGGACCGCGGCAGGATGGCGGTTTCAGCGGCGGCCAGCGCGCCCGGTCGGATGGCGGCAACGAGTTCCGTGGCCGCTCGGCCGGCCCCGGCAAGGGGTCGTTCGAGCGTCCGGCTGGTAAGCCCGGCGGCGGCTTCAGCGCGGGCGGATCGCGGCCCGACGGCAAGCCGGGCGGCGGAGCGGGACGTGGCGGTAAGCCCGGAGGCTTCAAACCCGGTGGCTTCAAGTCCGGCGGGGGCGGAAAGCCCGGCGGATCGCGCCCCGGCGGCCCAAAGGGCGGCGGCAGCCGTCCGCCGCGCGGCGCCCGATAGAGCGCGCTGGCGATGCGGATCGTCGGTGGGCAATGGCGTGGGCGGCGGCTTGCCACGCCGCGGACGGATGCGATCCGGCCCACCTCCGACCGCCTGCGCGAATCGCTCTTCAACGTGCTCACGCACGGCTACGACGATGTCGTGGCCGGCGCGCGGGTGCTTGACCTGTTCAGCGGAACGGGGGCACTCGGTTTCGAGGCCCTGTCACGCGGGGCGTCATACGCCCTCCTCGTCGACGACAGCACGGAGGCGCGCAGCGTGATCCGCGCGAATATCGAGGCGTTCGGTGCGGAAGGCACGACCCGCCTGTTCCGGCGCGACGCGACCCGTTTGGGCGAAGCCGGTCCGGCGGGTCGGTTCTCGGTTCTGTTCTGTGATCCACCCTATGGCCGAGACCTCGCCCCTGCAGCTTTGGCCAGCGCTGCTGCCGGTGCCTGGCTCGAAGAGGGGGCCCTCGCCGTGGTCGAGGAAGCGGCGGCGTCCCAGGTCAACCTGCCGGATGGCTTCCGGGAGCTCGCGCGGCGGACTTACGGTGAAACCGCCGTCACTTTTGCCCGGTTCGCACCCTGAGGTTGGACCGGCATTCGCGTTCCGTGCAGGCCCACCGTCCAGATCGGCGACCGACCCGGACCCTGTACCGCGCTCAGTGGGAGGGGCCGGCAGCCGGGCAATTGGAAGCATCCTGTTCCCCGGCCGCGGCACCGGCCTTCGACACGCGAAGCGTCGCCTTCACCATCGTCACGATGCTCCGGCGCAGCTCATCATCCTGGATGGAGACGTAGGCGCGCAGAAGATCGATCGCGCCGTCGCTTTGCAGAAGCAATTCGACAGCATCGTCGCTCGGCGGCTGTGTCGTGTCTTCGAAGAACGTCGAAACCGGAACCCCGAGCCGGTCTGCGATGGCTTGGAGACGGCCGGCACCGATCCGGTTTTTCCCGGCTTCGTATTTCTGGACCTGCTGGAAGCTAATGCCCAGAGCATCGGCAAGCTGTGACTGGCTCAGGCCATTAGCGGTCCGCAGCAGTGCGATTCTGCTGCCGATCCCCTGATCGACCGGCGTCGATTGCTTCGGCTTAAATGACTTCATCAATCCCGCTCCGGCAGAGGCCCGGACCCAACGAACCACGTCGGGAACTAACCTCTGATCGCTGGACGATTTAAACCGAACTTACGGTATAATGCTATCAAAGGTTTGTATGTAGGACCTTAGTCCTTAACCCTGCGAGAACCGTTCAGGACGGCATTGGAAACGTTCGTGAAATGACCGTCAAGCGTGCATTGCGCTGCGACCGATGCGGTGGCCGTAGCCCCGAAGCCTGATCGGCCGTTCAGGCGAGAGGCCGTTCGCGGCTGCGGCGATGCCCTCAGCGTCGAGGCCGTAGTGGCGGTAGAGGTCGGCGACTGTCCCGGTCTGGCCGAACCGCTCGATACCGAGAGCCCGGGTCCGGTGTCCGTGGACGGAGCCGAGCCACCCGAGGGTCGCCGGATGGCCATCGACCACCGTGACCAGCCCGCAATGGGCGGGTAGCCCATCGAGGATATCTTCCACGTGGGACCACGCATCGCGGTCTCCTGCTTCCCGGGCACGCTGGGCCGCCGACCACCCGGCATGCAGCCGGTCATAGGAGGTCACGGCGAGCAGGCCGATATCCCGGCGGTCTTCGGCCATCAGCCCCACAGCCTCGATCGCTTCCGGGGTGGGGGCGCCGGTCACGGCGACGACGAGATCGGCGTTCGGGCCGGGCTCGCGCAGCCAGTAGGCGCCCTCGATGATATTCTGCGCCAACGCCGTGTTCATCGTCCGTTGCGGCTGCGTCAGGCTGCGGGTCGAAAGGCGGAGGTAGACCGAACCACCGTCCTTGCCCTCCCGCTGCACGAAATCGAACGCGTGGGCCATGATGATCGACAGTTCGTCCACGAAGGCCGGTTCGAACGTCGTGAGACCGTCCTGGGCCATGCCGATGAGCGGCGTGTTGATCGACTGATGGGCACCGCCTTCCGGCGCCAGTGTCACGCCGGATGGAGTCGCTGCGATGATGAACCGGGCATCCTGGTAGCAGGCATAGTTCAGGGCATCGAGGCCCCGGCAGATGAACGGATCGTAGAGCGTGCCGATGGGGATCAGACGCTCACCGAACAGCCGGTCCGACAGGCCGAGCGCCGAGAGCAGCAGAAACAGGTTCATCTCCGCGATGCCGAGTTCCAGATGCTGCCCCTTGGTGGAGAAGTCCCAGTTGAACGTCGACGGGATACGCTCAGACTTGAACAGGTCGCGCAGCTCCTCCTTCGCGAAGAGGCCGCGGCGGTTCACCCATCCGCCGAGATTGGTGGACACCGTCACATCGGGGGAGGTCGTGACGATACGCGAGGCCAGGGGCGTATCCGCCTTGGCGAGTTCATTGAGGATTATCCCGAAGCCCGCCTGAGTGGAAAGGCTGGCTTGGCGGGGGCACGGGAAATCTTCCGGAACCGGGAGCTTGGGCGCGCTGTAGCGGCGCGGGCCGGCGGAGAAGAACGGCGATCCTTCGATGAACCGGCGCAGCTCCTGCTCGGGCACCTGCAGGCCCTCGAAGGGCTCCCATTCCCGGCCGGCGCGCACGCCGACCTTCTCACGGAACAACTCCGTCTGAGCGGGGGTGAGCAGGCCCGAATGGTTGTCCTTATGGCCGGCGAGCGGCAGGCCGTATCCCTTTACTGTGTAGGCGATGAAGACAGTGGGGCGGTCGTTGTCAGCCGCCTCGAACGCCTTCAGCAGATTGACCATGTCGTGGCCGCCGAGATTCCCCATAAGGGCGGCGAGTTGCTCGTCGTTCCGTCGGGCGACGAGGGCCAGCGCGTCTTCATGCCCAGCGAGATCCTGGTTCAGACGCTTGCGCCATGCGGCGCCACCTTGGAACGTCAAGGCCGCATAAAGCTGGTTGGGGGCGGTATCGATCCAGTCGCGCAGGCGCTCACCGCCAGGTTCGGCGAAGGCGGCGTCCATGAGACTCCCGTATTTCAGAACGACCACATCCCAGCCGAAGGATCGGAAGATCTCCTCGAAGCGGGTGTAGAGGCCTTCGCGGATCACTGCATCGAGGCTCTGGCGGTTGTAATCGATGATCCACCATGTCCGGCGGAGGCCATGCTTCCAGCCCTCCATGAGGGCCTCGAAGATATTGCCTTCGTCCATCTCGGCATCGCCCACGAGGGCGACCATGCGGCCTTCCGGACGGTCGAGACCCCAGCCATGGGCGCGGACGTAATCCTGCACCAGGGAGCCGAACAGCGTCTGGGCGACGCCGAGGCCGACGGATCCGGTCGAGAAATCGACGTCATCCGTGTCCTTCGTCCGGGAGGGGTAGGATTGCACGCCGCCGAAGCCGCGGAAGTTCTCGAGCTTCTCCTGTGTCTGCCGGCCGGCGATGTATTGCAGGGCGTGGAAGACCGGCCCTGCATGGGGCTTCACCGCCACCCGGTCCTCCGGGCGCAGGGCCGCGTAGTAGAGGGCCGTCAGGATGGTCGCCAGGGAAGCGGACGAGGCTTGGTGGCCGCCCACCTTCATCCCGTCGTGGTTCGGCCGGATGTGGTTGGCGTTGTGGATCATCCACGTCGACAGCCACAGGGCACGGCGCTCGAGCTCTGCGAGGTAGGACAGGCGCGGATCGGCGGTGGCAGTGTCGGCGGAGATGGCGGGCGACATGGCGGTCTCTGCGAAAGATGCAGGAAAATGCCATGGATCCGAGGGCGGAAGTTGCCAAATCCGTCCCTCCGCGGGTAATTATTGGCAGACATCACGCATTTTAGGAGCGCGGTTGGCAGATCATGCCAGAACGGACCATCGATCAAATCGACCGCAAGATCCTGGCGGAGCTGCAGCGGGACGGGCGCATCACGGTGCAGGACCTCGCCGACCGGGTGGGGCTCTCGGCCTCGCCGACCCTTCGGCGCATACGGATGCTGGAGGAAGCCGGCATCCTGAAGGGCTACGTCGCCCTGGTCGATCAAGCACGGGTCGGCCTGCCGATTTCTGTCTTCGCCTCCGTGAAGCTCGAACGCCAGCGCGAGGAGGAATTAGACCGCTTCGCCGAGGCAGTGGCCCGCTGGCCGGAGGTGGTGGAATGCTACCTGATGACCGGCCGGCACGATTACCTCGTGCGGGTCGTGGTGCCGGACCTTGCCGCCTATGAACGGTTCTTGAAAGACAAACTCACGCGCCTCGACGGCGTCGGTTCGATCGAATCGAGTTTTGCCCTTGGGCAGGTGAAGTATACGAACGTGCTACCAGTCTAGATGACCGTCGGCGTCACTATAGGCGCGGCATTGCATAAGTTGGTGGTCATTCACCCCTCCAACCCTGCCCCTCATCCTGAGGTGCCGGCGCAAAGCGGCGGCCTCGAAGGAAGGCTCCAGAGGTCTCAGCGATCCCTGGAGCCCTCCTTCGAGGCCCGCTGACGCGGGCACTTCAGGATGAGGGCGAAGGAGGGATGACCCTCGCAACGATCCCCGTTAACGTGAGCAGCCCCCGCCTCACTCGATCCCGAGCTTCGCCTTCAGCAAGGCATTGACCGCGGCGGGGTTGGCCTTGCCGCCGGTGGCCTTCATCGTCTGGCCGACGAACCAGCCGAGAAGTGTCGGCTTCTCCTTCGCTTGAGCGACCTTGTCGGGGTTCTTGGCGATGATATCGTCCACGGCGGCCTCGATGGCCCCGGTGTCGGTCACCTGCTTCATGCCCCGGGCCTCGACGACGGCCCGCGGGTCGCCGCCTTCGGCCCAAACGATCTCGAAGAGGTCCTTGGCGATCTTGCCCGAGATGACCCCTTCGCCGATCAAATCCACGATAGTGCCGAGCTGGTCGGCGGAGACCGGCGTCTCTTCGATGCCGAGGCCCTCTTTGTTGAGGCGGCCGAACAGCTCGTTAATGACCCAGTTGGCGGCCGCCTTGCCGTCCCGGCCCTTGGCAACGGCCTCGTAATAATCGGCCGAGGCTCGCTCGGCGACGAGCACTCCTGCATCGTAGGGCGAGAGGCCGAAATCCTTCACGAACCGGGCCTTCTTGGCGTCCGGCAGTTCGGGCAGCCCCTCTGCCAGGGAATCCACGAAAGCCTGGTCGAACTCGAGCGGCAGCAGGTCCGGGTCCGGGAAGTAGCGGTAGTCGTGCGCCTCTTCCTTCGAGCGCATCGACCGAGTCTCGCCCTTGCCCGGATCGAACAGGCGGGTCTCCTGATCGATCTTGCCGCCATCCTCCAAAATCGCGATCTGGCGGCGGGCCTCGGTCTCGATGGCCTGCCCGATGAAGCGGATCGAGTTGACGTTTTTGATCTCGCACCGGGTGCCGAGCGGTTCGCCGGGGCGGCGAACGGAGACGTTCACGTCGGCGCGCAGGCTGCCCTTCTCCATGTCGCCGTCGCAGGTACCGAGGTAGCGCAGGATCGTGCGCAGCTTCGTCACATAGGCCTTCGCTTCTTCGGAGGACCGGAGGTCCGGGCGGGACACGATTTCCATCAGCGCGACACCGGAGCGGTTCAGGTCCACAAAGCTGCGGGTCGGGTCCTGGTCGTGCAGGGACTTGCCGGCATCCTGCTCCAGGTGAAGCCTCTCGATGCCGACGGTGAACGAAGTGCCGTCGAGCATGTCGACCAACACCTCGCCCTCCCCCACGATCGGGTCCTTGTACTGCGAGATCTGGTAGCCCTGCGGCAGATCCGGGTAGAAGTAATTCTTGCGGTCGAACACCGAGCGCAGGTTGATCTTCGCCTTCAGCCCAAGACCGGTGCGCACCGCCTGGGCGACGCATTCCTGGTTGATCACCGGGAGCATGCCCGGCATGGCCGCATCGACCAGGGAAACGTGGTCGTTGGGCTCGCCCCCGAACGCCGTAGAGGCGCCGGAGAACAGCTTCGCCTTGCTCGTGACCTGTGCATGGATCTCCATGCCGATCACGACCTCCCAGTCATGCAGGCCGCCCTTGATCAGCTTCTTGGGGTCAACGGGTGCGTTCATGGTCGGTCCGGGCCGCAGAGGCGCTTCACGGTGATGTCCCACCCGTTTGCCTCATCCTGAGGTGCGGCGACAGCCGCCTCGAAGGAGGGCTCCAGGGTTCGCGCGGCCGCTGGAAGTCTCTTTCGAGGCCCGCTGGCGCTGGCGCCTCAGGATGAGGGCGCGGGTGGGAGCGAATTCGAGCCCGCAGTTAGGAGCCCCCTGCCCGCAGGGTCAAGCGCGTCGCGCCACCACGCGGCGGGCGCCGTAGCCGAGGATGGCCCAGAGCAGGGCTGCCACGGCGCGGACGGTGAAGAACGTGGGCCCGTCATGGGTGATCGGCGCCGGCCAGGGAATGCCCGCGGCCGTGACCACCCACGAGAAGAGCACCGCGATGGCGAAGGCCGCGATGGCCGCGATAAAGGTCTTGCCGAATTGATCGGCCTTCCAGCCGAGATACAGCGCCACCACGATGAGGGCGGGGTCGAACCCCGCCCAGATCCACACGGTCCAGGGATAGAACGGGACGGTCATGCCCACCACGCGGCGGGCAGCACCGTGCGCCCGGCTGAGTCTTCGATCACCTGCGCGGCGGCGAACAGGGTTTCCTCGTCGAATGGGCGCCCGATCAACTGCAGCCCGAGCGGCAGGCCCTGCGAATCAAAACCCGCCGGCACGGCGATCCCCGGAAGGCCTGCCATGTTCACGGTCACGGTGAAGACGTCGTTGAGGTACATCTCCACCGGGTCGGCATTGGCCTTCTCGCCGATGCCGAAGGCGGCTGACGGCGTCGCGGGGGTCAGGATGGCGTCCACGCCATCTGCGTAGGCGGCCTCGAAGTCTCGCTTGATCAGCGTGCGGATCTTCTGGGCGCGCACGTAATAGGCATCGTAATATCCGGCCGAGAGAACGTAGGTGCCGATCATGATCCGGCGCTTCACCTCGCGCCCGAATCCTGCGGCCCGGGTGTTCTCGTACATCCCCGCGATGTCCTTGCCCGGCACCCGCAGGCCATAGCGGACACCGTCGTACCGGGCGAGGTTAGAGGAGGCCTCGGCGGGGGCGACGATATAGTAGGCCGGCAGCGCATAGGAGGTGTGGGGGAGCGAGATCTCCTTGATCGTTGCCCCGGCCGCCTTCAGCCATGCGGCGCCCTCGTCCCAGAGCTTCTGGATCTCGGCCGGCATGCCGTCGACCCGGTACTCCTTCGGGATGCCGATGGTCAGACCCTTGACGCCCCGCCCGACCGACG
Organism: Methylobacterium persicinum; assembly: GCF_022179525.1. GTDB lineage: Bacteria > Pseudomonadota > Alphaproteobacteria > Rhizobiales > Beijerinckiaceae > Methylobacterium > Methylobacterium persicinum. The sequence goes on from NZ_BPQX01000033.1 coordinate 210,784, forward strand.
TTTCGAAATCCGGCACGGCCAGGTCGGCACAGGTGGTATCGCGGGGATCGGGGCCACTCATGGACGTGAGGAGGATCGCGCAGTCCCTCACCGTGCGGGCGATGGGCCCCGCCTGGTCGAGGGACGAGGCGAAGGCCACCGTGCCCCAGCGGGAGCATCGGCCGTAAGTCGGCTTGATGCCGACCGTGCCGGTGAAGGCAGCCGGCTGGCGGATCGATCCACCGGTATCCGTTGCCGTGGCTCCCAGGCAGAGGCGCGCCGCCACGGCCGCGGCCGACCCGCCCGACGAGCCGCCGGGGACGAGGGGCGCCTCGGAGCCCTTCCGGCGCCACGGGGAAATCACGTTGCCGAAGGCGCTGGTCTCGTTGGACGAGCCCATGGCGAACTCGTCCAGATTGAGTTTGCCGAGCATCACGGCGCCGTCGCGCCAGAGGTTGGCCGAGACGGCCGATTCGTAGTGCGGCTCGAACCCCTTCAGGATCTTGGATCCCGCCGTCGTCTCGACGCCGTCCGTGCAGAATAAATCCTTGATGCCGAGGGGGATCCCCTCCAGCGGGCGGGCCTCACCGGCGGCGATCTTGCTGTCCGCCTTGTCGGCCATCGCGAGGGCCCGCTCAGGCGTCTCGAGCAGGTAGGCGTTCAGCGAACGCGCCTTGGCCATGGCATCGAGATGCGCCTGGGTCAGCTCGCGGGCGGAGAGGGTCTTCGCCTTCAGGGCGTCCCGCGCGTCGGCGAGGGTGAGTTCGTTGGGGCTGCTCACGCGTCTCAGGTCCCTGTGCGCCGGGGGCGCGTCCATTCAAGAAAAGGTCCGGGCCGGAGGGCTATTCGACCACCTTCGGAACCAGGAAATAGTTGTCTTCGGTCTCGGGGGCGTTGGCCACCACGGCGTCGGCACGGCCGCCATCCGTGACGGCGTCCTCGCGCTTCTTCATCGCCATGGGCAGCACCGACGTCATCGGTTCAACCCCGGAGACGTCCACCATCCCGAGTTGCTCAACGAAGGCGAGGATGGTGTTCAGTTCGGCGCCCAGGGGACCGACTTCCTCGTCGGTCACCGCGATACGCGCCAGATGTGCGATCCGCCGCACAGTCTTCTCGTCGACAGACATGCCGTCCCATTCGTCGCGACCGGGGACTCGTTCCGCCGGTCGGCCGGGCTATAGCATTGCGGTTCCAAGCGCCGCAACGCGGCCGGTTCAGGTCACCACATGGTTGGGCGTGACGGTCTGCTCCACCACGACGCCCGCGGGTTGGATCGGCCGCAACACGGATTGGGCGGCGCCAAAAACCAGCACTTCGAAGGCCAGAATGAGCAGCCAGCGATTGCGGCGACGGCGAGCAAGCTCCGCCTGATGATCGATAATGTCAGAAGCGACCGGCACAGCCGTCTCCGCGATGTCCGTTAATCAATCCTTAACCAATTAATTCAGGCTTCGCTCCCGGAGAATCCGCCTCGACAACTGATATGGTTAAGGCTGTGGATGGAGCGGTGGCGCGCGCGCCCCGCCTCGCGTAGGTCCTGCGGCATGGACAAGCAGACGATCCGCGACTTCGTGGCCGCCTCCCGCGGGGGGGCGCGCCTGCTCGGCCTCGACCTCGGCACCAAGACGATCGGGCTCGCCCTGTCGGATCTGGGCCGCCAGATCGCGAGCCCGCTCGAGACGATCCGCCGTGTGAAGTTCACCCCCGATGCGGCGCGGCTGAAGGCGGTCTGCGAGGCGCACCGGGTCGGCGGGCTCGTGCTCGGCCTGCCGCTGAACATGGATGGGAGCGAGGGGCCACGGGTTCAGTCGACGCGGGCCTTCGCCCGCAACCTCGCGCCGATCTTGCCGCTTCCCATCCTCTTCTTCGACGAGCGGCTCTCCACGGCCGTCGTCACCCGGGCGCTGATCGAGGCCGACGCGTCGCGCCAGCGCCGGGGCGAGCTCGTGGACAAGCTCGCCGCCGCCTACATCCTGCAGGGCTGCCTGGATGTCATGCGCAACCTCGCCGACGAGGATGCGGAGGACGAGGAGTAACTCGCCCCGTCACCCCTACCCTCGTACCACGGCCCCGGTCACATCGCCCCCAAGGCCCGGGGCAGCCAGAGGGACAGAGCGGGCCAGTACGTGACGAGGATGAGGAAGCCCAGCATCGTCAGCAGCCACGGCAGGACGGCAACGGTGAGCTCCGAGATGCCCATATGGGCGATGCCGCTCGCCACGTAGAGGTTCAGTCCGACCGGGGGGTGGCAGAGCCCGACTTCCATGTTGACCGCCATGATGATCCCAAAATGAATCGGATCGATCCCGAGCTTCACGGCGATGGGGAACAGGATCGGCGCCATAATCAGAAGGATCGAGGACGGCTCCATCACGTTGCCGGCCACCAGCAGGATGATGTTGACGACGAGCAGGAACACCAGGGGGCTGAAGTTTTTGGCGATGAGCCATGCCGCCATCGCCTGGGGAATGTTCTCGGACGTCATCAGGAACGAGAACAGCACCGCGTTCGTGATGATATAGAGGAGCATCGCACTCATGTTCGCCGAGGCGAGCAGCACGCGCGGCACATCCGAAAGCGTCAGGTCACGGTAGACGAAGACGGCGATGACGAAGGCATAGACTGCCGCCGTCGCCGCGGCCTCGGTGGGCGTGAAGATGCCGGCATAGATGCCGCCGATCACCATCACCACGAGGAACAGACCCCAGACGCTTTCGCGAAACGCCCGGAAGCGTTCGCCCCATGTCGCCTTGGGCATGCGCGGATAGCCGTTCTTCCGGGCGATCAGAAAGGTGACGGCCCCGAGCAGCAACGAAAGCACGATGCCCGGCATGACGCCGGCCAGGAAAAGGTTACCGATCGAGGAGTTGGTGGAGACACCGTACAGGACGAGGATGATCGAGGGCGGGACGAGGATACCGAGCGCGCCCGACGTGGTGATGATTCCGGCTCCGAACCGGCGAGGATAGCCCTCCGCGACCATGGCCGGCAGGGCGATCGAGCCGATGGCGACGACGGTCGCGACGCTCGACCCCGAGACCGCCGCGAACAGGGCGCAGGCGACCACGCCCGCCAGCCCGAGACCGCCCGGCCAGTGCCCGACCAGGGAGGTCGTGAAGGCGATCATCCGCCGGGCGACACCGCCCTGGGCAAGGAAGTTTCCGGCCAGGATGAAGAACGGGATCGCCATGATCGAGAAATTCTCGATCCCCGTGAAAAGCTTGAGGGCGACGCTCTCGATCGGCACCTGGGTAAGGGTGAAGAGGAAGGTCAACACCGTCAGGCCGAGGGCGATGGAGATCGGCATGCCGGTGAGCATGAGGGCGATGAGCAGCCCGAAGATGATCACGCCGCTCATTCGTGCGGCTCTCCGCGTGCCATGAGTGCGCTCACGCCGGCCCTCCCTCGCGTCCCAGCTGGATTGGATCGACGCCCTCGACGGTTTCGACGCCATCGACATGGGCGTGGTCGCGGGCGGGCAGGTGCCCTGTGCGCAGGAAGGTCCAGGCCACTTGGAGGAAGCGGAAGCACATCAGGTAGGAGCCCAGCGGGATCGCGAGGTAGACGATCCAGACCGGGATCTCCATGTCCGGCGTTGTCTGGTCGGTATGGCCGATACGCCAGACGAAGCTCGCCCCGAGGGTGCCGACGATCCCCGTGAACAGGGCACCGGCCATCAGGCTGACGATCACCATCCCCCGGCGGGCGCGGGGCGGCAGCCGGTTCACCAGCACGTCGACGCCCACATGGATGCCGGTGCGGACACCGTAGGCCGCGCCGAATTTCGCGACCCAGATAAACATGTAGATGCACAGTTCCTGGGACCACCCGAAGTCGATCCGATCGGTGTAGTCCTGCAGGCTCGGGATGCCTGAGAGGAAGCGGTGCACGACGGTGGCGAAGGTGATGAGCGTCGCCGCCGCCATCAGAGAGCCGATCAACAGCTCTTCGAGTCGGTCAAGGATCTTCAGGAGCATGGGGTTCGCATCGGCTGCTGTCGATTCAGGACAGGGCGGCTGCCGGCCGACGCCTCAATTCGCCGGCGCCCCCGCCGCCTCGGCTTCCTTGTTCAGGGCCGTGACCAAGTCCCTGCCCACCCGGGAGGCCATCTCCTTCTGCACCGGGGCCAGGGCCTTGCGCCACGCGGCGTTCTCGGCTTCCGTCGGCGTGTAGACCTCCGTCTTGCCGGTGGCGCGGATGGTGGCCAGCGCCTTCTCGTTGTCCGAGTTGGCGACCGAGTGCTCGAAATCCGTGGCATCCTTGATGCAGCCTTCGAGGGTCGTCCGAATGTCGGCCGGTAGGCCGTCCCAGAAAGGCTTGTTCACGATCACCGCGTAGCCGACATACCCGTGGTAGGTCAGCGTGGCGTGTTTCTGCACCTCGTTGATCTTCTGCGTCAGGACGTTCGACGGCGGGTTCTCCTGGCCATCGACGACACCGGTCTGAAGGGCCTGATAAAGTTCAGAGAAGGCCAGGACTTGCGGCAGGGCGCCGATCTGCTTGAACTGCGCTTCGAGGACCTTGGACGACTGGATCCGCATCTTCAGGCCCTTCATGTCCTCCGGCAGGTGCATCGGCCGGTTCGAGGTCATGATCTTGAAGCCGTTGTCCCAGTAGGCCAGCCCCTTGATGCCCTTGCCTTCGAGCTTCTTAAACAAGCCCTGGCCGATCGGCCCGTCCTGCACCCGGCGAAGCACCTGTTCGTTCGGAAAGATGTAGGGAAGGTCGAAGGCCTCGAACTCCTTCACGCCGAGGGGCCCGAACTTGCTTGTCGAGGGCGCGAGCATCTGTACCGCGCCGAGTTGAAGCATCTCGACTTCTTCTTTGTCCTTGTAGAGCGTGCTGTTCGGATAGATCTCGACCTTCACCGCACCCTTGGTACGTTCCTCGGCGAGTTGCTTGAACTTTTCGGCGCCCTGCCCCTTCGGCGTGTCGGCCGTCACGACATGGCTGAACTTGATGATGATCGGGTCCGCCCAAGCCGGGGACGCGAATGCCAGCGCGCAGCCGAACGCACCGAACAGCAGAGCCTTCATGGTGTCCTCCCGGGATGCCCAGTTCGGGCTCTTTGTATTTTGAATAGCCTGTCAGGCTCGGCGCCGAACGGCAAGGGTTCGGCTGACCAAAAGCTTCATTTCGCCCAAGCTTCCGGTTCGGTCGCGTGAGCGAGGCGCCTTACACGGAGGCGGTGGCCCGCATGCAGATCCGGCCTGATGCGTCCAGGGTGACGCCTTCCCAGCCCTGGCTGTTGGTGCGGCCGCAGACGGAAAAGGTCTGGTTGGCGGTCATAGGCGACACGCCCCGGTGCCGGAAGCGGACCGGAACCCGGCCGAGCGTGGCCGTCGCGAGGTTCATGAGCAGGGTCGCCTGAATTGGCCCATGAACCACGAGGTCGGCATAGCCCTCGACCTTGGTGGCGTAGGGTTGATCGTAATGAAATCGATGGCCGTTAAAGGTGATCGCCGAGTAGCGGAACAGCAGGGTCGGCGTCGCAAGCAATTGCCACACGGCCTCGTACTCGGAAGGATTGGCCCGCTCGGGCACCGTCTCCGAGCCGGTCTGAGCGCCCGCGGCCTCCCGGTAGACGATGTCCTGCCGTTCGCGGATCGCCACGCCCCGCGGTCCGATCACCTCGTGGGATACGGTGACGAAGCAGAGGCGCCCGCTGCGACCCTCCTTGAAGGCCACGTCCTGCAAGGTCTCGATCCGGGTGACGGCATCGCCTTCCCGGAGGGCGGACAGGGTCTCGACCTCGCCGCCGGCCCACATGCGGCGGGGCAGCGGGACCGGCGGCAGAAAGCCCCCCTTGGCGGCATGGCCGTCCGGGCCGAGGGCGGCCGCGGCCGGCGTCTCGGGTGCGAGGCACCAGTGGAACGCCGGCCATGCGTCTCCGTCCGGCACAGGCGCAAGGTGGGGCGCGAAGGTCGCCCGGAACTCCGCCATGAGCCGGGGCGTCACCAGATCCCGGCCCTCACGGCGCCGGCCGATCCAGTCCGCGAAGTCGTTTCCCATCGCCCCCTCCGTCACGCGGTCCGGCCGCCATCGACGGGCAGGTCGATCCCGGTGATGAACGCAGCCTCGTCGGATGCCAGGAACAGGGCCGCCGCCGCGATATCCTCGGCCGTCGAGAGGCGTCCGAGGGGAATGGTCGAAATGAACTTCGTCCGGTTCTCGGGCGTGTCCGGCACGCCCATGAATTCCTCCAGCAATCCGGTCGCCCCCATGACCGGGCAGAGGGCGTTCACCCGGATCTTCCAGGGTGCCAGTTCGAGGGCGAGGGAATGGGTGGCGAGGCTCGCCGCACCCTTCGACGCATTGTACCACGTGAGGCCGGGCCGGGGCCGAAGGGCCGCCGTCGAACTGACGTTGAGGATCACCCCGCCGCCGTTGTCGCGCATCACCGGCGCGGCCGAGCGGACGAAATGGAAGATCGACTTCACGTTCACCCTGAAGACGCGGTCGAAATCCTCCTCCGTCACTTCCATCAGCGGCTTGTTGCGATGGGTGGTGCCGGCATTGTTGACGAGGATGTGTGCTGCGCCGAAGCGCTTGCCCGTCTCCTCCACCACCGCCGCGACATCCGCCGCCGACCCGACATCGGCGGTGAGGGCGATGGCTCGATCGCCGAGGGTGCGCGCGAGCGATTCCACGGCGTCCGGCCGGATATCGACCAGGGCGACCCGGGCGCCCTCCGCGACGAAGCGCTCCGCGATGCCGGCACCGAAACCGCCGCCCGCACCTGTGACGATGGCGATCTTGCCCTCAAGCCGCATGGTATCCTCCCGGTGTCGCTTGTGTCGTTTCAGACTATCGCCGCGCCGAACTCTTCGCGGATCCGCGCGCTATGCTCGCCGACCGCCGGAACCGGCCCGAGGGGCCGCACTTCGCCATCGACGAGGACCGGTGGCGCCACGATCCGCGCCGTTCCGGCAGGCGTCTCGACCTCAGTACGGACCAGGGCGGGATGTGTGGCAAGATCGGCGAGGGTGTTGACGAAGCCGTATGCGGTGCCCGCCGCCTTGAGCCGCGCCGCGGCTTCATCCCGGGTCAGAAGGCCGATGACCTGCCCGATCCGGCCATCGACCGCAGCGCGGTTGGCGACGCGGGCATTGTTGGAGCCGTACCCTTCGGCACGGGCCAGATCCGGCTCGCCGAGGACGCGGTCGCAGAAGGAGGCCCATTCCCGCTCATTCTGAATGGAGATCAGCACGAGGCTTTCGTCCGCAGTCCGGTACGCGCCGTAGGGGCTGATCGAGGGGTGGGCGAGGCCGAGGCGCTCTGGCGTGCGTCCGGTCCCCTCGTAATAGAGCAGCGGCACGTTCATCCAGTCCGCCGCGCCGCTGAACAGGCTGACTTCCAGCGCGGCGCCCTCCCCCGTGATGCCCCTGGCGATCAGGGCCTCCAGCACGGCGGCATGGGCATCCATTCCGCAGGCGACGTCGCAGACGGAGACGCCGACCCTCCCTGGTCCGGCGGGGTGTCCGGTGATTCCCGCCAGTCCGCTTTCGGCCTGCACGAGCAGATCGTAGGCCTTCATGTCGGCGTAGGAATGCCCCGTTCCGTACCCGGTGATGTCCACCGTGATCAGACGCGGATGGCGGCGGCGAAGCTCGGCCGAGCCGAAACCCGCCCGCGCCGCTGCGCCCGGCGCGAGATTCTGAACGAAGACATCCGTCGTCTCCAGGATGCGATGCAGGAGGGCGGCATCGCCCCGGTCCTTGATATCGGCGACGAGGCTTTCCTTGCCGCGATTGAGCCAGACGAAATAGCTCGCAAGACCGTTCACCGCCGCATCGTAGCCGCGGGCGAAATCACCTTCCGGACGTTCGATCTTGATGACGCGGGCCCCGGCATCGGCGAGGCGGGAGGTGCAGTAAGGTGCTGCCACCGCCTGTTCGAGGGCCAGGACCGTAAGGCCCTTCAGCGGAAGCGATCTCGTGCGGCCTTGTCCGTCCGGCGGCATGCTGTTCCCCCTGGCCCCGTTCGGCCCGTGCGACCGAGCCGGTTCTTCTTGGCGTTCGTCCTGACATGGCGCAGGGCGCCTGCCCTGTCCAACCCTCAGGGATGGGCTCGCCCGGCCGTTCGTTAATCCGACGCCGAATGCGCCGATTCATTCACAGAGTGAGGCTCACTAATTTCACAAAACCTCGAGTTTAGTTTATGCGCACAGACTTTGGTGTTTCGCGATAAAAGCAGCATTGAGCGCTTGAAAACAGCGCGGTGATGATGAAATTGCGATCGGACGAATCAGATAAAGGGGCCCGAAATTATGTCGGACGACATGGCGCAACCTGCGGCTGACGATATGATGCACCAACTCAGCCTTTACGTGAGTGATGTCATCTCCGCATACGTGGCCAACAATCCTTTGCCTGCTGCGGAGCTTCCAGCGCTCATCGGCAGCGTCCATGCGGCCCTCAAGCGCCTCGCCGAGACCGACACGGCGGATTCGGGTAAGGATGCGGAGAGGGTGCAGAAGCCGACCAACGCGGAGATCCGCAAGTCCATCGGGCGCGATGGTCTGGTCAGCTTCATCGACGGCAAGGTCTACAAGACCCTGAAGCGCCACCTGTCCAGCCACGGGCTCGATCCCGAGAGTTACCGCGAGCGTTTCGGCCTGCCGAGCGACTATCCGATGGTCGCCCCGAGCTATGCCGCCCGCCGCTCCGCCCTGGCCAAGGAAATCGGCCTCGGCCGCCCGGGGGCCCTCGCCGCCCGGCAGGCCAAGCGGGACGCCGCCTGACGCGAAGCGGGCGCGCCGTGACCGTCGCGTGAGACAACGGCAGATCTTCGTCGCCACCATTCCTGTCATGCCTATTATTCGGGCTGGACCGCATGCTTGCGGCTGACTACCGAATGGCTGAAACGACCCAGGGAGGTACGACATGACCGCTGTTGTCTTTGCGATAACGCGCGCGTCGGCTTCGAACGATGCGGACATTCGCCAACGGAAGGCCGAGGCGGAGACGCTTCACTCGGCCCTCCGCGCCGACAGGAAGGCCCGCGATGAGCGCACCGCCCGTCTCCGCGCCATGCTGATGGCCGTGGGTGAAGAACCGGGCTGCTGAACGCCTCTTTTGTTTAGCCGTGCGGGGATACGCCGCCTGCGCATAGGACTGCCGCGATACCGCGCCTCGGCCTCGTCGCACGCAGTATGATGTCTCCGCGGATGGCGGAACGGCCTTGACCTGCCGTCGAGCATGATCCTTGCTCCGCCAGCTTCAACTGGCCACGAGACGAGGCGACGGTGCTCCTCACCCCCCGCGAGAAGGACAAGCTGCTCATCGCGATGGCGGCGCAGGTGGCGCGCAACCGCCTCGCCCGGGGCGTGAAGCTCAACCATCCCGAGGCCGTGGCGCTGATCTCGGACTTCGTGGTTGAGGGTGCCCGCGACGGGCGGACGGTCGCCGAGCTGATGGCCGCCGGGGCCTCGGTGCTGACCGCCGACCAAGTGATGCCCGGCATCCCCGAGATGATCCACGACATCCAAGTGGAGGCCACCTTCCCGGATGGCACGAAGCTCGTCACCGTCCATCATCCGATCCGCGGCGCCCCCTCCCAGGACGTGCCGGGCGCGGTGACGACCGAGCCGGGGGAGATCGTGTTCAATGCCGGTGCGGAGCGGACGGTGATCGAGGTCGCCAATTCGGGCGACCGGCCGATCCAGGTCGGCTCGCACTACCACTTCTTCGAGGCCAATCCGGGCCTCGTCTTCGACCGGGCCCAGGCCAGGGGAAAGCGTCTCGACATCGCCCCCGGCACGGCTGTGCGGTTCGAGCCTGGTTCGACGCGGCAGGTTACCCTGGTGCCCCTGTCGGGTGAGCGGATCGTCCACGGCTTCCGCGGCGACGTGATGGGCAAGTTGTGATGCAGGCTCTGCAAGGCCGGAGGCCGAGGTCGTGAGCAATTCCCCCAAGCCGGCGAGCCTGCCCCGCTCCGCTTATGCCGACATGTTCGGACCCACGGTGGGCGACCGGATCCGCCTCGCCGACACCTCCCTGGAGATCACCGTCGAACGAGACTTCACCACTTATGGTGAGGAGGTGAAGTTCGGCGGCGGGAAGGTCATCCGCGATGGGATGGGCCAATCCCAAGCGCCGAACGCGGCCGGCGCGGTCGATACCGTCATCACCAACGCCGTGGTGCTGGACCACTGGGGCATCGTGAAGTGCGATGTCGGCATCGTGCGCGGACGCATCGCGAAGCTCGGCAAGGCCGGCAACCCGGATGTGCAGCCGGGCGTCGATATCGTCGTCGGCCCGGGGACGGAGGTGATCGCGGGGGAGGGCAAGATCCTCACCGCGGGCGGGTTCGACAGCCACATCCACTTCATCTGCCCGCAGCAGATCGAGGAGGCCCTGTGCTCGGGCATCACGACGATGCTCGGCGGCGGCACGGGTCCGGCGCACGGCACCTTCGCCACCACCTGCACGCCCGGCCCCTGGCATATCGCGCGGATGATCGAGGCGGCGGATGCCTTCCCGATGAACCTCGCCTTCGCCGGCAAGGGTAACGCCTCGAGGCCGGAGAGTCTGATCGAGATGGTCCGCGGCGGCGCCTGCGCCCTGAAGCTTCACGAGGATTGGGGCACGACGCCGGCAGCCATCGACACCTGCCTGAGTGTGGCCGACGCCCACGACGTGCAGGTGATGATCCACACGGACACGCTCAACGAATCGGGCTTCGTCGAGGACACGATCGCCGCCTTCAGAGGCCGGACGATCCACGCCTTCCACACCGAGGGCGCGGGCGGCGGGCACGCGCCGGACATCATCAAGGTCGCGGGGCTGGCCAACGTGCTGCCCTCGTCCACGAATCCGACGCGGCCCTACACCCGCAACACCATCGACGAGCATCTCGACATGCTGATGGTGTGCCACCACCTCGATCCGTCGATTCCGGAGGATCTCGCCTTCGCCGAGAGCCGTATCCGCAAGGAGACCATCGCGGCGGAGGATATCCTCCACGATATCGGCGCCCTCTCGATGATGTCGTCGGACAGCCAAGCCATGGGCCGGGTCGGCGAGGTCGTCATTCGCACGTGGCAGACCGCGGACAAGATGAAACGGCAGCGCGGTGCCCTCCCGGGGGACGCCTCCGGCACGGACAACCTCCGCGCCCGGCGCTACGTGGCCAAGTACACGATCAATCCTGCCATCGCGCACGGCGTGTCCCGGCATATCGGTTCGGTAGAACCGGGTAAGCTCGCCGACCTCGTGCTGTGGACCCCGGCCTTCTTCGGCGTAAAGCCCGACCTCGTGCTCAAGGGCGGCGCCATCGCCGCCGCGCCAATGGGTGACCCGAACGCGTCGATCCCGACGCCGCAGCCGGTTCACTACCGGCCGATGTTCGGCGCCTACGGCCGCGTGCCCTATTCCACCGCCCTCACCTTCGTCTCGAAAGCCGCCCTGGAGGACGGATTGCGCGAGCGCATCGGCGTGCAGAAGGAGATGGCGGCCGTGGAGAACGTCCGCGGCGGCATCTCCAAGAAGAGCATGGTGCTCAACGACGCGACCCCGGTGATCGAGGTTGATCCCGAGACCTACGACGTGCGTGCCGACGGGGAACTGCTGGTCTGCGAGCCGGCCGACGTGTTGCCCATGGCGCAGCGGTACTTCTTGTTTTGATCCGCGCCGTCATCACGAGCAATTCGAAGCAATGACGACGCGGGACTGGACGCCTGGGACATGACATCGTGATCCGCGCCACACGCCTCCTGCGCGCCGGCCATCTGAACGGCGGCGAGATCGTCGACCGCGTCGTGCTGGACCACGGCGACCGGCACCGCCGCCGCACCGCCATGCGTGGCGTCGGCGGCATTGCCTTCCTGCTCGACCTGCCCGACGCCGCCGTTCTCAATGATGGCGACGCCCTCGTTCTGGAGAATGGCCGCCTCGTCTGGGTGGAGGCGGCCCCTGAGCGGCTTCTGGAAATCCGCGCGCCGAGCGAGCACGCCCTCCGGCGGCTGATCTGGCATATCGGCAACCGGCACATCCCCGCTGAGATCGGGCCGGATGCGGTCTGGATCGCCCACGATCATGTCCTGGCCGAGATGGTTCGCGGCCTCGGCGGCACGGCCGAGCCCGTGGACCGCCCCTTCCGCCCGGAAGGCGGCGCCTATGCCGGCGGTCATGGGCATTCCCACTCCCATGACTGAGGCTGCCGCCGAGGCGTTGCAACTCTTCGCGTGGCTCTCGCCCGGCTATCCGGTCGGGGCCTACGCCTATTCCCACGGCCTCGAGGCGGCGGTCGAAGCCGGTGATGTGACGGGCGAAGACAGCTTGAGAGCCTGGCTCTCCGACGTCTGCGAGCATGGGTCCCTGCGCAACGACCTCATCCTCGTCGCCCATGCCCATGCTGCGGCCGGGATGGCGTGCGCGGACGACCTCGCCGATCTCAACAATCTCGCCCTCGCTCTCGCCCCGTCCCGGGAGCTGCATCTGGAGACCAGTCAGCAGGGCCGGAGCTTCCTCGATGCGACGGTGGGGGCATGGCCATGCCCGGCGCTTCTGGACCTAGCTTCGATGCTGACTGGTCCGGTCGCCTACCCCGTGGCCGTCGGTGCTGCGGCGGGCGCGCACGGGATGGCGATCGGCCCGGTGCTCGCCGCCTATGCCCTTGCCTTCGTCCAGAACCTCGTCTCGGCGGCGCTGCGCTCCGCCCCCGTCGGCCAGGCTGCCGGCACCCGCGTGGTCGCGGCCCTCACCCCAGGGCTGGTGTCCCTGGCTCAGGCGGCGTTGACGGCGGGGCTCGACGACATCGGTTCCGCGTGCCTGCGCCTCGATCTCGGGTCTTTCCGCCACGAGACGCAGTATTCCCGCATCTTCAGATCGTGAGGCTTTCGTCATGAGCGCTTCTGCCAACGGCCCCCTGCGCGTGGGCATCGGCGGGCCGGTCGGTTCCGGCAAGACGGCCCTGATGGAGCAGTTGTGCAAGCGGTTCCGCGACCGCTACGAGATCTGTGCGATCACCAATGACATCTACACGAAGGAGGATGCGCGCATCCTGACGGTGGCGGGCGCTCTCCCCGAGGAACGCATCCTCGGCGTCGAGACCGGCGGATGCCCGCATACGGCGATCCGCGAGGATGCCTCGATCAACCTTGCCGCGGTGGCGCAGATGCGCTCGCGTTTTCCCAAACTCGATCTCGTGCTGATTGAATCCGGTGGCGACAACCTCGCGGCGACGTTTTCTCCGGAACTCGCCGATATCACCCTCTACGTGATCGATGTCGCGGGGGGCGAGAAGATCCCGCGGAAGGGGGGCCCCGGCATCACCCGCTCGGATCTGCTGATCGTCAACAAGACCGATCTGGCACCGCTCGTCGGCGCGGACCTGACGGTGATGGAATCCGACACGAAACGGATGCGGGGCGAACGCCCCTACGTCTTCGCCTCCCTCCGGGCCGGCGACGGAGCCGACACCGTCGCGCGGTTCATCGAAGAGGCGGGTGGGCTTGGCCGCTGATCTGCCGCCCGCAACCGCGGGCGTCGGGCGTCACGATAGAGATTGAGTGACGGCGTGCCGTCAGTGCTCCGCCGATGCCGAGCGGGTGCGCGCGGTGGTCGGCGTTCCCATGAGAGCGTCCAGGCGATTCATCCGGGCGGCGAAACCGTCCGCCGCGGCCCTCTTTGCCTTCGCGGCGGGGCTTGCATCGGTCTTGGTGTGGTAGATCGGACGGGCTTCGGCCGCCAGCGGCGCAAGGGCCAGGACGACACCGAAAGTGAGAATGCGGGAAGCGTTCTTCATCGGAGAGTTCTCGGCTGGCTCGCCGCACGCGGCGGCGCATGCGCCTCCGTGTAAATTCGGCTTGGCCGTTCCTGCGTGCGCTGGCGCACCCGTGAAACGATTGCGGGGTTGCCGGCTAAAATTGAACCGCCAAGCCCGCAAACCGTTCATCCTCTACCGGGCAGCGATCTGGCCCGTGGTCGAGGGGGTGCAGTCGATGCGGCGTGTCCGGTGGCTCACGGCCTTGCCGTTTCTCGGCATGCTGATCGGCCCGTATTTCCTGAACCGGGTCGAACCCTTCATCTTGGGTCTCCCGTTCTTGCTGGCTTGGCTGGTGATCTGCGTCCTCACCACGAGCGTGGTGATGGCCATCGTCTACGTCACCGATCCGCAGAATCGCGTCCCGGAGGACGGCCGATGAGCGCCGCCCTCATCATCGTGGCCGCGGCCTTCGCCGCCGCCCTCGCCCTCGGACTGCGCGCCCGCGCCGGCCGGACGATGGGGCTGGAGCAATGGACCGTCGGCGGCCGGGGCTTCGGCACCGCCTTCGTCTTCCTGCTGATGGCCGGGGAAATCTACACGACCTTCACCTTCCTCGGCGGATCCGGCATCGCCTACGGCAAGGGTGGCCCGGCCTACTACATTCTCTGCTACCTCACCCTGGCCTACGTGACATCCTATTGGCTGCTGCCGCCGGTCTGGCGTTACGCCAAGGAGCGCCGCCTGTTCACCCAACCCGATTTCTTTGCGGCGAAATACGAGAGCCCGGCGCTCGGCATGCTGGTGGCCCTCGTCGGTCTGGTGGCCCTCGTTCCCTACATGGTGCTGCAGTTCAAGGGCCTCGGCATCATCGTCTCGACGGCGTCGTACGGCGCGATTTCACCCGCTGTCGCGGTCTGGATCGGGGCCGTCGCCGTGACGGTCTACGTGGTCGTCTCGGGTGTCCATGGATCCGCGTGGACGGCCGTCCTGAAGGATATCAGCATCCTCGGCGTGGTGGTCTTCCTCGGCATTTACCTCCCGCTTCGCTATTACGGCGGGTATCAGGCGATGTTCGAGGCCATCGAGGCGCAGAAGCCGGGCTTCCTCGCCCTGCCGGCCCAGGGCCAGAGCCCGACTTGGTTCGCGACGACTACGCTGCTCACAGCGCTCGGCGCTTACATGTGGCCGCATACGTTCGGATCGCTCTACACCGCGAAGGAGCCGCGATCCTTCCGGCGCAACGCTGCCATCCTGCCCCTGTACCAACTCATCAACCTGTTCGTATTCGTCGTCGGGTTCGCCGCCGTGCTGCAAGTGCCGGGGCTCACGGGGCCGAACGTCGACCTGGCCCTGTTCAAGATATCGCTGCAGACATTTCCGCCGTGGTTCATCGGTGTCATCGGCGCCACCGGCGTGCTCACCGCTTTGGTCCCGGGATCGATGATCCTGATCGCCGCATCGACGCTCCTGGCCAACAACATCGTGCGGCCCCTTCGGCCGGGCATGGGTGATGCGGCCACCGCAGCGCTGTCGAAGGCGTTCGTCCCGGTGATGGCCCTGGTGTGCGTCGGCTTCACCTTGTCGGGCGGCGACACCATCGTGCAGCTGCTTCTCATGGGCTACAACTTTGTCACGCAGCTCTTCCCATGCTTCATTACCAGCCTCATGGCGCGCAATCCCCTCGACCGGCGGGCGGCGGCGGCCGGGATCCTTGCGGGCGTCGCCACGGTGGCGTTGACCAGCCTCGGCGGGTTCAGCCTCGCCCGCTATCCGCAACTCGGACCGCTTCGCGATGTGAATATCGGCGTGCTGGCACTGGTCGTGAATCTGGCTGTTACAGCCGCCGTCGCGCTGGTAACCCGGCCATCGCTTCGCGCGCAGGCGGCGGAGTAAGCACGGCACCCTCCCGCCGCGTCCGTTACAAGCAGGGCTGGGGTGTTCATTCGCCCCGCTGGGCGGTGAGCCATGACGCACCAAGGACCGCCACGCTGACCAGTGCGACGAGGAGCGTCGAGGCAGCGTTGATCTCCGGGTTCACCCCGAGACGGACCTGACTGTAGAGCCGCATCGGCAGGGTGGTGGCGCCCGGACCCGACACGAAGCTCGCGATCACAAGGTCATCGAGGGACAGGGTAAAGGCCAGGAGGGCGCCGGCGGCAATGGCTGGCGCAAGGAGTGGCAGGGTGATCGTCGCGAGAACCCGCAGCGGGCCTGCGCCGAGATCGGCTGCCGCCTCTTCCAGCGAGCGGTCGAGCCCGCGCAACCGGGCGGAGACGACGACGGCGACGAAGCCCGTGCAGAAGGTCGCGTGGGCGATGGCGATGGTGAGAAGACCGCGGTCCAAGCCGATGCCGATGAACAGCAGGAGCAGGGACAAACCGATCATCACCTCGGGCATGACCATCGGCCCGTAGACCAAGCCGGTGAACAGCGAGCGGCCCCGGAAACGCCCGTGCCGTTCGAGGGCGAGGGCAGCAAGCGTGCCGAGCGCTGTGGCGATCACGCTCGCAAGAAGGGCGACCCGCAGGGAAACCCAGGCGGCGGCGATCAGCGGCGCATCGGCGAACAGTGCGGCATACCACTTCGTCGAGAAGCCTCCCCAGACGGTCACGAGGCTCGAGGCGTTGAACGAGTAGGCCACCAGGACGAGGATCGGCGCGTAAAGGAACCCGAGCCCGAGCACGAGGGCCGCACGCGTGACGCCGCTCATGCCCCCTCCCCGTCCGCGCGCAGGCTGTCGCGGAACAGCACGACGGGGCCGATGACGATGGCGAGAAGGACCACCGCCACGGCGGCCGCGAGGGGCCAATCGCGGTTCGAGAAGAACTCGCTCCACAGGACCCGCCCGAGCATGAGCGTCTCGGATCCGCCAAGAAGGTCGGGGATGACGAATTCCCCCACCATCGGAATGAAGCACAGCCCCGCCCCCGCCGCGATCCCGGGCAGGCTGAGCGGCAGCGTGACGCTCCAGAATACCCGCACCGGGCCTGCGCCGAGATCCGCCGCAGCCTCCCGCAGTGTCGGATCAAGCCGGTTCATCACCGCGTAGAGGGGCAACACCATGAAGGGCAGGTAGGCGTAGACGAGGCCGATCATCACCGCGGCATCGGTGTTCAGGATCACCAGCGGATGGGTGATGATGCCGAGCTTGAACAGGATGAGGTTGAGCAGGCCCTCCTGTTTCAAGATGGCGATCCAGGCGTAGATGCGGATGAGGAAGCTCGTCCAGAACGGGACCACGACCAGGGCGACCATCACCGGCTGCCAGCGGCGTGGGGCGCGGGCCAGGGCATAGGCGATGGGCATGCCGATGGTAACGAGGACGACCGTGGCCGCGCCGGCATAGGCGAGGGAGCCGAGGATCGCCGCCTGATAGAGGTCATCCCGGGCCAGGGTGAGGTAGTTGTCGAAGTCCAGGGCCTCGAAGAAGCTCGACCACCCGTCGAGGCCACCCTGCCAATCAAGCAGCGGGAGGTAGGGCGGGATCGCCGTCGCCGGCTCCGACAGGCTGATCTTCAGCGTGACGAGGAACGGCAAAAGGAAGAAGAGGCCAAGCCATACGAACGGAGGCAGCCGAAGAAAGCGGGCGACGATCCGGTCCTGTTTCGGTGCGCCCATGATGGCTTCAATCCGGGAGGATCACGGCGTCTGCCGGGTCGAAACCGACCGTGGTCCCGGTTCCACGCTCCGGCCCGGAACCCGGCGGCCCGCTGGCGCGCAGGGGCGTGCCGTCCGCCAGATGCAGCAGCCGACGGACCCGGTCGCCGAGGAAGGTCGTCTCCTCGACCGTCGCCGGCAATCCGTCCCCGCCGAGGATCAGGCTTTCCGGGCGGATCGCCACGACGACGGCCGTTCCCTCGGCCGCTGTGTCGACCCCATTGGCGGCAGCGCGGACGGCACCGTGCGCGGTGACCACTTCGCGCGTATCTTCGGCACCGGGCGGGCCGAGATGACCGGAGATGAGATTCACGTCCCCGAGCAGGCCGGCGACATAGCGGCTCACCGGGCGCCGGTAGAGTTCGGCCGGCGGCCCGACCTGAACGAGGCGCCCCCGTTCCATCACCCCGATCCGGTCTGCCAGCATCATGGCCTCTTCGGGATCGTGGGTGACCACGACGAAGCTCGTGCCCAGGCGCCGCTGCAGCCCTCGCAATTCCCCCTGGGTCTCCTCGCGCAGGCCCCGGTCGAGGGCGCCGAGTGGCTCGTCCAGCAGAAGCAGGGCGGGTTCCCGGGCGATGGCCCTGGCCAGGGCCACCCGCTGACGTTGGCCACCCGACAGTGTGTCGGGACGCCGATCCTGAAATCCCTCAAGCCTCACGAGTCGCAGCAACTCGGCGACCCGGGCTTCGGTCTTTGCCTTCGGCAGTCCCTTCAGGCCGTATCCAATATTGGCCACCACGCTCATATGCGGAAATAGGGCGTAGGACTGGAACATCATGTTGACCGGGCGCCTGTGCGGCGGAAGTCCGGTGACGTCGGCCCCGGCAACCTCGATGGTGCCTTCGGTCGGCGTCTCGAACCCGGCAACCATGCGCAGCAGAGTGCTCTTCCCGCAGCCGGACGGGCCGAGCAGACAAAAGAACTCTCCCGGCGTCAGCGCGAGGTCGAGGCCATCGACCGCGACGAAACTGCCGAACCGTTTGACGAGGCCTCGGACCCTCAGGGACGGCGCGGGCGCCAAGGGATCAGGAATCCTCGCGCAGGGCCTCGGCGACCCGCGCTTCCAGCAGGTCCGGGCGTCGCAGGACCAGTGCACCCCGGGTCCGGTCCACGAGCCCTTCGGCCGCCATCGCCGTGAATTCCCGTGTCACCTGCTCCCGGCGGCAACCGATCCGCGCCGCGAGGACATGGTGATACGGCGGCGGCGTCACGACCCGTTCGCCCCCCGCCCCGGCCCGCGGCACAGAAAGGCGCAGCAACTCCGCGTAGAGCCGATGCCGCAGGTCGAGGAGCGCGTGCTCCATGAGCCGTGTGTTCAACTCCCGCACCCGCTTGGCGAGGAGACGCATCAGCCGGTCCGCAATGGCTTCGGACGCGAACACGATCTGGCGGAACACACTCGCCGGCACGACGCAGACTTCGCCCCGGGTCAAGGCGGTCACGTTAGCCGATCGTCCGATCCCGTCGATGGCAGCGAGTTCGCCGAAGAATGCCCCGCCGCGCATCTCACCAAGGATCACCTCCTTGCCCGACTGCGTGCGGTTGAGGATGCGCACTTCGCCGGTGGCGATGAAATAGACGTCCGTGGAGATGTCGTCGAAGTCGACCAGGGTTTCGTTCTCATCGAACCGCCGCCAATGGCAGCGGTTTTCGAAGGTTGCGAGTTCGATCCCCGCATCCTTGAAAAACGGTATGGTCCCCAGGCGCGCCATCACCGATACACCTCGCCGTACCCCGCCGCTTCGGCTGCCGGCCGGCGTCCCCGGGAAAGACACTCACCGCCCGATCCCCCTTAAAATTGCGGGACCACGATGCGCGGGCGGCCGTCCGGCCAGTCAGCCGGGCTCCATTCGATGGTGGCCGCGGCTGTGCGCAGGGTCAAGCCATGACGACAGTGTGATTACGCCTTTGGGGTGGATCACGGCATACGGGTTGACACGACTCCACGACTCCGACCGATGCCGCACGTCTGCCACCTTTCTCCTCCCTCGCTCGCCGTGGCGACGGGGCGGCATCAGGCAACCCTCGGTGGCGCTTTCGAGCGATCGGGCCGGGGGCTGCACACGGGAAAACGCGCGACGGTGCGGGTCTCACCGGCACCGCCCGACCACGGGATCGTCTTCCGCAGGCGCTTCCGGAATGGAAGCAGCGTGGATATCCCGGCCCAGTGGCATCACCAGCACAGGCAGCCGGCCTGCACGGCCCTGCGGGCGGAGGGCGTGTTGGTCCGCACCGTCGAGCATTTGCTGGCTTCCCTTTACGCCCTCGGGATCGACAACGCCGTCGCCGAGATCGACGCCGAGGAACTGCCGATCTTCGACGGCAGTGCCGTCCCGTGGTGTGAGGGCATCGTAGGGGTCGGACGCAACGTTCAAGAAAGGCCGGTGCGGACCCTTCGCGTGATGCGGCCGGTGAGCGTGGTCGACCGGCATCGCCGCCTGTCGATCGGGCCCGGTCGCGGACTGACCGTGTCGGCGCATATCGCCCTCGCCCATCTCGGGCCGTTCGACTGGCACGGGCGGATCGATGCCGACGATTTCGCCGAGTCGATCGCGCCGGCGCGCAGCTTCGGGCGCTTCATCCGGGTGATGGCAGGTCGATCCTACGGTTTCATCACCCGCCGGCCCCTGCTGCAGGGCTGCGGAACCGGCTCAGCTGCTCTGTTGCTGGGGAAGCGTGTGATCGGTGGCCTGCGCATGTCTGACGAACTCGTCCGTCACCGGGTTCTCGACATCGTCGGCGATCTCGCCCTGGCGGGATACCCCGTCGAGGGGCACGTCATCGCCGAGCATACGTGCCACGACCTCAACCACGCCCTCGTCGCCGTGCTCATGCGCGACCGGGAGGCTTGGGAACTCGTGTGATGGCAGGACGCCTCAGGCCGACAGCGGGGCCGGTTCGAGATCGCTCGCGTACGCCACGGGCGCGAAGGCTCGCACCAGAGGCTGATCGAGCTTACCCCCCATCTCGTACATGATCTTGTAGGCCTCCCTTGCGGATAGGGGTGCCTTATAGGGACGCCGCTCGATCAGGGCTGCGAAGATATCGCAGATCGTCACCAGACGGACGAGGTCGGGGATCGCGTCACCGCGCAGACCGTCGGGGTAGCCGGTCCCGTCCAGCAGTTCGTGGTGAGACCGGACGACCTGTAACGTTTCCCGCGTGAAACCGCGGCCCTGAAGCATGTCGAAGCCGAGTGCCGCGTGCTCGGCCATGATATCGCGCTCGGGCGCGGTGAGAGGCCCAGGCTTATTGAGGATCGCGAGGGGGATCTTGGCCTTGCCGATGTCGTGAAGCAGCGCTCCCTTAGTGAGGGTATGCGCATCCTTGGCCTTGAAGCGCAGCGTCGAAGCGAAGGCCGCCGCCAATCCTGCAACAGTTAGGCAATGCCGATGCGTCACGTCGTCGAAAGCCGCGACGACGCTGAGCCAATCATGGACCTTCATGTCCTGGATGGCACGGTTCACGATCTCCGTTCCGTGATCCACGATATCCGGTGTGGGTCCCTCCTGGGTGAATAGCTCGGTGAAGGCCTGGCGGGCGGCTTTGACGTGTTCGACGGGGGTCGTCGGCCGGGCCGGGGCCGGATCGCCCGATAGTGTCTCGACCGTGCTCGCCAGCAGGGCGGCCGCCATCATCGCCGGCAGCGTCTTTGTTGCCCCCAGCATCGCGGCGTGGATCTCCCCCCGCTGCTGGTTGCCGTGGATCAGGTACAGCAACGGCGTCGCCGGACCCCGGACTTGGTAAAGGGCGCGTTTGATCCGGTCGATCGAATCGGAGTGCGGCGTGCGCACATCGGCGATGACCAGCCGGGCATCCATGGGAAGATCATCTTGATCATACAGGTCGTGGGCAACGGCTCCCCCGCCCACATTGCGTGCGAGTCGCTTTCCTCCTTCCGGATCGTCCGTCAGGATCAGAATGGTCCCCACCGCCTCAATCCTCTAGAGAAGAGTCTATTTTCTGACATTGATTGCACAGGCGCGCAATTCGCCGACTCGAGCCGTTCGTCGACTGTCTACCGAGGCGGATGCCAAATCGTTAATTGCCATGCGGAACGCGCCCTTGCCTCGTCGCCCGCACCCCGTCAGAACGCCGCAATGCTGCGCGTCAACGACCTGACTTACCGCATCGGCGAGCGCCTGATCCTCGACGCTGCGAGCTTCACCATCCCTGAGGGGGCCCATGTGGGGCTCGTCGGCCGCAACGGCGCGGGGAAGACGACCCTGTTCAAGGCGATCCTTGGGGACCTGCCGGTCGATGCCAAGGCGATCTCCCTGCCGAAGGGCATGCGCGTGGGTGCCGTGGCGCAGGAAGCGCCGGCCGGTCCCGAAACGCTTCACGCCGTCGTCCTCGCGGCGGACACGGAGCGCGCTCGGCTCCTGGCCGAGGCGGAGCACGCGGACGGTTTGCGCCGGGCGGAGATCGAGACGCGCCTCGTCGATATCGGCGCGCATTCCGCGCCGGCCCGGGCGGCGGCGATCCTGCACGGGCTCGGTTTCGACGCGTCGGCGCAGGCCCGGCCCTGCTCGGACTTTTCGGGCGGCTGGCGGATGCGCGTCGCCCTGGCGGCTGTCCTGTTCTCGGAGCCCGATCTCCTGCTGCTCGACGAGCCGACCAACTACCTCGACATCGAAGGCACGCTCTGGCTCTACGACTACCTGGAACGATACCCCCGGACGGCGATCGTGATCAGCCACGACCGGGATCTGCTCGACACCAGCGTCGATCACATCCTCCACCTCGACCGGGGGAAGCTGTCGATCTATCGCGGCGGCTACACCAGCTTCGCCCGGCAATTGTCCGAGAAGCGTACGCTGCAGGCCAAGGCGAAGGCCAAGCAGGACGTCGAACGGGCCCACCTCCAAAGCTTCATCGACCGCTTCAAGGCCAAGGCGACCAAGGCGCGGCAGGCGCAGTCGCGCATGAAGCGCCTCGCCAAGATGGAGCCCATCGCCGCCCTGCTCGATGACGACGTTCCGGTGATCCACCTGCCGAGCCCCGAAAAACCGCTTTCCCCGCCGATCGTGGCGATGGACCGGGTAAAGGCGGGCTACGGCGAGCGGGTGGTGCTATCCGGCCTCAATCTTAGCCTCGCGCCCGACGACCGGGTGGCGCTGCTCGGGGCCAACGGTAATGGCAAGTCGACGTTCTGCAAGCTGATCGGCGGGCGGCTCCCTCCCCTGGCGGGGGAGATGCGCCGCTCGTCCAAAATGGATGTCGCCTACTTCGCCCAGCACCAGCTCGACGAGCTGCGCCCGGCCGAAAGCGCCTACGCCCATGTCCGCACCCTGATGCCGGACGTGCCCGAGGCCAAGGTCCGATCGGCCACGGCCCGCCTGGGCTTCGGCGCCGCCAAGGCCGACACACCGGTCGAGAAGCTCTCGGGGGGCGAGAAGGCCCGCCTGCTGATGGGGCTCGCCGCCTTCCACGGCCCCCATCTCCTGATCCTCGACGAACCGACGAACCACCTCGACATCGAGAGCCGCCAAGCGCTCGTCGAAGCGATCAACGACTACGAGGGGGCGGTCATCCTCGTGAGCCACGACCGGTTCCTCATCGAGGCCTGCGCCGACCGCCTGTGGCTGGTTTCCGACGGTTCGGTGAAGACCTTCGACGGGGACATGGACGATTACCGCCGTCTCGTCCTGTCCGGGCCTGAGAGAGATGCCGAAAGGGCCACCGAACCATCCGGCGGCCAGAAGGCCGAGGCTCGCCGCGCCGGTGTGGAACGCCGGGCCGCCCTGGCACCGCTGCGCAAGAAGCTCGACGCGATCGAGGCGCGGATGGCCAAGCTCACGGCCGCCATCGAGAAGATCGACGTGGCGCTGGAGGACGGGAAGGCTTTTCGCGAGAATGCTGCCAAGGCCGGTGAGATCGCCAAGATGCGCGCCGATGCGGCAAGCGCCCTGGCCGCCGCCGAGGAGGAATGGCTCGAACTCTCGGGTGAGATCGAGGCGGCGATGGCCTAGGGCGCAGTCCGACGAGGTGGCTGCGAGCCTCACCGTCTTTGCGAGCGAAGCGAAGCAATTCAGGGCAGCGGGACATCTCAGACCTGAGCGGATCCCTGGGTTGCTTCGCTTCGCTCGCAATGACCGTCGGAATGACGTGATTCAACGCTGTCTGATAATGCTCATGTGCTCGTGCGCATGAACGAAGCGAGCGCATCGGAGCACGAGAGCTGGCACCGACCGGGCAGCGCCGTAAGGGCGGGAGACCGCCGCCGCCTGAGGTGCCGACGCGATCGAGGGTTACGCCTTTTCAATAATCCCCATGCGCATCTCAGCGTCATGCCGGGCTTTCGCTTCCTGTCTGGTTTGCCCCGTCAGTCGCAACATGCGAGAGAAACCGCATGCCCAGCCTCGACCCTTTGCGGCGCGCTCAATACTGGCTCTCTCTGATTGGAAAGCCCCGCAAGACGCGCTCGCCGCGGCTGCTCGTGATGGGCATCTGTCAGGCGGGCACGGTCGCCAGGGCGATGCGCTACCTTCTGCCGGACGCGCAGGTCGACTTCCTTTCGGTCTTCTCGGTCGGGCGCCGGTATCGCCGGCTGTCTGACCTGATCGCCCGGGCCGACCGTTACGATGCGGTCTTCACCAACATCTACCTTCCGCCGTTCCGCGATGGGGGCAGCATCCTCGATCTGCGTGCGCGCCCAAACGTACACGTGATCCCGACGATCGCCTTCGCGGCGTATCACCCGGACGTTGTCTCCATCGGGCGACAGGACCACGCGACCCTGCGCGGCCTTCTCTCCGGACCGATGGGCCATTCCCACTCTGCGGTGACGCTCTACGCCTTCCTAGCTGGATTGTCCGAAGCGCAGGCCCTGCGCCTCTTCAGCGAACCGGTATTCGAGCGTCTGGGCTATTTCGAATTCTGGAACGAGGCTGTGGCGAGCCTGCGCCGGCTCGGGGTGGAGGCGGGCTTCGATCTCGATCCGCATCTGGCGCGATGGGCCCGGCGCGGGTGCTTCATGCATTCGATCAACCATCCCAAGCTCTTCGTGATGACGGACATCGCCCGGGGCCTTCTCGGGAAGGCCGGCATTCCGTTCGAATCCTGCGACCTCGATGCGTTCCTTCCCGACGACCTGGGCGGGATGGGAAGCTGGCCGGTTTATCCGGAGATCGCACAGCATTATGGGGTGCCGGGAAGCGCCCTTTTCTTCAAGGCCGAGACACCTCGCTCGGGCCCGGCGCGGACCATGACCCGGGCCGCCTACGTGGCCGCCGCCTACGCCTATTACGGCAGGCGGCCCCGGGAGATGCTCGTGAGTCCGCGGGTGCAGGCGTGGCGCGCGGATCCTGCCACGGTCGAATTCCTCCGTGCCGCCGCCGGGCCCGGTTTGGATGCGGGTCAGCCCCTGACGCGGCGGCAGCCTCTTGGCGCTCAACAACTCGCGGGCCACGCCTCCTGAGCGGCGGCCCGGCCCTTGCGCCTCATGTGTGCGACCTCCGTCGCTCGATGTCCGACGATGGATCGTCGCAGGATTGGCCGCTTTCTTGGACAGGGCACCGGCGAGCGTTAGGAAGCGCGGGCCCGGCACCTTCGGTTGCGGCCTGCGTTAACGGGCCACCCCCGGGTTGCCTCACATCCGACGCCTCTGACCGATGTCTTCCCCCGATCGCCCGTCCGTGCGCAAAGCCCTCGCCCTCGCGGCCACATTGGGCACTCTCGCCATGACCCGCGCGCTGATGCGGGACAGGCACGTCCCCCTGCCGACGGCCCTGCCCGGCCGCCGGGAAACCCTGTCGGCGCCCCAGGTCGGGACCGTGGCTTATTACGCCTCGCCGGAAGGGAGCGGGCGTCCTATCCTGCTAATCCATTCCATCAACGCCGCCGCCAGCGCCTACGAGACCCGACCTCTCTACCTGCACTACCGCGAGAACCGGCCGGTCTACGCCCTGGACCTCCCTGGGTTCGGTTTCTCCGACCGCAGCCGGCGGCGCTACACCCCGCGCCTCATGGCCGACGCGATCCATGCCGTGGCCGCGGAAATCCGCGCCCGCCACGGCGGTGAGACCATCGACGCCATCGCCCTCTCCCTGTCCTGCTCCTACCTCGCGAAGGCGTGCCTCGCCCGGCCGGCGGACTACGCGACGATCGGCCTGATCAGCCCCACCGGCTTCGACGGGCGCCTGTCGGGCGAGGGCCCCCCGGACGGGCACCGGGGCCGGGAGATTCTTCGCGATGTCCTCGATCGGCCATTGATCGGGCCGCTGTTATTTTCTGGACTGGCGAGCAAGGTGAGCATCCGGTTCTTCCTCGAGAAAACCTTCGGCGCGACGAAGATCGATGAGGGTCTGCTCGATTATGCCTATGCCACGGCGCACCAGCCGGGCGCCGAGCATGCGCCTTACTGCTTCATCGCCGGGCACCTGTTCCCGACGGATTCGACCCTGCTCTACGACCGGTTAAAACTGCCCGTCTGGATGGTGCACGGGCAGCGCGGCGACTTCGTCGATTATCGCCTCGCCCCGCGGTTCGCCGAGCGGCCCAATTGGCGGATCGACTCCCTGCCGACCGGTGCGCTGCCGCAATTCGAACGGCTGCGCGCGGTGACAGATTGCTACGATGGCTTCTTGGCTTCGATCAGGCCGTCGTCTCCGCGGGGGTGATGCGGTAGCGCAGCCAGACCGTGCCGTCGTCGAGACGTTCACAGGTCTCGAGGTCGAGCCGGCGACGCTTGCCCATTGAATCGGCTTCATCGCCCCGGAAGTCGAACACCGCGGGGGTGCCGGATACGCCATCGACGGCCGGTGCGAGCAGAAGGCTCAATTCGTCGATCACACCGGCCTTCAGCATCGAGCCGTTGATGTGACCCCCGCCCTCCACTAGCAGGCGCTCGATGCCGAACAGGGCCTTCAGCTTCCTTACGGCGAGGGCGAAATCGACCTCCCGCTCTCCGGCGAAAAGGTAGGATTGCCCCCCTGCCCGGAGGGCACGCAGGTGTTCGTCCGGCACCGATTCCGTCAGAACGACGACGATGTGATCGCCCGTGATGTCGTTACGGGCACCCCAATCGAGCCGCCCCCTGGCATCGAGGGCGACGGCGTAGCCGACAGCATCCCGCTTCGCGACGTGATCCTGCCGTGGAACGGGGGCGCCGTCATCGGCGGGCGTCTCCGGGAGCGGGTCTGCACTGTCGGCGTAGCCCTGCATCGTGATGCGTCCACACATCCAGGCATCGCCGTTCAGCTCGCCGTGGATGCGCTCGTAATGCCTGTCCGCATCGGCCAGCCAGCGGCGCACCTTGATCCGCCCGTCCACGGACGTGGTCATGTGGCAGATCACATGGGGCCGAACGCTGTGCGGAGTGGCGTCGTTCATGGAGGACTCGTGGCAATGGCTGCGGGAAGGCTCCGGTATCGCGCAGGGGGCGGCAATGGTTCCCGCGCAGGAGAGCATCCGGCATCTCCGTCTCGGAAAACGGCCTCAGCAGGGGTGGTCCGGCGCAGGTGCGCGGCCGATAGTATGACCGGGAAGGTGGACCCAGCAGTAGGATCGAACATGGCGACGCAACGCAAAGTCATCATCACCTGTGCAGTGACGGGGGCGATCCACACGCCCAGCATGTCGCCATATCTGCCCGTGTCGCCCGAAGAAATCGCCGATGCGGCCATTGGTGCGGCGGAAGCTGGGGCAGCCATCGTCCATCTTCACGCCCGCGACCCGCAGGATGGACGCCCGGACCAGACACCGGAGGCGTTCGCCAAGTTCCTGCCGGTGATCAAGCAGCGGTCCAACTGCGTCGTGAACCTCACGACCGGCGGCGCGCCGACCATGTCCATCGAGGAGCGGGTCCGCCCAGCCGCCACCTTCAAGCCGGAGGTGGCCTCGCTCAATCTCGGATCGATGAACTTCGGCCTCTTCGGCATGCTGGACCGGTTCAAGGATCTGAAGCACCAATGGGAGCGCGATTACCTCGGCAACAAGGACATCATCTTCCGCAACACGTTCGGGCAGATCGAGCACATCCTCACGACCTGCGGCCCCAACGGGACGCGGTTCGAGTTCGAATGCTATGACACAGCCCACCTCTACAATCTGAAGTACTTTTTCGACCGCGGCCTCGTGCAGGCGCCCCTGTTCATCCAGACCGTCTTCGGGCTCCAGGGCGGCATCGGCGCCCATCCGGACGACGTGATGCACATGAAACGCACCGCCGACCGGCTTTTCGGCGATCACTATCGCTGGTCGGTGCTCGGCGCAGGCCGCAACCAGATGACGATAGCCGCGATGGCGGCGGCAATGGGCGGCAACGTCCGGGTCGGGCTGGAAGACAGCCTGTGGGACGGGCCCGGCAAGCTCGCCGAGACCAACGCCGCTCAGGTGCGGCGGGTGCGCAGCATCATCGAAGGATTGGGCCTTGCGATCGCGAGCCCTGACGAGGCCCGGGAGATGCTGTCCCTGAAGGGCGGGGACAAGGTGGGTTTCTAATCCGAGCCAACCGTTGGTAGGGCGTTTTTAGGGACATTCGGATCATGCCGGGTCTCCCGGCTTTGCGAGCAAAGCGAAGCAATCCAGGGATCCGCCACACGCGGGCAAGCGCCGCCGCCCTGGGTTGCTTTGCAGCGCTCGCAAAGCCGGCGGAGGGTGTTTCCTGGGGAGGCCCAATCAGCCGTTAGGGCGTTCCGAACGCCCGGGTGAAGTCCTCCTCGTCCGCGCCGACGATCTCCAAGCGTTTCACCCGCGCCTGATGGCCGGCGACGATCCGCACTGCGCTGGCCGGAACCCTGAGCGTTGCGGCGATCAACCGTTCGAGGGCCTCGTTCGCCGCACCTTCGACCGGGGGCGAAGATACGCGGACCTTGAGGCATGGAGCGCCGTCCGCATCGCGGATCCAGCCTTCCACGGCATCCCGCCCGCCCTTCGGCGTCAGGCGCACGGTGAGGCGGGCGGCAGGCGCCGCCGCAGGAGCTTTCGCCACCGCCAGTCCCTTCAGAAGATCTTGCCCGGATTCAGCCGGTTATCCGGGTCCAGGGCGCGCTTGACCAGCCGCATGGTCGCAAGTTCCGCAGGCGAACGCGAAAGGGGAAGCTTGCCCCGCTTCTCCAGCCCGATGCCGTGCTCAGCCGAGACGGAGCCCTTCAACTCGGCCAGAGGCTCGTAGATCGCCGCGTCGATGGCAGCGTTGCCGGCGGCGTCGAGGCGTGTCGTGTTCCAGTGGAGGTTGTTGTCGCCGATATGTCCATAGACCACCGCCCGGCAGTCCGGGATGGCGTTGAGGCGCGCTAGAGCGCCTCTCACATAGCCGTCCATCCGGTCGAGCGGGACACTCACGTCGAAGGCACGGACGAGGCCATCGGCGTTCATGTTCTCCACCCGGTCGCGGATGCGCCACATCGCCTGCCGCTGATCTTCCGATGAGGCTAGCGCCGCGTCGAGAACGGTACCCTCGCCCATCAGCCTATCGAGCACATCGACGAACCTGTCGGTTTCCTCCGGAAGGCACTCCATTTCGATGATGGCATAGAACGCGTAGTCGGGCTTAAGCGGCGGCGTCGCCCGGCCGGGCTTGGTCATGAGCCGGTAGAAGTCGGGCCACAGCCCCTCGAAGGACGACACCCGCCCCTGGAAGGCCGCTTGCGCCGCCCGGAGCAGCCGGGCGCCTTCGTCTACGCCGGGGCAACCGACGAGGGCTGTGGCGTAACCGACCGGCTCCGGCCGGAGGCGCAGGACGGCCCTGGTCACGATCCCCAGCGTCCCTTCGGTCCCCAGAAAGAGCTGCTTCAGATCGAGACCGGTGTTGTTCTTGATGAGCGGGCGCATGGACGACACCACCGTCCCGTCTGCCAACACGGCTTCGAGGCCGAGGACTATGTCGCGCATCATCCCGTAGCGGAGGACGCGCAGGCCGCCCGCATTGGTCGATATGGTGCCGCCCACCGTCGCAGAGCCGCGGGCCCCCAGATCGAGGGGAAAGAACAGGCCGGCATTCCGGGCCGCATCCTGCACCGCTTCGATGGTGGCGCCGCTGCCCGCCACCATCGTCATGGCCAGGGGATCGGCCGGCTCGATGGTCGTCATCCGCTCAGTCGAGAGGGTGATCTGATCGGGGGCGCAGAGAATCCCGTCCACGAGGCCGGTGGCGCCACCCCGGGGCACGATGGTGACGCTCGCCTCGGCGCAGGCGGTCATTACCCGGCTGGTCTCTTCCGTGTCCCGCGGGCGCACGAGGGCGAGGGCCGCACAGGGCTCGGCCGGCCGCGTCCAGGCCGCCGGCCGGGAACGCAGCTCCTCCCCGGTCACGAGGCCGGAGGGCCCGACGATGGCGGAGAGACGGTCAAGGATCGCGGTTGAGGGTCTATCGCTCATGATGCTTCGGATATCACTGCCGCGTCGCTCCGTCCCCCGGGTCCAGCCGTCCCGCGCCGGAGGTCAGGCGAGTTTGCCGGTATATTTCTCCAGGATCGACCAACCTTCTTCGCCGTAGCGGCCCTTCCAATCGTTGTAGAAGCCGGCCTTCCGCAGCTTGTCACGGAAGGGGGCGGGGTCCGGCTTGTTGAAGACCATGCCGTTCTTGGTCAGGTCGTCCTGCAGGCTCGCGTTCAACTTGGCGACGTCTTCGCGCTCTTTCATCCCGGCGGCATTGATGTGCTTCGTCACCATGTCCCGAAGGTCCGGGGGCAGACGCTCGAAGGCCCGGCGATTCGCAAGGAACCAGTATCCGTCCCACATGTGGTTCGTGAGCGAACAGTATTTCTGCACTTCGTAGAACTTGGTCGTGGAGATGACCGCGAGGGGGTTTTCCTGGCCCTCGACGATCTTGGTCTGCAGTGCCGAATAGGTCTCGTTCAAGTTGATCGAAGTCGGCGCCGCGTCGAACGCCTTGAACATCGATGTCCAGAGCGGCGACACCGGCACCCGGATCTTAAAGCCCTTGAAGTCGTCCGGCATCGCGATGGGCCGCGTCGACGAGGTCGTCTGGCGGTAGCCGTTGTCCCAGATCTTCTCCATAGCGACGAGGTTCGCCTTGGCGATCTGGCCCCGGACCCAGGCCCCGAGTTCACCGTCCATCGCCGCCCAGACCTTGTCGTAGTCGGGAAAGGCGTAGCCGATGCCGTTGATCGAGGCGTTCGGCACCAGGGTGGACAGGATCAGCGGCGACATCGTGAAGAATTCGACGCCGCCGTTGCGCAGCTGGCTCAACGTATCCGTGTCGGACCCGAGCTGGCTGGAGGGGAAGACCTTCAGATCGAAGCGGCCGCCGCTCTCCGTGCGGAGGGCATCGGCCATTTCCCGGGCGCGCACATTCATCGGGTGCGTGTCGGGCAGGTTATTCGCGTATTTATAGGTAAACTCGGCCCGTTGTGCCCTGGCGACATGGGGCGACGCGACACCAGCGACCACCAGGGTGGAACCGGCCGACAGCAGGCGGCGGCGGGTAAAGAGCATGGCGAACGCCTTCCCGGTCGGGGCCCCTCGGGCCCGGCATTTCCTCGTCACCCACGGGTTGGCCCCGCGGATTTTGTATGCACCGCCATCGATAGTCGCGGCCAAGGTCGTGTCAATGCATCTTGAGCGTCGGTGGACCAGTGGCGGCGCGGTTGTCAGCGGCCCTGGATCGGGCCACGCTCAACCTGCGGATCTCGCCGCCGGGCCGAAGCCACGCTGAAGATGCAGAACTGTCTGATCCTGGACGACTACCAGAATGCCGCGCTCGGGCTGGCGGAGTGGACGCGCCTCGCCGGGCGCGTCGCCGTCGGTACGGTGACGGAGCATATTCCCGACCGCGACGCCCTGGTGGCGCGCCTCACGGATGCTGAGATCCTGGTCATCATGCGGGAGCGCACGCCCTTCCCCGCCGCTTTGCTGGAACGGTTGCCGCGGTTGAAGCTGCTCGTCACCAGCGGCATGCGCAACGCGTCCATCGACCTTGCGGCCGCGCGTGCCCGGGGCATCACCGTCTGCGGCACCGATTCGAGCCCGACGCCGCCCACGGAGCTGACCTGGGCGCTGATCCTCGGCCTTGCCCGTCACCTGCCCTTGGAGGTCGCGAACCTGCGTGGCGGCGGGCCGTGGCAGAGCACCATCGGCGCCGACTTGTCGGGGGCAACCCTCGGCATCCTCGGCCTCGGCAAAATCGGAGCGCGCGTCGCGCAGGCCGGGCGCGCGTTCGGGATGAATGTCGTCGCTTGGAGTCAGAACCTCACCGCCGGACAAGCTGAGGAGGCCGGGGTGGCGTTGGCGCCGTCGAAGGACGCTTTGTTCGAGGCGGCGGATTTCCTGACGCTTCACCTCGTCCTGAGCGACCGCAGCCGAAGTATCGTCGGCGAGGATGAGCTGCGGCGGATGCGGCCGAGCGCGTACCTCGTCAACACGTCCCGCGCCGGGCTCGTGGATCAGTCCGCGCTTCTGCGGGCGTTGGAGGAGGGCTGGATCGCCGGCGCCGGCCTCGACGTGTTTGAAACCGAGCCGCTGCCCGCAGACAGCCCGTTCCGCCGCCTGCCGAACGTCCTTGCCCTGCCCCACCTCGGCTACGTCTCGCGGGCGAACTACACGCGCTTCTTCACGCAGGCGGTGGAAGATATCGAGGCCTGGCTTGCCGGGGCGCCTGTCCGCTTGTTGGGCTGAGCGCCTTCAACCGGCCCGCGGGTCGAGGGCGTCGGTGAGGCCGTCGCCCAGCAGGTTCAGGCAGACCAACGTGGCGATCAGGAACGTGGCCGGCGCTGCGAGCATGTGGGGCGCCGCCTCGATGGCCCGCGCCCCCTCGGCGATCAACACGCCCCAGCTCGTCTCGGGCTCCTGCACGCCGAGCCCGAGGAACGACAGAAAGCTCTCGAGCAGGATGACCCGCGGCACGAGGAGCGTCGCCGCCACCGCCACTGGCCCAAGGGTGTTCGGCACCACGTGCCGCCGGATGATTCCCGCGGCGGGGAGGCCGAGGGCGCGCGCGGCGCGAACGAAGTCGCGTTCACGCAGGGATAGGGTCTGCGCCCGGACGATCCGCGCCATGTCGAGCCATTCGACGGCGGCGATGGCAAGCAGCATCAGGACGAGGCTCGCCCGGAAGAACACCAGCAGCTTGATGACGAAGAAGACGAAGGGCAGCGCGTAGAGCGCGTCCACCACCCGCATCATCGCCGCATCGACGGCCCCGCCCGCGAAGCCGGCCACCGCTCCGTAGGTGACGCCGATCAGGAGGGCCACCGCCGTCGCCGTCAGTCCGACCGCCAGGGAGATGCGCCCGGCCACGAGGCTACGCGTCAGCAGATCGCGCCCGTGGATATCGGTGCCGAGGAGGAAGCGGAGCCGCTTCACCGCAACTTCGAGGGTCAGGCGCCGCCCGTCGTCCTCATTTGCCGCGACGACGGCCGGGCCGAACAGGTCGGATCGCGGCAGGTAGACGAGGCTGCGCCGGTCGATGGGCTGGTCCGCGGCAAGGACGAGCCGCAGATTATCGCCGACGCGATCCGCCGCGACCACCCGGGCACGCATGCGGAACGCGATGCGGTTCAGGGCGGGTGTGAGATGCGCCGCATCCGGCTGCGGTGTCAGCCCGGCCGGCAACTGGCGGAGGTCGGGATAGAAGCGGTCCGGCGCATGACCCGTCAGGGCAGGGCCGACGAGGCAGGCCGCCGCAAGGAGCGTCAGGACGACGAGGGCCGTTATCGCTCCACGCTCGCGCACCAATCGCCCGAGGAACTGCCGCCCGGGCCCGCCCTGCCCGCTCATGCGTCCGTCCGCAGGCGTGGATCGAGCCATGCGCAGGCGAGGTCGGCGGCGAGGTTCAGGACGATGACGAGGGCCGCCACCAGCAGCACCACGCCCATGACCAAAGTGTAGTCCCGATTGAGCGCGCCCTCGACGAAATAGCGCCCGATCCCGGGCAGTCCGAAGATCGTTTCGACGACGACCGACCCGGTGAGAAGGGCGGCGGCGAGCGGTCCGAGATAGGCCACCACGGGCAAGAGGGCGCCCCGGAGCGCGTGTCTAACAACCCGGCCTGGCGGGAGTCCGAACGCGCGCATGGTCCGGATCGGCTGGGTGCGAAGCACTTCCCCGAGGGAGGCGCGGGTCAGCCGCGCCAGGGCGCCGACCTGCGGCAGGGCGAGGGTGGCGACGGGCAGCACGAGGTGGCGCGGGTCGCCGTCCTCCCAGCCGCTCAGGGGAAGCCATCGAAGGGTCAGCCCAAAGGCGATCTGAAGCAGCGGGGCGACAACGAAGCTCGGCAAGGACAGTGTGAGCGCGGCGGACAGACCGATGGCGCGGTCGATCCATCCGCCCCGACGCAGGGCGGCGGCGCAGCCCAAGCCGATGCCGAGACAGCAGGAGACGGCGAGCGCCAGCACTCCAAGGGTCGCTGAGACGGGTAAACCACGGCCGATCAGCCCCGCCACAGTCATGTCCCGGAACGAGAAGGAGGGTCCGAGATCCCCCCTTATCAGGGAGGCGAGGTAGCTGCCGAACTGCACGATGAGCGGCCTGTCGAGACCATAGACCTTCCGCAGATTCTCCATCGCCGCCGGAGAGAGGGGCCGCTCGAGATCGAACGGCCCACCGGGCGCGAGGCGCATGAGGAAGAAGCTCACGGCGACGACGGCCAACAAAGTCGGCACACCTTGCCCCAACCGCCGCAGGACAAGCCCGATCACGCGACGAGGCTCAGGTAGCGGGTGGGTGCCGCGTTCCGAAGGTTGGGATGGTAGCCACGAAGCCGCGGGGCGATGAGCGCCTTCGTTCGGTAGTGCATCAGCGGAATCCAGGGCAGCTCGCGCAAGGCGATCGCTTCAGCGGCGTAGAGAAGGTTGGCGCGCCGTGTCAGATCCATTTCCCGGGCAGCCTCGGCCAGGAGCCGGTCGTATTCCGCATCCGACCAGTGCCCGGCATTGAACCCGTCATTGCCGGTCTGGAGCAGGAAAAGAAAATTCTGCGGGTCCGAATAGTCGGCCACCCACGACATCCGAGCGATATCGAAATCACCCCCGTCGCGGAGATAGGCGAAATGCGTCTTTGCATCCGTGTAGACGAAACGGGTGACGACGCCGAGATCGCGCCACATCTCCGCAAGCGCCACCGCCGTATTGCGGTTATTGTCGCTCATGTTGAAGCGATACTCGACGTGAAGCGGATTGGTCTTCGGATCGTAGCCCGCTGCCGCGAGCAACCCCCTCGCCTCCTCCTCATGGTCGATGGGAAGACCCTTGCGCCCCTCGATTTCGGGGGGCGTGCGGTAATGGTCGAGGCCGTCCGGGCAGAGGGAGTAGGCCGGGCTCATCGTGCCGCCGAAGATCGCTTCAGCGAGGTATTCCCGGTCGATCACCAGGGATAACGCGCGCCGCACGCGGACATCCGTGAACGGCCGCTTGCGCGTGTTGAGGGCAAGCGCCGCAAGGCCGAGCGCCGGCCCGAGCACCACCTGCGTACCGAACCGCGCGCGCAGGGTATCCATCTGGTCGCCCGGCAGGTCGGACAGGGAATCGATCTCGCCGGCGGCATAGCGGCGGACGGCCCCCGAGAGATCTGGAGTGGGCACATAGGCGATCCGGCTAATCGCCACCGAACCCGCATCCGGGTGATGGGGATTGACCTCCAGCAGAATCCGGTCGCCCGGAACGCGATCCACGAGCCGGTAGGGACCGTTCGTGACGAGGTTGCCCGGCCTCGTGAAGGCCTCGCCGTAACGGGCGATGGAGGCAGCGTGGACGGGCGCCGCCGTCTGGTGGGTCAGGAGTTCGAGGAAATAGGGTGTCGGCTGTTCAAGACGGATCTCCACGGTGGCGGGATCGAGGGCGGCGACACCCAGGTTCACGACCGGCCTCTCACCGCGGTTCACGGCTGCAGCCCCGGCAATTGGATAGAGAACTTCGGCGTACTTGGCCCCCGTCGCCGGATCCATGATCCGTCGAAGGGAGAAGACGAAGTCGTCCGCTGTGACGGCGTCACCGTTTGACCAGCGGCCGTCCGGCCGCAGGGTGAAGCGGTAGGTCATGCCATCGGCCGAGGCGGACCAGTCCTTCGCTGCGCCAGACACGATGGCGCCGCGGTTGTCGTAGGTGAGAAGCCCGTCGCAGAGGTCGCGCAGCAGATGCGCCTCCGCGACCGTCGAGGACTTATGCGGATCGAGCGTTTCAGGATCGGCATCGTTGCCCCGGCGGTACAGGGTATCCGCCGCGGCGGCGGCCGGGCCGTACAGGGCGAGTGCGGTGGAGCCGGCGAGCCAGTCCCGCCGCCGCAGGCGCATCAGGCGCCGGTCTCGGCCTTGAGCCCCGCGGCTTCGATGCCGGCCACGGCGCAGATCTCGTCGTTGTCGGAGGTATCGCCCGAGATGCCGACGGCGCCAAGCAGCCGCCCCTCGGCCGATCGGACGAGCACGCCGCCGGGCACCGGCACCAGGGCCGCGGGTCCTGCGACATGGCTGACGGCCGCGATGAAGTAGGGTTGGGCCTCTGCGCGGGCATGGAGCGCCCGCGTGCCCAGGCCGAGGGCTAACGCGCCATTCGCCTTGCCGCAGGCGATCTCCGCGCGGCGGAGGGAGGTCCCGTCCTCGACCTCCACGCATTTCAGCGCGCCGCGCGCATCGTACACGACCACCGCCATAGGCTTCAGCCCATGTTCCCGCGCCGTGGCTAGGGCTTTGGCCACGATGGTGCGGGCGGCATCGAGGGAGAGGTCGATCATCGGCTCGGGATTCCGGAACTAGGTCTGCGACAGGCGGGAGAAGGCAGCCCCGGCGACCTGCGCCAGAACTTCCAATCGCCTGACCGTAGCATGGTCCGGTTCGACATAGGCACACCAATAGGCGCCCAGGGCGGCCACCGGTTCCGGTGCGCCCATCGGCACCATGGCAAGGCTGCGCATGGACGTCCGGTGATAGGCGATCTGGGGAACGCGGGGGTCGCCCTCGAGATCGGGAATGACCACCGACTCCCGGTTCAGCATTGCCCAGCCGGAGACGCACTCGGTCATTGGGAAACGGGCGCCCCGCCAAAGGGGCTCGATCGCATCCTCGGCGACATAATGGCAGACGCCATCCACGCGGAGGACCACGGCGATTCCATCCGACCCCACGATGTCGCGGGCGGTATCACACAGGACGGCGGCCACTTCGTCGATGGAGCGCGCAGCCGCTAGCCGCTTCGCGGCTACAGCCAACCTCATCCCCTGGTCATCTTCGCAATCGATTGTCAGCAACATTGAGAAACTCGCGATGAACCATCGCTGCAAGGGATCTCACGACCCTCGCACATCTACAGTCCATAAAGCCGGAATGCGTCAAACCCGTTCCACGGCTAAGCTATCGCCACGGTGCGTCGCTCGTCGTCGCGCCCGCGACACACCCGTTAAAAACCGCACGAAGGATGCGCCTGATATTCAATTATATGGGTATCATTACCTAAAGCAGCGTTCCCCTGATCCCATCGGCGATGGTCGCAAAAGTTTGCGGGACGGCGTACGCATCGGGCTCAATCGCGATCCGATGATCAACACCGATCACCTCGCCGCGCATGCCGCGGCGTGATTGACGCTTCAACGGTTTGCCAGCCTCGTGCAACATGCCGGGGCAAGGAAGCTCCGCTGAACCAAATTCCGTAACGGCAGGATATGATCGCAACCTTCGGCCTCGCTTTCGTCGCGGGCATCCTTTCGGTGCTTTCGCCTTGCGTATTGCCGCTTCTGCCGCTGGTGCTCGGCGCGGCGGCGTCCGAGCATCGGCTCGGCCCGGCTGCCCTGGCCGCGGGGCTCGCCCTGTCCTTCGTGGCCATCGGCCTGTTCGTGGCAACGATCGGTTTCGCCATTGGTCTGGATGCCGGCCTCTTCCGGACGGGCGCGGCCATCATGCTGATCCTCGTCGGACTCGTGCTGATGCTCCCGGTCGCCCAGACCCGGTTGGCCGCCGCCGCGGGACCGGTGAGCGACTGGACCGAACGTCGCTTCGGCGGCTTCTCGACCGCAGGTCTGCCCGGTCAGTTCGGCGTGGGGCTGCTCCTCGGCGCGGTGTGGAGCCCCTGCGTCGGGCCGACATTGGGCGCCGCCTCGCTCCTCGCCTCGCAGGGGCGGGACCTCGGGGTGGTGGGGCTGACGATGCTGCTCTTCGGCCTTGGAGCGGCTCTGCCGCTCCTTCTGCTCGGGACCTTATCCCGCGAATTGCTGATGCGTTGGCGCGACCGCATGATGGGCGCCGGCAAGGGGATGAAGGCCGCCCTCGGCCTGATTCTCATTTGTACGGGTTTCATGATCGCGACCGGCCTCGATAAGACCGCCGAGGCCGCTTTGGTCGAGGCATCTCCGGACTGGCTTACGACTCTCACGACACGCCTGTGACAGCCGTCCCCGTATCAAAGTCGGGTCAATACAACTTTTGCTAATATTCTCGCGCCGATTTCGGCGAATTTCGCAATCTTCGTGAGACATTGACGCGCCTGATACGCGGCTTAAGGATCGCGGGAGATGCGTCGCTGAGTCGGCCGGTCCGGCCTTCCCCCGGCCATCCGCCACGGGGAGCGTTCCGATGCTGGCCGATCATCTCCCGAGCGCCATCGATCTCGCCCGCAGTCAGTTTGCCTTCACCGTCGTCTGGCACTTCCTGTTCCCGGCCTTCACCATCGGTCTTGCCAGCTATCTTGCCGTGCTGGAGGCGTTCTGGCTCGCCACGGACCGGGACGTCTTCCTCGATACCTACCGCTACTGGCTGAAGATCTTCGCTGTCGCCTTCGCCATGGGTGTCGTGTCGGGGCTGGTGATGAGCTATCAATTCGGCACCAACTGGTCGGTCTTTTCGGACAAGACCGCCCCGGTGCTGGGGCCGCTCCTCGGATATGAGGTCCTCACCGCCTTCTTCCTGGAAGCAGGCTTCCTCGGCGTGATGCTGTTCGGGCTCGAGCGGGTGGGGCCGCGGCTTCACTTCCTGGCGACCTCCCTCGTGGCAGGGGGCACGCTGTTGTCGGCGTTCTGGATACTGTCGGCCAATTCCTGGATGCAGACCCCGGCCAGTTACGTCGTTGACCCGGACGGACGCTTCGTGCCGGAGAGCTGGTGGGGGGTGATCTTCAACCCCTCCTTCCCCTATCGCTTCGCCCACACCGTCACTGCCGCCTACCTGACGACGGCGATGATCGTGGGCGCCGTCGGAGCGTGGCACCTGCTCCGCGACCGCACCAACCCCCGTGCCCGCCTGATGTTCTCGATGGCGATGTGGATGGCGGCCCTCGTCGCCCCCGTGCAGCTCGTGCTCGGCGATCTTCACGGCGGCAATACCTACCATCACCAGCCCGCCAAAGTCGCGGCGATGGAAGGCCACTTCGATAGCGTCACCCGCGCCCCATCGATCCTGTTCGGCTGGCCGGATGCGCAGGCGGCTGAGACCCGCTACGAGATCGGCATTCCCGGCCTCGCCAGCCTCTACCTCGCCCATGATCTCGATGCGAAGATCACCGGGCTGAAGGATCTTCCGCGGGATACGTGGCCCACAAACCTTCCGCTGGTGTTCTGGGCTTTCCGGGCGATGGTGGGGCTCGGCCTCCTAATGATCGGCCTCGGCCTGTGGTCGCTGTATCTCCGCTTCCGGGGGCAGCTTTTCGAAGCGCCGTGGCTGCATCGCTTCGCCGTCGCGATGGGGCCGTCCGGGCTGATGGCGGTGACGGCCGGTTGGGTGGTGACCGAAGCCGGTCGCCAGCCTTTCACGGTCTATGGGCTGTTGCGCACGGCGGAGAGTCACTCGCCCATCGCAGCCCCCGCCGTCGCCGCTTCGCTCGCGGCCTTCGCCCTGGTCTACTTCGTCGTCTTCGGGGCGGGCATCTGGTACCTGCTGCGCCTGTTCAATCAGACGCCAAGGCCGCACGAGGCCGGGCCGCCCATCGGACAGCCGGTCCGGACTGCGGGCATCACCCCCGCGCCCGCACTCGCGGCCGAATGAGGAGGCGTCGATGGAGCTCGACCTCACCCTGATCTGGGCCTTGCTGATCGCCACGGCCGTGTTCCTCTACGTGGCCATGGACGGGTTCGATCTTGGCCTCGGGATCCTGTTTCCCGCGGTGCGCGGCAAAGCCGAGCGGGATGTCATGGTGAATTCGGTCGCCCCCGTCTGGGACGGCAACGAGACCTGGCTCGTGCTCGGGGGCGGCGGGCTCTTCGCCGTCTTCCCGTTGGCCTACGCCACGATCCTGCCCGCCTTGTACATGCCGCTCATCCTGATGCTGCTCGCGCTGGTGTTCCGGGGCGTGGCGTTCGAGATGCGCTTCCGGATGGTCACGCCCCGGGGCCAGCTCTGGTGGGACCGGGCCTTCTCCTGGGGGAGCTACGTCGCGGCCTTCTGCCAGGGCATCGCGCTGGGCGCCTTCGTTCAAGGCA
The DNA here is from genome assembly GCF_022179525.1 of Methylobacterium persicinum. Taxonomy (GTDB): domain Bacteria; phylum Pseudomonadota; class Alphaproteobacteria; order Rhizobiales; family Beijerinckiaceae; genus Methylobacterium; species Methylobacterium persicinum. Next base: position 250,432 of record NZ_BPQX01000033.1, read on the forward strand.
TCAGAATCGAGGGCCGCGCCTATGCCGGCGGCTGGTGGGACTGGCTGACGCCCTTCTCCCTGATCACCGGGCTGTCCCTGGTGGTGGGCTATGGCCTGCTGGGCGCGTGCTGGCTGATCTGGAAGACGAGCGGCGAGTTGCAGATCCGGGCCTACCGCCTCGCCAAGCCTCTCGCGATCGCAACGCTTCTTCTCATCGCCCTCATCTCGGCGACGATGCTCGCCGTCAGCGTGCCTTTCCGCGATCGCTGGCTCGGCTTGCCCGGGATGCTCATCGGGGCACCGGTGCCGATCCTCGTCGGCCTCCTGGCGTGGCGGTTCGCCCATGCCCTGGAGCGCAGGGAAGAGATTTCTCCCTTCCTCTGTGCCCTGGGTATCTTCCTTCTGTCGTATATTGGCCTCGGAATCAGCATGTGGCCGCACATCGTGCCGCCGAGCGTCACCATCTGGCAGGCGGCGACGCATCCGAAATCCCAGGCGTTCCTGCTCTATGGCGCGGCGGTGCTGATCCCGCTGGTGCTGGCCTACACCGCCTATGTCTACTGGCTGTTCCGCGGAAAGGTCACAGCCGATGCCGGGTACCACTGATGCGCAAGCTCGGCTGGTTCGTCCTGCTCTGGGCGATGAGCGTCGCGAGCCTGACGGCGCTCGCCCTCCCCTTGCGATGGCTGCTGAAGGCCGTCTGACCCAGCGCGAGCTCTGGCAACGTCGAACTCCGTCGTCGAATCGGCATCGACAAACATCACTTTTCAGCGGGCCATCCGAAGAAGGGATCTCAGGCCTCGCGCACGACGCGGATCAGTCCGTCGCCATGCTCGTCCGGGTCGAGGATGAAGGCACCGGCTTCAAGGTTTGCCTGGAGGAATGCCACATGGGCGGGGGTGATGGCTTGGCCCGGCAGCAACCGTGGGATGGCGGGGGGCACGATCGCCACTGACTGTCCCGCGATCCGTCCCGCGGCGTGCGCGTAGGGCACGCGGTCGAACTTCGCTGCGGCAGCCCGCGGGGGTGGGAGCGCCGGTGCCGACGCCATCGCAGGCTGGAGGGATGCGTAACCCGGCGCATCGTCGGGCACGCGATGGAATCGGTCGTCACCGTCCTTGGCTGCGACCAAGAGGTCGCGGATGCCCTGGACGAGGCGGTTGGCATCCTGCTCGGTCGTACCGAGCGAGAAACTGAAGCCGATATGGCGCAGGTCACCAAGCACAGCGCTCACGCGGCGTTCGGCCTGGAGCCACTCGTCCGCCTCGTAGCCCGATAGGCCGAGCTTGCGCACATCCAGGATCAGGAAGGTGGGGTCGAGGTCGTGTGCACCCGGGCCGCCGATCATCTCCCGGCCGTAGACCGCGACGTCAGTGAGATCGGACAAGCGGTCGCGAACCGACGCGGCGAGGTCGATCACGCGCCCCCAGAGGTGCTGGCCGTCCGCGACGTGCGCACGGCGTGTGGCGTCGAGCGACGCAAGGATCGGCACGGACGGGCTCGTGCACTGAAGCATCTCGAACGCCCACACGAACCGCTCACGGTCGATCAAATCGCCGGTCACCAGCATGAACGAGCCCTGCGCCAACGCGCCCATGGTCTTGTGCACGCTGACGACCATGGCATCCGCGCCCTGGCGCAACGGGTTTTCCGGCAAGCGGTCGCAGAACGGATAGGCAGCTCCCCAGGCGGCATCGACGATCAGAGGAACGCCGCGCGCGTGGCAGATCTCCGCGAGGGCCGGGATATCGCTGGTCACGCCGAAGAAGGTGGGACTGATGACGAGTGCCGCCTTCGCGGCGGGATGAGCGTCGAGGAGGCGAGCGAGCGTTTCGGGGTCGGTGCCGTGCTCGACGTCACGCTCGCGATCGATCACCGGAGGGATCGTCACGAGATTGACGCCGGCAAAGACCGCTGTGCTGAACGCGGCCTTGTGGGCATTGCCCGCGATCAGCACCGTGTCGCCGGGGCCTGCGACGGCCGCGATCGCGGTCTGGATGCTCTGTGTCGAACCGCCGGTCGAGAATCGGCAGAGATCCGCACCCCAGGCTTCGGCCGCGAGGCGATAGGCCTGCTGCATCACACCGAAGGATTCCGTGCGGTCGTCGAGACCCTTCGGCGTCAGTACGTCGGCTTGAAAGGCCTGCTTCACGAGAAGGGCAACCACATCGGCCGAAGCGGCACGCCCCTCGTCATGACCCGGGCCGCCGAAGCCCGCGATATTGCCCCGCTCGACAGCCGCCAAGGCATCAAGGATCGGCGCGTTCGACTGGTCCATGCTCTGTTTCGCTCCCCCGTTTGTATCGATCGCCGTGTCCCGCCGGCGGGGCTCTGCCGGTCGACTGGCATGACGTGTCATGTGCAAACCGCCGGGTTCCGGCGATGATCGAAAGGATGCCGTCGCAAACGGTGCCCCCGATCGCCCCAAATGCCGACTGCATCGACGCGCGATGCCGTGTGAGCGTCTTCGGAAAACTGCATGAGGCCAGATGTATGAAAGTAGCAGCGATTGGCTGTGCCTTGAGCAACCGCACGTCCGCCGTCGCGTTCCTGGCGTCTTAGCCGCGCCACCTGCGACATTTTGCAGTGATGCGGGCTACAGTACGAGACACCCGATAGTGAAAAATCCCGACGTCCCATTCAATATTCGATCGTTCGGCGGCTGAGCAGGAACGTTATTGTGAAGTCCGCTTCAGCGCCGTTCCCCCGCGCGGGCAGTGAACCCGAATTTAGACAGGCGACCACGGGCGCAGTGTGCGCCTGCCTTTCTTCAGCGGTTCCCAACAGTTGACCAAGGGTGACCCGCGACGCGCAGGCTCGTGTCCCTTCCCGCTCATGCCAGTCGCTTATTTGCACGCACCGGGGGCGGGAAACTTTGGTGGCCTGCGGTCGGTTGGCCCCACGGACAAGGTGGGATGCTATGACCGAACTGACTTCACTCAATGCCGGCAACGGCGGTGAGACGCACCAGACTGCCGACGACGATCACCCCGTGCTGACGACGAACCACGGCACGCCGGTCTCCGACAACCAGAACCAGCTCAAGGCGGGACCGCGTGGTCCTGTTCTCCTCGAGGACGAGGTCTACCGCGAGAAGATCAACCACTTCGATCACGAGCGCATCCCGGAGCGGATCGTCCATGCGCGCGGATCCGCAGCGCACGGCTACTTCGAGTGCACGGAGAGCCTCGCGGACATCACGGTCGCGGACCTCTTCCAGCGCAAGGGGCAGCGCACGGAGGTGTTCACCCGGTTCTCGACGGTGGCGGGCGGCGCGGGCTCGATCGATACGCCGCGGGATGTGCGCGGCTTTGCCGTGAAGTTCTACACCCGCGAAGGCAACTGGGATCTCGTCGGCAACAACATCCCGGTATTCTTCATTCAGGACGCGATCAAATTCCCGGACCTGATTCACGCCGCGAAAATGGAAGCCGATCGGGGCTATCCCCAGGCCGCCACGGCGCACGATACCTTCTGGGATTTCATCAGCCTGATGCCCGAATCGACCCACATGATCATGTGGGCCATGTCGGACCGGACGCTCCCGCGTACTTTCGCCAATATGGAAGGCTTCGGCGTCCACACCTTCCGGTTCATCAATAAGGAAGGGAAGAGCACCTTCGTCAAGTTTCACTGGAAGCCGAAGGCCGGCCTTGCGTCGACCATCTGGGACGAGACCGTCAAGATCGCCGGTGCAGACCCGGACTTCCAGCGCCGGGACCTCTTCGACCGCATCGGCCGCGGCGACTATCCGACTTGGGAACTAGGTGTGCAGCTGTTCGACGAGGCCTTCGCCAACAGCCAGCCCTATGACGTCCTCGATGCGACCAAGATCATCCCCGAGGAAGTACTGCCGGTGAAGATCGTCGGGCGCATGGTGCTCGACCGCTACCCGGACAACTACTTCGCCGAAACAGAGCAGGCGGCTTTCGTGCCGAGCCATGTCGTGCCGGGCATCGGCTTCTCCAACGATCCGCTGCTGCAGGGCCGCCTGTTCAGCTACACGGATACGCAGCTCTCGCGCCTGGGATCAGTGAATTTCCACCAGCTCCCGATCAACTCGGCGAAGGGACGTGCCGCGGCCGCCGGTTGCCCGTTCATGAACCAGCAGCGGGATGGCCACATGCAGATGGCCGTGCCGAAGGGCCGCGCCAACTACGAGCCCAATAGCCTTGCCAAGGCTGGTGAGCCCGGCGGCGCCCGCGAGGATGCCACGAAGGGCTATGTGACCTTCCCCTCGGAAGAGGAAGGCCAGAAGCTCCGCATCAGGCCGGAAAGCTTCGCCGATCACTATAGCCAAGCGAGGCTGTTCTTCCGGTCAATGGACCCGGCCGAACAGGCGCACATCGCCTCGGCGCTGGTGTTCGAGCTGTCCAAGGTCAGCCTCGAGCACATCCGGGTGGCGATGCTCGCCAACCTTCGTAATGTCGACGAGGATCTGGCGACGCGCGTTGCCGACGGGCTCGCCCTGGATCTGCCCCCCGCTTCGCCGACAGCCGCGCCGGTGCAGGAGATGGCCCCCTCGCCGGCCCTGCGCATCATTCGCGGTCCGTTGGAGCGGCATACGCTGGAAGGGCGGACTGTCGGCATCCTGATCGCCGACGGGACGGATGCGGCCGAGCTCAAATCGCTGAAGAAGGCGATCAAGGCGGCAGGCGGCCATGCGATGACGATTGCTCCGAAGGTGGGCAAGGTGCCCCTGTCGGACGGATCGGCCATCGCCGCCGACGCGCAGCTGTTCGGGCAGCCGTCGGTCACCGTCGATGCCTGCGCGGTGGTTCTCTCCGAGAAAGCCGCGGGCAAACTCGTCAAGGAGGCCGCCGCGGTCCAGTGGGTGATGGATGCCTTCGGCCACCTCAAGGCCATCGGCTTCAATGCCGCCGCCAAGCCGTTGCTCGATAAGGCCGGCGTCGAGGCGGATGAAGGTGTGACCGATCTCGGCGACTTCGTGGAAGCTGCGAAGAAGCGGTATTGGGATCGCGAGCCCAACGTCCGCACCTTGGCCTGATCAAGTGTGGCAGGTTGGACGGCTGCATGGGCCGCCCAACCTGCCGCTGGCCATCCCATCCTAGTTCATCACCGTGGAAAGGTCTGCGGACCTCCACCGCGTGGCCTGGGGCGCCCATTGGTGATACCGACTATCCAGGGGAACGCGCTGCGGGTGATTGATTGAACCTTCTGCCTGCCCCCGTACCGACCATTTGAGCTTACTATTTTAGTGAAGCAGCGAACCGGGCGCTGACAGTAGCACGCGCGAACGCTACCGTTCCGCCCGCCGGGCCTTCACCCGGGGCCACGAAGCTTCGACCGACCCGATGAGTGACACAGGTAGCAGCCAGCACGGTGACGCGGAGGCACGGATCTCGACGGGCGTTCCCGGCCTCGACGATATTCTCGGCGGCGGGCTCACCCCAAGCCGACTCTACCTCTTGGAAGGCACACCGGGCACCGGTAAGACGACTTTGGCGCTTCAGTTCCTCCGGGAAGGCAGCGCGCGCAACGAGCATACGCTCTACATCACCCTGTCCGAAACGGCCGACGAACTCCGGGCGGCTGCCGCGACCCACGGTTGGACACTGGACGACATCGACGTCTACGAACTCGTCGATGAGATGGGTCTCGACCCCGACAGCGAGCAGTCGATCCTGCACCCCTCCGAGATCGAACTCGGTGAGACCGTCAAGGAGGTCATCGCCAGGGTCGAGGAGACGAAACCCTCCCGCGTCGTGTTCGATAGCCTCTCGGAGCTACGGCTGCTGGCCCAGAACCCCTTGCGTTACCGTCGCCAGATCCTGGCCCTGAAGCGTTTCTTCGCCAAGCGTGACTGTACCGTGCTGATGCTCGACGACAAGACATCGGAGACCGGCGATGTCCAGCTTCACAGCATCGCGCACGGCGTGGTGTCGCTGGAACAAGCGGCCCGGGAATTCGGCGCCGAACGTCGCCGGCTGCGTATCGTCAAGATGCGGGGAATCAAGTTTCGCGGCGGTTACCATGACTTCGCGCTGGAGACCGGCGGTATTGAGGTCTACCCGCGGCTGATCGCGGCCGAGCATCATGCGACGTTCGATTCCGCGGGCAAGTCGACGGGATCAGCAGAACTCGATCTGCTGCTTGGCGGCGGACTCATTCCCGGTACCAACACGCTGCTGCTCGGGCCGTCCGGCGTCGGCAAGACGACCACCGCCATACGCTGCATGCTGACCGCCCTTGAGCGCGGGGAAGCCGCAACGTACTTCCTCTTCGACGAAGGGCTGCCGACCCTGCTCACGCGCTCCGCGCTCCTCGGCATGGACTTGAGTCCGCATATCGATGCCGGGCGCTTGACCATCACGCAGATCGATCCCGCCGAATTGTCGCCCGGCGAGTTCGCCTCTGTCGTCCGCGCCGCTGTGGAAAGCCACGGCTCGTCGTTCATCGCCCTGGACAGCCTCAACGCCTACTTGCACGCGATGCCTGGCGAGGAATTTTTGATCTTACAGATGCACGAACTCCTGACCTATCTGAACCAGAAGGGCGCCACCACGCTCCTGGTGCTGGGTCAGCACGGCATCGTCGGCGAGGTCCGCAGCGACGTCGATTTGAGCTACCTCAGCGACTGTATCCTGCTGTTCCGCTTCTTTGAAGCGAAGGGCGAGGTCCGCACGGCCATCTCGGTAGTCAAGAGCCGCGTTAATGCCCATGAGCGGTCCATCCGCGAGCTGCGTCTGGGACATGGCGGGCTCCGGGTCGGCGAGGCGCTCGGTGATTTCGAGGGTGTGCTCACCGGCTTGCCCGCCTATCGCGGCAATGTCGCCCTGCTGTCCGGGGCGTCGGACGGCGCGACACGGTGACGGGCCCGGCCGCATTGGAGGATCGGATCCTCGTCTTCGCGCCACGGGGCCGCGACGGGGTCGTCATCGAACAGGTGCTGTCCCGCTCGGGCAACGCGGTTGCGGTTTGTGCGAACTCGGCGGAATGGGTGGCGGCCATCAAGTCCGGCGCCGGCGTGGCCCTCGTCACCGAAGAGGCGCTGGCCGATGGCGAGCCGGCCGGATTGTTCACGTGGCTGGACGCCCAGCCGCCGTGGTCCGATTTCCCCTTCATCGTTCTCGCGACACGGCAGGCCGGCCGTCGCCCGGCGCGGGCCGCGGAGGCGCTCAGCCGCCTCGGCAACGTGGTTCTGCTCGAACGCCCGATCAATGCGGAGACCCTAGCGAGCGCGGTGGCGTCCGCCCTGCGGGGGCGGCGGCGTCAGTATCAGGCCCGCGGACATTTGCTCGCCCTTGAGGGCGCCCAGGATCAGCTTCGTCGCGCGAACGAAGAACTGGAGTGCCGGGTCGCCGAGCGCACGCAGGAAGTCGAGACCGCGCGCGAAACCCTCGCGTTCGCCCTGGATGCAGCCGGAATGGCGTCCTGGGATCTCGATTATGTGGTCGGGACGTCCCGCCGGTCTCCGCGGTTCGATGCGATCTTCGGCTATGGCGCAGCGAGACCGGCATGGGATCGCGACAGCTTCCTCGCCCACGTCGTGGCGGAGGACCGGGGCGCGGTCGAGGCGGCGTTCGCCGCGGTCGTCGACTCGGGGAAGCTCGACTTGGAATGCCGCATCCGCCGTGCCGACGGCACGGTCCGCTGGGTTGCGATGCAGGGGCATTTGAAACGTGACGAGTTCGGCAAGCCGCTGCGGATTGCCGGCATTCTGATGGACCGTACCGACCAGCGCCTGACGGAGGAGGCCCTGCGCCAAGCCCAGAAGATGGAAGCGATCGGGCAGCTGACCGGCGGTGTCGCGCACGACTTCAACAACCTGCTCACCGTCATCGTCGGCGGTCTCGACATGATGTTGCGGAGGCCTGAGCAGGTCGACCGCGTCAAACGCCTGGCCGAGGCCGCGATGGGCGCGGCCCGGCGCGGCGAGCAACTCACCCAGCAACTTCTAGCCTTCTCGCGGCGGCAGATGCTGCGGCCGCAAACGCTCAACCCGAACCGCTTGCTGATCGACTTCAAACCGCTCGCCGAAAGGGCGGCGGGCGCAGCCGTCGAGTTAGCCTTCGATCTCGATCCCGCCCTCGATCCCATTCGCATCGATCCGGCGCAGTTCGAGGCGGCCGTGTTGAACCTTATCGTGAATGCCCGCGACGCCATGGAAGGCTCCAACGGCCATACCCGTGTCGCCGTGACGAGCCGCAACGTGCATCTAGGAACGGCCGCCGTCGCCGATCATGGCGTGCCGCCCGGGCCTTACATCGTGATCTCGGTCAGCGACACCGGTTCCGGAATCCCCCCGGACAAGCTCCAGCGCGTGTTCGAACCGTTCTTCACCACCAAGGAGGTGGGCAAGGGGACGGGCCTGGGCTTGAGCCAGGTCTATGGGTTCACGCGCAGCGCCAAAGGCTTCACGCGGATCGAGTCGCAGGTTGGAACGGGCACCACGGTGAGCCTCTACTTCCCGCGCTCGACGGATCCCGCCGGCGACGAAGCGGGGACGGGCTCGACGAGCGCCATACCCCTGCGCCGGGCCGGCGACGGCGAGGTCATCCTACTGGTCGAGGACGATCAGCAGGTGCTCGCGATGGCCGTCGAGAGCCTGGAGGAGCTGCATTACAGGGTGATCGTCGCCCACAATGCGGCCGAGGCGTTGACGCATCTGCACGGTGTCGAGCGCATCGATATCCTGTTCTCGGACGTCGTCATGCCCGGCGGCATGAATGGATCGCAGCTCGCCCTGGAGGCGCAACGGGTGCGACCGGGCATCAAGGTTCTGCTGACCTCCGGCTACGTCGCCAATCTCGATGAAGGACAGATGATCGGACGAGGCGAGCTGCCGGTGCTGAACAAACCCTACCGCCGCGATGAGCTAGCCCGATCGCTAAGGCTCGTACTCGGGAGTTAGCCCAGGACCCCAGCGGAGGAAGGGCCCCGCCGTCTGTACAAGCGACCAAGGCCAGTAAGACGCCTAAGAGCACAGCGCAGCATTGAATCGCTTCGCCCTGCCGGAATTGACTAGGCTGGCTTGGGGTGAGCCCTGACTCAAGCGTTCTCGGGTTGATCTGGTTCGCCCGCTTCACCGTCTTTGCGAGCGACAGCGAAGCAATCCAGGGCAGCGGAACATGACCGGACGTGGAGGATCGCTGGATTGCTTCGCTTCGCTCGCAAAGACGGTAGAAGCGGCATGCTCTGAGTGTTCCAGCAAACGCTTCAGCCTGCCATCCCGATCTGGTCGACAAGGGCCGCCCGTGCCCTGCTGACACGGCTCTTGACGGTCCCGACCTGACACCCGAGCAGGGAGGCTACTTCCTCGTAGGTCCTCCCTTCGGCACCGACCATCAGGAGTGCCTGCCGCTGAGCCGCGGGCAGGTTACCGATCTTGTCCCAGACCACTTTCAGGGTGCTGGCATCCTCCTGGTCCGCGGGGGACATGAGCTTTGCAGCAAGCACGCCCTCGGCGTCTTCGACCTCACGCTTGTGTTTTCGCATTTCCGAGTAGCGCTGGTTGCGCAGGATCGTGAAGAGCCATGCCGTGAAGTTCGTCCCCGGCGTGAAGTGGTGCCACTTTGTCCAGGCCCGCGCGAAGGTTTCCTGCACGAGGTCGTCGGCGCAGCTGACATCTCCCGTCAGCGACAGCGCGAAGGTGCGCAGCGCCGGCAGCGCTCGAATCAGATCGTCTCGGAACTCGTTCGCGACCGTCCGACCCTGCCGACCCTGAGCCGCTTCGAAGCGAGCCACGAGGCCCGCGAGCGCTGACGGCAACGGTTCATCCTGAATCGCGCTGAGATATGAACGCAGCGGCTCTGCGAGATAAGTGGTCAGCTCGTGCGTAAGTAATTCACGTCCCGCTGCCAGATCGTCAGGGCTGATAAGTCCTTGCAATTCGCACAGCATGCTGAAACGTGCCCTGTACCGACAAGCTGGGCTTTTATACCTCTTCCAATTTCGATATCAATCGAAACGTGAATGCATGCTGAACGATCACGAGGCCTTAACCGTACTGTCCGCACTGGCGCAGGCCACACGTTTGCGGGTCATGCGAGCCTTGCTACGCAATCATCCCACAGGTTTGCCTGCGGGTCGTATCGCCGCCGTGGTCGAAGGCACTCCCTCGACGCTGTCGTTTCATCTATCTCAGTTGGAACAGGCCGGCTTGGTGAAGTCGCGGCGTCAGGCGAACTCAGTGATCTATACGGCAGTGCCTTACGCACTGGGCGGCCTGGTGACGTACTTGATGGACGAGTGCTGCGGCGGCAGGCCGGAACTGTGCGCAGACATTGGCTGGGTGCCGTCCGGCGCTTCTTCGACCAAGGCCACCCCCTGCTGCGGTCCATCTTCGACGAAAGATTAGTCCTCTCCAAAGCGGCCCAGCGTCTGGCGATTGGGCGATCTGGATAAGGCGCACGCCTGTCCTCTTATCGCCGTGTTCGTCGTGTAGGGAACGAATAAGCCGGGCCCGTTCGCCGGCAGTTACCGCTCACGGCCGCGGAGAAGCAGCCCCATGCTCAATACCGCACTCGCCGTCCTCGCCGTGCTGGCGGTCCTGCTCGCCCGTGCAATTCTGAAGCTCGTCTTCCTGCCGCTCCGTATCCTGCGGGGACTTTTTCGCCGTCGTCCGGCCTCAGCGAGTTCCCCGTAAGCGTTGCGTTAGGGGGTCTGGAACGGGCGAGTTAAAGGGTCACCGTGTCGGGAAATAGAGGTGAGGCTGTTGGTCCGCACGAGTGGGGAGTACCGCACTTCGCTTGCCCGAAACCGCGATACACCGGGAGCCGGTCCGGCCCAGAGCGGAACCCCTTGAGGCGGCCGGCCCCGTGGGGGCCGAGCCGCCGCCGTTCGGCGCAAACGCTGCACCGGAGCGACTGCATTGGCTAGACCATAGCCAGTGTCCCATGGCCATGCGTAGACTTTGCCGAGGGATGAAAAACGCAGGTCGAAAGTCCCACCCAGCGAGACAGCATGCCCTCGGCCTCCATTGCGAAGAACCCGCTGCGATGAGCGTCGAGGGGCGGCGCGCTCACGGTTTCCGGATACCCGCTGGCGCGACTCGTTCGTTCTGAGATCGAGCCTCGACGCGGTGTGACATCCGCCCGACCTCCATCATCGCCCGCAGCTTGGCGGTCACCCCGGCCGTGACGAGCAGACTGAGCGTCAGGGCAAAGATCGACAGGGTGTGCCGGATGGCGTCAGTGTACTCCCTGTCGGCATGCAGGATCAGCCAGCCGATCCCGACGACGGCGAAGGTGACGATCAGCGGCAGCGTCAAGTCGGGCATGGCTTCCTCAGCGTCTGAAGCCGGGCCGGTCTCCGTTCAATTCCTCGGCAACGGCCCTTCGAACACATCGGTCGGCACGGCCTTGATATCAATACGAACGCCCTTTCGTGCGTTGGTCAGTCGGGGCGTGGGAGTCGAGCATTCATGAACACAGCTGTCTGCCCGCGCTGCGGCCTTACGGACTTCGGGCCCGGCGCCGACCCTTTGACCGATACCGGGGTATGGACGGAAGAGTTTTTGCGTCGGTGCGAGCATGTCCATGAGCGCCGGCATCTTAAAGATCTCCGGACCCACACGTGTCCGCACTGGGCCAGAGCGATGCAAGCGGCCGCTGAGGCCCACGATCAGAGCCAGTGAGGATTTAGCGAGACGACGAGAGTCAACCGCGCGATCCATGGCTGCACGATGCCTTGGAACGAAGCGCCCCCCTAGCAACCGTCCTGGTGGCATCCCTCGAGCAGTGGAGTGCTCTCAGCCCGCGCGGCGATTACAGCGAACGTAGTTTGAGGATCCCCACGCGCTCGTCCAGGTCAGGTGATCCCCATCGACCACAAGGCGGACCTTGGACGACCAGCGGCGATCATGGTCCCCGCAATCGGCGTCCATCGTCCAGGTATTCCCGGCTCGGCGGGCGCCATGAAAGGTGCAGACGGTTTCCCCGGCTTTCGCCCGCTCAGGCGTGATCGTCGCTGGCAGGTAGCCCTTGCGGCGCGCGAGGACGCCGCAGCCGTCGGTGGTCGGCCCCCACGTCCCGACATACTCTGCAACGACTGCGACCGGTTTGGGGGCTGCAATCGGCGCGGCGGGGTGAACCTCAGGCACCGACGGGGCTGTTTCAATCTCCACTGTTGGCGCTTCCGCCTTGGCCGACGCCGTGTCGGGCATTCGAGCTTCGGGGGCGACCATCCCGACGATCTGCCGAGGGAGGTCTTCCACCTGATCGATCAGCGGCTCAACAATGCTCTGGTTCGATTCGCTCTGAAAGGGCAGGTCGTCGGTGAGGTAGGCAGCGCAATACGCGAACAGTCCGGCCCAACCCACGGCGAGGAGCAGTTGCAGAGCATGACGACGTTTGCCCTCCACCTGATGCTCGACAGGTGTTCCCGCCAGGACGATCGCCGACACATCAGCCTCCAGCGCTATCTATCCAATGATTGCCAGACGACACTCACTTCCACTGCGCAAAAAAGCAGGTGGTGTGTCTGCAGCATATGTTTAGTCAATCGTCGCTTGCGGACACGCATTATTAACGATCAGCGATTGGTTAACAAAAAGTAAACACCCGGGGCAGGGCCATTCGCGAGAATGTCGAACGCCGGGTATGTGACCGGCGTGCCACTTTGAATGGGCGATGATGAGTGGGTTCTGCCATCAAGCGAGGTGCGCTACGAAAACGCCGGTCAGGACGGCGTCGAACGTCACTGCGACCCGCGCGCGCTCAGAACTCACCGCACAGCGATGCCGGGCAGATGCGTTGTTTCAAAGTGAGCCCGATCAGAGCAAGGCAGAACCGAACGCTCGTTGCCTCGGAGACTACCGTAGTCTTTCATGATTGGTGGGCGCACTAGGGTTCGAACCTAGGACCCGCTGATTAAGAGTCAGCTGCTCTACCAACTGAGCTATGCGCCCGATCGCGTCTGCGACCGTCCCCGTCGGCCACCAAGTCCGTCCGGGGTGGCGGGCTGATACCAATGCTGCCGGGGGCTGTCCACCCCCAGCCGACGTTTTTTTGTCATTCCGCTGCGGCGTGCTGAGCGTGCAGGCGCACGGCCTGGGCGGAAAGCTTGTTGAGAGCCGACAGATACGCCTTTGCCGAGGCCACCAGCGTATCCGGGTCCGCCCCACGGGCGGTGATGCTGCGGTCGCCGTCGCGAAGCCGCACCGTCACCTCCGCCTGCGCATCGGTGCCGCCGGTGACGGCATGCACGTCGTAAAGGTCGAGCTGCGCCTCATGCGGGACGAGGGCGCGGATCGCATTGAAGACGGCATCCACAGGTCCATTGCCGTCCGCTTCCTCGATCCGCGATCCCGCCTCGTCCACGATGCGCAAGGTCGCCCGCTGGGGACCACGGGTGCCGGCGATCACCGACAGGGAGACCAGTCGGATACGATCTTGCGCGGTGGCGAGGTTCTCATCCACCAGCGCCTCGATATCCTCGTCGTAGACGTGCTTCTTCCGGTCGGCCAACGCCTTGAAGCGCTCGAACGCATCCTGGAACTGGTTGTCGGACAGGTGCAGGCCGAGATCATCCAGCTTTGACCGGAACGCCGCCCGGCCGGAATGCTTGCCCATCACCAGGGACGTCTTGGTCAGGCCCACGGAGGCCGGCGTCATGATCTCGTAGGTTTCGGAGTTCTTGAGCATTCCGTCCTGGTGAATGCCGCTCTCGTGGGCGAATGCGTTGCGCCCCACGATGGCTTTGTTGAACTGCACTGGGAAGTTCGTGGCGTGGCTGACGAGTTTCGACGCGCGGGTCAGCATCTGGCTCTCGATGCCGGTCTCGTAGGGCATCACGTCGGCGCGTGTGCGGATCGCCATGACGATCTCTTCAAGCGCGGCATTGCCAGCCCGCTCGCCGATGCCGTTGATCGTGCACTCCACCTGCCGGGCGCCACCCTCGATACCCGCCAGGGAGTTGGCGATGGCGAGGCCGAGATCATTGTGGCAATGGACCGAGAAGATCGCCTTGTCGGCGTTCGGCACCCGTTCGCGCACGGCGCGGAACATCTCCCGGTATTCGGCCGGCGTCGCGTAGCCGACCGTATCGGGCAGGTTTATCGTGGTGGCGCCCGCCTTGATCGCCCCTTCGACACACCGGCAGAGGTAGTCGATCGGTGTACGGGTCGCGTCCATGGCCGACCATTCCACGTCCTCCACGAGGTCGCGGGCCTGAGCCACAGTCTTGAGGATGATCTCCAGCACTTCGTCCTGGGTCTTGCGCATCTGGTGCGCCAGATGGATCGGCGAGGTCGACACGAAGGTATGGATGCGCCCGCGCTTGGCATGGCGCACCGCCTCGCCGGCCCGGGCGATGTCCGCGGTGATGGCCCGGGCCAGCCCCGCAATCGTCGCGCGCTTTGTGCGGCGGGCGATCTCGGCCACAGCCTCGAAGTCGCCGTTGGAGGCGATGGGGAACCCCGCCTCGATGATGTCCACACCCATCGCATCGAGCAGCTCCGCCACCGCGAGCTTCTCGTCGAAGGTCATGGTGGCGCCGGGGCATTGCTCGCCGTCGCGCAGCGTGGTGTCGAAGATCAGGACCCGGTCGCGGGTGCCGGATGTGTCGGTTGTCGTGCTCATGGCGTTGCCTTCTTGAACCCTGCTCGCGCTCCGCCCGGCGCGCGGCCGGAGGCGGGTGGTGCCCGGGATGGGCTTGTGTCGCGAAATCTCCCCTAAGGGCCCAGGCGCACGCCCGGACGGCCCTCAGGGGCGGGTAAGCAGAAGGTCGAGGAGGAGGCCGGGAGCAGGCGCGCGGAGCCGCCGCGCCGCGATTGCGGCGTCTGCGAACCCGGACGCTGAGCCGGCTCTGGCCAAGGCTCGTCTCTCCTCACACTCGCGTAGACCCTGCCGAAGCAGCCACGCGTCATTGCAAAAACAGGTACATCCGGCCCCCGCGAAACTCAAGGGGATCCACAGGGCCCTCCCCTCGGCAACCCGGCTTCCCCTCCGGCGGAGACCGCACTAAAGCGCGCAGGAACATGTGCGCTCGGCCGGGCTGGCCCCACCGCCTCCGCGAGCGAAGCGAAGCGATCCCTCGACGTGCTGCCTCTCACGGTTCCGCGCTCGCAGAGGGTCGCTCCGCTTCGTTCGCGATGACGGTGCGGCCGGTCCCGACCGCGCCGCCCCCCTCCCACCGCGCGAGACACACCATGGCCAGCTACAAGCTCCTCCTCCTCCCCGGCGACGGCATCGGCCCGGAAGTGGCAGGCGGCCTGAAGGTGGTCCTGGACACCCTGGCGGAGACCGGACTCGCGACCTTCGAGACCGAGACCGACCTCGTCGGCGGATGCGCCATCGACGCCCACGGCGTCCCTCTGGCCGACACCACGCTGCAACGGGCAAAGGACGCCGACGCGATCCTGCTCGGCGCGGTCGGCGGCCCGAAATGGGCCGGCGTCGCCTACGAGAACCGCCCGGAGGCCGGGCTGCTGCGCCTGCGCAAGGACCTGGACCTGTTCGCCAACCTGCGTCCGGCGATCTGCTACCCGGCGCTGGCCGAAGCGTCGGCCCTGAAGCGCGAGTTGGTCGAGGGCCTGGACATCATGATCGTCCGCGAGTTGACCGGCGGTGTCTATTTCGGCGAGCCGAAGGAGATCACCGAGCTTCCGGGCGGCGGCAAGCGCGCCGTGGATACGCAGGTCTACACCTCGGCCGAGATCGAGCGGATCGCCCACGTGGCCTTCGATCTGGCGGGCAAGCGCTCCGGTCGGGTCGCCTCTGCCGAAAAGCACAACGTGATGAAGACCGGCGTCCTCTGGAAGGAGGTCGTCACGCGCGTCCATTCCGAGCATTACGCTGGCATCGAATTGGAGCACGTCCTCGCCGACAATTGCGCCATGCAGTTGGTGCGGCGGCCCAAGCAGTTCGACGTCCTGGTCACCGACAACCTGTTCGGCGATGTGCTCTCCGATATCGCGGCGATGCTGACGGGTTCCCTGGGGATGCTGCCGTCCGCCTCCCTCGGGGCCGTGGACGACAGGGGTCTCCGCCGGGCGCTGTATGAGCCCGTGCACGGGTCGGCCCCGGATATCGCGGGGCAGGACAAGGCGAACCCCATCGCGATGATCGGCTCCCTGGCCATGTGCCTGCGCTACTCGTTCGGCCTCGGCGAGGCCGCCGACGCCCTCGACGGCGCCATCACCGACGCCTTGGCCGGCGGCGCGCGCACCGCCGATATCGCCAGCAACGGCGCCGACGCCATCGGCACGAAGGCCATGGCTCAGGCCATCGCCGCCGCCCTCAAGCACCGCGCCGGCTGACCGCCAAGGACGCATCGTCCCCGCGACGCAAAGCTCTGTGAAAAGGCCCCGGGGGCGGTGCATCGGCCAATGGCTCGTCACTGCCCCGGGGCTCTCGCGAGGACGGCGCACAGGGGACCGCGGACCGGGGCGCACCCTCGGACGCATGGCGGCTTGGCCGGACTCCGGCTAAGACGCCCGCAACGCTCGACGCTTCGGGCACGAATGGCGGGATCAGCATGACGGCGGCGAACGAGGGCGCGAAACGCGAGACGACGGATTTCGGCTTCGAGCGTGTGGCCCTCAACGAGAAGCAGGGACGCGTCGACAGCGTGTTCCATTCCGTCGCGCGCCGCTACGATCTGATGAACGACCTGATGTCAGGCGGCCTGCACCGGGCTTGGAAGGCGCAGCTGATCGCCATGCTGCGTCCGCCGAAGAACCGCCCCTTTGCCCATCTCGACGTTGCCGGTGGCACGGGCGACGTCGCGTTCCGGGTGCTGGAGGCCGGAGGGCCGGCAACGCAGGTCACAGTGCTCGATATCAACGAATCGATGCTGCGGGTTGGCGCCGAGCGGGCGAGCGGCCGCTACGGCGAGCGGGTCGCCTTTGTCACCGGCAATGCCGAGAGCCTGCCCCTGCCGGATGCGGCCTTCGACGCCTACACTATCGCCTTCGGCATCCGGAACGTGCCGCGGATCGACCTCGCCCTGGCCGAGGCCCGGCGGGTGTTGAAGCCGGGCGGCCGTTTCCTCTGCCTGGAATTCTCTTCGGTGGACGTGCCGTTGCTGGACAAGGTCTACGAGGCCTACTCCTTCCACGTGATTCCGCGGATCGGCGCCCGGGTGGCGGGGGACGCCGATTCGTATCGCTACCTCGTCGAGTCGATCCGCAAGTTCCCCACCCGCGGGGCCTTCGCCGGGATGATCGAATCCGCCGGCTTCCGCCACGTCACCGACCGGCCCCTCTCCGGCGGCATCGTCGCGATCCATTCCGGCTGGAAGGTCTCTTGAGCGTGACCCACCCGTGATCGGCGCCGCCATCAATCTCGTCC
>NZ_BPQX01000034.1 GCF_022179525.1 Methylobacterium persicinum
CGATGGATGCCACCCGCCGGGAGATCCCCGGCGGGTGGCATCCATCGTCACGAGGATGTCGGCGTTCGTCAGGAGCAGGGAGGTCATCGCGTCTCTCTCCGGGCCTTCGGGTGGGGACCGGTCACGGCAGGGCCACCGTCCAGGGCTCGTCGTAGACGAACTCCTCCAGGTTCGCCCCGGCACCGCCCCGGTCCACGACGACGAAATCCTGGGCTTGGCCGAACGGGGTGAGCACCCCATGCCAGGTTCCCGGGGCATAGCACACGCCCTGCCACGGGGCGGTGAGGAAGGCCTGCGGCCGGCCCGGCCGGCCGGCCTCGTCGGGGCATGTCACGACGAGGAACGGAGCCGCGTTCAGGGGGATGAAGGCCTGGCTGCCGAGGGGATGGCGCTCCACGAGACGGAACACCAGGGGAAGCGGGTAGGGCTGCGCCTCCACGAGGCCGACCACGGCGCGGGCTCCCTCGCCGGCCACGCGGATCTCCGCGAGGTCATGGAAGCGGCGCGCCATCCCGGCATTCATCGGCCGCGGCGGGGTGCCGGCCCTGTCGATGACCGATCCGAAGGGCGCGAACCCCTCGGCCGTGAGGGGGCGGGCCGTGAGGAGTCGGCCGTCGGGAAGGGAATGCGTCGTCATCGCCCGCTCGGGAGTGGTGTCGTCCTGCCCGTATCCGCCGGGAGCGCCCCGGGCGCCAGCCTCCCCGATCCCGCGCCGTCAGCCGTCGACCACGGATTCCAGGCGCAGGGCCGCGATCCGCCCGACCTGCCGCAGGGCCTCCGCCCGCTCGGCCTCCGGTGCGTGGGTCAGGCGCCGCTCCAGCGCGGCGAGGATCGCCTCCCGGTCGAGGCCCCGGACGGCGATGATGAACGGGAAGCCGAATCGGTCCGAATAGGCCCGGTTCAGGGCCTGCATCCGCGCGAGCGAATCGGCGGGGGCTTCGAGGAGGCCGCTGCCGCCCTGCTCGCTGAGGGAATGCGGGGTCAGCTCGCCCTTGAGGGCGGCGCCCCCGGCGAGTTCGGGGTGGGCGCGGAGCAGGGCGAGCTGCCGCGCCGGATCGGCCTGCGCCACGATGGCCTCCATCGCCCCGTGCAGGTCGCCCCGGGAAGCGAACGGCCGGCGGGCGAAGGCCGCCTCGGCGACCCAGGGCGAATGCTCGTAGATCGTCCCGAGGAGGGCCACGAAGGCGTTCCGGGGCAGGGCGTTCAGGTCGGCGATGGCGATCACGGGCACGGTCCCCCGTGGGGCATGGGGTGATGCTCCGCCCAGTGCCGGGCGATGTCGATCCGCCGGGCCACCCAGACGTCGGGATGGGCGAGGACGTGGTCGAGGAAGCGGGCGAGGGCGGGCAGGCGCGCGGGCCGCCCCACGAGCCGGCAATGCAGGCCGACGGAGAGCATCTTGGGCGCGCTCGCCCCCTCCGCGTACAGGCAGTCGAAGGCATCGCGCAGATGGGCGAAGAACTGCTCGCCCGAGGGGAAGCCGCCGGGCACGGAGAAGCGCATGTCGTTGGTGTCGAGGGTATAGGGCACGACGAGGTGATCCCGGCCCGCCGCCCGGACCCAGTAGGGCAGGTCGTCGGCGTAGCTGTCCGAATCGTAGAGGAAGCCCCCGTGCTCGACGACGAGGCGGCGGGTCTGGGGGCTGTCCCGGCCGGTATACCAGCCCAGGGGAGCGTCGCCGGTCAGGGCGCGGATCGTCTCCACCGCCCGGGCGAGGTGCTCCCGTTCCACCGCCTCCGGGACGTCCTGATAGGGCAGCCAGCGCCAGCCGTGGCCGGCGATCTCGTGGCCGTCGCGCAGGAAGGCCTCCACGGCGGCGGGGTTGCGCGCCATCGCCAGCGCCACGCCGAAGATCGTGAGGGGCAGCCCCCGCTCCCGGAACAGGCGCAGGACCCGCCAGACCCCCGCCCGGGCGCCGTACTCGTAGAGGCTCTCCATGCTCATGTGGCGGCTGGGGAAGGGCAGGGCGCCCGCGATCTCGGAGAGGAAGACCTCCGCATGGGGGTCGCCGTCGAGGACGGAGCGCTCGCCGCCCTCCTCGTAGTTCAGCACGAACTGGACGGCGACCCGGGCGCCGCCGGGCCAGCGCACCGGGGGTGGGGTCTCGCCGTAGCCGATGAAGTCGCGGGGGGCGTCGTCGCCGGAATCCGACACGGTCATCGGCCCCCTTCGTGCAGGATCGGGTACATTGCCGGTCCACCCTCCGCGCAAGGCGCTCCCGGACGGGCGCGCTGCAAGCGGTGTGCCCATCCAGAAGGACTATCCCATGGGTCACGTCTCGACGCACGTCCTCGACACCGCCGCTGGACGGCCGGCGGCGGGGGTCGCCATCACCCTGCGCCGCCTGACCGCGGACGGGCCGGGCGAGCTTCTGGCCCGCGCGGTCACCAATGCCGACGGGCGAACCGACGGCCCCCTCCTCGAAGGGGCGGCCCTGACCGCCGGCACCTACGAGTTGCTGTTCCAGGTGGGCGCGTATTTCGCCCGGTCCGGCGCCGCGGGCGGGAGTGGGGACGGGGAGCCCCCGTTCCTCGACGCCGTCCCCGTCCGGTTCGGCGTGTCGGATCCGGACGGGCGCTACCACGTCCCCCTGCTGATCACCCCGTGGAGCTACGCCACCTACCGGGGGAGCTGATCTCCCCGGACCGGGTCAGCTTTGCACGAAGGCGAGGAGGTCGGCGTTGAGCACGTCGGCGTTCACGGTGAGCATGCCGTGGGGATAGCCGGGATAGGTCCTGAGGGTGCCGCTCCGCAGGTGCGTGATCGCCTTCAGGGCCGCGTCGGCGATGGGCACGATCTGGTCGTCCTCCCCGTGCAGCACCAGAGTGGGCACGCCGATGGCCTTCAGGTCCCCGGTCTGGTCGGTCTCCGAGAAGGCTTTGATGCCCTCGTAATGGGCCAGCGCGCTGCCCATCATGCCCTGCCGCCACCAGTTCCGGATCACGCCCTGCAGGGGCGTCGCCCCGTCCCGGTTGAAGCCGTAGAACGGGCCGGTCGGGACATCGAGGAAGAACTGGGCGCGGTTGCCGGCCAGCGCCGTGCGAAACCCGTCGAACACCTCTTTCGGCAGCCCCTCCGGGTTGTCCCCGGTCCTGATCATCAGGGGCGTGACGGCGCTCACCAGGACGGCTTTGGCGACGCGGCCCTGCGGCTCCCCGTGCCGGGCGACGTAGCGGGCCACCTCGCCGCCGCCGGTCGAATGACCGACATGGACGGCGTTCCGCAGGTCGAGGTGCTGCACGACCGCCGCCGCGTCGGCGGCGTAGTGGTCCATGTCGTGGCCCCAGCCGACCTGGGCCGAGCGGCCGTGGCCGCGCCGGTCATGGGCCACCACCCGGTAGCCGTGGCCGACGAAGAACAGCATCTGCGCGTCCCAATCGTCCGACGAGAGCGGCCAGCCGTGGTGGAAAACGATCGGCTGCGCGTCCTTCGGGCCCCAATCCTTGAAGAAGATCTCGGTCCCGTCCTGTGTAGTGACGAATGGCATGGTCGGCTCCTGTCGGCTCGTGAAAGAATTGCCGTTCGCATGATGGGCGCCTGATCAATCACGCCCCTGCCGGGCATCGAGGCTGATTCTGCCTGCACCGAAGGCGACAACTTGAAGCAAGCCGCCGGCCATGGCGAGATTCTTCAGGAAGTGGATCATCTGGTTCTGGTCCGTGAAGGCCGTGTGAAAGGTCAGCGCCGTGACCACCGCGAAGGCCGCGAGCACCAGGGCGACGATCCGCGTCCGGTATCCGGCGACCAGGAGCAGCCCGCCGCCGATCTCGACCGCCGTGGCGGCGGCATAGGAGATCTCGGGGAACGGCAGGCCCACGGCCTCGATCGTGGACAGGGTGGCGGCCGGCGCCATGAGCTTGCCGGCTCCGCTCGCGAGGAAGATCGCGCTCATCAGGAGGCGGCCGGCAAGGGGAAGCGCACCGCCGGTGATGGTGCGGGCGGGGGTGAGGGGGAAGGCGTGGGAGGTCATGGCGGCATCGGTCCTGTGCGGGTTTCGGGTCTGGCGATGGTCAGGCCGCCGCCGGGGCGGGGAGGGCGGCGATCCATGCGGCGGCAAGGCCGATCTCGGCCTGCGACAGGCCGTGGCCGGCGGGCAGCATCCGGTGGGTGACGGCGGCGCCCCCCGCCTCGAGCTGCCCGGCGAGGCGGCGGGCGTTCTCGACGGGGACGATGGGGTCCATCGCGCCGGAGAGGATCAGCACCGGCTTGCCGGCGAGATCCGGCCGGGGCGGTGTCGCGAAGGGCACCATCGGGCGGATCAGCACCGCCCCCGCCAGGGTCTCCGGCCGCTGCAGCAGGGTCGCCGCGGCGATGTTGGCGCCGTTCGAGAAGCCGAGGGCCAGGGGGGCCTCGAGGCCGTAGCGCGACCGGGCGGCCGCGACGAAATCCGCGAGGTCGTCCGTGCGGCGGCGCAGGTCGTCCTCGTCGAACACGCCCTCGGCAAGGCGGCGGAAGAAGCGCGGCGCGCCATTCTCGCTCACCGCCCCGCGGGGGGAGAGGAGGGGCGCGCCCGGCGCCACCGCCCGGCCGAGGGGCAGGAGATCCGCCTCGTCGCCGCCGGTCCCGTGCAGGAGCAGCACCGGGGGCAGGCCGGCATCGCCGGGCTCGAAGCGGTGGACGAAGGACAGGGATTCGGCTTGCATGACGGCCTCCTGGAGGACGGAGTGAAGGGCGGACGGCGCCCCCTCTTCCCGCCTGCGGGACGAGGGGGCTCCCTTACGGATCACGCGAGGGCGGGGAGCACCGCCTCGATCTCGGCCCGGTGCCGTTCCAGGCCCGGGGACAGCTTCAGGGCCTGGCCGAGGGCGTCCTGCGGTTCGTCGACGGCGAAGCCGGGGGCGTCGGTGGCGATCTCGAACAGCACCCCGCCGGGCTCCCGGAAGTAGACCGAGCGGAAATACTGGCGGTCCCTCTGCTCGGTGACGCCGAGGCCGTAGGTGCCCTGCAGGGCCTCGGCCATGGCGGCCTGGGCCCCGTCGTCGGCGGCCCGGAAGGCGATGTGGTGCACCGAGCCCGCCCCCTGGCGCCCCGGCAGGAAGGAGCCCACCGCCCGCAGGGTGACGTGGCCGCCCCGCGCCGCCGTGCCGGAATAGCGGGTCGCCGACCCCTCCCGGCCGGTCTCGCGGAAGCCGAACACCCCCGTCAGGATCGCCGCCGTGGCCTCGCCATCGGCCAGCAGCAGCGTCACCCCGTGCAGGCCGGTGATCGCGTGTTCGGCCGGAACATCGCCGCCGGTCCAGGCGGAGGCCTCGCCGTCCGAGCCCTCGCCCCCGACGAGGGCGAGCATCATCCCGTCGGGATCCCGGAAGCGCAGGGTCGGCTCGCCGAAGGCCTGCACCAACGCCTCGTGGCGGACTCCCTTCTCCACGAGCCGGTGGGTCCACCAGCCGATCGAGGCGCGGGGCACCCGGAAGGCGGTCTCCTGGGTCTCGCCGATCCCGACCCGGCCGGGGGCGGCATGGGGGATCGGGAAGAAGGTCAGGATCGAGCCCGGATGCCCGGCCTCGTCGCCGTAATAAAGGTGGTAGGTCCCTGGGTCGTCGAAGTTCACCGTCTTCTTCACGAGCCGCAGGCCGAGCACCCGGGTGTAGAAGTCGAGGTTGCGGGCGACGGGGCCCGAAAAGGCGGTGACGTGGTGAAGGCCGGTCTCGGACATGGCGTCGTCTCCAGGGTGCGCCCGGCGGGGCGTCTGCGATGGACACAATCTGCCCCTTGCCCTGGCCCGTTAAAATAGAAACGATGGAAACTCATCGTTTCCGGAATTGAGCCATGCGCCTGCCCGATTTCGAAGCCTGGGCCATCTTCGCCAAGGTGGTCGAGACCGGTTCCTTCGGGGCCGCCTCCGTCGAACTGTCCCTGTCCAAGGCCACCGTCTCGAAGGCGGTGGGTCGGCTCGAGGCGCGGATCGGCGCCCGGCTGTTCCACCGGACCTCCCGGCGGCTCGCCCTGACCGAGGCGGGCCTCGCCGCTCGGGACGACGCGGCGCGGATCCTCGCCGAGGGGGAAGCCGCCGAGGCGCGGGCCACGGCCGGGGCGTCCCTGCCCCGGGGCCTCGTGCGCCTCGCGGCGCCGATGAGCTTCGGGGTGCTCCATGTGGCGCCCCTGCTGCCGGCCTTCCTGGAGAACCACCCGGCGGTGTCGGTGGACCTGCACCTCGCTGATTCGGTGATCGACCTCGTGGGGGGCGGGTTCGACATCGGCTTGCGCATCGCGGCGCTGCCCGATTCGTCCCTGCGGGCGCGTCGGCTCTGCCCGGTCCACCGGTCGCTGGTCGCCACGCCGGGCTACCTCGACCGGCGCGGGCGTCCCGCCCACCCGGACGAGTTGTCCGACCATGCCTGCCTCGGCTACGCCTACCTGCCGAGTCCGGACCGTTGGCGCTTCCGCCATGCGGACGGGCGGGAGGCCCATGTGGTGCCCGGTGGGCCCATGCGGGCCAACAACGCCGACGCCCTGGCCCCGGCCCTGCGGGCGGGGCTCGGCCTCGCCCTCCAACCCGACTTCATGATCTACGACGACCTCGCCGCCGGCCGTCTGGAGCGGGTCCTGCCGGACTGGTCGGCCCCGCCCATCGCGCTCCACCTCGTGATGCCGCCGGGCGAGCCCCGGCCGGCCCGGGTCACCGCCCTGATCGGCTACCTCGCCGAGACTCTGGCCGCGGCTCCGTGGGCGCGGGAGGCCTGATATCCCCCCGCCATCCCCGCCCTGAGGGTCGGCGGAGGGGTCGGCGGCCTGGCCCCTGTCAGCTCGCCATCTGCCGGGAGGCCTCGCGGACCTGCCGGGTCGATTGGTCGAGGTCCTGGCTGGCGCTGGCGATCAGGCCGACATTGCGGCTGATCTCATCGACGGCCGTCGTCATGGCCTGCATGTTCGCCGACATCTCCCGGGCGACGGCGGCCTGCTGCTCCACCGAGGCGGAGATCGCCGAGGAGATCTCGTTCACCTCGCCGATGGTTTGGCCGATCCCCACGATGGCCGAGGCGGCCTCGCCCGCGGCCTTCTGGGTCTGGGAGATCTGGGCGCTGATGCTCTCCGTCGCCTTGGCGGTCTGGGCGGCGAGGTTCTTCACCTCGGCCGCCACCACGGCGAACCCCTTGCCGGCCTCCCCCGCCCGGGCGGCCTCGATGGTGGCGTTGAGGGCCAGCAGGTTGGTCTGCGAGGCGATGTTGTCGATCATCTCCACGACGGCGCCGATGCGCTGGGCCTCCGCGGCGAGGCCCCCCACCACCGCCGAGGTGGCGTTGGCCTGATCCACCGCGCGGTTGGTGATCTGCACCGCCCGCTGCACCTGCTGGCTGATCTCGCCCACCGAGGCGGCCAGTTCCTCCGCCCCCGCCGCCACGCTCTGGACGTTGCCCGAGGCCTGCTCCGAGGCGCTGGCGGCGCTCACCGCCTGCTCGGAGGAGCGGGTGATGGCGTCGGCCACGGCGTCGAGGTCGCCGTCGATCGCCCGCTGGAGCCGGTTGCGCTCGAGGCGCTCGGTCACGGCCGGGGTGACGTCGGTGGCGAACTTCACCACCTTCACGAGGCGCCCGGACGCATCCCTCACCGGGTTGTAGGTCGCCTGGATCCACACCTCCCGCCCGCCCTTGGCGATGCGCTTGTATTCGGCGGCCTGGAACTCGCCCCGGCGCAGGGCTTCCCAGAACCGGGAATAGGCGTCGGACTTGACCTCCACCGGATCCACGAACAGGGCGTGGTGCCGGCCCCGGACCTCGTCGAGGCCGTAGCCCACCACCGCGAGGAAGTTCGGGTTGACGTCGAGCACCTTGCCGTCGAGGTCGAACTCGATGATCCCCTGAGAGCGGTCGAGGGCCCGGAGCTTGCCCTCGAAATCGGCGTTGCGCAGCTTCTGTTCGGTGACGTCGGTGGCGAACTTCACCACCTTCGCGACGCGACCGGACACATCCCTCACCGGGTTATAGCTTGCCTGGATCCATACCTCGCGCCCGCCCTTGGCGATGCGCTTGTACTCGGCGGCCTGGAACTCGCCCCGGCGCAGGGCCTCCCAGAACCGGGAATAGGCATCGGCCTTGACCTCCGCCGGATCCACGAACAGCGAATGGTGCCGGCCCCGGACCTCGTCGAGGTCGTAGCCCACCACCGCGAGAAAGTTCGCGTTGGCATCCAGCACCTTCCCGTCCAGGTCGAACTCGATGATCCCCTGAGAGCGGTCGATCGCCCGGAGCTTCCCCTCGAAATCGGCGTTGCGCAGGATCCGCTCCGTCACGTCGGAGACGAGCCCCAGGATCCCCGTCACCTCTCCCTTGCGCCCGCGCAGGGGTAGGTACTCCTCGCGCAGCCACAACTCGCGCCCGGTGGCGCTCGTGCGCCGGACTTCCTGCAGGCCGGGCTCCCCGCGGCGCAGCCCGTGCCAGAAATCCCGGTAGGCGGTGCTCTCCCGCTCCCCCGGCTCCACCAAAATGGCATGATTCCGACCGATCAGGTCCTCGGACTGGTAGTCGAGCATGGCAAGAAAACGCGCATTTGCAGACGTCACGGTTCCGTCGGGGCGGAGCTCGATGACGGCGACGTGATCCCGGATCGCCTGCGCATGCGAGGGGAAAGCAGCAGCCCAGAACGCCATTATAATTCCTCTGCGCTAAATCAATCAGTGATTGCCTTAAGCTCTAATTAGACGTTCGCGCCTTACCGAAGAGTCAAACCGAAAGCTGATTTATGCTGATTTCGGTCCTTATCAGGTCTAAAATCGTCTGATTTTCTGTTATAAAAACCCTCAAATTGTTGAACGTGCGCATTTTCATGTCATATCGGGGGAAAGTCGGCTATAAAATTCGCAGATTGGCGGCCGCATGCCTCCTTAAGCCGCACAAAGGCGTCATCTTGCCGGTTCGGGCGGCGTCCGCAACTTACTTCTTTCGAACCATGATTGCGAGCACCGGGCGCCAAGAGCCGAAAAATGGACTTCTATCTATCCGTAACGGGCAACTCTATTCCCGAATCGCGATTTTATTTCTATGCTTGAATCGATAATGCGATTTGGGATTGATTGACCAATTCGATTATAAACTTGCATTTTGCAGGATAGTGCGACAAAAAGCCCCCATGAATTGATCCATGGCGGCTTGCGCATTTTGCCCGATCCTCCATCAAGAACGTACCAAGCGCCCGGAGGAAACGCGTCGTTCTATTCCTTGCGGACGCTGAATGAGTGATCTTCTGAGCGAGGATCTGTCTTTGGTACCGTTCACGGCCGCCCGTGGGGCTGGCCACCCTTCATGATTTGACCGGATAGCCGGAACAGGCCGCACCCCATGCCCACCCGCTCCCTCATGCGAATCCAGGCGGATCCTGCCCCGAAGGGGGGAGCCGCGCGCTTTTTCTCGTCACGCAACTACCTCAAGATCATCGAGGATACGGGGGAGGTCGGGTTCTGGTCGGCCGACCTGCGCGTGGGCACCCTGGACGCGACGCCGGGCCTCTACCGGATCCTCGGCCTCGATCCCACGATCGAGATCCCCATCGCCCTGTTCGTCGACATGATCCACCCGGAGGATCAGCCGGTCCACGGCGACCAGTTCGCCATGCTTAGCGCGGGGCAGCCGATCAACCGGGAGTTCCGCATCATCCGGCCGGACCGGACCCAGCGCTGGCTCCAGCACAGGGGTGGGGGGCCCTCGGGCCGGACGGCCGGCCGAGCTACGCCATGGGCGTGGTGTTCGACGTCACCTCCCGGCACGATGCGATGCAGGCGGTGCTGCAGCGCCACGACCGGCTGAACGCCCTCGTCACCGTCACGGCCTCCGCCTTCTGGACCACGAGCCCCAACGGCGAGCTCAACGAGTGCGCGCAGTGGATGGGGCTGACGGGGCAGACCTACGCCCAGACCCGGGGGCTGGGCTGGCTCGATGCCGTCCACCCGGAGGACAGGCCGCGGACCCAGGCGGCCTGGATGACGGCCGTGCAACACGCCTCCGCCTACAACACCGAGTACCGGATCCTCTGTTCGGATGGGATCTACCGCTGGTTCAATTCCCGGGGCGCGCCGGTCCTCAACAAGGACGGCACCGTGCGGGAATGGGTCGGGATCTGCCTCAACGTGCCGGGCCAGAGCCGCTATGGCGCCCAGGGGCTCGCCGCGTCCGACGCGAGGACCGAGGCCGAATCGGCGGACCGGCCCCTCACCGCGGCGCAGGTGCGCGCCGCCCGGGGCATGGTCGGCCTCTCGAAGGAGGAACTCGCCAAGATGGCGGGCGTCTCGATCTCGACCATCGTGCGGCTGGAAGACGTCAACTCGCCGGTGCGCCCGCGGCACGACACGGTGATGGCGGTGCGCCGGGCCCTGGAGCAGGCCGGGGTGGCCTTCACCTTCGAGGCCAACGCCAAGCCCGGCGTGCGCGAGGTGTGAGCGGCGGCGGCGGGGCCGCCCTCAGAACGGGTAGTAGCGCAGGGAGGTCAACCCCGTGACGAGGTGGGCGGAGGGCTGGATGCCCTGCGCCCCGCGGAAGGCGTCGCGCTCGGTGTAGGAGACCTGCGCCCCCGCGACGAGCCGCCCGAACTGGCCCTTGTACAGGTCGTGCCAGAAGCCGCCGGTGATCTGGCGGATGTCCCGGGTTTCGGCCTGGCACGTCCCGCTGGCGGCGCCTTCGACGTCGCAGCCCGTCACGACCAGGGTCGGCGAACCGTAGCCGGCCGTGCTGGCGGCCCCGGCCCGGGAGGCGTGCTCCCAGCCGGCGTAGACGTAGAGGTCGGTCCCGGGCTGGACGTGGAACACGCCCCCCGCCAGCAGCTGGAAGACCGGGATCGGCGCGATGGAGCCGTCGGCCTTCAGGGCAAAGTCCGGCAGCTGCGAGGATCCGTAGCGGCCGATGCCCTGGCCGGCGAGGCCGCTGACCTGGAGGTCGAGGCGCTTGTCGATGACCGGCAGGGTCGCCGCGCCGCCGAAGCCGTAGCCCACCGCCCCATCCGAGCGGCCGGGGCTGCGCAGGGTCCCGGCCAGGGCGGTCGGCGCGACCCGGTCGTCGAAGAACCGGACCAGCCCCTTCACCTCGTAGTGGCCGAAGCCCGGCTCGAAGGCGAGCTTGCCGGCGATGTCGGGAACGCTGTTGTTCGAGTAGGTGGTCGAGTTGTTCAACAACCCCGCCGCGTCGCCGGAGTTGTTGACGTTGACCGTCGACGGCGCCGCGAACGGGCTCGGCGGCAGGATGCTCTGGGGCGATTCGAAGGACAGGCCGGCCCAGAGGCCCGGCATCACGTCCTTGACCACCCGCACCTGCGGGTTGCGCGTCCA
This sequence comes from Methylobacterium persicinum, assembly GCF_022179525.1. GTDB lineage: Bacteria > Pseudomonadota > Alphaproteobacteria > Rhizobiales > Beijerinckiaceae > Methylobacterium > Methylobacterium persicinum. Next base: position 11,252 of record NZ_BPQX01000034.1, read on the forward strand.
GTTGAAGCCCACGACGTACTGGGCGTCGATGGTGAGCGGGATCTGCTCCTTGAGGGGCGTGATCCCGGCGAGGTCCGTGGTGATCAGGCTCCAGGCCTGCCCCGCCAGGACGTGCCAGCCGGTATCGAGGGAATCGACGGTGGCGAAGATCTGCCGGATCCGCGGGACGTAGCTGTTGCTCTCGCGGGAGTTCGAGGTGACGCCCGCGGCCAGGAAGTCGATCTCGTAATAGCCCGAGACCTGCAGGGTCGGCTCGACCCGGGCGGCGAACAGGCCGGAGAGCCGGCTCTGGCGGGCGGAGAAGCGGAACTCGCTCTCCCGGGATTGCGGGCCGTTGCGGAACGGGATGCCGTTGAAGTCGGTGGCAACGTCGGAGACGACATTCGCGCTCCGGTAGAATCCGGCGAGTTCCACGAAGCCGCCGGGGGTGAAGCACATCGCCGGACCGAGGGCGTAGCTGCCGGCGTTGCAGATGAGGTCGTTGGCGAGGATCACCGGCGTGTGCTCGCTCGCCGCCGGCCGGGCGCCCCCGGGGCCGCCGGCCTGGGCGACCTGCTGCTGGCGGCTCTGCCGTTCGGCGAGGCGGGCCTGCTCGCGGGTCAGGGCGCGGCGCTCCCGGGCCTCCCCGACGAGGGCCTGCCGCTGCGTCCCGGCCTGTCGGCGCAGGGCGGCGAGCTCCTGCTGCATCGCCAGCATCTGGCGCTGCATCGCATCCATCCGGGCTGCCATCTCGGCAACGCTCTGGGCCCGGGCTGGCCCGGCGGCCAGGGTGGCCAGGGCGACGGAGGCGCCAAGCGCCGCCTTCCGGTGCTTCGTGAGGGATGACATCACAGCCCCGCGGGACGGGCGCCGCGACGGACATGCCACCGGGCGCGGGAAGGGAAGGCCATGCTGGGCTTCCCCGCGCGACACTTGCATGACGCTTAGGTGATCGCTCAAAGGTTGTATAACGGCGGTGACGATCCGGGTCCGTTTCCCGCGCCGGCGTGGCTTGGCGGTGACAACCTGGAGCAAGTCCCGCCGCGTTGACGCCGGGTCGGACGGGGGCGTAGCCCGTGCATCCGGAACCCTGCTTGGCGGCCCGACCATGACTCACGACCTGGACGACATCGCCGCGCGGCACGCCCGCTATCGCGACGAGGCGATCCGCACCATCCTCGACGGGACCCGCAGCATCGCCCTGGTCGGCGCCTCCGCCAACCCGGCGCGGCCGAGCTGGATCGTGATGAAGTATCTCCTCGCCCGGGGCTACGCCGTCACGCCGGTCAACCCCGGGCTGGCGGGGCAGGATCTCCTCGGGCGGCGGGTGGCGGCGACCCTCGCCGAGGTCCAGGCCGCCCTCGGCGGGGCGCCCATCGACATGGTCGAGATCTTCCGCAACTCCGCGGCGGCCGGGGGTATCGTGGACGAGGCGCTGGCCCTCGACCCCCTGCCCAAGGTGATCTGGATGCAGCTCGGCGTGCGCGACGACGAAGCCGCCGGCCGCGCCGAGGCCAGGGGCGTCACCGTCATCATGAACCGCTGCCCCAAGATCGAGTACGGGCGCCTCTCCGGCGAGATCGGCTGGACGGGGGTGAATTCCCGCATCCTCAGCGCGAAGAAGCCGGTCCTCGCCAAGGGCGGCGTGCAGAAGCTCACCATCGCGGACCGCCGCTCGCCCCGCTCCTGACGACGCGGTATCATGATACCGCAACGGTGAACCCGCTCTCGGAACACGCGTTTTCGGCTCCGGCTCACGCGATTTCCTGTTGACCTGCCGGGTGGCCGCGTCTATTCAGCCGGCATCGCCGCCGCGTGTCCTCACGCGGCGGCTTGCTTTTCCGGCACCTGACGGGATTTGGGCATGAAGACTACCTCGCTGAAGCCCGCCGAGGTCGACAAGAAGTGGATCGTGATCGACGCGGAGGGCCTCGTGGTCGGCCGCCTCGCTTCGATCGTGGCGATGCGCCTGCGCGGCAAGCACAAGGCCGCCTACACGCCCCACGTCGACTGCGGCGACAACGTGATCGTCATCAACGCGGAGAAGGTGAAGTTCACCGGCCGCAAGTACAATCAGAAGAGCTACTTCTACCACACCGGCTACCCGGGTGGCATCAAGGAGCGCACGGCCAAGTTCATCCTCGAGGGGCGCTTCCCCGAGCGCGTCGTGGAGAAGGCCGTCGAGCGCATGCTGCCCCGCGGGCCGCTGTTCCGGCAGATCCTCGGCAACCTTCGCGTCTACAAGGGCACCGAGCATCCCCACGTGGCCCAGCAGCCGCAGGCGCTCGACGTCGGCGCCCTCAACCGCAAGAACGTGAGCGCTTGATCATGGCGACCCTTCAGTCCCTCGCAGACCTGAACCGGGCCAACACCGGCGCGGCCGACCCGGCCAACGAAGCCCCCGTCCACGTCCAGAAGCTGGACGCGCAGGGCCGGGCCTACGCCACCGGCAAGCGCAAGGACGCGGTCGCCCGCGTCTGGATCAAGCCGGGCACCGGCAAGGTCGTCGTCAACAAGCGTCCGGTGGAGACCTACTTCGCCCGTCCGGTGCTGCGCATGATCCTGCGCCAGCCGCTGGAGATCGCCGGCCGCGTCGACCAGTACGACATCACCGTCACGGTGGCGGGCGGCGGCCTCTCTGGCCAGGCGGGCGCCGTGCGCCACGGCCTGTCCAAGGCCCTGACCTACTACGAGCCGGAGCTGCGCGCCCCCCTGAAGCGCGAAGGCTTCCTCACCCGCGACGCCCGCGTCGTCGAGCGCAAGAAGTACGGCCGCGCCAAGGCCCGCCGCAGCTTCCAGTTCTCGAAGCGTTAATTTTTCGACTGTTCCGCACGAAAGGGGAGGGCGGTGCCGCTTGGCACCGCCCTTTCTCGTTTCCGGCCCTGTGATCGCGCATCACCTTCGTCATCGCGAGCGACGCGAAGCGACCCTGGGATGCGCGCGCTCGGAAAATGCGGCGCCGCCCTGGATTGCTTCGCTGTCTCTCGCAAAGACGGAGTGGGGCCGCCTCAAGCGTGGACCGCCCGGGCCAGCTCGGCCTTCGACATCTTCGAGCGGCCGGGGATATCCTGGGCGCGGGCCTTCTTCATCAGATCGGCCTTGCTCGGCTCGGACTTGCCGTCCTTGCGGGCCTTGGCCGACTTCTCGGCCGCTACCTTGGGCTGCTTGGAGAACTGCTTGCCCTTCTTGGTGTCGGCCCGCTTCTTGGCGGTCGATTCGGCGTATTCCTTGTCCGACAGCTTCTCGCGGGCCTTCTTGGGCAAGTAGCGCTCGCCGGTCTTGCCGCTCTCCTTGCCGGACTTGGTGCCCCACTCCTCCTCGGTCCACTGCTTGAGGTGGTTGTCGTCGGACTTCTTGCCCTCGTAGCCGCCGCCTTCCTTTTTGTATTCGCTGCTCGCCATCTGCGCCTTGCGGGCCGACCACTGGCCGGGCTTGCCGCCCTTGTCAGACTTTGTGACCTCTTTCTTGACCTTCTCCCAAAGCTTCGGGTCGGTCTTCTTCGCGGTTCCGGCCATCGTCGTGTCTCCTGCTGGATTTGGGCGTCAAATCCGTCGCAGGGCCGGCGTTCCCGCGGCGGATCGGCCGCCTGTGGACGAAGGACGTGGCGGGGGACGTGCCGAAGGGCGTTGACATGGCGCCTCCGCACCCCCCACCTGCCGGGCGGCGACGGCCGAACGCGAATCCGGCACGCGGGGCGACGATGGCGAACAGGGACGAGACGGCGCAGCCGACGGTGTTCATCGACGGCGAGGCGGGGACCACCGGGCTCGGCATCCGCGAGCGCCTGGAGCGCGAGGGCAAGGTGCGCCTCGTGAGCATCGCCCCCGAGCACCGCAAGGACCCCGCCGCCAAGCGTGACCTGCTCGCGCAGGTGGATCTCGTCGTCCTCTGCCTGCCGGATGGGGCCGCCAAGGAGACCGTGGCCCTGGCCGACGCGTTGCCCGGCGGCGGTCCGCGGATTCTCGACGCCAGCACCGCCCACCGGGTCGCCCCCGGCTGGACCTACGGCTTCCCGGAGATGGCCCCCGGCCAAGCCGAGACGGTCGCCCGGGCCCGGCGGGTCGCCAATCCCGGCTGCTACCCGACCGGCGCCATCGCCCTCCTGCGTCCCCTGGTGGAGGGGGGCCTGATCCCCGGCGATCATCCCGTCAGCGTCAACGCAGTCAGCGGCTACAGTGGCGGCGGCAAGGCGATGATCGAGGATTACGAGGCGGGCCGGGCCCCGCCCTTCATGCTCTACGGCCTCGGCTTCGCGCACAAGCACCTGCCGGAACTGCAGATCTACAGCGGGCTCACCCGCCGGCCGATCTTCGTGCCCTCCGTGGGCAACTTCCGCCAGGGGATGCTGGTGAGCGTGCCCCTCCACCTCGACGCCCTGCCGGGGCGCCCGAAGGCCACCGACCTGGAGGCGGCCCTGGTCGCCTGGTACCGGGGCCAGCCCCTGGTGCAGGTGGTGGAAGGTGCGGGCACCGGCGCGCACAAGGAGCGGATCGAGGCCGAGGATCTCAATGACACGGATCGCCTGGAGCTGCGGGTGTTCGGCTCGGACGAGCACGGGCAGGCGGTGCTGGTCGCCCGCCTCGACAACCTCGGCAAAGGTGCCTCGGGCGCGGCGGTGCAGAACCTGTCGCTGATGCTGGGGCTGTGACGGCGGCCCGCCGGGGCCTTCGTCACGACACCGGGCGGGCGCTGCCGCGTCTCTGACGGCAATGGCGCTTCCTCCCATCCCTGCCCTCATCCTGAGGTGCACGCGCCAGCGGGCCTCGAAGACCTCATCCTGAGGTGCACGCGCCAGCGGGCCTCGAAGGAGGGCTCCAGATCGCACGGTGATCCCTGGAACCCTCCTTCGAGGTGGCTCTGCCGCACCTCAGGATGAGGGAGTGGACGGGACACAACCGGCTATCCGGCCAGATCCTCCGGATGAGGGGAGGGTGAACTCGGCCACCGGCGACCGGGTCGCACGACGATCCCCCTCTCGACGAGGGCGAACGGCCGGGCCTCATTTTCCGATTGCCTCTGGCGCCCGTACGCTTATCTCGCTGCGGGACGGGGCGGACAGGACGGGAGAGAACGATGCCGAAGGCGATCCGGGTCTACGAGTACGGCGGCCCCGAGGTGATGAAGCTCGAGGACGTGCCCCTGGCCGAGCCCGGCCCCGGGCAGATCCGCGTCCGCCAGGAAGCCATCGGCGTCAACTTCATCGACATCTACTTCCGCACCGGCGCCTACAAGTCGCCGCACATGCCCTTCACCCCCGGCAAGGAGGGCGCGGGCACCGTGACCGCCGTGGGCGAGGGCGTGGCCCAGTTCAAGGTTGGCGACCGGGTGGCCTACGGCTCTGTTGCCGACGGCTGCTACGCCGAGGAGCCGCTGATCGCCGCCTCCGCCGCCGTGTCGATGCCCGACGGGATCGACGCGCAGACCGCCGCGGCGATGATGCTCAAGGGCCTCACCGCCGAATACCTCCTGCACCGGACCTACAAGGTGAAGCCCGGCGACACGATCCTGTGGCACGCGGCGGCCGGCGGCGTCGGCCTCATCGCCTGCCAGTGGGCGAAGCACCTGGGCGCCACGGTGATCGGCACCGCGGGCAGCGAGGAGAAGGCGGAACTCGCCCGTCAGAACGGCTGCGACCACGTCATCCTGTACCGCAGCGAGGACGTGGCCAAGCGGGTCCGTGAGCTGACCGGCGGCAAGGGCGTACCGGTCGTCTATGACGGCGTCGGTCAGGCGACCCTGATGGGCTCCCTGGACAGCCTCGCGCCCACCGGCCTGCTCGCGAGCTTCGGCTCGGCCTCCGGGCCGATCACCGGGCTCGACCTCGGCCTGCTGGCCGCCAAGGGCTCCCTGTTCGTGACCCGGCCGACGCTGGCGACCTTCTCCAGCCAGCGTCCGGTGCTGGAGGAGGCGGCGGCCAACCTGTTCAACGTCGTGCGCTCCGGCGCGGTGAAGATCGCCGTCAATGCGGTCCGGCCGCTCGCCGAGGCGGAGGGCGTCCACCGGGACCTCGCCGGCCGCGAGACCACCGGCTCCACGGTGATGGTGCCCTAAGTCCGGGGTTCCCAAAGGGACCATCCCTTTGGTGGGGTCGTCCAGGGGCAAGGCCCCTGGAACAGGGCAAGGCTCCGCCCTGCACCCGCCGAAGGGCTCGCCCTTCGGGATCCCCATCGGGGACCAACCGCCGCAGGGGTGGGACCTGCGGCACCAGCCTGCGTTGCCCCCGCTCACCAGGAGGCAGCATGTCCAACAAGCAACCGAAGACCACTACGCCGACCGATGCCGACCTCAAGGGCAACCCCGGGATCGGCACCTCGAAGGGCATGAGCGGGGCGGACCCGGAAGAGCTGGAGCTGGATTCCACCTTCGAGGGCGATGTCGAGAATGAGACCACGCCCGAGGGCGGGGTCGATCCGAACCACCGCCCGCGCAAGAACAAGTAAGGGGCGGGGGGCAATGCCCCCCCCATTACTCACCACCCCGTCATTGCGAGCGCAGCGAAGCAATCCAGGGATCCGCCACCTCCGAAAAGGTCCCGCTGCCCTGGACTGCTTCGCTTTCGCTCGCAATGACGCGGGGAGCGGAACGAGAAGGCGTCAAAGCCCGAGGCCGAGCTGTTCCGGCCCGTCCGGTGCCTCCTGTTCGAACCCCGACAGCGAGACCCCGATCAGCCGGGCGCTGCGGCGCAGGGGGAGGAGGCCACGCAGCAGGTCGAGGCCGATCCGCTCCAGGCTGTCCCGGTCGGGGACCGGGGCCGGCAGGGACTTGGCCCGGGTAACGAGGGAAAAATCCGAAAACTTGAGCTTCAGCGTCACCGTGCGCCCGCGCATGGCCTTGGCCTCGGCGCTGCGCCAGACCTTGTCCACCATCGGGGCGAGGCGTTCGGCGAGCAGGTCGTAGGCGGCGGTGTCGTCGGAGAAGGTGGTCTCGGCGCCGATGGACTTGCGGATGCGGTGCGCCCGCACCGGCCGCTCGTCGATGCCCCGGGCGACGGCGTAGTAATAGCTCCCCGACGAGCCGAACGTGTCCTTCAGCCTGTCGAGGCTCCAGGCCCGCAGGTCGGCGCCGGTCTCGATGCCCAACCGCTTCATCTTGGCCTCGGTGACGGGTCCGACCCCGTGGAACCGCCCGATCGGCAGCTCCGCCACGAAGTCCGGCCCCATCGCTGGGGTGATGACGAACAGGGCGTCGGGCTTGCGGTGGTCCGAAGCGACCTTGGCCAGGAACTTGTTGTAGGACACGCCCGCCGAGGCCACGAGGCCGGTGCGCTCTAGGATCTCGGCCCGGATCGCCTTCGCCACCGCCGTCGCCGTCGGTAATCCCAAAAAATTCTCGGTGACGTCGAGATAAGCCTCGTCGAGGGCCACCGGCTCGATCAGGTCGGTATGCCGGGCGAAGACCGCGCGGATCTCCTCCGACACCTGCCGGTAGGCATCGAAGCGGGGCTTCACGAAGACGAGGTCAGGGCACAACCGCCGGGCGGTGGCCGCCGGCATGGCCGAGCGCACGCCGAAGGGCCGGGCCTCGTAGCTCGCGGCCATCACCACGCCCCGCTCCCGGGAGCCGCCCACGGCGAGCGGCTTGCCGCGCAAGGACGGGTCGTCGCGCTGCTCCACGGAGGCATAGAACGCATCCATGTCGATGTGGATGATCTTCCGGAGGGCGCCCTCCGCCTGCATCGCTCACGCCTCGGATGTTCCCGGTTCGTTCAATGACAACGGGAAGGGAGGCGGGTCAAGGCGACAGGCGCCGGAGGCCACAGGCGATTGCGCGCGGCTCGCGTTGCCGCTCGGAATGGTATCCGGCCGGCTGGCGATGATCCCCTCTCCCCGCCCGCGGGGAGAGGGCTGAGCCCCCCTTGTCGGGGGCGAAGCAAGGCGGCAGCCGGGGGTGAGGGGGGCGGCCGGACGAGGCTCATCCTGCGAGCCCCCTCACCGCCGCTCCGGCTTCGCCTCCGCTTCCCGTTTGCACGACGAGGTGCAAACGGGCCTCTCCCCGCCTGCGGGGAGAGGGGGGAACAGCCGTCAGCGCCCCCGCCGGAACGGCCAGTCGATCAGCCCCCCGGCCCAGAGGGCGGCCCAGACGAAGACCGGCTGAAACGCCAGACGCGGCCCGTGGTACCACCAGGAATCCGGGATGCCGTCGATGTGGATGTGCTCGAAGGCGTGCTTCAGGTTCGCCGGGTAGACGCAGACCGCGTAGAGGGCGAGGCCGATTGCGGCTGCCTTCCGGGTCGCCGGGATCTGGAGGCCCAGCGCCCCGGCAAGTTCGCACAGCCCCGTCGCCTGGATGACGAGGCGGGGTTCGGGCACCCAATCGGGCATCAGCGGCAGCATCGCGTCGGTGGCGACGAGGTGGACCACGCCGATGAAGGCGTAGACCCCCGACAGCCCCCAGCGCAGGCCGGCGCGTCCCCGTTCGTGGCTCACGCGACCTCCTCCGGGGGGACGCCACAGGATTCCGCCACCGCACCGCGCAGGGCGTCCCGCAGGCGCGGGAAGGCCGGATGGCCGGCGCTGTCGTAGGCGACCTCACCCACGGCCGTCACCGGGGCGAGGAGGCGCAGGGAGTTGGTGAGGAAGACCGCCTTCGCCGCGCGCAGGTCGTCGCGGGTCAGGGAGCGTTCCTCCACGGCGAGGCCGCAGGCAGGGGCCAGCGCCAGCACCTGCGCGCGGACGATCCCGGCGAGCACGCCGTCCGTAAGGGGCGGGGTGACGAGGGTGAGGCGCCCCTCTGCGTCATCGCGGGCGGCGCCAAGCGATGACGGCGGCATCACATAGACCAGGTTCCCCGTTCCCGCGCAGGCGACCATCCCCCTGGTGTTGAGGAACATCGCCTCGTCGAACCCCGCCGCGGCCGCGTCGCGGGCCGCGAGCACGGCATCGAGGTAGCCGAGCGTCTTGAGCCGTGCCGTAGGGGAGGTGTCGTTGCGGGCGATCGCCGTCGGCCACAGGCGAAGCGGGGCGAAGGCCAGGGCCCGGCCGCTCGGGGCGGCCGTGGCGAATAGGGTGGGGTGCGGCGCGTCCGGCGGCTTCAACCCCCGCGGGCCGGCGCCGCGGGTCAGCGTCGTGCGGATGGCGAGGCGCGGGCCCCGCCCGGCGAGGGCGCGCATGGCGGTGCGGATCGCCTCCGCCTCGACGGGGATGCCGAGGGTCTCCGCCGCCGCGACGAGCCGGTCGATATGCGCAGCCTCGAAGGCGATCCGGCCGCCCAGGGCGAGCGCCGTGTCGAACAGTCCGTCGCCCAGCGTCAGGCCCCGGTCGGCATGGTCGAGGGGCGCCGTGGTGCCCTCGCCCACATGCCCGTCACGCCACAGCATCGCGCGTCCCCTCCCGCCACCTGCGGGCGAGGCCCAGGAAGTTCGAGAAGATGGCGTGGCCGTTCTCGGTGAGCACCGATTCCGGGTGGAACTGCACCCCATAGGTCGGGTGCCGGAGGTGGGAGAGGGCCATGACCTCGCCCTCGTCCGAGACGGCATCGACGGCGAGGTTCCGGTCCATCCCGGGCTGGGGCGTCACGACGAGGGAATGGTAGCGCCCCACCGCCATCGGTGCGGGCAGGCCGGCGAAGAGGCGCTGCCCGTCATGGGCGACGGGGGTCGCCTGCCCGTGCAGGGGCCGCCGGGCGCGCTCGACCTTGCCGCCGAAGGCCGCGCCGATGGCCTGATGGCCGAGGCAGACGCCGAGGATCGGGAGCGTGCCCGACAGGTCCCGGATCGCCGGGAGGGACACCCCCGCCTCGGCCGGGGTGCAGGGACCGGGCGAGACCACCAGGGCGTCCGGGGCGAGGGCCCGGATGCCGTCGACGTCGAGGGCGTCGTTGCGCACCACGCGCACGGTCTCGCCCAGCTCCTCCAGGTAGCGGACGACGTTGAAGACGAACGAGTCGTAGTTGTCGAGGACGAGGATCATGAGAAAGCCCGGAACACCCGCTCCGCCTTGGCCAGGGTCTCGTCGTATTCCGGCCCCGGCTCGGAGAGCAGGGTGACGCCGCCCCCCGCCTGCAGGACCGCCGTCCGGCCGTCCATGAACACGGTACGGATGGCGATGGAGGTGTCGAGGTCGCCGTCGAAGCCGATCCGGCCGATGGCACCGCAATAGATCTCCCGGGCATCGCCCTCGATCTCGGCGATGATGTCCATGGCCCGGATCTTGGGCGCCCCGGTGATCGAGCCGCCGGGAAAGGTCCGCTCCAGGAGGTCGAGGCCGTCGAGCCCGTCCCGCAGGGTTCCGGTCACCACCGACACGAGGTGGTGTACGCCGGCATAGGTCTCCAGGCCGCAGAGCACGGGCACGGCGACGCTGCCGGGCTCGCAGACCCGGGACAGGTCGTTGCGCAGGAGATCGACGATCATCACGTTCTCGGCCCGGTCCTTCGCCGAGGCGGCCAGGGCCTCCGCGGCCTCCCGGTCCGCCCCGGGATCGGGCAGGCGCTTGGCGGTGCCCTTGATCGGCCGGGTCTCGACGTGCCGCCCGTCCAGGCGCACGAACCGCTCCGGCGAGGAGGAGGCGACACAGAGCCCCTCGAAATCCTGGTAGGCGCCGAAGGTGGCAGGGTTGGTCTCGCGCAGGCGCCGGTAGAGGGCGAAGGGATCGAACCCCGCCGGCAGGTCGGCGGTGAAGCGCTGGGCGATGTTGGCTTGGTAGATGTCGCCCGCCCGGATGTAGTCCCGCACCCTCTCCACCGCCGCCTCGTAGGCCGGGCGGTCGAAGTTCGAGCGCCACGCGAGGTCCCCGCAGGCGGGGGCGGGTTCCGGTGGGGGCACGTCCCGCAGGAGGTCGGCGAACTGTGCGAGCCGGGCCTGGGCCCGCCTCTCCCGGGCGTCGGGCGCGGTCTCGGGGAAGCCGGTGGCCACGAGGCGGGCGGAGCCGGCGGCGTGGTCGATGACGAGCACCGTATCGTAGAGGTCGAGGGCGATGTCGTCGGTCAGCCCCGCCCGGCGGGCGGGATGGGCGACCCGCTCCAGGGAAGCCCCGAGATCGTAGGCGAAGTAGCCGATGGCGCCGCCGGGGAACGGGAAGGCCGGGTCCGCCGGCAGCCGGTAGGGCGCGAGGCAGGCGCGCAGGGCCTCGAACGGGCCGCCGGGCAGAGGGCGCCCGTCGAGGGTGGCCCTGCCGTCCCGGACCCGGAACCGGTCGAAGGGGTCGGCGGCCACCACCGAGAGCCGGCCCAGGGCATCGTGCCGCATGGCGCTATCGAGGAAGGCGAGCCCCGGCAGGGACCGCAGCCGCGCGGCGGCGGCGATCGCGTCGATGGGGGGCAGGTCTCGGGTCCACATGAACCGGGTTCGGGCCTTCGGATCGCGGCGTCGGAACGCCCTCGCACAGGCGATGCCGCGGGGGAAGCGGCTCGTGGCGCGGGCCGGCCTCGCGCCGGCGGCCGGAACCCGCTATATCGGGGCCGATCCCGAAGACTGCCAGCGTTCTCGCAGCGCCCCAGCGGCGCAAGCCGCGCCGTATCCGATGCCGATGATGACCAGCACCGCCTCGCCCGACACCAAGGGCGCCCCCAAGAGCGCCCCCAACTGCGCTCCGAAGATCTCCTTCGTCTCCCTCGGCTGCCCGAAGGCGCTGGTGGATTCGGAGCGGATCCTCACGCATCTGCGCGCGGAGGGCTACGAGCTCGCCCGGAAGCATGACGGGGCGGACCTCGTCATCGTCAACACCTGCGGCTTCCTCGATTCCGCCAAGGCAGAGTCCCTCGCCGCCATCGGCGAGGCCATGGCCGAGAACGGCCGGGTCATCGTCACCGGCTGCATGGGCGCCCAGCCGGAGGAGATCCGCGAGAAGTACCCGGATCTGCTCGCCGTCACCGGTCCCCAGGCCTACGAATCGGTGGTCGCGGCGGTGCACGAGGCGGCGCCCCCGGCCCACGACCCGTTCCTGGACCTCGTGCCGCCCCAGGGCATCAAGCTCACGCCGCGCCACTACGCGTATTTGAAGATTTCCGAGGGCTGCAACAACCGCTGCAGCTTCTGCATCATCCCGTCGCTCCGTGGCGACCTCGTGAGCCGCCCGGCGGCGGACGTGCTCCGGGAGGCCGAGAAGCTCGTCAAGGCGGGGGTGAAGGAACTCCTCGTCGTCTCGCAGGACACCAGCGCCTACGGGCTCGACATCCGCTACGCCGAGAGCCCCTGGCGCGACCGGCAGGTCCGCGCCCGCTTCGCCGACCTCGCCCGGGAACTCGGCGAGCTCGGGGCCTGGGTGCGGCTGCACTACGTCTACCCGTACCCGCATGTGGACGAGGTGATCCCGCTCATGGCCGAGGGGAAGGTCCTCCCCTACCTCGACATGCCGCTGCAGCATGCGGCGCCCTCGGTGCTGAAGCGGATGCGCCGGCCGGGCAACCAGGAGAAGCAGCTCGACCGGATCCGGTCCTGGCGGGCGGGCTGCCCGGATCTCGCCATCCGCTCGACCTTCATCGTCGGCTTCCCCGGTGAGACCGAGGCCGAGTTCGAGGAATTGCTGGAGTGGCTCAAGGAGGCCAAGCTCGACCGGGTCGGCTGCTTCGAGTTCGAGCCCGTGGCGGGGGCGACCGCCAACGGCATCGCCGCGCCCGTGCCGCCGGAGGTGAAGGCCGAGCGCAAGCGGCGTTTCATGGAGACGCAGAACGCCATCTCCCTGCGCCTCCAGCGGGCGAAGGTCGGCCGGCGCATGCCGGTCATCGTCGATGCGGTGGAGGGCGGGATCGCCCGGGGGCGCTCCAAGGCCGACGCCCCGGAGATCGACGGCACCGTCCACGCCGCCTTCCGCCGCCCGGTGCGGGTGGGGGACATCGTGTCGGTGAAGGTCGACCGGGCCGAGGCGTACGACCTCTACGGCAGCGTGGTCTGAGGGGATTGCAGAACGGGCCCCGCGCCTCGTTCCTCGCCGTCGTCACGCTCGCAATGACGGCGGGGCGGCTCTATGAGGGACCTGCCCGAGCACCGGACCCGATGCCCTCTTCCTCCCCACAGCCTGAGCGCGCCCCATGACCGGCGCGGTCCTCCTCGCCCTTCTGCCGATCGCCCTGCTCATTGGCCTCGGCGCCCTGCTGCGGCGGATCGGCTTCATCGGGGAGGCATTCTGGCCGCAGGCCGAGCGGCTCGGCTACTACGTGCTGCTGCCCTCCCTGTTCATCCACGGGCTGGCCACCGCCCGGCTCGACGGGGTGCCGGTCCTGTCGCTGGCCGCCGTGCTCGTGGCCTCGACGGTGACCGTCGCCCTCGCCCTCCTGGCCCTGCGCCCCCGGCTCGCCCTGGACGGAGCGGCCTTCACCTCGGTGTTCCAGGGGGGAATCCGCTTCAACAACTATGTCGGGGTCTCGGCGGCGGTCGGGCTGTTCGGGGCCCAGGGCCTCGCCCTGGCCGCCGTGGCGAACGCCGCCATCGTGCCGACGGTCAACGTCCTGTGCGTCCTCGTCTTCGCCCGGTTCGGCTCCGGGGGTCGACTCGCTCCGGCGGCCATCGCCCGGCAGCTCGCCTTCAACCCCCTGGTGGTGGCGAGCGTGATCGGCATCTCCCTCCAGGCCACGGGCCTGCCCCTGCCCATCGGGGTGGATGCCATGCTCAAGGCCCTGGGACAGGCCTCCCTGCCGCTCGGTCTGCTCTGCGTCGGGGCAGCCCTGGATTTCGGCGCGGCGCGGACATGGTTCCGGCCGGTGGCGGTGTCGTCGGCGGTGAAGTTCGGGCTGATGCCCCTCGTGACGGTGCTGGCCTGCCTGCTGCTGGGCCTGCGGGGACCGGCGGCGGCCACGGCCCTGCTGTTCCAGGCCCTGCCGACGGCCTCGTCCTCCTACATCATGGCCCGGCAACTCGGCGGGGACGCGCCCCTTATGGCCGGCATCACCGCCCTGCAGACGGTGCTGGCCGGGGCGGCGATCCCCCTCGTCCTCACGGTGCTGGACGGCGTGGCGGCCTGAGGGCCGCTCAGCCCTTCTCCGCCCGCTTCACCCGGCCCCAGGCCGCCTCCATGGCGGCGAGGTCGGAGCGGCCGAGCTCGCCGCCCTCCGCGCGCAACGCCTCGGCCATGGCCTTGAAGCGGCGCTCGAACTTGGCGGTGCCGTCGCGCAGGGCCGCCTCGGGGTCGATGCCTGCGTGGCGGGCGAGGTTGGCCACCGAGAACAGGAGATCGCCGATCTCCTCGGCAAGCGCCCCCGCCTCGCCCTGCGCCAGGGCCTCGGCGACCTCGTCGGTCTCCTCGCGGACCTTGTCGATCACCTGGGCCGCATCGTCCCAGTCGAACCCGTAGGACGCCGCCCGCCGGGAGACCTTTTCCGCGCGAGCGAGGGCGGGGAGGGCGTGGGCGACGCCGCCCAGCGGATCGGGCGCGGGCATCGGCTTGCCGGCCCGCTCCTGCGCCTTGATCGCCGCCCATTGCGCCTCCACCGCGGCGGGGTCCCGGCGCGGGGAGCCCTCCGGCAGGAGGGATCCGTCCGCCGCGAAGACGTGCGGATGGCGGCGGATCAGCTTGGCGGCGATGGCGCGGGCCACGTCGTCGAAGGCAAAGGCGCCTTCCTCCTCGGCCATGCGCGCATGGAACACCACCTGCAGCAGCAGGTCGCCGAGTTCGTCGCGCAGGTCGTCCCGGTCCCCCCGGGCCACGGCGTCGGCGACCTCGTAGGCCTCCTCGATGGTGTAGGGAACGATGGTGGCGAAGGTCTGGGCCACGTCCCAGGCGCAGCCCCGCTCGGGATCGCGCAGGGCGGCCATCAGGCGCAGCAGCGCCGGCATCGGGCTGTCGTCGGGAGTCGTCACGGTCCGCTCCTTGTGGCGGCCCGCTCTAGCACCTTCCGCCAGGCCGGCGGTCGAAAATCAGGGCTCCCGGCGGTCCGGGTCCGGCATCGCCGTCACGCCGTCGCGCTCGCGGACGCGCTCGGCCTGGAACTCGCTGAGATAGGCGCTGAGCCGGTCGCCCGCCGCCCGGTCGCCGCATTGTACCCAGAGGGGCGCGGGCAGGGCCCGGGGGGGAAGGCGCAGCAGGAACAATTCCGCGGTGCGGGCGGCGTCGCGCTCCGTGGCCGAGGCCAGGAGCCGGGCTCCGGCCGGGGTGCCGATCAGGATCGCGATGGTGGCGGACGGATCGCTCATGCCGGGTCAACGGCCGGACAGGCGCTTCCGTTGCGGGCCGCCACCGCCGAGACGGCCGCTGCGGGAGGATCGCGACAATCCATGCTCGGTCTTGTTCCAGCGGTAGGGGGCCCGGATCAGCTCGTCCACGGCGCGCACGGCGGCGAGGCTTACGAGGAGGAAGTAGAACGGCAGCAGGGGAAGGACCGGCCACAGGTCGGTCCAGCCCCGCCGCCGACACCCCAGGGCAGCGGGCCCCACCAGGGCGACGAGGCCGGCGAGGAAGACGGTCACAGCGAGGCCGGAGCCGAGGTTGTCGGCGAAGGCCGGCCCGGGTTCCATCCGGCCGGTCAGGAACGCCGCCGCCGCCGCGACGAAGCAGACAGGGTAGGCGAGGGCCGAGACGACGGCGCCGGGCAGCAGCGCCAGGAGGCAGAGGCTTCCGAAGGACCCGAGACGGGTCCAGGTCCGGATCGGGTGGCTGCCGTGGACGAGGCTGGTCTGCAGGAAACCCTTGATCCACCGGGTTCGCTGGTCGAGCCAGCGGCGCCAGCCCTTCGCCGTCTCCTCGTAGGTCGCGCTCGGCAGGTCGCCGACGCGGTAGCCGGCGAGGGCGAGGCGGATGCCGAGATCGGCATCCTCCGTCACGTTCCAGGCATCCCATCCGCGCAGGTCCCGGAGCACCTGGGTGCGCAGGTGCATCGTCGTGCCCCCGAGGGGCACCGGCAGGTCGAGGGCCGCCAGCGCCGGGTTCAGCACGTCGAAGAGCCCGGCATATTCGGCAGCGAACAGCTTGGGCAGCAGCCCGTCCCCGTGGTCGTCGATCACCAGCCGGCCCTGGAGGCAGGCGGTGACAGGGGGCTCGGCCGCGAAGATCGCCGCCGCCTTCCGGAGCTGGTCGGGCTCGGGCACGTCCTCGGCGTCGTAGACGACGAGCAGGCTGCCCCGGGCCAGGGGCAGGGCGACGTTGAGGGCCCGGGGCTTGGTGCGGGGCATCCCCGGCGGGATGGTGACGACCTCGAACCGGGCGGGGAGGGGGATCGCCGCGAGGCAGGCGGCCGTCTCCCCGTCGTCGGCCTCGATGAGGAGCTTGATGTCGAGCTTGGCCGCCGGATAGTCGAGGGCGGACAGCCCGCGCAGGAGCCGCCCCACGACCCGCCCCTCCCGGTAGAGCGGGACGAGGATCGTGTAGACCGGCAGGGCGGCGTCGAGCAGGGGCGGGGCCCGCACCTCCGTCGGGGGAACCGCCAGGGCCGCGATGCGGAACACCGTCAACGCCAGGACCGCCGCCTGCACGGCGAGGAGGGCTGCCTGGCCGAGGACCGGCGGCGCGGCCGCGGCGAGGCAGCAGGCCGCCCCGACGCCCAGGGCGAAGAGGAGGAGCCGGTGTCCCGGCGGCTGCATCGCGCTCCCGCGGGAGCACAGCCGCAGGGCCTCCGCCGCATGGCCGGCCACGGCCTCGGGGATGTTGGCGAACACGGCCTCCCGCAGGCGGGTCGGGGTGGTGATCGCGGGCGTCGCCGCCCGGTCGGCGCCGAGCAGGAGTTCCGCCACCGCGGCCCCCCGCGGAGCGATCACCGCCGCCGCCGCGGAGCCGGGCGCCAGGAGCGCGAGGCCGGCCATGAGACAATCGGGGTAGCGCAGCCCCGCGCCGAAGGGGATCTTGCCGTCGAGGAACGGGGTCCGGAGCGCCCGGGCGAGGGCCCGGTAATAGGTCTCTTCGGCCATGAGGCCCCCGTGCAGCAGGGCCGTCGCCGCATCGGTTCCGGCCTGCTCGGCCATCGCGGCCGCCCGGGCGAGCAGGCGCGGGTCCACGCCCTCGGCCGCCAGGAAGGCGATCTCGGGAGGGAGGTGCTCGCAGCTGCCGGTTGCAGTCGCCGCATACGACACTGCAGGTTCTACTCCCGCAGGGGGCCCGGGCCGTGTTAGGGGAGGGGGGTGAGCCCGTCCCCCTTCCTTCCCTCCGCCAGGAGCATCGCCCGCCGGTCACGGTCAAGCTCGGGCCGGGGATGGGCTGTGGGTGCCGCCCTCGCCTCCGTCCTCGTCCCGGCCCTTATCCTGGCCGCCCCGGCGCAGGGGGCGACCGCCGCCGCGCCCGTGCCCTCGGTGGCGGTGCCGAACTTCTGGAATCCCCGCAGCCGCGGCGAGCGGGTGGAGGCGCCCCAGACCGGCCGGGCCGTGCGCTTCCTGACGGACGACGAGTTTCCCCCGCTGCATTTCGCCGGCCCCGACGGCACCCCGACGGGCTTCGTCGTGGAACTCGCCCGGGCCGTGTGCGAGAAGCTTGCGATCACCTGCACGGTGCAGGCCCGCCGGTTCGACACCCTGCTGGACTCCCTCGATTCCAAGCAGGGCGACGTGGTCGCCGCTGCGATCCCCCTCACCGCCGGGCTCCGGCAGAAGTTCACGGCGACGCGGCCGTATTTCCGCTGGCCGGCCCGCTTCGCCGCCAGGGCCGACCGGGGCCTGCCCCTGCCCTCCGCGAAGACCCTCGCGGAGCGGAGCGTCGGCGTGATCGGCGGCAGCGCCCATGCCGCCTATCTCGGCACCTTCTTCCCCAAGGCGAAAGCCCACGAATTCGCCGACCTCGCCGCCGCCGAGGGGGCACTCAAGCGCGGAGAGATCGACTACCTGTTCGCCGACGGGCTGAACCTCGCCCTCTATGTGGGCGGGCAGGAGGCGGAGAATTGCTGCGCCCTGGTCGGCGGCGATTACCTCGAGAACCGGTACTTCGGCGAGGGAATCGGGCTCATCACCCGCCAGGACGACGCTGCCCTTGCCCGCGCCCTCGACGACGCCCTGCAACGGGTGTGGGACGACGGAAAGTATACAGAGCTGTACTTGCGATTCTTTCCAGTCAGCCCGTTCTAGTTGTACTTGCTAAAGAATCGCCAAAAAAACGGCTGATCGCAGACCCGATCGACGCAAACTATGCAAAATGAACTATTTTTTGCCGTGACAAACTGCCCGGCGTGCGATCCGATTTGTCGAATACCACCATAAATTAATGTCCGATCGCCAGGATGCTGGGGAAGCCACCTGATTCCCAATCTCCCCAAGGTCATCCCATGCGCTCGCTTGCCGACATCAAGATCACGACGAAGATGGCGGCGGCCTTCGTGTCGCTCTCCGCAGTCACC
This sequence comes from Methylobacterium persicinum, assembly GCF_022179525.1. GTDB lineage: Bacteria > Pseudomonadota > Alphaproteobacteria > Rhizobiales > Beijerinckiaceae > Methylobacterium > Methylobacterium persicinum. Next base: position 29,414 of record NZ_BPQX01000034.1, read on the forward strand.
ATCGCGATCAGCATCCTCGGCTACGGGCGCTTGGCGCAGATCGAGCACAACATTCACTGGACCGAGCACACCTATGAGGTGCTCGAGACCCTCGACGGCATCAAGATCGCGATGCTCAACAGGGAGACGGCCCTGCGCGGCTACATCATTGCGGGGAATACCCAGTTCCTGGAACCGTACCGGACCGGCGAAGCCGACTTCCAGAAGAACTTCGACCATGTAAAGGATCTGACCTCGGACAACCCCGGCCAGCAGGCTCGCCTGGATACCCTCGCGAAGGCGGTTTCGACCTGGTCGACCGACATCGCCGGCAAGGAGATGGCCGAGGTCAAGGCGGGGCACCTCGACGTAGCCCAAGGCATGGCGGGGAACGGCTCCGGCAAAGCCGTGATGGACGCGGCGCGCGCCGTCGCCGAGGAGATGGCCAAGGTCGAGCGCGACCTCCTGGCGGTCCGCGCCGCCGACCAGCAGAAGTCGTTCGACGCGGCGTATTTCTCGAGCGTCGCCGGCAGCATCGCCAGCATCGTCATGGCGATCCTCCTGACGCTCGGCGTCTTCGCCATCATCGTCCGCCCCCTGGGCCGGCTGGTGAGCGTGCTGCAGCGGATGGCGCAGGGGGACGTGAACGCGACGATCGCCGAGGCCAAGCGCGGGGACGAGATCGGCGCGGTGGGCAAGGCGGTCGAGGGGATCAAGGCGATGGTGGCGCAGAAGGCCGCCGAGCAGGCCGAGCTGAAGCGCATCGCCGACGAGGCCGCCGCCCTGGAGCGCAAGCGCACGATGCTGGAACTGGCCGACGGGTTCGAGTCGGCGGTGGGCGGCATCGTCGGCATGGTCTCGGCCTCGGCCACGGAGCTGCAGGCCACGGCCCAGCAGCTGAGCTCGGCCGCCGGCGAGGCGGCGTCGCAGTCGACCACGGTGGCGGCGGCGGCGGAGGAGGCGTCCTCCAACGTGAGCACGGTGGCGGCGGCGGCCGAAGAACTCGGCACCTCGGTGCAGGAGATCGGCCGGCAGGTGCAGGGCTCGGCTGAGCTGGCCCGGGTCGCGGTGGGTGAGGCCGACCAGACGGCGGCCCTGGTCCAGGCCCTGCGCCAGACCTCGGCGCGGATCGGCGACATGGTCGGACTGATCTCCAACATCGCCTCGCAGACCAACCTGCTGGCCCTGAACGCCACCATCGAGGCCGCCCGGGCGGGCGAGGCGGGTCGCGGCTTCGCGGTGGTGGCGGCCGAGGTGAAGGAGCTGGCCAACCAGACCGCCAAGGCCACGGACGAGATCGCCGGGCAGATCAGCGAGATCCAGGGGGTGACCGATCAGGCGGTGTCGGCGATCGGAGGGATCACCGGGCGCATCCGCGAGATCAACGCGGTGGCGACCTCCATCGCCGCGGCGGTGGAGCAGCAGGGGGCGGCGACCCAGGAGATCGTGCGCAACGTGGCGCAGGCCTCCACCGGCACCAACGAGGTGACGAGCAACATCGTCGGCGTCGCCCGGGCCTCCGAGGATACCGGCGCGGCCGCCACCCAGGTGCTCTCCGCCTCCGGCGAGCTGTCCCGCCAGTCCGAGCACCTCACCGCCGAGGTCTCCCGCTTCCTCGGAAACGTCCGCGCGGCTTGATTTCGCCCGCGCCTTCGCGGTGAGATGCGTCCCCGTCGCCCGGCGGGGACGCGACCGTTTGAGCAGCGATGTTCCGCTTCGACCTCGTCGATCTCGGCCTGTTCCGGCATGTGGTGGAGGCCGGCTCGATCACCCACGGGGCGCAGAGGGCGAACCTCGCCCTCGCCGCCGCCTCGGCGCGGGTGCGGGGCATGGAGGAGAGCCTGGGCGCCCCCCTCCTCACCCGGGGGCGACAGGGCGTCAGCCCGACTCCGGCGGGCCGGGCGCTTCTGGCCCATGCCCGCGCGATCCTCGCCGGAACCGAGCGGCTGCGGGAAGAGATGGCGGCCTATTCCGGGGGGGCGGCCGGGCAGATCCGGGTGGTGGCCAACACCCACGCCCTGATCGAATTCCTGCCGGGGCCGCTCTCGGATTTCCTCGCCGCGCATCCGGGGATCGCCGTCGAGATCGAGGAGCGCACCTCCGACGAGATCGTCGGGCTGGTGGCGGAAGGGGTGGCCGATTTCGGCCTGCTCTCGGGCACGGTCGATACGGGATCGCTGGCGACCATCCCGTTCCGGGAGGACCGCTTCGTCCTCGTGGCCGCCCGGGGCGATCCCCTGGCCGGGCGGACGGAGGTGGCCTTCGCCGAGGTGCTGGAGCGGGAGATGGTCGGCCTCGACCGCCGCAGCGCGATCAGCCGCTTCCTCGCCGAGAAGGCCGCCCGGGCCGGGTGCCCCATGCGCCTGCGGGCGCAGCTGCGCGGCTTCGAGCCCGTCTGCCGGCTCGTCGCGGCCCGGGTGGGTCTGGCGATCCTGCCGGAGAGCACGGCGCTCCGGGCGGCCCGGACCCTCGCCATCGCCGTCGTCCCCCTCTCCGACCCCTGGGCCCGCCGCGACCTGACCCTGTGCCTGCGGGACCTCGGCGCCCTGCCGCCCTTCACGCAGGCCCTGATCGACCGGCTGCGCTGACACGGGGTGTCCCGAGGGCTAAGCCCTCTGGCGGGTGCAGCGGCCTTATGGAGCAAATGCACCAATGAGGATTGAAGGCTATCTGCTTCGATCGCCGCTTGCGCCGGTTGGGAGCCCCGATATTAGCTTGGCGGCAGGTGGATACGCCGTCACTGGCGCAGCTTTGTCGCCTTCATTCTGTTCGTCTGGACCGTCAGCGTTCGTGTTGTTGGGTAGGCAGGTTCGGTCGATCTGGTCATTTCGCGCACCCAAGACCCAGCATGGGTGGGGACCGTGATCGGCTACCTGCTCAACCCATCGCCTTGGCTCGACATCATTCTTGTAGGCGGCGGCTTGGGCCTAATCTGGTGGGATGTCCGCCGCCCGCGTGGCTCGCCCGGTCTTGCAGGTGCGGCTGCTACCGCAGTTCCATCACTCAAGCAGGCCACCGCACCGGCTGCCATTGACCAGAAGGCAAGCAAGCCAGCCGAACAGGATCACGTCGCCTACCTTGAAAAGAAGCTTGAGGAAGCGCGGGCAAATCTGATCCACGTGAATGCTGTCCGCCGGCTGTTCGAATTACCCGAGGACGGGCAGCCGCTAGATTTCCCGGTTCACATGAACCTAGCCCGCCTTTTCTTGACCGGCGAACTGATGGCGCTTGCGAAGGCGGCAATGACAAGCGGGAACGGTGCTCCACTCAACACGCGCGAGATCGCGACTTTCGTGATCCGGCATAAGGGGTGGACATTAAAGACCCTGTGCTTCGGCACGCGGTCGCGCACCGACTGGTCTACGTATTGGCGAAAGCCGCACGGCGTAATGCCATCACCTCCCCCGGCTACGACAAGGGCGTCACGCTATGGTCCCTGCTGGGGAGTGAGGTTCGGCTTTTGTCTCGGCCTTTGCGGGGCCTGGGAAGGCCGTGGGCGGCGATTTATCCAAGCTGCTTGGATAACCGGCTCGCACGACAAAGCGGCCGCTGGTGGCCCAATTTTAAAAGAATCTGCGCGAGTCCCGCCCGCAGGCTATTGACCGATCACCCCAAAGGGTAGAGCTTAGAGCGGTTGGGCCAATACTTAGGCCCAATGTTGGAAAAGCCGGGGGTGGAGCCCCGGCTTCCCATCACGTTCAGCAGATCCCTTAGAAGGCTGCTGAGGTCGCTCTGACAACGTGCATCCTATGCACGCGCGCCCTCATGTCAACCTTCTAAGGGCCCACATAAAGGGTTCTTTATATCATGGTTGGCAATTCGAAACCGTCGCGTCACCTCACGCTCGAAGACGCGGTGATCATCTGGCACTGGCACTGGAACGGCGAGTTCCAGCATCGGATCGCAGCGACGTTCGACGTCAATCCCGGTCGGGTGAACGAAGTCCTCAAGGGACGTCGCCACCCCGAGAGCCGGGCGCTCGCCCTCTCGCGTCGCCTCGCGGCTTAAGGGAGGTCGAACATGACTGTTACCGCATCAACGATTGTCGTACAGGCGTCCTGTATCCGTAAGCGTCCCAGCCATTACGACCCGCATACGCGGGTCGCGGGCATTGGCGGCTATCACGGTGGAAGCCGGTGGTACTTGTCGGAAGATGAAGCGATCCGCGACATCGATGCCGGCAAGTACCGCTTCTATACCTCCGTGAGCGGCCACTCCGTGTGGATCATCATCGCGAGCCACAACGGACGACGCTACCTTAAGACTGAGGCGGACGGCTACGCTCCGAACAATCTTCTGAGCCTGCCGGAGTGTCCGTAAGCATCTGAAACGGGCTCTTGGCTCCCTCGGGGTCAAGAGCCCAGCTTAGAGCTTGCTGAGCGGCGTAAAGCTCTGCGTGCCGCTCGACTTGTTGCGGATCGAGAAGCGCACCGCGGATGTGGTCCAACTCTCTCTGAACGAACGACATAAGTGGCTCCGTAAGACTTGCCGGCCAAACCCATCGGCGTAGCGTGGTGATCCCGGCCTCTGCGGGTTAGGGATTGTCAGTCGGAACCACCCCATCGCGCGAAGCGGCGGCCCTAATCCGGTCGCCGTTCTCGTTTGCTCTTATCCCGTGGTGCATTTGCTCCATAAGGCCGGGGTGCAGGGTGGCGCCCTGCCTCCCCCAGGGGCGTCGCCCCTGGACCCCACCAAAGGGCTTGGCCCTTTGGGAACCCCGGACTAGCCTCGCGGCGTGTTGGGGGAACAGCGATGACCATCACCACCGTCGAGGCGGCCGGGCGTCGCCGGGGGGCGGAACTGCTTGTGGAGGTGCTGCGCTCCGAAGGGGTGCGCTACATCTTCGGCAACCCCGGCACCACCGAACTGCCCCTCATCGACGCCCTCACCGAGGCGCCGGACGTCGCCTACGTCCTCGCCCTGCAGGAGGCCACCGCCGTGGCCATGGCGGACGGCTACGCCCAGGGCGCCCGGCGCCCGGCCTTCCTCAACCTGCACACCGCCGGGGGCCTCGGCCACGGCATGGGCAGCCTCGTGAACTCCCAGGTCTCGGGCACGCCGCTGGTCGTCACCGCCGGCCAGCAGGACCTGCGCCACGCCCTCACCGACCCGCTGCTGATGGGCGACCTCGTGGCCATCGCCGACCCGGTGGTGAAGTGGGCCCGGGAGGTGACGAGCCCGGACCAGATCCCCATCCTCCTGCGCCGGGCCTTCCACGATTGCGCCGCCGCGCCCTCCGGCCCGGTCTTCCTGTCCCTCCCCATGGACGTGATGGACGCCCTGACCGACGTGCCGGCCGGCGAGACCTCGACCATCGACCAGAGGGCCGTGGCGGGCTCCCTCGACCGCCTCGCCGACAGGCTCGCCGCGGTCCCGCCGGGGCGGCTCGCGCTGATCGCCGGGGACGAGATCGATTCCTCCGACGCCGCCGCGCAGACCGTGGCGCTGGCCGACCTGATGGCCGCCCCGGTCTACGGCTCGTCCTGGCCGGCGCACATTCCCTTCCCCACGAGCCACCCCCTCTGGGCCGGCAACCTGCCGACCCGGGCCGACGCCATCGCGGGCCTCCTCGGCCGCTACGATGCGGTGTTCGCGCTGGGAGGCAAGTCGCTCATCACCGTGCTCTATTCGGAGGTCTCGGCGGTGCCGCCGGGAACCGCCGTGTTCCAGCTCTCGGCCGACGTGCGCGACCTCGGCCGCACCTACGCCACGGCTCTCTCGACGGTGGGCGACATCCGCGCCTCCCTGGACGCCCTGCTGCCGCTGCTGGCCCCCCGGGTGGCCGACAGGGCCGACGCCTTCGCGCGGCTGCGGGCGGAGGCGGTGACGGCCCAGGCCGAGCGCCGCCGCGCCCTGAACGCGGCGGCCGATTCCGCCTTCGAGGACCCGGTGATCGCCCCCCTGGTGGCGGCCCGGGAAGTCGCCCGCGCCGTGGGGGCGCAGACCACCATCGTCGACGAGGCCCCGGCGACGCTCACCCACCTGCGCACCTTCCTCGACAGCCCCTCGACGCACCAATACGCGGCGATGCGCGGCGGCGTCCTCGGCTGGGGCATGCCGGCGGCGGTGGGGTTCTCCCTCGGGATCGACCGGGCGCCGGTGGTCTGCGTGGTGGGGGACGGGGCGGCGATGTATTCCCCGCAAGCGCTCTGGACGGCCGCGCACGAAAAGCTGCCCGTCACCTTCGTGGTGATCAACAACGCCGAGTACAACATCCTGAAGAACTACATGAAGGGCCAGTCCCACTACGCCTCGGCCCGGGCCAACCGGTTCATCGCCATGGACCTCACCGACCCGCGCATCGACTTTCTGGCCTTGGCCGCCTCGATGGGCGTGCCGGCCAAGCGGGTGATGCGGGCCGTCGACATCGCCCCCGCCATTGAGGCCGGGATCGCGTCAGGCGGGGCGAACCTCGTGGAGGTGGTGGTGCGGGCGGGGTAGGGGGCCGATTGACAACCGCTGTCGCGGCGACAATGTCTGTACGTCACGACAGGGGGAGGCCGGAGATGGCTGCGCGCACTTTCACCAGCCGCGAATTCAACCGTGAACCGAGCCGCATCAAGCGCGCCGCCACCGAGGGCTTGGTCGTCATCACCGAGCGCGGCAAGCCGATCATGGCCGTACTGCCCTATGGCGCGTACGAGAGCCTGAGGGCGGGCGCCGGCACCATCCTCGATGCCCTCGACATGGACGGCGTCGGCGAGATCGAGATCGATTTCACCCGGCCCCCGACGCACCCACGCGCGGCCACCTTCGACTGATGTATCTCCTCGACACCAACGTCCTGTCCGAATTGCGCAAGCGGCGCAGCGGACGGATCGATCCGGCGGTCGAGGCCTGGGCGAACGGGACCGATCCGGCGCGGCTCCACCTGTCGGTCATCACGATCATGGAGGTCGAGTTCGGCATCGCCCAGCTCGACCGCCGCGACGGCACGCAGGCGGCCACCCTCCGGCTCTGGCTTCACGAAAAGGTCCTGCCGGCCTTCGCCGGGCGCATCCTACCGATCGACACACCCATCGCCCTGCGCTGTGCGCATCTCCACGTCCCCGATCCGAGGAGCGAACGCGACGCCTGGATCGCCGCCACCGGCCTCGTCCACGGCCTGACGGTCGTGACCCGCAACACCGCCGACTTCGCCGCGACGGGCGTGACGCTCCTCGATCCGTGGCGGTTGGGGGATTGAGTCAGTCCCCCAACCCCGGCACCGGCACCCCGAGCGCCTGCGCCAGCAGCACGACGTTGAGGGCCAGCACCACCGCCGCCCCGGCCGTCGCCGCGGCCTTTGTCCACGGTCCGTTGGCGAAGGCGCCCATCACGCTGCGGCGGCCGGTGAAGAGCACGAGGCCGATCATCGGCACCGGCAGGGCCAGCGACAGCACCACCTGGCTGAGCACCAGCGCCCGGGTCGGATCCACCCCCGCCGCCACCACGGCGAAGGCTGGGGCCATGGTCACGAGGCGGCGCACGAGGAGGGGGATCCGCCAGCCGGTGAAGCCCTGCATCACCATCTGCCCGGCGAGCGTCCCGACCACCGACGAGGACAGGCCCGAGGCGATGAGCGAGACGAGGAAGGCCGCCCCCGCCGCCGGCCCGAGGAGGGGCGTCAGCGTCTTGTAGGCCTCGCCGATCTCGGCGATCTCGCTGTGGCCGGCATGGAAGGCCGAGGCGGCCATGATCACCATGGCGATGTTGACGAGCCCCGCCAGCGCCAGGGCCACCATCACCTCCCGGTCGGAGAAGCGCACGAGGAGCCGCCGGTCGGCCTCGTTCCGGGGGGCGCCGCGCCCTTGCGTCAGGCCCGAATGCAGGAAAAGGGCATGGGGCATCACCGTGGCGCCGATGATTCCCACCGCGATGGTCAGGGCCTCGGCGTCGGGGATGCGCGGGGTCACGAGGCCCCGGGCCGCCGCGCCCCAGGCCACCGGGGCGATCAGCAATTCAGCCGCGTAGCAGAGGCCGATGGTGCCCACCATCGCGCCGATGGCGATCTCCAGGGGCCGGAAGCCCCGGTTCTCCAGGAGCAGGATCCCGTAGGTGGCCACCGCCGTGATCGCCATGCCGGCCATCAGCGGGATGCCGGCCAGCAGGGACAGGCCGATGGCCCCGCCCAGGAACTCCGCGAGGTCGGTGGCCATCGCCGCCACCTCGCTGACGCCCCAGGCTGCGAACCGCCAGCGGCGGGGCAGGGCATCGCGAAAATGCTCCGCGAGGTTTTTACCGGTGACGATGCCGAGGCGGGCCGACAGGGCCTGGAACAGCATCGCCGTCAGGTTCGCCGCCAGCACCACCCACAGCAGGCTGTACCCGTAGCGGGCGCCGGCCTGGATGTTCGTGGCGAAATTGCCGGGGTCCATATAGGCGATGGAGGCCGTCACCGCCGGCCCGACGAACAGCAGGAACCGGGCCCGCCCCCCGGCCCGCCCGTCGAGCACCGCCCGGATTCCCTCCTCCGTCGCACGGCTGAGGCCGCCTTCCTGCCCCTCCGCCGAGACGAGTTCGCCTGATGCCATGCCCATTCAGCCCTTCGATATAGCTGATGCTATATAGAAAAGCCGAGGCTCGCGGCAAGGCTCGGGACGCCGCGTGCGATTGCAACCCGATCGGGCTAGGTTCTAGAGCAGGGCTCTGACGGCGGGATCGACGCCCCGGAGGAGGCCGCGCGGATGCAGGAACCGGAAGGCTCGGAGCGGAGCGAGACCGCCCTGGTCGATCCCGAGCGGCATGTCGAAAGCTTCCGGCAGGCCCGGGAGGCCCGGCGGCTTGAGCTGGTCGAGGATTACGTCGAGCTGATCGATGACCTGATCGGCGACGGCGGCGAGGCGCGGCAGGTCGACATCGCGGCGCGGCTCGGGGTCGCGCAGCCGACCGTCGCCAAGATGCTCAAGCGCCTGTGCGACGAGGGGCTGGTGCAGCAGCGGCCCTATCGCGGGGTGTTCCTGACGGAGGCCGGCAAGCGGCTGGCCGGGGAGGCGCGGGAGCGCCACCGGATCGTCGAGCGGTTCCTCTGCGCCCTGGGCGTCAGCCCCGAGACCGCCCGGCGCGACGCCGAGGGCATCGAGCACCACGTCAGCGCGGAGACGCTGGAGGCATTCCGCGCCTTCGCCGAGGGACGCCGGGGATAGGCCGCCCCCTCACACTGTCGGCGCGGCCACCTTCTGGCGCAGGCCCATGATGACGGCGCGGAGGATGTCGGCCTCGGCCTCGTCGGGGGTCGGCACCACGCCGACCCGGGCGGCGTAGATGCGCTCGTGGACGAAGGCGAGCTTGGCGATCACCGCCGGCGTCAGCTTGAACGGGTAGAGCGCCGGCTGGCCCATGCTGCTGGAGAGGGAGTTCACCGCGTAGGTCAGCGGCAACCACGCCTCGATCAGCCGGTCCATGTCCGACGTGTCGTAGGGGTCGAAGTCGATCACCGTCGGCGCTTCCGACCCGTGGCGCAGGCGGGGCCGCACGTGCAGCTCGAAGGTCGAGGCGGTCTCGATCGTGTCGACGATGTGCAGGTAGTGGGCGAAGGTCTCGGCGAAATCCTCCCAGGGATGGGCGGTGGCGTAGGCCGAAACGTAGCTCTCCCCCCAGTCGGAGGGGGCGCCCCTGGCGTAATGGTCCTGCAGGGCGTGGACGTAGTTGCGGCTCTCGTCGCCGAACAGGGCGCGGAACGGCTCCATGAAGGGCCCGTTCATGACGAGCAGGTACCAGAAATAATGCCCGATCTCGTGGCGGAAGTGCCCGAGGAGGGTGCGGTAATGCTCGCCGAACAGGATGCGGCGGCGCTCCCGCTCCACGTCGTCGGCCTCGGCGATGTTCATGGTGATGAGGCCGTTGATGTGGCCCGTCAGCACGGAGGGCCCGCCCCCCGCCCCCTCGGACGGGTCCACCAGGAAGTCGAAGGCCAGCCCGTCCGTGTACTGGAGGCGGGTGGCGAGGGGCAGTTCTAGGCGCAGGAGCGAGTAGAACAGCCGGTGCTTGGCCGCCTCGATCTGCCGCCAGCGGGCGAGGTTCCACGGCGCGGTGAGGTCCGGCACGACCCGGTTGTGGCGGCAGCAGGTGCAGAAGACGTCCGCGCTCTCCTCTGCGACGAGCCAGTTGCAGGCGTTCCAGACGGCGTTCTGGCAGTAGCGGTAGCGCGGCCCCGGATCCGCATAGGCGTGGAAGATCTGCGCCCCGCCCATCTGGAGATGCCGCGAGAAGCCTGCGGGCTCCAGGGCCGAGACCTCGTGGCGGGCGCAGACGTAGCCGAGGCGGCGCTCACAGCTCTCGCAGCCGGTCGCCTCAAAGGTGACCGGCTGGTCGCAGGCCTGGCACTGGAAGATCTTCATGATGGGGGCCCCAGGGGCCGGCACGCCGGCCCCTCGCGATCAAGCGGAGGGAAAAGGCAAAGTTCCTGCCGGACGGCGAAGGGGAGGGGTGCGAGGGAGGAGACGGGTGTGAGACGAGGGATCAGAGGGCTCTCCCGCACGGAAATTGCTTTGCAGGCCGCGCCTGCCCCATAACCGGAGCCGCGCCGGTCCGGTCCGCGCCATCCTGCCCGCGATCCTGAGACGGAGCCCCCGTGTCGATCAAAGTCGCCCTGCACCACGTCACCCATTACCGCTACGACCGGCCGATCAGCCTCGGGCCGCAGGTGGTGCGCCTGCGCCCGGCGCCGCATGCCCGCACCCAGGTGCCGGCCTATGCCCTGAAGGTCAGCCCGGCCAACCACTTCATCAACTGGCAGCAGGATCCGAGCGGCAACTGGCTTGCCCGCTTGGTCTTCCCGGAGAAGACCGACGAACTGAAGATCGAGGTCGATCTCACCGCCGAGATGGCGGTGATCAACCCGTTCGACTTCTTCGTCGAGGATTACGCCCAGACCCTCCCCTTCGCCTACGACCCGGACCTGCGGGAGGAACTCGCCCCCTACCTCGCCCCCGTCGATGCGGAGGGCCCCGAGATGGACGCCCTGCTGGCCCGCCTGCCGGAGGAGACCGGCACCGTCCTGTTCCTCGTGGCCCTCAACGGGATGATCGCCCGGGAGACCGCCTACGGCGTGCGGATGGAGCCGGGGGTGCAGAGCCCGGCCGAGACCCTGACCCTCAAGAGCGGCTCCTGCCGCGATTCGGCGTGGCTGCTGGTGCAGGTGCTGCGCCGGCTCGGCCTCGCCGCCCGGTTCGTCTCCGGCTACCTGATCCAGATCGTGCCCGACACCACCGCCGTGGACGGGCCGACCGGCGCCTCGCAGGACTTCACCGACCTGCACGCCTGGGCGGAGGTCTACCTGCCGGGCGCCGGCTGGGTCGGCATGGACGCCACCTCGGGCCTGCTCACGGGCGAGGGCCACATCCCCCTGGCAGCCACCCCGCATTACCGCTCCGCCGCGCCGATCTCCGGCCTCGCCGAGCCGGCGAAGACGACGTTCGACTTCGCCATGAGCCTCACCCGCGTCGCCGAGACGCCGCGGGTGACGAAGCCCTATTCGGAGGATGTCTGGACCGCGATGGACCGCCTCGGCGAGACGGTCGATGCCGACCTCGCCGCGCAGGACGTGCGCCTGACCATGGGCGGCGAGCCGACCTTCGTCTCCGTGGACGACTTCGAGGCGGCGGAATGGAACATCGCCGCCGTGGGCCCGACCAAGCGCGACCTCGCCGACAAGCTCATCCGCCGCCTGCGGGACCGGTTCGGACCGGGGGGCCTGCTGCATTACGGCCAGGGCAAGTGGTACCCCGGCGAGAGCCTGCCCCGCTGGGCCTTCGCCCTGTACTGGCGCAAGGACGGCAAGCCGGTCTGGACCGACGCCTCCCTGATCGCCCCCGAGGGCGGATCCGGCGGGGCGACGGCGACCCAGGCGAAGACCTTCGCGGAGCGCCTCGCCGGGCGGCTCGGCCTGGAACACTTCGTCTTCCCCGCCTTCGAGGACGGGGACGTCTGGGAGAAGAAGCGCGCGGAACTGCCCGTCAACGTCACCACGGCGGCGGCCAAATCGGGCTCGGTGGAGTTCGATTCCCGCATCAACCGGGTCTACGAGCGCGGCCTCGGCGAGGCGGTGGGCTACGTCCTGCCGCTCGCCAGCCTGCCCACGGGCAAGGACGGCGAGTCCGACCGGGTCTGGATCTCCGAACGATGGGAGTTCGGACGCGGGCACGCCTACCTCGTGCCAGGCGATTCGCCCCTCGGCTTCCGGCTCCCGCTCTCCTCGCTCCCCTACGTGCCGCCGGAGCATTATCCCTACTACCAGCCCCAGGACCCCCTTGAGGAGCGCGGCGCCCTTCCGGAGAAGGCAGCCGCCCCGGCGGCCCGGGTCGCCAACGGCGGGGGCATCGCCGGGGTGGCCGTGCGCACGGCGCTGGCCGTCGAGCCCCGGGACGGGGTGATCCGCATCTTCATGCCCCCGGTGCAGCGGGCCGACGAGTACCTCGAACTCGTCGGCCACCTGGAGGCGGTGGCGGCCGAGCTGAAGCAGCCGATCCATATCGAGGGCTACGAGCCGCCCTTCGATCCGCGCCTGTCGCTCATCAAGGTCACCCCCGATCCCGGCGTGATCGAGATCAACGTCCACCCGGCCGCGTCCTGGCGGGAGGCGGTGGACATCACATCCGGCCTCTACGAGGAGGCCCGGCTGACCCGGCTCGGCGCCGAGAAGTTCATGACCGACGGGCGCCACACCGGCACCGGCGGCGGCAACCACGTGGTGCTCGGCGGCGTCACGCCGGACGATTCGCCGTTCCTGCGCCGGCCGGACCTGCTCAAGAGCATCGTGCTCTACTGGCAGCGCCACCCGGCCCTGTCCTACCTGTTCTCCGGCCTCTACATCGGCCCGACGAGCCAGGCGCCCCGCATCGACGAGGGCCGCCACGACGGGCTCTACGAGCTGGAGATCGCCCTGGCGCAGGTGCCCGCGCCCGACACGCCCAACATCCCCCGGTGGCTGGTCGACCGGCTGTTCCGCAACATCCTCATCGACGTCACCGGCAACACCCACCGGGCCGAGATCTGCATCGACAAGCTCTACTCCCCGGACGGCCCCACCGGCCGCCTGGGCCTGCTCGAGTTCCGGGCCTTCGAGATGCCCCCGGACGCCCGGATGAGCCTCGCGCAGCAGTTGCTCCTGCGGGCGCTGGTCGCGTGGCTGTGGCGGGAGCCGCAGGAGGGCGGCTGTGTCCGCTGGGGCACGAGCCTGCACGATCGCTTCATGCTCCCCCATTTCCTCTGGGCGGACTTCCTCGATGTGCTGGAAGACCTGCGCCGGGCGGGCTACGATTTCGATCCCACGGCGTTCGAGGCACAGGCCCTGTTCCGATTCCCGGTCTTCGGCACCGTGGAGCAGGGCGGGGTGCGCCTGGAACTGCGCCAGGCGCTGGAGCCCTGGCACGTGATGGGCGAGGAAGGGACGAGCGGGGGCACCGTGCGCTTCGTCGACAGTTCGGTCGAGCGGCTGCAGGTCAAGGTCGAGGGCTTCGTCCCCGGCCGGCACGTCGTCGCGTGCAACGGCCGGCGCCTGCCGATGACGGGGACCGGCCGGGCCGGGGAGGCGGTGGCGGGCCTGCGCTTCAAGGCGTGGCAGCCGGCCTCGTCCCTGCATCCGGCGCTGCCGGCGAACTCGCCCCTGACCTTCGACATCCTGGACGCGTGGAGCGGGCGGTCGCTGGGCGGCTGCCGCTACCATGTCGCCCATCCGGGCGGCCGCAACTACGAGACCCATCCCGTCAACGCCTACGAGGCCGAGGGGCGCCGCCTCGCCCGGTTCCAGGCCCAGGGCCACACGCCGGGCCGCATCGCCATGCCGGCCGAGGAGGGGAGCGCCGAGTTCCCCCTGACCCTCGACCTGCGAACCCCCGCGCCACGATGACGGCGGCGCTCGCGATCGGCATGGAGCCGGGCGAGAGTCCGGCGCAGCGGGTCGCGCGCTGGACCGCCTCGTACCGGCCGGAGACCGGCCTGCCCGACGAGTTCGTCGGCCCGGACGGTCAGCCCCGTGCCGTGTGGGAGCGTCTCCTCGACCGGCTCGGCGGCCTGACCGAACCGGAGATCATGGCCCGCTTCGTCTCGGCGGAGCGGCACATCCGGGACGCGGGCATCTCTTTCCGCATCGCCGGGGACCAGCGGGAGCATCCCTGGCCGCTTGGCTCCATGCCCCTCGTCATCGAGCCGCAGGAGTGGCGCGACCTCTGCGCCGGCCTCGTCCAGCGGGCCGAACTGATGGAGGCGATCCTCGCCGACGTCTACGGCCCCGGCGACCTCGTCGCCACCGGGCAGTTGCCTGCGGCGGTCGTAGCCGGCAACCCGGACTTCCTGCATCCGCTCCACGGGGTGGCGCCCCCCGGCGGCCACCACCTGCGGCTCTACGCGGCCGACCTCGGCCGGGGCCCGGACGGGCGCTGGCAGGTGCTGGCCGACCGGACCCAGGCCCCCTCCGGCCTCGGCTGGGCCCTGGAGAACCGGATGGTCCTGGCGCGGACCTTCCCGGACTTCTTCCAGGACCTCCACGTCGAGCGGCTGCCCGCCTTCTTCCAGGCGTTCCGGGAGGGGCTGGCGCTGGGCGCCGAGCGGGCCGACCCGCGGATCTGCCTGCTGACCTCCGGCCCGTACAGCTCGTCCTATGTCGAGCAGGCGGCGCTGGCCCGCTACCTCGGCCTGATGCTGGTCGAGGGGGACGACCTCGTCATGCGCGACGGCCGGTTGCACGTGCGCACCGTCTCGGGCCTGAAGCGGGCCGACGCCCTGTGGCGGCGGATCGATGCCGACTACCTCGACGCGCTGGAACTCAACCCCGCCTCGCGGCTCGGGGTGCCGGGGGTGCTCGACGCCCTGCGCAACGGCACCCTGGTGATGGCCAACATGCCGGGCTCGGGCCTCGTCGAGTCGGCGGCGCTCGCCCCCTACCTCGACGGTCTGTGCCAGCGCCTGCTCGGCGAGCCCCTGCGCCTGTCCCATCCCCGGGCCTGGTGGTGCGGCGACCTGGAAGGGCTGGCCCATGTCCGGGCCAACCTCGACCGGCTGGTCCTGCGCCCGGCCGCGACGCCGCAGCGGGGGGCGGGGCGGGACGCCCTGCTCGCCCCCTCGGCGCTGGCGGCGGAGCGGGCCGCTGTGGTCGATGCCCTGCGCGACAGGCCCTTCGATTATGTGGCGCAGGAACCCGCTCCCCTCTCCACCATGCCCGGCTGGGAACGGGGCGGCGACGGGCTCTACCTCGTGCCCCGGCCCTTCGTGATGCGGGTCTTCGCCGCCCGCACCGCCTCGGGCTGGACGGTCATGCCCGGGGGGTTCTGCCGGATGGCGGAGCGGGACAACGTGGACCCCCTGGAGTTGCGCCTGGGCATCCGCTCGGCCGACGTGTGGGTCCTGTCGGACGAGCCCGTGGCGGCGCCCCTCGTCGGCTCCCAGGGCACGCCCCGGGTGCGGCGGCTCGGCGGCCACCTCCCGGCCCGGGCGGCGGACGGGTTGTTCTGGTACGGGCGCTACGCCGAGCGCGCCGAGGCGGTGACCCGCCTGACCCTGGCCCACCTGCGCAGCTTCGGCGACGCGGTGGGCGCCGACATCTCCGGCTCCCCGGACGCGCCGGCGGCCCTGGCGATCCGCGCCCTCCTCGACGAATGGGCCTGCATCGGCTCCGCCGACCTCCCCACCGCCGCCCTGGCGCAGGAGGCCCTGTGCGGGCGGGACCAGCCGGGCTCGGCGCGGGCTCACATCATGGCGGCAAGGCGCAACGCCGCCGCCCTGCGCGCCCGCCTGTCCGGCGAGATCTGGCGGGTGCTGGCGGACCTGTCCGACCTCCTGTCCCTGGATACCGGGCGAGCCTTCACGGAATCGCAGCTCGCCACCCGGGCGGAGCGGACCCTCAGCCATCTCGCGGCCCTCTCGGGCCTCGCCCACGAGAACACCAGCCGGGCGGAGGGCTGGCACTTCGCCGAACTCGGCCGCCGGATCGAGCGGGCAATCAACACGTGCGCCTTCGCGCTGGCCTTCGTCAACGACGAGGCGACGCCGGGCTGCCTCGGGACGATGCTGGTGCTGGCCGATTCGCAGATCAGCTACGGCCGCCGCTACATGCAGGGGGCGGCCCTGGATCCCGTCCGGGACATGGTGCTCCTCGACCCGTACAACCCGCGCTCGATCGCCTTCCAGATGGATGCGATCGTCCGCCATCTTGCGGAACTGCCGGCGCTTGCCGCCGACGGGATGCCCGAGCCCCATTGCCGGCTGGCGGCCCGGCTCCAGGCCGAATTGCGGGCGGGCGAGGCCGCCGATTTCGACGCGGTGCGCCTTGCCGCCCTGGCCGCCGACCTCGAACGCCTCGCCGACGGCATCGCCGCCCGCTACTTCCCGACCGGGCCGTATGCCCTGCGGCCCGAGAAGCTGACGGGGCTGGCCTGATGGCAGGACTTTCTCTGCTCGGAAGCCTCCCTCATTCCGCGGGCTGGGCATGATCTACACCCTGCGCCACCGCACCACCTACCGCTACGGCCGGGCGGTGAGCTTCGCCCGCTGCTCGCTTCGCCTCAAGCCGGCGGACGGCGAGGGGCAGAGCGTGCTGGCAAGCGCCGTCACCCTCGAACCGAGTCCGGCCAGGGCCGTGACCCGCCGGGACTATTTCGGGACCGAGGCCCTGGCGGTCATCATCGAGGTGCCGCACACCACCTTCAGCGTCGAGGCCCTTTCCACGGTGCGCGTCGAGCGCCTGCCGCCCCCACCGCCGGAGGAGGGCGCCCCGTGGGAGACGGTGCGCGACAGGGCCGTCTCCACCAGGGACCTGTCGGGGCGGGCGCCGGTCCACTTCCTGTTCCCCAGCGACCGGGTGCCCCTGCTCCGGGCGGTGACGGACTACGCCCGCCCGAGCTTCACCCCCGGCCGCAGCGCCTACGGCGCGGCCCACGACCTGATGATGCGGATCCGAGGCGACTTCCGCTTCGACGCGAAGGCGACGAACGTCCACACGCCTTTGGCCGAAGCCTTCGCCGGCCGGGCCGGGGTCTGCCAGGACTTCGCCCACGTGATGATCGCGGGCCTGCGCGGCATGGGCGTGCCGGCGGCCTATGTCAGCGGCTACCTGCGCACGGTGCCGCCCCCCGGCCGCCCGCGCCTGCGGGGGGCCGACGCGAGCCACGCCTGGGTCGCGGTCTGGTGCGGCGACGGCTGGCACGGCCTCGACCCGACCAATGCCTGTGCCGTGCAGGACGACCACATCGTCGTGGCGCGGGGCCGCGACTACGGCGACGTGGCCCCCATCGACGGCATCGTCAGCGGCTCCGGCCGCCAGCGCCTCAAGGTCGAGGTCGATGTGATCCCCGAGACCGAGATGCAGGATCTGGCACTGGTGGGGTGATGTCCCCGGTCATGATCCCACCCGTCGCCTCATCCTGAGGTGCTGCGAAGCAGCCTCGAAGGAGCCCTCCAGGGATCGCCGAGCGGGCTGGAGCCCTCCTTCGAGGCCCGCTTGCAGCGGGCGCCTCAGGATGAGGGGGAGGGTGGGACACGACTTCCCGGGACGGCGACGGCTGCCCCCGCCGTCACTTCATGCAGGCATCCTCGGCCTTGGTGAAGGCGGCGGGCTTGGCCTCGTGTTCTTCGGGCCGGTTTCGGCCCACGGCGCCGTCGGACCGGGCGCGGAGGTAGGTGTAGATGTCGGGCATGTAGCACATGACGTTCCGGTTATCGCCGAAAGCCGGCATGACCAGCTCCTGCGAGGCGGTGACGTCCTTCTTGCCGCCGACGATGATGCCCGCGAAATGGGCGTAGTCCATGCCCTTCAGGGCATCGACCAGGGACGGGGCGTAGGTCGAGCCCATGCCGTCCGGCCCGTGGCAGACGATGCAGTTGGCGTTGTACCGGAGGTAACCGGACATCGTGTACCAATCGACCTTCTTGCCGCCGTCGGTGACGTGGTAGGTCGGGTCGCCGTTCTTGTCGGTGTATTGGCCGTCCTGCACCTTGGCCGGCTGGGTCGGCCCCAGGCTCTTGAGGTCCGTGGCGGCGGCGGAATCGGGCGGGGTCGCCGCAAGGGCGGGCACCGCGCCCGCCAGCAGGCCAACGAGTCCGATGTAGATGCCGCGCATTCGTCGTTCCTCCCGTCACGGCGCTGGCTCTCTGGCACAGCGACAGGACAACAGGTTGACGCGACGGGAATTCCGTTGCCGGATGATCAAGTTGTCGTGCGCGGACCGCCCGTGAACGCCTCGTGCTCGGCCACCAGCTCGCCCGAGAGCGCCTTGGCGATCAGCGCCCGGGTCTCCGCGACGCCGTAGAGGGCGACGAAGGAGCCGAAGCGCGGGCCCCGGGCCTCGCCGAACAACACGTTGTACAGGCTCGTGAACCACGCCTGCGACACGCCGGGGCGCCCGTCCGGGCTCTTGGCCTTGCCGGACAGGTCGGGGAAATGCCGCCGGCCAACCTCGTAGACCGCCGCCTGCAGCGCCTCCGCATCGGTGGAGCCGGCCTGCCCGGCCAGGGTCGCGGAGAGGTCCTCCAGCGCCGCCCGCTCCTCCGGGGTCGGCTCCCGGTAGGTCTTGGCCGGGCGGACGAAGTCCGAAAAGTACTTCAGGGCGTGGCCGACCAGCCGGTCGAGGCCCGGATGGGTCTTCGGGCCGACGCCGGGGGCGTAGCGGCGGATGAAGCCCCACAGCACCGCTGGATCCTCGGTGTTCGCCACCGCCGCGAGGTTGAGGAGCATGGCAAACGTCAGGCTCGCGCCCTCGACCTTCTCCGGCTCCGGCGGGCTACCGGCGTGCAGATGCCAGACTGGGTTGCCGAGGCGGTTCTTGGCGTCCTGCCCCGCATAACGGTCGAGGAAGCCGATATATTCATCCACGTGCCGGGGGATCACGTCGAAGAACAGACGCTTGGCCTCCCGCGGCTTGGTGTACATGAACAGGGCCAGCGAATCCGGCGTGCCGTACTTCAGCCACTCGTCGATCGTCAGGCCGTTGCCCTTCGACTTGGAGATCTTCTGGCCCTTTTCGTCGAGGAACAGTTCGTAGTTGAAGCCCTCCGGTGGCTCTCCGCCCAGGGCCTTGGCGATCTTGCCCGACAGCTTGACCGAATCGATCAGGTCCTTGCCGGCCATCTCGTAATCGACGCCGAGCGCCACCCAGCGCATCGCCCAGTCGGGCTTCCACTGCAGCTTGGCATGGCCGCCGATGACGGGGGTCTCGTAGCCCTCGCCGGTCGCCGGGTCCCGCCACACGATGGTGCCCTTGTCGGCCCGCACCTCGTCGATCGGCACCTGCATCACGTGGCCGGTGACGGGGTGGATCGGCAGGAACGGGGAATAGCTCGCCGAGCGCTCCGCCCGGAGGGAGGGGAGCATGATCTCCATCACCGCGTCGTAGCGCTCCAGCACCCGCAGCAGCGTGTCGTCGAACAGGCCGGCGCGGTAGCACTCGGTGGCCGAGCGGAACTCGTAGGCGAAGCCGAAGGCGTCGAGGAAGCGGCGGAGTTCCGCGTTGTTGTGGGCGCCGAAGCTGTCATGGGTGCCGAACGGGTCGGGGACCTTCGTCAGCGGCTGGTTCAGGTGGGCGGCCAGAAGCTCCCGGTTGGGGACATTGTCCGGCACCTTGCGCAGGCCGTCCATGTCGTCCGAGAAGGCGATCAGCCGGGTCGGCACGCTGTCCCGGGTCAGCACCCGGAAGGCGTGGCGGACCATGGAGGTGCGGGCCACCTCGCCGAAGGTGCCGATATGCGGCAGGCCCGAGGGACCGTAGCCCGTCTCGAACAGCACCTCCGTCTTGCCGAGCTTTTCCAGCCGGACGACGAGCTTGCGCGCCTCCTCGAAGGGCCATGCCGCGGCGGCGGTGGCGGCCTCGATCAGGCCGGGGTCAAGGGTGAGGGCGGGCGGGGCGGCGGCCATGATGTCCAGGGTTCGGGATCGGTCGAAAGAAGCTCCCTTACCGGGATTCCGGCTGCGGCGGAACGCCTGCGGAGACGGGGGAGGGGGCGGATCGCTTGCGCTGCCATTGTCTCGGCGCGAAAGGCACCTAGCTGAAGCGCGGCCACAGAAAGCCGCCGCGGCTTCAGCCGCGATGACCCAACGGATGGAGACTGCCCGAATGCCGACCCTTTCCCGCCACGCCCTCGCCCTCGCGGCCCTCGCCCTCACCGCCGCCGCGCCGGCTTCCGCGATCGAACTGACGCGCACGGCCGACATCGCGGCGCCCCCGGCCAAGGTGTGGCAGACGATCGGCGACTTCTGCGGCATCGGCAACTGGCATCCGGCCGTCGAGAAGTGCACCCCCTCCGAGCAGGACGGCATGAATGTGCGCCTGCTCAACCTCAAGGGCGGCGGCACCATCAAGGAGGAGCAGGTCTCCCGCGACGACAAGGTGATGACCTACACCTACACCATCCTGGAGAGCCCGCTGCCGGTCTCCGACTACAAGTCGACGCTGTCGGTGGCCCCGGAGGGCTCGGGCTCCAAGGTGACGTGGAGCGGCACCTTCAACGCCAAGGGCGCCCCGGACTCGGTGGCCAAGGACGCCGTCCAGGGCATCTACGATTCCGGCCTGAAGGCCCTCTCCGAGAAGGCGAAGTAAGACCGTTCCGCTCGAACGGCCCGGTCTTACCCGTCCGCCGTCATTGTGAGGCGGAGCCGACGCAATCCAGCGCGCGACCTCTCCGGATGAGGCGGCGGCGCCTGGTTTGCTTCGCTGACACCCGCAATGACGGTGAGGGTATCGGAGCGGCATAAGACGGGGTGCGAGGGGGCGTGGCCCCGATTGACCCAAGGCCACGCTCGGCCCAAAACCCTCCGGTTCGCCGGAGGGTACCGGCGCGAAGGAAAGACCGCCGTGGCCGCGTCCCGTCTCTGCCTCGTCCTCGTCGCCGTCGCCGCCCTCGGGGCCTGCCAATCGCAGTCCAAGGTGCGCGAGCCCGTCGTCCCGGTGGGCGGCCCGCCGGCGCCGCCGGTTCTCCCCACCGGGACGGGCTGCGGCCCCGAGATCGCCCGCACCCGGGCGATCGTCGCCAGCGACGTCGCCACGGAAAACCTCAACAAGTCCGTCGGAGACCGCTTCGATGCGGATCTCTCCCGCGCCGCCTCGGAATGCGCCGCGGGCAAGTCAGGCGAGGCCCTGCACCTGCTGGCCGCCGCCAAGGCGCGCTACGGCTACCGGTAGGGCGGGCGCTCCCCGTCTCGTCTTTGCGAACACAGTGAAGCCATCCAGGACGGTGCTGTCCTGGATGGCTTCGCTTTCCTTGCCATGACGACGACGGGGACGGTCGCGGCGCGTCAGACCACGAACAGCAGGTTCAGGCCCGCGCGCCTGAATCCCTCCTCGGCGATCTTCAGGTCGAGACCGTAGGACGCGATGTCGTCGGCCACGGGGTCGAGGCTCGGCTCCCGGTGCTGGTGCAAGTGCTTAAGGTAGCTGTGGCAGGTGGTGCAGGTCTCGACCTGCACGTCCTTGGAGACTTCATCGAGCCCGTAATAGCTGATGCCTTCGCCCGCGCCACAGGCGGTGCACCGGATGCGGACGTGGTTCCACAGGGTGCCGCAGAGGGAGCAGCTGAGGTAGCGGGCCTTGTCGGCGGGGGTCCAGCCGACGATCAGGCTCGCCGTCGGGGCGCCGCCGCAGCAGGGGCAGACTCCGTCCGCCACCGGCTTGAGGGCCTTGGCGTCGAGGCGGGCCGCCCGCCGCGCGAGGCAGACCTGCAGGGCCGCCGAGACGAACAGACACTCGGCGACGCGCTCCAGCGGAATCGCCCCCTCGAAAACCTGCACGGCGAGATCGAGGCGGTCCTCCTTGGGAGCAGCTTGCAGGGCGTCCCGCGCCGCCTTTGCCTCCTCCGGCGCGGCGGAGAGGTCGAGGGCCGCGAGCAGGCTGTCGAGGCCATCGTGAAAGGTCGGGTCGGCCTCGATCACGTGGCGTGAGAGCGGCGGCATGCCGTGCTCGACCCGGACCGCCCGCCCCGCCTCGTCGGGGTCGGCGACGTCCCAGCCGGCCGCGGCACGCTCGGCCTCCACGACGCCCTGCGCGCGGGCGACCTCGGCCACGAGGCGCAGATAGGCTTCGAGGGTGTGGCCGGGCGCCAGGGCCAGCAGGCGCACGGCCCGGGCCTTGAAAAGGGCACCAGGTTCCGGCAGGCGCACGAAGGGCACCGAGCCGGAGATGCCGATCTTGTCGGGATCGGGCTTGATCTCGTCGAAGGACTTTTTGTCGGCGGGGGCGGGCTCGCCCCTGGTCATCTCGTCCTCGGGCTTTTCACCCTTGGACGCAGCGCCGCGCTTGAAGAACCGAACCACGGGTGAAATCACCTTCTCGTCACGTATCCGCGCAGAAGTGCCTGCCCGTCATTGCGATCGACGCGAAGCAATCCAGGGTGGCGCGACATCGGAGGACGTGGCGCTTCCCTGGATTGCTTCGCGTCGCTCGCAATGACGGCGAGGGAGGCCCCTACGACCCGCGCTTGTCCACCGGCCCCCGCCGGGCGAGGCCGCCAGCGATCTGCCGGAACCACTTGCGGTGATGCCGGTAGGCCCAGCCGCCGGTGACGGTGCCGCGGACCATCGCCCGGCCGGTGCCGCGCACCCAGATGCCCGCATAGATATGCACCACGATGATCGCGATGGCGACGACCGCCGCGAGCGAGTGGGCCAGGAGCGCCCAGCGCTGAGTCTCGATCGTGGTCAGCCCACCGAAATAGGTGTTCCAGATCATGAGGCCGGAGACCAGCATCACGGCGATCAGGCCGGTCTGGCCCCAGAACACCATCTTCTGCCCGGCATTGTACTTGCCGAGTTCCGGCAGCCGGTCCTCGCGGTTGGTCACCACGTCGCCAATCTTCTTGGACCACTCGACATCGTCCTTGTTGGGGATGTTGAGCTTCCAGAAGCGCACGAACAGGAACACGAAGCTCACGGCGAGCGCCACGCCGAACCACGGATGGATCGCCCGGGTCGCCTGCCCGCCGCCGAACAGGCCGGTGAGGGAGAACAGGTAGGGCGAGAACATCGCCAGCCCGGAGAGGGTCAGGAGGGTGAACAGGATCGCGGTGATCCAGTGGTTCACCCGCTGCACGCCGGTATAGCGGGGCACGTAGAGCACTTCAGGGGCGGCGCCCTTGTCCTGATGCAGGGGCCGGGTCTCCCCGTCGCGGATATCGGTGTGGATCGTCATCGGCTTCACCCGGAAATCATGGGTTTCAAAAGGGCGAGCCCTTTTGCGGGTGCAGGGCGGAGCCCTGCGAGATGCCGGGATTTTACCCCGGCACCCCACCAAAGGGATTTCCCTTTGGAAACCCCCTACCTAGTGCGGCCGTGCCTCGCCGCCGTCCTGGCGGCGCTTGGCGTCGGCCATCTCGACGGCCTCTTCCTCTTCCTCCGGCGCGACCTCGTTCGGCCCCGCCGTGACGTAGTGGAAGAAGCCGGCCACCGCCGCGAAGCCCATGGCGGCCAGCCCGAACACCTTGGCCCCGCCCTTCCAGAAGGCGACCAGCGGGGAGATCTTCGGGTCGTTCGGCAGGCCGGAATAGAGGCTCGGCTGGTCGGCATGGTGCAGCACGTACATGACGTGCGTGCCCCCGACGCCGGCCGGGTCGTAGAGCCCGGCATGCTCGAACCCGCGGGACTTCAGATCCTCCACGCGCGTCTGCGCCTGGTCGATCATCGCCTGCTTGGTGCCGAACATGATCGAGCCGGTCGGGCAGGCCTTGGCGCAGGCCGGAGCCTGACCCACCGCCACCCGGTCCGAACACAGGGTGCACTTGTACGCCTTGTGGTCGGTCTGGCTGATCCGCGGGATGTTGAAGGGGCAGCCCTTCACGCAATACCCGCAGCCGATGCAGTTCTCTTCGATGAAGTCGACGATGCCGTTGGAGTACTGCACGATCGCGCCCGGGGACGGGCACGCCTTGAGGCAGCCCGGCTCTGTGCAGTGCATGCAGCCGTCCTTGCGGATCAGCCACTCGAGGTGGTTCGTCTGCGGGTTCTCGTATTCCTCGAACCGCATCAGGGTCCAGGTCTTCGCCGTCAGGTCATGGGGGTTCTGGTAGGTCCCCGTGTTGACGCCGATGTCGTCGCGCAGGTCGTTCCACTCCTCGCAGGCCGATTGGCAGGCCTTGCAGCCGATGCACTTCGACACGTCGATGAGCTTGGCGACCTCCACCTGGCGGCGGATCTCCGGCGGCGTCTCCGTGGAGGCGGAGCGCTGGCGGATGTCGAGGGAGCTATAGTCAGCCATGATGCATGCTCCCCCTTACGCGACCGCATCCGAGGGCGGAGTGGTCGGCTCGATGTTCACGAGCCAAGCCTTGAACTCCGGCGTCTCGGTGTTGGCGTCGCCGACGACGGGCGTCAGCGAGTTCGGGTGCCATCCCTTCTTGGTCAGGCCCATGAAACCCCAGTGCTGCGGGATGCCGACGACGTGGACGGGCTTGCCGTCGCAGATCAGCGGCTTGATCCGCTTGGTCACCAGGGCCTTGGCCTTCAGGGAGCCGCGCTTCGACCAGACGCGGACCCATGAGCCCTTCTCGATGCCCTTTTCCTTGGCGAGCTCCTCCGAGATCTCCACGAAGGCCTCCGGCTGGAGGATCGCGTTGATCCGGGCGTGCTTGGTCCACCCATGGAAGTGCTCGGTGAGGCGGTAGCTCGTCGCCGCGTAGGGGTAATCCTTCGCGTCGCCGAGGTCGGCGAGGTCGTCCTTGAAGATCCGGGCCGCCGGGGCGCCCTTGATCCGCGGGAAGGCGACGTTCTGCACCGGGGACTCGAAGGGCTCGTAGTGCGCCGGGAACGGCCCGTCGCGCATGAGGCCCCGGGTCCAAAGGCGGGCGACGCCCTCCTGGTTGAGGATGAACGGGCCGACGCCCTTATCGGGTGCCACGGTGACGCCGTAGTCCGGCACGTCGAAGCCGATCCACTGCTTGCCGTTCCACTCGATGAGCTTCTTCTTCTCCGACCAGGGCTTGCCCTCGGGGTCGCAGGAGGCGCGGTTGTAGAGCACCCGCCGGTTGGCAGGCCACGCGAAGGCCCAGTTGGGGGCGATGCCCTTGTCGCCGGGGTCGGTGTTGTCCCGGCGGGCCATCATGTTGCCCTTCTCGGTGTAGCAGCCGGAATAGATCCAGCAGCCACAGGCCGTCGAGCCGTCGTCCTTGAGCTGGGCGAAGCCGTCCACCTGCCGCCCGGCCGGGAGCGGAGCCCCGTTCAGGTCGGTGGTCTGGGTCACGGTGTAGCCGTTGAGCTCGCGGGCAAGCTCCGTCGGCGTCGGCGAATCCGCGACGGCGTAGTTCCAGGTCAGGTTGACCATCGCGTCGGGGAAGGCGCCCCCGTCCTTCTGGTACATCTCCTTCATGCGGAGGAAGATCCCCGACATGATCTCGATGTCCGAACGGCACTCGCCCGGGGCCTCCTGAGCCTGCCAGTGCCACTGGAGCCAGCGCGACGAGTTGGAGAGGGAGCCCTCCTCCTCGACGAACAGGGTGGTCGGCAGCTCGAACACCTCGGTCTGGATCTTGGTCGGATCCACGGGATTGTACTCGCCGTGGTTCTCCCAGAACCGGGCCGTCTCGGTCTTGAGCGGATCCATCACCACGATGAACTTCATCTTGGAGAAGGCTTCCGTCATCTTGGCGCGATTCGGGAACGTCATCAGGGGGTTGAAGCCCTGGATGATGTAGCCGGTCATCTTGCCCTGCTTCGCGAGCTCGAAGCCGCGCAGCACGTCGTAGGTCGGCACGTCGAGCTTGGGCAGGTAGTCGTAGGCCCAGTCGTTCTCCTTGGCCGCCTTGTCGCCCCACATCGCCTTCTGGAACGAGACGAAGAACTTGTTGTAGTTCTGCCAGTAGCTCGTCTGTCCCGGACGCAGCGGCTTGAACTGCCGCTTGGCGATGTAGCTCGCGTAGTCGGGCTCCTTTTCCACGGGGATGTTGAGATAGCCGGGGATGAGGTTGCTCATCAGCCCGATATCGGTCAGCCCCTGGATGTTGGAGTGGCCACGCAGCGCGTTCATGCCGCCGCCGAGCATGCCGATGTTCCCGAGCAGGGTCTGCACGATGCACATCGAGCGGATGTTCTGCGAGCCCTTGGAATGGTGCGTCCAGCCCAGCGCGTAGAGCGAGGTCATGACCCGCTCCGGCGACGAGGTGGTCGCGATCATCTCGCAGACCTTGAGGAACGTCTCCTTGGGCGAGCCGCAGATCGTCTCCACCATCTCGGGGGTGTAGATCGCGACGTGCTTCTTCAGGAGCTGCATGACGCAGCGCGGGTGCTGCATCGTCTCGTCCACCACGGCGTAGCCGTCGGGGCCGATCTCGTAGTCCCAGGTGGTCTTGTCGTAGTCGCGCTTGTCGGCATCGTAGCCGGCGAACAGACCGTCCACGAAGTCGTAGCCCTCACGGACCACATAGCCGGCGTTCGTATAGGCTGAGACGTAGCGCTTCTGGATCTTGTCGTTGTCGAGGAGGTACTTGGCCACGCCCGACAGGAACGCGATGTCCGTCCCCTGCCGGATCGGGCAGTAGAGATCGGCCACCGACGCCGTGCGGGTGAAGCGCGGGTCCACGACGATGAGCTTGGCGTTGTTATGCGCCTTCGCCTCGACGACCCACTTGAAGCCGCAGGGGTGAGCTTCGGCGGCATTGCCGCCCATCACGGTGATGACGTCCGCGTGCTTGATGTCCATCCAGAGGTTGGTCATCGCACCGCGTCCGAAGGAGGGCGCCAAACTGGCGACCGACGGACCGTGTCAAACTCTTGCCTGGTTGTCGAAGACCAGGGCCCCCATGCTTCGGACCACCTTGTAGGTGAGCCAAGCCGTCTCGTTAGTGGTGGCCGAGGCCCCGAGGAAGCCCATCGTGGTCCAGCGGTTGACCGTGAGGTCCCCGTTCTTGGCCACGAAGTTCCGGTCCCGGTCCTCCTTCATCAGGGTGGCGATCCGGTCCAGGGCGAAGTCCCAGGAGACCCGCTTGAACTCGGAGCTGCCCGGTGCCCGGTGGAGCGGGTACTTGGTCCGGGTGTCGGCGTGGACGAAGTCCAGGAGGGCCGAACCCTTGGGGCAGAGGGTGCCGCGGTTGATCGGATGATCCGGATCGCCCTCGATATGCATCACCGACGAGCGGGCGTTCTTCGACCGGTCGCCGAGGCTGTAGAGGATGACGCCGCAGGCCACCGAGCAATAGGGGCAGGTGTTGCGGGTCTCGCGCATCTGCGCGAGCTTGAACGGCCGCACCGCGGCGGCCATGGCGGGTTCCAACCCGCCGAAGCCGAGGGCCCCGAGGGACCCTCCTGCAAGACCGGCGCCGACCCCTTTCAAAAGGCCGCGCCGGGAGACCTGGACCGTCATGTCCGCTCCCTGCTGTAAACTGGTTTAATTCGAACCTGTCACAGAGAACCGGGCGCGAGGCAAGTGCGGTGGCATGACACGGGAAGCGATTCTGCTATCCTTCCCGGCCACGGTTTTCACCTGGTCTTAATCCATGCTCTCGCGGCAGAATATTTCCTCTTGGCCGGAGCCAGGCTAGAGCCGTCAGCGCGAAGGATTAGCCGGGTTGTTGCCTGACGGGGAGGGCGTCCGGTGGTCGAGGGGCGCCTGGGGGTCCGTCGCGGAGTTGCCCGTGGGGTTGGCGGCCGGGACCGGGCGGTCCTTGTTCTCGCTGATGGAGTTGCCGCCGGGGTTGGGGGCATCCTTGGCCGCCGATTCCTCCCGCGGCACGGGGGCCTGGCTCCAGCCGTCCTGGGCGCTGCGGGACTTGTCGCCCATGGCGTCGACTCCCTTGATCTCCCCGGGCTTGGTCTGGGCCAGGGCGGGTGTCGCCGCGACCAGCAGGACGGCGAGGGCGGCGGCGATGCGGGACAAGGGTTTCTCCAGGTGAACGGGTGTTCCGGGCAACGTCGCCCCGGTTCGGCCAGTTCCGCCCCAAGCCGCCGCAGGCCACTTCAAGCCGCCGCAGGCCGCCGCAGGCCGCCGGCCCCGACGGGTTCGTCGCAAATCGAGGGGGAGAGGTGAGGGGGCGTTAACCACGCACTGCCATCCTCGGGCTGCCCGAATCCGCTTCCACCCCGCCCGAGGCCCGCCGCCATGTCCAAGACGCACGCCGAGCGGTCGCCGCAATCCGCCGATCCCGCCCCCGCGATGGGTCCCTCCGGCGCCACGCCGCCCCTCAGCCCCGCCGTCCGCCGCCATCTCGGCCGGAACCTGCAGGGCCACTACGCCGAGGCCCTCTCGGAGCCCGTGAGCGAGCGCCTGGAGGCCCTTATCGCCCAGCTCGACAAGCCGTCCCGCTGAGCGCGTCCGCCGGGCCTGCAACGCGATCGCCGAGGCGCTCCGCCCTGCGCCTTCCTGTGCGCCAGCACACATAAGATCGTTCTTTCTTTCATACGGCCTGTGGCAGGAATTTCCATCTGGGTTCTGCGGGACCCGGAGAAGATGCTCACTTTCTCCCTCGGAAACCGGCTCCATTTCCTTCTCCCGAGGTCGCCACGTGCAGCCGTCGGGTCTCCGGCCGTACCCCCCTTCGCTTGACTTCGTTCGTTAGAAAGAACGAACTCCGCGCCGCATCCCGGATTGTGGTCCGGGTTTGGCCGGAGGATCCGATGCGGACGGTGTGGCACTCGATGACCCGGACAGGCAGCGTGCCCGGATCCCGCCGGGCCGGATGCCTCGCCCTGCTCGGCGCCCTGGCGCTCGGCCTCGCGGCGCCCGCCGCAGGAGCGCAGACCGCCCTCCTCAACGTCTCCTACGACCCGACCCGGGAACTGTACCGGGAGATCGACGAGGCCTTCGCCAAGAGCTGGAAGGCCAAGACCGGCGAGGACGTGACGGTGCGCGCCTCCCACGGCGGCTCGGGGGCCCAGGCCCGGACGGTGATCGACGGCGTGGACGCCGACGTGGTCACGCTGGGAATCCCCTCCGACATCGACGCCATCGCCAAGCTGACGAAGAAGATTCCCGCCGACTGGCGCGGAAAGCTGCCGAACGAGTCCCTGCCCTACACCTCGACGGTGGTGTTCCTCGTCCGGAAGGGCAACCCGAAGGGCGTGAAGGACTGGGGCGACCTCGTGAAGCCCGACGTGAAGGTCATCACCCCCAACCCCAAGACCTCGGCGGGCGGGCGCTGGAACTTCCTGGCCGCCTGGGGCTACGCCTATGGCCAGGACAAGGACACGGCCAAGGCCGACGCCTTCGTCGGGCAGCTCTACAAGAACGTGCCGGTGCTCGACACCGGCGCCCGGGGCTCCACCGTCACCTTCGCCCAGCGCAGGCTCGGGGACGTGCTGCCGACCTGGGAGAACGAGGCCTACCTCGTCCTGCAGGAATTCGGCGCCGACAAGTTCGACATCGTGGTGCCGCCGACCTCCATCTACGCCGAGCCGCCGGTGGCCCTCGTGTCCGCCAACGCCGAGCGGAAGGGAACGACCAAGGTCGCCCAGGCCTATCTCGACTACCTCTACACCGACGAGGCCCAGGCGATCTTCGCCAAGCACCATTACCGGCCGTTCAAGGCGGAGGCCGCCAAGGGCGCCGGCCTGCCGGACGTCAAGCTGTTCAAGATCGAGGATTACCAGGGCTCCTGGGACGATATCCAAGCGAAGAACTTCGATTCCGACGGCCTGTTCGACCGGCTGAGCCGGGCCGGCCGCTGAGGCTCCGCTTCCGATGGCCGCCACCCTCGCCCCTGCGGACGCGCCGCCGCGCCCGCCCCGGCCCTTCCGCCGCCCGAGCGTGCTGCCGGGCTTCGGCCTGAGCTTCGGCTACACCCTGGCCTGCCTCGGCCTCGTGGTGCTGCTGCCGCTGGCCGCCCTGGTCGCCCGGGCCTCCGGGCTCGGCCTGTCCGGGATCTGGAAGGTCGCCACCGACCCGCGGGTGGCGAGCGCCCTCAAGCTCAGCTTCGGCGTGTCGCTGCTCTCGGCCCTGGTGGCCTCGGTCTTCGGCTTCCTCGTGGCCTGGGTGCTGACCCGCTACGAGTTCCCCGGCCGCAAGATCGTCGATGCGGCGGTGGATCTGCCCTTCGCCCTGCCGACGGCGGTGGCGGGCATCGCACTCGCCTCCCTGTACGCCCCGGACGGCCTGGTCGGCGCTCCCCTGGACCGCCTCGGCATCCAGGTCGCCTACACGCCGATCGGCGTGTTCGTGGCCATGACCTTCGTCGGCCTGCCCTTCGCCGTGCGGACGGTGCAGCCGCTGATCGCCGAGATCGACAAGGAGATCGAGGAGGCCTCGGCGACGCTCGGCGCCTCCCGCCGGTCGACCCTGCTGAAGGTGGTGCTGCCGCCCCTGGTGCCGGCGGTCCTCACGGGCTTCGCCCTGGCCTTCGCCCGGGGCGTCGGAGAATACGGCTCGGTGATCTTCATCGCCGGCAACCTGCCCTACGTGTCGGAGATCGCCCCGCTCCTCATCGTCATCAAGCTCTCCGAGTTCGACTACGGCGGCGCGGCGGCCATCGCGACGATCATGCTCGGGATCTCGTTCCTGACCCTGCTCGCCATCAACCTGATCCAGGCCTGGTCGCGCCGGAGGTTCGGCTATGTCTGAGATCTTCTCGCCCGTCCGGCTGCCCGATTCCCGACCCGCGCCCGTGACCGGGGAGGGGCGGGGCGTGCGCACGGTCCTGATCGGGATCGCGGTCGCCTTCCTCGCGCTGTTCCTCGTCCTGCCCCTTGGGGCGGTGTTCGCGCAGGCCTTCGCCCACGGGATCGGGGCCTATCTCGACGCCTTCCGCGAGCCGGACGCCCTCTCGGCCATCCGCCTGACCCTGACGGTGGCGGCCATCGCCGTGCCGTTCAACCTCGTCTTCGGGGTGGCCGCCTCCTGGGCGATCGCCAAGTTCGAGTTCCCGGGCAAGACCTTCCTGATCACGCTGATCGATCTGCCCTTCTCGGTCTCGCCGGTGGTCTCGGGGCTGATCTACGTGCTGCTCTTCGGCAGCCAGGGCCTGTTCGGCGGCTGGTTGCAGGCGCACAACATCCAGATCCTGTTCGCCCTGCCGGGGATCGTGCTGGCGACGATCTTCGTCACCTTCCCCTTCGTCGCCCGGGAACTGATCCCGCTGATGCAGGAGCAGGGATCGTCGGAGGAGGAGGCCGCGCTCACCCTCGGCGCCTCCGGCTTCCATGCCTTCCGCACGGTGACCCTGCCCAACATCCGCTGGGGCCTGCTCTACAGTGTCCTGCTCTGCAACGCCCGCGCAATGGGCGAGTTCGGCGCGGTCTCCGTCGTCTCCGGCCACATCCGGGGACTGACGAACACGATGCCTCTCCACGTGGAGATCCTCTACAATGAGTACAACTTCGTCGCCGCTTTCGCTGTCGCCTCGCTCCTCGCAGCCCTCGCCCTTGTCACCCTCGTCGTCAAATCCGCCCTCGAATGGCGTTTCAGCGACGACCTCGCGGCTGGTCGGCGGCACTGAGCGCGCCTCGACGGCGATCCGCGTCGAGGACGTCTCGAAGACCTTCGACACGGCGGCCGTCCTGCACGACCTCTCCCTCGACGTGCGGGCGGGGGAGCTGCTGGGCCTCCTCGGTCCCTCGGGCTCGGGCAAGACGACGCTGCTGCGGATCATCGCCGGGCTCGATGCGCCGGACCGGGGCCGCATCCTGTTCGGGGGCGACGACGCCACCGGCCTGCCGGTGCAGGAACGGGCGGTGGGCTTCGTGTTCCAGCACTACGCCCTGTTCAAGCACATGAGCGTGGCCGACAACATCGCCTACGGCCTCAACGCCCGCCGCCGGGCGGAGCGCCCGGCCAAGGCCGAGATCAAGCGCCGGGTGGGCGATCTCCTCGACCTGATCCGCCTCTCGGGCTTCGGCGACCGCTACCCCTCGCAGCTCTCAGGCGGCCAGCGCCAGCGGGTGGCGCTCGCCCGGGCGCTGGCCGTGGAGCCCCGCGTCCTCCTGCTCGACGAGCCCTTCGGCGCCCTCGACGCCCAAGTGCGGAAGGATCTGCGCCGCTGGCTGCGGGAGATCCACGACCGCACCGGCCAGACCACGATCTTCGTCACCCACGATCAGGACGAGGCCTTGGAACTGTCCGACCGGGTGGCGGTGCTGGACCGCGGCCGGCTGGAGCAGGTCGGCACGCCGGACGAGGTGCAGGAGAACCCGGTCTCGGCCACCGTGCTGAAGTTCTTGGGCGATTCCGTCGAGGTCGAGGCCATCGCCGAGGGCGGGCGGGTCCTGGTCCGGGGCCGGGAGACCCCGGTCGCGGCCCCGGCCGGGATCATCGGTCCGGTGAAGCTCTACGTGCGCCCCTGGCAGCTCCAGCTCGTGGAGCTCGACGCCGCCCATCTCTCGGGCGTGGTGCGCTCCTCCTACCGCAGCCAAGGCCGGCAGCGGATCGAGGTCGAGGAGGCGGGGGGGCAGATCCTCGCCGTGGAGGATTTCGACGGCGTCCGCTACGCCCCCGGCCATCCGGTGGGCCTGCGGATCAACGGAGGATACGTGTTCGGCTAGGAGCGGAGCCTCGGCACGTGTGGCCGACAAGCCTCATCCCTCAGCCGACTCACGAAAAACTGCGCATTCCGCTGAACAGAACGAATTGTCGCGGCGTTTGAACGGTCACGCTCGCCACACTGCGACCGTTCGGAGACCGCACAGTTATGTCCCTTGTCACCATCCTCCTCATCATCCTGATCATTCTCGCCTTCGGCGGCGGCGGCTTCCTCGGCGGCGGCGCCTATCGCGGGCCGGGCTTCGGCCTGGGCGGCATCCTGCTCATCGTCCTGATCGTCCTGCTGGTGACCGGGCGGCTCTGACGCGACAGGCATCCCCCGCCCCGGCGGGGGATGCTGCGGCCAAAGCCGAAAGAGTCTAAGCCCGACAGGGGCTGGGTTCTGTCAACGGACCCGGGCTTCCGGACCATGCCGCTGTCGCGAGTTCCGCTCGCCACGGTGGCATCAGGGGCGGGGGCCAGTTCGGCGCGCCGGGATGGTCGCGCACGAACACCAGGGAGGACGACGATGACCGCAGGCAACGCCCTGCTGCGCGAGGATGCCAAGGCGAGCTGGCATGCGGGCCTGACCCGGCGCCACTGGCGCATCCTCTGGGGCAGCTATCTCGGCTGGATCTTCGACGGCTACGAGGCCGTGGCCCTCGTCTACGCCCTGCGCCCGGCGCTCGGCACGATCCTCACCCCGGAACAGGCGCAGACGCCGGCCTTCTATGTCGGGGCGGCCATCGGCATCACCCTGCTCGGCTGGGGGCTGGGCGGCCTGCTCGGGGGCATCGCCGCCGACTATATCGGCCGCAAGCGGATGATGATGATCTCCATCCTCGGCTACGCGGTGTTCACGGGGCTCACCGCCTTCGCGGAGAGCTTCGTCCAGCTCGCGGCGCTCCGCTTCATCACCGGGCTCGCTATCGGATCGGAATGGTCCACCGGCATCGCCCTGGTGGCCGAGACCTGGCCGAACAAGGCCCGGCCCAAGGGCTGCGGATTCCTGCAATCGGGCTTCGGCGGCGGCGCGGTGCTCGCGGCCATCGTTTGGGCGGTGCTGGCGGCCACCAACCCCCTGGGCAACGAATCCTGGCGGATCATGTTCGCGCTCGGCGCGCTGCCGGCCTTCGTCTGCCTGTACCTCCGCCGGGCGCTGGAGGAATCCGAGCAGTGGATGCAGGCCCTCAAGGAGCAGCGCTGGGCGGCCACCGCCGAGGATGCCGGCCACGCCCCCAAGAGCGCCCAGCGCCCCTTCACCCTGGCAGAGATCTTTCGCGAGAAGGAGAGCCGGCGGCGGGTGCTGCTCGCCACCGCCATGTCCTTCGCCACGACGGTGGGTTGGTGGGCGGTCTCGTCCTGGCTGCCGGCGTACACGGAGGGTCTGGCCAAGGTGGCAGGCGAGCCGGCCAACGTCTGGGGGCCGCGGATGGGCATCGTCTACAATGTCGGCGCCATCACCGCCTACGTCGTCTCGGGCTTCGTTGCCGACGCGATCGGCCGGCGGCCTTTCCTGATCCTCACCTATCTCGGCTGCATCGCCACGTCGCTCGCCTGCTACCTCTGGCACGGCGGGCTGATGCCGTTCATGGCGCTTGCCTTCCTGAACGGCTTCTTCACCCTGGGCTTCGCCTTCTCGTGGATGGCGATCTACCTCGTGGAGCTGTTCACTCCGGCGGTGCGGGCGACGGCGGCGAGCTTCGTGTTCAACGGCGCGCGGCTCATCGCGTGGGTCTTCCCGATCATCGCCGGAGAGATCGTCACCCGCTTCGGCGGCGTGGCCGCGGCGGCGCTGACCCTGTCGAGCGTCTACGTCATCGGCCTGATCGTGCCGTGGTTCATGCCCGAGACCACGGGCCAGCCCCTGCCGGAGTGAGGGCGGAAACGCTTTGTCCCGGCTCCCGGGGAGCGTTGCGGAACCCGGACGGGCCCTCGGATCCCCCGGTCGTCTTTGCGAGCGTCAGCCAAGCAACCCAGGGCAGCGGGACGGTCCGAGGCCGTGGCGGATGCCGGGATTGCTTCGCTCCGCTCGCAAAGACGGAGTCGGCAGCCGGGGGATGGTCAGGGGCGCCGCATCCCGCAACGCCCCCGCAGGACGGGGAGAGGGGAAGACCCGCGCTCCCTCACTCCTCGTCGTCGTCCTCGTCCTGGTGCCGGCCCTTGAGCTTGGCGAAGACCGAGTCGGCGTCGAGCCGCTCGTCGCGGCCACCGCGCGCGTCATCGGCCTCGTGCTCCGGCTCGCGCTGGGTCGAGACCTCGGTGGGCAGGAGCGAGGCGCCGCCCTCGGCGGCCAGCGCCGCCGGACGGTCGGCGGCCGCCTTCTGCACCTCGAAGTCGAGGTTGATCTGGGTGGTCAGGCCCAGCGTCACCGGATCGAGGGGCTGCAGCGAGCCCGAATTCCAGTGGGTGCGCTCGCGGATCTGCTGGATCGTCGACTTGGTGGTGCCGACGAGGCGGATGATCTGCGCGTCCTTCAACTCGGGGTGGTTGCGCAGCAGCCAGAGGATGGCATTCGGCCGGTCCTGGCGGCGGGAGAGCGGCGTGTAGCGCGGACCCTTGGTGGTGCGCTTCACCTCCGGCAGCTTCACCTTCGAGACGGCGGGCTTCAGCTTGTAGTGCGGAGCTTTCTGCGCCTTCTCGATCTCGTCCCGGGTGAGCTGGCCGGTGGTGATCGGGTCGAGGCCCTTGATGCCCGCCGCGACCTCGCCGTCGGCGATGCCCTTCACCTCCAGCGGGTGCAACTTGCAGAAGTCGGCGATCTGCTCGAAGGCGAGCGACGTGTTCTCGACCAGCCAGACGGCGGTCGCCTTGGGCATCAGCGGACCCTGGGACATCTCTTCACGCGGCTCCAACCTGGCGGAACGGGTCGGGCCGGACATCGGTCCGCGGGCTCCGGGAGGACCATCCCGGAGAAGACCCGTATCACGCTGGAAAAAGGGGGATGCCCGTATATAGGCCCCACCCTTCCGGCACGCAATCGCCCCGAGGGGCCAGCGCGCTCACCCCCGGGCCTCCCCGGCCAGAAAATCCGCGACGATCCGCGAGACCTCCGGCGTGCGCAGGTAGCCATAGGACTTGTGGGTGTTCGGACGGCCGTCCGGGGCGCGGTAGGCGTTCACCACCGGCACGTCGCGGATCCGCACGCCGGCTCCGTTCGGCGACACGATCCCGCCGAGATCCTCGCCCACGGTGGCGATGTCGTTCCGGTCCATGAGGTTGGCCCAGGCCGTCACCGAGCGGGGCACGGACAGGTCGCCGTGCTCGGCCTCGAGCGTCAGCTTCACCTCCGCGAGGCCGAAGGGCGAGCCGAGGGTGACGAGGTGCACCGGCCCCGCCACGGCGCCGTCCCGCTCGGCCAGCCGCAGCACGTCGTAGGCGATGAGCCCCCCCATCGAATGGGCGAGGAGCAGGATCGGCCCGTCCCGGTGGCGCGCCAGGGCCTTGCGCAGGCGGTCCCGGGCGGCCCGGCAGAATTGTGGGTCGTCGTGGTAGCCCCAGAGGTCGTCGAGGCGGTATTCGAGGATCGCGTCATCCACCGGAGTCAGGCCGACGGCCTCCTCCAGGGTGGCGAGGCCCCGGTAGATCCGGTCGGTCAGGGTCGGCTTGGCCCGTTCCGGCTCCCCGGCGGGGCTAGGGAAGGGGCCAAGGCCGTCATCGGGCTGGTAGGGCTCGCGATTCTCCCCGTTGCGCAGGGGCTCGGCATAGCGCAGGTCCGCCCAGTAGACGAACTCGAGGGGCACGGCGTCGTCGCGGCCGAGGTTGCGCCGCAGCCCCTCCTGGACGGCTTCGGCCCACCATCCGGCCTTCTCCTCGCGGGGCGGCTTGTTGGCGAGACCGTGGATTCCGACGATGCTGTTTCGGATAGCCGCCTCCCACGGCTCGGCCGCAGGGAGAATCATGTAGATCAGACCGCCGCAGCCTGAACTGCGACAAAAATCCCAAAAAGATCAGTCGAACAGGCTGGAGACGCTCGATTCCGTCGCGGTCCGGCCGATGGCCTCGCCGAGGAGGGGCGCGATCGACATCACCCGGATGTTGCGGGCGAGCTTCACCGCCTGGGTCGGCTGGATCGAATCGGTGATCACCAGCTCCTTCATCCGCGAGGCGGCGATGCGGGAGACGGCGCCCCCCGAGAGCACCCCGTGGGTGATGTAGGCGGAGACGTCCTTCGCCCCGGCATTGAGCAGGGCCTCGGCGGCGTTCACCAGGGTGCCGCCGGAATCGACGATGTCGTCCACGAGGATGCAGGAGCGCCCGCGGACGTCGCCGATGATGTTCATGACCTCGGACTCGCCCGGCCGCTCCCGGCGCTTGTCCACGATGGCGAGCTGCGCGTCGATCCGCTTGGCCACCACCCGGGCGCGGACCACGCCGCCGACGTCGGGCGAGACCACCATCCGGTCCTCGGCGGGCATCCGCTCCTTGATGTCCCGGACCATCACCGGGGCGGCGAAGAGGTTGTCGGTGGGGATGTCGAAGAAGCCCTGGATCTGGCCGGCATGGAGATCGAGGGTGAGCACCCGGTCGGCCCCCGCCTCGGTGATGAGGTTGGCCACGAGCTTGGCCGAGATCGGGGTGCGGCCGGAGGTGCGCCGGTCCTGCCGGGCGTAGCCGAAATAGGGAATCACCGCCGTGATGCGCCGCGCCGACGACCGCCGGGCGGCGTCGATCATGATCAGCAGCTCCATCAGGTGGTCGTTGGCCGGGAAGGAGGTCGATTGGACGATGAACACGTCCTCGCCGCGGACGTTCTCCTGCAGCTCGACGAAGATCTCCATGTCGGCGAAGCGCCGGACCATGCACTTGGCGAGCGGCAGTTCGAGGTAGGCGGCGATGGCCTCGGCCAAGGGCCGGCTCGCGTTGCCGGCGATGATCTTGATCGAGGATTTCATGCTGTCCCGTCCGTACGCGGCCCGCGCAACCAGCACGGACGCGGCCCCCGCCCCGCGGGTCCCGGGGCAGATCCATGACGGGAGAGGCTCATATCAGCGAGGCCGAAGTGTCACAATGCCTTCATGGGCCCTTCGCACAGGGCAGGGGCCGGCGGCCTCAGACGCCCTGGGGCTCCAGGAGGCGGTGCAGGTGCACCACGAAGTAGCGGGTCTGCGCGCTGTCAACCGTGGCCTGCGCCTTGGCCCTCCAGGCGGCCTGGGCGGAGGCGTAGTCCGGATAGATTCCGACGATGTCGAGATCCTTCACGTCGCGGAAGCGGACTCCGTCGAGATTCTCGAGCTCACCGCCGAATACGAGGTGGAGCCGCTGGTCGCTCTCGATCGTCGTGGCCATGATCTCTCCTGTCGCAGGCCCCGGCGGGGGCCGATTCGGAAGGCCTGTCCGCCGTGCCGGGGCATGCTCCTGCGCTCGCAGACGGCGCCGGGAGCGTCAAGCCTCGCCGGTGGATGGGTGGGGCGCAGGGCGGGGAGGGCAAGGAGGGGAGGGCAAGGAGGGGAGGGCAAGGCGGGGAGGGCAAGACGGGGAGGGCAAGACGGGGAGGGCAAGACGGGGAGGGCAGGGCGTCCGGCCCGTGCTAGACTGGCGGCCATGAGCCGTCGTCCCCCGCTCCTCGCCGCTCTCCTCTGCGCAAGCCTCCTCGGCGCGAACCTCCTCGGCGCCTGTCTGCCGGCCCAGGCCCAGCAGCCTCTCCGCCCGAAGGCGGGCGAGAAGGCCGCGGCGGACAAGGCGGCCCGGGGGCCGGCCCCGGCGGCGGTGATCGCCTGCCCCTCCGTCGCCAATTACCGGATGCTGATGCAGGCCGGCGCCACCGCGGCGGCGGCGACCCTCGCCGATCCGAAGGCCGACCATCTCGGCTGCGCCGCGCTCCCGCGCCAGCGGATCGGCGCCGTGGTCGACCGGGTGACCCTCGCCGGCCGCTCGTACGACTGCGCCGCGGTGAAGGACACCACCGTCTGCCACTGGGTCGAGGCGGGGACGCTCCCCGCGGCCGGGGCGCAGGGCTGGCGCTGACGGCCCCCGGCGAAGGGGAGCGCTGGCGCTAGCGCAGGTACCCGCGGGCGCGCAGCTCGCGCTCCACCTCGGCCTCGAGGGCGGCGAGGGGGTTGTCGTTCATGGCGGCGGGGGGCCGGACGGGGCGCATGGGCGCCGGACGGGTGTCGAGGCCGGGCAGGATGGTGGGGCCGGCCGGGCCGCCCCGGGCGGTGAGACGCCGGAGCGCCTCGCGGGCGCGCGTCTTGAACACGCTGTGGAACATCGTCGGCCTCGGGCGTCCGGTCTGTGAAATGCCGGGCGGGGCGCCGTGTTCCCGATCGCGGATGAGGAGAATGGCGGAAGCGGATGGGAATCGAACCCACCGTACGCTGTTGGCGTACCGCTGGTTTTGAAGACCAGGAGGGCCACCAGACCCCGTTCGCCTCCGCCGACCGGCCTATGCGCCGGCTCACCTCCGGTCAAGGACGGACGCCGGGCCTGGGACCTGAGGCGTCAGTCGGACGCAGGCCGGAGGGGCGATCCGTTTCCTTGGGGCAAAACCCTTTCGCGCCGGGGCCGATTCGTATTAATTCCGCCACACTGTTGTGGCCCCGCACCACTCATGCCTTTTCTCTCCCGTTCCGGGAGCGCCGCCCCTGCCTCGCCCCCCGACGGGGGCGGCCCGGGCTCCGCTCCAGACCCGGCCGGCGCCGCACCGGGCGTGGATGCGCCCCTCGCCGAATCCCTGCGCCCGGGGCCGCGGGGTCCGGGGTGGATCGGCGCCGCCGTGGTGGTCACGGCCCTGGTCTTCGCGCTCACCACCTTCCTGATCCTGGCGGGCGTCATCCGGGTCACCCCAACGCCGACCTACGGGATCACCCTGCTCGGCATCAACGTCGCCCTGGTCTTGGGGCTTGCGGTGGTCATCGCCTGGGAGGCGCGGGTCTTCCTGCATGCCCGCCGGGCGAACGCCGCCGTGGCACGGCTGCATTCGCGCATCGTCGGCCTGTTCTCGCTGATCGCCATCCTGCCGACGATCCTGCTCGCCGTGGTCGCCTCGGTGACCATCGACCGGGGCCTGTCGCTCGGCTTCACCGACCGGGTGCGGGACGTGGTGCTGAAATCCGTGGAGGTGGCGGACGCCTACCAGGAGAATCAGTGCCAGTCGCTCGCCCGGGAGATCCGCATCCTCAACGACGACCTCACCCGGGCGCGGCCGAACTTCGACGTCAACCGGACGTGGTTCGAGACCTTCCTGACCACCCGGGCGACCAATCTCGGCCTGCCGGTGGCGCAGATCATGCGCGGACCCACCGACGTGGTGGCCCGCGCCAACATCGACGTGCTGAAGCAGGTGCGCCTGCCCTCGGCCGCTGCCTTCGAGGATGCGGGCAAGTCGAGCGACCCGATCTGCCTGCTGCCGACGGAGGGGCGCGTCTTCGCCGCCCTATTGCGGATGCCCGCCTACGACGACGCGGTGCTGATGGTGCAGCGGGAGGTGAACCCGCTCGCCATCGAGTTCCCCGGCGTGTCCCGGGCGGCGGCGGCGGAATACCTGACCTACGATTCCCTGCGCCGCTCCATCCAGATCACCTTCGCGGTGGTGTTCCTGCTGATCGCGCTGATCGCCCTCCTGTCGGCGGTGTGGTTCGGACTGAACTTCGCCAACCGGTTCGTGGCCCCGATCCGCCGGCTCATCAACGCCGCCGACCAGGTGGCCTCGGGCAATTTCTACGCCCAGGTGCCCACCAAGAAGACCAGCGGCGACCTCGCCAGCCTCGGCGAGAGCTTCAACAAGATGACCCAGGAACTGCGCCGCCAGCATGCCGGGCTGATGGCCGCCAACGACCTGATCGACGCCCGCCGCCGCTTCACCGAGGCGGTGCTCTCCGGCGTCTCGCCCGGCGTGATCGGCCTCGACGCGGCGGGCTTCGTGACCATCGCCAACCCCGCCGCCGAGCGGATGCTCGACCTCGGCAGCGACCGGCTGGTGGGCCAGCCCCTCGGGGCCGCCGTGCCGGAGCTGGCCCCGGTGCTGGCCGAAGGCGAGGCCCGCCAGCGGGCGGTGCAGCAGCAGATCCAGCTCACCCGCACCCGGGGCGAGCGCAAGGAGGAGCGCACCGTCACCGTGCGCGTCACCGGCGAGCAGGCACCGGGCGGGGCCCGGGGCGCGGTGGTGACGCTCGACGACATCACCGACCTCGTCCAGGCCCAGCGCACCTCCGCCTGGGGCGACGTGGCCCGGCGCATCGCCCACGAGATCAAGAACCCGCTCACCCCGATCCAGCTCTCGGCGGAGCGGATCCGGCGCAAGTACGGCAAGGTCATCCTCACCGACCGGGAGGTGTTCGACCAGTGCACGGCGACGATCGTGCGCCAGGTGGACGAGATCAAACGCATGGTGGACGAGTTCTCGGCCTTCGCGCGGATGCCCAAGCCCGCCATCGCCCCCAACGACCTTACCGAGATCGCCAAGCAGAATCTCTTCATGATGCGGGTGGCACACCCCGATATCGACTTCGCCTTCTCCGCCGAGGGCGGTGCGGGCGCGTCGGAAAAGATCGTGGCGGCCTTCGACATCCGGCTCCTCAGCCAAGTGATCACCAACATCCTCAAGAACGCCGTCGAGGCGGTGGCCGAGGTGCCCCCCGAGGTGCTCGGCAAGGGCAAGATCGCCCTCGCGCTCGCCGTCGAGGACGGGTTCGCGGTGATCACGGTGACGGATAACGGGAAAGGTTTCCCCGCCGAGGGGCGCCAGAGGCTGCTGGAGCCCTACATGACGACCCGCGAGGGCGGGACCGGGCTGGGTCTTGCCATCGTGAGCAAGGTGCTTGAGGAGCACGGCGGCGGCATCGCCCTGAACGACAACCCCGCCGGGCGCGGCGGGCAGGTGCGGATGCGGGTGCCGCGCGAAGGTGCCGGCGAAGCCGGTCCCGGGCGACCACCGACCACGGCAGAGGAGAAGGGCGCCGCACCGACGGCCCCCCGGATCGCGGAGATGCAGGCATGAGCGCCGATATTCTGATCGTCGACGACGAGGCCGACATCCGCGACCTCGTCGCCGGCATCCTGGACGACGAAGGTCACCGCTGCCGGACTGCGGGGGGCTCCGACGAGGCGCTCGCCGCCATCGAGTCGCGGCGTCCGCACCTCGTCTTCCTGGACATCTGGCTGCAGGGCTCGCGCCTCGACGGGCTGCAGGTCCTCGACCTGATCAAGGCAGGCCATCCCGACCTGCCGGTGGTGATGATCTCGGGCCACGGCAACATCGAGACCGCCGTCTCGGCGATCAAGGCGGGGGCCTACGATTTCATCGAGAAGCCGTTCAAGGCCGACCGGCTGATCCTCGTGGCGGAGCGGGCGCTGGAAGCCTCCCGCCTGAAGCGGGAGGTCCGCGACCTCAAGGCCCGCACCGGCGCCGCCGACCAGATCGTCGGCTCGTCGCTGGCGGTCAACCAGCTCCGCCAGACCCTGGAGCGGGTCGCCCCCACCAACGCCCGGGTGATGATCACGGGGGCGCTGGGCGCCGGCAAGGAGCTTGCCGCCAGGACCCTGCACCGGGCCTCGGCCCGGGCGAACGGCCCCTTCGTGCTGCTCAACGCCGCTACCATCCTGCCGGAGACGATGGAGGCGGAGCTGTTCGGCGTCGAGGGCGAAAACGGCCGCCGGGTCGGCGCCCTGGAGGAGGCCCACGGGGGCACCCTCTACCTCGACGAGGTGGCCGACATGCCCCGGGAGACGCAAGGCCGGATCCTGCGCGTCCTCGTGGACCAGAATTTCCAGCGGGTCGGCGGCACGACGCGGGTGCACGTGGACGTGCGCATCATCTCCTCCTCCTCCCGGGACCTCCAGGAGGAGATCGCGGGGGGGCGCTTCCGGGAGGACCTGTTCCACCGCCTC
Organism: Methylobacterium persicinum; assembly: GCF_022179525.1. GTDB lineage: Bacteria > Pseudomonadota > Alphaproteobacteria > Rhizobiales > Beijerinckiaceae > Methylobacterium > Methylobacterium persicinum. Next base: position 71,548 of record NZ_BPQX01000034.1, read on the forward strand.
TCGGTGGTGCCGATCCGGGTGCCGGCCCTGTCCGAGCGCCGGGAGGACGTGCCCGAGCTGATTCGCTTCTTCATGGACAATATCTCGTCCCAGACCGGGCTGCCCAAGCGGGTGATCGCCGAGGACGCGATGGCGGTGCTCCAGTCCCACAACTGGCCGGGCAATATCCGCCAGCTCAAGAACAACGTCGAACGGCTGATGATCCTCACCCAGGCCGATCCGGACCAGGAGGTCACCTCCGAGATGCTGCCCTCGGAGATCGGCGCCCTGGTGCCCACCACCCCGGCCGGGGCGGGGGGTGAGAAGCTCATGAGCCTTGCGCTGCGCGAGGCGCGGGAGATCTTCGAGCGGGAATACCTCGTGGCGCAGATCGCCCGCTTCTCGGGCAACATCTCCCGCACCGCCGAATTCATCGGCATGGAGCGCTCGGCACTGCACCGGAAGCTCAAATCCCTGGGGATCGGCCCGTGAAGTCGCTCGCGGGGCCGTGAAAGGGCCCGCGATCCGTCACGCCCGGACCGGAACGGCCCTTGCTTCGGTTCGCGCTTTGGACTGCTAATGCTTTATGCATCACCGTCAGCGGGAACTCGGACGATTCCGTGAGACGACGACCCATCCCGGTCCGGGATCACCGGCCGGGACAACAAACAGGCGAAGAAAATGGCCGGCGAGCGCGCACAGAACCTTCAGGACACCTTCCTCAACCACGTCCGCAAGAACAAGATTCCCCTGACTATCTTCCTCGTGAACGGCGTCAAACTGCAGGGCGTCGTCACGTGGTTCGACAACTTCTGCGTGCTGTTGCGCCGGGACGGTCATTCGCAGCTCGTCTACAAGCACGCGATCTCGACCATCATGCCCGGCCACCCGGTGCAGCTCTTCGAGCCGGACGAGACGCCCGAGAAGGCGTGAGCGCCGCTCTTCCGCTCCCATCCTCCCCCTCATCCTGAGGTGCGGCGAAGCCGCCTCGAAGGCCTCATTATGAGGTGCGGCGAAAGCGGCGGCCTCGAAGGCCTCATCCTGAGATGCCGCCGCAAAGCGGTGGCCTCGAAGGAGGGCTCCAGAAGGCTCCGCGATCCCTGAAGGGCTCCTTCGAGGCCCGCTCACGCGGGCACCTCAGGATGAGGCCGGGGGTGGGACGCATCGTGCCGGGATCCCCGGATGACAGGACGAAGGCCAGCCCGTTGGCATCCGCCCGCGCCGCGCCCATATGAGGCGGAGCGAACAAAAGCGAACCGGCGAGTCCCAAAACCTGCATGAGCGAAACTCTGACCTCGGGTGAGGCCCGACTGAGGGCACACGCGGCTCCCGAGGGCGAGATCGCTGCCTCGACACGGACCCTGGTGATCGGCCCCTACCTCGCCCGCGGGACGGCGGGGCCCGGCCGGGCCGCCCCGCCCACCCGCTCCGTGGAGGCCCGTCTCGACGAGGCCACCGGCCTCGCCGCCGCTATCGAGCTCGACGTCACCCAGAGTCTGCCCGTCAGCCTGCCGCGGATCCGGCCCTCGACCTATCTCGGCAAGGGCCGGGTCGACGAGATCGCCGGGCTGGTGAAGGCCGAGGAGATCGGCCTCGTGGTGATGGACTGCGCCCTCTCGCCGGTGCAGCAGCGCAACCTCGAGAAGGCCTGGGGCGCCAAGGTCATCGACCGCACCGGCCTGATCCTGGAGATCTTCGGCCGCCGGGCCTCGACCCGGGAGGGCACCCTGCAGGTGGAGCACGCCCACCTCGCCTATCAGAAGTCCCGCCTCGTCCGGTCCTGGACCCACCTGGAGCGCCAGCGGGGCGGCTTCGGCTTCCTCGGCGGCCCGGGCGAGACCCAGATCGAGGCCGACCGGCGGATGATCCAGGAGCGCATGACCCGGATCGAGCGCGACCTCGACGCCGTGGTGCGCACCCGCGGCCTGCACCGGCAGAGCCGCGCCCGGGTGCCGTACCCGATCGTGGCGCTGGTGGGCTACACCAATGCCGGCAAGTCGAGCCTGTTCAACGCGCTCACCAAGGCCGAGGTCACGGCCAAGGACATGCTGTTCGCCACCCTCGATCCCACCGCCCGGGCCACCAAGCTCCCCCACGGGGAGACGGTGATCCTCTCCGACACGGTGGGCTTCATCTCCGACCTGCCGACGCCCCTCATCGCCGCCTTCCGGGCGACCCTGGAGGACGCCATCGAGGCGGACGTGCTCCTGCATGTCCGCGACGTCAGCCACGAGGACAACGCGGCCCAGGCCGAGGATGTGGGCGAGGTGCTTGGCGAGCTCGGCATCGACACGGCGGACGGCCGGCTGATCGAGGTCTGGAACAAGTCCGACCTGCTGGACGAGGGCGAACGCACGCGCCTGTCGAACCTCTCCGGTCAGGGCCGGGTGCGCAACGACCGGGACAGCGACGCGCCGGTCCTCGTCTCGGCCCTGACGGGGGAGGGGCTCGCCGCCCTGACGAGCCGGATCGAGGCGCGGATCGCCCGGACGCGGACGAGCTTCGCCGTCTCCCTGCCCCCGGAGGACGGCGCCGCCCTCCACTGGCTCTACGAGAATGCCGAGATCCTCGACCGGCGGACGGAGAGCGACGGGACGCTCCACCTCGCCGTGCGCGTCGCCCCGGAGAAGGAGCCGCGCTTCCTCAACCGGTTCGCCGGGGCACGGCGCCTCGGCCGCGCCGGATGACCCTGCCCGCCATGGCGTCCGCCGTCCGGGCCGGCGAATCCGACGACGATGCCGCCCTCCGGGTGATGCGCGCGGGCGGGCGCCCCCGCCTGATGGCCCTGCGCATCGCGATCGTGCTGGTGCTGCTCATGGCGGCCCAGGCCTATGACGGCTCCCTGCACGCCCTCAGCCACTGGATCATCCTAGGCCTGTACGGGCTCGGCACGGTCTGGTTCGCCGTGGCCGAATGGCGGCGCAGCCCGGACGCGGCGGCCTACTCCCTGGCCGGGACCGGCCTCAACGCCGTGCTCGCGGTCTACGTCATCGTCGAGCACATGATGTCCGGGGGCGGGACGGGGGACGGCGCCGACACGGTGAGCCGCCTGCCCGCCTACCTGCTGCTGCTCCAGACCGGCCTGAGCATGCAGGTCTCCCATACCGTGCTGTTCTGCGGCATCGTCACGGGAAGCTGGGTCGGGGCCTTTCTCCTGGGCCTCGCCCTTCCCGGCCTGTTCCCCGGCTTCACCGGCGACTTGTCGATGCAGGTCATCGGCCTCGCCACCTTCATCGCCATGGGCCTCCTGGTGATCGACGGCGTCACCCGCCTGCGCCGGGCCGTGGACCGGACCCTGGAGGTGGAGCGTGAGCGCGGCCGCCTCGCCCGGTTCGTGCCCAATGCCATCGCCCGGGACCTCGCCTCGGACGCGCTGGGCATCCACCGCCGGCACGCCTGCCTGCTGATCCTCGACATCCGTGGCTTCTCGGCCCTCAGCCGGGCGCACCCGCCGGAGGAGATGGTGGCGGCGCTGATGGCGGTGCGGGCGCAGGCGCAGGGTGCCGTGGCCGGGCAGGGCGGGATCGTCGACAAGTATATCGGCGACGCGGTGCTGGCCCAGTTCGTCACGGGAACGCCCGGGGACCAAGCCCGCGCCGCAGCCGCCTGTGCCCTCGACATCCAGGGGCGTCTCGCCGAGGTCAACGTCCGGCGCCGGGCCGCCGGCCTGTTCCCCATCCGCACCGCCACCGCCCTCCATGCGGGCGACCTCCTCGTCGGGGTGTTCGATGACGGGGTGCGGGCGGAGTACACGGTGCTCGGGCCTGCCATGAACATGCTGGCCCGCATCGAGGCAAGGGCCAAGGCCGCCGACCTCGCCGTCGCCGCCTCGGCGGATTTCGTGGCCCTGCTCGACGGCCCGCCGGGTCACGCGTTCCGCCCGCGCCCCGTCCCCGGCACTGCCTGCGACGGGCAGGGGGACCTGTTCACCCTCGCGCCGACGGCCACGGCCGGCTGAGGCGGATCCTCTCATCTCCTACCGATCACGTTTGCGTGCACGCGCCCTTCCCCCCTGCGGAGGCTAGGAACTCAATCGTGCGCGATCGGTTCGCAGCCGGCGGCGCAAGGCCGTGGAGAGACCGTTTCCTATGAAGAAGATCGCCTTCGGTGCCCTGCTCGTCCTCGGGCTCGCCGCCGGAACCGCTGCCCCGAGCTTCGCCGGTCCCGGCGACGGCCTCGACCGGAACGCCGCCGCCCAGGGCAACGGCCGAACCGGCAACATGCACAGCGGCGCCCGGATGGGCTCGCGGGGCATGATGATGCGGGGCCATGGCATGCGCCATCATCATCATCACCGCCGCCACCGTCACCATCACTGATCCGGGTGCCGGAGGGGTCGAGACAACTCCTCCGGTCCATTTCCCTCGGCCCTGACCTGCTTTATCCGCAACGGGCACAGGCGGAGCCTTGCGCCAGGGGCTATGACTCGGGGGATTCGATGATCGGGATCGGACGTATCGCGCGGCTCGCCTGCGGCCTGCTGGCGGCGGGGCTTTCCCTCGCGGCACCGGCGCAGGCGCAGGAGAAGCCAGCGCTGGTCTTCACCGGCATCCCCGATCAGGACGAGAGCCGCCTTGTGGAGCGGTTCGGCAAGGTCGCCCAATACCTCGAGGGCAAGCTCGGCGTGCCGGTGCGCTACGTGCCGGTGAAGAGCTACCCGGCGGCCGTCACCGCCTTCACCAACGGGCAGGTGCAGCTCGCGTGGTTCGGCGGCTTCACCGGGGTGCAGGCCAGGAAGGCCGTGCCCGGCTCGCAGGCGATCGCACAGGGGGCGGAGGATGCGGCCTTCCGCTTCTACCTCATCGCCAACGCCGCCACCGGCCTCACCCGCTCGACGGAGCTCCCGAAGGCCATCGCGGGCAAGACCTTCACCTTCGGCGCCCGGGCCTCGACCTCCGGCCGGCTGATGCCCGAATACACCCTCCGCCAGAACTTCCCGGGCCAGAGCCCGGATCAGATCTTCTCCCGGGTCGGCTTCTCCGGCGACCACTCGCGGACCATCCAGCTCGTCCAGTCGGGTGCCTTCGAGGTCGGCGCGGTGGACTACTCCGTCTGGGATCTCGATTCCAAGGCGGGCAAGATCGATCCCAAGGCTGTGTCGGTGATTTGGGAAAGCGCCCCGTTCCCCGACTACCAGTGGACCGTGCGCGGCGACGTGGAGAAAACCTACGGCGCGGGCTTCACGGACAAGCTCCGGGCCGCCCTCGTGGGCATCACCGATCCGACCATCCTGGAGCCCTTCGGGCGCTCGAAGTTCATCCCCGTGTCCAACGCCGCCTACGAACCACTCATCGAGGTCGGCAAGGCGACGGGGCTGCTGGACTGACGATCAAGCCGGTGTCCGAGCCCGTCCTCGTCCTGGCGAACGCCCGGGCCGCCTATGGCGGGCGCGAGGTCCTGGCCGGCATCGACCTGACGATCCGGGCGGGCGAACGGGTCGCCCTGATGGGGCGATCCGGGGCGGGCAAGTCCACCCTGCTCGGGCTGATCCGGGACCGGATCCCGGACCGGGTCGCCCTGGTGCCGCAGGCCGCTGCCCTGGTGCGCACCCTGTCGGTGTTCCACAATGTCTACATGGGCCGCCTCGACCGCCACCCGACCCTGCACAACCTGCGGACCCTGGTCTCGCCGGCCCGGGCCGACGTGGCGGCGGTCGAGACGGTGCTCGCCCGGGTGGGCCTCTCCGACAAACTCTGGGCGAAGGCGGGGGAATTGTCGGGGGGGCAGCAGCAGCGGGTCTCCGTCGCCCGCGCCCTCTACAACGGCCGGCCGGTCCTGCTCGGCGACGAGCCGGTCTCGGCCCTCGACCCCCGGCAGGGCGACGCGGTGCTCAGCGAGCTTTCCGCCGCCCATGCCACCCTGATCCTCGCCCTGCACGATGCCGGGCTGGCCCTGGCCCATTGCGACCGGATCGTCGTGCTGGAGGCGGGCCGCATCGCCCTCGACGCCCCTACGCGCGAGGTCGATCCCGCCCGGCTCCGGCCGTTCTACGAGACCGCCTGATGCGGCTCACCATGCCGGTCCCGGGCTATCGCGGCATCAGCGGCTGGTTCGCCCTGGCGGCCCTGGCCTGCCTGCCGGTGGCCGACCTGCACGTCACCACCCTGCATCCCCTCGCCGACCTGATGCGCCTCCTCGGCGGCCTGGTCCGGCCGGATTTCCCCGCCGTGGAAGGGTGGAGCGTCGTCTACACGGTCGCCTTCGCCGTGCTGGGCGTCTCCGTGGGGGCCGGGACGGGGCTCGCGCTGGCCATCCCCTTCGCCCGCTCCCGGACGGTGCGCCTTGCCTGCGCGGCCCTGCGCTCGGTGCACGAGTTGTTCTGGGCACTGCTCCTGATGCAGGTCTTCGGCCTCTCGGCCACGACGGGGGTGCTGGCCATCGCGCTGCCCTATGCCGGCATCTGCGCCAAGGTCTATTCCGAGATCATCGAGGAGGCGGACCTTTCCGCCCTGCGGGTGCTGCCGCCGGGGACGGGGGCCGTCTCGGCCTTCGCCTTTGCCCGCCTGCCGGACCTCGCGGGCCGATTCGCCGACTACACCCTCTACCGCCTCGAATGCGGGATGCGCTCGAGCCTCGTGCTCGGCTTCATCGGCCTGCCGACCATGGGCTTCACCCTCGAATCCGCCTTCCGGCAGGGGCGCTACGCCGAGGCGGGGGCCCTGCTCCTGGTCTTCTACGCCCTGATCGGCACCCGGCGGCTCTGGGTGCGGGGCTGGAGCGTGCCGCTCCTCGTCGTCGGGGCGGCCATCGCCCTGCCGCCCTCGGTCGGCCACGCGGATGTGGGCCCGAGCCTCGTCCGCTTCTTCACCCACGACATCGTCCCGGCGCCCCTGCGGGCGGGGGACGGGACGCCCGCGAGCCTCTGGGCGTGGTTCCGGCCGATCCTGACGGAGCAGATCCTGCCCGGGACGGCGCAGACCCTGATCCTCGCCCAGATCGCCCTGGTGGTCACGGCGCTGGGTGCCCTGGTCCTGTTTCCCCTGACCGCCCGGCGCTTCGCCGGCCCGGTGGGACGGCCCTTCGGCCGGGTGCTCCTCGTCGTGGTGCGCTCCACGCCGGAATACATGCTGGCCTATCTCTGCCTGCAGCTGCTCGGCCCCTCGATGCTGCCGGCGATCATCGCCCTGTCGCTGCACAATGCCGGCATCATCGGCTACCTGATGGGCCGGCACGCCGACGCCATCCCCTACCGGGCGGACGCGCCCACCGGCCTCGACCTCTACGCCTACGAGACCCTGCCGCGGCTCTACGGGCAGTTCCTGGCCTTCCTGCTCTACCGCTGGGAGCTGATCCTGCGGGAGAGCGCGATCTTCGGCATCCTCGGCGTCACGACGCTCGGCTTCTATGTCGATGCGGCGATCTCGGAACTGCGCCTGGACGTGGCCGTGGTGCTGATCGCCGCCACCGCCCTGGTGACGGTGGCGGTCGATGCCTTCTCCCGCACCCTGCGCCGGACCCTGCGGATCAACGATCTGCCGACGAGGCTTTCGGGCCCCCAGGCTGCGGCCTGCGGCGAGGGCGGCTGAGCGCCCCGGATCCGTCTCTGCTCCCCGTCCTTGCGAGCGCCGCGACGCAATCCAGGGCAACGGGACCTCTCAGGATGTGGCGGATCCCTGGGTTGCTTCGCTCGCAAGGACGGGCAGGGCGGCGCACGATCACCTCACCACTTGTAGCTCAGGCTCGCCAGCACCCGCCGCGCATCGCCGTAGAAGCAGGAAGCGGAGGACTGGCAGGATGAGACGAAGCGCTTGTCGGCGATGTTCGAGGCGTTGACCGCCAGACGCCAGCGGTCCCACTCGTAATGGACCTGCGCGTCGAACAGCACGTAGTCCGGCACCCGCAGGGTGTTGGCGGTGTCGGCGAAGGAGCGGCCGACATAGCGCACGCCCCCGCCGAAGCCGAAGCCGCGCCAGTCGCCCGTCTGGATCGTGTAGTCGAGGAACAGCGAGGCGAAGTTCTCGGGGATGTTGACCGGCACCTTGCCGAGGATGTCGGCGGTGCCGCGCTCGTTGGTGAGTCCGTAGATCGTGTAGGAGGCGATGGCGTTGAGCCCGTCGGTCAGGCTCGCCACCAGCTGCGCCTCGAAGCCGGTGGAGCGAACCTCGCCGAGCTGCGCCTGGAACAGGACGTTGGCCGGGTTGGCGGTGAGCACGTTCTTGCGGTGGATGTCGAAGCCGGCCAGCGTCAGGAAGTAGCCCTGGCCCGGAGGCTCGAACTTCACGCCGCCCTCGACCTGCGTGCCGGTCTCCGGCTTGAAGGTCTGGTTGTCGATGCCGGTGCCGATCAGCGGCTGGAACGAGGTCGAGTAGCTGACATAGGGGGCAAGCCCGTTGTCGAAGTTGTAGATCAGCGCCGTGCGGTAGGTGGTGCCGCTGTCGCTGCGGCCGTTGCTGCCGGTGCCGTTGTTCAGCTTGTCGACCACCCGGTCGTCGGCGAAATCCTGGCGGCCGCCGAGCACCAGGGTCAGGTGGTCGGAGATCTTGATCTGGTCCTGCAGGTAGACGCCGAGCTGCGTGAACGAATCGGCATTCACGAGGTAGGGCAGGGGGCGCCCGGTCGCCGGCCCGTAGGCGGGGTTCAGGATGCTCAGGTCGGGGACCGTGTATCCGGCCGCGAAGTTCGTGCCCTGATTGTCGTGAAGCTGGTAGTTCTTGTAGTCGAGCCCCAGCAGCACGTCGTGACGGAAGTATCCGTCCGAGAAGCGGGCCTCCAGCTGGTTGTCGACCTGGAACAGGTTGACCTTGGTACTGGTCAGGAACTGGTAGCGGGCGAGGCGGGTCTGCGCGGCATCGCTGTAGCCGAGCTGGCCGATATCGGCGTTCTGCGCGCTCTGGTTAAAGCCGTAGCGGAGATTCTGCCGGAAGGTGAAGGTGTTGTCGAAGGCGTGCTCGAACTCGTAGCCGACGAAGGCCTGGTCGCGGGTGAAGGTGTTGAAGCCCGCATCGCCGAGGTTCAGGGAGCGCGGGATGCGCAGGCCCGAGAGGTTCGGGCGCACGGTGCCGAGATAGGGCAGGAAGTTCGAGGTCACCGCCGTGTTGTCGTGCTGGAAGCTCGACAGCAGGGTGAAGTGGGTCGCCCCGTCGGGCTTATAGGTGATGGCCGGGGCGATGTAGTAGCTGTCGTCCGGCGCGCCATCGACCTGGGTGCCGCCGTTCCGGCCGTAGCCGGTCAGGCGGTAGAACCAGTGGCCCTCCTTGTCGGCCGGTCCGCCGATGTCGAAGGCGCCGTACTTCTGGCCGAAGGAGCCGCCGCCCACCTCGACATACCCGAACGGGGTCTCCGTCGGGCGCTTGCTGACGGTGTTGACGATGCCCCCCGGCGAGCCGGCGCCGAACAGGACCGAGGCGGGGCCACGCAGGATCTCGATCCGCTCCAGGCCGAACGTGTCGACCTTGAAGTAGCCGAAGCCGTAATTCAGCAGCTGCAGCCCGTCCCGGTAGATGCCGTAGTCGCTCACCACGAAGCCGCGCAGGGTGAGGTAGTCGATGCGGGTGTCGGCGCCGAAGGTGCCGGCATAGGCGCCGGCCACATACTGCGTCGCCTGGGTCAGGGTCTGGGCGTTCTGGTCCCGGATCTGCTGCTGGCCGATCACCGTGATCGATTGCGGCGTCTCGATCAGGGGGGTGTTGGTCTTGGTGGCCGTCGTCGTGCGCGTCGCCACGTAGCCGGCGATGGGGCCCTTGGGATCCTCGACCCCCCGGGCCGCGGCCCCGCCCGTGCCGGACGTCACCGTCCCGGCCGGCATGCCGGCGCCCTGCGCCTCGACGCTGATCTCGTCGAGCCGCACGCTGGAGCCGCCCTGCTGGGCGTGCGCCGCGGTGAGGGCGGCCGTGAGGGCGACAAGGGATGCCCCCGCCAGGACCAGGGTCCGCGGGGCTTCCGTGCGTGTGCGACCGACTCTCACTGCCTCGCTCCTCGAACTCACCGGACAGCCGATCCCGTTCGGCGGAGGGGGCTCCGCCGGGGCTGACGCGCTGTTTAGAATTATGATAAACTATTGCGCCAACTGCGCTTTTTCGCTTGGGTACGCGGAGCGTGGCACTACCGCAAGGGGTGATCGGGCTGTTACCGTGGGTTGTGGCGAAACGATCACGCCCGCGCGACCTCTCGGCCGGCGGGCGTGTTGCAAGGCGTAAACGCTCCGTCGTCGCGAACGAAGGAGGGGGAGGGTGGGGCGGCCGACCTACTTCGGCCGCCCGGACAGCCACCCCATCACGGTGTCGGCAACGAGGTCGCTGTTCTTCTCGACCATGACCATGTGGCCGTTACCGCGGACCTTCTGGTCGGCGAGGCGAAGGATGTCGGGCTTGGCGCCGGCCTGGGTCAGGAAGGCGGCGGTGCAATCATCGTAGGCGGCGTGGAAGGACGCCTCCGCCGTCACGATCACCGTGGGCACCTTGGCGATGTTGGGCAGGGTGTGCACCGGATCGCCCTGCAGCCAGCAGCGGATCTGCCCGTCGGCCGAGGGCTTGGCCTGCTGGACGACGACGAGGTCCTCGGGGGTCTTCACCGGCGGATCGAAGGTCAGGGGGATGCGGGTGAGGCCGTAGGCCCGGGACCGTCCGTCGCCCGACTTCTCCCAGAAATCCTTGCCGCCGCGGAACTTGACGTCGAAAAAGGGCGGCCCGCTGGGCTCGACGGCGATATGCGCCTTCACGAGGTCGGGCCGGGAATCGGAGAGGGCCCAGCCGAACAGGGCGCCCTGCCCGTGGGTGAGGAGGATCGCCGGTCCGGTTCGATCGAACAGGGCCATCATCGCCGTATCGACCAGTTCCTCGGTCTGCTGGCTGTTGGCGAGGTAGGGCACTTGGCTCGCGAAATACTGGTCGAAGCTCGGGTTGCCCTGGACGCCCGCTCCGTTCGCCCACTGGGTATGGAGCTTGGCCTGGGGATAGAGGTCGTAAACTTCCGGCGCGGTGTAGGTCCGCTCCAGGTCCCGGGTCCCGAGCCGGTCGTAGGGTCCGTAGACCTCAGGATTCGTGCCGGAGCGGCCGCGGCCGACCTGATCGACGACGTAGACCTGATAGCCCCATTCCACGAAGCGCTGGGCCCAGCCGGACCGGCCGTCCGGCGTCGCCAGGAAGTTCACGCCGGTCTGGGCGAGGCCGTGGACCATCACCACGGGGTAGGGCTGCGTGACCTTGGCCGGGGTGCGGACCTGCACGAACATCTGGCCGACCATCAGGGTCTTCTCGCCGACCTTCTGGTAGCGGCCCCCGACGTAGAAGTAGCTCGACCTCGTCACCGGATCGCTGGGCGCCGGGTTCGGCGGCTCGTTCGACACCCGCGGAACCGTCCCCTGCGCCAGGGCGGGTGGGACGGTCAGGATCCCCGCGACCAGAACCCCTGCGACCGTGGCCGCCACCGCCGCGCCCCGTCTCCGCTTCCGTCCGACCATTCCACTCCCCCGGGACCAACGCCGTCGGCCGCGCTCGCGGCGGCCGACGCAAACGCGGCCGGCCCGGGCTGATATCCTTTAGCCCGGCCGGCGCGCATCAGGCGGTGGTAGCGGCAGAACGTGACGTTTCGTGCGGCGCGCCCGGCGCATGCCAGCGCCGACGGGAAAGCCGGTGGCGGATCGGGCCGACCGACGCCACCTTGTCCGTGTGCCGACAGGCATCAGACCGAGGATTCCCACCGTGGACGCCGAAACCGCCAAGACCCTTGTCTCCGCTGCCCTCGTCTCGGGCATCGCCCTGTTCAGCCTTGTCTCGTTCCGCGCCGTGCTGGTGCAGGTCGCCGAGGATCTGAAGGCGGCCCGGCGTGTGCCGGTGCGGGTACAGGCCGAAGCCCGCCGCGCCCCGCATCGCCCGGAAGCCTGACGCGCCGCGTCACTCCTCCCGGGCCTGGGCGCGCAGGACGTATTTCTGGATCTTGCCCGTCGAGGTCTTGGGCAACTCGCCGAAGACGACGTGGCGGGGCAGCTTGTAGGACGCGAGCCGCCCCCGGCACCACTGGATCAGGTCGTCGGACGAGACCGTGGCCCCCGGCTTCAGCTCCACGAAGGCGCAGGGGGTCTCCCCCCATTTCGCATCGGGCCTCGCCACCACCGCCGCCGCCGCCACGGCCGGATGCTTGAAGAGCGCATCCTCCACCTCGATGGAGGAGATGTTCTCGCCGCCGGAGATGATGATGTCCTTCGAGCGGTCCTTGAGCTGCACGTAGCCGTCGGGGTGCTTGACGCCGAGGTCCCCCGTGCGGAACCAGCCGCCGCGGAAGGCCGCCTCCGTCGCCTTCGGGTTCTTGAGGTAGCCCCGCATCACGACGTTGCCGCGCATCATCACCTCGCCCATCGTGGTCCCGTCGGCGGGGACCGGCTCCATCGTCTCGGGATCGCGGACGTCGAGGGCTTCGAGCACGGGGTAGCGCACTCCCTGGCGGGCCTTCTTCGCCGCCCGCGCATCGGCCGAAAGGGCGTCCCAGCCGGCGTGCCATTCGTTGACCACGGCCGGGCCGTAGCTCTCCGTGAGCCCGTAGAGGTGGGTCACGTCGAAGCCCGCTTCCGACATGCCGGCGAGCACCGCCTCCGGGGGCGGGGCGGCGGCGGTGAAGAAGGCCACCCGCCGGGGCAGGGGGCGGCGCTCCGCATCGGAGGCGTTGATCAGGAGCTGCATCACCACCGGCGCGCCGCACAGGTGGGTGACCCCATGCTCGGCCATCAGCCGGTACATGGCCTCCGCCCGCACCTGCCTCAGGCAGACATGGGTGCCGGCCACGATGGACAGGGTCCAGGGGAAGCACCAGCCGTTGCAGTGGAACATCGGCAGGGTCCAGAGATAGACCGGGTGCCGGCCGAGCCCGCCCGTGACCACGTTGGCGAGGGCCAGGAGGGCCGCCCCCCGGTGGTGGTAGACGACGCCCTTGGGGTCGCCGGTCGTCCCGGACGTGTAGTTGAGGCTGATCGCGTCCCACTCGTCCGCGGGAAGTGCCCACTCCTCCTCGGGATTCCCCCCGGCGAGGAACGCCTCGTAGCCGAGTTCGCCCAGGGCCTCGCCGGAACCATCATACTCCGGGTCGTCCACGTCGATGACGAGGGGCCGGGCCGCCATGCCCTCCAGGGCCGGCCCGGCGATGCGGGAGAATTCCCGGTCGACGATCAGGACCTTCGCCTCCCCGTGTTCCAGGCAGAAGCGGATCGCGGCGGCGTCGAGGCGGGTGTTGAGGGTGTTCAGCACCGCCCCGGTCATCGGCACGCCGTAGTGGCACTCGATCATCTCGGGCGTGTTGGCGAGGAGGGCGGCGACGGTGTCCCCCCGGGCGATTCCCCGGGCCTTCAGGGCGGAGGCGAGACGCCGGGCGCGGCCGTAGAGCTCCGCATAGGTGCGGCGCAGGCCGCCGTGAATGACTGCGATATGGTCGGGAAAGACCCTGGCCGCCCGGTCGAGATAAGGGAGGGGCGACAGCGGCTGGTGGTTGGCGGCGACCCGATCGAGGTCCCGGTCGTAGATCGTGTCGCCCATCGTCCCCTCCGTCTTTCCGGAACGGTAGCGCGCCTGCGCCGGGCAGTTCAATCGCCGGGGACCCGCTCAATGCAGGAGTTCGTCCTCCGGCTCGGGCACGAACCGGGCGAGCTCGAAGCCGACCGCCACCATCAGCTGCTCGACCCGCTCGATGAGCACCGGGCGGCGCAGGGTCTGGGCGAGGCCACGCAGGGCGATCACGTGTTCGGCCATGCGGTTCATGATCAGCTCGGCCTGGGCGAGGCCGGCCACCTGCTCGTCCGTGCGGTCGATGGCGATGCCGCATCCCTGCGCCACGGACCCGGTGGGGTCGCGCTCGATCCGGCCCCGCATCACCAGCGTGCGGATCCCCGAGAGCGAGTCGCAGGTCCGGAATTCGGCCTCCACCGGGCCGCCCATGGCGCCCACGGCGTAGAGGTAGTTCTCCATGCGGATCCGGTCGTCCGGATGGGTCCGGTCGAGGAAGGCCGCGAGGGGCACGCCCCGGGCGGCCATCACCGGGTCGAGGCCCAGGAGCCGCGGGAAGCTCCCAGAGAGCGAGAGTCGGCCCGCCCAGTGATCGTGGACCCAGGTGCCCACGACACCGGAGGCCTTCAGCACGGATTGCGGGATCGGTTTGTCCATCGTGACTGTCCTGACCGGCGTAAACCTGAGGTTAGAATACCTCGGGGTCCGGCCGTAAGACGATGAGGCTACGTCATTCTTTTCACACTGGAAAGAGTGAATGACGCGATCTCGGCCATTTCAAAACCTTAGGTATGAATTCCACAGGACTTTTGTGCCGGGGCCATCCGGATCGCCTTGCCCCGTATGGTCATTGCGATTCGAGCCTCTTTAACGAACCATTAACCATACTGCGTCCACCTCTGACGCCATGATCCTTGGATCGCAGGATCGCAGATGGTGGTCCGAATCCGGTCTCACGCGGCTCCTGTGACAGGACCGCCCCGGGGGTTCGGCCCAGGCAGGAGGACGTCCGCGGATGAAGGCGCTGACATTCGTCACCCAGAAGGGCGGAAGCGGCAAGAGCACGCTCTGCATCTCCCTGGCCGTGGCCGCGCGGGAGGCGGGGCATTCGGTCTGCATCCTGGAGATGGACCGGCAGGCCACGGTCTCGGACTGGCTCGACCACCGCACCGTGGAGGGGCCCGAGGTGGCCCAGATCGACGCCGCGCAGCTCGACCCGGTGATGGAGCGCCTGCGCGAATCGGCCTACGACTACGTCTTCATCGACACGCCCGGCGTCGATTCGCCCGGCACCCTGTCGGCGATCCGCGCCGCGGACCTGTGCATCATCCCGTGCCGGCCGACGCCGGCGGACCTGCGCGCCTTCAAGCCCACCCTCGCCGCCGTCTATCGGCTGGAGAAGAAGTTCGCCTTTGTCCTGAACCAGACCCCGCCCCGCTCCTACCGGGTGCGCGACGCCTCCGACGGCCTGGCGGTCCTCGGCATCCTGCCGGACGTCAACATCGTCGCCCGCACGGACCACCAGGACGCCATCGGCCTCGGCCTCGGCGTCACGGAGCTGAACCCGAAGGGCCAAGCCGCCGCCGAGGTGCGCAAGCTCTGGAGCTGGATCGAGCGCCGCACCCAGGCGGCCCGGACGGACAAGCATGTCCAAGCAGCCTAAGCTCAGCCTCGCGGCGATCGTCGCGGCGGCGAGCCCGCCGGAACGCCCTGCCCCGGGCCGGGGCGGAGCCGGCCTGCGCAGCGCCGAGATCGTGTCCCTCGCCCCGGCCACCAAGCCGGACGGGCGGGCCGGAGACGAGAACGAGAAGACGGGCGAATCCCTCCGGGCCGCCCAGACCCTTAAGCAGCGCGCCCGCCAGATGTCGGTCTATCTGGAGCCGCCGGTCTACGACCAGCTGCGCGATCTCGCCTATGCCGAGCGCACCAAGATGCACGGCCTGATGCTGGAAGCCCTCGATCTGCTGTTCAAGCAACGGGGGGCCCGCTCGATCGCCCAGCTCACCGATCACCCGCCGCGCTGACAAGGCGCCGGGGGGCAGAGGCGCGCACCTCCCACCGTCTTTGCGAGCGGAGCGAAGCAATCCAGGGCAGCGGGACGCCTCAGGACGACGCGGATCCCTGGGTTGCTTCGCTCCGATCGCAAAGACGAGGTGGAAGGGTCGCTGGCATTTCCCGCCACAAGACAATGACTTGGCGCCCTATCCTCATAGATCGCCTGAGGAGAGCTCCCTCACGTCGGGATACCGGCTATTCCCTTGCCCATCACCCGGTGGAACCTCTCTCCGCCAAGGGGTTGAGCCCCGCTCCTCATCCGTTGCCTGAAGCCTCGGCGTGCACGAGACCGTGGATGGCGGGGTCCCGGGCCGTTCCGTTCAGGCTTCCTTTACGTCACGGCGACAATTCTCCAGGGACCCGGCGGTGCCGGCGAGGTCCGGTTCCGGGCCGGTCCCGAGTAGAGTTGGTATCCCCGCGTGATGCGTATGACGCAAACCCGGCCCGGGCATTTCGCCCTGCGGTTCCTGGCCGTCTCCGCCGTGGCCCTCGCCACCGCCAACTGCGCCTCGAACACCGCGACGAAGCTCGCCGGAGGCAACGGGGTCGACCCGAAATACGGGGTCAAGGCGAGCCCCCGCCTCTACAACGAGGGCGACGTGATCCCCAAGGGCGGCGGGCGCCGCTACACCGGCAAGCCCTACGTGGTCGCCGGGGAGACCTACACGCCAAAAGAGAATCCCCGCGGCTATGTCCGCGAAGGGCTGGCGTCATGGTACGGCTCCGCCTTCCACGGGCGGATGACCGCGAACGGCGAGGTGTTCGACCGCCACTCCATTGCCGCCGCCCACCCGACCCTGCCGCTCCCGAGCTACGCCCGGGTCACGAACCTCGACAACGGGTCGTCGATGATCGTGCGGGTGAACGACCGTGGCCCCTACCATGCCGGGCGGGTCATGGATGTCTCGGAGGAGGCTGCGGAGGCTTTGGGCTTCCACCGCAAGGGCACGGCCCATGTCCGGGTGGAGTATGTCGGCAAGGCCGCCCTGGCCGGCTCGGACGACCGCAAGCTCATGGCCACCCTGCGCACGGACGGCCGCCCGGCCGGTTCGCGCTCCTCGGTGATGGTGGCGGACCTCGGCCCCTCCGAGGAGACCGAGGGCCTTTCCCGGGGGGCGACCCCCCTGGCCTACAAGCCGGCCCCGGAACCCGCGGAGGAGGCCCCGCGCCGGCCGGTGCGGGCGCCGATCGTGCTGGCGAGCGCCGCCGTCGCGGTCCCGGCCGCGGTGCAGCCCACGGCCGTCCGGACGAGGGAGTTCAAGCCGGCGCCGGTCCAGACCGCCGCGGTCAGGCTCGCCCCGGTCAAGGTGGCCGGCGTCGCCGTGTCGGCGGGCAATCCCGGCCCGCTGCATCCGTCCGTGACGGTGAAGGCCGCCTCCGGGCGGCACGAGGCCCCCGCCGTCACCAAGCTCGCCTCGGCTGCCCTCGAGCCCCGCAAGGGCGGCCGAGGCCCGGTCCCGGCGGCGATGCCGGAATCGGCCAAGCTCGCCATGGCCCGCCTCGCCACCCAGGCGGCGCCCGCAGGCAAGGGCGGGAAGGGCAAGGAGTCCGTCAACAAGGAGCCCGTCAAGCAGGTGGCGAAGGCAGCCGAACCCGCCTCCCGTCCCACCGGCCACGGCGCCCGCTACGCCGGCATCTACTGAGGGAACCCGCGTCCCCGCGGCAATTCGCGTTCGATTGCGGTGCGGAAACGCGATATGGTCACGCTCGTCGCTCTGTGCTGTTCCGTTCCGCAGGTTTCTGACGCAGAAGCGGCAGACGCGACCGCCGATCCTCATGAAGGATCGCAATCCGTGGCCCGCCGGAGATCCGCGATGCGCAGGACCCTTTTGTCTCTCCTGGCCGCCCCCCTGGTCGCAGCCTCGGTTGCCGCTC
Organism: Methylobacterium persicinum; assembly: GCF_022179525.1. Classification (GTDB taxonomy): domain Bacteria; phylum Pseudomonadota; class Alphaproteobacteria; order Rhizobiales; family Beijerinckiaceae; genus Methylobacterium; species Methylobacterium persicinum. Next base: position 88,884 of record NZ_BPQX01000034.1, read on the forward strand.
TGGCCTTCGCCGCGCCCGCCGTGGCCCAGAGCTTCCAGACGGCGGCACCGCACGCGATCCTCATCGATGCCGATTCCGGCTCGGTCCTGTTCGAGCGGGCCGCCGACGAGCGGTTCTCCCCGGCCAGCATGGCCAAGCTGATGACTACGGACATCGTGTTCGAGGCCCTGAAGTCCGGCCGCCTCTCCATGGACACCGAGTTCACGGTGACGGAGGACGCCTGGAAGCGCGGCGGCGCCGGGGGCGGGGGCTCGTCGATGTTCGCCCAGGTCAACAGCCGCATCAAGATGTCGGACCTGCTCCGCGGGCTGATCGTGCAGTCGGGCAACGACGCGGCGATCACCATCGCCGAGAACATGGCCGGCACCGAGGAGGCTTTCGCGGGGCTGATGAACCAGCGCGCCAAGGAGATCGGCCTGACGAACTCCACCTTCCGCAACGCGACGGGCTACTCGGCGCCCGACCAGAAGGTGACCGCCCGGGACATGGCGAGGCTCGCCATCCACATCATCGAAACATACCCGGACCTGTACAAGATCTTCTCCGAGAAGGAGTTCACCTGGAACAAGATCCGGCAGCAGAACCGCAACCCGCTCCTCACCCTCGACATCGGCGCGGACGGGCTGAAGACCGGCTTCCTGGAGGAATCCGGTTACGCCCTCACCGGCTCGGCGGTGCAGAACGGCCAGCGGCTGGTCCTCGTGGTCTCGGGCCTCAAGACCGCCCGGGACCGGGCCTCGGAATCGCGCAAGCTGATGGAATGGGGTTTCCGGGCCTTCGAGCCCCGGCAGGTCTTCGCCCCCGGCGAGACCGTGGCCGAGGCGTCCGTCTTCGGCGGCGAGGCGGGCTCCGTTCCCCTCGTGGCGAAGAAGCCGGTGCGGGTGCTGCTGCCCCGGGGCGCCAACGACCGGGTCAGCGCCAAGGTGATCTACCAGGGCCCCCTCGAGGCGCCCGTGACAGAGGGCCAGCAGGTCGGCGTCCTGCGGGTCCAGCGGGGTGACGTGGTGGCCCTCGACCAGCCGCTCTATGCCGGCGCCTCCGTGGCCCAGGGCACCCTCAGCCAGCGGGCCATGGATGCGGCCCTGGAATTCGGCACCGGCCTGATGCGCAAGGCCTTCGACAAGGCCGCCGGGGCCAAGCCCGGGGAGCGGGCCGCCGCCAACCCCTCGTGACCGCCGTCCAGTGACGACCCCTCCGTGACGATCCAGGACAGGGAGCCCGCCGGCCGGGGCGTCTTCATCACCCTCGAAGGCGGGGAGGGGGCCGGCAAGTCGACCCAGGCCGCCCGCCTCGCGGCGACGCTCCGCGCCCGCACCGGCCGGCCGGTGACCGTGACCCGCGAGCCCGGCGGCTCGCCCTGGGCCGAGGAGATCCGCACCGCCCTCCTCGCCGGCGTGGCCAAACCCTACGGGCCCTTCGCCGAGGCCCTGCTGTTCAGCGCCGCCCGCCTCGATCACCTCGACCGGTTGATCCGCCCCGCCCTGGCCCGGGGAGAGAGCGTCGTCTGCGACCGATTCATCGACTCGACCCACGCCTACCAGGGCGCGGCGGAGGGGCTCGACCCGGCGGTCCTCACGGCCCTGGAGCGGGTCGTCGTGGGCCGCACGAGGCCCGACCTGACCCTGATCCTCGACCTGCCCCCGGAAACGGGTCTCGCCCGGGCCGCCGCCCGGGGCGAGGCGGTGGGGCAGGGGCCCGACAGGTTCGAGGGCGAGGCCCTCGGCTTCCACACCCGGCTGCGGGCCGCCTTCCTGGAGATCGCGAAGGCGGAACCGGGGCGCTGCGCGGTGATCGACGCCACGTCCGGTCCCGATGCCGTGGAGGCCGCGATCCGCGGGGAACTGGACCGTCGGCTGCCGGGCCTCGCCGGGGCAGGGGAGGCGCGCGATGGCGGCTGACAACACGGATGAGGAGATCGGCGACCGGCCGGGACTGCCCCGCCCCCGGGAGACCGCGACCCTCGTCGGGCACGGGTCGGCGGAAGCCGCCTTCGGGGAGGGCATCGCCGACGGACGCCTTCACCATGCATGGCTGATCGGCGGGCCGGCGGGGATCGGCAAGGCGACCCTGGCCTACCGCGTGGCGCGGCGCCTCCTCGGCTACCCACAGGGCGACGGGCCGCCGGGGCTCGCGATTCCGGCGGATCACCCCGTCCACGGGCAGGTGGCGGGCCTCTCGCACCCGAACCTCGTCGCCCTGCGCCGTCACAGGGCGCCGGGGGTCAAGACCCTGCCGACGAAGATCTCCGTCGACATGGTGCGCAAGGCCCTCGACCTGTTCGCCTCCACGGCGGCGGATTCGGGCTGGCGGGTCTGCATCCTCGACAGCGCCGAGGACCTCAACGCGAATGCCGCCAACGCCCTGCTCAAGGTGCTGGAGGAGCCCCCGCCCCGGGCCCTGTTCCTGATCCTCGCCCACCAGCCGGGCCGGCTGCTGCCGACCATCCGCTCCCGCTGCCGGGCACTGATGCTGCGCCCCCTGGGGGACGGGGAGGTGGCGGAGGCCGTGCGCGCCCTGCCGCCGCCCTTCGTCCAGCCGGACGAGGCGGCCCTGGCCCGGGCGGTCGGCCTCGCCGAAGGGTCCGTCGGCCGGGCCCTCGGGCTCATCGACCCCGTCACCGCCGGCCTCGTCGCCGAGGTCGAGACCCTGCTCTCCCGGGCGGCCTCCCCCGATTGGGGCCGGGTCCTCAAGCTCGCCGAGACCCTCGCCGGCCGGGACGGGGAGGAGCGGTTCGCCGCCGCCGGCGACGCGGTGTTGCGCTTCGTCTCCGCCGAGCTGGCGCGGCGGCAGGGGGAGCCCGTGGCCCGCCTTGCGGCGCTCGTGGAGGTGTGTGAAAGGTTCGCCCGCAGCGCCCGGGAGGCCGCGACCTACAACCTCGACCGCCGGCCCGTCGTCCTGTCGCTCTTCGCCGACCTGAGCCGGGTGGCGGGCGCCTGAGGACGCGGGAGCCCCGGGCCCCTTGATCAGCGGACGCGAGCGTGACGGACGGCCCTTCCCCCCGCAAGACCTTCAGCCTCTCGACGGCGATCTCCTACCCCAACGGCGCCCCGCATATCGGCCACGCCTACGAGGTGATCGCCGCCGACGCCATCGCCCGGTTCCACCGGCTCGACGGCTGCGACGTGCTGTTCTCCACCGGCACGGACGAGCATGGCCTCAAGATCCAGCAGGCGGCGACGAAGGCCGGGATCAGCCCCCGCGCCTATGTCGACGGCACCGCGGCGCGCTTCCGCGAGATGGCCGACCGGATGGGTTGCTCCTACGACCGGTTCATTCGCACCACCGAGCCCGCCCACTACGCCGCCGCCCAGTCGATCTGGCAGCGGATGGAGGCCAACGGCGACATCTACCTCGATAAATATGCCGGCTGGTACTCGGTCCGCGACGAGGCCTACTACGACGAGGCCGAGACCCGGCTGCTGGAGGACGGCAGCCGCCGTTCCATCGCCACCGACACCCCCGTCGTCTGGATGGAGGAGGAGAACTTCCTGTTCCGCCTCTCGGCCTATCAGGACCGGCTCTTGAAGCTCTACGAGGAGCAGCCCGACTTCATCGGGCCGGACACACGCAGGAACGAAGTGGCGAGCTTCGTCCGCGCCGGGCTGAAGGACCTCTCGGTCAGCCGCACCAACTTCGACTGGGGCGTGCCGGTGCCGGGCCATCCCGGCCACGTCATGTATGTCTGGGTCGATGCCCTGACGAACTACCTCACCGTGACGGGCTTCCCCGACGAGGCGAGCACCGGAAAAAAATTCTGGCCGATGGACCTGCACATCATCGGCAAGGACATCGTGCGTTTCCATGCCGTCTACTGGCCCGCCTTCCTGATGTCGGCGGGTCTGCCCCTGCCCAAGCGCGTGTTCGGCCACGGCTTCTTCCTCAGCAAGGGGGAGAAGATGTCGAAGTCGCTCGGCAACGTGGTCGATCCGTTCGACCTCGCCGAGACCTTCGGCGTCGATGCCGTGCGCTACTTCTGCCTGCGCGAGGCACCCTTCGGCGGCGACGGCAACTACGACCACGCGGCGATCATCAACCGCATCAACGCCGACCTCGCCAACGACCTCGGCAACCTCGCCCAGCGCTCCCTGTCGATGGTGGCCAAGAACTGCGACGCCGCCGTGCCCGATCCGGGCGAGCTGGCCGAGGTGGACCGGGTGATGCTGGCCCAGGTCGACGCCCTGGCCGACAAGGCGCGGGGCCTGATGAAGGATCTGGCGCTTCACACGATCCTCGCCGAGATCTGGGCGGTGGTGGCCGAGGCGAACCGCTACTTCGCCGGCCAGGAGCCGTGGAAGCTGCGCAAGAGCGACCCGGCCCGGATGAACGCGGTGCTCTACACCACCCTCGAGACGATCCGCGGCGTCGGCATCCTCGTGCAGCCCTTCGTGCCGGACTCGGCGGGCAGGCTCCTCGACCTGCTGGCGGTGCCGGGCGACGCCCGCGATTTCGCGGCGCTGGGGGAGGGCGGCCGTCTCGTACCCGGCACGCCCCTGCCCGCCCCGAGCCCGGTCTTCCCCCGCTTCGAGCGGCCGGAGGCGCCCGCGGCGTGAGGCTCATTCCCCTCTCCCCACCTGCGGGGAGAGGGCCGCGGCGACCTCGTCGTCGCCGCGGCGAGGCGGCAGCCGAGGGTGAGGGGGCGTGCCCCATGAGGCCCCTCCGTGGGGCCCCCTCACCAGCGCTCCGGCTTCGCCTTCGCTCCCCGTTTGCACGGCGGGGTGCAACCGGGCCTCTCCCCGCAGGCGGGGAGAGGGGAACGCCACTGCAACCGACAGCCTTGCGATGCTCATCGACAGCCATTGCCATCTCGACTTTCCCGCCTTCGCCAGCGACCTGCCGGGCGTGATCGCCCGCGCCAGGGAGGCCGGGATCGGCGGGATGCTGACCATCTCGACCCGGGTGGCGAAGGTCGCGACCTACCGGGCCATCGCCGAGGCTCATCCGGAGGTCTGGTTCACGGTGGGGACCCATCCCGACGGGGCAGGGGAGGAGCCCGATACCCCGCCCGAGACCATCGCGGCGCTGGCCGACCACCCCCGCTGCGTCGGGATCGGCGAGGCGGGCCTCGACTACCACTATCCCGATGGGGCCCCCGCCGCCGTGCAGGAGGGTGTGCTGCGCGCCCATATCGAGGCGTCACGGCAGGCGGGGCTGCCCCTCGTCATCCATGCCCGCGACGCCGACGACCACATGGAGCGGGTCCTCACGGAGGAGATGGTCAGGGCCCCCTTCCGGGCCGTGCTGCACTGCTTCTCCTCCGGCGCCCGGCTGGCCGCGGTGGGGGTGGAGATCGGGCTGTTCGTCTCCTTCTCGGGGATCGTGACGTTCCGTCGCTCCCACGAGCTGCGCGATATCGCCCGGAGCATCCCCCGCGACCGCATCCTCGTGGAGACCGACGCGCCCTTCCTCACGCCCGAGCCCCATCGCGGGCGCACCAACGAACCGGCCTATACCGCCCATACGGCCCGGTCCCTCGCCGCCACCCTCGACCTGCCGGAGGAGGAGTTCGCGGCGATCACCACGGCCAATTTCTTCCGTCTGTTCGACAGGGCGCAGCCCGGACGGGCGTGACAGGCGCGGCTTTCCCGCGATACGACCGAGCCGGGAGATCCGGATGGCTACGCTGACCTTGCGCATCCTCGGCTGCGGCTCGTCCGGCGGCGTGCCCCGCGTCGGCAGCGGCTGGGGTGCCTGCGATCCGAACGAGCCACGCAACCGCCGCCGACGCTGCTCGATCCTCGTCGCGCGCGATGGGGAGGGCGGGCGCACCAGCGTCCTCGTGGACACCTCCCCCGACCTGCGCGAGCAGCTCTTGGATGCGGAGGTGGACCGGCTCGACGGGGTGTTGTTCACCCACGCCCACGCCGACCACACCCACGGCATCGACGACCTGCGTCCCCTGGTGATCCGGATGCGGGCCCGTATCCGGGTCCATGCCGACGCCTACACCCGGGCCCTTCTGAACGTTCGCTTCGGCTACTGCTTCGAGACGCCGGAAGGTAGCGAGTATCCGCCGATCCTCGACCTCCACGACCTCCCGCACGAGGGGCGGGTGGCCGTCCAAGGGCCGGGGGGCGCCATCGAGGCGGAGCCCCTCCCCGTGGAGCATGGCAATGAGCCGGCCCTGGGCTTCCGCTTCGGCAGGGCCGCCTACGTGCCAGACGTGAGCCTGATCCCGCCCCGGAGCCTGGAGCACCTGCGGGACCTCGATCTCCTGATCGTCGATGCCCTGCGGCACACCCCGCACCCGACCCACTTCTCGGTGTCCGACGCCCTCGCCCTGATCGCCGAGGTGAAGCCGGGCAGGGCGGTGCTCACCAACCTGCACACCGACCTCGACTACGCCACCCTCGCCGCGCGCCTGCCGGAGGGCATCGAGCCGGCCTATGACGGGATGGTCCTCACCCTCCCCGCCTGAGGCTGTGACAGGCTGCGGCACGGGATTCGGCATTTCCGCGAAAATCGGTGTTGACGACCCTGAGCCGACTGCGTATACCCCTGTTCATCGGCGCCGGCCGCGGAAGCGAACCGGACGCTGCACTGTCTGTCTCTGGTGCTGTTGTGGCGCTGTGGCGGACGACCTTACCGACAATCGAGCGATGCGTGCCGGGCGGTGGTGCAAGCCTGGGGTGGATCGGTTCGTGAGTTCCGTAGGGTGTAGGGTCTCTGCCCTTGGGGCGGGTGATCGTGGTTCTTTGACATTGTGATTTGAG
>NZ_BPQX01000035.1 GCF_022179525.1 Methylobacterium persicinum
AAGTTGCACGCCGAAACACAGTCAAGCTGTTCGTACTCATCCTCGGACAATCCCCCGGCTAGGAACGCCGTGTTGATCGCCACCGCCACTTCGCCAAGGCGGTCAGGCGCGGCTCGCTCAACAGCGGCCGCCATCTCCAAATAGACCATCGGTCACGCACCTTCCTGGGTGCGCGGCAGGGCTCACGCGCCTTGGCGGGCGCGCGGGCATCCAGGCAAAGCGAGACCATGGACAGAGTTGGCGCTCCATCTTGACCCCGGGGGGCCTCCGTGAGACTGTCGGGATGGAAATTTGGTCCCGCCGGTCTTTATTGGATCGGTCCACGACCCTCCTGATTGGCGTCAGGGGGGTCGTTGCTTTTTCAGGTCGCTACCGCGGTGGCTGCATCCTTATCGACTCGCGCCCAGAATCGCGGGCGAACCTCGACCGTACCATTCGATACCGGCCTCGGCCACCTGCACGTTAACCCCGATCGGCCTGACGTAAAAGCCCCTCTAAAATACCACCACGAAAATGGTGAGGCGGCGGTTCTCTGCCGCCGTGTTGCTACTGCTCCCACCCTTTCGCAGCGGGCTTGCCGATCACGTGGTCGATGCCTTCGAGGATTAACGAATGGATCGACCGGCCGCGGTCCTCGGCGATGCGAGCCAGGGCAGCGTGGCGCCGTTCATCCAAGTAGACGGTCTGTCGCGACGCAACCGGGCGGCGCCCTTTGGGGCGCCCCCTCGGCGCGCCCAGTTTGACGGCGGCGACTTGCTCGATTGTAGACTTGAACATGCTCGGCTCGAATGCGGGCACAGCAGGTTCCGGCGAGGCCTGTTCGGCAGCATCCATTTCCGCGGCCTCCTCCTCTTGGTCCTGGGCGGCAACGGCGGCGGCAGCTTTCATTGCGATGGCTTCGGCGGCGGAGGGGCGGCGGGTCATTCGGACACTCCAAGGCGGACGAGAACGGCGTCGGCGAGGGCGGAGAACTCGGCGGCGGATGGGCTATCGGGTGGCACGCCCTCGCCGCTCGCGAGGCTGTCGGCCACGGCCGCGCGGTAGCTAATCGCGGGTGCCACCGGCTCGGTCAGTGCGGCCAGGGTAGCGATGACATCGCGCCCGGCGCCGGTGCGGCGGTCGATGCGGCTCGGCACGATGAGGATGTCAGGTCGGTCGCGTTTCGCTACCTTGCGATGCCGCCGGATTGTGCCGATCGTCTCGGCGGCGCCTCTCACGTCCATCACGGTCGCGCCGCTCGGCACGAGCACGAGATCCGCGATCGCGATGGTGGCCCCAAAGGCGGCACCCATCGCGCCCGGCGCGTCGATCAACACGAAGTCTGCCTCCTGCCCCCTCACCTCGCGGACCCACCCGGCGACCAGCTTGTCGTCGTCGCTCTCGAGCAGGTGAGCAGATACGGGGAAGGCGAGGCGTCCATCTTCGGCGATCGAGGCGGCATGCGCGGCCGGATCCGCATCGAGCATGACTGCGCGCTGCCCCCGCCGCGCCAGCTCCGCGGCGAGGTTCAGGCCGATCGTCGTCTTGCCGACGCCGCCCTTGGTCTGCGCGAGCCCTATGATCTTCGCCACACGAATCATCCTCCATCGCCGTGCTAGCGTGGTGGGACAAAAACGTCACGAGGGTGTTAAGGCGGCGCCGCATTGGCTTGAAGGCATCGCCGGCCGAAATGCGATCGAAACTGTTTCGGTCGCACCGGTGCTCGGCAGCACACGAGGGTTCGAAACTGTTTCGAACCCTCGCCCGAACGCTTCGCCGCCGCGACGGCCGCGGCCTCCGGCAAGGGCGAGCGCGTCGCTTCCGTATCGCTTGATCAGGCGGGCGGGACGACGGCACCAGTATGAAATCGCCAAGGCCCCGTTTTGCAGGCACCGCCCTGACGTGCTCAAAGCACTTTCGTCGCACTACGATAACGCCACTGTCGCGTGGCCTTGGGCTTCACTTGCAGCGAACGGCCTGGGGGCTACGCTCGCCGCGCCGACCGCGCGGTGATACCCCGGGGCAGAGGGCAGCCAGAGCACCGTGGGTTGATGAGCGACGACAAGGACTGCCTCGTCCTGGCCTTGGCGGTAGAGAATGCCGAGCTACGGGCGCAGCTCGCCGAGGCGCAGGACCAATGTATAGAACTGGCGGTAGATGCCGGCGAGTTGCATGCCGAAGTCGAGGCCCTTCGAGATGAGCTAGCCCGCTTACGGACCGAACGAAGTGCTTGGCGCGTTGTAGCTCGGCGGCTTAGCGCAGGAGCGTCGGCGTGAGTGATACTGCGATAATTTCGGCTGTAGCAGCGTTCGTTGCCTTGGTCGCCGCGGGCATAGCTTACGGACAGTGGCAGACGGCGAAATGGAAACTTGCCGCCGATTTATACCCACTTCGGCATGCAGCATACCTAAAGATTATGGAAGCATTCGAATTCTGGTACAGACAAGGCCCAATGACCTCAGAGCGGGTAGAAAAGTTCGAGAATGCCTTCTTGTCGGCTCGATTTTTATTCGGGAGAGACCTCCGAAAAAAATTTGATATGATACGATCGGAGGTTGTTAGGCTTGCCAACACTGAAGCCATGATTGCTCATTGTGACGATGCTTTAGAAAAGCGTCTTGATATTGATGAGTTTACAGAAGAAAAGAACGAATTAAGGTGGAAAGAGGTTCAATTAATAACCACAAAACTATACAATTTCTATATTGATGAAGAAATATTTGTACCGTACTTAGCTCTTGAATATAAAAATCCCTCACGCCGTATCTTTGGCCTGCGGAGGCACCAGCCGAAGATTGCTAGTGAAGATCAAGAGAGGTAAGTTACACCCGATCCGAACCTCGTTGCTTCAGCCGAAGTGCTACGACGAGAGCCGCCGGCCAGAAGGCAACGCTGAGCAGGGCGATGGGTACGACGGCGCGACCCTTCCACCATGCGATCGCTGTAGGTAGGGCTAGCCCTGGGACTGCCACGGCGACGAAGGCCCAGAACACTAGGTCGGACTTGTCCATGCGATCCGTCCTAGCTCCTAAGCCCTACGCTTTCGCCGCGCGCGATGGCATAACGGGGCCACCATGCCGATCCGGCGCGAACACCGCTTCTTTTACCCCATCGACTGGCCGCAACTGTCGGCCGTGATCCGCTTTGGCCGGGCCCGGGGCCGATGCGAGGCGTGCGGGCGCCCGCATGGCCGGTTCGTCTATCACACCGGCGACGGCAGGTGGTGGGACGACGCCGCGGACGTCTGGCGCGCGCCCGACGGCACCGTCACCGTCGTCGACATCTCCGCCGGCTTCGCCCGCGTCCGGCGCACCCGCGTCGTCCTGGCGGCCGCGCACCGTAACCACGACACCGCCGACAACCGGGACGCCAACCTCGCAGCTTGGTGCCAGCGATGTCACCTCGAACACGACCGGCCGGAGCATCGTCGGCGGCGGTGGCGGACCCTGTTTCAGAGGAAGGCGGGAGGGGACCTATTCCAGGGACCCTACGCCTAAGCCTCAACTAGCGTCTGATCGGAAACAGACGAAGTTTTCTATTCGCCGAAATCTTTTCGATGTAATCGATCCTAGATTTCGCTGCATTCGCCAAATCGATCACCATATTCTTAAGTTCTTGCTTTTCTCCCGTAGTAGAGTCAACTTTAAGAACCTTGTCAGCCTTTGCTTTTATCAAATCAAGCTTTTTATGCTCGTTATCGCAAAATGCATCCTGTACACTTTTGTGATATCTTTTAAGGCCTATAAGTGATACCGACATTTCAGATCTTTTTGAGTGAACATCATTAAATATCTTGTAGAATTCGTCAGATTTCGCCCCTGTCACAGCCCAATTCATGCGCCCGAGGGTATGATAAAATGATGCAGCAGCTCCAATAGCTTTATCTGCCGCTTGATTTTTTAGGGTCTTCGACCAATTGTTAGCCACGTATATAGCGGTGCCAACGGAAATAATTGCAATAATTGCAGTAATAGATGGCTAAACCAACGGCAACCACCAAGGTAAGGCTGCTTCCACTACAGGCATCACTTGCGTGGCGGTTGATGGATCGGGCATCAAAGCTTCCATTGTTAAAGGATCGGCGCGGCTAGAAATCTACGAGTAAGCCGGCCGCTGCCGGATGGTATCGGCTCACTCCACCCAAGTCTCAGGGACTAGATACGACGCGCAGAGAGCAAATTACCCTCATTATCCTCTCGCCCGCCCTTTCGGATTTGCTGACTTCTGTCGTGTTGCCGCCGGGTCTGCCGTCTCAATGAGACTGGCAATCCGCGCCGCGATCTCATCCACCACATCAGCCTGCACCATGCCGGCACGGGTCGCGGACTTTGCCTGTAGCCGTGCCATCAGATCAAAGCTTCGGACCTGCGTGCAGATCGCTACGCCGGTCACGCCGTCTGCGACGACCCTCACCGTAACGCCCGCCTCCCTAGCACCTCCAGCGCCAGTCGAGACGACGACGCAGATAGCCATGCCCAGCCGATTCACCGCCTCGGGCGTAAGGACGATCCAGTAATGCCGATCGCGCATCTCGCGGCCGGTAACGGGATTTGTGTCGATCGAGAAAATTTCGCCGCGACGCGGCCCCTGCGGCGGTCGAGGCCCCATCAGCCGATCTCGTTCCCGATCGGCTCACCGTTGAGGGCACCCGCGACGGAGGCGTAAATCTCGGGCAGGTGCTCCGCCCCCTGTAGCAGCTCGGCCAGCGTATAGCGGCGGCGCGGGGCCGACGCGGGCTCAGGCACGACCGGCTCGGCCACGAGCTTGCCACCCTTCACATCGACCGCCAGCTCGGTTCCTTCATCGGCCCCGAGCGAGGCAAGAAGGACGGGCGGTATGGTCATCACCCGGGCACCGCCCTGGCGACGAACCTTCACCACAATGGTTTTGGTCGCCGACTTCAGAGGGCGCTTCTTCTTGAGCGCGATCCTGCCCGTCGCGGCTTCCTGAATGGCCCGGCTGGCGCCCCGGGGCTTCTCGGCCTCGGGCGGAGCGATGACAACGGGGCGGCGCTGGGACGTCCGAGCGGTCGTTGGCATGACAACCTCCTCTAGGTGCATGTGCTACCTATGTAGCACTAACCTCCGTTCTCGACGAGGGGTCCTCTCCGGGCGTCGCGCGTTCGCGCATCCAGCAATTTTCTGGACCCCGCCCCTTACTTTTTTGGTTCCATAACATCCGCAGGGCGACCGGTGTGCTAGCGCAGATGCTGCTTGGCAGCCGTCTCTCTAAATACCCACGCATCCCCAGCTTGCCGGGGCGATCTTCGGCATGCCGAACATCTTCGACCGCCGGCTCACAAGCACGCCGCATTGGCGCGCAATTAATTGCGCAATTCCGACGTGCTTGATTGAGATGCTCCATCAAACTCACGAAGCTCATTTAGCGGCAGGTCCACACCGAGAACGGGCGAGACCGAGATCAAGCCAATCATCGATATGCGAGAGAACTGGCTTTCCCGCTTCGGCGTACGCTCGGCAACTGATATCCCACCGGCTCATTGGCAGAGAGGGCAACTCTAAGATGGCCGACTGTCCGAGCAAGTTTAAAGCATCTCCGCATGCATCATATCGTTTGAACGACGCAAGCCACCGATGCCGATACGTCATCACCATCGGGTACACATCATTGATAGGCTCCCATTTGGCGATGTCACGAACCCGCTCGGCGAAGCGCAGATAAGTCAGGTCCGCTGGGCGCAGCTTTGCATAGCCCGTCCGATGGTCTCGGCGGAATTTGTATTTGAGGAAGTTGAAGCCCGCGCGGGCGTCGACGACCTCGCAGCGTTTTAAACGAAACGGTCCGGCAGGGTGATTGCCGAGACAATCAGACAGGGTCTTCGCAAGCGTTTCGGCCACCTCCTGGGTCACAGCCGGGATCGCGATATCATCCCCGTAGAGGATGACATCACGGCCCGAGGTCATAGACCGCAGCTCAGGTCCGAGAAGCTGACTGATGACGAGATTGGACGAACGTGCACCCTGTGGCAGCCCTTGCCGGACCGCTTCGCTAAACGCTGTATGGCTGGTGTAGGGGTAGAGCTCGGAGGGGGAGGGTAACAGGAGGTCCTCTCCGGGTAGTAGGCAGTGACGGACCACCGCCGGAGGAATGCCGAGACGTCCGGCGATTTCCCCTTGCTTCACGGACCTGAAGCACGCCTTGATGTCGGCCACCACAAAGTGGTTGATGCCATCATCAATGAACTGAGTAATGCGATCTGCGGCGATCTCGACGCCGCGCCCTTTCACCATAAAGTCGATCGGACAGGGACCGAATTTGGCGGACAGAACGAGACAAACGAGCGTTTGTAGCGTTTTCCGACGCGGTCCGAAGACCAGGATAGGACGCCAATCGCCCCGTACGGACTTGATCTTCAGAAAACCAAGCACCGGCTCATCCGGATCGAAAAATGGATCAAGCTCTTCGGCCATCTCATGCAGAGACAAACGGGTCACTTCACCATTGTCATTGTCTGCAGAGAGGATAACGCACGACAGCTTGAGCGAGAAAGACGCGAGCAGGATGCGTTGTGCATCCCTGATCCGTTTGCCCGAGCCGCTCTCGACTGCCCGCCGCAATTTCATGAGTTTGCCTCGAGCGTCGATGGCGACACCCCGCATCTCGTCAGCAAATGCTGCATCCACGAGATAAGCAGCTCTCTGCACCACGGCATCGATCTCGAGCATGACGGCTGCCTAATCTTCGCGCCTAAGAGGCTATTTCAAGCGTGGCTTCTGCTTGAGCAGCGAAGGGCCGTTTATCGACCCAGTCCCAAACGTCTTTGCGCAAATACCGAATGCGCTTTCCGAGTGGAATGCGACGAGGCCCCTGCCCATGCTTATGCCAACGATCCAAAGTCCTCGTCGTGGTGCGCAGCAGGTCGGCAGCTTCCTTCTTCGTCAGAAGGTCTGCAGCTTTGTGTCGGCGGGCAAAATTAAGGGGCATCAGAACCTCCACGACTGTGTCTTAGCAAGACCGTCGAGAGGCCACAGATCGCCACCCGACGGCTTATAGCCATCTTAGGGAGGACGATCCTTGTCCGAGAACGTCGTATAAAACGACGTTAATGACCATGTTCATTGGTCGGCACGTGTCTGTCAAGAGACAATCCGATTTTTTTCGATCCCCGCGTAGTACCTCCTTTGCCAGTTCTTGCGCAATTAATTGCGCGCAGCTGTGTGAGCGAATTTTTGTTGCGAAAGGCGATCGATTGACCCAAGCTACGAGTAACTTCCCGCGCAATTAATTGCGCAATGGCTTACCCCAAACAGTTCCCCGCAGCCGGTCATCGAGAGGTGAGGTTGACCGCACAGGACCACGACGAAACCATCGGCCCCCAAAATTGGGATCAGCTCAAGCCGGTCTACCACGACCCCGAGAAGATAGGTTGTCCCCGCACTACCCTAGCCGCCCTCGCCAAGCATCTACCCGTCTTCCGCAGGCCCGACTTCATCATCGGAACGGCAACGCCAGCCGAGCGGACCGCAACCGGTGTCATCCAGATCGGCTACTTCTCCCTTTTCCGGGAGGCAGAAGCGTTGATGCGAGACGCCTATGCCTACGGGTGGGTTCGCGACTTCGACTGGTTGACTTGGTCGGAAACGCCCGAGGGAGCGTACCTCCTCGAAGATCCCTGTGCCTTGATAGAGGCCGAACGGGATGATCTCGCCCGTGTCGTCACAGTCTGTATGAGATCGGCACACTGGGGATCCGAAGCTCTCGAAGGCTATCACCAGAGCGGGCTGCTCGTACGGATCCTCGAGCGGGCCGCGGTGCTACATGCCAACCGAGTAGGTCGAACGTTGTTGATCCGAGATTTCCAAGTCGGTGTCAGGTGCAGTCCACCACTGGATATGGAGCTTGTCCGGTCCCTCATATCCCCGTGGCAGGCAGCCATCGATACGATGTGTGATTCCTACCTGAAGGCAAGCGCACAGAAGGCCCTCTACGAGCGGTACGACGGCTACGAGGGTATTCTGACATCTCTTCTGGAACGGGACATCGCGCAGCAGGCAGCTTTCGACCAGCGCAACATTTGAGACTTGAGCTTACACTTAAAGGTGCTCGGCTAGATCCACTCCCGTGAAGGCCAATGTCCTCAACTTGCGGTTCTCATATGACGGATCCGAGGGTAGCTTTCTACGGTCCCGCAGCGGTCCCTGGCACGGTCTCCGAGGCGTCTACGAAGGGTCTACGACATCCACCCGGGACCCCTACCTATGCTCTGAGCCAACGGTCCCCAGGGAACGTCGTACCCCGATCCGCCCCATGAGAGCCCGTCCTCACCGGCCTTTATCATGAAAATTGGGATGTGTGCGTTCACAGCCGTTCTATAATCGATCAGAGATCGCGCAATCCGAGAGGCATTCATCGGAGCATGTAGCGTAAGTGCATCGAACGCTAGGACCCACTCACGCGCAATTAATTGCGGGAGGAGCATGTCCGCGATGGGTGGATTTCTGCCAATCCGCTGCCGGTCGAAAACCGCGGGTATCAGACATTGCCGTCGCACCCGCGCGCGTGCCCTATGCGAACCCACAGACTGGCTCCGAAGCCGTTCAAGAGACCGACAGCATGTCGGGCAAGCCGGTGAGGTCATCCAGCTTGGCGTGCGGCGGCCAGTCCGGGTTCAGCGGTTCGCCAACCCGGTCGATCCATACAGACCGAAT
Organism: Methylobacterium persicinum; assembly: GCF_022179525.1. Classification (GTDB taxonomy): domain Bacteria; phylum Pseudomonadota; class Alphaproteobacteria; order Rhizobiales; family Beijerinckiaceae; genus Methylobacterium; species Methylobacterium persicinum. Next base: position 8,649 of record NZ_BPQX01000035.1, read on the forward strand.
GCCGAGTTCGTGGCAGACCTTGAGGTCGGTGAACTGCCCCATGCCGACGTGCACGGTCTCCTCCTTCGTCACTCCCAGGGTAGCGTAGGCGTGTAGGAAGAGGCGGTGGTCTGGCTTGTAGGCTTGGGCCTGCTCGGCGGTGACGACGAAGTCGATTGGCACTCCGATCGCTGCGATTGAGCCAGCAATCAGGTCGTCGTCCGTATTGCTGATGACCGCGAGCCGGTAGCGCGCGCGCAAGCGATGAAGCGCGGCGGGAACGTCAGGGTGCGGCTCGATCCGGCGAAGGGTCGATAGCAGCATCTCCTCGTCGTCGGGCTCCGCTGCATGACCGGCCTCGGCGAGGGCTACAGCGAGGGCAGACCGCAGAACGGACTTGTAGTCGCAGTAGGGCGGGCGCTGCTGCCGCTCTACGGCAGCGCTGCGCAGCCGATCAGCCAGAGCGACCGATTGCTTTTGCGCCTCAGGCTCCGTGAGGCGTCCGGCCAGGATCGCGCGGGCCGCAGACCGGACAGCGTCATGCCACCGGACCAGGGTGCCGTAGCAGTCGAAGGTGATCACCTTCGGAACAGGTTGCAGTTGCAGCATTATCGGTCCCAACGGACGGTCCACGCGAACTATCCCTGCCCACAACGTCCACTGTCCACCCCTGGGTCAAAGTTGTCGGACGGCCAATGAATGGCTGCTTATGGGAAGCGCCCATGGAGCCCCGAGCGGCCAGGTTGGGTCGGAAATTGCCGTAGATGCGACTACCCACTCGTACGGCGTACGGGGCAGCCTTCCGCAATTAATTGCGGAAGGCTCGGCTTTTGGAGCTTTCGAACTGAACCATGCTTGGCCGACGGCGCAAGTCGTAGCTCCAGCACGGGGATGTCTGACCGAAGTGGATGCCATATAGCTTCGCTTTATATGGACCACACACGTGACCAGCTATGCCGATCCGGCGCGAGCACCGCTTCTTCTACCCCATCGACTGGCCGCAACTCTCAGCGGTGATCCGCTTCCGGCGCGCCAAGGGCCGCTGCGAGGCGTGCGGACGCCCGCACGGGGAAACCGTCTGGCATCTCGGAGATGGGCGCTGGTGGGACGTGCAAGCCGGTTCCTGGCGCGATGGAGCGGGCCAGCTCGTCTGCCTCGTGGTCGGGGAGGACGACGTGCTTGGGTCCGTCCGGACAACACGGGTGGTCCTAGCTGCGGCTCACCGCAACCACGATACTTCCGACAACCGGGGCGTGAACCTCATCGCGGTCTGCCAGCGGTGCCACATGAACCACGACCGGCCGGAGCATAAGCGCCGGCGGTGGCGGACGCTGTTCCGGCGGAAGGCGGCAGGGGATTTGTTCGGCGGTCCCTACACTTAAGCCATCGTTCGTCAATTTCGATCCGCACCGGCTCCAGACGAATGATCGGGATATGTCATGCTTAAGCACGCTAACCAAAATCAAGCCATCTCAGATTTTGTCTCTGCTTGATCACAGTGTGTTACGTCAGTCTGAATATGTTATTGTAGATGAAGCCGATCAAAATGATTGGATATCGACTATGTTCGGATATCTGCGACGCTTGTTGACTGACCCTGATGCCCTTCAGCGTCAGATCAAGGGCAACTTGCAAGAGATCGAGGAACGCTTGTCACAACGCATGCTCGCGATAGAGCAACGACTGGATGAGAACGAGCAAGTGCTTCGCCGCCTTGGGCACCAAGTCGCGCGGATCGAGGGGCGCACCTCTTTTCCGAACCCTGCCGATCTCCCTCCCGGAAGCAAGGTTGGACGCCCCTGGGGAGCTGTTGGCACAGTCGAAACCGAACCAGCGCTCGGGCCGAGGTTTGAAGTGATTTCCGGTACCCCCACTCCTCTGCAGCAAACCAAACCGCTCTGATGCTGCTAATCGCAGCAATTGGCCGGGTCAGAACGGTGATTGGCATTGCCTCAAGGCGGCGAGCAAGATGGAGGTGTTGGGTCGGACCTTGCGTATGATCGACGCGTTGACAGAGATGAACGCTCAACTCTCACCCACGCTCGATCCTGCCCGTTTGGCCATCACGGAGTCGGCCCTCGCGGTAGCCGACGGCCTTTGGCGGGCTGAGATGCGCCGAAACTACGGGCCAGACGGAGTTCTAACCTATGCCTTCTCGCCAGAAGGCCAGGGCGACCTCGGAACACCGCTCCGACGGACTTATGAGGCTCGGCGTATCGCAGTCGCGCTATGGCGCCACGAGCGGCAACGGGCGCCGCTGCTGGCTTGAGCCATAGCGGAAAGTGGAAGTGCGTCCTGATCGCTCAGTGAACGTCCCTTCTCCATGATCGGCCCAAGCAATCGTCACGGTGCCATGTAGAATGCCGTCGCCGGTACAATCGACGCCGATCGGAACGGAAGAGTGCTCCTGATCGAGAGTGAAGCCGCCGCTGCAGACTGAGAGGCCCCTCGCATCCCGACTGGAGAAATCAACACGCAGGATGCGAACAGCGGCGTGTCCCGTCAGGATCGTGCCGTCGGCCCGTTGGATTTCGAACGGGAGTGTGTCGAGGCCGTAGGTGCTGCCGCCCTTGTCATCGCCAATCTGTATGCTCGGCGCGATTTCACCCCCGCAAGCGGATATCAGGGTCAGCACAGTGCCCGCGCAGACGCAGCAGGCGCGGTGTCTGATCTTTCCCCCATCCATCACGCCGTCGGCCCCTGACCCGTCAGTCGCTAGCTCAAGCAGCTCTACCTTCAGCAGGAATTCGCTAGTGTGTCTGGCGGCCAAGGTCACCCGCTGCCCCTCGGCAGCATTTCCCTTCCGAGCGTGAGGCCGGCGCGTGGCCTTCCACAGCACTGATGATCGGCGCGGAGCCGGCGCGCGACGTCGAGGCCAACCGGATCCTATTCGAGCGGACATCCGGCTATCGGAACGGGCCAGGGCAGGCTTGGGGCGTGCCGGTGTGGGAGTACGCGCGAGCCCGAGCCGTGCGGCCCTAACCGCAGCAGCCATCACCTTCACTGCAGTTAGAAAGCGGCATAGCTTATGACTGGTCCCTTGCGTGGGACCCGCCGGCCCGATCTTGGAGGCCCCTCAACCGAATGGGTCGGGTCGGCAGCTCATTTTCGCTTGGCTACGTTGTGGCGATCAGCACACGCTTACGCGCTTCCGTCGCGCGGACCTTGCCAGCGGAACAGGGCATATTTTCCAAAATCTGCTCGGCGATCTGCCGCGCGGCTGCGTCGCCTGAGTGTACATCGGCGTCGAACCATGACCCCGGCAAAATTCTCGCTAACAAGCTGTTAGAACATGAAAATACGCAATTTGGGTGGGGTCACGATCGGCGCCGATCGTGACCCCACCTATCAGCGCGTTTCAGATGATCCTGCAATGAGTTAAGTGGGCTTGTGGGAGGGGGCATCATTCGACGCCGATCGACAGCTTGACCCCGCGCAGGCCGCGGCGCGCCAGCTTGCGGAGAAAGTCCGTCCAGAACGTCTCGGCCTCGGAGGGGCCGACATCCATGCCAAGCACCTCGCGACGGCCGTCAGTGTTCACGCCCACCGCCACGATCACGGCGACCGAGACGATGCGGCCGTCCTGGCGCACCTTCACGTAAGTCGCATCAATCCAGAGGTAGGGCCACTCGCCCTCGATGGGCCGATCGAGGAATGCGCCGACCCGCTCGTCGATCTCCTGGCAGAGCCGGCTGACTTGGCTCTTCGACACGCCTGTGCCGCCCATCGCTTGGACGAGGTCATTAACCGAGCGGGTCGAGATGCCCTGGATGTAGGCCTCCTGGATCACAGCCGTGAGCGCCTTTTCAGCCATCCGGCGCGGTTCCAAGAAAGCCAGGAAGTACGAGCCCTTACGCAGCTTGGGGATGCGCAACTCCACCGTGCCAGCGCGCGTCTGCCAGTCCCGGTCACGATAGCCGTTGCGCTGGACCAGCCGCTCTGCGCTCTTCTCGCCATGGGCCGCGCCGGTCAGGCCACCGACCTCCAGCTCCATCAGGCGTTCGGCCGCAAAGCCGATCATCTCGCGCAGGAGATCTGTGTCGGCGCTCTTCTCTATCAGCCCGCGCAGGGCCATCATCTCGTCGGTCATCGGGGGTCTCTCGGTTTCGAGGTTGGTGCTCGCAACCCGACCCTACCCGGCAACCCCCGATGACCACCCCGCGAGAGATCCCGCCTGCTACAGCCCTGTGAAGGGCGCGCAGGCGGGCTCTCCCGCTACCGGCGAGCTACACCACCATCAGGGACACGACCCAGGCGTCTCCGCCTGGGAACGCCTCGCCCAACCCGGTTCGGACGAGAGGACGGCCTTGTCGCATCCCCGAGGACTCCGGTCGAAGCGACTGCCCCGGACGGCAGACCGGCGGCCCGCACGCAAGCGATGGACTATGTGGTGCTCGGATACCTAAAAACGCGACATTCCGTGCGGAGGGGTTTGCGGGGAGGTATTCCGGGACGAGATGGATTTGGGACGCACCGGAAGGAATGAAACGGCATTCGATGCCTTCGCGGCGACTGATTTGCTCCTTCGCGGCCCGTTGAATAGTCCTGGACAAACTATTCGGTTTAATTCTATTCGCAGGGCTAATCTCGCTTATCAACTCGTCTTGTTGCGGAGGGGTTTGCGGGGTAGTTTTGGGCGGCGCTGTACACTTCGCGCGGGCGCGAGTTCGATTTCTGCAGGGGCCTTGTTAGAATCTGGACTCGGAGCACCGGAACGCGATGGCGGTGGTTAGAGCGAGGGCAGAGGCGTAGTTCCGGGCGAGCTTGTCGTATCGTGTGGCGATGCGAGAAAGTCTTTGAGGCTGTAGAACATTGCCTCGATGCGCCAGCGTTCCCGATAGCTGGACCTGTCATGGGGGACCCGGCGCTTGCGACCGCTGTTGCCCGGCATGACTGGCGTGACCCCACTTTGCGAAGGTCGGTGCGCTGCCAATCGGCATCATAAACCTTGTCAGCGTTAAGCGGCTGATCCGGCTCGGCGCCTCGGCCAGCCCTGCTGGGGCATTCGGCACGTCGCTGGCGTTGCCCGGTGTCAGCAGAAGGATGCCGGGCCGGCCGAGAACATCGGTGACGGCGTGGATCTTGGTCGGTTGCCCCCGCGCGACGGACCGATGGCCTGCGCCCTCGCCCCCTTGGAGGCGAGGAGACATCACGATCCGAGTTCATCGCCAGACGGTAATAACGAGCGCGTCAATCCTGCCAATCGCCGATATCGTCCTCGTCCTCCTGGTCGAATGAACCGCGGCTGCCGAAGCCGGTCAGGCGGTCCTTCAGCAACCCCTTCTCGCGATACCGATTTCTTCGAATCCGCTCTGCGAGCCCTTCTCTATTCTCCTTACGGAGCATCGGATCGGAAGCCGCGGCTGCGTCGCGAAGTCCGTCTAGCCATTTTCCCCACTTCGCGAGCATAGCCAGCTTGCGATTCATCTCCTCGTCCCAATCGTAGGCATCCGTGGCATCGGACGGGCGACCCTCGTTGTGATCGAGGACAAGCTTAGCGTCGTCTCGCGTGAAACCGAGGTGCTTCTTGCCATAGGTCAGAAAGGCACGCCGGATCCCGTGCGGGCTGATGTCGACCTCGGGGAAGGCGAGGAGGTTGTGGTTCAGCACGCCAGGGTCGAGCGTGGGCGACTTGCGCTTCGCCGATTTGGATTTCGGGTGTCGGGCGGGGAACAGCCAATATCCATTCTCCGAATGCGGCCTACCGAGATCTTCCTCCTGCTGGATGAGATTTACGAGCTCGGCAGCCGACCCGGTCAGGGGGAGTCGATGCGAAACCGTCGCTCGCCGAGTGCGGCCGGTTTTGCGGTAGAAGGGAGGCAAGTTCCAAACGACGGTTCCAGTCGGTGTCTCTGGATCGGACCAGCTGAAATCCGTTGTGTAGGCGCCCATGATCGCCCGCCGGCGTTGCGCAGTGTAGAGGAGCAACCCGATCGCCCACGACACGTGCGGGTCGACTGCGCCGGACTCGGCGATGGCCAGAGTTCGACCGAGACTTTTTTCGGTTGGTAGCTTTGGCTTGGCGGACTTTCGTCCCGGCGATCCAGTGGCAGCCTGCGAGATTAAGCGGTCGCCTACTTCACGACGAGTCCTCTCGGGCGGTCGAAGGCGATAGAGCAGATTGGGCTCGACGAGGGAACGCTGGCGCTGGCCGTCGTCGGACAGCCACGTCCAGAAGGAACGGACGACCCGCAGAACGTGCGCTGCGTGCGACTCGACGCCTCTCTCGTGAATGATCCGGATCGCCCCGGCAATCTCTTCGCGCTTGATATCTGCGAGGCGCCTCCCGTGAAAGACATTCAATTCCTCCGTGTTTCGGAGGATGCGTCGATAGTCGGTGTGGGTGTCGGGCCGCCGTGTTCGTTGAATCTGGGCGAGAAAGGCTTCTACGCCAGCTTCCCAGTCCCAGGAGGCGGGAGGCGTCACGATCGCAGGCGCTTTAATGGTTTTTGCGGTGGGATCGATGTTCCTGCGGAGCGCCTCCCGAATGCGAGCGGCTTGATCGCGGACGTCAGCCAAGCTGTTACGTGTGGCGATCACCGGTCCGAGATCCCAGCGTTTCTCACGTCCATGGAGGCGTCCCTTGTAGGACCAACGTGCGCCTGAGCGCGGCCGGACCCGTAGAATCAGTCCGGGGCATTCGGGGTCGCGTCGCTCAACTTCCGGGCCGCCGACGTCTCGGAGGACGGTCTTAAGCATGTCTACGGTGATCTTGGCTGGCTTGCGAACCGCAACAATCTCAGTCATCGTCTGGGTCGCATCTGGGTCGCGCGCCCCAAACAGTGTCGCCCGGGGTGGCCACGAGGGGATCGGAGCAATGGACTGATAAATATACAGACTTTGTTAATGCCTCGTTCCTTCATGGATGTAAAAATTACACGGCAGAAGGAATCATAATCCTTGTGTCGGGGGTTCAAATCCCTCCCTCGCTACCATCTCCATAGCCCGCCCGGTCGATGACCCGGCGGGTTTTTCATTGCGGCCCTTGCGGGCGTTCTGTTCCGCCGTTGGGTCTTTCGGCCACGGGTGCTGCCGATCTGCCAAATTCCACGATGCTGCCAGGGGTTGTCGTGAGATGACAAGTCTTTGGGCCTTGGCGTCAAGCAGCGGCATAGGGCCTGTCTATCTTACGGATTGGTCGATCGACGACAAAATCTTTCGTCAGTCGAGACCCGTTTGGATCGTCGGACTCGATCGCTGCTAAAGACGAGGCGTAATGAAATAGGATGGATCGATTGGCCATCCATTCTTTGGCTCGTCCCGCGGTGCTGCCTTCGTGTTCGATCGTTCCAGCTGCCGGCGGAGGACATCATGCGCAAGACACTCGTTCATGCCGGGGTATTGCTCGCCCTGGCGGCTGTGCCGACATTCGCTCTCGCGGAGAATTCGCCCGACAAAGAGCGCCTGGCGACCATCATCAAGGCCGAAAGCCAGTTCTTGACGGATCAGCGCGTCGAGATCGTCAAGGCCGCTCTGCAGCTTCGCCCCGACCAGACCCAGTACTGGCCGGCCATAGAGCAGGCCATTCGTAACAGGGCCAAGGGCCGGGAGGCGAGGGTGACGGCGGCGTCCGAGCGGCTGAGCGATCTCAGCGAGAAAGGGGCCATCGAAGCTTTGCAGAATCGCGATCCGGTGGCATTCCTGCAGCGCCGGTCCGCCAACTTGGCGCAGCGGTCGACAGAACTGAAGAACCTCGCCGACGCATGGCAACCTCTCTACCAGAGCCTGTCGCAGGACCAGAAAAGGCGATTGGCGATCCTCACCATCTTCGTCGTGCACGAGATGCGGGACAGGTTCGAGCAGCGGCGCATGGAAGATGAGGAAGACAGCGAGGGATAAAGCAGTTTCGGCAATCCTTGGATCGTGTGCTTTCCGTCTTTGCGAACGGAGCAAAGCAATCCAGGGCAGCGGGACATCTTAGACCTGATCGGATCCCTGGATTGCTTCGCTCTGCTCGCAATGACCATGGTGATGACGGGATCCGGGTGTCCCGGAAAGCGCTTCAGCGCAGTAGTCTTCAGTTCACCTCACTTGCGACGCTTAGCCTTTTCTCTTCCGCTAACACCGTCATCGCGCGCAGGGAAGCAATCCTGAATTGCGCTTCGTCCCGGGGCGTCCCGCCGCCCCGACGGCGTCCGCATCCTGCGCTCGGTACGACGAAGCGGATCCGGGTCCGCGCGCAGTCCGCGGTTTCTACAATAACGCCAAGATGATTGCGCTACATCAAGGGCAGACTGGCCCGAGAGGCCGAGCCTTCAGTCCAGCCATTAAAACCAGTCCCGAGGACATGGTGGTGGCGAGGAGACCGATCATGAACAAGATACTGCTCAGTGTGGCCGTAATGGCCGGCGCTCTTGCGATTATTCCCGGGGAGGCCGATGCGCGAGCCGGATTCCACGGCGGGGGAGGGTTTCGGGGCGGTGGAGTTCGTGCGGGCGGTTTCCACGGCGGACGAGTGGCCGGCGTCAACCGGGGCAGGGTAGCCGGCATCCACGGTGGGTATAGAGGCGGGTATCGGGGTGGCTACGGCCGCTATGGCTACGGCCGCAATGGCCGCTATGCCTATGGCCGCTACGGCTACCGTCCCTATGCCGTCGGCGCCGCCGCCATCGGTGCCGGAGCGGCGGCTGCGGCCTACGGAGCCAGTCGCTATGGTGGCTGCGGTCCCTATCGCTACTACGACACCTATTACGGCGTCTGCCGTCCGAACGGCTACTAAGTCTTTCCCCGGTCTGAGTTGATCCTACCAGGAGAAATCGCCGGCCAAGGGAGAAATCGGCCCGATAACGATGGCAAAGGGCGTTTTCCGTGGTCCCTGGACAACGGAATACGTCCTTGCGGTTGTCCGAAAGCAGGGCTGGATCGGCGCATAAGCGACGAGCGGGCCGCCGGGGATGACGGTTCGCTCGTCTCGTGACCCGCTCGGGGGAAAAGCCTGCCGGACATCAGTGCGACAGAACCCGGACCACCCGGCGTGAATCCAGATCGACGATGACGGCCTTGTCATCGGGGGAGATGTAATACCCGTAATAGCTAACCGGGCTCAGGCCGGGGATCGCGACGTTCTGGAATGAACCGAGCCCCAACCATTCCGGGATCTCGCTCCCTCGTCCGACGCGCACGCCGCTCGGATCGTTGTAATGGGGGCCGGCCTCGAACAGGCTCTGTACCGTGCCGGGCTCATCTCCGAACATGACGACGCCTCGGCGTTCCAGGTTCGGGTTGACGCGCAGTACCAGCGGTTGTGCCAAAGCCAGGGAACAGACCAGCGTACCCATCGCGGCGAGGCCGAGCCGCGCGGATCGGATTGTCGATCGCGGGACAATGAACGGCATGACATCCTCCAATGATTGGCGTCTTCGTTCTGAGTAGAACGGTGCCATTCTCGCGCGACCGGGCAGGATCATCTTGACCGGCCGCCGCGATTTCTGGACTGGCCAAGACATCCGGCGGTCCATCCTCAGTCGCCGCGGGCTGAGGCCGTTCGTGCGCCGGTCTGGCGGCGGCTAATCCCGCAGCCCGGGCCATTCGGGTTCGGCAGATCCCCTGGGGCCAGGCGGTGCCGTATCGGGGGAAGGGACGTCCAACCCGCTGCGTCTCGTGTGTCCACCTCCCGCAAAAGGCCCGATGCCGCCTGCAACCGCCACGCCTTGGGCGTCGTCCCCGACCAGCGGTGGAAGGCGCGGGTGAAGGCGCTGGCCTCCGAATAGCCGAGCGCCACTGCGGCCTGGGCCAGATGGATGGATGTGTTCCGAAGGAGATGACAGGCGATCTCGTATCGGACTTCATCGACGAGACGTTGAAAGCTGAGCCCCTCGGCCTTCAGCCTCCGGCTCATGGTGCGGCTGTGCATGGCGAACAGATCCGCCGCCCTGGCGGCCGAGCATCCTTCTCCCAGCAGGAGGGGGCGCAGCGACCGGCGCACCTGTGCGGCCAGGGGCTCGTCGCTCATATCCTCCAGATCCGCGACCCGGTGCTCCAGCAACGATCGGAAGCCGAGATCTGCGCCGACGACCGGGTAATCCAGCCAACAGGCCGGGAAGACCAGGGCGCCCGCTTCCTCATGGGCTCGGACCGGGGCCTCGAAGACCCGGCGGAAGTCGGCGGCACGGCCCTCGACCCCCCGGGCGAGGAGCACCTCGCTCGGGCACCAGTCCGGGCCGCAGAGGGCTTGCATCATGCGGAATGCGGCCGCCAGAGCGCACTCCGCGGCCTCTTCCGACCCGGCCGTGTCGGCCGGGAGGATCCTGCAGCGGAGCACCGCCGCTCCGTCTGTGACCTGCAACGTCGGCACGATTTCCGGATGGTACAGGTGCCCGTGCCTCACGAGGCAATGCAGGGCATCGGCCACGCTCGGCGAGTGCTGCATCAGCAGCCCCACCATCCCGAAGGACGAGAGCCCCCCGCGGGTGCCCACCAGCAGGGCGAGGCACGGGCATCCGCAGGCCACCTTGCAGGCATCGAGGAGCCGTCCGAGCCAGGAGGCCGGCAGCAGGTTGTCGGCGTCCTTCAGCAACGCCGGATCGATACCTGCGGCGGCGATGAGCGGTGCCGGGTCGATCCCCAGCGCCAGCAGCGTCACCGGGATCTCCCGGGCCAGGCCGACCCGGCCGGCCTCAGGGGCCGAGGGGACGCGGCCGGTGGGGGATTGCGCCCTGGAAATCGGGGGTGAGACCCAGGCGCGGTGAGCCTTTGGCTTGGACACGTCTGGCCGCCTTTCCGCCTCTGGTCGGCGCGGGCCGGGCGCCCCTGCAATGGCGTGCGCCCCGGCGGCCGGGGCCATCTTCACTGACAGGCCGGCCGGCCACGGGTGTTGATCTTCCTCAAGGAAACCGTCCAGCGGGCGGGCGCGAGGACGTGTCCGGATCTGTTGGAAGTCGTGTCGGTCCGGTCAAGCGGACGGTGCCCCGACGGCCTAAGCCACATACGGAGCTTCTAGGCTCTGAAGACTGAAAGGATCCCGCCATGCCCGTGAAAACACCGAGGGAACTCTTCGTCCGCATGCTGAGCGATGCGCGATATCATGCTGAGCGTGCCACGAAGGTCTACGAGGAACTCGGAAAGTCCGTTCAGGACCCGGCGATCCAGGAGGCGCTCCAGTCCCGTGCGTTCCTGCAGGATCAGACCATCAAGTCCCTCGACCGCTGCTTCGTGCTCATCGAAGAGAAGCCCGTCACCGCCAACGGGCGGCTGCAGGAAGCCTTCCTCGAGGATTTCCGACGGGAACTGGCCGAGATCCAGGCGCCGGCCGCCAAGGCCTTGTTCGTCCTGATCCAGGCCAACCACATGATGCACCTGCGTCTGGCGGAGTACATCGCCCTGGTCGCCATGGCCGATGTCAGCGGGCATCTCGGCGTCGGCGTCCTGCTGGAAAGCTGCCTCGCGGACAAGCTCGCCTTCGTCGAACGGACCCGCCGTCTGATCCAGCGCACCATCGAGAGCCGGCACGCCGTGAAGCTCGCCGCCTGACGCACCCGACAGACGCCCCGCAGCGGCCGGATGCTGCGGGGCCAAGCGATCAGCCGCGACGCGCCCTGATCGAACCACCGCGCGCTTCCCCAAACGCCGGGCGCGGCGTCCCGGGTCGCAGGCGACGCGCCTACGCCAGCATATGCTTCGAGGATCGGCGAGCTGCGGATCCCCCTTCCGGTCGGCAGGGCCGACCGGCGGTTTCACGCTCGTTCGGCGCGGCAAACACAACCGCAAAAAGTGTGGTGGGAGGCTCCTACGGCGCGCCATACCCGGTGGAACAACATCCGTCAGTTGCTTTCCGCGCCGACAATAGGAATACCAGTGATGAGAAGCTGCAACCTTCAATTACATGGCACAAATGCGCAACAATGAGTAACAATCTACGTATTTAAATTTCAGGTTGTTTGTTGAGAGCCTGGGTGACGCTACAGATGCTCCGACGATGTTTTTGGCTACGCTTCGCTATGCGTATGGCCTACCCGGAGACCTGTAGAATGCTTGAGCAGAGCGGGATCGTGACGCATCACGCGGTGGTGCGCCGTCGGGCCGGTTGGCTTGTCGCGTTGCTCGCCTCGACCGCATTGGTCGCCGTGCCACCCGCCCTTGTGCCCTTTGGGATGGGCAGCATCGCGCAGGCTGCCGGTGCGGGTGGCAGCGCCAACGGCGGAACGGGAGGCGGGGCTGGGGGCGCCACCAACCTCACATCACAAGGCGGGGCGGGCGGAAGCGGTAAGACTGCTTACGACGGCGGCGGCGGTGGTGGTGCCGGTGCGTCGAAGTCGGGGGCGGGCGGCAGCAGCTTATCGGCCGGGGGTGGGTCGATGAGCTATAGCCCCGGAGGTAATGGCGGCGCGGGAACGAAGCCCAGTGCGGGCGGTGGCTCTGGCGGCGGAGGTGGTGTCCACGGCTACGAGGGCTCCTCCAGCCCGACGCAGGCATACACCGGTGGCAATGGCGGTGCCGGCGGTGACGCTGGCGACACGAACTCCGGCGGTGGCGGCGGTGGGGCGGGCGGCTACGGCGCCGTTCTCACCGGAGCGGGCTCATTTATCATCCAACACAATCTGACCGGAGGCGACGGCGGCCAGGGTGGGCAGGCCGATCGTTACGGTGGTGTCGGCGGCGAGGGCGGCTACGGGCTTGCCCTGAGCGATCAGAATGCAAAGGTGACCGTCGGCGATAATGTGACGATCGCAGGCGGAAAATCTGGTAAGTCTGGTGTGGGTAGTGGCTACATGGCGCCCGGCGGCGTTGGCATCAGTGGTGGCAAAGTCACAATAGTGCTTTCGTCGACCGCTACAGTCAAAGGTGGTGCTACCGGAACTCGATGGGAAAACACAGCAAACGCCATTGATCTGACCGATGGCAATAACACGGTGGAATTACAGGGAAACGGTGCTGCGACGTTTAATACATATGCGTCATTGCTAGGTAACGTAGTCGCCGCTGGCACATCGAACACGCTGAGATTGACAGGGCTTGGCGGCGTGTTCGAGGCTTCGAATCTGAATGGCGATGCCATGCCGATGACCGGGACGTTCCGCGGCTTTGGCAAAGTCGAGGTCAACTCGACCGGCACTTGGATAGTGACTGGCAGTCAGTCTGGTAGTGGCGCAATTGGCTGGAATGTTGCGGGCGGAGCCCTGCAACTCGGCAACGACAGCCACTCCGCGACAATCATCGGTGATACGACGGTCGCCGATAAGGCAACGCTTTCCACGATCTTATCCACCGGGGACACGACATTCGGTGGGACGATTACCGGCAACCTCACCGTCTCCAACGGCGGCACCCTCGCCGTCACGCAAAGCGGGAGCAGCGGAACGCCGGTTTCGGCCGTCAACCTCACCTTGGCGAGTGGCTCGACCCTCGCTGTCTCTTTGGGGCCGACGTCAAGCCGTGCCCTCATCACAGCGACGGGGACATTCAGTTACAACGGGAGCCTTACCATCACGGGTAAGGTCGGTTTCGGAGACGGAACCTACCAACTCGTCAACTACGCGACGGAACCCGCCGCCAGCGATAAATTCACCGCAATTACCGGACCGGCCGGCTATACATATACGACCGCCCTCGACAGAACGAACAAGCTTCTGACGCTGACTGTGGTATCGCCAGATCCTTACTGGAACGGTTCGACGACCACGGGCAATACTGGTCCAGTGATCGGTGGCGATGGCGCTTGGAAGAACGATAGCACATACACGAACTGGACGAACGCAGACGGTACGGCACGGGTTGGGAGCGATTCCCGGAAGAAAGCGATTTTTGCCGGGACTGCGGGCACCGTCACCGTGGAAGCCGGCATCATGCCACCATCAGCCGCCGGTCTGGTGTTTAAGGTTGACGGTTACAAACTAACAGGCAGGTCGATAGGGCTGTATCCGCTCCAAGGTATGCCGACGATTACTGTCGAAGGCTCGTCGACGACGGCGACGATTGGCTCGGTCTCCACCAGCAAGGGGGTGGAGCTTTTAGGCGGCGGCACCCTCATTTTTACTGACACCAACAGCTACACCGGCGGCACGACAATCACTTCCGGCACGCTGCAACTTGGGGATGGCAAATCTTCCGGGTCGATCTCGGGCGATGTCGTGAACAACGACAAGCTGGTCTTCAAATCCCCGAGTGATATCAGCTTTGGCGGCGTGATTTCCGGCAGCGGCTCTCTGGAGAAAAAGGGCGCCCGCACTCTCACTCTCACTGGCATGACCGCCGCCACGGGCGGCTACACCGGTACGACCACAGTCAGCGAAGGCACCCTCGCCTTCGCGGGGGCCAGCGGGAAGGACAGCATCCTCGCCGGCGGCCTATCGGTGGCGTCCGGGGGTACCCTCTCGGTGCAGCCGAGCGCCAATGCCGGCGCGTCGTCGGTCACGGTCACCGATCTGACCTTGCTGACGGGCTCGACCCTCAGGGTGTCCCTCGGCGCACCATCGACGACGGCTCCCCTCAAATCGACGGGCACGTTCAGCTACAACGGCAACCTCTCCATCAATAATCTCAACAATTTCGGTGAGGGCACCTACGCCCTCGTGAGGTACGCGACGGATCCCAACGCCACAGACAAGTTCTCCACGATCAGCGGTCCGTCAGGATACAAGTACACCACGGCGCTCGACAGGACGAACAAGCTCCTGACGCTGACCATCGTTGCCCCGCCCGTATTCTGGAATGGTCAAACGACGACAGGCAACACCGGCCCTGTCGTCGGGGGCGACGGCACTTGGAAGGCAGACCAGTCCGTCACGAACTGGACGAACGACGCTGGCACGGATCGGTCCGGATACAATGGCGCCCAGACGGCGATTTTCGCGGGAAGCGCGGGGACCGTGACGATCGATGGGGCCGGCGGGACGAGCCCGGTCTCATCCAAGGGGCTCACGTTCAGTGTCACCGGCTATACGATCACTGGCGACGCGCTGAAGCTTGCCCCCGCATCCGGTGCGGCGGCGGTCACGGTCGACGGCACGGGTATCACCGCGACGATCGCCTCGGAGCTGCAGGGCACGAACGGCGTGGAGGTGCTCGGCGGCGGCACTCTCGTCCTCACGGGGGCGAACACCTACACCGGCGGCACAACCATCACGTCCGGCACCCTTCAGATCGGCGGCGGCAAGACCACCGGCTCGATCATGGGCAACGTCGCGAACAACGGTAAGCTCGTCTTTAATCGTTCGGACGACGTCACCTTCACTGGCGTGGTCTCCGGCACGGGCTCACTCGTGAAGAGGGGAGCGGGTACGCTTTCCCTCATTGCCACCAACACGTACACGGGGCTCACGACCGTCGAGGCAGGCACGTTGCAGATTGCCGGGGCCCAGGGCAGTGGCAGTCTGGCCGGATCCGTCGAGGTGCAGAAGGACGCCGCCTTCTCCGGAGACCTGGCCACCTCGCATGAAGGGTTGATTCGCGGCAATGTGACCGTGTCGGACGGCGGCATGCTATTAGGCAACGTCGGCAATACAACGATTACTATCCGCGGCAACCTGACCCTCGCGTCGAATGCCACCACCACGATGATACTGGGTGCGCCATCCACGACGGCGGCCATCGGAGTCGGCGGAGCATTGAATCTCGGCGGCAAACTCAACCTGATAGCTTACGATGGATTCACGAGCGGGACCTATCGGGTGTTCGATTACGGCAGTTCCCTCGGAGGGTCGGGGCTGACCATCGGCGAGGCGCCGGACGACAGCCTGTTCGCCATCGACACCAAGACGGCCAAACAGGTGAACCTCATTGCATCCGCTGGGCAATATTGGAATGGAGCCCCGGTCAGCTCAGGGGGGACGTCGGCAGTCGTCGGAGGCGACGGCACCTGGGATGGCAACACGACGAATTGGACGGACGGGGACGGCAAAAACGCCGCCGCGTTCGGCCAGAACTCCCTGGCGGTGTTCGACGGAAAGGCGGGCAAGGTCACGATCAAGGATGGGACCACGCCGAATGTCACAGGATTGACGTTCCATACGGACGGCTACGAGATCACCGGTGGATCGATTGCGCTGACCGGATTCAACGGCAGCGCCAGCACCCGCATCTCCGTCAACGACGAAAAAGCGCCGACAGGCGGCACCGCCACCATCTCCTCGACCCTGACCGGCAGCCAAACGATCGACAAGGTCGGGGCGGGCACGCTGATCCTGACGGGGAACAACGATGCCTATGGCGGCGACGTGACGGTGAGTGCGGGCACTCTGGTGGCGGGCGGCGGCCACGCCATCGGCGACCAGAGTAAGGTAAACGTGGATGCTGGCGCGACCTTTAAGGTGATCGCCGACGAGACATTGGGTAAGATCTCCGGGCCGGGCACGGTCATCCTCGACAAGGCTTCGCTGACGGTCGGGGCCGACGACGGGGACTCGACCCTGGACGCCTCACTTTCGGGCGACGGCGGCCTGACTAAGACCGGCAAAGGCACGTTGTCCGTGTCGGGAACCAACACGCAGACCGGCGGCACGACCATCGCCGGCGGCGGCCTAGTGTTGAGCGGCAGCCTGACGGGCGACGTGAAAGTCCAGGACAAGGCGTGGCTCTCGGGCAAGGGCAACGTCGATGGGACGGTTCACGTCCTCGACGGCGGCACCCTCAAGGGCGGCCCGGATGCGGGGCTGAGCATGGGCGGGCTCGACGTCGCCTCCAAGGGTACTCTGTCTGTATCCCTCGCGGGCGCGAGCACCACGGGCGTGTATCAGGTCAAGGGCGACGTGACCCTGAATGGAACGGTGGCGGTGACGACGAACCCCGGCTTCGGCCTCGGCGTCTACCGGATCGCGGACTACACCGGGCATGGGAGCGGCGGCAGTTCCGGCGTCTCAGGTCTGGGTGCGAACTACGTCGGCGGGGTGCAGACGTCGATCGATCACCAGATCAACCTGATCGTCGAGGATTCCGGCTCGCCGGCCATCGCGTTCTGGAACGGCGCGAACCTGTCACCGACCCAGACCGTGAAGGGCGGGTCGGGCACGTGGTCGTCGGACGCGAACCATACCAATTGGGTCAACGACAGCGGCACGATCTCACGCCCCGCGCCCGGGGGCTTCTCGGTTTTCCAGGGCGAGGCAGGGACGATCACGGTGGATGCGTCGGCGGGTGCGGTCGGCGCCACGGGGCTGCAATTCGCCACGAACGGCTATGTCGTGCAGGGCGATGCGATCACCCTGCCCGGCAGCGGCTCGATGCCCGTGCGCGTCGGCGACGGAAGTCCGGCCGGGGCGGCGATGACGGCGACGATCGCCGCAGACCTCACCGGACGAACCGGCCTGGAAAAGACCGACCTCGGGACGCTGATCCTGACGGGGGCCAAGAGCTATACGGGCGTGACGACGGTGACCGCCGGCACGCTCCAGCTCGGCGACGGGGTGACGGCGGGGTCGGTCTCGGGCGACATCGTCAACAATGCCGCCCTAGTCTTCGCGCCGGGCGGGAGCCAGACCTATGCGGGGGCGATCTCGGGCACGGGCAGTCTGCTGAAGCAGGGGCCGGGAACGCTGAGCCTGTCGGGATCCCATAGCTACACGGGAGCGACGACGGTGGCCGGGGGCCGCCTCGACGTGAACGGGTCGCTGGCCGCGTCGAGCGGAGTGACGGTGCATTCGGGGGCTACCCTGGGTGGCGCGGGGACGGTGGGGGCCGTGCTGGTCGAGACCGGTGGCACCGTTGCGGGAATCCAGGGGCAGACTCTGACCACGGGCAACCTCACCCTGTCGCCAGGTACTCACGTCTCGGCCCGCTTGGGTGAGAGCGCGACCGGCTCAGCTCTGTTCTCGGTGAAGGGCGACCTGACCTTGAACGGGATTCTCGACGTGAGCAGCGAGACCGGCAGATTCGGGGCGGGCCTGTATCGGATCATGAGCTACACGGGCACGCTGTCGGGAAGTGGCCTGAGCGTGGGCATGCTGGATCGCAACGTGAACGTACCCGATCTCTCGGTGGAGACGGATGCGACGGCGAAGACGGTGAGCCTGCTCACCCGGCCGGGGGTGGCTTCGTTCTGGAACGGCGGGAAGCCCGGGGCGGGATTGGTCGAAGGTGGTGACGGCACCTGGACCGCCAACACGATTTGGACGAACGCCAGGGCTACGACGTCCACGAACATCCTTGAAGGTGCCACCGCGATCTTCACGGGCGCACCGGGGAAAGTCCGCGTCGACGCGAGCGCGGGACCCGTCTCAGTTGCCGGGATGCAATTCGTCACGAGCGGCTATGCAGTGCAGGGCGACCCGATCACGGTGCGGGAGAACGGGCTGACCGTGAGGGTGGGCGACGGAACGAAGGAGGGAGCGGCGGTGACGGCCACCATCGCCACGCCCCTCGCCGGCACCGGTGCGCTGCACAAGACGGATTACGGCACGCTCATTCTGAGCGGCACGAACACCTATTCGGGGGGAACATCCGTCGAGGCGGGCACCCTGAAGCTGGCCTCGTCCGGCGCGGTGGGAAGCAACGCGGTCAGCTTGAACGAGGGGACGGTGCTTTCCTTCGCCGGGGATCTGGCGCTGTCGAACGCGCTCGTCTTCCCGCAGGTCGGCGACCCGGTCATCGACACGGAAGATCACACGGTCACGCTGAACGGGGGCATCTCCGGTGTCGGTGACCTGTCGAAGATTGGGTCGGGCACCCTCATCCTCTCGGGAACGAACACCTACACAGGGGCGACAGACGTCGTGGCCGGCACGCTCGTGGTGGACGGATCGATCGCGGCCTCTTCGGGGGTCAAGGTCGAAACGGGCGCGACGTTGGGTGGGTCCGGCACCGTGGCGGCCCTGACTGTCCTGTCGGGCGGCACGGTGGCGCCCGGGGTGACGGGGCCGTTCAGCACACTGAACGTGGCGGGTCCAGTCACCTTCGGAGCGGGTTCGACCTACCGGGTTCAGATCGATGCGTCGGGCCGGACGGATTCGATCGTGGCGACCGGAGCGGCGACGCTGTCGGGCGGCACGGTGGACGTGCGGGCGGGAACCGGAACCTTTACGGCGGGCCAGAGCTACCGGATCCTGAGCGCGGCCGGGGGGCGGACCGGCCAGTTCGAGACGCTTCGTACGACGACGAACCTCGCCTTCCTTCAGCCGTCGCTAGGCTATGACTCCACGGGCGTGAACCTGAGTCTTGCCCGGGCTACCAGCGGTGATGGCGGTGGCACGGGTGGCTCGACGGGTGGCACAGGCGATACCGGCGGTTCGACGGGCGGCACCGGCGGCGCTGGTGGTACGCCCAATTCCGGCGGGAATGCCGGCGGGGGCAATGTGGTGCGGTTCGCTTCGGTGGCGGCCACGGGCAACCAGCGCAATGCGGCAGCGGCGATCGAGGCGCTCGGAAGCGGGCGGCTGTACAACGCGGTGCTGTCGCAATCCGCGGCGGGCGCGCGACAGGCCTTCGATGCGACGTCGGGAGAGGTTCACGCCAGCGCGGTAAGCGCGGGCATCGAGGACAGCCGTGTGGTGCGCGACGCCATCCTGGATCGCCTGCAGGAGATCAGCAGGGTAGCGTCCCCCTCGGACTCCGCAGCCGGCTCCGGGGTGTGGGGGACCGGCTTCGGCACGTTCGGTCGCACGGGGAGCGACGGCAACGCGGCGCAGTTGAAGCGCTCGCTGAGTGGCTTCGTCCTCGGTGCGGACGGGCGTCTCGACGTACCGGAACTCGGCGCGTGGCGGGTCGGTGTGGCGGGTGGCTACACGGACGACGTGCTGTCGGTGAACGCGCGCTCGTCGCGGGGTGATCTGAAGATGGTGTTCGGCGGGGCCTATGCCGGAGCCTTGTATGGCGCCCTTGACATCAAATTGGGTGTTCTGGGCGGTGGGACACAGGTGACGACCCAGCGCACAATCCTGTTCCCCGGCTTCATGGACACGGCCCATGGCCGGCGGGACGGGACGATCGTTCAGGGCTTCGGGGAGGTCGGCTACCGAATCGGGGTTCCTGGCGGTTACGTCGAACCCGTCATTCAGGGTGCGGTGATCCGCTTCGATCAGGATGGACTGCGCGAAGGCGGCGGTCCTACGGCTCTGCGCGTGCTGAGCCGGACGAACGAGGTCGGAACCACGACGGCCGGACTTCGGAGCGAGGTGTCGCTCTCGTCTGAATGGCCGCTGGTGGCGCGGGGCTTGGTAGGTTGGCGCCATGCTTATGGGGATGTGTCGCCGAAGGCCCTTGTGGCCTTCGGCGGAACGGGCAGTCCGTTCGCGGTGTCAGGGGCTCCGATCGATCAGGACGCGGTGGTGGGCGAGGTGGGCTTGGCCTACCGGGCAAGCGACCTCGTGAGCCTGAGTCTTGGCTACACGGCACAGGCCGGACGTCACGCCGCCGATCAGAGCGTCAAGGGGCAGTTCGAGCTGCGGTTCTAGGGCCGATCCTCCACGTCATGAACGTTGTGGCCCCCGTGCGGTGCATTCCACACGGGGGCCACGATTTTGGTACGGCGGATGAACGCGAAGGTTGTGTCGTACACTTGATCAAAAGATGCACAAATTTTTATTGCCATTACGGGTTGTAATATTGACGTCAATACATCGGCATACTTGCGTATTGATATTGTAGTGGTTTAAATGCCATACCTATGTTGACTGACCCGGGACGGATCTTGATTCGGTCCGGGGTGTCAGATCGGCCAATCTTCTCGAGAACATCTATGTCGTATCTGAGATCTGCCATTGTTGGTGTCATCGTGTTCGGCAGCGTCGGATCGGCCGCCGCAACGGAGGCACTCGTCAAGAGCCCCACACCCGCGGTCGCTGCGCCGGCCTCCGCTCCCTCCGTCGGCGCCGATCCGGCCGCAACGACCGCGGCCTATGGGGATTGGATCCTCCGGTGTGAGAAGACGGGCGAGAAATCGCGCCTCTGCGAGGTGGCTCAGACGATCCAGGTCAAGGATCAGGACAAGACGCTTCCCGTCGCCCAGATCGCCTTTGGTCGGCTCAAGCCCGGCGAGCCCCTGCGGGTGACCGTGGCCCTGCCGAGCAACATCAGCCTCCCGAGCAGTGCCGCCCTTGCCCTGAACGACAAGGATCCCCGGCCGATCGACCTACCGTGGCGGCGTTGCCTGCCGGGCAACTGCATCGCCGATGCCCAGCCCGCGCCGGACGCCCTCAGGCTGTACCTGACCGCAAGCGAACCGGCGCGCCTCTCTTTCATCGATGCGGCCGGGCGGGTCATCGGCCTCCCCCTGTCGGTGCGCGGCCTGCAACAGGCCCTCGACGCACTGAACAAGAGCTGACGAACCCGCCGCCTCGCGGCTGCAAACTTTCCCATCGAGGACATCACACGTGACGACCCAGCCCCCGGCGCCTCCGTCGCTCCCGCTGTTCTATGCCGGCCCGACGGTCCTGCGCTTCCCTGACCATCGCAGCCTCGGCCTGCGGCGGACGGGCGATTATTCCTTCGCCGCCGATGTGGTGGCTGTCCCGCTGACGCTGGCGGAATTCGCCACGGCCGGGCGCAGCATGCCCATCGTGTTTGCCCAAGACGAACTGGCGATGCCGCTGGGCGTTTGCGGCCTCGAGGCCGGGCGCAACCTGCTGGTGACGAAGTCCGGCGGGTGGCATCCGAACCGTTATGTGCCGGCCTATATCCGGCGTTTCCCGTTCATTGCGATGGAGATTGAGGAGGGCGGACCCCGATTGCTTGGCATCGAGGCGACGAGTTCCCTCGTCGTCACGGATGCCGGAGCGGATGGCGGCGTCCGTCTGTTTGACGAGGCCGGCGTTCCTACCGATCGGGCGCGGGAGGCGATGGCCCTGTGTGAGGCCTACGCGGTTGATCACGATGCGACCGCGGCTTTCGCGGCCGCGCTGGTTGAGCACAAGCTTCTGGTGCCACGTCAGGCGGAAATGCGCCTTCTGCGCGCCGATGGCGCCTCGGCAGAAGCGGACAAATCTGAAGGCGCGCCCGATACGGAAGCGAACGCGGTGCGTGCGACGCTGGCGGGGTTCCAGGTGATCGATCCCGCCGCGTTCCAGGCCCTGTCCGGCGAGGTTGTGGCGGAGTTCCACACCCGCGGGTGGCTGGCGCCGATTGTGCTGCACATTGCTTCACAGCAGAGCTGGCAGCTTCTGTTAGAAGCTGCCGACCAGGTCGCGAACGAGCCCGCGGCGAAAGCTGCCTGACACGAAGGCCCGCGCCAGTCGCGAATGGGTTGCCCCGGAATGGCGCGGATGGGGCCACACGGACGAGGATAAGGCGAGCTCGATCTGGGGGGCTCGCCAGCACTGGGTCAGGCGCGGCGGTCAGCAAGGCTTAGGATCGCGGTGACGCCAGTATAGGAACCAAGCACCGCGGCTTTCTCCGCGCGGGTCAGGGACGCCCAGGCCCGATCCAAATCGTCGGCATCGGCGACTTTGGCCTGTCCGACGACCAGGGCGGGATCGATGGATCCTTCCCCGCGTCGCCGGGGCGGGGGAAGGGCGTCGAGGTGGTGCCGGCGGAGGACGGGGTCACGCAGGAGACGCCGCAAGGCATCCTCGTCCGGTTCTTGGACGAACTGCCGATACAGGGTAGTGGCCCGCTGCAGGGTCTGCGGCGGCGCGGCTTCCTCCGGCGTCCGTAACAGACCGACCCGTCGCAGGGCCCGGCCGGCGCTCCGGCTCGATGTGAGCAGAACCAGGGGCACCGCCAGACCCAGCCCGGCCAGGACCGGGGTCATCCAGAGGAACAGGGGGGTCGAGACCGCGTAGGCGGCTCCGGCCAGGACGAGGCCGAAGACGGTGTATTGCCAGTAGCCGGCGATCACCGCGCGGGTGGACACAGCCCCGTCATCCCGGCGCTGGGCGTTCCAGCCGGAATCCCGACCGAGGAGGATGCCGACGACGGCGGAGGACTGGATCAGCATCGCGATGGGCGCGATCAGGCCACCGAGCAGCGTCTCGATCAGCACGCCACAAAGCGCACGAACCCCACCGCCACAGGCCCGGCGCATCGGCGGGTCGAACAGCAGCACGATGTAGGCCATCAGCTTCGGTGCCAGGAGGACGGCCATGGTCGCGCCGAAGAGTTGCTGCGCGAGCACCGGATCGACCTTCGGCCAGTTCGGGAACAGCAGGCGTTCGTCGCCGAAATATTCGGGCCTGACGAATCGGGCTTGCAAGGAGATGAGCACTCCGAAAAGCAGAAAGATCAACCACAGGGGAGAGGTGATGTAGCTGCCGATCCCCATGAGGAGATGGAGACGGCTCACCCAATGAAGGCCGCGGGTCGGCAGGACGGCTGCGTGCTGGAGGTTGCCCTGACACCATCGGCGGTCGCGGACCGCGACTTCCGTGATGGAGGGTGGCCCTTCCTCGAAGCTGCCTGGCAGCTCCGGCACCATGCGGATGGCCCAGCCGCCCCTCCGGATCAGGGCGGCCTCCACGAAATCATGGCTGAGGATATGGCCGCCGAACGGGGTCGGACCCGCCAGCACCGGCAGTCCCGCCTGCGTGGCGAAGGCCCGCGTGCGGATGATGGCGTTATGCCCCCAGTAATTGCCCTCCGTCCCGTGCCAGGAAGCAATGCCGTGGGCGATGAGGGGGCCGTAGATGCGCCCTGCGAACTGTTGAAGCCTCGCGAAGAGTGTCGTGGCGTTCACGATGACCGGCAACGTCTGGATCAGCCCGGTCCCCGGCTCCTGCTCCATCATCGCTGCGAGGCGCACGATGGTCGCGCCTTCCATCACGCTGTCGGCGTCGAGGATCAGCATCAGCGGATAGGCCGCGCCGAACCGTGTGACCCAATCGGCGATGTTGCCGGCCTTGCGCTCGATGTTCTTGGGGCGGCGCCGGTAGAAGATCCGGGCCTCGCCCCCCGTCCGTTCCCGCAGGGCCAGAAAGGACGCCTCCTCGGCGATCCAGATGTCGGGGTCGGTCGTGTCGCTGAGGATGAAGAAGTCGAACCGGTCGAGCCGGCCGGTTGCCGCCAGGGATTCGTAGGTCGCCTGGAGGCCGGCGGCGATCCGCGCCGGATGTTCGTTGTAGCAGGGCATGAGCAAAGCCGTGCGGGCTTGCAAGGCGGGAAGGCCGTCGGCCGCGACGGCATTGCGGCGCCCTAGGATCATGTCTGCAAGCCCGGCCAGGGCGCTGGTAAAGGCGAGAGAGATCCAGGCGAACAGCACCACGAAGAGGATGAGAACTGCCCAACCGAGAACGCTCTGCCCGGCCCCATTGAGCACGAGGTACATCTGGCGGCCGCCGAAGGCCGTCATGAGGATGGCGCCCGCGATGACGAGGACACGGCGGATCGCCACCCCGCGGCTCGCGGGAACAGGGCCGGCCTCGTGCGGAGGCGGCGCCCGCAGCGACTGGACCGGCATCTCCATCGGTGCGGGCGGCGGTAGGCTGGGGCTGCCCTTCGCAACCTCGATAACCTCGGGAGCCTGCATCAGGCGGTCCAGCGGTAGAGCCAGGTCTCGGAGACGGGCCCGGACTCGCCGAGCAGGACGCAGCGCAACTCGGCGAGTTTCGCGCCCCCTGTCTGCAGGTGAAAGCTGATGCGCCACCCCCCCGTCTCGGGGTTGGGGATCGAGAATACGTCGGTGATCTTGCCGGCGCTGGTCCCGATTTCCGGGCGAAGGGGAGCATCGGCCGGCTTTCCCCGGACGGCGTCGCCCACCACGTCGATGACGAAGATCCGGCTTCCTTCCTCCTGACCTGCCCCGATCAGGGTGGTGGTCACCCGGGCGAGCTGCGTTGGCCAGGGCATGTCCCAGCCCCAGTGCATCCGGTAGGTGAAGGTGTACTCGCCCTTGGCCGAGAGTTTGTCCTTCGGGCGCCAGAAGGCGACGATGTTGTCGTTGGTCTCGTTGGGGGTGGGGATCTCCACGAGATCGATGGCCCCCTGGCCCCAATCGCCGATGGGCTCAATCCACAGGCTCGGACGCTTGTCGTAACGGGCCTCCAGATCCTGATAGTCGGAGAAGGCCCGGGCCCGCTGCATCAGGCCGAACCCCCGGGGGTTGGCCTGCCCGAACACGCTGAATTGCAGGTCCACCGGATTGCTGAGCGGACGCCAGATCTGCTCGCCCTGGCCGGTCCACATCAGCAGCGCCTCGGAATCGCGCACGGCGGGGCGCCATTCGTCGAAGCGCCGGGAATCCTTGGGGCCGAGCTGGTACATGCTGGTGAGCGTGGCGATGCCCGGCTCAGTGATGTCCACCCGCGGGTAGAGAACGCTTTCCACGTCGAACACCGTCGCCGTCCCCGGGCGGATGGTGAAGCGATAGGCGCCGGTGACGCTCTCGCTGTCGAGGAGGGCGTGTATGACGAGGGCCGGCGCGTCGGCCTTGGGCCTTTCCAGCCAGAATGCGCGGAAGCGGGCGAATTCTTCGCCCTTGGGGTTGCCCGTGCCGATGGCCAGCCCCCGGGCCGACAGGCCGTAATGCTGGCCCTTGGTGATCGCGCGGAAGTAGCTCGCCCCGAGGAACGAGCAGAGTTCGTCGCTGTCGTCGCTGGACGCAGCGGGTGTGTGAATGCGGAAGCCAGCGAAGCCGAGGTCGCCAGGCACGCGCAGGGCGGGCTCTTCATAATTGAACAGGTCGACGCTGTAGGGCACCGCCGTGGCCTTCCCGTCCGCGACTTCGAAGATGTCGACCGCAGGGCGGAAGAGGAAACCCCGTGGGAAGAACTCCACCTCGAACGGCAACTTGCGGTCGCGCCAGAGGGAGCGTTCCTTGCGGAATTGGATGGTGCGGTACTGGTCGTAGCTCAGGGAATTGATCGGGCCGGGCAGGTCTGTCGGCGGAGCCTTGTAGCGCTGCTGGGCCAGTGCCCGGGCGAGGCGTCGGACGGTGGAGCCTTCGAAGGGGCCCGGCCCGGGGATGGTATCCGTGGCGCTCTGTTCCGCCAGCGCGGCGTTCGGTCGAAGAAGGGTATCCAGCAGACCGACGATGGTCGCACCGGAGCCGCCGAGAAGAACGTTTCGTCGGTGCACGGTTTCGGGTCTCGCAGCCAAGACATAAAGTAACAGATATGGCCAAGGTCGCCGATTGGTTCCGTGGTGGGGCCGGCCCTGTCTGCGCTGATGCCCGTCCGCCGCAGGTTTCTCAGCAGCCGATGCAGATGTCGCGGACGACGTGCTCGTGATGATGCCCCGTCCGCTGATTGGGCAACCGGCCGTCCGCGCCCGCCGCCACGCCGCCGAAGGCTCTGGGACGCCGGGGTGGTGAGACCTCCAAGACCGGCGAATGCTCGGGGGTGGCCACCCGCGGGGCTTCCGGCGAAGGCGGGGCCGTGCCGCCCTCCGCCATGCCGGGATCCGGTGGGGTCACCGCCATGCCAAGGGCCGGGGAAGCGACGGCCATGCCTTCCGCGGCAAGGGCCGTCGAGGCCAAGCTCGCAAAAATGGCGGCGAGGACCGATGGCCCGATGAGGCGACCGGCGCGGGATGGAGGAGCGTCTCGCATGCGCGCCAGCTTCGTTCGACTGTTTTGCGGGAGGATGTCCGGCATGACCGAACCGTCCGCAGACCTATGAGAAACGCCTCCGGGAGGGGAAGGACCCATGCCGCCGAGGGAGAGTGTGCCCTTGGGCATCTCTCACAACGACGGCGCGTTTGGACGATTCGCTCGCCCGCATTTCAGGCCGTGCGCTGCCGCTGCGTGACCACCAGTGCCCAGATCGTCGCCGGGATCCAGCCGATGATCGTCAGGTGCAAGATGATGCACAGGATCCCCTGGAATATCTTCCCGCGCAGGAACATGGCGAGCCAGGGCGCCAGGAAGCAGATGATGATCATGACCATTGAAACAGAGCTCCTCGCGCCAGCGATATAAAAATGCGCAAGCTTGACCGGGTGAACCGTTCAGTGAAGCAACATCAGGCCGCCTACCAGCACGGCACAGATGGCCGCCACAACGCCGGCGTAAAGCGGCAGGGTCCAGGGCCGTTTTCCGTGGGGGTCAGACGCCTTCCGTACCCGCTCGGACGCGGCTTCGTTCTTGCGCGCCAGCTTGACCTCCTGCGGCGTCGGCGGAGCGCCCCCGGCCTCTTCGCAGGTGCCGAGCATCGCGGCCCCGACATCGGTGTGGGCGATCTTGTCTCCGGTGCGGCCGCTGTCGATGTCGCCTTTCAGCTGAGCGGCGTTCGGCCGATCGGAGTCGGGCGGCTCCCGTGGCTCAAGGTTGCCCGGGGGCGGCGGCGTTTCAGAGCGGAGCATGATCGGCATCCCTTGGGGTGTGCGGTGGCAACGCGACACTTTGCCAAGTGTGCCTGCGGCGCGTCGCCACCATCCCGCGGCGGGACTGCTAACCCTCCGACCGTGACGCCTGTTCCCGCCGGAACGCGCCGAGGAAGCGTGTCAGGCCGGTGACCTTGCGGCTCCCATCGGCTTCGGGCTCCGGTTCGGCCCCAGCCGCCGCGTGTCCGGTCGAACCTTCGGCCCGGCTTTCCGCCAAATCGTCCGCCACCTGCTGGAGCACCTCGCCGACGATCTGCGGCCAAGGTTCACCTCGCTCCTGCAGCAGGCGTGCCGCCGAGACGAGGGCGGTGATCTGCTCCGGGGGCAGGGGACGCGCCACGATCTGCGCGTAGCGCATGCGTGCGGCGAGTTCGGTGGCGAGACGCTGGACGTGCGCCAAGCCGCCGGAGGGATCGTCGTGCGCGGTGGGGCGCGGCTCGGTCTGCAGCATCGGCTTTGGGGTGATGGGGAACGGATCGCCGATCCTAGCCGATCCTGCGCCGGTTGCAGCGAGGGTCCAGGGCGACATCCACCGGGGAGACCCAGCGGAAGCACTCCGCCGCCTCAGTTCTGGACTGGCTTGGCGCCGATCTGCAGCCGGTAGACCGTCGTGGGAAACTTTACGGCCGAGGCTTCGCCGCCGTTCATCGCCGGGGTGCGATTCATCTGTGCGGCGGGGATCCATAGGCCCCCGTCATCGTCGATCCACATGGCATCGACCCAGATCAGGCGCGGATCCTGCACGAGCGTGCGTGTGCTGCCGTCCGGGGCGATCTTCAGGATCCGCAGGGCGTCGGTATCGCTCGCGTAGATGTTGCCGTCGGCATCGATGGCCGTCCCGCCCGTGGCCACGGTGGGCGCGAATAGCGTGACGTGCTTGGCGCGTTCCGCGTCGTCCATCGTTTCGTCATCGAGCCACCGGGTCTCAATGCTGTAGAGCGGTCCGGTGCAGGCTTGGTAATAGAAGGTCTTGCCGTCGGGCGAGACTTCGAGCTGGTCGGCGTGGATCGCGAGCAGCTTGCCCTTGTCGTCCCGCAGGACACGGCCCTGGCCCGTCAGGGGTCGCTGGGCGATCGTCGACCAATGATTGTCGAGCACCCGGCGCAGCTTGCCGGTGTCGAGGTCGAGAACGACGATCCCGGGCTGTCCGGCATCCGTGAGGTAGACCTTGCGGCCGTTGAACCGAAAGTCGTCGATGAAGCTCTTATCGGTCGTGGCGGCCTGGAGGGGATAGACCCGGCGAACCGTGTTGCTGGCGATATCGATCTGAACGAGCTTCGGGCCGCCGGGGAGCGGGGCCTCCCCCATACCCGGCGCCCCCTTGTCCACGACCCAGAGGTCGCCGTCCGGCCCGATCCGGATGGCGTTGACCGCGACGAAGGCCTTGGCCGGATCGTCTCCCTGCTTCCAGCCGTTCCAGGCATCGTCGGGATAGGCAACGGCTTTGCCGTCCCGCCATTCCCCCAGTTCGATGCCCTTGTCCTTGGTCTGACGCTGGAACGGCAGGAAGACCCGTCCGTCCTGCGAGCGGGTGACGCCGTTGAAAACGAGGCTGTCGCTCTGCACCATCGGCGTGAGGGCGCCGGCATCGCCCTGCGGAGTTTCCGCTGCGACACCCGCCCGGGGGAGGCCGACGGACAGGAGGAGGGCGGCGAGCAGAGCGGTGCGGGTCATGCGTCATCCCTGGGCAAGGTCGGGGTGTCCCGGCGCAAATCCTCCGGCGGCGGCCCGTGTTCCAGCCATCGGCGTGACGGCAGCGGTGAACCATCTTCCGTACGGCCCGTTGGCGGCGGGACTTCCCACCAGCGGACAACACCATGCGCCTCACGATTCTCGCCCTCACCCTCGCCCTGGCGACGCCCGCCGCGGCACAGGTCGTCACGGGGGGCGCCGGCAACACCGGGGTCACGCCGCCCGGGAGCGTCGGCGGGGTCGCCCGTGGGGAGCGCGATCTTGGGCCAAGCCCGATCACCCGGGGGAACGAGGCCAATCCCAGCAACTCACCGGTCGTCGGCACGACCCCCGGCGTCAACATCGGCGGCACGACCACCGGTGGCCCGCCCGGGACAGGCGGCACGTCGGGCGGCCCGTCCCTCGGCCGGTAGGACGATGACCACAACAGGCAGGCCTCATTCAACCGTCGACAATCATACCGTTGAATGAAACGTGTCGCGATGAACGGCGGTTAGCCGGTAGCATTCGGGCCACGTCCCGAATGGATCGGGGCCAGGGATGCAGAATTCTTCATCGCCACATCGCGACGGAAACGGCTCCGGCCCATCCGTCATCTGGATGGTCGGCCTCGCCACTGCCCTCGTCGGGCTCGTCGCCCTGCCCCGACGGGCCGGGCCCCCAGCCCCAACCCCAGCCCCAGCCCCAGCCCCTGAAAGCGGTAGTGCCGGTCGGGACGACGCGAGGCGTCCGCCACCCTCCCACGGGGGCCGCGACGCCGAGGCGGTGGCGCACCGGGAAGCGGACCGCGGACGCCGCGCCTCGACGCCCACGGAGATCCCCGCGTCGGGCTGGAAGGACATCCTCCTGCGCACCTACCGGGACGTGGGCGAGAACCGCATCATGCTGGTTTCCGCGGGCGTGACCTTCTTCAGCCTGCTGGCGATCTTCCCGGCGGTGGCGGCCCTCGTGTCCGTCTACGGGCTGGTGGCCGATCCTTCGACCATTTCGGATCAGCTCGGCAGCCTGCAGGGCATCGTGCCCCAGGGCGCCCTCGAGATCGTCGGCGAGCAGGTCACCCGCCTGAACGAGAAGGGCAGTACGACCCTCGGGGTGAGCCTGTTCATCGGCCTCGCCCTCTCGGTCTGGAGCGCAAACGGCGGCATGAAGCACGTCTTCGATGCCTTGAACCTCGTCTACAATGAGCGCGAGAAGCGCTCCTTCATCCGCCTTAACCTCATCTCCCTCGCCTTCACCGCGGGGGCGCTGTTCTTCCTGGTCTTGGCCTTGGCGAGCGTGGTGCTGGTGCCGATCGTCCTGAAGGTCGTCGGGCTCGGCGAGAATGCGTGGTGGCTCGCGCTGCTGCGCTGGCCGGTTCTCGTGGTCGCGGTGCTCCTGGGTCTCGCGGTCCTCTACCGTTACGGCCCGAGCCGTGACGCCCCACGCTGGCGCTGGGCGACGCCGGGCTCGGCCCTGGCGGCAATCCTCTGGCTCGGCGGATCGCTTCTCTTCTCGTGGTACGTGGCCAACTTCGGCAAATACAACCAAACCTATGGGTCCTTGGGCGCGGCCATCGGCTTCATGACGTGGATCTGGCTGTCCACCACCATCGTACTCCTCGGCGCGCAGGTGAACGCCGAGATGGAGCACCAGACCGCCGAGGATACAACCGTCGGTGAACCGCAGCCACTCGGCACGCGCCGCGCGCGCATGGCCGACACGGTGGGGAAGGCCGCGGGTTGAACCAAGGCCTACTGAATCGACCCTGCGGCTGTGATGATAATGCCACGGGTCTTGGGGGAAGGACTTATTCGCCCCTTATCTGGCCAAGCTTGGGATATCTAGCGGTTGTCTTGGCGATGCCCGTTTTTCGTGTAGAGATTACAGAAATAGAACTAAAAGTTTCATTCCCGAATTCGCGATATATTTGGTACTGAAAAATTTTCGTAATTCATATCGCGTAAGCATTTAACATTTTTCAAAACTTGCCGTATTGTAGATAAAGTTCAATCACAATCATCAAGTGTGCCCTGAACTGTCTGATAATAAAGATAATATCATCATAATTATTCGCATAATGCTGTCGCTGCGGGAATTGACTCGCCTCGGTGATAGGAAAAAGCGGTAATATAATTTTTGATCTTAAATCTCGCATATTTTTAAAGCTGATCGGAGTGTGTTTATTCGTATCGTTAACATGCCTATAAATCTTAATTTAAAGCAAAATGGCCGCAGATGTACGCGGGCAGTATACTCACAACAAGAACAGAATCGGATCTGCGAATTATATTAGATTGCGCCGCACTTAAATTAGTGCGCACCATCAAAATATTATAATCAACACTAAAAGTCTAGCATAGATCTGGTGTATTAGCAAAAAGTCGATTTGGATTTAATAAATATTAGAAGCTATCGATTTGACATCGCTAAAAACATGCTATCTCAAGTTGTAATGGTGTAATTACCTTGACCGCCTGCTGTGTTGACAACGGAAGATTCGTCGGGAATCGAGAATGCCAAGAATTATCTTCTAGCACAAAGCCGTCAGTTGCGTTTCTTTCCAAGGAAACTCCTCGGTTGTGTCTTCGTGCGACGGAATTAAGGATGGAGTGTTGCGGATGAACGCGGAAGATCTGCTTCGCTCTTCGGTGCGCTTTGCACGTGAAAGAGGTTCGGCTGCGAATTCCAAGGAAGGCGACGTCAGGAAGCGCCAATGGGGCCAGGGCGAGACGAATGAGCATGATGCATGCGTCGTCGCCCATGAGGGGGGTGATCCCGGAGTGACGCTCGCCGTGATGGGCGCGGCTTCAGTCTCGGGCTTCGTCATGGGGCTTTTCGTGCGAGGCGAAGGGCTGATCGGCCTGGCCGTCACGGTTTTCGCTTCGGCTCTTGTCTGGTCAGGCTGGTGGCTGCGTGGCGTTGCTCATTCGGCAAATGCTCCCGAGAAGAACGGGTAAATTTGGGCATCGTCTTAAGTTCTAGATCCAATCTATTTTATGCATCTAAATAGGTGCCAATAGAAAAGATCCGGAACTGAAATCAAGAAGTATTGAGATAATCATCAGGCGATTGCTACTATACGCCCGACGACCGGAATGAGCAATAGTTACGCTGTGAAAATGGCGCAGGGACAGGGAAACGGCTTGATGAACACGCAGCGCAAGGATCGGGGCGCCGGCCGGAGAAACGGCTTGGTCGCGCATGTCGGCTTTGCGGTCGGCATTCGCGGCGCGCTCACCGATGGAATGCGCAGGCGCATTATGGCGGCCCTGCGTTTGTCTTCGCTGTACGTTGTGTTTGGAAGGCAGTCGAGGCTCGGGGCGCTCGGTGCCCGTGCGGTCGCAGTCATGTCTATGTCGGCTGGCATCGGCGTGGTGACAATCGCCGGACTTTCGTCCGCTCAAGCAGGGGCGACTGTCGATGGAGGTACGTACTCGAGCGCAACCGGAATAGGAGCATGGCTCGTTGGAGATTACTCCAATGCAACCGGTGCAAACGCTGTAGCGATTGGCGAACGTGTAAATGCTTTGGCGAATGAGACTATCGCCATTGGCGATACATCGAATGCGAACGGCTACGCCTCTGTCGCGATTGGTTACAAATCTTTTGCGCAGTTCGACAACAGTATTGCGTTAGGAGATAATGCTCGGTCTCTGTCGACAAATGCGATTGCAATCGGGAACAGCTCAAATGCGTTCGGCTCGGGCAGTCTGGCGTTAGGCGCTCTGGCGCGTGCCAATGGGCAAGAATCGGTGGCTCTGGGAGAGAACGCCTCGACTACTCAATATGGTACCGCAGTTGGTTATTCAGCGAACGCCAGCGGAAATTTTGCTGTCGCGATTGGAAATATGGCTGCGGGAAAGGGCGACTTCTCCGTCGCAATCGGCGGTAACGCAACTGCGGAAACCAAGGGCGACGTGGCTATCGGTTACGCATCCAGAGCAACCGGTGTCGTTCCTTCGAACCTCACCCAACAGGGTGGAGCGGTTGCGATTGGTTATATTGATGCCGCGCTTCAACTTGGTGCGGTAGCGCTTGGCTATAGCGCTAAGGCGTACGGCTCCGGCGCGATCGCATTGGGCTTTCAAAGCTATGCGACTTCGGACGGTACTTCCAGTGGCCAGTCGGCGATAAGTGCAATTGCTCTGGGATATCAAGCAAAGTCTGCTGGCAAGAGTGCAATTTCTATAGGTTATCAAAGCAACGCGAATGTTTCAGGTGCTATTGCGGTTGGTGACTCTGCAAAAGTTGATGGCAAATCTGGCGCAGCGATCGCAATTGGGTCGGGTGCGCTTGCTACTGTGCCTGGCCAACCCGCGTCCGGTTCTGAAGAGCCGGTCGCGATCGGTCCAAACGCGGCCGCTAGCGATTCTGGTGCGGTAGCCTTTGGTCGTGCGAGTAGTGCGGTTTACCAGGGTACGGCTTTAGGGACGAACGCGAATGCTGGAAACCAGCAGGCAACTGCAGTTGGCTATGGTGCAAACGCTGCCGGTATGGGCGCAGCTAGCTTTGGCTATAGCGCATCAGCTGGTGGAGATGGCAGTGTTTCTGTCGGTCAGCAGTCAAACTCGATCGGCTTATATTCTACGGCTATAGGTTATAATGCCAAGGCGTCGAACGCTTCAAACATTGCTATCGGCGCTTTTTCCCAGACAAGCGGCGATCAGGCGACAGCTATTGGAGGTAGTGCCTTCGCTTCAGGCGCAACTGAATTGGGCGTTGGAGGTATAGCTAACTTCGAAACTTCGATTGCAATTGGCTTTGGCGCAATGGGCGCTGCCACGTCGGCGATCGCGCTCGGGGCATCAGCGAACGCGTCTGTGTCGCACAGCGTGGCGCTAGGTGACAACGCGACGACCGCCAATGCGGTGGGTGTGTCATCTGTCACGATAGGCAGCACGACCTTCGGCAACTTCACGGGCACCAATGCAGTGGGCGTGGTGTCGGTTGGGTCGGCAGGATCACTGCGGCAGATCCAGAACGTAGCCGCGGGTCAGGTGACGGCGACGTCGACGGATGCGGTGAACGGAAGTCAGTTGTACTCCGTTGCGTCAACGGTGGCTGATCTCTCGTCGCGTGGTGGATCGGGAAGCAGCTGGACGAATGGTCCGTCAGTGATCCTTGGCCAGGGTGCCACAGGTGCTCCATCGGGAGCGGTCTCGATCGGGCTGAACACGCAGGCTATGTTCACTAATGCCACCGCCGTGGGGGCGCGGGCCGCAGCTTCCAACGCAAATGCGACGGCAATGGGCGCAGCTGCGACAGCTTCAGGCCTGAATAGTGTGGCTCTTGGATACCAAGCGAACGCCCTCGATGAAACTGCGATTTCCATCGGTGCCTTTTCAACTGCACTCGCAACTGGAGGAATAGCAATTGGCGGAACCGCTGCTGCTCAAAATGGCATAGCAATTGGAAACACTGCGCTCGCTCACTATCAGGGCGACATCGCTATCGGTGCGTCCGTTTCGGCAGAAGGCAACGGCGGTACGCCAGCTCTTGCCGTAGGTAGTACTAGCGCAAAAGGCCGCGGTGCGGCATCGTTGGGATATAGCGCTGTAGCAGATGGAGATGGCACACTAGCGTTAGGTTATGGTGCCAATGCAACAAATGCCGGCAGTATGGCGTTAGGCTACCAATCTACCGCGAGTAGAGGACAAGCAATTGCTATCGGACAGGCGGCAAATTCCGCGAGTATATATACTATAGCGATCGGAACCAACTCAGTCGCCAGCAGACCCAATGGTATCGCGTTGGGGATGGCGAGTAAATCGACTGGTAATGAAGGCATTGCGATTGGTCAGGCCGCTCGCGCTGGAGATGGTAACGATGCCATTGCCATTGGTTATGGTGCTAGAGCAACTAGCTCCAACGCTGTTGCTTTAGGTAGAAATGCGAATGCCTCTCTGGGGTCCAGTATGGCGCTGGGTGACAACGCGACGACCGCCAGTGCGGTCAGTGTGTCGTCTGTCACTATCGGGAGCATGACCTTCAATAACTTCATGGGCACCAACGCGGTGGGCGTGGTGTCCGTGGGTACGCCGGGAGCAGAGCGTCAGATACAGAACGTTGCCGCAGGCCAGGTTACGGCGACGTCGACGGATGCGGTGAATGGAAGCCAGCTGTATTCCGTAGCCTCGACGGTGGCGGGGCTTTCGTCAGCCGGAGGCAGTTCGAGCAATGGACCCTCTGTTGTTCTGGGTCAGGGGGCGACCGGGGCGCCGTCGGGAGCGGTCTCGATCGGGCTGAACGCGACGGCGATGTCCGCCAATGCGACCGGGGTCGGCGCAACTGCAAATGCGTCCGCCGACGGGGCAACTGCGTTAGGCGCAAGCGCGATGGCGCAAGCCGTCAACAGCGTGGCCATCGGGAAGTATAGCCAGGTTCAAAATACAGCGTCTATTGCTATTGGCAATAATGCGCGTGCTCTGGATGTTTCAGGCGATGGTTTTGGGGATAATGAAGTTGTCATCGGAAATAACGCGACCGGCAGGCTGAGGGGCTCTGTCACGATCGGCGCGTCTGCTAATACGGGTGAAACCGACGACGTTGCGATCGGAGAAAATGCTAATGCGCAGCATGGCTATGGTGTTGCAATTGGCGGGGGAGCAAATGCATTTGCAAATGCCTCTGTCGCAATTGGAGGGAACTCCGGTGCTTTCCAGAATTTTGCAGTATCCGTGGGCACTAACGCCAACGCAAATGCGTTTTCCGCGATAGCGGTGGGTCCGTTCGCACAAGCAAATGCAAGGTACGCCGTGGCGCTTGGTTACCAAGCGCAAGCTACAGTGGAGAATAGTCTTGCATTAGGCGCTAATGCGACGACGTCTGCGGCGGTGAGCGTGCCGTCTGTGACGATCGGCGGGACGACGTACGGTCCGTTCGCGGGCTCGACGGCGGTGGGCGTGGTGTCGGTGGGTTCGCCGGGGGCGGAGCGCCAGATCCAGAACGTGGCGGCGGGCCGGGTGACGTCGGACTCGACGGACGCGGTGAACGGGAGCCAGCTTTACGCGGTGGCGTCGACGACGGTGAGCACGACGGCGTCGCTGTCGACGGGCCTGAGCGGGACGTCGAGCGCGGTGGCGCGGCTGTCGACGGGCCTGAGCGGGACGTCGAGCACGGTGGCGGGCCTGAAGCAGGACGCGCTGCAGTGGAACGCGAGCCTGGGGTCGTACGACGCGAGCCACGGGACGGCGTCGGCGAAGAAGATCACGAACGTGGCGGCGGGGACGATCAGCGCGACCTCGACGGACGCGGTGAACGGGGGCCAGCTGTACAGCGTGACGAGCACGGTGGATGCTTTGGTCCTAGCTTCCGGAGCAAATGGGGTCGCTGTCCATACGGTCGCATTTGGCGAAGGATCTAATGCGGCCACGACGACCAGCGTCGCTATCGGTCTGCATGCCAAGGCGCTGACCGGTTATACGACTGCTGTCGGTGCGGGCGCTTTGGCCCAAAGTCATGGTGCGACAGCAATCGGCGGAAATGAAACGGAGCTTGCCCAGGCCATAGGCGTCAATAGCGTTGCAATCGGTGGCCAGACGGAGGCTAGCAGCACTAATGACATCGCCATCGGCTATGGGGCATCAGCAAACGGCGGTAACAGCGGGTCAGCGGTGTCCATCGGTTCCGGCAATCGAGCGATAGGCGCGGGAGCTGTAGCAATAGGCGATCCAGTAACAGCGATTGGGCAAGGAGCTATCGCACAGGGGTACAATAGTTCGGCGACCGGTGATGGTGCTGTTGCACTTGGTAATCGCGTGATCGCCAACGGAACTGGGAGCATTTCGCTCGGCAACCTGAGTAACGCATTGGCAACTGGCGCCGTAGCGCTCGGCGATGGTTCGAATGTGCAAGCTTTGGCGGAACGAAGCGTCGCGATAGGTGCAGGTTCAAACGCATCGGTGGCCCGTAGCGTTGCTTTGGGAGACGGTGCACTGACAACCGCTCCTGCCAGCGTCGCTTCGACGTCAATTGGCTCGATGACGATCAGTGGTTTTGCAGGAACTAATCCTGTCGGCGTCGTTTCGGTTGGTTCGCCAGGCAACGAACGCCAGATTCAGAATGTCGCGGCCGGTCGTCTAAACTCGACGTCGACAGATGCCATAAATGGAAGCCAGCTCTATGCGGTCGCGTCCAGCCTCGCAGGCGCTACGGCCTCCCTATCGACAAGTTTGAGTGGTACTTCCAGCGCGGTAGCACTGCTCTCAACTAGCGTCGCGCAACTTTCGACTGGAGCGTCAAGCTCGAAGAGTTCTGGATCTACAACGCCGGGTGGAGCCAACAGCAATACTAGTTCGGTCGCTTCCCTCTCTACCGGCTTAAGTTCAACTTCTAGCGCAGTCGCACAACTATCTACTGCAATAACATCCGGCTCAAGTTCAGTAGCGTCTCTTTCGACAGGCCTTAGCAATACCGCCAGCACTGTGAGTCTGCTATCGACAGGGGTATCGTCCCTCTCTACAGGCCTCGCGAGTGCCAACAGTACAGTCATTGCGATCTCAACAAGCGTCGCAAATGGCGAAGTCAGCGGATTACGGCGTGGTACAACGACGGGCGACACAAATGGCGCGTTGTCGACCTCGAACGACTTGTATTTACAGCCTGGCTCAGGAGCGGGCCCTGTCGTCCTGCACAACGTCGCAGCGGGCAAGATTGGCGCTACATCCAGCGATGCGATCAATGGCGGTCAAATATACGCACTCGGAAACAGTATAGCTGAAGCACTTGGCGGCGGCGCGAAAATGGATCCGATCTCCGGATCGATCACTCCGCCAAGTTATCAAGTTCGCGGAGCAAATTACTCAAGTGTTGGCGGCGCAATCACCGCGCTCGACAACGGTTTGGCGAACCTGGAAAACAATATGCATGCTGTAGCATCGTCGTTGCAGCTGCAGATAACCAAGAACCGACGTATCGCAGCGGGTGGTGTCGCTTCTGCGTTCGCCATGAGCCAAATGAGATTCAGCGATCACCCGGGATCCCAGAGTATCGGAATTGGCGGTGGCTATTATGACAATCAGGGAGCGCTCGCAGTCGGTTATGGGTTCACGTCTGAGGATGGCTCTTTGAGAGGAACAGCGTCAGTTTCTTATACCCCCACCATCAACAAGCTCGGGGTTGGCGCTGGACTGAGCTATAGCTGGTAATCGACTGAGGGCCGGACGCTCGCGCGTCCGGCCCAAAATTCGAAACATCTGGTCCTTTGGAATGCCCGCAAAAGTAGCAAGAGTAATATGAATAAGCTATAGGTTGAAGTATTTTTTTGTATTATCTAGGGCCGACACCTATCTTTCGTATCTGCTCCATGTTAAATGGCGGCATGCGCTCGACACTCTATCCCGCAACACTCATTTCAGCGCTGTCGCTGTCTGTCAGTTTGACTTCATACGGGCAAGATTTGTTAGCAACGCCGGCGATTGACTCTACGATATTCAGGGAAGGTGCCATTATATCTCGTGAGTTCCGGTTCGGCAGCTGGCGAGCAAACTGCCAAGAAATTATCAAGATCAAACGGCGTGTTTGTAATATGCTGTCGGATATTATCGATGAATCCAATCAAAGCTCAGGTTCCGCACTCATTGCTACTACCGATACAGGGGTTCCGGCAATCGTATTTGCTCTCCCGAGTTTAATCACCGGGGGCAAGGATATTGCGGTTGAGGCAAATCAGCTGACTAAGATCGACGGAAAAGTCGTGAAGGTCCAGTACTTTAGTATTGTAAAAGCAACATTATACGACAATGGATGTAAATACATGTTTCCGCTTGATGCTAGGTTTACCTTCATACTTAACTCGGGTGAACAAATCAAAATAAGCATTTCAAATAATGCACATGTTTCGAAAACAGAAAAGAACAAAGGAGATATACTTGTAGCCAAGTACTTTGTTAAAGGGGATGGATTTTCTGAGGTTTTGCGAGGGACGACCGCGCCGTGGTAATTAAGTCATAATATTCGTTGAAGAAATCAATGAGAGATGCGCCAAAAGTCTCAAATCAATGAATGACCTGGTTAGGAGCGGGTTGTCGGACCTTTAAAAACGAGGAGCTACAAATGTTTGGTAACTTGAAGCAAAATATACTTCTGCTAATATTTGTGGCGCTTACTGTCAATTTATTGGCTCTCAGTGGAGCTATTATGTTGTGGTTATTTCCGAAACAACAGGCGCAGTCTGTGTACAACATAATTGATTGTGGTGACAATTCCGGAAAGATACATAAATGTATCCGTATTGATGCCAAAGCCGGTGAAATAAATGATGCTGTGCGTGGAGCATCATACCGCGTTATTTATGGGCAATAGATCAGCGAAAAAGCAATCGAAGCTTTTTTGAAAAATGTCGGAGAATATCATGAATATCAAGGGCTGTAACGTGCGCTATACCATAGCGGGTATATGCCTAACCCTATTTGGGGGTATTAATTTGTTGTATGCACAAGACGGTGATAATGGAATCGTGCAGCCAAATGCGATTAGACGAAGCGCTGCGCCAAGCCGTTCGAGCCAAAGTGTAGAAAAAAGCAGGGTGAAGGTTTTAGAGCGGCCGGCGCCGATAGCTGCGCCTCAGGTCCAAACAGCAGGTACAAATACCCCAAATGGTGCTGGTGGTAACGAGGTGACAAAGTTTCAGGGGTGGGTCGTTACATGCTTTCCGCCATCGGCGACTGGTGGAAATCGGAGCTGTATCGGCAAAATGAACATACTTAAAATTAATGAAGACCGTCGACCGATAATATTTTTGAGTGTAATCAAAAGTAGTAATTCAATCAGTTTGGCTATACAGACTCCGACAAGCGTTGAGCTTAAAAGTGGCGTAAACCTGCAGTTTGGCCAAGCAAATACGAGACGTATTGATTATTCTAGTTGTGAAGCCGCGCTGTGCACTGCAATGGTGCAGATGGATGATACTCTTGCAAATGAATTTGCAAGTTTTCCCACTGCATCAGCAGCTTGGACGGGATTGGGCATTGGAGAAGTGCGTGTCGAGTTTGCACTTCAGGAAGCCCGTAATATGATGGCATTTTTAGCTACGCGCTAATTAAATCGAGAAATATCGGAAACTGTAAAGACGTCGCGTACATATAAGGGCGCGACGTCATGTCTTTTTACCAGTGTTAATGGGAGATATTTTGTTTGATATAAGACTGCGGGATTGTTTTCAGGATGCCGTAATTCCTTACTTGAGCAGGAAATCCGATGCGTATTGGCATCACGATTATGACGGGCGAAAGGCAGAACGTCTGGAATAATGGCCTTGTTCAGAACATCTTCCATTTCGCAGGTTTGATGGCGGCTATACCGTTCGTGGAGGCAGTGTATCTCATCGACTGCGGTGATACGGCGAGCCATCCTGAAGGAGCCGATGCTGACGCTCTCAAAATTCCTCTCATCAGTGTAGCAGAGGCATATGACGCCGTAGACGTCGCAAT
Organism: Methylobacterium persicinum; assembly: GCF_022179525.1. Taxonomy (GTDB): domain Bacteria; phylum Pseudomonadota; class Alphaproteobacteria; order Rhizobiales; family Beijerinckiaceae; genus Methylobacterium; species Methylobacterium persicinum. The sequence goes on from NZ_BPQX01000035.1 coordinate 48,842, forward strand.
CGAGATGGGTGGTGCCATCGATACGGAATGGATCAGCCGCTTTCGGTTTCGTGGCGGCAAGTTCATCCTTCATCTTTGTGGACAGCCTTACGTATCGCTGATTGAGCCGACTGTTTTCGGGCGAGACGGTTTTTTTATAGATCCTGAAAGATTCGAAGAAATTTGGTTGTTAGCAAAAGATATGGTCTTCGCGCCAATGCTTCGGTCAATTCATCAATGCCCTGTGTATAAAGTTCCGTATCTATGGGCGCCTCGATTTCTCGTGCAAACCATGTTGAGGGAACAAGATGGGGCGCTGCAATTTGGTTACAGACCAGGATCGCTCGAACATGGGAATGTCCGGCCAGCAATATTTGAGCCGAATATATCTCCGATCAAGATGGGATTAATTCCTTATCTTATCTGTGATCTTGTAGAGCGGAGTTGTCCAGCGATCATCGACAAAGTCAGTCATTTGAATGGCGATGTATTGGAAGATCACTCAGCTTACATTCATTTCATCAGCAACTCGTCGCTCTACAAAGCACAAAAGACCATCATTATGGGGCGCGACTACTTTGCGCATGTCATGGGAAGGGGAGCTAATATGGTGGTGAGCCACCAGATACGGTGCGAGCAGAATTATCTCTACCTCGATGCATTGTATGGATCTTATCCGCTTATTCATAACTCTAAAGTATTCCGCGACGTTGGTTATTATTGCGATGATTCTGATGTACAAGCGGGCGCAAAGCAATTCCTTGATGCTGTAATGTGTCACGATCGAAATCTGGCAAATTATCAGAACCGGGCTCGCTCCGTTATTGCGTCCCTTGCACCCACTGCCCGGACGAACGTAGACCATTATGCGCGCCGACTTGTTAATTTAACAAATCAAAAGGCGAAGCAGAAGTGGGGGTGATGAACGCAAAAGTGCTCCGTGCGCAAAGTCGTCGAGGACGTTCGGATCGCCTCCGTGTCGGCGTCACATTGTTTGTTCGCGACGAAAATCAGACGTTATGGGAAAATGGTATCTTCCAAAATTGCTTTTTCCTGATCGAGATGTTGAAGGCATCGCCACAAGTGGAGTGGTGTTGTATCGTCGTCGATGGGCCGGGCGCTGGCGGGCATAGATCGCAGTTCTCCCGGGAGTTCGGTGCCGATGTGATTGGCGTTGCCGAGGCGCTAGATAGTTTGGATGTCATCGTTGAGTTGAGCGCGCAGCTTGATGTGGAGTGGGGAAAGACCTTCGTTGACCGTGGTGGCCGGATCGCGGCCATGCGTGTTGCAAACGACTTCATCATCGACGCGGAGCGCATGGCGTTCAAGCTGGCGCCCGGTTTGTTGATGTCAGGCATGCCATACCAGGAAGTCTGGACCCTTCCTGCGTTTGAGCGGACATGCGCCCGATATTATGAGGCCGGGTTGCGCGCGCCGGTTCGTATCATGCAGCATCTCTGGTCGCCTCAATTAGTTGACCGTGAGGTGGCATCTTGCGGACGGCATACCGAATTCCGCTACGTGCCCGGTCGTTCGCGGTGGCGGGCCGCGATCCTCGAACCAAATATATGTTCCGTGAAGACGGCTCATATACCTCTGCTCGCATGCGAGAATGCGTATCGGAGAAATCCTGCGTTTTTGGATGTGTTGCGAGTATTTAATACAGCGGAGCTTCGAAACAATCAGATATTCATTCGATTTGCGCGCTCGCTTACGCTCATCAAGAATGGCATGGCGAGTTTTGAAGATCGTTTTCCCATCTTCGACATCATGGGTTCTCAAGCTGACGTGATCGTTTCGCATCAATGGGAAAATGCGCAAAACTATCTGTACTATGAGGCCTTGTATGGCGGTTTTCCCCTCATCCACAACTCGACGCTGATCGAGGGATGCGGTTATCGCTACGAGGATTTCGATCCGGAGGATGGGGGCGCGGCCCTCCTGCAGGCCTTTGTCCAGCACGACCTGGATCTCGAAACCTACATCGCCAACGGACGCAGGTTAATCGCGAAGCTCGATCCGACATCGGACGCGAATGTGCGCGCCTACAGCGAGGCGATCGCCGGATTGTTCGATGACAGGCGCGGGGCGGGAGCGGGCGTTTTGAGTCATCAGTTAGCGCCAGCCCTCTGAAGGTTGCGGGGTGGTGGAGAGGCGTTCGCTCACCGTCGGCATCACCATTGGCCTGCGGGATGCGGGCGAAAGTCTGTGGCTCAACGGCATCAAACAGAATGCCCTGTATCTCGCCAAGCTGATCCGGCGTTCCCGACACCGCCACCGGGTCTGCTTGCTCAACACCACCCCGGTTCCGATCACCGCCGAGCTGGCGTGGAATCGGGCGGAGTATCCCACCATGCCCTTCGAGGACGGGTGGGCTGGGCTTGATGTGCTGATCGAGCTCGGTGGACAGATCGACTGGGAACAGACGGCGCGTCTCAAGCATCAGGGAACCAGGATCGTCAGCTATTGCTGCGGTCCCGAATACATCCAAAATATCGAGGCGATAGTCTTTCAGCGACCGTTGTATGACTCGATCTACGTGAACCGGGGATACGATGTCGTCTGGGCAATCCCGCAGGTCTTCGATCTCAACCGCGGCTTCTTTCAGACGCTCCGCCGATGTCCCGTGCGGGAGATTCCCTTCGTGTGGGATCCCATGGCGATCGAGGCTGCCACCCGGCCATTACCGCATGGCGGGCAGTACCGCCCTGGGAACGGCGGAAAGCGAATTGCGGTCCTTGAGCCGAATATTGATGTCTTGAAATTCTGCCTTTATCCGATTTTCATCGTGGAGCAGGCCTTCCGACGGGTGCCGGACCTTGTCCAATTTCTCCATGTGGCGAATGCGGATCGGTTCGTGCACGACGGCCGTGAGTTCGTGAGCCTGATGCAGTATCTCGATATCATCCATGCGGGGAAAGCGAGCTTCATCGGGCGGGTCGTCACGCCCTACTTCCTGGCGGACCATACCGACGTCGTCGTCTCTCATCAGTGGGGGTTGCCGCTCAACTACCACTATTTGGAATGCTGTTGGCAGGGATATCCGTTCGTCCACAATGCCGAGCTGATTCGAGATCTGGGGTATTACTATCCTGGTCATGACGTCGAGAAGGGCGCCGAGAGGCTGACGCAGGCCTTACAGTTCCACGATGTGAGGTGGGAGGATTACACGGCCCTTCAGCGCCAGCGCATCGCACGGTTTACGGCCGATGATCCCCATCTGATCGTACTCATCCGGCGTGGACCG
>NZ_BPQX01000036.1 GCF_022179525.1 Methylobacterium persicinum
AGCGGGTCATCGGCGGCTACTTCCTCGACATCACGCCGAACCGCGAGGCGCTCGGGCGCTACGGTCTGATGGTCGGCGACGTGCAGGACGTCATCGCCACGGCGCTCGGTGGACAGAGCGTGACCAACACCGTCGAGGGCCGCGAGCGCTACACCGTCAACGTGCGCTATCCCCGCGCCTTCCGCTCGAATCCCCAGGCCATCGCGGACGAGGTGCAGGTGCCGCTTCCGGCCGGGGGCACGGTGCCGCTGCGCGAAGTCGCCAAGGTCGAGCTCACCCGCGGGCCGACCTCGATCCGGACGGAGAACGGCCAGCTCGCGGTCTACATCTTCGTCGACATCGCGGGGCGCGACCTCGGCGGCTACGTCGCCGATGCACGTGCCGCGGTCGACAGCGAGGTCAGGCTGCCCCCTGGCACAACGCTGCAGTGGAGCGGGCAGTACGAGTACCTGGAGCGCGCCGAGGCGCGGATGCGCATCGTAGTGCCGCTGACGCTGCTGGTCGTGTTCCTGCTGCTCTACCTCAACTTCCGCCGCCTCACCGAGACGCTGATCGTCATGCTGTCGCTGCCGTTCGCGCTCGTCGGCGGCGTCTGGCTGATGTGGTGGATGGGCTTCAACATGTCGGTGGCGGTGGCGGTCGGCTTCATCGCGCTCGCCGGGGTCGCCGCGGAGACCGGCGTGATCATGCTGGTCTATCTCGACCACGCCCTCGACGAGGTCCGTGCCCAGTGCGGGCGCGAGGGACGCCCGCTCACGAGCGAGGACCTGCGTCGCGCCATCATGGTCGGGGCGGTCGAGCGGGTGCGCCCGAAGATGATGACCGTGACTGCCATCATGGCGGGCCTCATCCCGATCCTGTGGAGCACGGGCGCCGGCTCCGAGGTCATGCAGCGCATCGCCGTGCCGATGATCGGCGGGATGGTCTCCTCGACCGTGCTGACCCTCGTCGTGATTCCGGCCGTCTACGCCCTGGTGAAAGGGCGCGGACTGCCGCAGGCCGCTGCGGAGGCCGGGGAGAGCGCCCTCATGCCTCTGGCAGCCGAGTGAGAGCGAACGGAGATGAGGATGAGGAGCGATACGATACCATCTCGGCGTGCCGTGCTTGCGGGCCTGGCGGTCGGGCTAACGCTCGGACGGGCTGCCCTGGCGAAGGGTCTGCCCACGGTCGCCGTGACCAAGGATCCGAGTTGCGGCTGCTGCGGGAAGTGGGTCGCCCACATGCGCGAGGCGGGCTTCGCCGTGACGGTCACCGAGGCGCCGGTGAACCCGCTCAAGATCCGTCTCGGGGTGCCTCGCGAGCTTGCCTCCTGCCATACCGCTCAGGTCGGCGGCTATGTGGTCGAGGGGCACGTCCCGGCCGGCGCGATCAAGCGCCTGCTCGCGGAGAGGCCCGAGGGCACGGGATTGGCGGTCCCGGGCATGCCGCTCGGCTCGCCCGGCATGGAGGTTGGGGGCATGGAGCCCGACACATACGAGGTCGTCCTATTCGGGAAGGATGGGCGGTCGCCGTTCGCGCGGTACCGGGGCGGGCAGCCGGCCTGAGGCGGCGGGTTCAGCGTTCAGGCATCGCCGCCGGCGGGGCTGCCTTCGCGCCGACTTGGACGCGGCCTTCGGACGGCCGACGAGGACCGCCCGCGCCCGGCGGCCACGGCCCGGGACTGTGACGAGGAGGGACGGAGTGGGACGCTTCTTGATGCTGGTCGCCCTCGCGGTCGCGGCGGCGGCGCCGGCCCTGACCTTGCGGCTAACCGGCCTTCGGGTGGGGCCCATCGGCGAGACGGCGGCCTTCGGGGCCGCCATCCTCGCGGCCGGCTTCCTGCTGTCCTGGGGGGCGGAAGCCGCCGAGCGGCACGTCTCGCAGGGGCTGATCATCGCCATCGTCGCCCTCGTGACCGTGCTGCCCGAATATGCGGTCGACCTCTACTACGCCTACCAGGCCGGCAAGGCGGGGCCGGGGTCCCAGTACGTGCACTACGCCGCCGCCAACATGACGGGGGCCAACCGGCTGCTCGTCGGCTTGGCCTGGCCGCTTCTGGTCGCCATCCATTGGGCGCGGGGCGGCGGCCGTGCGGTGGAGTTGACCCGAGCCAACGCGGTCGAGGTCGCCTTCCTGCTCCTGGCAAGCCTGTACGCCTTCGTCATCGTGCTCAAGGACGGCATCGGACCGCTCGATTTCGCGATCCTGGCGGCGTTCTTCGGCGCCTACGTCTGGCGCACCCGCGGCGCGCCTGAGCACGAGGATGAGGACGAGGGCGAGGAGCCCGGCCCTGCCGCCGCCCTGAACGCGTTGCCCGTGGCTAGGCAGTGGGCCGCGATGGCGGCTCTGACGCTGGTCGCCTGCGGCATCATCCTGGTCTCGGCCGAGCCGTTCGCCGAGGCGCTGGTCGGAGCCGGCCGGGTTCTCGGCCTTGATGAGTTCCTCCTCATCCAGTGGCTCGCGCCGCTGGCGAGCGAGGCCCCGGCCATGACCGTCGCGGTCCTGTTCGTGCTGGCGGGCCGGGCCGCCAGCGGGCTCGGCGCCTTGGTCAGCGACAAGATCAGCCAGTGGACGCTGCTGGTCGGCATGCTGCCGCTCGCGATGAGCGTCGGCGCGGGCTCGCTGACGAACCTGCCGCTCGACGCCCGCCAAGCGGAGGAGTTCTTCCTGACCGCCGCGCAATCGCTGTTCGCGTTAGGCCTGCTGCTGCGGCTACGTCTCGGCCTCGTCTCGGCATTCGCCCTGGCAAGCCTCTTCGGCCTGCAGGTGGGGCTGGCCTTCGCCTACCGGGACGACGCGGCACGCACGGTGGCGACGCTGACCGCGCTCGCCTGGGTCTATCTCGGGCTCGCCGCCACCCTGTTCCTCGTGAACCGTCGCCGCCTCGTCGAACTCCTGCGCGTCGCCCTCCTGCCGCCCGCGAAGGCCGCGCCGGGCCGGCCGGAGCGACCGGATTGAACGCTCGGCCGCTCGGGCCTACCGGGGTGGATGGTCGGGCGGAGCGGGGCGGAGCGCCGTCGTGACCTCCTCGAACCGGGCGTTCGCGTCGGACCGGCTCTGGACGAAATCGAACACCTCGCGCATCGCCGGCGCAATCTCCCTGTAGGCCGCCAGCGCGGCGACGAGCGCGCCGAGCGAGAGCCGCTCCTGCACGACCAGGTAGCCGCCGATCGCGAAGAAGAAGAACGGCGTCAGGTTGGAGGTGTAGTTATACAGGCCTTTGAGACGGCCCTTGAGATCATTGATCTCGATGCGCACGCGCTCAAGGTCCTCGGCCAAGCGCATCTGCCGCGACCCGGTCGGCGTTCGTGCGGCCCGGTCGCGAGGCGGCGTGGCCCCCCGACCGTCCGGCGCCGCGGTCAGGAGACCTCCTAGGGCCCGCGTCGCGTGCACCCGTTCGCGCACCTTCGCGTTCAGGCGCCGCTGCAGGCGCGGCAGCAGCGTGAGCTGGACCGGCAGCATCATCAGCGCCGCCAGCGCGAGGGCGGCGTTCTGGAGGAGCAGGAAGACGATGCTGGTCGCGAGCGTGCCACCCTGCACGAGCGGCACGACAACGAGGCTCCCGCCGAAGTAGCCGATCGGCTCGACTTCCTGCATGGCCACGGCCGCCAGCGTGGCCCGTCGCTCGGGCGAGGGCTCGTCGCGCGCGCGACGGAGGATGGCGAGGCGCAGGCGGCGCACGAGACGCTCGTTGACGCGCCCGCGCGACCGGTTGACCGCATACTTTGCGAGCCCGCCGAGCGTGAGCACGGCCAGGTAGCTCCCGCACAGGGCGAACAGCAGCTCCACCTGGCTTAGGGTGAAGCCGAGGACGACCATCTCCGGATGCCCGTCCCCATCCGCGTCGGTGATGGCGCGGTTGATGATGTGCTTGGGGATTTCGAGGAGGAGCCACGCCGCGGGCAGCGTCAGCAGCGAGAGCAGCACGAGACGCAGCTGGAAGCGCAGCGTCGCACGGACGACGAAATGCTCCAGGCACCAGCCATCGAGGCCCTGATGGGCGCCGCCCGACGTCGGCGGCACCGATCCGGTCCGGGGCTCGCGCGACGGAACGGCAACCGGGTGGACCCGTCGACGTCCTTCCGACCCCATCCATCGCAGGCCGAGCCGGACCATCAGCCATCCTGTCCAGGCCGGCGCGACCACGAAGGCGAGCAGGGCCAGGAGGTCGAACCACCAGTGGCTGTGGGGGTAATCGACCCCCGCGATCCGGTGGGCCAAGGCATGAATCAGGGAGGGCGTGACCAAGAAGGGCTCCGACGTCGTGTCCGGCCCTCTCTCGTGAGGGCCTTGGGGCTTCCCGCCGCTCCGCGTCGGCAGGCTCGGAAGCCGGGTTGGGGCAGGGCGGCCGAGCCGCGGGCGGGCGGCCCCGGGTGGCGGCCGCGTTGAGGCCGCCCGGATGGTGCGGCGTCCCGCGGGCCGGGCGTCAGCGACCGTCGGGCGTGCGCAGGCCCGCCCAGAGATCCTCGACCTGGTCGTAGTGGGCCTTGGCGCCGTAGGGGACCACGGGCAGCTCCGCGAGGCGCGCGGTAAGGCGGCCGAGCGCTTGGACCACGCCGTAGGAGAACACGACGCGGTCGCGCTGCGCCACGACCAGGCCCACCCGGGCGTTGAGCAGTTCCTGCTGGGCGTTCAGGACGTCGAGGGTGGTGCGCTGGCCGGCGCGCGCCTCGTCCCGCACGCCGGCCAGCGCCACCTCGTTGGCCTGGACCTGGGCCTGCGAGGCGGCGACCTGCGCTTTCGAGGCCTCAAGCTGTGCCCAGGCGGCGACGATGCCGGCGCGGACGGCGTCGCGCACCTGCTCCGCCTCGATGCGCGCCTGCCCGGCCTGCTCCTTGGCCTGCCGGACCTGCGCGTAGACCTGCCCGCCCTCGTAGACGGGGATCGTCACCTGCCCGACGAGCCCGGCCGCGAGGACATCGTCCCCCGGCTCCTCCTCGTCGCGGCGCCTTTGGACGACGCCCGAGGCGCCGGCCCGAGGGTAGAGCCGCCCCTCGAAGACCTTCGCCTGCGCCTCCGCGGCATCGACCGCGTGGAGCGCGGCGAGGATCCGTGGATGTTCGGCCAGCCCTATGCCGAGCGCGAGGTCGAGACGTGGCGGGACCAGGTGGTCGAGCGGGCGCCCGGGGGCAAGCCGGCGCGGGTCCACGCCGATGACTTGGCGGAAGACGCCGGTGCGGGCACGGAGCTGCGCCTCCGCCGCGCTCAGCTGCGAGCGGGCTCCGGCCAAACGGGCGTCAGCCTGCGCGGCATCCGTCCGGGTCAACTCGCCGAGCCGGAAGCGCAGGGTCGTCTGGCGGCGCTGCTCCTCCAGAACCGCGATGTTGTTGCGGTTGAGCTCCACGGTCGCGGTGTCGCGCAGGACATCCATGTAGGCCTGCGCCGCGTTGAACAGGATCGTGTTCTCGGTGGAGCGCAAGGCCTCGCGCTGGCCGAGCACGTTCGATTCCGCGCGACGGGTGTCGTTGTCCGTCTGGAAGCCGTTGAACAGGGTCTGTTCGACGGTCAGCCCCAGGCCGCGCGGGAACGAGGTTCGCGCCAGGCGCTCGCCGCCTGCGGTCCCCTGCACGTTCTGTACCCCGATGTCCGCGTCCGCGGCCACGGTCGGGCGGTAGCCGGCCCGCGCCAGCGCGACCTCCTCGTCCGTCGCTCGCAAGCCCGCCCGCGTCGCGTTCAGCTCCGGGTTCGCACGGTAGGCGCGCCCCAGCGAGCCCTCCAGCGTCTCGGCCCGTAGGCTACCGACCGAGCTCGCCGCGAAGGTCGCGAGCGCCACAGCGAGGGAGCGCCGGCTGAGCCGACGCGGCCCGAGCCTCGCTTGGGGCGGGCAGACCGCTTTCGGGGTGTCCGACGGCAGTGGGCGCCCTCGCACCGAGGAGCCCGAGACGTCCGACGAGCGTGATCGGGCTGGCCGGAGGCCATCGGCTCCCGGGTCGACGGTCGGCAGTGCCGGGTTGGTCAAGGGGGGACTGGGAACGCGCATCGCTCCACCCGATCTCGTAGGCGGTTCCGACCTGCGGCTCCGTCACGGCGACGGGCCGCGCGCTCACGCGAGGCAAGCGCACTCAACATCCGGGTCACGGGACTGGGCTTTTCGACCCGGGGCGCCGCCGCGGTCGCGGCAGCCGAGCGGTCAGGCGCGTGGCGGCTCGTTGGGCGGGGCGGCCGTCAGGGACCGGAAACCGTCGCCGAACAGCGGGAATTCCAGAGCCCGCGCGACGCGAGCGGGCACCGCGAGGCCGTCGTCGGGCCTAAGGGCCGCATGACAGGGGCAGTAGCCGTTGCACCGGGTCGGTCCGGGGCGCTCTCGGTCCGAGGGGTCATCCGCAGCCGACACGGTCGAACCCGGCTCGAAGAGGGACAACGTGCCGGGCCCTTTCCAATGGTCGGGTCCGACCCGGGGCGATGTCAGGGCCGGGTCCACGAGGGCGATGATCAGGACGAAGGCGAGCAGACACGCCAATGCACGGCGCCAGGCGCCGTAGGTGCGCCGGTCCCGAAGCCGCCGAAGCCCGATCACGGACGCGGCCATGAACCGAGGCGTTCCGGTCACCGTCGGGCAAGCCAGGGTGGACGGTGCCGACCGCCCGCCCGGTGCAGGCTGCCGGCTCGGGATCGATCCCCCGCTATCGAGCAGGCGAGCCCTGACCGTCCGACCCTGCACGTGGCTCCTCTCGGCACGGGGATTCATCCCGACCTCGTCACTTCGCCCGGCCCGCCGTGCCGTACCGGAACGCTGCAAGGCCGACGCCGGCATGCTCATCGTCCCGGCGGCACCGAACGAGCTTCCGCCTTCGAGCGATCCGCTCCCGCGCATGCCATTCGAGCCTTCCGCGAAAATCACGGCCGGGGCGCCCGGTTTCGGCGCGTTGAATGACCCGCTGCAGGTCACCCGCGCATTCGTCGCCTGGAATTCGCGTCTCAGCAGGCGTGTGGTGATGCTGCCGTCCAGGTGCTCGCCGAACGGGAGTTGAAGCGTGAACGGCACGGCCGCGAAGCCGGGAAGGTCGGGAAAGCGTGCGCAGCCGCCCGTCGCGGCGGCCAGGGCGAGTACCGCCACGTGCCGTGCCCGCCATGTACCCACCGGCCTCGCGGGGAGCAGGCTGGCGGCTCTTCGGCCCACTCCCCAGGGGCTGACGCTCCTCGACCTCGGAGGATGACGAGCCGTCCCGGCCCCCGCGAGACAGGGAGCCCCTCGAACCCGATCCACGCTCCGCGGCGAGTTTCTCCCGGGGAACGCAGCCGCGCAGGATCGGGCGATCGCAGGGCGATGAGCTCAGGAGGCGGCACAATCCCGCCGTGGTCGACCTTTCCGCCTCCGGTTCGTCCAGGAACGTCGGTTGGACGAGGGCCATGGCCTACTCCGCCGCCTGCCGGAGCGCCGGCGGACGCTCCACCTCGGAGCGCTGCCGGGACGCCTCCCTCCCGCCGAAGCGGGCGAAGAGGGCCGGGAGGACCACGAGCGTCAGGAGGGTGGCGCTGATCAGGCCGCCGATCACCACGGTGGCGAGCGGCCGCTGCACCTCGGCACCGGTCTCGGTCGCGAGCGCCATCGGCACGAACCCCAGGGAGGCGACGAGCGCCGTCATCGCCACGGGCCGGAGCCGGGTCATGGCTCCCTCCAAGATGGCTTCCCGCTTCGGGCGTCCCTCGGCCATGAGCTGCTTGATGAAGGTCAGCATCACGAGGCCGTTCAGGACCGCCACGCCCGAGAGGGCGATGAAGCCGACCGCGGCCGGTACCGACAGCGGCATGCCGCGCAGCCACAGAGCCGCGATGCCGCCGGTCAGCGCCAGGGGCACGGCGCTGAACACCAGGAGCGCGTCCCGGGCGCTTCCCAGGGCCGAGTAGAGCAGCAGGAAGATCAGGAAGAAGCAGACCGGCACCACCACGGTCAGGCGTCGGCGGGCCGAGGCGAGGTTCTCGAACTGCCCGCCCCAGGTCACGTAGTAGCCCGGCGGTAGTTGTACCTGGCTGGCCACCCTGGCCTGGGCCTCGGCGACGAGCGAGCCGATGTCGCGTCCGCGGACGTTGGCGGTGACGACGACCCGGCGCCGGCCGTTCTCGCGGCTGACCTGGTTCGGTCCCTCAGTCACGGTGAAGCTCGCCACCTGCTTCAGGAGCACGGAGGCGGCCCGGCCGTTCGGCCCGGGGGGCAGGGACACCGGGATGTTCTCTAGGGCCTCGCGGTCCTCGCGGACCTTGTCGGTCAGGCGCACCACGATGGGGAAGCGCCGGTCGCCCTCGAAGACGACGCCCGCATCCTTGCCGCCGATGGCCGCGCCGATGACCTCCTGGATTGCCCCGGTGCTCAGCCCCAGGCGTGCGGCCTCGGTCTTGTCGATCTTGATCTCAAGGATCGGGAGGCCGGCGGTCTGCTCGACCTTGACGTCCTCCGCGCCGTGCGTGGCCCGCAGGATCTCGGCGACCCGGTTCGCGGCCTGCGTCATCGCCCCGAATTCGTCGCCGAACACCTTCACGGCGAGGTCGCCCCGGGTCCCGGCCAGCAGTTCGTTGAAGCGCAACTGGATCGGCTGTGAGAACTCGTAGACGTTGCCGGCGAGCGCGCCGACGGCCTTCTCGATCTGCTCCTGCAACTCGGCCTTGGGCAGCTCCGGATCCGGCCATTCCGCCTGCGGCTTGAGGATTACAAAGGTATCGGAGGAGTTCTGCGGCATCGGGTCGGTGGCGACCTCGGCGGTGCCGGTCTTCGAGAACACGTAGGCGACCTGCGGGAATTTTGAGACGGCCTGCTCGACCTTGAGCTGCATTGCCTGCGACTGGCTCAGCGAGGTCGAGGGGATGCGCAGCGCGTTCAGCGCGATGCTCTTCTCGTCCAGGGTCGGGATGAACTCGGTCCCGAGCCTCGCGGCGAGCAAGCCGGCGCCCACCAGCAGCAGCAGGGCGGCGCCGATGAAGGCGAACGGTGCCCGGACCGCTACGGCGAGGACCGGCCGATACGCCGCCTTCAGCGCCCGGATGATGAGGTTGTCCTTCTCCGTGACGCGGCCGGTGATCATGATGGCGATCAGGGCCGGCACGAAGGTCAGCGACAGCACGAAGGCCGCGGCCAGCGCGATGATGACGGTCAGCGCCATCGGCTCGAACATCTTGCCCTCGACGCCCGTGAAGGTCAGGAGCGGGACGTAGACCAGGATGATGATCGCCTGACCGTAGAGGGACGGCTTGATCATCTCCTCGGCCGAGGCGCGAACGGTCTGGAGACGCTCCTCGGTGTCGAGGGGGCGCCCGAGCGCGTGCTGCCGCTCGGCGAGGTGGCGAAGCGCGTTCTCGGTGATGATCACCGCCCCGTCGACGATGAGCCCGAAATCCAGCGCCCCGAGGCTCATCAGGTTGGCCGAGATCCGAGCCTCGACCATGCCGGTCACGGTCATCAGCATGGCGACCGGGATGACCAGCGCCGTGATCAGCGCCGCCCGGATGTTGCCGAGCAGCAGGAACAGGATGACGATGACGAGACCCGCGCCCTCCGCGAGGTTCCTGCCCACCGTGCGGATCGTGGCCTCGACCAGCAGCGTCCGGTCGAGCACCGTCTGGACCTCGACGCCCGGCGGCAGGGAACGCCGGATCTGGGCCATGCGGGAATCGACGGCGGCCGCTACCGTGCGGCTGTTCTCCCCGATCAGCATCAAGGCGGTCCCGACAACCGCCTCCCGCCCGTTCTCGCTGCCCGAGCCGGTGCGCAGGTCGCGGCCGATGCGCACCTCGGCGATATCCTTGATCCGAACCGGCACGCCGCCGCGGGTCGTGACGACGACGTTGCCGATCTCGTCCATGCTCTCCAGGCGGCCCGAGGACCTGACGACGTAGCCCTCGCCGTTGTCCTCCAGGTATCGGGCGCCCTGGTTGGCGTTGTTGGCCTGGAGCGCCCGGGCGACGTCCGCGAAGGACAGGTCGAGGGCGGTGAGCTTCGTCGGGTCCGGCTGGACGTGGTACTGCTTCTCGAACCCGCCGATCCCGTCGACGCCGGCGACCCCCGGGACGGTCCTCACCTGGGGCCGGATGACCCAGTCCTGGACGGTCCTCAGGTAGGCCGCCCGTTCGAGATCGTTCGTCAGCCGTTGGCCCTCAGGGGTCAGGTAGGTGCCGTCGGGCTGCCAGCCCGGCTTGCCGGGGGCCGCAACCTTGCGTTCCGCGGGCTCGGCGTACCGGACCGTCCACATGTAGATCTCACCCAGGCCCGTGGTGATGGGCCCCATATGCGGTTCGACCTCGGAGGGCAGCGCCTCGCGGGCCTCGCTGAGGCGCTCCACCACCTGCTGGCGAGCGAAGTAGACGTCGACCTTGTCGCTGAAGACCGCCGTGACCTGCGAGAAGCCGTTGCGCGAGAGGGATCGGGTGTAATCGAGCCCCTTGATCCCGGCGAGCGCGGTCTCGACCGGGTAGGTCACCTGCCGCTCGATGTCGAAGGGCGAGAGCGCGGGCGCGACCGTGTTGATCTGCACCTGGTTGTTGGTGATGTCGGGCACCGCATCGATGGGCAGCCTCGTCAACGCGTAGCCGCCGAAACCCGCGGCGAGCAGCGACAGGAGCAGCACCAGCCAGCGCTGGCGGACCGAGACGTCGAGGATGCGGCTGATCATGGTCGGCGTGCCCCTCAGTCGTTGTCGCCGGCTTCGGCCTTGCCGAGCTCGGCCTTCAGCAGGAAGGAGTTGCCGACCGCGATCTCCTCGCCGGCCTTGAGGCCCGCCGTGACCTCGTAGGCCTCGTCGTCGGAGTGCCCGAGCTCGACCTCGCGCTTCTCGAAACCCGCCTCGGTGCGCACGAAGACCACGCGCTTGCCCTCGAAGGTCTGCAGAGCGGCCTTGGGGATGCGCACGGCGACCGCGTCCCGGGCGATCTCCACCTCGGCGGTGACGAAGGTGCCGGGCCGCCAGGTGAGGTCCGGATTGGGCAGGGCGACGATGACCCGGGCCGAGCGCGTCTCCTGGTTGAGGAGCGGGCTGACGAAGACAACCTTGCCCTCCGCGTGGCGGCCGCCCGCCTGACCCGAGGCGATCGCGACGCGCGCGCCATCCCGAACCTTGACCAGATCAAGGGTCGATACGGAGAGCTCGATCCACACGGACGAGAGGTCGGCCACCGTGTAGAGGTCGGCGGGATCGCTCTCGCCGCCGACCTTGGTGCCCACGTCCACCTTGCGCTCGACGATGCGTCCGGACAGGGACGAGCGCAGCTCGAACAGGCGCAGGCTCGACCGGTTCGGGGTGGCCTCGTCGCGCTTCTGGGCAGCCGCGACCTCGGTGGCGTTCAGCCCCAACGCGGACAGCTTCTGGCGGGCGAGGTCGACGCGAAGCTGGTTTTCCAGGAACGTCGCACGGGCGTTCTGGAACGCGGCCTCGGACGCGGCCTGGGACGCGAGCAGCTTTTGCTGGCGCTCGTAATTGATCTTCTGCAGTTCGGCTTGGACCAGGGCGGTGAGGTACTCGCTCTTGGCGTCGGCGACCTCACGGCTATCGAGGACCGCGACGATCTCGTCCTTCTGGACGGCGTCGCCGAGGCGCTTGCGTAACTCGGCCACGGTGCCGACCACCCGAGCCGGGACGCGGGCGACCCGGTCGGTGTCGGGCGTGATGGTGCCGGACACCAGCAGGTGCCTGGCGAGCGTGCCGCCCTCGACCTTCAGGACCTTAATGTCCTGCCCGGTGACCTGCTCGGGCCGCATCCTGACAATGCCTTCCCGGGCATGCGCCTCGCCGGCACCGTTCGGCTCCAGCGGTGCCGGCTCCGGCCCATGGGCGTCAGCGTCCTCGTGAGGCTTCTCGTCGGTCGCCGGCGCGGAGGCCATGCCAGGGGTTGCTTGCAGGAACGGGATGTTCCGGGCGCCCACGGCGTCAAGGATTTCGTGGATGCGTGAGGACACGCCGGGAACGGCACCGCCGATGGCGATGCCGGCGACCAAGAAGGCCGCGGACAGGAGAATGCGCATTGAAGCCGGACTCGACCGGGACGCCACGCGTCGCCCGGATTGCGGGCGAGCGTCGGCTCCGAGATTTCACGTGTGGGGTTTCCGGGTGCCCAGCGTTCGGCTGGGCGGACGCGCCGCTTGGGGCGCGCTCACCTCAAGCGCGAGGCGGCCTCGACAGGCGATCGGACCATACGGGCGCCAGCGGTCCAGCCACCGCGGACGCGATGCGGCGGCCAGTGTCGGGACGTGTCACGAAGGCGCCGCCCTCAGTCCGTATGACCGGGTGGCAGCCACAATGCACGTGGCAGGCGGGGCCGAGGTCGGTGGATCCCGAGGCGGGATGCTCTGCGTCGACGGTCAGTACCGGAGCGTCCGCGACCGATGCATGCCGACCCGGGGTGCCGGTCATGTCGGCGGCGAGGCCAAGATCGGGTGCCGCGAGCACCAGCGCCAGCACGAACGCGAGCAGGCGCGCGGCGGTTGTCCACCAGCCGCGCGTCGCGCCGACGCCCCAATGCCACCGCCCTACGGTCATGCCGCTCTTATGCGCGAGAGGAGGGGCCCTGCACAAGTCGCATTTCCCGCGGTCAGGGCTTCGGCCGCCAAGGGCTTCGTTCCGGCGTGGTCAGTGCTTCTCGCTCAGGCACTCTCCGTGATTAGCCAGCACCTCGATGACCCTGCACTCGCGGACTTGGCCGCCGGTGCACTGGTCGAGCATCGCTTGGACCTCTGCCCTGAGACCCGTCAGCCGCTCGATCCGGTCGTCGATGTCGGCGAGGTGACGCCGGGCGACGACGTCTGCCTCCGCGCAGGGCCGCTCGGGATGGGCGGCGAGATCGAGCAACGTCCGGATGGCGTCGACCTCGAACCCGAGTTCCCGCGCGTGTCGGATGAAGCGCAGGCGCCTGACCGTATCCTCGTCGTAGGTCCGGCGATTGGTTTGCGTCCGTTCCGGCGCGGGCAGCAATCCGATGGATTCATAGAACCGGATGGTCGGGACCTTGACCCCGGTCCGCTCCGACAGCACGCCGATGGCGAATGGTCGCATCGAATCACCTTGAAGACCTCTAGCTACTAGAGGCTTGTCTTATTGCCATTGAGAAAGGAAGCGCCCGTTGAGGCAGAACTAAAGGCAGCGCAGCAAGTCACACAATCGGGCGAACGGGCGGCAGAGGGCTCACGCGGGCAAAGGCATACTTCATCAGTCGGCCCACGGACGCGTCTGCGGGAACGCGGCCTGCGCGCGGCCCGTCAGGACCGCATCCGCGACTTCGAACCCGTGCCGCGCGATCCGGTCGAACATGTCCACCGACGGGGCCTTGAGGTCGGTCGGGTGGTTCAAGGCGAGGCGGCTCTCATAATCCGGGAGGAACCGGTCATACTCTTGTGGCTCGCGGAGCCGGTTGAGCTTCACGTCAATATCGCGAACCGAGTTTCCCATCTTGAGTAGCACGCCTCGGATGGTGCCGCTTTCGAAGTCGCGAGCGATCATGCGCGACCTCAAAGCCCGGATCTGGTCGCTGGTCACATCGAAGAGGCGGGGAGACCACAATTCCCCTCTCAACAATGAGCCGACTGGCCCTCGACCCGGCGGCATAAGAGGTCCGGACGCGTCACTGCAGATGATGAAGTCACAGCCCCTCAGGGGCTCGCCCGGCTTGTAGAGGGCTTCGAGACCAAGGTTCTCGTACGCGCCCCCGTCCCAGAGGCGGACGCGTGAGGCTGACAGTGCCGTCCTGCCAAGCGGCTGTCGGGTCGCGGGATCGGTCCTGTGCCAGCCATCCTTCGGAAGCACGAAGGTGAGGGCGCCGATGCCGTAGGGAACGGCGGCCGAGGCCGCCGCAGCCTTGGCGATACCGAAGGGCGGATTGTAGTGCCGCCCGAACTGCCAATCTCCCATCTCCCGCTTGCTGAACCGCCAATTCTTGCCGGTCTCAATAGACGTCGTATTGATCCACCAATTCGGCTCGTCCGGCAGATCGGTAAGCCTCCCGACGATTTTCCATTTTTCCTCTAGGAAATCGGCAAGCAGACCCGCGCGATCCGAGAGGACACGGACATTATGGCGCAGAACCCCGCGCCATCCGATGGCACGGAAGCTGAGGAGGTCCCGTGACGTGATCAGATCTCGGAGAAGGGGGTAAACTTCGGAGCGATATTGCTCGGATCGCGGCCAGCTCATGCCGGAGTGCGCGAACACCGCGGCAGTGACAAGGCTTCCGCCGGAGACCGTCGAGAGGCTCGACACCTGCTCCAGCAACCTATCGTGGGCTAGGCGACGGAGAACACCCAAGTGGAAGACGGCCGCGCGGATACCGCCTCCCGAGAGGGTCAGGCCAACCCGCAAGGGAGGTAGACCGGATATGATGTTCACGAGAGGGTTGCCGCGAATGTGATGATGGTGACCGGCGGCTCGGCGCGGAGGCTCGCCGCGTGGATGCGAATGCCCTCGTCGCCGGCGATGGCCATGATCCCCGGCACGCCGTTCGCGTCGAAGAACATCGCCAGCTCTGTCATCTGCGCAACGTCCACGCGGCTTGCGCTCGTCGGCGCACCGGCGGGGTGCGAGTGCCATTCTCCCACGTAGGTGAGCTGGCCCGCGGTCTCAGCGCCGCTGCCCGCGATTGCCTCGCGAAGGCCGGCGATGCCCCGTTCAAAGCTCGTTGGCGTCGCACTGCTGTCAAACGGAGCATCAAGCGCGGCGCAGATGTGGAGGCTGCGAGCTTCCATGTCGGCGACCCCGAGCAGAACGCCGCCGGTCTCACAAGGAAGCGCGCGCTGGCGACGTCCTGTTAGCTCGGCGATGACCGTGTGCGCGAAGGACAAGCTCCAGTCCTCAAGACGGAAGCGCTCCCACTGGTCGGCCGGTGCGCGGGTGCGAACGAGGCCGCCCTGGTCGAGTCGCCAGACAGACACGGCCCCATCCGCCACACCGACGGCGTCCTTTATCCCTATTGCGATGGCGGCCGACAGCATGGCCACGCGGGTCTCGGGCATGCGGTTCGTCGCTTGGCGGCACGCCCCCGAATATGCGATGCGGCCCTCGTTCATTCGCAGGTGGCCTCGAAGCGCGGGATCCTGGAGGATCATCGCGTAATGTTGTGCTTCGAGGTCGCGCAAGGTGCTCCGGCGATCCTCCGGTTCGACGAGCAGCACGGCATCAGTCCCGTCTGGGTTGAAGAAGAACGACATCCGGCGCAGCCGAGATGGTTCCTCGTCGGCAAGCCGCCGCGCGACCGTGATCGATGCGGAGGCATCGAGCAGAAGGTCGCAGGCGGCGAATGCCGCCCGCAGGCCCTCGGCAGCCTCACCGGGGTTGAGGGCGTCGGCGATGACGGGCGTCGCGTCACCGTCCCTCAGCAGTCTGCTGATGCTCGACGCAAGTGCGCGGGCTTTAAACATGCCCACCGCGCCGGGGGGGAGGACGTGACGCGGCACGTTGTGCGGCAAGTAATGGTCGTCATCGACGATCGTCCAAGAGAAGAAGCCCTCCCGCGCGAGGAAGGCCGAGACGTGCGATCCAACGGCGCCGGCGCCGATCATGACGACCTTCCGCGCATCGATCCTGTCCGTGCCGGAGACCAGGGCAGCCAACTCACGGTCGTGCCCGATATGCATCTCGCCGGAGATCAGCACGTCGTCCGAAGCGGTCGGCCGGCCGAACAGGACGCGACCGTAAGCGCCGTCAGGGGTCCTTTCGAGGCAGCCGACGTTTCGGCCGATCTCCGCGACAGTCGCTAACGAGAAGAACCCGCGCAGATCTATACCCGCTGTCGTCGTCCCTCCCTCATCCTGCATCGGGAAGGCCACGATGACGCCGAGCCTCGCTTCGAGCGCTTCACTGCGCGGTCCGCTCCCGGTCGCCGTAACGTCCTGTTCGAGAGCGGCGTTGATGCGGGACTGGATCGCAGCGAGCAGGTCGATCCCCTGAGCCGAAAGAAGGTCGGTCAACTCCCGAAGGGTCTGTGGCGGAAACCGAATTTGACCCTGCTCCTGTGGTGGCATTGATAGCGCCAGCACGAGCATGGGCATTTGCGCGCTGCCCTTCGGCACGTTTCCGGAGGTCGCGAGCAGCACCTCCCGGCGTGCCTCGTCCTCGACCCGGTAGAGCGTGATCGCGACCGGCTCGCTGGACATCCGTGAGAGCGCATCCCGAGGGAGGATGACGACCGGTCCCAGTGTGGCGAAAAGGGGATATGGAGCGCGGTCGTTGCCGTGGAGCTCCCCGCGGGCGGTCTTTGCGAGCCACCGCTGGATGCGGATGAGAAAATCCGTTGGCGTCCAACTCAGGCGCGCCTCGTGCCAAGGCCGGTCGTCGATGCACAGGTAGACGGGCAGATCGAGCGAGATGGCGGTCGAATGGGGAACCGGCGGGAAATTCCCCCTGAGGGAGAACACCCCTGGGAGGCCATCGCTCTTGAACTGGAACGCCAACGGCTCGACAGCTTTCAGCGGATGGACGAAATCCTGCGGACGGTCGACATGAACGCGGACGATCAGCGTCTCGTCACCTTTCGTGCCGCGACGCGTCTCGACGAGGCGGTAGCCTTGCGTGTTTCCATCAATCACAAGGCGCAAGACCGACCGCGCCCGCGCGTGTGCAAGCTCGTCCGGATCGCACGGCGCCCCGAAGAGAGCGTCGAGCGCCGCCCCAAGCATCAGCCGGCCCTCGCGGGGGCCGCGGCGGCGTAGTCGCTCGGCAGCGACGCGATGGCGACGAACGACGCACCGGCGGAGGTGATGGAGACCTGACACGGCTTCGGATTGCGCCGCGGCGAGTGTTCCATGGTGACCTCAAATTGCCCGTCCTTTAGGTCGGCCACGTCCTCATAATAGGCGGCGGCCTGGCGGTGGGGTGGCTGCACGTTTAGGTCGCGCAACGACCCCTTCCCGGGAATGATCTCGCTTGTGGAGACCAAGATAGCGCAGTCCTCGGCTTGGTCCTCGTACAGCCAGCGCACGTCCTCGATGGGTGTCGTCTTGTCTGCGCCTTTATCGTGGTGATTGATCGACTTGTAGCTGCAGTGGTGCGGGATTTTGAAAACGTGCCAACGGAGCCGGTCCTCGTTCCGGTGGCGCTTGGAGGTCTGCACGATGTGACTGATGGTGTCAGCGTTCACGTCAGACGCGAAGAGCACTTTGGTGTCTCTGAAGGCTTCCCGGAACGTGGCCTGGAAGACCACGGCATCTTCGTTGCGTTCCTCGATCTCGCGATCGTTGAGCCGCCAAGCCATCGGGTTGTGAATGAAGAGCTCGACGCCTCCGGCGGCATTCAGGTCATCGAAGCCGGGCACGAGTTGGCCGGCGTCGGTGATGAGGTGTAAGCGATCCTCCAGACGAATGCCGTTGTCCTCGCAGAAGGACCGTAGGCGTCCGGGTCGGGAGAAGACCCGCACGCCGGAGCCCTTGATGAAGCGGTGGCGGGCCTCCTGGCGGATGATCCTTGCATCACCTTCGCACCCTTCCTCGGTGAGAGCCGCCGCCGGCACCCAAAGCGAGTTCATCTTGATGCGGCCATTGCCCTGACGGCTCAACGATCGCTCAAAATGGAAGAAGTCACCGGCGCCGCGGGTGTGATCGTCGTCGAGATGGGTGAAAAGGACGACGTCGAAGTAGTCCCGCCCAGCAGCCCGAAGATCGTTGCGTAGCGAGGTCGAGAGATCGATGCGCGGGTCCGCCGCGTCGCCGTTGCAGCGCATCTCAGCGTAGTCGACGAGCAGCTTGCGCCCGTCCTTCAAGTCGATGCGGGTCGAGTCCGCGTTGTCCAGTGGGTGAAAGGTCAAGGTCACTGTCATAGGCAGTATCCACGAGCAGGTCAGCTCGCCGCTACGGCCAAGCTGATTCACGGTTTGTTCGATGCGCCCATCAGCTCCACTCGCGCGGCACCCATTGCTAGCCACTGAAGAGACGTATTGGGTGCAGCTTCGCCCGGCGCGACGGGTCCAAAACCGAGGCGGAAGGTTGGCGGCGGCACCGCCAACCTAGGTCGTTTCAGGAAAGATCGCGGGAGGCGAAACTCGACTACGGAAAAACTTCGCCCGCCGTTTCACTCAGCATTCCAGCCCGCTTCGTTGGGCAGGCTGGAAGCACATCAAAGAAGTTAGCTTCTGATTGAGGTAGTCGAAGCTCAATCGAGGCGAACTTCGCCCTCATTTACATAGAGGTTTGATTACTGTGTTATGAACAACCGGTCGTCGAACCGCAGGTGTCGCACTTCAGGCATGTCCCGTTGCGGACGAGGGTGAAGTTCGCACATTCGGGGCAGGCTTCGCCGACGTAGCCCTTCATCTTGGCCTCGGCCCGGCGGTCCTCCACCGAGCGCGTCGGCGCGGCGAAGGGCAGGGTCTCGATCAACGCTTGTTCCAGGGGCTCGGCCTTGAGAGCCGTCGCCCCGCGGACCGCGTGGACGGTGCCGCCTGCCGGGGTGCTCTGCCCTGTCGAGGCTGAGGCCACGCCCAGGGTGGCGCCGGCCGGGCCGCCCTGGATCACGGTTAGCCGGTCGGCCGAACCGCGGAGCAGGCCGCGGGAGACGATCGAGGCTGCGGAGGTCGACTTCGGCCCCTCGCGGGTGGTGTCACCTGCCTCGCCTCCGCCAAGCACCGTGTTGCCGATCTCGTTGGGGTTGACGTGGGCGAGGTCGGTGCGGCCGAGATACGAGATCGCCAGCTCCCGGAATACGTAGTCCAGCAGCGAGGTCGCGTTCTTGATCGCGTCGTTGCCCTGCACGAAGCCCGACGGCTCGAAGCGCGTGAAGGTGAAGGCCTCCACGAACTCCTCCAGCGGCACGCCGTACTGAAGGCCCAGCGAGATCGCGATGGCGAAGTTGTTCATCAGGCTTCGGAAGGCGGCGCCTTCCTTGTGCATGTCGATGAAGATCTCGCCGAGACGACCGTCATCGTACTCGCCGGTGCGCAGGTATACCTTGTGTCCGCCGACCACGGCCTTTTGTGTGTAGCCCTTGCGCCGGCCGGGCAGCTTCTCCCGGGAGCGGATCCGCTCCACGCGCTCGATCACCCGCTCGACGATCCGCTCCGCCGCCGCCGCGGCCTTGGCCGCCGCCGGGGCCTGGACCAGGGCCTCGACCACCTCGTCGGCATCCTCGTCCTCGTCGGCGATGAGGGCCGAGTTCAGGGGCTGAGACAGCTTCGAGCCGTCGCGGTAGAGGGCGTTCGCCTTGAGGGCGAGGCGCCAGGACAGCAGGTAGGCCGCCTTGCAATCCTCGACCGTGGCGTCGTTGGGCATGTTGATCGTCTTGGAGATCGCCCCCGAGATGAACGGCTGGGCCGCCGCCATCATGTGGATGTGGCTCTCCACCGACAGGTAGCGCTTGCCGATCCGCCCGCAGGGGTTGGCGCAATCGAAGACCGCGTAGTGCTCGGGCTTCAGGAAGGGCGCGCCCTCCAGCGTCATGGCTCCGCAGACATGGGTGTTGGCGGCTTCCAGATCCTTCCGGCTGAAGCCGAGGAACGGCAGCAGTTCGAAGGTCGGGTCGGCGAGCTTCTCCGCCGGGACCTTGAGGGTCTCGGTGAGGAAGTCGTCGCCCAGGGTCCACCGGTTGAACACAAACTTGATGTCGAAGGCCGACTTGAGGCCCTTCTCCACGGCGGCGATCTTCTCGTCCGTGAAGCCCTTGGCGCGCAGGCTCGCCGGGTTCACCGCCGGGGCCTGACCCATGGAACCGTGGCCCACGGCATAGGCCTCGATCTCGGCGATCTCGCTCTCCCGGTAGCCCAGCGCCCGCAGGGCATCCGGCACGGCGCGGTTGATGATCTTGAAGTAGCCGCCGCCCGCAAGCTTCTTGAACTTCACCAGGGCAAAGTCCGGCTCGATGCCGGTGGTGTCGCAATCCATCACGAGGCCGATCGTGCCGGTGGGTGCGATCACCGTCGCCTGGGCGTTGCGGTAGCCGTGCTCCTCGCCGAGCGCCAGCGCCCGGTCCCAGGCGGTCCGGGCGTGCCGGCCCAGGTCGTCCTGAGGGATGTTGGCGTGGTCCAGGGGCACCGGGGCCATGTTGAGGAACTCGTAGCCCTCCGCCTCGCCGTAGGCCGCCCGGCGGTGGTTGCGGATCACCCGCAGCATCGCGTCGGCGTTCTCGTCATAGGCCGGGAAGGCGCCCAGTTCCGCGGCCATCTCGGCCGAGGTGGCATAGGCGACGCCGGTCATGATCGCGGTCAGCGCGCCGGCCATCGCCCGGCCGGCATCCGAGTCGTAGGGCAGGCCCATCGTCATCAGCAGGCCGCCGATGTTGGCGTAGCCGAGCCCGAGGGTGCGGTAGCGGTAGGACAGCTCCGCGATCTCCCGCGAGGGGAACTGAGCCATCAGCACCGAGATCTCGAGCACCACCGTCCAGAGGCGGTTGACGTGCTCGTAGCCCTCGACGTCGAAGCGCTTCGCTGCGCGGTCATAGAGGGTCAGCAGGTTCGTGGAGGCGAGGTTGCAGGCCGTGTCGTCCAGGAACATGTACTCGGAGCACGGGTTCGACGCCCGGATCCGCCCGCCCGCCGGGCAGGTATGCCAATCGTTCATCGTCGTGTTGAAGTGCAGGCCCGGATCCGCCGAGGCCCAGGCGGCCTCGCCGATCTTCTCCCACAGCTCCCGGGCCTTCAGGGTCTTCGTCACCTTGCCGGTCACCCGGGCGGTCAGGTTCCAGTCGCCATCGGCCTCGACGGCGCGGAGGAAGTTGTCGGTGAGCGAGACCGAGTTGTTGGAGTTCTGGCCGGCGACCGTGAGGTAGGCCTCCGAATCCCAGTCGGTGTCGTAGACGGGGAACTCGATCTTGGTGAAGCCCTGCTTGGCGAACTGCACGACGCGCTTGATGTAGGCGTCCGGCACCATCGCCTTGCGGGCGGCCTTGATCTCCCGCTTCAGGGCCGGGTTGCGCTCGGCATCGAAGCAGGCGTCGCCCTCGGCCTCGCACTGGGTGCAGGCCTTCATGACGGCGGTGAGGTGCTTCGAGACGACCTTGGAACCGGTCACCAGGGCGGCGACCTTCTGCTCCTCCTTCACCTTCCAGTCGATGAAGGATTCGATATCCGGGTGGTCGATGTCGACGATCACCATCTTCGCGGCGCGCCGGGTGGTACCGCCGGACTTGATCGCCCCCGCTGCCCGGTCACCGATCTTGAGGAACGACATCAGGCCGGAGGACTTGCCGCCGCCGCCGAGCTTCTCGTTCTCCGAGCGGAGCAGGGAGAAGTTCGAGCCTGTGCCGGAGCCGTACTTGAACAGACGGGCCTCGCGGACCCACAGGTCCATGATGCCGCCCTCGTTCACGAGGTCGTCCTGCACGGACTGGATGAAGCAGGCATGCGGCTGCGGGTGCTCGTAGGCGCTGCTCGACCGCGTCAGTTCACCCGTGCGGTAGTCGCAGTAGAAGTGCCCCTGGCCGGGTCCATCGATGCCATAGGCCCAGTGCAGGCCGGTGTTGAACCATTGCGGCGAGTTCGGCGCCACCATCTGGCGCGCGAGCATCACGCGCAACTCGTCCATGAATGCGGACGCGTCCTCCTCCGACGTGAAGTAGCCGCCCTTCCAGCCCCAGTAGGTCCAGCAGCCGGCGAGCCGGTCGAACACTTGTGTCGCCGAATTCTCGGAGCCGAAGCGCTCCTCCTCCGGGAGTTCGGCGAGTGCCGCATCGTCCGGCACGGAGCGCCACAGGAAGGAGGGGACGTCGTTCTCTTCCACCTTCTTCAGGCGGGCCGGAACACCGGCCTTGCGAAAATACTTCTGTGCCAGGACGTCACTCGCGACCTGGCTCCAGCTCTCCGGCACATCGATGCCATCGAGGCGGAACACCACCGAGCCATCCGGATTGCGAATCTCGCTCAGCGCCTTGCGGAACGTGATGTCCGCGTAGGGCGACTGGCCGGCCGTGGTGTAGCGTCGCTCGAACCGCATGAGTCACACCTCTCCCAGCGGGGCACACAGCCCCGATCCCGCCGAACGCGGGGTTGGCCCCTCACACGGGGGCAGCGAACCCGGCCCTGTCCGCCCTGGACATGGTCCGGTCCCGCGACGACGATTTCAGAAGCGGAGGACGCCCTTGAACGCTGCTACGAGGGGGGCGCCACCATGTCCGAAGATTACCGTCGACAGGCCGTTTCCGTCAACAAGTGGTGTGCGGGCATAAGGTTTCCCGCTACATGTTGTGGTGTGCAGGAAAAGCCTGTGGATATCCGCATCGGAGCGCTTAAGTGCCCTTCCGGCGTCGAGGATTTCCATCGGGAAAATTTTACGTCCACATGGCCCCTCGGAGGCCGAGTCCCGAAAGGAGACGGCCTGCGTGTCCTTCCTGCGACAGGTGGGCTCGCGGCGGCGCGGCACTGGACTCGCGGGCCCGGTCTGCCCATAACCGCGTCCGACGCGCCCGCGGCGCGATCGTGAGCGGATCGGGTGATGGCACTCAAGGATACCCTGCTGCGCATCTTCACGTGGTGGAACGGCCAGACCGTCTCGGTCGCCGTCGACACCGCGCGCTCGGGAATCTTCGTCGGCGAGGACGAGCTCGGCAACAAGTACTACAAGGCGCAGGGCGCGCTGATCGACCGTTCGGTGGGCAGTGAGCGCCGCTGGGTGGTCTACAACGGCTACGCCGACGCCTCGAAGGTGCCCCCCGGCTGGCGCGGCTGGCTCTGCCACAACGTCGATGTGGCGCCGAGCGAAGAGCAGTACGTGCCGCGCCCGTGGCAGAAGCCCCATGTCGAGAACCAGACCGGCACGGCCAACGCCTACCGGCCGCAGGGCTCCCAGCTGTCCTGGGGCTCACGTCCGGCGGCGACCGGCGACTACGCGCCCTGGTCGCCGGAATAGGGTTGGGCCAGCCGCCGAAAGCGCGGCATGGCGCCCTTTTGCCGCCACCGTTGCGGTGTTGAACCGGGGGCAACCCGCTTGCCGCCAGACCGCCGAGAGGCAAACGCCTTGAGCCGCACCACTTCCCGCGCCGTCCGGGCGCTCTGCTTTGGCGCCGCGATTCTCGCGGCCGTGCCGGCTCTGGCCGACAAGATCAAGAACCCCACGGCGGTGTTCTCCGGCCTCGACAAGATCACCGGGCGCATCGTCTCGTTCGAGGTCGCGGTGGATGAGACCGTCCAGTTCGGCGCCCTGCAACTGACCCCCAGGGTCTGCTACTCGCGTCCGCCGACGGAGCCGGCCAAGACGACTGCCTTCCTTGAGGTGGACGAGGTCACCCTCGACAACAAGTACCGGCGGATCTTCACGGGCTGGATGTTCGCGTCGAGCCCTGGCCTGCACGCCATCGAGCACCCGATCTACGACGTGTGGCTAGTGGATTGTAAGGGAGGCAGCGACGTCATCGCCGAGGCGAAGGAGCAGGAGGATGTTCCCGCCCTCGCCGCCAAGCCCGAGAAGACCAAGCGCAAGGACGCCACCAAGACCGCCCAGCAGGTGAACTCCGCTGGGCAGGTGGATGTGGAAGCGCCGCGCGGCGTACCGGTCCAGCCCCGTCAGAAACCCTCGCGAAAGTTCTTCCCGTCGAACGAAGGCCCGGCCCCGGCTCCGCCGCCTCCGCCGCAGCCGCAATCGATCTTCGACGCGATCTTCCGGTAGCAGACATCCGGCGACCCGGGCGGACCGGCTAGGACTCCCACGCCCGACCTCATCCTGAGGTGCCCGCCTCAGGCGGGCCTCGAAGGATGTCTCCAACGCACGGTGATCCCTGGAGCCCTCCTTCGAGGCCGCCGCTTTGCGGCGGCACCTCAGGATGCGGCCTTCGGGACGGCTTCGCCGCACCTCAGGATGAGAGGGAGGGTGGGATCGCCCTTGGCTTCCGCGGTCAGACTTTCGCAAGTCCGGACCCGACTGCGAGTCTCACCCCTCCGCCCCTGCGAGAGCGAGCAGCGCCTGCTCTCCCGTCACGCTCCCGTCCCCCGGCCAGATTTCCCACTCCGCCTCTCCCTCCAGGGCGGCGGCCAGCCGGCGCTTGTAGGCATGGCGGGGGATCTCCTCCGCCCCGAACTGGGCGAGATGGTCCGTGACGAATTGCGTGTCGGCGAGGCGGTAGCCACCGGTCCGCAGGCGGGCCATCAGGTGAACGAGGGCGACCTTGGACGCATCGCGTTCAAGATGGAACATGCTCTCGCCGAAGAAAGCCGCCCCAAGGGACACACCGTAGAGCCCGCCGACGAGCCGCCGCGGCTCGCGGGCGTAGACTTCCACCGTGTGGACATAGCCGCGGTCGAACAGGGCGCCGTAGAGGTCGCGAATCCGGCCGTTAATCCAGGTGCGTTCGCTGTCCCGGCGGGGGCCGGCGCAGCCCTCGATCACCCCGTCGAAATCCGTGTCGGTGCGGACCTCGAACAGGTCCGACCGCACGGTCCGGGCAAGCCGCCGGGGTATACGAAAACCGTCGAGCGGAAGGATTCCCCTTGCGCGGGGCTCGACCCAGTAGAGTGTCGGGTCGTCCGCATCCTCGGCCATCGGGAAGATCCCGGCGGCGTAGGCTTTCAGAAGGATCTCGGGCGTGATGTCGATACGGGCACCGTCATGCATGTCGGAAATGTCGCCCGGCGGCGGCAGAAACGCCAGAGGGCGAGGAACCGCACGCCGTCAGGTCTTGAGGCCGCCCGACGCCAAGGCAGTTTCCAGCCAGTGAATGTCGTACATGCCGTTCTGAACGTCCTGATTGCGAACCAGGGCGCGGAACAGGGGCAGGGTGGTATCGACGCCGTCGATGACGAACTCGTCGAGAGCCCGGCGAAGGCGCATCAGGCATTCGTTGCGCGTACGGCCGTGAACGATGAGCTTCCCGATCAGAGAATCGTAGTTCGGCGGGATGCGGTAACCCTGGAACGCTGCGGAATCGACACGCACGCCGAGGCCGCCGGGCGGGTGATAATAGGTGATCAGGCCGGGCGAGGGCCGGAAGGTCTCCGGATCCTCCGCATTGATGCGGCATTCGATGGCGTGGCCCTCGACGCGGATGTCGCTCTGCGACACCGACAAGGGCGCACCCGCCGCGACCCGGATCTGCTCGATGACGAGGTCGATGCCGGTGATCATCTCGGTGACCGGATGTTCGACCTGGATCCGGGTGTTCATCTCGATGAAGTAGAAGCGCCCCTCCTCGTAGAGGAACTCCACGGTCCCGGCGCCGAGATAGCCGAGTTCCTTCATGGCGTTGGCGCAGATGCCGCCGATCTCGGCTCTCATCGCCTCGTTGAGGGCGGGGGAGCCGCCTTCTTCCCAGACCTTCTGGTGACGGCGCTGGAGGGAGCAATCCCGCTCGGCGAGGTGCACCGCGCCGCCCTGGCCATCGCCCAGCACCTGCACCTCGATGTGCCGCGGCTTTTCCAGATACTTTTCCAGATACACGGCGTCGTCGCCGAAGGCGGCCTTGGCCTCGGACCGGGCCATGCCGATGGCCTGATCCAGATCGGCCTCCGTCCGGGCCACCTTCATGCCCCGGCCACCGCCGCCGGACGCCGCCTTGACCAGGACCGGATAGCCGATCTCCGCCGCGACGCGCTTGGCTTCGTCGCCGGTTTCGACCCCGCCCTCGGAACCCGGAACGCAGGGGATGCCGAGGCGCAAAGCCGTGCGCTTCGCCTCGATTTTGTCGCCCATGATCCGGATGTGTTCGGCCTTGGGGCCGATGAAGCCGATCTGATGGTGGGCCAATACCTCCGCGAAGCGGGCATTCTCGGAGAGGAAGCCGTAACCGGGGTGCACCGCGTCGGCCCCGGTGATCTCGCAGGCGGCGATGATCGAGGGGATGTTGAGGTAGCTGTCCCGGGCCGCGGGCGGCCCGATGCACACGCTCTCGTCGGCAAGCCGCACATGCATCGCGTCCGCATCGGCGGTGGAATGCACGGCGACCGTGGCGATCCCGAGCTCTTTCGCCGCCCGCAGGATCCGGAGTGCGATCTCGCCGCGGTTGGCGATCAGGATCTTATCGAACATGGCGGCAGCTTCTTCGGGCGACGGAGCGTCAGGCGATGACGAGGAGCGCTTCGCCGAATTCGACGGGCTGGCCATCCTCGACGAAGATCGCCGTGACGGTACCGGCCCGCGGGGCGACGATCTCGTTGAAGGTCTTCATCGCCTCGATGAGCAGGAGCTTGTCGCCTACCTCCACCCGCGACCCGATGTCGATGAAGGCTTTCGCCTCCGGCGACGGGCGAAGGTAGGCGGTGCCGACCATGGGCGAGGGGACGGTGCCGGGCTCGGTCCTGGCCGGCTCGGCCGGGGCCAAGGCCGCGGGAAGCTGCATGGGAGCGTGCGCCGCTGCCATGACGGGGGCGGGTGCCGCGACCTGAACGGACACGGGTTCGATGCGGCGCACCACGCGGATGCGAAGGTCGCCCTTCTCCACCTCGATCTCCGACAATCCGGTCTCGGTGACGAGGTGGGCGAGCTCGCGGACAAGCTCGGGATCGATGGAGTCGTGCTTGGGCATCCGGCCTTCTTCGTCTGGCATCGTTCGTCCGGCGGGCGGGGGCTAAGCTCGACCGGGCGCCGGGAGCAACCGCGGTTCGTCGCGGGCGCTCGCGGTCTTAAACGAAGGCGCCATGCCGCGACAAGGCCGCGATGCGACAGCTTGTTCCGTCAGGCTCAGCAGGAGGCGTGTCCGCACTGCCGAACGTCGCCGATGGTCTTGCGCATGGGCTCAAGTCCCACGGCGCCGGGAATCACCTCGTCGCCCACGATGAAGGCCGGCGTGCCCGACAGGCCCAGACGGTCGCCCAGGCCGCGGTTCTCGGCGATCGCCGCCTTCACCTCGGGGGACGCCATGTCCTTCTGCAGCTTGGCGGTGTCGACACCCATCGACTTGGCCACTTCGATGGCCTTGGCGCCGTTCACCCGGCCCTTCGACTCAAGCAGCTTCTGATGAAATTCGAACAGCTTGTCGCCCTTCAGCTGCTGAGCGACCGCCATCGCCACCTGGCTCGCTTCCAGCGATTCCGGGCCGAGTACCGGGAAGTCCTTGATCACGACCCGCAGCTTCGGATCCGACTTGATCAGGGCCTGCACGTCGCCCAACGCCTTACGGCAATAGCCGCAGTTGTAGTCGAAGAACTCGACCAGGGTGATGTCCCCCGCCGCGTTACCGCCGACCACGTCATGCTTGCCGTTGACGAGGAGATCGCGAGCCTCCTTCAGCGCTGATGCCTGAGCAAGGCGCTGGGTCTCGACCTGACGCTTCTCGGCCTCGGCCAGGGCGTCCTGAAGGACCTCCGGGTTCTTGATCAGGTAGTCCTTGATAATTCCCTCGATGGCCGAACGCTGTGCGTCGGTGAAGGGCGCGGACGCGGTCTGTGCAAGCGCCGGCGCGGCTACGCCCAGGCTAAGGACGAGCGCAAGGGTGGTGAGGGAACGGGGGAAAGGCATGGATCCTCGCGGAACGCGGGCGTCTGACAAGCCAGGGGCTATCCAGCAGGGGTTTGGCGTTTTCGCGGCGCGCGGTCAAATAGCCTCTCCGCGCCACTCCGGCGCCCGAAGCCGATGAGACCCATGCCGTTCCCCTCCCGCCGGGCATCGACCGTCGCGCCATTCATGGTGATGGACGTGATGAGTGCCGCCGCCGCCAGGGAACGGTCGGGCCTCGACGTGGTGCATATGGAGGTCGGTCAGCCCTCGGCCGGGGCGCCGAGGCCGGTGATCGAGGCGACGCGGCAGGCACTGACGCTCGGCCGCGTGCCCTACACGGAAGCCCTCGGGCTCCCGGCCCTGCGGGAGCGCATCGCCAGGGATTACCGTGACCGGTACGGTGTGTCGGTGGCGCCCGAGCGCGTCGTGGTGACCACGGGTTCCTCGGCGGGGTTCCTGCTCTCGTTCATGGCCCTGTTCGATGCCGGCGACCGGGTCGGCGTGCCGCAGCCGGGCTACCCGGCCTACCGCAACATCCTGAACTCTCTCGGCGTCGAACCAGTCCCCATGGTCCTGCGCGACGAGGATCGGTACGCGCCGACCGCGGATCTGATCGCAGCCGTCCACGGCACGCAAGCTCTCGATGGCGTGCTGGTGATGAGCCCGGCCAATCCGTCCGGGACGGTCATCGTGCCGGACGCCCTCGCCGCCCTCTGCGCGAAGGTGCGCGCCCTTGGATTGCCGCTGATCTCCGACGAGATCTACCACGGCCTCACCTATGGCGCCCCGGCCGCGACGGCCCTTCAGTTCGAGCCCGACGCGGTCATTATCAACTCGTTCTCAAAATACCATTGCATGACCGGATGGCGCATCGGCTGGATGGTGGTGCCAGAGGGTCTGGTGCGCGCGGTCGAGCGGCTCGCGCAGAACCTCTACATCTCCGCGCCTTACCTCTCGCAGGTCGGCGCCCTGGCAGCCTTCGACGCCACTGAGGAGCTCGAAGTCGTCCGCGCGGGGTATGCCCGCAACAGGGCGATCCTCCTCGACGCCTTTCCCGGCCTCGGCCTCGGCAAGGTGCACCCGGCTGACGGGGCGTTCTACATCTACGCCGACGTGTCTAACCTCACGGCGGACGCGGCGGCTTTCTGCAGGCGGATGCTCGACGAGACCGGTATCGCGGCGACGCCCGGTCTCGATTTCGATCCGGAGGCGGGCGGCCACCACATCCGCTTCTCCTTCGCCGGCTCGGAGGCAGATTGCCGCGATACGGTGGCCCGGCTCAGGACCTGGCTGGGCTAACTGCCCTCAGCCCGCCGGAACCAGCGCCACGACCGCTTCGTGCAACTCTGAAAAGTGCTCGATCACCCGGTCCGGCGCGAGATCGGCGACGGGGGTGTCGGTGTAGCCGAAGGTCACCGCCACCACCGGGATGCCGGCCGCCTTCGCGGTGTCGATGTCGGTGCGAGAATCACCCACCATCACCGCCCGCGCCGGATCACCGCCCGCCTGGGCGATGGTCCCCGTGAGGTGCCGGGGATCGGGCTTCGCCTGCGGGAACGTGTCCCGGCCGCAGATCGCCGCGAAGCGGTCGGCGATGCCGAGCAAGTTCAGGAGCTTGACCGACTGGCCCTCGTACTTGTTCGTGCAGACGGCGAGACGGAAGCCTGATTGCTCCAGGCGGTCCAAGGCCTCGACGACGCCGTCGAACAGGTGGCTCGAATCGGCGAGGTGCTCGCCGTAATGCGCGATGAACGCGTCGAACAGGCGCTCGTGCTCGGCGTCGCCGATGGAGCGTCCCTCGGCCTCGAAGCCCCGCCGGATGAGGGCCTTCGCGCCGGCACCGATCAACTCGCGGGCCTGTGACAGGGGAAGCTCCGCGAGACCTTCCCGCCTCAACAGGACATTGAGGGTCCCAATCAGGTCGCCCGCCGTCTCGGCGAGGGTGCCGTCGAGATCGAAGACGGCGATGGGCGGGGCGGCCATGTAGACTCCAGGTGGGATGACGACGGATGGGGTAACGGAGCCTCGCTATCCGTCGCTCCACCGGTGGGCAAGGGGCCGCCCGTGCCTAAGACTTGCCTGAAACCTCCGCGACACCGGCACTCTCCTTCAACGGAAGTCCCATGCGCCCGATCCTGCCAACGCTCCTCGTCTGCGCCACGCTGCACGCCTTGCCCGCGTTTGCGACGTCCTACGAATTCGTCCCCGCACCCCAGACCGATCTGAACCGCATGTACCGGATCGACAAGGTGACCGGCGAGGTCATTTCCTGCCAATACGGGCTTCAGGAATCGGGCGGCGGCATCGGGCAGACCGTGTGCTTCGGCGCGGGCGAGGGGGCCGGCCCTCAGGCACCGTCGGAATACGGCCTCGTTGCGAGCCGCCATGCCCGTGAGGCGGGCGTCTTCCGGGTTAACTACCGCACCGGTGAGATGAGCATCTGCTTCGTGCTCGTGAAGAAGGAGCAGGTGGTTTGCACCCAGCAAGCCAAGCCGGGGGCCGACGGCACCGAGGGCTCTCCCATCGCCGGCACCGCGACCACGCGGCCCGGACCGGGGGCCACGCCCTCCCAAGGCGGTCGTCCTTGACGGGGAAGAAGCCCGATGGCCGTTCCGGTCCGGCATTCGGCATGGTAGGGGCGCGGCGGACGTCCTTCGCAGCCCAACGGACCATGTATCCTTCACACCATCATCAGACCGACGGGAAGTGTTCGCGATGAGCGGATTGGATCTCCGCCGGGCCGCTGCTGCCAGGGCCCTCGACCTCGTCGAGCCGGGCATGCGGCTGGGGCTCGGCACGGGCTCCACCGCCGCCGCCTTCGTCGATCTCCTCGGCGAGCGGGTCCGGGGCGGCCTCGACGTCGTCGGCGTTCCAACCTCCGAGGCGACACGACGACAGGCAGAGGGCCTCGGCATCCGCCTCACCACCCTCGATTCGCTGCCCCATCTCGACCTGACGATCGACGGGGCGGACGAGGTGGACGACCGTCTCCGTCTCATCAAGGGCGGCGGCGCGGCTCTGCTGCGGGAGAAGATCGTCGCCTGCGCCAGCGACCGCATGGTGGTGATTGCCGATGCGGCCAAGCGCGTCGCCAGGCTCGGGGCCTTCCCCCTCCCGATCGAGGTCAACCTGTTCGGCCTCGCCGCCACCCAGATCGCCATCGACGAGGCCATCGCCGAATCGGGCTGCACCGGCCCCGCCACCCTGCGGCTGGCACCGGACGGCAACCCGGTGATGACGGATGGGGGGCATGTGATCCTCGACGCCCGGCTCGGATCGATCCCAGATCCCGAGCGGCTCGGCGCCGCCCTCTGGTCCGTGCCCGGCGTCGTCGAGCACGGCCTCTTTCTCGGTATCGCCACCGCCGCGATCCTCGCTGCCGACGTCGGCGGACGGGCCGAGGTCACCGTGCTCGGCCGTCTCGCGTGAAACGCATCTCCAACCGACAGGACCTCCGAATGTCCCGCCTCCTCGCCGCTGTGCTCGGCCTCGCGCTCGCGGTTCCCTGCCTTCCGGCCCTCGCACAGGCGAGGAAGCCCGCCCCATCGACACCGGCGGCCAACACGAACACCGGCCCGACCTATTCGGCCAATCACCTCGCCCTCGCGCGGGAGGTCATGTTGAGTTCGGGCATCGCCCGCTCCTTCGACGCCATCATCCCGTCCTTCGCCGACCAGATCCGCAAGCAGGCCGTGACCCGTCCGGAAATTCAGAAGGATCTCGATCAGGTGCTGGTCGCCCTCCAGCCGGAGATGGAACTCCAGAAGCAGCGGATGATCGACATCGCCGCGAAGACCTACGCGGCGAAGTTCTCCGAGGCCGAACTGACCGACATCGCCAACTTCTTCCGCTCGCCGGCCGGCAAGCGCTACGTTGAGATGCAACCGGCGCTGCTGGATGAGATGGTCCGCGCCATGCAGGGTTGGACCGAAGAAGTCTCGGAATACATCATGATCCGCGTCCGGGCGGAGATGGGCAAGCGCGGCATCCAGCTTCAATAAGCGGCGATGCGCCGGGCGCCTCCTCTCTACGCGGCAGGCGGCGCGGCGCTGGCGCTCTTGCCGGTCGCGATGGTGCTGGCCAACCGGTCGAGCCCCATCCTGGTCGCCGTCGCCGCCCTGGCCTTCCTCGGTGGCCGCTGGCGGGAGGAGCCGCGGGCCTTGCCGGGCCTGCTTGTCGCGCCC
Organism: Methylobacterium persicinum; assembly: GCF_022179525.1. Lineage (GTDB taxonomy): Bacteria > Pseudomonadota > Alphaproteobacteria > Rhizobiales > Beijerinckiaceae > Methylobacterium > Methylobacterium persicinum. Next base: position 31,414 of record NZ_BPQX01000036.1, read on the forward strand.
CTGCGGACGCCCCTCGGGCTGGCGTGCCTTGCGTTCCTGGGGTGGAGCGTCCTGTCGATCGCGTGGAGCCCGTTTCCGGCCCTCTCGCTCCGGGTGCTCGGTGAGTTCCTCCCGACGCTGATCTCAGCCTATTTCCTCGTGATCCTTGCGCCCGGGCGGATCCCGGCCTTTGCCGCTCCCATGGCCGCCCTCGCGGTGGTCGTAGCCGGCGTCATTATCGCCATCGATCTCGCCCTGGACCTACCCCTGGAGAGGCTGCTCGGGCATCGCGTCGCGGCCTTCGTCTTCAACCGGCCAGCCCTGACCCTCGATCTGATCGCGGGGCCCCTCGCCCTGCTGTTGTGGCGGTCGAACCGAAAGCTCGCCGCCGGCGCGACGTTGGCGTTCGCCGGCCTCGGCGTCCTGCGCTCGATCAGCGGCGCGGCGGCGATGGGTCTCATGGCCGGGCTGGCGATGGCGGCTGCGGTCTGGGTACTTCCCCGTCGGATGGGCATCGCCCTGGCCGGCCTGGGGCTCGGTCTCGCAGTGGCGCTCGCCCCGATCGAGGGCGATCTTCTGGCGCGGGTCATGCCCGAGGCCGCTCACCAGCAATTGACCCAATCCTCCTCCCGCGCGCGGGTCGCCATCGCGAGGAGCTTCGGTACGGCGGTCGCGGCATCCCCCTGGCGCGGGGCCGGCTACGGGACGAGCGCCCGCTTTGCCGAAACCCCGGTCGCGGCGCAGGTCCCGGAGGGGATGCGGGTCCTCCTCGGCGTGGGGCATCCCCACAACAGCTTCCTGCAGGTCTGGGCCGAACTCGGCCTGCCGGGAGCGTTCCTCGCTGCCCTTGCGCTCATGCTGATGCTGGCCCGGCTGAGCGTGCTCCCGCGGGCCGATCTCACCGTGGCTTTGGGGCTCGTGGCCTGCGCGGGGGCCATCGCTTTCGTCGAGCATAACGGGTGGGCCGGGTGGTGGACGGCCGGGCTCGGGGCTGCCATCACCTGGGCGCGGGCGGCTCGGGCCCGCCTTCGACCCCCCGGCACGGAGCTGCAACCATGAACGACGACGTCGATCTCTTCGTCATCGGTGGCGGCTCGGGCGGCGTGCGGGCGGCCCGCATCGCCGCGGGATACGGCGCCCGGGTGATGCTCGCGGAAGAGTACCGCGTTGGCGGGACCTGCGTGATCCGCGGCTGCGTGCCCAAGAAGCTGATGGTCTATGCCGGGCGCTTCGCCGACGAGTTCGAGGACGCGGCCGGCTTCGGCTGGAGTGTCGAGAAGCCGCGTTTCGACTGGAGCGTCCTGAAGGCCCGGCGGGATGCGGAGGTCACGCGGCTCGAAGGAATCTACGATGCGAACCTGATCCGGGCGGGGGTCGAGATCGCCCCCGAGCGGGCGGTCATCGAGGATGCACACACGGTCCGGCTTCTGAAGTCCGGCCGCAGCATCCGCGCGGAGCGGATCCTCGTGGCGGTGGGGGCTCATCCGGTGAAGGAGCCGGCGGTGCCGGGCGCCGAATTCACCATCACCTCGAACGAGGTCTTCGAGCTGGACAGGCTGCCGGAACGCATCCTCGTCGTGGGCGGCGGCTACATTGCCGTGGAGTTCGCCGGGGTCTTCGCGGCATTGGGCAGCCGCACGAGCCTGCTGCACCGGGGGGACAAGCTCCTGCGGGGCTTCGACGACGACGTCCGCGACGCCCTGGCGGAAGCCTACACCAAGCGCATGGACCTGCGCCTTGGCCGGACCTTGAGCCGGATCGAGCGGCGGCCCAGCGGGCTCTGCGCGATCCTCGATGACGGCGGGGAGGTCGAAGCCGACCAGATCCTCCTGGCTACGGGCCGCCGGCCGAATATCGCAGGGCTCGGGCTCGACAGGGTTGGCATCGTCCCCGACGCCGCAGGGGCGATCCCGGTGGATGCCTTCTCGCGCACCATCGTCCCGTCGATCTTCGCGGTGGGGGACGTGACCAATCGCGCCAACCTCACGCCGGTGGCCATCCGCGAGGGGCACGCCTTCGCCGACACGGAATACGGCGGCAAGCCAACGAGCGTCGATCACCACCTCATCCCGACCGCCGTGTTCTCGACGCCCGAGATCGGCACGGTCGGCCTGTCCGAGGCGGCGGCGCGTCAGTCCTGCGAACGGATCGATGTCTACAAGGCATCGTTCCGCCCCATGAAGGCGACGCTCTCGGGGCGCGACGAGCGGGTGCTGATGAAGATCATCGTCGATTGCGCCAGCGACCGCGTGCTCGGCGTCCACCTGTTCGGGCAGGATGCGGGCGAACTGATCCAGGCGGTGGGCATCGCGGTGACGATGGGGGCGACCAAGGCGGACTTCGACCGTACCATCGCCGTCCACCCCACCGCCGCCGAGGAATTGGTGACGATGCGGGTGCCCGCGGTGACGAAGCATCCGGTGGGAGTCGGTTGACCATTCCTGCCGGGTGCGGCCACCTGGGTGTGGTCTTACGCGGTATGGGGCCTCGACGCCGTCGGTCGCTGAGCCATATGCATCCCATGGGCAAGCACGGGTCGGGCAGCGGCAAGCGCGACGACGCCTATGCGCGGCGTCAGGCGATCATCGACGGCCTCCTGGCCGATGCCTTACGGCCGGCCTTTTCGTATCGGCTGCCGAGCCAGGATGCCCTGGCCGCGGATATCCGCCGGGCCATCGACCGGCTCCTGGCCAAGGCGGAAGCCCAGCGCAGCCGGTGCCTGACCTACGACGACCTGGAAGAGGCCCTGCCGCCGCGGGACGTGTCGGCGGAGGATCTGGAGGCGATCTTCTGGATCCTGGCCGAGCACGGGATCGAGGTCGAGGACGGCGATTCCGCCGACTGAACGGGACGCTGCGGCAACCCCTCGCGATCCGATGGGAACTTCTCTATAAGCGCCGTTCCGCGCGCAGGGCGCGGCCGCACGGAACGATGTGCGTGGAGAGGAATCATGGGCGAGCGCTGGACACCGACGACGTGGCGGAATCTGCCGATCGAGCAGGTCCCGTCCTATCCGGACGCCGCTGCCCTGGCCGCCGTCGAAGCGCAGATCGCGAGCTTTCCACCGCTTGTCTTTGCAGGCGAAGCGCGAAAGCTGAAGGCGGCGCTGGCCCGCGTCTCGACCGGTGAGGCGTTCCTCCTGCAGGGTGGTGATTGCGCCGAGAGCTTCGACGAGCATTCGGCCGACAACATCCGCGATTTCTTCCGCGTCTTCCTGCAGATGGCGATGGTCCTGACCTTCGCGGGCGGTTCGCCGGTGGTGAAGGTCGGCCGCATCGCCGGCCAGTTCGCCAAGCCGCGTTCGTCGCCCACCGAGACGCAGGGTGGCGTGTCGCTGCCGAGCTACCGGGGCGACATCGTCAACGGCCTCGGCTTCACGGAAGAGGCGCGGGTGCCCGATCCCCGGCGCCAGCTCGAAGCGTACCGGCAGTCGGCGGCGACGCTGAACCTCCTGCGCGCCTTCGCGACGGGCGGTTACGCCAACCTTGAGAACGCCCACCGCTGGATGCTGGGCTTCGTGAAGGATTCGCCGCAATCCTCGCGCTACCAGGATGTCGCCTCGCGGATGACCGATGCCCTCGGTTTCATGCGTGCCATCGGCATCAACCCGGAGACGCACCAAGAGGTGCGGACCACCGATTTCTACACGAGCCACGAGGCGCTGCTGCTCGGCTACGAGCAGGCCCTGACCCGTGTCGATTCGACGAGCGGCGACTGGTACGCCACCTCCGGCCACATGTTGTGGATCGGCGATCGGACCCGCCAGCCCGACCATGCCCATGTCGAGTATGCCCGCGGGATCAAGAACCCGATCGGCCTGAAGTGCGGGCCTTCGATGACGGGGGAGGGGCTGATCAAGCTCATCGACCTCCTGAATCCGGAGAACGAGCCCGGCCGCCTCAGCCTCATCTGTCGCTTCGGCGCGGACAAGGTTGGCGAACACCTTCCGGCCCTCGTCCGCGCGGTGCAGCGGGAAGGCAAGTCGGTCGTGTGGGTGTGCGATCCGATGCACGGCAACACGATCTCGGCCGGTGGGTACAAGACCCGCCCGTTCGACCGGGTGATGCAGGAGATCGAGGGCTTCTTCGCGGTCCACCGGGCGGAAGGCACGATTGCCGGCGGCATCCATCTGGAGATGACCGGCAAGGACGTGACCGAGTGCACGGGGGGCGCCAGGGCCCTCACGGCGGACGACCTGCGCGACCGCTACCACACCTACTGTGACCCGCGTCTCAACGCGGAGCAGGCGCTTGAAGTCGCGTTCCGGACCGCCGAACTCGTCAAGCGCGAACGGGCGGATATCGACTGCCCGCGCCTCGACGCGGCGGAATGAGCGAGCGGCCGGGCGAGATGCCCGGCCGTCCCTGATCTTATGCGATAGCCCGGGCCGCCCCGTTCCAGCGGGCAATGAGCGCGGCCACGTCCTGGATCGGCACGGGGCGGCTGAAGAGGAAGCCCTGGACCTCGTCGCACCCTTCGGCTCGCAGCCGCGCGAGTTGGGCTTCCGTTTCGACGCCCTCGGCAGTGGTCGTCATCCCGAGGCTTGCGCCCAGGCTGATGACGGCACGGACGATGAAATCCGTCCCATCCTCCTCGCAGAGATCCCGGACGAAGGACTGATCGATCTTGATCTTGTCGAAGGGGAAGCTGCGCAGGTAGCTGAGGGACGAGTATCCGGTGCCGAAATCGTCCATCGAGACCCTCAGACCCTCACACCCAGGGCCTTGAGACTGTGCAGGATCGCTGTCGTCACCCCCGGATTGGCGACGAGAACCGATTCGGTGATTTCCAGTTCGAGGCGGCGGCCGGGCAGGCCGGTGACGCGCAGGGCGTCACGGACAGCCGAGATGAGGCTCGCGGAGGTGAACTGGACCGCGGAGACGTTGACGGCGATCTTCAGCCCGTCGGGCCACCGGACCGCGTCGGCGCAGGCCTGGGCCAACACCCACTCGCCGAGGGGGACGATGAGGCCGAGTTCCTCAGCGAGGGGAATGAACTCCGCCGGCGAGACGAAGCCGCGCGTCGGGTGCTTCCAGCGCAAAAGTGCCTCGAAGCCGCAAATCCGCTCCGTGCCCAAACTGTAGATCGGCTGGTAGAAGACCTCGAACGCCTTGGTCTCGAGGGCATGGCGCAGGTCGCGCTCCAGTGCGCGGCGCTCCTGCAGGCGGGCATCCATTTCTGGCTCGAAGTAGCGGAACGCGCCCCGCGCCTCGGCCTTCGCCCGGGCGAGGGCGACGTCGGCGTTCTTCAGAAGCTTGCCGGCATTGGTCCCGTCCCCCGGCGATACGGTGATGCCGAGGGTTACGCCGACGTTGGCGATCTGGTTCGACAGGATATAGGGCGCCTTCAGCACATCGATGATCCGGCGGGCGAGGACGGCGGCATCCTCCGGCCGCTCGACGGCGCGCTGGACGACGATGAACTCATCGGCCCCGATGCGGGCGACACAGTCGATCTCGCGCACGCAGGCGCTCAACCGGTTGGCCACGGCCACGAGGAGTTCGTCCCCGACCGCATGGCCGAACGTGTCGTTGATCGGGCGGAAATCATCGAGGTCGAGGGCAAAGATCGCGAAACCCTGGTCCCGACCGACCTGGGCGATGGACGAGTTGATCTGCTGCTCCAACGCGATCCGGTTGGGCAGGCCGGTCAGGACGTCGTGATGCGCGAGGAAGGCGATCCTGGCCTCGGCGCGGCGGCGCTCGGTGACGTCCTCGAATGTCGCGACGAACCCCCCGTCGGTGGTGTTGCGCCGCTCGATGGCGATCGCCTTTCCGTTGCTGAGTTCCTGGCTCGTCGGGAAGATGGTGGCGCCCTCGAACGGCGCGGCTTCGGCTGTGGTGAGCCCGGTGGCCACGCTTGCGGCCAGGACTTCACGTGCCGTCATCCCGGGCGTGATCGCGTCGGCGGGCAGGCCGTAGATCTGTGCGTAGCGTCGGTTGACGACCATGAGACGGTCGTCGGCGTCGAACAGGCACAGACCTTGGGACATGTTGTCGAGGGCTGCATCGAGGCGCAGGTTGGTCTGGCGCAGCTGCGCCTGCTGCTCCTTCAGGACGCTGATGTCGCTGCAGACAGCCAGGAGCCCGCCGCCTTCGGTGGCATTCCGGCTGACGCGAAGCCAGCGCCCGTTGGGCATGCAGAATTCACCGTCACGGGTCAGTGCCTCCCGGCAATGATCCTCTCCCCCGCCGTTCCCGGCGGAACTCATGCCGTCGAAGAATTGCAGGGCCATGGGATTGGCGAAGGCGATCTCGCCTGCCGCATCCACCACGATCACACCCTCGCGGGAATTCTGGAACGCGTCGGCCAACAGGCGTTCGGCCGATTGGCGCTGACGGACCTCCCGCTGCATCATGGCGCGGATGTTGTCGCGCATCACCGCCATGGAGCGCAGGAGCCGACCGAGTTCGTCGCGGCCGTGCGTCGGAATGTCGTCGTCCAGGTGGCCCCCTGCGATACGCTCGGCGGCGGCCGAGGCCGCGTGGAGCGGCCCGCGAATCCGGCGATGCAGCAAGAGCGCAATCAACGCCGAACCGACGATGGCGAGGCCAGCCAACGCCATGTTCACCCTCAGTTCGCGCCCGACGGCGGTCCGGGCAGCCTGGCGGAACGTGAAGCCGTCGCCGGCTGTGTAGTTCACCAGCAGGTCGAGCTGGGCGTCGATGGCGTCAGCTTGGTGGTCGAGGGCGTCCCAGCGCTCCGGCCTCACGGAGGCAGGTTCGCCGAAGCTGCGGCGGATGTCGTCCCAGGCCGCTACTCCAGACTGGACGGCGAGGGCCGCGCGGACGGCACGGTCCGATTGCGCGCGTTCGACGGCGATGGTGAGGTCTTCCGCCAGGGTGGTGTGCAACTCGGTGATGGCGGCGTCGAGCTTGGCGGCAACAGCGCGATCCTTGGTCAGGCCCTGCCGCGCGAAGGCGGCCCGCATCTTGGCGAAGTCCGCGGCCGTCGCCCGGGCGTAATTGATCGACATCAGCGACTGATCGTACGTGCGCCCGACCAGATCGCCGACATGGGCGATGGCGATGATCGCGTAATAGCCGAGGCCGCCCGTGAGCAGGCTCATCGCGATGAAGGCGATGAAAATGCGGGCTTTGATCGTCGCGGCGAAGGCGCCGAGGAACGCAGCCGGCCCGCGGGACGGTGCCTTTGCCCTCGCCTTCATCGCCGCTGCCGCTTGGGAATATTGCATATCCGCGGGGCACCCTTGGCTCAGCCGCAGTGATCCTGAGGGACACATCTTAAGGCGTGATTAGCTGAGCGTTGCCGTGATCTAAGAAAGTGCCGGATCAAGGCTGAGCTGTGAGAATTCTGTGCGTAGCTCCGGGCGCGATTAGATGCTCGACATCTTTTCTCAACCTTGCGTCACTACGAATTGGCGAGGTTCCCGGAAGGCGACATGCCCCACACCGCGACATGCCCGACCGCCAGATCTCGCCACGCGATGGCGATTTCGACGATTCTCTCGCTGGCGCTGGGGGCGGCATCGGGACTGTCCGTCGTGGACAAGCTCCAGGCATCCGGCCTGATCGTGTCGCAGAAGGGCCGGACGTTCCACCCGGATACGCTGAGCCTGGAGCGGGGGGAAACGGTCACGATCGTCAACGACGATAGCGACTTGCTCCACCACGCCTACGTCGATTCGCCAACCTTCAGCTTCGATTCCGGGGATCAGGAGCCGGGTAGCCGCACGCCCATCACCTTCAACCAGGAAGGCGTGTTTCAGGTCCTCTGCGGTATCCATCCGAAGATGAAGCTGGTGGTGAGGGTGAAATAGGCGGCTCTCAGCGGGCGGCCGAGCGCATCGGCTGATTGCCCGTCGGCCCATCATCCCGCTCGACCGGCTGGCCGTCGCGGAGGTCCGGCGGCGGGGCGAGGAGGATACGGGTCTGTGCCTCCACGCCGTCCTCAAGCTCCAGAACACGGCCGAAATCCCGGCGGAGCCGGACTTCCCGCCACGTGATCCGTCCATCGTTCTGCAAAACGGCGAGGCGCAGCTTTCCGTTGGCGAAGACGGTCGCCTCCGCCGGTACGATCACCCCCGGTTTGTCCCTGGGAATCTTGAGGGTGATATCGGCATGTAGCCCCGCCCGCAGGATGCTGTCGGGATTGGGAACGTCCACCTCGGCGGTCAGTGTCCGAGACGCCGCCTGGAGGGCCACGGAACTCCGCTCCACCGAACCTCCGAAGGCCCGCCCCGGAAGCTCGGGGACCCGAATGGTGGCTTCGAGCCCCGGCGCGACGCCCTGGGTCAGGTTCTGTGGCACGTTCACCGCGATACGGAGCGTGCTGTCCTGATCGATCGTGACCAGCGGCGTTCCCCCATTATCGGCCCGGACAAGATCGCCGACATCGACGTTGCGGGTCGTGACGACGCCGTCGAACGGGGCGACTACGCGCTCGAAGTCCGTGAGGGCACGCAGGCGCTCGACGGCGGCCTCCTGCGCCTTGATGTTGGCGGCTGCGACCTTCACCCCGGCCTCTGCGCCGGCCAGGGTCGCCGCCTGCGAGAGGACACCGGCCTGCGACGTGTCGGCGTTCTGGCGGGATGCCCAACCCTGGTCGGCCAGCGTCGTGGTCCGGTTGTTGGTGAGGTTCGCCAGGGTGACGTTGGCCTTGGCCTGTTCGACCTGCGCCTGAGCCTGAAGGAGCTGAGCCTTGAGCTGGCCGAGCTGTGCTTGAGCCTGGGCGAGCTGCTGGTCGAGATCGGGCGCGGCGATCCGGACAAGCAGATCGCCCGCTTTCACCCGCGAACCGATGTCGATGCGCCGCTCAGCGATGTAGCCCGTCGCGCGGGCGGCAATCGCCGCCGTGAGGAACGGGCGCGTCTCACCGGGGAGAGTCAGGTCGAGGGGACCGTCCGCCTTCTCCGCGAGGGCGGTGCGGACCTTGGGCACGAGGTTCTTGATCCGGTCGAGGGTGCGGGTGGCTTCCAGGTCCCGCTGCCAGTGGCCGTACGCGCCCCAGCCGACGAGGCCGATGCCGGCCAGGAGCAGGAGCACGAACGGCGCCTTCCCCGGCGGAGGCGGGGGGTCCCGGCGGTCCTCGTTCGGTTTCATGTCCGGCTTCCGCTCCGACCCGGCACGGGCCGGGATGTCTGAGGCTAGAGGGGCGCGCCCTGGAACGCCAGGGCGCCCGGTCGCCGCATCCCCTTCACCGGGGGAGGGAGACCGGGGCGCTCCGGGCGGCGAGCCGCTTGTGCATGTGCACCATCAGGGCGATGCCGAAGAGCGGCGTAACGAGGTTGACGATGGGGACGATCATCAGAGCGGCCAGGAGGCACCCGGCGAGGAGCGTCCGCAACGCATAGTGCCGGCGCATCGCGGCGGCCCCATCGATGCTGTGGAAGCGTGCGGCGGCCATCTCGAAATATTCCCGCGAAAGCAGGTAGGCATTGGCGCCGAAGAAGGCCGCGACGCCGATGACCGGTACGAAAAAGATCACCAGGGCGGCGAGGTTGACCAGCAAAGTCACCCCGGCAAAACGCAGGGCGTAGAGCATCGACAGGCCGAACGGCATCGCCCGACCCGGCGGGTCCGCCGGAAAATCGGTGCGCTCGACGATGGCGGCTGCATCGTCGAGGAAGAAGCCGGCCACGATGATCGACACCGCCGGCATCAGATAGGCCAGCGCGACGAAGAGACCGAAGCCCGCGAGATAATAGGCGAGGCTGTCGAGGATCGGGTACTGCGCCGAGATATGGTGGCTAGCCTGGAACGCCTGGACGAGGCGGGTCAGCCCCAGCCACAGCAGGGCGAGGATCCCGAGGGTCAGGCCCAGGGATTTCCAGAGGATGCCGCGCAGGGCAGGAGACAGCGTCTGACGCAAGGCCGCGGCAGCGGAATCGAAGATCATCGGTTGTCGTCCGGGATGTCGAAGCGGCTGGTTTGTGGGATTGCCGCCGCCTCGGCGCAAGGGTTCACGAACCGGTCGGTGGAAGAGAAGGCGCGGTGATGGTGAGAGCGATGGCAGCCGGATCCCCGGAGACGGCCCATGCCCCCGACTATCGTCCTCCCCTGGGGCCCCTTCCCGAAACACCCGACGTCGTGGTGATCGGAGCCGGGGCGGCGGGCATCGCCGCCGCGCGGACGCTCCTGGCGGCGGGGCTCAAAGTCGCAGTGCTCGAGGCCCGGAACAGGGTCGGCGGCCGGGCCTGGACAGTGGCGTTGCGGGGTCATCCCGTCGATCTCGGGGCCCACTGGCTTCATGCAGGGCCCATCAACCCCCTCGTCGCCCTCGGTCGCGAGCGGGGGGAGCGCCTCCGCCGGGCGCCGCAGCAGGGCCACACCTGGATGGCCGGTCGCCCGGCCTTGGCCACGGAAGCCCGCGCCAGTGCCTTGGCTTTCGACCGGGCCGACCAGGCCATGACGGGGGGAGCCGGCAAAGGCGGCGAAGACCGGCCTGCCGCCAGCGCGCTCCCGGTCGGGCTCGGCCCTTGGGGCGCCCGGGTCGCGCAGGTCCACGGCCTCGTGTCCGGCCGCGCGCTGGAGGAAGTCTCCCTGCACGACTTCCCGAGCATGGAATATGGCGACAACTTCTTCATCGCCGGGGGCTACGGTAACTACCTCGCCCGCCTCGCCGCGGGATTGCCCATTCGCCTATCCGCCCCCGTGCGCCGGATCGACTGGTCGGGGCAGGGCGTGCGAGTCGAAATGGAGGACGGTACGCGCCTCCAGGCGAAAGCAGCCATCGTCACCGTACCGATGATGGTTCTGCGTGATGGGCCGGCCTTCACGCCCCCACTCCCCAATACCGTTAGGGCGGCGATCGACGGCTTCGTCACAGGAATCTACGAGCATGCCGTGCTTCATTGGCCGTCGAGCCCGTTCAAGGGACGCGACCGCCTTGCCGGATTTCACGGCCGCCGCCGCTCGCCCGCCGGCCTGCTGACGCGCATCGACGGAACGCCATTCCACTTCTACGAGCTTGATGTGAATGAAGCTGCGGCCATAGACGCGGCCGGCGGCGGTCCCGATGCGATTCGGCGACACGTCCGCGCAGTGCTGGCCGAACAGGTCGGCCGGGCGCGGGTCAGGGACCTGAGGATCCCCGCCATCAGCGCGTGGCGGCACGACCCCTACGCCCGGGGATCCTGGGCCGTCGTCCCGCCGGGCCACGCCGACGCCCGGATCACCCTGCGCGACGGTATCGGGGGGAAGATCTGGTTTGCCGGCGAAGCCTTGTCCCGGGAGCAGTGGGGCACCGTGGGCGGCGCCTACGAACAGGGCGTCCGGGCGGCGGAGGCCGCCGGGAAAGCGGTTCGGCCTGACGTCCAACCATAAAGCAGCCTTGCCCGGCGCCCCGCAGCCGGGCATTCCCCGCGCCGACGAAGCCTCCGGGGATGGCGATGAACTGGATCGAGGCCATCGGCTATCTCGGCACCGCGCTGACGATTTCGGCCTCCGCCATGAGTACGATGATCCCCCTGCGGATCATTTCCCTGTGCGCGAGCTGCGCCGTCATCACCTACGGCGTCATGATCGGCAGCATTCCTGTCGTGCTGACCGAGTGCATCCAGATCCCCTTCAACGCCTACCGGCTTTGGGAGATGATCAAGCTCGTCCGCGACACCGAGACAGCTGCCGCCGGAAACCTGTCCCTCGAATGGCTGGCGCCTTTCGGGAGCAAGCGTCGGTTCGGGACCGGCGAGACCGTATTCCGCAAGGGCGATCCCGCCGACGAACTCTATTACGTCGAAAGCGGCGTGTTTCTCATCCCCGAGGTGGGCATCGAGATCAAACGAGGCGGCATCGTCGGCGAGTTGGGCCTGCTGTCGCCGGGCAATACGCGCACAGCCTCCCTGGTCTGCATGCAAGCGGGGAGGGCGCTGCGGATCTCTTACTCGGAGGTCAAGCAGCTCTATTACCAGAACCCCGAATTCGGGTTCTACTTCCTCAAGCTCACCAGCGAGCGACTGTTCAACAGCGTCAACGGTAGCGAACGCGTCGCAGCCGGCGACGCGCTCTGAACCGCGCCTCCGCTGTCGAAGGCGCGGAGTGCCGCTTAAAGCATGCTGGGCAGGATGCGATCCGGCGGGCGGTGGCCGTCCATGAAGGTCCGGATGTTGATGATGACCTTCTCGCCCATGTCGATGCGGCTCTCATGGGTCGCCGAACCCATATGCGGCAGCAGCACGACCTTGCCCTGGCGCGCGAGCTTCACGAGGCGGGGGCTCACCGCCGGCTCCTGCTCGAAGACGTCGAGGCCCGCGGCCGACACGTCTCCGGCTTCGATCAATCGCGCGAGGGCGTTCTCGTCGATCACCTCACCGCGGGCGGTGTTCACGACGATCGCCTCCGGCTTCAGCAGCTTCAGCCGCCGGGCGGAGAGCAGGTGATACGTCGCGGGCGTGTGCGGACAATTCACGGACACGATGTCCACCCGTGCGAGCATCTGGTCGAGGGATTCCCAGTAGGTCGCCTCGAGGGCGCCCTCGATCGCCGCAGGGACCCGGCGCCGGTTGTGGTAGTGAACCTGCAAGCCGAAGGCCCGGGCGCGCTTGGCGAGCGCCTGCCCGATGCGGCCCATGCCGACGATCCCCAGGCGCTTGCCGGTGATGCGGCGGCCGAGCATCCAGGTCGGCGACCAGCCGGTCGTCCAGTCGTCGTCGGGGATGATCCGGGCCCCCTCCGCCACCCGCCGGGCGACGGCGAGAATCAGCGCCATCGTCATGTCGGCGGTGTCCTCGGTCAGGACGCCGGGGGTGTTGGTGACGGTGATGCCCCGCTCGAGGGCAACGCCGACATCGATGTGATCGACGCCGTTGCCGAAATTCGCGATGAGCCGAAGGTTCGGACCCGCCTGGGCGAGGAGGGCGGAATCGATCTCGTCCGTCACTGTCGGGACGAGCACGTCGGCTTCCCGCAGGGCGGCGGCCATGGCCTCCGCGCTGAGCGGCGCATCGGTGTCATTGAGGCGGACGTCGAACAATTCGCGCATCCGCGTTTCGACGGCGTCCGGAAGACGTCGCGTCACCACCACGAGCGGCTTGCGCTTCGACACGTCTCACTCCCCCTGGGCCCGCGGGCCGCAAGCATCCATTAACCGGGTTCGGCCAAACAGGATCGGCTTCCGCAACCCGATCCCCGGCTTGTGCCAGCTTCAACGGCCTGTCTAGCAGAGGCCCGGCGGAACACAATCGGAGCCCGGATCCACCGTGGGAGATCCGGCCCGCACGTCATCACCGGAGGGACGATGCTCGCGCTACGCCCGACTCTCATCGCTGCCCTGTTCGCAGCCGCGGCAGCCTGGACCGCGCCGGCTCGCGCCCAGGAGAACGGCGTCGGACCGGTCACGAAACTGCCACTCCCTCGCTATGCCAGCCTGAAGACCGACCGGGTGAACCTCCGCGAGGGCCCTTCCAAGGACCACCGCACCTTGTGGGTCTTCCAGCGGGCTGGGCTGCCCGTGGAGATCATCGGCGAGTTCGAGACCTGGCGCCGCATCCGCGATTCCGAGGGCACCGAAGGTTGGGTGCTGCACTCGCTCCTGTCGGGAAGGCGCACCGCCATCGTCAATGCCGGTGCAGACAAGGATGGGGTGAAGGCCGCGATCCCCCTCCGGGCGAGCGCCGACGATACATCCTCCGACGAAGCCCGCCTCCAGAGCGGGGTCATCGGCAACGTGAAGAAATGTGACGGCACGTGGTGCCGGCTTGTCGTCACCCTGCCGTCGAAGCGGGATGTCGACGGCTACATCCGCCAGAACCGGCTCTGGGGGGTCTACCCGAACGAGAAGGTGGATTAGCACCGCATTCGACGGATGTTCCGCCGTGCGGGAAGGAAACGGGGGGAGCACGATCGTGCCCGACCAACTCCACTCCCATTCTCCCACTCGCTTCCTCATCCTGAGGTGCCGCGAAGCGGCCTCGAAGGAGGGCTCCAGGGATCGGAGAGCTATCTGGAGGCCTCCTACGAGGCCACCGCTTTGCGCCGGCACCTCAGGATGAGGGGGCGGATGAGATTTCTCATTGGCAACGCCGGGCGGGGCGGCCCGCAACTTGCGCTACAAAAAACCCGGCCGAAGCCGGGTTCCGTTCGACGTCCCGCCGTTGAGGCTCGAACTCAGCCCTGCTGCCGGCGGCCGGCGGGACGGCTGCGGCGCAGGCGGACGATCACCTCCACGCCGGCAATTTCCATCCCCTCGGGAGCCTCGGGAAGCGAATCGACCGTGATGCCGCAATCCGGCATGTCGATCACCGCACCCTCTTCCTCAAGGTAGAAGTGGTGATGCTCGGACGGGTTCGTGTCGAAATAGGCCTTCGAGCCATCCAGTGCGAGCTGACGCAGCAGGCCCGCTTCCGTGAACTGGTGAAGGGTGTTGTAGACGGTCGCCAGGGACACCGGCACCTTCGCCCGCATCGCCTCGTCGTAGAGCATTTCGGCCGTCAGATGGCGATCGCCTCGCCCGAAGAGCAGCCAGCCCAGGGACAGGCGCTGCCGGGTCGGGCGCAGGCCCGCACGGCGAAGACGCTCGCGAAGGTCCGAAAGCGGGCAGCCGCGACGACCGGCCCCGTTCGCCTCCGTTTGGAAGGACGGGATGCGACCGCTCAGGACAGCCTGCAGTGGCACAATCTCTGACATTTCGGACTGAACGCTCAACAGGGGGGCAGATAACAAACGCCAGTATACGGAAGGCGACCCGGCGTCGCAACCCGGCGCAGCTTCGCCGTCGAGGCGCTTTGAACGAGACCTCGCCCGTGTTAACCCGCGGCCGGACGTGTCGGCGGTGGGCGCCGGCCCGTCGCTACAGAACGGGAATTGCTGCGCTTTCATGCCGCCTGACGCCGACACCGCGCAATCGCCGGCTCCGAGCCGCCGCTCGAGCTACTCCTACGAGGATCTGTTGGCCTGCGGGCGCGGCGAGCTGTTCGGACCGGGCAACGCGCAATTGCCCCTGCCGCCCATGCTGATGTTCGACCGCATCTCCTCCATCGGTGAAGATGGCGGCGCCCACGGCAAGGGCCATGTCCTGGCCGAGTTCGACATCCGGCCCGATCTCTGGTTCTTCCCCTGCCATTTCCAGGGCGATCCGGTGATGCCGGGCTGCCTCGGGCTCGATGCCCTCTGGCAGCTCGTCGGTTTCCACCTCGGCTGGCTCGGGGCGGCGGGCCGCGGGCGGGCGCTGGGCGTGGGCGAGGTGAAGTTCGCCGATCAGGTCCTGCCGACCATGAAGAAGGTCGTCTACGGCATCGATATCAAGCGCGTGCGCCAGGGCCGGCTTGTCCTCGGTATCGCCGATGGCTGGCTGGAGGCGGACGGCAACCGCATCTACGAGGCGAGCGATCTGCGCGTCGCCCTTTTCCGGGCCTAGGCGGCCTGATATCCGCTGGTCCTTCAGGAAGCGTCACCGGGCCGGATCTGGCCCGGTCCGGTCGAAGTTTCGGGTGGTTCGCGCAACGCCTTGGCATTCGGGCTGTTGAGATTGGACCGGCTACCCCTTAGCTGACCGCAACGCGGCGCGGGAGACCGATGCCGCGACGGAGGTTTGGTCGTTCCATGCGCCGCGTCGTCATCACGGGGATGGGCATCGTCTCGTCCATCGGCAATAACACCCAGGAGGTGCTGGCCTCCCTGCGCGAAGCGCGGTCGGGCATCACCCGGTCCGTGTCATTCGCCGAACACGGTTTCCGCTGCCAGGTCCAGGGCGCGCCGACCCTCGATCCCGAGGCAGTCGTCGACCGCCGTGCCATGCGCTTCCACGGCGGCGGCACGGCCTGGAACCAGGTCGCGATGGAGCAGGCGATCCGCGATGCCGGCCTCGACGAGGGCGACGTCTCCAACGAGCGTACGGGCATCATCATGGGGTCCGGCGGCCCCTCCACCCGTGCCATCGTGGAAGCCGCCGATGTGGCCCGCAGCAAGGGGCCGAAGCGCGTCGGCCCCTTCGCCGTGCCGAAGGCGATGTCGTCGACCGCATCGGCCACGCTCGCCACGTGGTTCAAGATCAAGGGCGTGAATTATTCGATTTCTTCCGCCTGCGCGACGTCGAACCACTGCATCGGCAACGCCGCCGAGATCATCCAGGGCGGTCGGCAGGACATTATCTTCGCCGGCGGCTGCGAGGAGTTGGACTGGACCCTCTCGGTCCTGTTCGACGCCATGGGCGCCATGTCGTCGAAGTTCAACGACGCCCCGGCGCGGGCGTCGCGGGCCTACGATGCGGGCCGCGATGGGTTCGTGATCGCCGGCGGCGCGGGCGTGGTGGTGCTCGAGGAATACGAGCATGCCAAGGCGCGCGGCGCGCGGATCTACGGTGAAGTCGTCGGATACGGCGCCACCTCGGACGGGTACGACATGGTCGCGCCGTCGGGGGAGGGCGCCGTCCGCTGCATGCGGCAGGCCATCGCCGGGCTGAAGGGCGCGACCATCGACTACATCAACCCGCACGCGACCTCGACCCCCGTCGGCGACGACAAGGAAATCGAGGCGATCCGCGAAGTGTTCGGCCGGGGCGATGCTTGCCCGCCGATCGCGGCGACCAAGTCGCTGACCGGTCACTCTCTCGGGGCGACCGGCGTTCAGGAGGCGATCTACAGCCTGCTGATGATGACCAACGGTTTCATCTGCGAGAGTGCGCATATCGATGAGATCGACCCCGCCTTCGCAGACATGCCGATCCTCCGGGCACGGCGGGACAATGCCAAGCTCGGATACGTGCTGTCCAATTCCTTCGGATTCGGCGGCACCAATGCGACGCTCGTCCTGAAGCATATCGACGCCTGACGTCACCGGACACGCCGCCGCGGATTGGACAGGGCTGCGAGCGGCGGGCTAAGGCAAGGACTTGGAGCGGCCCCCGTCACCGGGGGCCGCCTGCCTTCGGAAGACGGTTTCGCATGACGGGTTTGATGGCGGGCCGGCGCGGCCTGATCATGGGCGTAGCCAACGACCATTCGATCGCGTGGGGCATCGCCCAGACGCTTCACGCCCACGGCGCAAGGCTGGCGTTCACCTATCAGGGCGAAGCCCTCGGCCGCCGGGTCACGCCCTTGGCAGCCAAGCTCGACTCCGACGTGGTGCTTCCCTGCGACGTGGAGGATCTGGCCTCCGTCGATGCCACCTTCGCCGCCCTCGACGAGCGCTTCGACGGCCGCCTGGATTTCGTGGTCCACGCCATCGGCTTCTCCGACAAGGCGCAGCTGAAGGGCCGCTACGTCGACGTCACGACCCGCGAAAATTTCGCGCGTACAATGACGATCTCGTGCTTCTCCTTCACGGAGATCGCCCAGCGGGCCGCCAAGCGCATGCCGGAAGGCGGGTCTCTCCTGACCCTCACCTACGGTGGCTCGACACGGGTCATGCCGAATTACAACGTGATGGGCGTGGCCAAGGCGGCTCTCGAAGCCTCCGTGCGCTACCTCGCCTCGGATCTCGGGCCAGATGGGATCCGCGTCAACGCTCTGTCCGCCGGCCCGATGCGGACGCTGGCCGGGGCGGGCATCGCCGACGCACGGCTGATGTTCAACCACCAACGTGCCCATGCTCCCCTGCGCCGTACGGTGACGCTGGAGGATGTCGGCGGCTCGGCCCTCTACCTGCTGTCACCGCTTTCGGGCGGTGTGACCGGCGAGGTCCACTTCGTGGATTCGGGCTACAACATCATTTCGATGCCGCGGCCCGACGTGCTCCAGGCCCAGGACGAAGCGGGCGTGGTCGGCGACCTCTGAGGGACTTATCCCCTCATTCCTGCGGGATGCGTCCGGGCGGCACCGGGCCCTCATCGCGCTCGCGGGACCGCCGTACAGCCCGGTCCGTCCGGGCAGCCCTGACCTGCGCGGGGGAGGGTGGAGCGGAGGGATAGTTGGACGCGAACGGGTTGGCGGGAGCGCCACCCGGCGTTCCACCCAGCAACCGGTCGAAAAAGCCTTCCTCCGCGGTGGCGGGGACGGCGGCGCCGAGCGTCGCGGTGCATGCGATCACAATGAGACAGAGGCAGCGAGGCGGCATGGGCGAGACCTGAACAATCGGACGGCGCTCTTCTTGTGCCTCAATCCGGCGGATCGGAGGCTGCGGAACCGGGCCCGGTCCCCACGGGTTCGGGCAGCGAAGACAGGTTCAGAGTTTCGGAGGCGTCATGTCGGAAGTCACCTATCACATCGTCGAGCACGACGGCGGTTACGCCTACAAGGTTGGCGACGTCTTTTCCGAAACCTTCCCGAGCCGGGAGGAGGCCCTTCAGGCCGCCCAGGCCGCCGCCGCAGAGCAGCAGGTTCCGGGCTCCACCGAGGGGATCCGCTATCAGGATCAGGCCGGCGCGTGGCACGACGAGACGGCGCAAGGCAACGATCGGCCCGTGGCGAAGGTCGAAGAGAACTAGGGTCCCGTCACCTAGTGGGAGTGCTGCCGGGACGCCAATCGCGGTTTCACACCCTCGGCGTCGTAGCGAGCATCGCGAAGCAATCCAGGACAGCGGGACGCCTCAAAAACATGGCGAGTACCTGGATTGCTTCGCTTCGCTCGCAATGACGGGGGCGGCGAGTAAAGACGACCGCTAGGTGCTTTCACCCTTGAGTTCGACTGTCCCGAGGGCGTCGGCTAGGCGCGTCTTGGCGCTGCCGGGTCGGAGCGGCTTCTGTTGGCTCTCGTGGGGCGCCCAGCCCGAGAGCCAGACGATTTCGAAGCTCGCGCGGATGCGGCCATCCGAGTCAGCGAAGCGCTCGCTATAGATCTGGGCCGCCCGCAGCAGGGTGGTCCGACGCGTCGGTGACTTCCGGCGGTCGCTGAGGGCGTTGGTCATGCCCATGGCCCGCAGATCTCGCATCAGCGCGAAGGCGTCGGAGTAACGCACGGTCAGAAGATCCGAATCCACCACGGGCAGGGCGAAGCCCGCCCGCTGGAGCAAGCCCCCGGCCTCGCGGATGGCGACGAAGGGGGCCACGCGGGGGCTTAACCCGCCCTCCAACTCACTCTCTGCCTGCGTCAGGCACTGGCGAAGTTCCGTCAGGGTCGCCCCGCCAAGCAGGCAACCCACGAAGAGCCCATCCGGCCTTAGCGAACGGCGGACCTGCACCAGAACGCCCGGCAGGTCGTTCACCGCCTGAAGCGCCAGGAGTGAGACGACGAGGTCTATGCTGGCCTGCCGGATCGGCACCCATTCGGCATCGCCGACCACCCGATTCTCCCCCCCTTCGACTTGGGGCGACAGGCGGAATCGCTCGGACTCGGGAAAGCGTCGCGCCAGGACCGGTTCGGCTGCCGCAATCGGACTAGAGAGATCGAGGATCCGGCGGAAGTCGCGGAGGACGGCCGCGAGCCGGTCGTTGAGATCCTCCGCGGCGCGTTCGAGCAGAAACCCCGCATAACCGCGTGCTACCGCGCGTGCGAGGTGCCGACGGACCAGAGAGGTGTCGAAAAGCGGATCTGGGGTGCTCATCGCCCGCTGAAATGGCGTATGCAGGCGCCGGATACCACCCGCGAAGACGTGATGGTCGCAGTCCCGTGCCGATGGAACCGGAGGAGGGCGACACGGTTCCTGCCGCGACAGCCAGCTGGCTTACCATAACGTTCGGGAGAAACCTGATGAAGCGTCTGATCCTCGGCTCCGTCATCGCCCTCGCCGCCCTCTCCGCGTCCAGCGCCGCCGACGCGAAGGGGTGCATCAAGGGAGCGATCGTGGGCGGCATCGCCGGTCACTATGCGGGCCACCATGGTTTCGCCGGGGCCGCCGCCGGCTGCGCCATCGGCCGTGCTCGCGCCAACGCCAAGGCCCGTGCCGCCGACCAGCAGGCGATGCAGCCTGCCATGGCGCGCTGAGCGCCTTCGTAGAAAAAACGGGCGGCGCCCTCCGGGGTGTTGCCTCTTTCGGGCGCCGGCTCAAGGGTGCGGCGCTCGCCCTGGTCTATCCGCCGACCTGCGCCGGGTGCGGAACTGCGACCGCCGATGCAGGAGCCCTCTGCCCTGTCTGTTGGTCGGCGCTTCGCCTCATCGAAGAGCCCTTGTGCGAACGCCTCGGCGTTCCGTTCGCTGTGGATCTCGGCGTCGGGCACCTCATCTCGCCAGAGGCCTTTGCCCGGCCCCCGGTCTTCACCCGTTCGCGTGCCGTTGCACTTTATGACGATGTCGCCCGCCGCCTCGTCCACCGTCTGAAATACGAGGATCGGCACGATCTGGCCCTGCCGATGGCGCGTATGATGAGTGCCGCCGGTCGGACCCTGATCGCCGACGCCGATTGCGTCGTCCCCGTGCCACTCCATCGCTGGCGCCTCTGGCGAAGGCGCTTCAATCAGGCAGCCTTGCTGGCCCGGCCCATCGCCGCCACGGCCGCGCTTCCGTTCCTGCCGCAGACACTGGTGCGCCGCCGGCCCACGCGATCACAGGTCGGGTTAAGCCGTACGGGAAGGGCGGAGAACCTGACCGGAGCATTCACGGTGCCGCCGGACTACGCCCATCTACTCGCCGGCCGGCGCGTGCTTCTCGTGGACGACGTCAGGACGACGGGGGCCACGGGCAACGCTGCCGCCCGGGCCCTGATCCGCGGCGGGGCAGCGTCCGTGGACCTGCTCACCTTCGCCCTCGTCGGCGATCCCGTAGGGTAAGGCGTCAGGCGGCGTCCTGCTTGTCCGATTGCGGCAATGTCACCGACAACGTGAAATCGAAGGCTTCGGCGATGCTCTCGTACCAGAGCGACAGGGGAGTCGCCCGGTCGAGGTGGAGCGACCCGTCGGCTTCGAGCCCGTCCCGGCTGAGGGAGGCACCCTGTCGGGCGGCGAGCCGGATCATGGGTCCGTTCCGGGCGAAGCAGCGGACGTGCAGATCGCTGACACCGCGGTTGCGCGCGGCCTGGGTGATGCGGGCGAAGAGCGCCGCACCGAGGCCCTTGCGCCGGAACGGCCGTTCCACGGCGAAGGCGGCCTCGGCGACCGGACCGAGGAAGTAGCTCGAAGACCCGGGCCCACCCGGCCGCAACTCGCCGAGCCCGCGTAGGCTTCCATCGAGGAAGGCGCCGAACATCACACCGCGGGCCGCCATCGCCTGGTCCGCATAGGTGCGGATGCCGGCCTCGCTGACTTGGCCCATGAAACGGTTGGCACGGGTTTCCGCATCGAGGCGGCCGAAATAGTCGAGCACCGCCTGCCGATCGCTCAACCAGAGGCGGCGAACGAATGGCGATGGATCAGATTGCCGAGAATCGGCCATGAACGTCTCCGGTCAGCCGGCGCTTCAGCGCCACGGGATCCGGACGTTCCTCCCGAGAGGCCAGCGATATGGCAGACCGGGGGCTTTTGTGCAATGCAGCACAAACGACGCAGGGCGTGCAAGAACAGACGCTCTCGGGTGAGTGGAACTGCCCCGGGAGACCCCCTTGATTCCGTAGGGCGGCCCGCGGCACACGGGGTTCACGCCCGACACCGCAGGGCGCGGGAAAGGTAAGGGACCGCCTTCGTGAACCAGACATCCGGCGTGACCCGCGGCCCCTCCGCCGAGGCCCGGCGCAGCGCCGTATCACCCGGTCCCGTCCACGACCGATACGAGGCCCTCATCGCGACCGGCGCCATCGAACGCGATTCCGCGCAGGTCGCCGTGGTGCGCGCCCTGGACGGGATCGTCGTTTCGCTGGAGCGGCGCAAGCGGGCGAGCAAGAGCAGCGCCCTGGGTTGGCTTTTCAAACGCAAGGACGAGCCCGAGGTGGTCCGCGGCCTCTACATCTGGGGGTCGGTCGGGCGCGGCAAGACCATGCTGATGGATCTGTTCTACGACGCTGCGACCGGGCCCAAGCGACGTGTGCACTTCCACGGCTTCCTGGCGGATGCGCACGAGCGCATCCACGCCTACCGGCAGGCGCTGAAGCGTGGAGAGGTGAAGGGCGACGACCCGATCGGGCCCGTAGCCGACCAGCTGGCGGATCAGGCGACGCTGCTGTGCTTTGACGAGTTCACCGTCACGGACATCGCCGATGCGATGATCCTGGGGCGGTTGTTCGATCACCTGTTCCGCCGGGGTGTCACGGTGGTGGCGACATCGAATGTCGAGCCGGACAGCCTCTACGAAGGCGGTCTGAACCGGGCGCTGTTCCTCCCCTTCATCGCGGTGCTGAAGGAACGGGTCTCGGTGCTGCGCCTCGACTCACGCACCGATTTCCGACTCGAAAAGCTCGGCGGAGCCGCCGTGTGGCATGTGCCGGCCGATGACACCGCCCGTGCGGCCCTCGATGCGGCCTTCAAAGGACTGACCGGGAGGGCCCGGGGCAGCGAGGGCAGCGTCATGGTTCACGGCCGCGCGGTAGCGGTTCCACAGGAGGCGGGAGGCGTAGCGCGCTTTGCCTTCGACGATCTTTGCCGCCAGCCGCTCGGCGCATCCGATTACATGGCGATCGCGAGGGCCTACCATACCCTGTTGATCGACGGCATCCCGGTGATGGGGGAGGCCGAGCGCAACGAGGCCAAGCGCTTCATCACCCTGATCGACACGCTCTACGACCGCAACGTGAAGCTCGTGGCATCGGCCGAAGCCGAAGCGCAGGATCTCTACAAGGCGACGTCGGGGCGCGAGGCCTTCGAGTTCGATCGGACAGTGTCACGCCTGACCGAGATGCGATCGACAGAGTACATCGGCAAGCCGCACGGCCGGCCGACATCCGAGGCCAGTGGATCGAGCACCGGACTAGTCGAGACGTAAGGGGCGAGGGGTCGGGGGGCAGCCTTAGCGGGTTTTCCAGGAATTAGGGATTGCGTCCTCGCCACGGTCATTGCGAGCGAAGCTAAGCAACCCCGGAGCAAGCGCCACGATGATTGATGTTCCGCGTCCCTGGATTGCTTCGCTTCGCTCGCAATGACGGCGAGGAGGCGACGGTGACGGGGTGATCCACCAGTCCCCATAAGACGCGCTAAAAACCCCGGAACGCGAGGGTCAGCGCTCCGATGGCGATCCCCCACAGGGCGAGGGTCGACCACACCGCCCGGAGGCGCTCATTCCGGGCGAAGCGTTCGAGGCGCTTGGCATCCCCAGTGCCGGCCTCGTCCAGACGGACCAGCACGCGCCTCAGCCGCTGGGCAAGGTCCGGAATGTCGGCGACGACGTCGGAGACGACCCGCAGCGCCTCCGCCCCGCTCTGAAACCGTCCGATGGGCCCGAGATTGTGGGCGATCCACGACCGCACCACCGGCTCCGCTGTCGTCCACATGTCGAGCTGCGGATCGAGCGAGCGGGCGACCCCTTCGACCACGACCATGGTCTTTTGCAGCATCACCAGTTCGGTGCGGGTGCTCATGTCGAACAGGGCGGTGATGTCGAAGAGCAGGGTCAGGACCTTGGCCATCGAGATCTCGTCGGCCCGGCGCTGGTGGATCGGCTCGCCGATGGCGCGGATGGCCTGGGCGAAGTCGTCCACCGAATGGTGGGCCGGCACGTAGCCGGCCTCGAAATGGACCTTGGCCACCCGCCGGTAGTCCCGGGTGATGAAGCCGAGGAGGATTTCCGCGAGGAATCGCCGTTCGTTGGACCCGAGCCGGCCCATGATGCCGAAATCGACCGCGACGAGGCGGCCCTGCGCGTCCACGAACAGGTTCCCCTGGTGCATGTCGGCGTGAAAGAACCCGTCGCGGATCGCCTGCCGCAGGAAGCTCTGGATCACCGCGCGGCCCACGGCACGCGGGTCGTGTCCGGCGGCGATGATGGCGGCCGGTCCGTGCAGCTTGATGCCGTCGATCCACTCCGACGAGAGCACATCCCGGGCGGTCAGCTCCCATTCCGGACGCGGCACCCGGAAGTCCTCGTCGCCTGCGGTGTTCTGCGCCAGTTCCGAGGCGGCGGCGGCCTCCAGCCGGAAGTCCATCTCCATGAGAACAGACCGGGCGAGGATCTCCACGACCTCCCGGGGCCGCAGCCTCTCCGCCTGTGGCGACAGGGCGTGGACCACCCCGGCCATGAAGCGCATGACCTCCAAATCGCGTTTGAAGCCATCGCGGACGCCCGGCCGCATCACCTTCACGGCCAGCGTCCGCTGCGTTCCGTCGGCATCCTGGACCACGGCCTTGTGGACCTGGGCAATGGAGGCTGCGGCGATCGGTTCGCTGAAAGACACGAACAGCGATCCGATGGGCTTGCCGAAGGCCGCCTCCACCACCCGCACCGCCGTGGCCTGCGGGAAGGGCGGGACGCGGTCCTGAAGTTTTTCCAGATCGGCGGCGGCGGCCATCCCGACGATGTCGGGGCGGGTCGCCAGGAATTGGCCAAACTTCACGTAGGACGGGCCGAGCCGGGTCAACGCCGCGGACAGACGCCCGGCCCCATCCCCGAGGCCGGGGCGCTCGAAGGAGCGGCCGATCCGCAGGGCGAGGCGCAGATGCGCCGGCAGTTCGGAGGGGTCCGCGAAGGCCAGCGCGCCCTCGCGGGCGAGCACGAAGCCGACGCGGACGCCGCGGACGAGATTGATGGCGGCGCCGATCACGGGTGGGTCACGCTCAAGAGACCTTCCAGCCGGAATGGATCGCGACGATGCCGCCGGAGAGGGGCCGGTCGGTGACGTGGCGGAAGCCGGCGGATTCGATCATCCCGGCGAAGGCCCCGCGGGTGGGGAACTTGCGGATCGACTCGACGAGGTAGCGATACGAATCGGCGCCCGGGTGGCGGGGGACGCCGAT
>NZ_BPQX01000037.1 GCF_022179525.1 Methylobacterium persicinum
TCAAATGAGTGCTGATCCGCGCCACTACGACATCATCGTCTCCCCGGTCATCACCGAGAAGGCGACGAATCTCACCGAACAGAACAAGGTCGTCTTCCGGGTTGCCCCGAAGGCCACCAAGCCGCAGATCAAGGAAGCGGTCGAGAAGCTGTTCGACGTCAAGGTGACGGGCGTGAATACGCTCATCACCAAGGGCAAGAAGAAGGTTTTCCGCGGGCTTCGCGGCCAGCGTTCGGATGTGAAGAAAGCGATCGTGACCCTGGCCGAAGGCCACACGATCGACGTCACCACCGGGCTCTGAGGACGGATCGAGGACGAGCCGATGGCTTTGAAGACATTCAAACCGGTCACGCCGAGCCTGCGCCAGCTCGTGCTCGTTGACCGCCGTGAGCTCTACAAGGGCAAGCCGGTGAAGGCGCTGACCGAGGGCAAGAGCTCCTCGGGCGGCCGCAACAATCTCGGCCGCATCACCGTGCGTTTCCGCGGTGGTGGCCACAAGCGTTCGCTGCGCAACGTGGACTTCAAGCGGCGCGACCAGCTCAACGTGAGCGCGACGGTGGAGCGGATCGAGTACGATCCGAACCGCACTGCGTTCATCGCGCTGATCAACTACCCTGACGGCAAGCAGAGCTACATCCTGGCTCCCCAGCGGCTTGCCGCCGGCGACAAGGTCGTGGCGGGCGAGAACGTGGACATCAAGCCGGGCAATGCCGGCCCGATCGGCTCCATGCCGGTTGGCACGATCGTCCACAATGTGGAGTTGAAGATCGGCAAGGGCGGCGCGATCGCGCGGTCGGCCGGCAACTACGCGCAGATCGTGGGTCGTGATCAGGGTTATGTGACGGTCCGCCTTAACTCGGGCGAGCAGCGTCTCGTGCATGGCCAGTGCTTCGCGAGCGTCGGTGCGGTGTCGAACCCGGACCACATGAACATCTCCCTCGGCAAGGCCGGGCGGAACCGCTGGCTCGGCAAGCGCCCGCACAACCGCGGCGTGGCGATGAACCCGGTCGACCACCCGCACGGCGGCGGTGAAGGCCGCACCTCCGGCGGCCGTAACCCGGTCACGCCGTGGGGCGTCCCCACCAAGGGCAAGAAGACCAGGTCCAACAAGCGGACCGACGTCTTCATCCTGTCCAGCCGTCACAACCGCAAGAAGTAACCACCATGGCACGCTCACTCTGGAAGGGGCCGTTCGTCGACGGCTACCTCTTCAAGAAGGCCGAGGCGGCGCGGGGTTCCTCGCGCTCCGAGGTCATTAAAATCTGGAGCCGTCGCTCCACGATCCTGCCGCAGTTCGTTGGGCTCACCTTCGGCGTTCACAACGGCCAGAAGCACATTCCGGTCTACGTCACCGAGGAAATGGTCGGGCACAAGTTCGGTGAGTTCTCGCCGACCCGCACCTTCCCCGGCCACGCGGCCGACAAGAAGGCGAAGAGGCGCTGATATGGGCAAGCAGGCTACCCCCCGCGTGCTCCCCGAGAACGAAGCCAAGGCGGTGGCGCGCATGCTGCGCGTCTCCCCGCAGAAGCTGAACCTCGTGGCGCAGCTCATACGCGGCAAGAAGGTGGAGACGGCGCTTGCCGACCTCCAGTTCTCTCGCAAGCGCATCGCGACCGACGTCAAGAAGTGTCTCGAGAGCGCGATCGCCAACGCCGAGAACAACCACGATCTGGATGTCGACGACCTCGTCGTCAGCCAGGCTTTCGTGGGTAAGGCGCTGGTCCTGAAGCGCTTCCACGCCCGGGCCCGCGGCCGCGGCGCGCGCATTCTGAAGCCGTTCTCGAACCTCACCATCGTGGTTCGGGAAGTCCGCGCGGCGGAAGCGGCGTGAGGAGGATCTGATGGGTCAGAAAGTCAACCCGATCGGTCTCCGGCTCGGTATCAACCGGACCTGGGACTCCCGCTGGTTCGCCAACAAGGGCGAATACGCGAAGCTCATGCATGAGGACGTCGCGATCCGCGCCGCCCTGACCAAGCAGCTCAAGCAGGCCGCGGTCTCCAAAATCGTGATCGAGCGTCCCCACCGGAAGTGCCGCGTCACCATCCACTCGGGTCGTCCGGGCGTGGTGATCGGCAAGAAGGGCGCGGATATCGAGAAGCTGCGCAAGCTCGTCGGCACCATGACCAAGGCCGACGTGACCATCAACATCGTCGAGGTGCGCAAGCCCGAGATCGATGCCACCCTGGTGGCCGACTCGATCGCCCAGCAGCTCGAGCGTCGTGTTGCCTTCCGTCGCGCCATGAAGCGTGCCGTGCAGTCGGCCATGCGTCTCGGTGCCGAGGGTATCCGGATCAACTGCTCCGGACGTCTCGGCGGCGCTGAGATCGCCCGTCAGGAGTGGTACCGCGAGGGCCGCGTTCCGCTGCATACTCTGCGTGCGGACGTGGATTACGGGACCGCCACGGCGTTCACCACCTACGGCACCTGCGGTATCAAGGTGTGGGTGTTCAAGGGCGAGATCCTTGAGCACGACCCGATGGCCCAGGACAAGAAGGCCCAGGAAGAGGGCGGCCGCTCCGGCGGGCGCCGCGAGCGTGACGGTGAGGGTGGTCGTGACCGCCCGCGTCGCGAGCGCGAGCACGCGTGAGGTAAGCCATGCTGCAACCCAAGAAGACCAAGTTCCGCAAGCAGTTCAAGGGCCGTATCCACGGTACGGCCAAGGGCGGCTTCGACCTGAACTTCGGGCAGTTCGGCCTGAAGGCGATTGAGCCTGAGCGCGTCACCGCCCGTCAGATCGAAGCCGCCCGCCGCGCCATTACGCGCGAGATGAAGCGTCAAGGCCGTGTCTGGATCCGGGTGTTCCCGGACGTGCCGGTCTCGACCAAGCCGACCGAAGTCCGCATGGGCTCGGGTAAGGGTGCGCCGGACTATTGGGCCGCGCGTATCCATCCCGGCCGCATCATGTTCGAGGTCGATGGCGTCGCCGCCGACATCGCCCGCGAGGCCCTGCGCCTCGGTGCGGCGAAGCTCCCGGTGCGGACGCGCATCATCACGCGCATCGCCGACTGAGGAGATCGTTCGTGAAGACCACCCAACGCCACTCTGATCTGAAGGCTTTGTCGCCTGATCAGCTCGCCGACGAGCTGCTGAACCTGAAGAAGGAGCAGTTCAACCTGCGCTTCCAAGGGGCCACCGGGCAGCTCGAGAACGTTTCCCGCATCCGTGAGGTGCGGCGGGACATCGCCCGCGTTCGTACGCTGCAGCGTCAGAAGACGCTCGCGTCTGACGCCAAGGCCTGAGGAGAAGACCATGCCGAAGCGCGTCCTGCAGGGCGTCGTCGTCAGCGACAAGGGCGAGAAGACCGTCGTCGTGAAGGTGGAGCGTCGCTTCACCCACCCGGTGATGAAGAAGACCGTCCGTCGCTCGAAGAACTACCATGCGCACGACGAGGCGAATGCCGCCAAGGTCGGGCAGACGGTGTTCATCGAGGAGTGCCGTCCCTTCTCCAAGCTCAAGACCTGGAAGCTGGTCGAGGGCGAGGCCGCTCCGGCGGTCGAGTCGGGCGAAGCCGCCTGAGGCCCGGTCGGACGTTTCGTCCGGCCCTATTCCTTATCCGAACTTGCTGACGGCGAGGCGATCCTGCACGGGATCGCCTCGCCGTTTTGCGTTCCGAGTTTGCGTAGGGTCTGAGGCCCGGCTCGTCATTGCGAGCACAGCGAAGCAATCCAGGGATACGCTACGTTCCGAGACGACCCTCTGCCCTGGATTGCTTCGCTGTGCTCGCAATGACGGCGGTCGTCGATATTGGCTGAAGCAATCCTCAACGGCAAACGGCCCCGGATGTGATCCGGGGCCGTTTGTGCTTCGATCATGCGACGGGAGATGGACGCTCGATCACGCCTCGCCGGGATCGAGATCGTCGTCCGTCGGCTTGGCGTTTTCCAGGATCTTCTCGGCGACGAGGCCGGAGTTCTGGCGGATCATGCCCTCGATCTTGGCGGCGATCTCAGGGTTGTCGCGGAGAAAGCCCTTCGAATTCTCGCGGCCCTGGCCAAGGCGCTGGCTGTCGTGTGAGAACCACGCGCCCGACTTCTCAACGATGCCGGCCTTCACTCCGAGGTCGATCAACTCGCCGACCTTCGAGATGCCCTCGCCGAACATGATGTCGAACTCGACCTGCTTGAAGGGCGGGGCGACCTTGTTCTTCACCACCTTCACGCGGACCTGGTTGCCGATGGCCTCGTCACGCTCTTTGAGGGTCGAAACCCGGCGGATATCGAGGCGCACCGACGCGTAGAACTTCAGGGCGTTGCCGCCCGTCGTGGTCTCCGGCGAGCCGTACATCACGCCGATCTTCATCCGGATCTGGTTGATGAAGATGACCATGCAGTTCGAGCGCGAGATCGAGCCCGTCAGCTTCCGCAGGGCCTGGCTCATCAGGCGGGCCTGGAGGCCGGGCTGGCTCTCGCCCATCTCACCCTCGATTTCGGCCCGGGGCGTCAGAGCCGCCACCGAGTCCACCACCAGCACGTCGATGGCGCCGGAGCGCACCAGCGTGTCGGTGATCTCGAGGGCCTGCTCGCCCGTATCGGGCTGGGAGATGAGCAGATCGTCGAGGTTCACCCCGAGCTTGCGGGCATAGACCGGATCGAGGGCGTGCTCGGCATCCACGAAGGCGCAGACGCCGCCTTTCTTCTGGGCCTCGGCGATGGTGTGTAGGGCGAGCGTGGTCTTGCCCGAGGATTCCGGGCCGTAGACCTCGATCACGCGGCCCCGGGGCAGGCCGCCGACGCCAAGGGCGATATCGAGGCCGAGCGAGCCGGTGGAGATCGTCTCGACCTCCTGCACCTTGTCGTTCTTGCCCAGCCGCATGATCGAGCCTTTGCCGAAGGCTCGTTCGATCTGCGACAGGGCGGCGTCGATCGCCTTCGACTTGTCCTTATCTGCAGGGGGCATATCGACCACTTTCAGCGCGGGCTGGGCCATCTGGCGACGCTCCTTATGGAGAGGAAGGGCGCCGATCACAACGCGCCCCCCGGAGCGAATTTGTACATGATTTGTTCTCAAACGACAAGGGCACGGGCTTAGCCCTAAGGCTCAGACCCGACTGTGCCGACGAGTATTTGAGGGTTTTGGGCGGGGTTCGCTCGCGCGTTAAGGGAATGTGTGGCGCCACGCTTATTGCCTGTTATCGCGGCGTCGCTGCAAGCGAAGCAATCCAGCGATACGCTTCGCTTTGAGACGTGCCGTTGCCCTGGATTGCTTCGCTTCGCTCGCAATGACGGGGTGCGTAAAAATAAAAAAATTACTTCACGACGATCCAGTCTTCCACGACCAGGGCATCAAGGCCGGTGGTGTAGAACATCAGGATCGCGTCCTCCGCCGTGTGGAGGATCGGCTTGCCCATCACGTTGAAGCTGGTGTTGAGCAGCACCGGCACGCCGGTCAACTCGCGGAAAGCCTCGATCAGGGAGGCATAGGCAGGGTTACGGGCGGCGGTGACCGTCTGCAGCCGGCCGGTCCCGTCCTCGTGGACCACGGCCGGCACCTTGTCCCGGACGCTCTCCTTCCAGACGAGGGTACGCTCCATATACGGGCTGTCCGAAAAGTCTTCGAACCAGTCGGGGCCGGCCACGGCCAGGATCGAGGGGGCGAAGGGCCGGAACGCTTCCCGGTATTTCACCTTCGCGTTCAGGGAATCCTTGGCGCCGGCGGGCCGTGGGTCGGCCAGGATCGAACGGTTGCCCAGTGCCCGGGGCCCGAACTCCGCCTGACCCTGCACCCAGCCGACGAGCCCCCCCGCCGCCAGGATGCGGGCCGCCTCCCGGGTCACGGCACCGTGGCCGAGCTTCCGGGCGCGGGGCTCCTGCTCGGCGAGCCGCTCCATCGGGGCAGTGGAGACCCGCGCCCCGAGATAGGGCGTGAGCGGACGCACGGTGTCGGGTGGCCCAGTCCAGTCGGGGTTGTCATCCCGGAAGGCGAGCCACGCGGCGCCCACCGCGTTGCCGTCATCGGCCGGGGCCGAGGGCACGTGCAGCCGGGTGAAGGGCGAACGGCCGAGCACCCGCCCGTTGTAGGATGAGTTGAGCCCGCAGCCCCCGGCGATCACGAGGTTGTCGGACGGGGCCAGGGCATGGGCCTCCCCGACCAGGGTGTCCATGAGCGTTCCGAACAGGTCCTGCCCGCAGCGGGCGAGGTCGGCCCAGCCGTTCTCCATCGCGTCGGCCGGCCGCCGGGCGAGGAGGTCGGCGGCCACGCCGCGGATCGTGTCCGCATCGGCGAAGCGCAGGCGCGTGCCTTCGATTCGACAGAGCCGGGCGAGGATCGCGGCGAGTTCGGGGTCCGGCCGGCCGTAGGGGGCGAGCCCCATGATCTTCCATTCCTCGCCCTTCACCTGATCGAACCCGGCGAGGTCGGTGATGAGGCCGTAGAGGAAGCCGAGGGAGCCGCGCCCCCGGTGGCGCTTGACCTCCTCGATCTGGCCGTTGGCGAGGCGATAGATCGCCGAGGCGCCGGTCTCGCCCATTCCGTCCACCACCACGGCGGTGGCGTCGTGGAACGGGCTCCCCCACAGGCCGTAAGCGGCGTGACAGAGATGGTGCGGGTAGCGGCGCTGGCCGACGATCCGCGCCCGCGGCGGGCTTCCCCCGGTGCGCACGTCCTGCGTCAGGGCGAGGAGTGTCCCGAGGCCTGCACGCTCCTGGGCGAGGTGGAGGTCGGCGATGAAGACCCGCTCGGCCTGTTCCGGCACGAAGGAGGCGTTGAGATCCACCGGATGGGCCGCAAGCGCCGGCAGGTCGAAGGTCCCGGCCTGGGCCTGCCCTTTGAGGAACCCGGTGAATTGCTCGCCCCAGGTCGAGGCGACGACGATCTCCGAGCCGGGCGGGACGTACTCGCGCAGCAGGGGGGCGATCCGCATCGGGGCGTCGGGCTCGCAATTGGGGGCCCGTTTGTATTGCAGGAACCGCTCCGTCGCCTCGGCGAAGAGCAGGGTGCCGTCCGGTCCCACCAGAGCGAGGGCCGGATCGTGGAAGGTGGTCGCGAGACCGAGATAGAACCGCATCCGCGCCGGGTTAGCCCGCACACGCAGCAGGATCAACGGCGCAGGCTATGCCGAATGCAGGTCGCGCCCGTCAGGAGGTCCGGCCAAGGGCGGCGCGGACAAGGGCGAGGCCATCGGGGCTCGACCATTCCGCCGGCCCCTTCATGACGCCGATGGTGCAGCCGGCGCCGTCGATGAGCAGCGTGGTGGGGAGGCCTGCCGAATCGGCATGGTGCTGCACCACCGGGAGCACCCGGCCTCCCGGATCAGCATAGAACGGGAGATTCGCGATCCCCGCCTGTTTAAGCCATTGCGGCGGCTTCTCGAGGTTGCGGGTATCGACGTTGATGGCCACCACCGCGAAATCGGGGCCGCCCAGGGCGCCCTGCAGCCGGTCGAGGGCGGGCATCTCCGCCTTGCAGGGGGCGCACCACGTGGCCCACAGGTTCACGAGGAGGAGCCGGCCCTTCATGGCGGCGAGGCTCGTCTCGGTTCCGTCGGGCCCATTGAAGGCGATGTCGGGGGCGGGCTTGGCCTGCTTCGGCGCCTGCATGGCGGCGACATCGCCCCGGGCGGCGGCCTCGACCCGGGCGAGGCCGGGGGCGGAGGCCGCGCAGGGTCCTGACGCCACCCCCCCGTTGCCGCCCACGAGACCGCTCCCGTATAGGGCAAACCCGGCAAGGCCGAGGACGGCGAGTCCGGCGCCCGCGATAAGACCCGCGATGAGACCCTTGCGGTTGGGCATCAGGCTTGCCTCGGTGGAACGGCGCGACGCGGAAGGATCGACATGAGCAACCGGATGTGGGGCGGGCGGTTCGCGAGCGGTCCCGCCGAGATCATGGAGGAGATCAACGCCTCCATCGGGTTCGACAAGCGCCTCGCGCCCCAGGACATACGCGGCTCGCTGGCGCATGTCGCCATGCTCGGGGCCGCAGGCATCCTGCCGGCGGAGGATGTGGCGGCGATCGAGGCCGGGCTCAAGTCCGTCCGCGACGAGATCGAGGCCGGTACCTTCGTGTTCAGGCGCGAACTCGAGGACATCCACATGTCCGTCGAGAGCCGCCTGACGGAGATCGTCGGCCCGGGCGCCGGCCGCCTGCACACGGCCCGCTCGCGCAACGATCAGGTCGCGACGGACATGAAGCTGTGGGTGCGCGACACCCTCGATGCCCTCGACGGGCAAGCGGCGGAGTTGCAGCGGGCGCTGGCCGAGAAGGCGCTCGCCCATGCCGGCACCGTGATGCCAGGCTTCACGCATTTGCAATCGGCGCAGCCCGTGACCTTCGGGCACCATTGCCTCGCCTATGTCGAGATGCTCGCCCGGGACCGTGGGCGGTTCCGGGACGCCCGGGCGCGGCTCAACGAATGCCCCCTCGGGGCGGCGGCGCTGGCCGGCACCTCCTTCCCCATCGATCGTCACGCCACGGCGGCGGCCCTCGGCTTCGACAGGCCGACGGCCAATTCCCTCGACTCCGTCGCGGACCGGGACTTCGCCCTCGAAGCCCTCTCAGCCGCCTCGATCTGCGCCGTCCACCTGTCGCGCTTCGCCGAAGAACTGGTGGTCTGGACCTCGGCCCAGTTCAATTTCGTGAGGCTGTCGGACGGCTACACGACCGGCTCGTCGATCATGCCGCAGAAGCGCAATCCCGACGCGGCGGAGCTGGTGCGCGCCAAGGCCGGGCGGATCGTCGGCGCCCTGATGGGCCTGCTGATGGTGATGAAGGGCCTGCCGCTCGCCTATTCGAAGGACATGCAGGAGGACAAGGAAGGCACCTTCGATGCCCTCCAGGCGCTCTCGCTCTGCCTCGCGGCCATGACCGGCATGGTGAAGGATCTCGAGCCCGTGACGGAGGTGCTCGCCAGGGCGGCGGGGTCCGGCTTCAGCACGGCCACAGACTTGGCCGACTGGCTGGTGCGCGAGCTCGGCATGCCCTTCCGGCAGGCTCACCACGTCACGGGCCGCCTCGTCGGCGTCGCCGCGGGCAAGGGTGTGGGCCTGGAAGCCCTGACGCTGGCGGAGATGCAGGAGGCCGAGCCCCGCATCACGGAAGCCGTCTACGCGGTGCTGGGTGTCGAGAACTCAGTCGCGAGCCGCATAAGCTACGGCGGCACGGCGCCCGACAACGTCCGGACGCAAGCGCACGGCTGGATCGCCCGGCTCGACGGTGAATCACGGTGAAATGATGCGCCGCAACCGCTTCGCCCTTGGCGCGTTCACCGTCTAGCTAGGTGCGTCGCGTTACGGGGACTTGTGCGACCGGAGAGACCGCAAAGCATGTCGATCGAGAGCTGGATGAAGCCCGAAGACGTCGCCGACCTTGCAGCGCACGCGACTGCGATGATCGATGCCGCCCTGGTGGGCACCGACCTGTCGCGGGAGGTGTTCTGGGCCGCGGTGCGGAAGGGCTACAACACGCCCTACAACGATCCCCCGCGGCGGCGGTCGGCACCCGCCGCCGTCGAGATCGACCCGGTGGCAGTGGACGAGGCTGCTCCGGTAGTCGTCTCGCCCGCCTTGGCCGCAGCCGAACTGCGCGTCGTCTAGCCGGGCGCATGACAGATCAGTCCACGGTCGTCGTCGTCCGGTGCCTTGCTGTCGTCCCAACCCGCGTTCATTAATCGATTCCTAACGGCCCAGTTCGCTCCGGCTGGCGCCCGCAGGGAATGAATATGGTCCGCGTCTCCCATCTGGTTCCGGTCGGCCTCGTCGCTTTCCTCGCTTGTGCCTCACCGCCGGACACGATGGCGGCCCGTCTGTTCGGGGCCGGCCCGGCGCTGGCGCAGGAGGCGGAGGCTCCCGCGCAGGATGCCGCCCCCACCCGCCGGCAGCGGCATGCCGCCCGGAGCCACAGTCGCAAGAGCGAGCGGAGCGAGGTGACGCCTCCGGGGATGCAGCAGGCCGTCCCGGTGGCGATCTTCGGGGGCTGGAACGTTTTCGTGAACGGCGATGCGCGCAGCCGAATCTGCTACGCGATCTCGCAGCCCCAGACCCGCTCGCCCAAGACCCTCAAGCGCGACAGCGCCTATCTGTTCGTGACCGTCCGCAAGGCGGAGAACGTGCCCAACGAGGTGGCGGTGATGCTGGGCTTCCCGCCGAAGCCCTCCGCGGCGCAGGTCAAGGCGGGTTCGCCGGCCGCCCCCACCGATCCGAGCCTGAATCTCGGCACCACACGCTACGGGCTGGTGGTCAAGGACGGCAACGCATGGCTGCAGAACCCCACCGATGAGGCGCGGGTCGTCACAGAGATGAGTGGCCGCGCGCCCAAGCTGACGATCAAGACGACGTCAATGCGCGGCAACCCGACAAGCGACGAATACGACCTTGCCGGCTTTGCGGAGGCGATCAAGCGCGCCCGGGACGAGTGCAGCAAGTAAGGTTCGCGTTCGGGCCGGAAGGCAGCGGAATTCCGGAAGACTTCCAGTCGTGAACGGGCGCGCGGGTCTCGCCGCGCGCCCTCGACTGTCAGACCGCGATCGGCCGAGGCGCCTTGCGGGCGCCGGGCCGCGTCAGGTCGCGGGCGGCGCGGGCTGCCTGCTCCGGGTTGCGGAACAGCATCCCGTCCAAGCCGTCGAAATCCCGCGAGGCGGAGAAGAACCGCACGCCCCGGTCCTCCGGGACGGCGATACCGGCGGCGACCTCGCCGATCTCGATCACCCGTGCGAGGGCGGGGGCCGGCTGGAACAGGGCCGGCGGCGGTTCGGCTGAGGGGAGGGGAGTGTCAGGGTTATTCACGGTTGAAACGAGCGAAAGAGATCTGGGCATCGAACGTGCGACTCCCTGGGCCGGCGCAAAAGCCGTGCCTGATTGCGATGACGGGCCGGTGACTCCTCGGACGAGGAAAGAGCGCGGCTACAGTCGACAGCGCGATCCAGGAAAATTCTTCAGCCGATGCAGAACGATCATTGCAGTCACGTTGTCCTCCAAATTGAAGGACCGCGAGGCCAAACCAGCCCTCGCAGTGCTTTAGCGTTTGGTGACGCGGCGCAAGCGACGCTAATCAAATCACCGCGGCCGGCCTCCGCAAGGCCGACGCAGTGATGATGCGCCGGGCTGCAGCAGGCGTCAATGGAATTGTCTGCCGTTTCAGGTGCGAATGCCGGTGGAAACCATGCGGCTGAAGCATGCGACGCAGCAACAGCTTCTCCAGAGCGAATTTAACCTGTGATCACCTTGGAGAGGTTCGAATAGTCGGAAAATATCGTGGCGGCTCCGGCGCGTAGCAGATCGGCCCCCTCCGGGTCGTGACCCCAATGGCCACCTCCCGTAAAGCCGACGACGCGCATGCCCGCGGCCACCGCCGCCGTGACGCCCGGGACGCTGTCCTCGATGACGAGACATGCGGCTGGTGCAGCCCCCATCCTTTCCGCCGCGAACAGGAAGAGGTCGGGGTGCGGCTTCCCCCTCGGGACCTGGGTCGAGGAGAACACGTTCCCGGAGAAGAGCGGCAGCAGGCCCGTAAGGGTCAGCGAATGGCGCAGCCGCACGGGATCGCTGCTCGATGCCACGCAGACGGGCACGCTCAGCGCGCGGATCGCCCCGGCGACGCCGTTGAGGGCCTTCAACTCTCGGTCGAAGGTGGCGAGGGTCTCGGCCTTCACGTCGTCCACGAAGCCCGCCGGTGCGGCGACACCGTAATCGCGTTCGATATGGCCCATGATCGAGGGCATCGACGTACCGGCGAAGCGGCTGCGCACCGTCTCGAGGTCGATGGGAACGCCGATCCGGTTGAGGCCGGCCGTGAGGCAGGCGAGGCTGAGGGGTTCGCTGTCGACGAGGACGCCGTCGCAGTCGAAGATGACGAGGGCCGGTGCCGTTCCTGCGTTCCCCGTCATCATCCCTCCGTACCGGGAGCCCATCCCTCGAACCGGGGCTGTGACATGGGGGAGGGCCGGCAGGCAACCGCTTGCACAGGTGCGCCGCAGACCGTAGGCCGATGGCCGCGCCACTGCCGGCGCGGCTCGATGACCCGGTGATGCTCCGCTTCCTCGCCCGTCTGCTCGGCCTGTTCTTCATGGCGGGGGGCTTTGTCGCCCTGGTCTATGACGGTGCCCGCTCCATCGCCAATAACGGGCCGAGGATCACATCCCTGTCGGATGTGATCGCCTTGCTGTTCAAGGACAAGGCCGGGGCGCTGCAGACCGGCGTGGAGGGCGCGGCACCCTGGCTCTGGCACGTGCTCGGCCTGCCCCTGACCCTGGCGCCGGTCTCGCTGGTCGGCCTCGTGCTCGGTGCGGTCCTGCTCTGGCTGGGCCAGCCGGGCCGGGAACCGATCGGCTTCCTCACCCGCCCTTGAGCGGGGACTGGAGGGTCAGACGTGGGCCGGAATCTTGGCTTCTGCCTCGGCCAGCCGGGCTTTGAGTTCCGCGATCTCCGCCCGTAGCCGGTGATGCTCCGACACGTCGAGCTGCGAAGCGAAGAAGTAGACCACCTTGCCCTCCTCGTCCCGCACGGGGCCGACGTAGAGCGCATTCTGGAAGGTCGATCCGTCCTTGCGGTAGTTCAGGATGTCGATCCGGATATCGACCTCGTCCCGGATCGCTTCGCGGATCCGGTTCACGGCCTCGGCGTCGGTGCCGGGTCCCTGGAGGAAACGGCAATTGCGGCCGGTGACCTCAAGGCGGGTGTACCCCGTCAGCTTGAGGAAAGCGTCGTTGGCGAAGACGATCGGGTTGTCGAATTGCCGGGGGTCGGTCACGATCATCGGCATGCGCGTCGCCCGCACAGCCGCGGCGAACGGATCGCCCTTGACGGATTCGCTTTCCAGGTTTCCGAGCAGACTGCCGGTGGTCTGTTCCGTCCCCAAGTCGACTTCCCCCAAATGGCCGGCGTCGCAGCGCCGCCGTTCACTATGTAGAACTACGAAGCTGCGCGGAAGGTCTACCCCTCGCATGACTTTCAACGCTGCGGCGATGGAGATTATCCCTCTCCGCTTTCGAAGCAGGCTTTTCGGGCCCATATTGGCGTGAGATTGAGCGACCCGAGAGGAAGAGCCATGTTCCTTTTCCGCAAGAAGGCCGAGATGCCGAGTGCGGCCGATGCCCTGCCGGGCCGTCCGACACCGATCCCCACGGCCGACCGGCACTACGTGAACGGCAATCCTTTGAAGGGCCCCTTTCCCGCGGGGATCGAGTCGGTCGTCCTCGGCCTCGGCTGCTTCTGGGGCGCCGAGCGGCGCTTCTGGCAGGTGCCGGAGGGCGTGTTCGTCACCGCCGTCGGTTATGCGGGCGGTTACACCCCGAACCCGACCTACGAGGAAGTCTGCAGCGGTCGGACGGGCCATAACGAGGTCGTGCTGGTGGCCTTCGACCCGGCGGTGCTCCCTTTAGAGGCCCTGCTGCGCATCTTCTTCGAGAGCCACGATCCGACCCAGGGCATGCGCCAGGGCAACGATGTGGGCACGCAGTACCGCTCCGGTATCTACACGAGCGACGACGGGCAGAGGCGGACAGCGCAGGCCGTGCGCGACGCCTATGCCGGCGCCCTGAAGTCGAAGGGATTCCCGGATGTGACGACCGAGATCGTGCCGCTCGACACGTTCTATTACGCCGAAGCCTACCACCAGCAGTACCTCGCCAAGAACCCGGGCGGCTATTGCGGTCTCGGCGGCACGGGCGTCAGCTGCCCCGTCGGGGTCGGCGTACCCGCCTGATCCGGAAGGACGTTACCGGGGTGTCTCCGGGTCGCCCTTCTGCGCGACCGGCTTGAGCAGGCCGGTCGCGCTGGCCACGAGCGTGCCGTCCCCGTCGCGGATGACGGCCTCGCAGAACGCCACCGAGCGTCCGCCGCGGGTGACCCGCCCTTCCGCCTCAAGCGTGCCGCGGCCGGCGTTCAGGAACCGAACCTGCATATCAAGGGTCACGACGGGACCTCCGGCGGCGAGGCGGGCGGCGGTTCCCATCGCCACGTCGAGGAGCGTGCACAGGATGCCGCCGTGGGCAATGCCGAGGTTGTTGGCATGGTCGGGCCTGAGGACGAGGCGGAGGAGCGTCCTCCCCTCGGTGACCTCCAAAGCCTCGATCCCACAGAATTGAACAAACGGAATGTGCGCGCCGAAGATCGTTTCGGGATCCCATTCCGTCATCATATCGACCCCATCCTTCAGTGCGATCTGGCTGAAATGCCGCAATGCACGCAGCGGTCGTCCAGTGCAGGCATACCAGATCCGGCAAGTTTAAACCCATAGTTGTTCAGCGTCGTACTGCTGATGCGAATGGGTGGAAAAGCGACGCATGGAACGAAGCCGATGCGCTTAGGGCGTGTGCCGGTGGTTCCGCCTTGAAATTTGCACTCTGCACGACTGAGGTTGCATCGAGCCTGAATAATCGTGACAGATTTCTATGGGATTGGCCAAATTTCTGTTCTCATGTCTCTTGATTTTATCGCCCAAACGTTAGAACCGTCGCTGAAGCCCCAAGGAGAGGGAATCAACGATGGACGATACCACAGCAGTCCCCTACGAGAGCTTGATCGAGCAAGCGTCGGATATCGTGTCCGCCTATGTCTCGAATAATTCAGTACCGGTCGGGGAATTGCCGGCGCTTCTGGCTGGCGTACATGAAGCGCTCCTGAAGCTTGCGTCGCCGCCGCCCGCGACGCCCGAGGTTGCGGACAAGCCGACCCCGGCCCAAATCCGCAAGTCGATCACGCCGGATGCCCTGATTTCGTTCATCGACGGCAAGCCCTACAAGACCTTGAAGCGGCATCTCTCGCGCAACGGGCTGACCATC
Organism: Methylobacterium persicinum; assembly: GCF_022179525.1. Lineage (GTDB taxonomy): Bacteria > Pseudomonadota > Alphaproteobacteria > Rhizobiales > Beijerinckiaceae > Methylobacterium > Methylobacterium persicinum. The sequence goes on from NZ_BPQX01000037.1 coordinate 14,712, forward strand.
GAACAGTACCGTGAGCGGTACGGCCTGCCGCGGGATTATCCATCGACGGCCGCGAGCTACTCGGCTCAGCGTTCGGAACTCGCTCGCAGCCTCGGCCTTGGCCAGCAGCGCCGCAAGTCCGCGGCGCCTGCCGAAGCCCCGGCGGCGGAAGCGGTCGAGAGCACCGAGAAGCCCAAGCGCGCCTCGCGGCCGCGCAAGGCTAAGGAACCGGCCTGAGACGACCGGGTTCGCAGCCTCCCCGCGAGGGTGCGACATTCGTCTCCCTCTTTCCGATCGAGGGGACGGGGCGCGGACAGGTCCCGCGTCCCAGCTTTCACCGGGACTCAATTGACTTCAAAGGTGTCTGCCCAACCGGGGCAGACACCTTTTGTCGTTTTGGGCCCGGGTAAATCTGGGCCCAAGTGACTTGGAGCGGGTCAGCGCGAGTTGCCGCCGCCGCCGGCGCTGCCGTTCGGGACGGCGAGTTCCGGCCGGCCGGCATTGCCGCCCGCCGCCGAATTGGAGGTGAAGGTCTCGGCGCCAGTGGCCCCGCGGGGGATCGTCACGCTCACATCCCCGCCCGTATTGTTGCGGCTAATGATCGCGAAACCGCCGGGCGGTACGAAGACACCGGGAGGGAGCGGTTGGGCTGTTGCCACGGTCGCCGCCGCCGGCAGCGCCGACAGCACCGTGACGAGGGTGAGAGCGAGTTTGGTCATCATCCTGTCCTTTGTCGTCTTGTTCCTCAGCATGTCCTGACGTCCGCCGAACGGGACAATGCTGTATCTTAAAGGTGTCGCGGGCTTGTGGGTCGGACCCAGGTTGGTTGGCGGCTAGGCTCGATCTCAGGCGAAATCGGCGAGGTCGTCAGCCACGTCCCCGGCGTCGCGATCGAGGCGAGCCTGCTCTTCGGCCGATCCGCCGCCTCGCCCGGACCCGTCGGTGGGCGAGGGGTCGTGCTGCTTCCCCCGGGGCGGCACGTTGGCCCGGTCCGGTCCGGTTTCGGACGATGCTGGTGGATCACCCATGGCTATCCTCAGCCTGCAGCGTGACGCGATCCGTCACCGGCGCCCACCGGACTGTGAGCGTGGAGCGAATTCTGTGTCAAAGCCGAAGGGGGAGGTCGCGTTCCGGACAGACGGCGCCTCCGAGCAAGACGCCGCAGGGTCGGCTCACCCCTCGCATGGACCGGTGGGCATTCGGATCTGTCGTCGTGTTGGACCGGCCTGAAAGGGGGAAGTGTTTGGGGCAACGGTACGGGTTGGAAATCCGCGCGGTGTCGGGGAGCGATGCGCCGGGCCTTGTCGCACTTCTGGAAGCGCCGGAAGGTCGCCGCATCGAGCCGGCCGATATGGCGGCCCGTGTGGACGCCCTCGTCCAGGCCGGGGGAAGCATCCTCGTGGCCGTCGAGTGGGGGCCGCCGAGCGGCGTGATCGCCGTTCAGCCGCTGCATGACCTCGCGGCGCCCCGCCCCGCGGGATTGATCGTCGCCCTGGCCGTATCGGAGGATGCCCGTCGCCGGGGGATCGGCCGGTTGCTGGTGAAGGCCGCCGCCCGATCGGCGAGGCTCGCCGGATGCGACCGCCTTCTGCTCTTCGCCCATGACGCGTCGGATGGGCTTGCAGACTTCGCCGCCGCCGCGGGTTTCCTGCCGGAAGGACCCTACCTCGTCCGGCCGCTCCTAAGGCGGGGGCCTTCGGCGGATTGAGTGGGTGGGGTGGCCGGAAGTTTTCCACAGGTCCCGCCCGGTCCCAGGCTGGTGCAGGTCGGATTCGCAGCAGCTTAAAGGTCGATTCACGCCGCCGGGTTAGGTTTGCCTAACGGTACTTTTGCGTAAACCGGTCCCTGATGCCTGCATCCGATGCGCTGCCGGACCTGTCCGGGCTCCTCGAACTTTCGAGGATCGAACAGCTTGACCTCAAGCCGGTCATCCTGCGCGTCCAGACGGACCTGTATCTCCGTGCGCCGCGCCGGGATCGGGCTGCCCGCGAAACCTTCACGTCCCTGGCCTGCGGCCTGATCCCCACCGTCGATCAGGAGACTGCCTGTATCGTGGCCGAGAAGCTCGCCGGCCATCCCGAGGCTCCCCAGGCGGTGCTCGACGCCCTGGCGGCGAGGGGCGGCCCGGTCCGCGCGGCCATCCTTGCCGGAAGGGCCGCCGGAGCGGTTCACGTCGGTGTGGGGGATCCCCCCGACGACGCGGGGGAGGAGGCGCCCCTTCCCGCCATGCTCACGGCGCGTCTCGCCTCGCTGCCGTCATTGCGCCGGGAGGCCATCGAGGACCTGTCCCGCGACGGGCGGCCGGAGGTCGATCTGGCCCTGGCCCTCAACCGCGGGATCGTCCTCGCGGGTGCTCCCCTGCGGCGGCTCGTGGACCGGGCCCGACGTGCGCCCGACCTCGCCTATGTCCTCCTCGCCAGGGGCGACCTGCCGCCACCCGACCTCGCGCCCCTTTATCTCTACGCGGATCCGGCTCGGCGCGAAGCCATTGTGAGGGCCGTCGAGGCCACGGCGGGCCTTCGGCCCTGCCCGCCCGTCCCCCGCGGCCTGGGGGCCACCCTGACGGCCCTGTCGACGGACCGGGACGTGGCCGCCTTCGTCTCGACCCTGGCGAACTATCTCGGCCTGCCGCAGGATTTCATCACGGCCGTCGAGGAGGCCGCCGCCCGTTACGATCTGCTGGCGGTGGCCATGCGTGCGGTCGGCCTGCACGAGGACGAAGCGGTCTACGTCTTCCTCACGCTCAACCAGGGCGTCGCCTGTTCGGCTCAGCGCGTCTCCGCCCTCGTCTCGGTGTTCCGCTCGTTGACGCGGGCCACGGCCCGGGACCTCCTGGCCGCCCTCCTCGACAGCCCCCTGGCCGAACGGACGCCCGAACTGTACCGCCCCTATCACGGCCCCGAGGCGTCTTTTCGTCATGGGGGCGAGCGCGCTGCGCCGCGGCGTGCGTCCATGCCGTTGCTGCCCGTCCGCCCGGCCCGCGAGGCCAACTGAGCCCTCCGTTGGCCTGTCGCGCGGGAACGTCGTGGTCACCACGCACCGGGGCACGACCCGGCGCTGGATGATCGAAGTTACGGTGACAGTCGTGGGTGAGCACGTCGTTTGATCGGCGTGATCGCGATCCCTTAAAGGGTCAGCGATGCTCGATACCCCGCCATGCCGGGGCCCGATCAGCTTCGCTGAGCGTATCGTGGGACGGCGCGGACGGATCGGGCTCGGCCGCCCGGCGCGCGAGTTCCGCCATCAACCCACGGGCGAGCACATCGCGCACGACCTTCTCGCGAGTCTCTGTGGGCAGGGCCGCCGCCGCGGCCGGGAGGATCGCGGCGGGGGAGGGGAGGGCCGTCAGCTTGCGCGCCTCGACGACCGGATCCGCGCCGCCGCGCATCAGCGCGAAATAGGTGAGGGCGCCGACGACGAGGACGACGCGCAGGACGAACAGCATCGGGCGCCCCTTCATGAAGCCGGTGCCGACAATCCGCCGGGTTTAATGAAGTGCCCGTCAACCGTCCGGGGGATTCCGACGACATGGTGAACATCGTCTTCGCCGCGTCTGGTTACCTCGTGGAAAGCATCTCCGGCGGTCGTCCAAGTCCCGCAACACTCGTTTAAGGGGGGTCTGAGACCGTAGCGTAGTCGTTCGAAAGTCGAACCGGAGGCGTTTCGGGTGTCTGACGAACACCTTGACGCCGCGCGTGTGAGTCTTGACCATTAATAAAGTCCTGACAAACCTGTTCGACGAGCGCCTCGCTGGTCTCGTGCATCGCTCGGTGAGCGATGAGGGCGGCATCCGGCACCGGCACGAGCGTTTCCTCATCTCCCGCCTCGCCACGGGGCTGGTGACCATGGCGGCCTTGCCGCCTTACCTGCTGTGGCGGGGCGTGCCCTCGGCGATCGAGGCCGCCGCCTTCGCGAGTCTTCTGCTGCCTGTGCTCGCCGCGGTGCTGCTCTCGCGGACGGGCTCCCTCTGGATCGCCCATGCGGTCTCATCGGCGGGCCTCACCGGTCTCGTGGTCTGCCTCGCCTTGATGACGGGCGGGCCGTCCTCCCCGGCCGCCGTCTGGCTCGCGGTCATCCCCCTCGAAGCCCTGGTGTCCGGATCGTGGCGGGCCACCGTCGCGGCCACCGTCGTCGCCGCCCTCGGTGTGGGCGCGGTCCTTCTGGGAACGCTTTGGTTCGGCACCGATCCGATGATCGCCCTGCCGGTCAACGTCGCCCTGCCGGTCTTCGCCCTGGCCGCCCTCGGCCATGTGGCGGCCCAGGCCTTGGAGCATCTGCGCAACGAGGGCGCCTGGAAGGAGCGTCTGCGGAGCAACGAGGCCCGCGACCGCCTTCTCCTGTCGGCCATCGACGACCTCGTGACCTGGCACGACTGCAATGGGCGGGTCATCGAGGCGTCCGCCTCCGCGATCAAGTTTGTCGGCTGCGATGCTGCGAGCCTGCGCGGCCACGGCCTCCTGAAGCGGGTCCACGTCACCGACCGGCCCGCGCTCCTCAGCGCGCTGAGCGACGTCGCCGCTAGTGGCAAGCCGGCGACCCTGGCCGTGCGCCTGCACGTCGATCCGGCGGCCCACCGGGCGGACCGGGCCGAGCTGATCCACGCCGAGATGCGCGCCCATCGCATCGGCGATGCCGGGGCCGAGGGCGCGATGACCGTCGTCGCCGTGACCCGTGACATGACCGAGCATCACCGCCACGCCCAGGAGCTGGAAGAGGCGCGCAAGGCAGCCGAAATGGCCGACGCCGTGAAGGGGCGCTTCCTGGCCAACGTGACCCACGAGCTGCGCACGCCCCTGAACGCCATCATCGGCTTCTCAGAGGTGCTCTCCGGCGAGGGCGGCGTGGCGCTGGGCACGGAGCGGTCCCGGGAGTATTCGGGGCTCATCCACCAGTCGGGCCGCCATCTCCTCGACGTGGTGAACACGCTCCTCGACATGAGCCGCATCCAGAGCGGCAACTTCGACTATAAACCCGACGCGATGGATGTGTCGGAGCTGGTGCGGTCCTGCTGTGCCATGATGAAGCTCAAGGCGAGCGAGAGCGAGATCCAGCTCATCGCCAACCCGGTCGCCCCGATGGAGATCGTCGCCGATCCCCGTGCCTGCCGCCAGGTGCTGATCAACCTCATCTCAAACGCCCTGAAATACACGGGCGCCGGCGGTACGGTGGCGGTCAGCCTGAACCGGGAGGTGGATGGGCTGGAGATCACCGTTGCCGATACCGGCATGGGCATCGCCGTCGAGGACCTGCCGCGCCTCGGCACCCCGTTCTTCCAGGCCGGCGAAGGCGGCTACGCCCGCACCCATGAGGGGACCGGCCTCGGCCTCTCCGTGGTGCAGGGCCTCGTCGGCCTCCACGGCGGTGCGATCCGTATCGAGAGCGCCCCCGGACTGGGAACTGCCGTGACGGTGACTCTTCCTTATGCCGGACGTGAGCAGGATGCCCCCGGCGGTCCGGCGCCGATCTACACCGCGGTGCGCGGTGCAGCCCCGGCCCGGCCGAAAGTGGTGAGGTTGCCGCTCGGTCTGTTCGACCCGGAGCCCATCGTCGGCGCCGTGTCGGCATCCGATCTCGCTGCCACCGTGCCGTTCCGGCGCGCCGGCTGAGGGAAGGCAGGAAGGAGGACCGATGGCAGGCTATCGCGAGATCACCATCGCGGGCGAGGGCCGCTCCCCGCGCCCGAAGCGGACCTCGGTCAGGGTCGCCCCCGAAAGGGGGGGCGCGGGCTGGCGCGGTGTGGCGATGCGGATCCTGAGCCACGGCTTCGCCATGGGCAAAGTCGCCTGTCGGGAGAAGCCCGGTTCGGTCTTCGGCGGCGTCGTCGCCCTCGTCGCGGCCGGTTTCATCTGCGTGAACGCCCTCGACTCGCAGAAAGGCCGCCATCCGGCGCCGATCCTCCCCAAGGTCGCCCCGAAGGTGGCTGCCAAGGCTCCGCCTCCCGCGCCTACCCCGGCGCGGCAGGAAGCCGTGAGGGAAGTGGCCAGGGAATCCGTACCCGCTCCGGCCACCAATCCGGCGTCTCCCAAGCCAACGACGCCGGACCGGATCGCCGAACTGATCCGCGCGGAAGACACCACCGCTTCGGTGAACCCCCGGACGAAGCCCGCAGCGGCCAAGGCCGAAGCGTCGGCCCCGGCGGTGGACCCGGCCGTCTCGCGGGCGCAGCGCGCCCTGGCCAAGCTCGGCTACGGCCCGATCAAGGCCGATGGTGCCATGGGACCGGCCACCAAGGCAGCTATCGAGAAATTCGAGCGTGACCGCAAGCTTCCGGTGACCGGCGAGGCAGCGGGCAAGACCCTGCGCGCCCTGGAAACCGGCGCGGGCAAGGGCTAGGGGACGAAAGGGGAGGGGAGGCCCGCCCCCTCCGGGAAAGTCCCACCGCCATGCCGCGCCTGCGCTCCGATTTCTGGGTCTCGGCGCACCTGCGCCGCCTCAATGACCTTGCCATCCCCGCCGTGCTCCGCCGCCGGGGTGCCGCGGAGGCCGGGGCGATCTTCGTGAAGGTCGATCGTCTCGACGGCACAGCCGATCTCTACGGGCCCGCGCCCCAGTCGCTGATGGCCGAGCCGGACGATCTCGGCGAGCGGCGTTTCACACCCGTCCAGCAGGGGGCCTCGCCCCCGGATGTGGAGGAGCGTCTCAGCCGGGAGATCCGCTACGACTCCGACCTCTGGATCATCGAGATTGATGATCGCGAGGGCCGGCACTTCCTCGATCTGGCGGAGGGGTGATCACGCCGTTTCCGCCGCCCATCCACATTTCGTGGGGGCCGGACGACGAAGTGGACCGGTCCGACTAGCCAATCTGGGAAGCTCCCCCTCTCCCCACCTGCGGGGAGAGGGCCGCGACGACCCCGTCGTCGGCGCGGCAAGGCGGCAGCCGGGGGTGAGTGGGCGTGCGGGATGAGTCTGCTCCGGGCAGCTCCCTCACTGCCGCAACTCCTCATTCCCATCGCCGTCCTCATCCTGAGGTACCGTCGCGAAGCGTCGGTCTCGAATGAGGTGTCCATGTCCCTCGCGATCCCTGGAGGGCTCCTTCGAGGCCGCTGACGCGGCACCTCAGGATGAGGGAGAGGGTGGGAGGGAGGAACCGAGGCATCCCCTTGCCCCGAAGCAGTGCCGTGGGGCTTAGCCCTAGCGGATCCGGTTGCCCACCACGCCCGCCTCGACCGCGACGGACAGGCGGTCGGTCAGCGCCCATTCGACCCCGACGCGGGCGTCGGGGCGGATGGCGAGGTCGTCCCGGGAGAAGGCCGGCGAGACGGGTGTCGGTCCGGCCCGCAGGGTCTCGTGGACCGCCAGGGCGCCCACCTTGCCGTAGAGCAGCACACTCGGCGTGAGCAGGGTCCCCACCTGTGCGTGGACGATCCCGGCGAAATCGCGGGAATAGGCCAAGCGGCCGAACCCCGGCATCGTGGTGCCGCCGGCCGGGATCAGATAATCCAGGCCGCCTGAGATGCCGTAGACGAGGCGACCATCCTGCCAGAGCCGGCCACCCTCGAAGCCGATCGTCGGCCCCGAATAGCTGCCGAAGCGCTTGGACGAGACGGCCTCGTACCCCGTGGACAGGCTCGCATAGGACCCTTCCCACCGACCGGGCCCGTCACCGGCGGCCCCCGGCCACGCGAAGGACGGCAGGGAGGCGAACCCCACCGAGAACGGCACCCCCTGTGCCGCGGCGGGGACCGATCCGAGAACGAGGGCGCCGAGCCCCAGGGAGGCGACGAGCGGGCGGAGAAAGGCCGGTCCGGTCATGGGCGCTTCATAGCCGATCCCCGCGCGCCGCAACAGAAGGCCAAGCTTGGGCCGGTCGCCATTTACCCCCACAGGTCCGCCCCGGGCGGAAGGATCGTGCTGCCCTCGTAGCGCAGGGGTGGCTCGCGATCCCGGGCGAGGAGCAGGGGGCCGTCGAGATCGATGAACTCCGCGTGGTGCGTCAGGAGCGTCGCCGGCGCCATGCCGAGGGAGGTGCCGAGCATACAGCCAACCATCACGGTCAGGCCCCGGTCCCGTGCCGCCTGGGCGAGCAGGGTCGCCTCGGTCAGCCCGCCCGTCTTATCGAGCTTGATGTTCACCGCGTCGTAGCGGCCCGCGAGGGCGTCGAGACCGGCGCGGTCGTGCAGGCTTTCGTCGGCGCAGACCGGAACCGGATGGGCGATTCCGGCGAGGAGCGCATCCTCACCCGCCGGCAAGGGCTGCTCGATCAACTCGACGCCGGCCTCCAGGCAGGCGGCGAGGTTCATTTCGACATCGGCCGGTCGCCAAGCTTCGTTGGCATCCACGATCAGCCGGGACCGGGGCGCCCCCGCCCGGACGGCCGTGATCCGTGCAGGGTCGCCCTCGCCGCCGAGCTTGACCTTGAGCAGGGGCCGGGCGGCCGCCGCGCGGGCGGCCGCGCCCATACTCTCCGGCGTGCCGAGGCTCAGGGTGTAGGCGGTCGTGGCCGGGGCTGGCGCGGGAAGGCCGAGGATCTCCCAGGCCCGGCGACCGGTGGACTTGGCTTCAAGGTCGAGGAGGGCGCAGTCCAGGGCGTTGCGGGCGGCCCCGGCCGGCATCCGCTCCATCAGTTCGGCCCGCCCGATCCCCGCTGCGATCGCATCGCCCTGGGCCTCGATCAAGGCCTGGACGCTCTCGACGCTCTCGCCGTAACGGGGGTAGGGCACGCATTCACCCCAGCCCGCATGAGGGCCATCCGAGATCCGCGCGACCACCACCGCAATCTCCGTGCGGCTGCCGCGGGAGATGGTGAAGGCCCCTGCGATCGGGAAACGCTCGACGGTGAGGCTGAGGGAGCGGGCCATTCACGCCTCCGCGAAGTCGGCGACGATCCGGTCCACGAGGGTCTCGACCCCGAACCGCACCGGGTCGGTCGCCGGGAGGCCGTGTTCGGCGGACAGGGCCTCGAGCAAGGCACGGGCCTCCCCCTCGGCCAGCGCCTGGGTGTTCACGGCGATGCCCACGGGGCGGATGTCCGGGTTGGTGAGGGCGCCGAGCTGAGCCGTGAGGTCGATAACCTGACGGATCGTCGGCAGCGGGTGCGCGACACCGCGCATGGTGGTCCGTGTCGGCTCGTGGCAGACGACGAAGGCATCGGGCTGGGCCCCATGAAGGAGCCCAAGGCTTACCCCTGCGAAGGACGGGTGGAAGAGCGAGCCCTGTCCTTCGATCAGATCCCAATGGTGGGGGGCGGCGGCGGGGGAGATCGTCTCGACGGCGCCGGAGATGAAGTCGGCCACCACCGCGTCGATGGCCACGCCCCGGCCCGAGATGAACACGCCGGTCTGCCCGGTGGCCCGGAAGTCGGCGTCGAGTCCCCGATCGCGCATGCCCTTTTCCAGGGCGAGCGTCGTGTACTTCTTGCCCACCGAGCAGTCGGTCCCGACCGTGAGGAGGCGCCGGCCCGGCCGGCGGGTGCCCTTGCCGGTGGGGAAGGTCTCGCTGCTGTGGCGGACGTCGTGGAGCTTGCTGCCCCGCTTCGCGGCGGCTTCGGCGATGGCCGGCACGGCCCCGAGGCGCACGTGCAGGCCGCTCGCCACATCGAACCCCGCCTCGATCGCCGCGACGATCTCCTTCACCCAGTGATCCGGCAGGACGCCGCCCGCGTTCACCACGCCGACTACGAGGGTCCGGCAGCCCTTGGCCAGGGCCTCCGGGAGGGTGAGGTCCGGGATGCCGAGATCGGCCTTGCAGCCGGGCAGGCGCATCTGCCCGATGCACCATTCCGGCCGCCAGTCCTTGATGCCGTAGGCGGTCTTGGCGGCCAGGGCGTCCGGTACGTCGCCCAGGAACATCAGGTAGGGGGTGGCGATCTGCATCGGACGGCCCTTTCGCTTCGGTCCGTCTATGGGCGATCCGGCGGCGGTCCCGCAAGAAGCGCGCGCGAACCTCCCACAGGACGGGGCAGGGGCGGCGGCGGGCCCGCCAAGCAAAAAGCGGGGTAAGGCCGCCGGCTCACCACCAAACCTAACTTGTGTGGTGGTCGCTACTTGGGTCCAAGCTAGGCGGGAGGGTGCCACTCCACGTTGTTCGCAGATCCGAATGGATACCCCTCTCGCGCGAAAGTTGAGGAATTTCGTTCCTCTGACCTCTGTGGACCTTTACCTGCTTTCGGAAATCCTCGAGCCGGCCAGGATCGTCGAAGCCCGTGCTGACATTGTCGAGGAGGGCGAGGATCCGCGGGCGGTCAATGTCGTCGTCAGCGGCTGGGCCTGTCGCTACCGCCAGTTCGAGGATGGGCAGCGCCAGATCATTTCGATTCTCCTGCCAGGGGATTGCTGCGATCCGCATATCTTCCGGCTCGACCGCCGGGATCATGCGATCGGAGCCCTGACGCAGGTCTCGGTGGCCCGGATCGCCGGCCACGCGATAGCCGACGTCATGAACCGTAGTGCGGCCCTCGACCTCGCCTTCCACCGCGAAGCCCTCGCGGCGGCCGCCATCCAGCGGGAATGGACGGTGAGCCTCGGCCGGCGCTCGGGCGTCGAACGCCTCGCCCACCTGTGCTGCGAATTGCATGCCCGGCTCACCGCCGTCGGCCTCGCGGAGGGGATGACGTGCCCGATGCCGCTCACGCAGCCCGACCTTGCCGACGCCCTGGGCCAGACCACGGTCCACATCAACCGGACCTTGCAGGACCTCCGGGCGGCCCGCCTGCTTGCCCTCAAGAGCCGGCGGCTGACGATCCTGCATCCCGAGCGGCTGCGCCGGCTCGCCAAATTCGACCCGGCCTATCTGCACCTGCGGGCGGCGGATGATGCCGTCCGCAGAATCGAGACGATCAGGCCCTGAGCTGCGGGCTCAGAAGACCGGCATCGCGCCGGCCACCGTCACCAGGGCACCGGACGTGTAGCTGCTCTCCTCGCTCGCCAGCATCACGTAGGCCGAGGCCAACTCGGCGGGCTGTCCAGGCCGGCCGAAGGGCACTTGGCTGCCGAAAGACTTCACCGCATCCTCGCTCATCCCCGCGGGAATGAAGGGCGTCCAGATCGGGCCTGGCAGGACGCCGTTCACCCGGATGCCCTTCTCGGCGAGCATCTGCGACAGGCTCAGCACCATGTTGCTGAGCGCTCCCTTGGTGGCGCTGTAAGCCATCAGGGTCGGCATCGGATGCTTGGAGTTCACCGAGGACGTGAAGATCACCGAGGCACCGGGCTTCAGGTGGGCGAGCGCCGCCTTCGTGACGTAGAACGAGCCGAACACATTGGTGCGGAAGTGGGTCTCGAAGACTTCGTCCTCGATCTCCTCCAGGCTCTTGGCCGGCTGCTGGAACGCACCGTTGTTCACGACGATGTCGAGGCGGCCGAAGGTCTCCGCCGTGCGCGAGACGGCCTCCCGGGCGAAGGATGACTGCTTCAGATCGCCGGGGAGCAGCAGCGCCTTCCGGCCCGCCTTCTCGATCCACTGGCCGACGGCCTCCGCATCGGCCTGTTCCTCGGGCAGATAGACGATGGCCACGTCGGCGCCCTCCCGGGCATAGGCGATCGCGACCGCCCGGCCGATGCCGGAATCGCCGCCCGTGATCAGCGCCGCCTGGCCGGCGAGCTTGCCGGAGCCCCTGTAGCTCTCTTCGCCATGGTCCGGCTCGGGGGACATTTTTCCGGTCTTGCCGGGGAAGCCCTGCGGCTGGCCCTCGAAGGGCGGACGGGGATATTTGTGGAGCGGATCGGTCATCGGCTGTTCCAAGGTGGAAAGGGATGCCCGCTCAACCGGTCCCCGGTGGCGACGTTCCCGGCACCGGCCGGTCCCGTGGCGATGGGACGCGAAGGCGAAGAGGGCGGGAACCGATGGTCGCCGAACTGACGGGACGCCGCGCCGCGTGCTTCGGCGAGTGCATGCTCGAACTCCGGACCCGGCCCGACGGGCTGCTCTCGCGCTCCTACGGCGGCGATACCCTGAACACGGCGGTCTACCTCGCCCGGCTCGGCGCCCCGGTGGACTACGTGACGGCCCTCGGGGACGACGACCTCAGCGCCGGGATGATCCGCGCCTGGGAGGGCGAGGGCGTCGGCACCGGCCATGTCCGCCGCCTGCCGGGATGCTTGCCGGGGCTCTATGTCATCGAGACCGATCCCGACGGCGAGCGGCGCTTCCTCTACTGGCGGGACTGCGCCCCTGTGCGCCGTCTGTTCGACCCGGACCATGCCGACGCCACCGCCGCGGCGCTCGCTGGGGCGGGGCTCGTCTACCTGTCGGGGATCAGCCTGTCCCTGTTCACCGGGCCGGCGCGGAACCGGCTGTTCGCGGCCCTCGAACGGGCCCGCGCCCAGGGCGCGCGCATCGCCTTCGACACCAACTTCCGCCCCCGCGGGTGGCCCGACCTCGCCGAGGCCCGGGCCGCGTACGACAGGATGGCCGGCCTGAGCGACGTGGTGTTCGCCGGCTGCGAGGATGTCGCCGCCCTGACCGGCCGGGGCGATCCGAAGGACGTGCTCTCCTGGCTCGACGGGGCGGGCGTCGGGGAGGCGGTGGTGAAGCTCGCCCGGCCGGGCTGCCTCGTCCGCGCCGCCGGTGCACCCGTCGCGGTGCCGGTTCCCCAGCGGGTCGCCCCGGTCGATACCACCGCGGCGGGGGACAGCTTCGCCGCGGGCTACCTCGCCGCTCGCCTCGCCGGGCGGGACCCGATCGTAGCGGCCGGCGAGGGCCATCGCCTCGCCGGGACGGTGATCGCCCATCCGGGGGCGATCATCCCACGGGAGGCGACGCCGGTTTAGGCCCCGATACCCGCGCCGTCATTGCGAGGGCAGCGAAGCAATCCAGGGCAAGCGCCACGTCAGAAGATGTCCCGCATCCCTGGATTGCTTCGCTGCGCTCGCAATGACGGGGATGGATGGCAGGCGGATGCGCGGATCTCGCGGGTTTGTAGCCCTACGGCGCCTTCAGAACCGCACGGCAGGCGGCGGGCAGGGCCGCCATGGTCATCGGCGGCTTGGGCTTCGGCTTCACCTTCGGCGGCTTCGGGTGAAGCACCGCGTCGGAGAACCAGTAGCCGAGGTCATCGCAACCGTCGCCGGCGGGCGGCGGGTCCTGCGACTGGCAATCCCCCTGTCCGGCCGGACAGCTCAGGCGGATATGATAATGGTAATTGTGCCCATACATCGGGCGCACCTTCGACAGCCAGCGACCGCCGCCGGATTCCCGGCAGAGCGCCTTCTTGATCGCCGCATTGACGAAGATGCGCTCCACCTCCGGCTGCTCCGCCGTCAGCTTAATCAGCTGGAGGTGATTTGGCGTCCAGACATCGGGATCGATGTCGAGGCGGTCGGAGCGGACCATGTCGGTGGCGGAGGTCTCCTCCCGCTCGGCCCGGCTCATGCGGTGATCAGGCATCGGCGTCAGCCACACGTCGGCGTCGATGCCGATCTGGTGAGAGGCGTGGCCGGTGATCATCGGCCCGCCCCGGGGCTGGGCCATGTCGCCGACGAGGAGGCCGGGCCAGCCAACCCGCGTCGCCTTCTCAGACAGGCGCTCGATGAAGTCGACCATCACCGGCAGCCCGTACATCCGGTTGCGGGAGGGCCGCATCACCTGCCAGTGCTCGCCGTCCAGGGGCAGCGCCTCGCCGCCCGAGAAACAGCCCTTGGCGTAAAAGCCGTAGATATGCGGCGGCCCGGAACTCGGATGGGTGACCCGGCCGAACAGCGCCTTGGCCGGAGTCGATGGATCGTCTGGGTTGGCGAGCGGCGGCAGCGGCTTCGGGTTCACGCTCCCCCTGTCCTGGGCGCCGGCCCCATCGGTCAGGGCCAGCGCGGCGAGGGTCGTGAGGCAGACAAGGCGCGGGAGCGTCATGCGGGCGTCGGTCCGGGAGGCAGGGAACACGCCGCAGCCTCGCCGTCCGCCGCGGCGTTTTTCGGGCAGACCTGTCGGCGCGTCAGCACTCCGACGGGCCGCACCATCCCGGGAGGTACCCGGCATCCTTGGATTTCGCCAGAGACAGGGCCTTCTCCAGGGCGTCGGAGAAGTCGTCCTCGACCCGCTTTTCCTTGATGTTCCGGCGCAGGAAATCCGCCCACAGGAACTCGCTGAAGGGTGTGGTGTCCTTGGCGAAGCCGCCGGCACGCCGCAACTCGCCCGCGAGGCTGCGGAATGGGTCGTCCTTCAGGTCGTCGATCGCCTTCGGGATATCCTTGAAATCCTGTCGGACGCCTTCGGCATCGTAGGGATGCACCCAAGACTTGTGATCGCAGACGGTCCAGAACGCGTCCTTGTCGAGGTGGTGCAGGTCGGCGACCACCGTCACCAGCACATGCTCCACACCCTCCTCGAACAGGGCGCGGGACAGGTGGTGGTTGTCGATCATGTAGTGATGCTTCTTCGGCCCCAGCAGGGTCGGGATCATGTGCGCGCCGAGGTAAGCGCGCTTCTTCTCGGCGTCGAAGTCCTTCCAGCGCCGCCGCTTCTCGGCCACTTCCCGATAGCCGACCGTCATCTGCGTCGGACGCAGCTCCTTGATCGGGACGGGCTTCAGAAGCGGTTCGCGGATGGCCATCGTGAATGTGTCTCCTGCTGCGGCGATTCCCCGCGGTCTATGTCATGGTATCGTCATATGCCATGCCCGGCGCGCAATCCGGCATTGTATGGCCGATCACGATTTGCCGAGTTTCCCATTCAGGGCGGCGTCCAGGACGTGGACCCGGATCGCCGACGACAGGTTCTGCCCGGCCCGGCCTGCGTCGATCGCCCCGACCAGCGCCTGAACCGAGCGGCCTTCCCCTTCGGCGAGGCACGTGAGCGCCTGCCAGAACGGGTCCTCCAGGGAGATGCTCGTCCTGTGGCCCGCGATCATCACCGAGCGTTTGACGACGCCGCGCATGGTCATGGCACCGATCCCGGGCGGGCGGCCTGCTCAATCCTGTTGGTCGTCCTGCGGGCCGGCAAGGCGGTGGCCCTCGTGGCGGGCCTCCTCCAGGGCCTTGCGCTTCTGCTGCAGGGTCCTGGCCTTCTTCGGGCGGCCGAAGGCGATGCGGTTGGCCTCGGCCTGGGCATCCGCCTCGGCGCGGGACTTGGCCTTGCGGACCTGACGCAGGTTGACGATCTCGCCCATCCCTTGGCCCCTCCGGTAACGATGCCACGGCGAACCGGAGGGCGTGACGCCCTCCGGGATGTTTTTTACTCCGCGCTCGGCGCCAGCATCGTCTCCGGCCGCACCACGCGCTCGAACTCCTCCTCGGTCACATAGCCCAGGCGCAGGGCCTCTTCCTTGAGGGTCGTGCCGTTCTTGTGGGCGGTCTTGGCGATGGTCGCGGCCTTGTCGTAGCCGATGGAGGGGGCGAGCGCCGTCACCAGCATGAGCGAGCGGCTCATCAGGTCGGCGATCTTGTCCTCGTTGGCCTTGATGCCGACGACGCAGTTGTCGGTGAAGCTCACCGCCGCGTCGGCCAGCAGCCGCACCGATTGCAGCACCGCGTTGGCGATGACCGGCTTGAACACGTTCAGCTCGAAGTTGCCCTGCGAACCGGCAAAGCTCACCGTGGTGCCGTTGCCGACCACCTGGGTGCAGACCATCGTCATGGCCTCGCACTGGGTCGGGTTGACCTTGCCCGGCATGATCGAGGAGCCCGGCTCGTTCTCCGGCAGGGACAGTTCGCCGAGGCCGGAACGTGGGCCGGAGCCGAGGAGCCGGATATCCTGGGCGATCTTGAACAGGCCGGCGGCCAGGGCCGACAGGGCGCCCTGCGTGAACACCAGGGCGTCGTGGGTGGCGAGCGCCTCGAACTTGTTCTGGGCCGAGGTGAAGGGCAGGCCGGTCAGCTCGGAGACCTTCGCGGCGAAGCGGTCGGCGAATTCGGGATGGGCGTTGAGGCCCGTCCCCACCGCCGTGCCGCCCTGCGCCAGGGCGAGGACCCCCGGCATGGTCGCGGCGACGCGGGAGCCGCCGAGCGCCACCTGTGCGGCGTAGCCGGAGAATTCCTGGCCGAGGGAGACGGGCGTCGCATCCTGCAGATGGGTGCGGCCGATCTTCACGATGCTCCCGAAGGCCCTCGCCTTGGCATCGAGGGCGGAGTGCAGGTGCGTCAGAGCCGGCATCAGCCGGTCGTTGATCTCCCGGGCCACGGCGATGTGCATCGCGGTGGGGAAGGTGTCGTTGGAGGACTGGCCGCGGTTGCAATGGTCGTTGGGGTGGATCGGGCTCTTGCCGCCCCGCTGGCCGCCGAGGGACTCGTTGGCGAGGCTGGCGATCACCTCGTTGGCGTTCATGTTGGACTGGGTGCCCGAGCCGGTCTGCCAGACCACCAGGGGGAACTCGTCGTCGTGCTCGCCGTCCACCACGGTGGCGGCCGCGGCGGCGATGGCGTCGGCGAGCTTCGGCTCGAGGACGCCGAGATCCTTGTTCACCAGGGCCGCCGCCTGCTTCACCAGACCCAGGGCGTGGACCAGCGGGGCCGGCATCCGCTCGGTGCCGATCTTGAAGTTCTGGATCGACCGCTGGGTCTGCGCGCCCCAATAACGATGGGCCGGAACCTCGATCGGGCCGAAGGTGTCCGATTCGGTGCGGGTCGCGGTTTCGGTGGGCGACATCGTGGCCTCTACGTCTGGTGCGGTGCGGCGCCTACTTAACGGAGGCGGGACCGAAGCGCGATGGCGCAAGGTCCGGGCCGGCCGACATCCTTGCCGCTCTGTCCACGGCAATCGCGGCTCCGGCGCCGCCTCTCACGAGCCTCGGAGCGACGAGCCTGAGCATCGACCATACCGCCCCGATGGGGGATCTCGCGCCTGCGAACCGGTTCCGGCCGGCCGTCCCGCCGCCCCTCACGCAGCCCCTGGGCCTGCTCGATTTCCTGCGCGCCGCCCGGCGCAACCCGATCACCACCTGGGCGGACGCCCATTTCCGCCTCCCCGTCGTGGCGGCCGAGGGCGTGATGGGCCGTATCACCGTGGTCAGCGAGCCCTCGCTGATCCGCAGGGTGCTGATCGACAATGCCGACGCCTACCGAAAGGACGATCTTCAGCGCCGTGTCCTGGCCCCGGGCCTGGGCAATGGCCTCCTCAGCGCCGAGGGCGACGAGTGGAAGTTGCAGCGGCGGACCCTGGCACCGATCTTCTCGGCCCGCACCGTGCGGAGCTTCGAGGCGGCGATGAACGCGTCGGGGGCCCGCATCGCCCGGCGCCTGCGCCGCCGGGACGGCATGCGCGTCGACGTGGCCCTGGAGATGACCCGGACCACCCTCGATGTGCTGGAACGGACGATCTTCACCCAGGGATTGCCTGGCGACCCGGATGCGCTCGGGCGGGCGATCACCCGGTTCCTGGAGGCGGTCGGCCCCATCGATCCCCTCGACGTGTTCGGGGTGCCCGACTTCGTGCCACGCATCGGCCGCCTGCGGGCTCGGCCCGCCGGCCGGTTCTTCGCGGAGATCGTGGACGAGCTGATCACTAGGCGTCGCGCCCTGATGGCGCAGGGGGAGGGGCCGCAGGACCTGCTGACCCTCCTGCTCGCCGCGCAGGATCCCGAGACGGGCAACGGGCTCACGGATCTCGCGGTGCGAGCCAACATCGTGACCTTCATCGCCGCCGGCCATGAGACCACGGCCAACGCCCTGACCTGGGCCCTCTACTGCCTGTCGCAGGACGAGGCGGCGCAGGAGCGCGTAGAGGCGGAGGTCGATGCGGCGCCGGAGGGCGACTTCACCCTCGACGCACTGCCCTTCACCCGGGCCGTGGTGGAGGAAGGGATGCGCCTTTTCCCGCCAGTGCCGTTCCTCAGCCGGCAGGCGGTGCGCGGCGACCGGTTCGGCCGGATCAAGGTGCCCAGCGGATCCCTGGTGCTCATCGCGCCGTGGGTGCTCCATCGGCACCACCTGCTGTGGGACGACCCGGAGGCCTTCGTGCCGGAGCGGTTCCTGCCGGAGAACCGGGACGCCATCCCCCGCTTCAGCTACCTGCCGTTCGGAGCGGGTCCGCGGGTCTGCATCGGGCAGACGTTTTCCGTGCAGGAGGCGGCCATTCTCCTGGCCCACGTGGTCCGTGCGGTGCGCTTCAGGCTGCCGGACGACCACCCGCCCATGACGCCCCTCCACCGGGTGACCCTGCGGCCGGAGCACGGGCTGAAGATGGACGCCACCGCACGGAACTAGAGCCGCACCCGAACGAGTTGGTTCAGCAAGCAGCTCCAGATCTTCCCCTCATCCTGAGGTGCGGCGATAGCCGCCTCGAAGGCCTCATCCTGAGGTGCGGCGATAGCCGCCTCGAAGGAGGGCTCCAGGGATCGCGCGGCCAGCTGGAGCCCTCCTTCGAGGCCCGCTGACGCGGGCACCTTAGGATGAGGTGAGAGGCCGGGGGCCGCGTCGACGTGATCGGTCGCTGCGCTAGCAGGCTGCTGCAAAAGTCCGGCGAGGGAGATCATTCGCGCAGGGTGCCGTGCAGCCTGGCTTCACCCGCCGTCATTGTGAGCGTCCCGCGCCGTCATTGCGAGCGGAGCGAAGCAACCCAGGGCAGCGGGCCGTTCCCGAATGTAGCGTATCACTGGATTGCTTCGCTACGCTCGCAACGACGTTGAGGCGCTTGTCGTTGGTAGAGAAACCTTGCCTCCTCCGAACGACGTCGTCAGCAGCCCGCGAGCCAACACCCTCCCCGCCGAAGGGGGAGAGGACGCCTCAGTTCTTCTTCCGGAAGGCGTCCAGGCTCACGACCTCTGCGCTGCCTTCCTCGCCGTCCTTCTTGGCGGCGGGGCGGGCGGCCTTGTCGTCACCTTTGCCGTCCGACTTTCCACCCTGCGCCGCCGGGGCCGGCAGAACGGTCGGCACGCCGGGCGCACCGATGGTAGCGAGGCCCGTGCCGTTCCGGGGCTTCACCTCTCCGGGCTCCGACGCCGCCCCACGGGGGCCGTTCTTGGCCGCGGGCATCTCGGGTTCGGAAGACGCTTCGTTCCCTGCCTCGCCGAGATCGAACTTCAGGCCGAACTGCACGGAGGGGTCGAAGAAGCCCGAAAGGGCATCGAAGGGCACGAGGAGACGCTCGGGCACGCCGGAGAACGACAGGCCCACCTCGAAGGCGTGCTCGGTCACCGCCAGATCCCAGAATTGGTGCTGCAGGACGATCGTCATGTCCTGCGGGTACTTGTCCCTGAGGGCCTGGGAGATGCGGACGCCCGGCGCTTCGGTGCGGAACGAGACGTAGAAGTGGTGCTCGCCCATCAAGCCGTTATGGGCCGCATCCGAGAGGACCTTCCGGACAACGCCGCGGAGGGCGTCCTGCACCAAAAGGTCGTAGCGAATCAGGTCGTCTGCCATTCTGCGTTCGCTTTGCCCGACCCGTTCGCCGCCTCGGTCCGGAGCCGGGGACCGTGGAATTCTAAAGTGGAGGCTTCTGTTGCCAGGTGCCTCCGAACCCCGCCTATGCGGTGCTACCCGCTAGGACTTCAAATCGGTATTGGGGACCGCTTACGCGGCCACCGCCACCGGAGCAAAGTTGTCGTTGGCAACTATTGCAAAGGCCCGATAACGGCGGAACCATGCCGAGCGAAAGCTCAACCTTTACGCCCTCGTCGATCCTATTTCGCCCCCGCCGAAGCTCAGTCATCATGCCCGCGGCCTTGCGGCCTTGCGGCCATCGGTCCTGGGCTCGGGTGGAGGCGCCGGGTACCGCCCCCGGGTCCGATAGGTTTATTTCGAAGAACGTTTATCGCCATAGCCGGCCTTGCGACCGGCAAAGGGAATATAGAGGGGATCGGCCCGGTTTTGAAGCCCGATCGCGCCGCATCCGTGACCGAACGGATGGACGACCCGCCCAGTGTGGCCGCGGGTGCTCAGTCTCGTCCCGAATTCCGCGCTGGCGGAGTCGCCCGGGCTAGCCTCGCTCTGGCCCGGATGCTTCTGGTGGGGCTCGTCTGCCTCGGGGTGGCGAGCCTCGCGGCCCTGGCGATCGTGCGGGTCGGCTTCGACCTGTGGGAGGGGATCGACCCGTTCCTGCCGCCGGAGAGGCGGCCTTTCCTCGGCGTCGTGCAGCTGGCTCACCGGGCCTTCGCCGTCGATGTCCTGCGGCAGGTGATCCTCGCCGGCCTTGTCATAGGATGGGCATGGTGGCGCGACCGGTCGGGCTGGCGGCGGCGGCTCGCCCTCGACAGGGAGAAGCCCAACGGCCTGCGACCCGTCGTCCTCCTGAGTATCCTGCTGTTCTGGCCGATCCTGCACATCGCCTGGGTCACCGGCACCGCGGACGTGTTCGGTGCGGGCTTCGGACGGAACATGCGGCTGTCGCCGTTCATGGACCGGACGGCGGTGGTGGCGTGGCTCGTCTACCTGACCGTGCTCGCCCCATGCGCCGAGGAGTTGCTGGTCCGCGGCGAGATGTTCCACCAGGCGAGCCGGGCGCTCCGTCCTGTCGGGGCGGCGGTGGCCACGGCGCTCGTCTTCGCCGCGGCCCATATCTCGTCGTTCGGCCTCGCACGGCCGGTCTCGCTCCTGCCCCTGGCCTTCGCCCTCGGCCTGCTGCGCTGGCGCACCGGCCGCCTCTGGCCCGGTATCGCCCTGCACGGCTGGTCCAATCTCGCCCTGGTCGTCTACCTTTTGTGGTTGCGGTAGCGATCCTACCCGCCGCCCTCGCACGGCCTGTCAATCAGCGGCCGAGATGCCGCGGTACTGACTCGCCCTCCGGCCGGTCCTGCTCTAAGCGTCCCCCATCGGTACGGACGCCCGAGTCGGACGTTTGCGGCGAAGAAACGAGCCTGCGGCCATCTTGGCGGGCAGGAGTGCCCATGGACGCGTATCACAGCCTTCTCCGCCGGATCCTCGACGAGGGTGTCGCCAAGGAGGACCGCACCGGCACCGGCACCCTCTCGGTGTTCGGGCACCAGATGCGCTTCGACCTGAGCCGGGGCTTTCCCCTGGTCACGACGAAGCGGCTGCACCTCAAGTCGATCATCCACGAACTGCTCTGGTTCCTCGCGGGCGACACCAACGTCGCCTACCTGCGAGAGAACGGCGTGACGATCTGGGACGAATGGGCCGACGGGGACGGCGAGCTCGGCCCGGTCTATGGGCGGCAGTGGCGTTCGTGGGAGAAGCCCGGCGGCGGCGCCGTCGATCAGATCCGCTGGGTGCTCGACGAGATCGCCCGAAACCCGGACTCCCGGCGTCTCGTCGTCTCGGCCTGGAACCCGGCCGACCTCGACCGGATGGCCCTAGCGCCCTGCCACTGCCTGTTCCAGTTCTACGTGGCCGAGGGGCGCCTGTCCTGCCAGCTCTACCAGCGTTCGGCGGACGCCTTTCTCGGCGTGCCGTTCAACATCGCGAGCTACGCCTTGCTGACGCATATGGTCGCGCAGGTCACGGGTCTCGCCCCCGGCGACTTCGTGCACAGCTTCGGTGACGTGCACCTGTACCGGAACCACCTCGACCAGACCCACACGCTGCTGCAGCGCGAGCCCCGCCCGCTCCCGCACCTGCGCCTGAACCCGGCGGTGCGGGACCTGTTCGCCTTCCGCTTCGAGGACATCGCGGTGGAGGGCTACGAGCCCCATCCGGCGATCTCCGCGCCGGTCGCCGTCTGATGCCGGGCGGACAGACCGTCGCCCTTGTCGTCGCCGTCGCCCGCAATGGCGTTATCGGCCGCGACAACGGCCTCGCGTGGCACCTGTCGAGCGACCTCAAACGCTTCAAGGCGCTGACGATGGGCTCGACCCTCCTCATGGGGCGGCGCACCTGGGATTCCATCGGCCGGCCCCTGCCGGGCCGGCGGACGCTGGTGCTGACCCGCGACCGCGGCTTCCGCGTCGAGGGCGCGGAGACAATTCACGATTGGAGTTCCGCCCGGAGGATGGCCGGGGAGCGGCTGATGGTCGTCGGTGGTGCCGAGATCTACGCCCTCGCCCTCCCGGAGGCCGATCTCATCCACCTGACGGAGGTCGAGGCCGAGCCCGAGGGGGACGTCCGGTTCCCGCCCTTCGATCGCTCCGCCTTCAAGGAAGTGCACCGGGAGGCGCACCCGGCTGGCCCCCGCGACGATTATCCTTACGCATTCGTCGACTTGGAGCGATTGCGCTGAGGCGGCCCGCCGCGGTTGCGCTCAAGACCCCCCGTGCCCACCTGCCAGCCTTGACAGCGAGGGGGGCGGACCCGCAGTTGCGAAGGGGGTCCGCCCGAGGCTCTCGCGTCTGCGAGGGCCGACGGTTCGGTCCCCAGGCGATGGACGGCACTCGGGATTGACCCGGCGGGTGCGGCCGTTGGCAGGGGGCGCCCCGAGAACGGGCGCAACGGGTGCGGCAGGTCAGGAGACGACGGCCAGAATGCCTTGGAGCAATCAGAATGGCGGTGGCGGCGGCCCTTGGGGTCGCCCCAACGGCAATGGCGGCGGACCCTGGGGCGGGGGTGGCGGCAACACGCCGCCGAACCTGGAGGATCTGTTGCGGCGCGGACAGGACCGGCTGCGGCGGATGATCCCCGGTGGGGGCGGTCCGGGCGGGTCGTCCGGAACGGGCTCTCCCTTTGGCGGTGGCCGCGGCGCCTTGATCATCGGCGCGCTCGCCGTGGCGGTGTGGCTCGCCACCGGCTTCTACAAGGTCGAGCCGTATCAGGTCGGCATCGAGACGATCTTCGGCCGCTACGTCGGCTCGACCGGCGAGGGCCTGCGCTACAACTTCCCTTATCCGATCGGCGGCGTGGTCAAGCCGAATGTCGGCCAGGTGAACTCGATCCAAGTGGGCTACCGCACCGGTCCGGGGCAGACCCGCAACCGGGACGTGCCGGACGAGAGCCTGATGCTCACGGGCGACGAGAATATCGTCGATCTCGACTTTGAGGTTCAGTGGCGGGTGAACCCGCTCAAGGCCTCCGACTTCGTGTTCAAC
This sequence comes from Methylobacterium persicinum, assembly GCF_022179525.1. Lineage (GTDB taxonomy): Bacteria > Pseudomonadota > Alphaproteobacteria > Rhizobiales > Beijerinckiaceae > Methylobacterium > Methylobacterium persicinum. The sequence goes on from NZ_BPQX01000037.1 coordinate 37,470, forward strand.
ATCCAGAACCCGGAAGGGACCATCAAGGCCATCGCCGAGAGCGCCATGCGCGAGGTGATCGGCCGGCGGAACATCCAGGCGATCCTCACCAACGAGCAGGCGAGCATCGCCCAGGAGGTGAAGGAGATGGTCCAGAAGGCGCTCGACGAGTACGGCGCCGGCGTGCGCATCGAGGTCGTGCAGCTCGTCTCGGTGAACCCGCCGCCAGAAGTGCGCCCTGCCTTCGTGGACGTGAACGCCGCGCAGCAGGACGCGGACACGGCGCAGAACGAGGCGAAGACCTATGCCAGCCGGGAGGTCCCCCAGGCTCGCGGCAAGGCCTCGCAGATCGTCCAGGCCGCCGAGGCCTACAAGACGAAGGCGACGGCCGACGCCACCGGACAGGCGGCGCGCTTCAATGAGGTCTACGCCTCCTACAAGGTCGCCCCGGCCATCAGCCGCGAGCGGATCTTCCTGGAGACGATGGAGAAGGTGCTGGGCTCCGTGAACAAGGTGATCATCGACCAGAACGGGGCGCCCGGCTCCTCCGCCCCGGCGGCGGGCGTGCTGCCCGTGCTGCCCCTGTCCGAGTTCGGCGCCCGCGGGCAAGCCCAGACGGGGGCCGCCCGATGAACCAGGCAGTGCGCACCGGTCTGATCGTCGTCGCGGCGATCGTCGCCATCGGTCTCTACGCGTCGGTTTTCGTCGTGGGCCAGATGCAGCAGGCCCTGGTCCTGCAGTTCGGCCGCGTCCGCGCGGTCCTCAACGCCACGGGCGAGGAGAAGCCCGGCCTCTACTTCAAGATCCCCTTCGCGGAGACGGTCGTCACCTTCGACAAGCGGGTGCTCGACCTCGACCTGCCGGTCCAGACCATCCTCACCGCAGACCGGCAGAATCTGGAAGTGGACGCCTTTGCCCGCTACCGGATCCTCGATCCGCTGCGCTTCTACCAGTCGGTGGGCAATGTCGGGATCGCCAACCAGCGCCTGCAGAGCTTCACCAATTCCGGCCTGCGCAGCGTGCTGGCCCGCTCGACCCGGGACGCCATCGTCAAGAACGAGCGCGGCCAGTTGATGCACACGATCCAGGAGGACGTGAACAGGCAGGCCAAGGCGCTGGGCATCGAGATCGTCGACCTGCGCATGACCCGGGTCGATCTGCCGGCGCAGAACTCGGCGGCGGTGTACCGGCGGATGAAGACCGAGCGCGAGCGCGAGGCGGCCGACATCCGTGCCAACGGCGAGCAGGCCGCGGCGACCATCCGCGCCAAGGCCGACCGCGAGGTGACGGTGATCGTCGCCGAGGCGACGCAGAAGGCCGAGCAGTTGCGCGGCCAGGGCGACGCCGACAAGAACCGCATCCTCGCCGACGCCTTCGCCAAGGATCCGGACTTCTTCGCCTTCTACCGGTCGATGCAGGCCTATGAGACGGGGCTGAAAGGTCCCGACACCCGCCTCGTCATCAGCCCGAATACCGATTTCTTCCGGTATTTCAGCGATCCGCAGGGGCACGGCGTGCCGCAGTCGGGCGCCGGGCGTCCCGGTCAGGATCCGGCGGCGACGACGGGCTCGACGGCGGCCGGCGCGGCGCGCTGACCGACGGAGTGGACGCCCCGCCGTCGCGGGCTACCTTTGACGTCTACCGCCGGCCGCCACGAAGCGGCCGGCGCCTACGGGAAACGCGTTCCTGAAGAGGTCGATCATGCACCCCGTCGAGGCAGCCCGTCCGGGGCCGTTCACACGCCTGCGCCCCGCCGCGGCGGCCATCCTTCTCGGCGTCTCGGTGCTGGGTTCCGCCCTGCCGGTGCCGGCTTTCGCCAAGGGGCCCGCCTCCCTGGCCGATCTGTCCGAACAGGTCACCGACGCGGTGGTGAACATCTCGGCCTCCACCACAGTGGAGGCGCGCTCCACCCGCACGATGCCGCAACTGCCGCCGGGGACGCCCTTCGAGGACCTGTTCGAGGAGTTCTTCAACAAGCGGAACGGCGGCCGTGGCGGCAGTGGCGGCAATGAGGAGGCGCCCCGGGCGCGGAAGTCCAACTCCCTGGGGTCGGGCTTCATCATCGACGCCTCTGGTATCGTGGTGACGAACAACCACGTCATCGGTGACGCCAACGACATCCAGGTGATCCTGCACGACGGCACGAAGCTGAAGGCGGAGATCGTCGGCAAGGATTCGAAGATCGACCTTGCGGTCCTGCGGGTGAAGCCCACGGCCGACCATCCGCTGAAGGCGGTGCCGTTCGGCGATTCCGACAAGATGCGCCCCGGCGACTGGGTGATCGCCATCGGCAACCCGTTCGGCCTCGGCGGCTCGGTCTCGGCCGGCATCGTCTCGGCCCGGGGCCGCAACATCGAGTCCGGCCCCTACGACAACTACATCCAGACCGACGCGGCCATCAACAAGGGCAATTCCGGCGGCCCGCTGTTCAACATGGACGGCGAGGTCATCGGCATCAACACCGCGATCCTGTCGCCCACGGGCGGTTCGGTGGGCATCGGCTTCGCCGTGCCGTCGAACACCAGCAAGCCGGTGATCGACCAGCTTCGCGAATACGGCGAGGTCCGGCGCGGTTGGCTCGGCGTGCGGATTCAGAACGTGGACGACACCACCGCCGAGGCCCTCGGCCTGAAGGGCGGCGCGCGGGGCGCCCTCGTGGCCGGCGTAGACGAGAAGGGTCCGGCCAAGGCCGCGGGGATCGATGTCGGCGACGTCATCGTCAAGTTCAACGGCACGCCGGTGAAGGCCTCCAGCGACCTCCCGCGCATCGTCGCCTCGACCCCGGTCGGCCAGAAGGTCGACGTGGTGGTCGTCCGCAAGGGCGACGAGGTGACGAAACCCGTCACCCTCGGCCGCCTGGAGGACACCGAGAAGCCGCAGCAGGCGAACCTCAAGCAGCCCGATACCGAGAGCACCGTGCGTCAGGCCCTCGGGCTCAGCCTGTCGGGCGTCACCGACGAACTGCGCAAGCGCTACAACATCAAGGACGGCCAGAAGGGCGTCGTCGTGACCCGGGTCGATCCCAACTCGAACGCCGCCGATAAGCGGATCCAGCCGGGTGAGATGATCGTGGAAGTGGGTCAGGAGGCCGTTTCGACGCCGGCCGATGTCACCAAGCGCATCGATGCCCTGAAGAAGGACGGTCGTAAGTCCGTGCTGCTCCTCGTCGCCAATGCCAGCGGCGACGTGCGGTTCGTGGCCCTCGGTCTGGACTGAGGTCTCGGCCGGCGCCGGCGCCTCTCGCCGGCGTGGTCGGGGACGGCCGTTACCCTACGAATTCGGCCGCCGCGTAGCCCTGCAGATAGAGCAGGGCGGTCAGATCCCCGTGCTCCACACGCACCTGCGCCGCGGCGGCGACCGCCGGCTTGGCCCGGAAGGCGACGCCGAGACCGGCCTCGCCGAGCATGTCGAGGTCGTTGGCGCCGTCGCCCACGGCGAGGGTGTCCGCAGGCGAGAGGCCGGACCTTTCACGCAGTTCGATCAGCGCGGCCCGCTTCTCGGCCTTGCCGACGATCGGGTCTTCCACCACGCCGGTCAGCCTGCCTTCGGCGACCGCGAGGCGGTTGGCCCGGTGCTCGGCGAAGCCGAGGGCCTCGGCGATGGGGCCGGTGAAGAGGGTGAACCCGCCCGACACGAGGCAGGTATGGGCACCGTGGGCGGCCATCGTCCGTACCAGCGTCCGCCCGCCGGGGGTATGGGTCAGGGTCTGCGCAATCAGCCCGTCCACGACGCCGACGGGGATGTCCTTCAGGAGCGCCACCCGCTCGCGCAAAGCCGGCTCGAAGGCGATCTCCCCGCGCATCGCCCGCTCGGTGATCGCCGCGACGTGGTCCTTCAGGCCCAGCGTTCCGGCGAGCTCGTCGATGCATTCCTGCTCGATCATGGTGGAATCCATGTCGGCCAGGAACAGGCGTTTCCGGCGATGCGCGTCGGCGGGCACCACCGCGATGTCGATGGGCTCGCCGGCCAGGGCCGAGCGCAGACGGGCCGTGATCGCGGCGGCGGCCGGGGCTTCGCCCTGCACGAGGATCTCCGCGGCGACCTCCCGGTGGAGGATCCGCGGCGGGTGATCCGTGCCGAGCACCTTGCGGGCCTCTGCCAGAACCGCATCCGTGATGGCCGGGCGGTCCGGGTTTGCTATCAGGACCGCGACCAGCATGCGGAGGAAAACCTTGCCGTTGTGGGAATCCGGGGATCGCCCGGCGGCGGTTCTCATCGCAGGCCCGACCGCCTCGGGCAAGTCGGCGCTGGCGAGCCGCATCGCCCGTGAGCAGGACGGCGTCGTGGTCAACACCGACTCGATGCAGGTCTATGCGGATTTGCGCGTCCTCACCGCCCGGCCGGACGCCGACGAGGAGGCCGCCGTACCGCACCGCCTCTACGGGCACGTGGACGGCGGGACGAATTACTCCCTGGGCCATTTCGCCCGGGATGCGGCGGTCCTCCTCGCGTCCCTGAATGGACGCATGCCCGTCTTCGTCGGCGGGACGGGCCTGTATTTCCGCGCCCTTGAAGAGGGCTTCTCGGAATTACCCCCGGTGCCGGAGGAGATCCGTGCCGCGATCCGCCGTGAGGCCGAGGGCCGCCCGACCGAGGCGCTCCACGCCGATCTTGGCCGCCTCGATCCGGAAGGCGCTGCCCGGCTGCGCCCGAGCGACCGGATGCGCATCATGCGTGCACTTGAGATCTTCGCGGCGACGGGCAGGCCCATCGCGAGCTTCTACGGCGATCCCATCCCCGGCCCCCTGGCGGGACGACCCCTGTGCAGGATCTTCCTCGCCCCGGACCGAGCGCTCCTGCGCGAGCGGATCGATGGGCGCTTCCGGACGATGATCGCGGCCGGCGCCCTCGACGAGGTCGCGGTTCTCCGCGAGCGGCGGCTCGATCCGATGCTGCCGGTGATGCGCGCGCACGGCGTCCCGGGCCTGATTGCCCATCTCGACGGCGCGGCGACCCTCGACGAAGCCATCGCCCGCGGGCAGGCCGACACCCGCGCCTACGCCAAAAGGCAATTCACGTGGTTCCGCCACCAGATGGGCAAGGTATGGCGCTGGATCGATCCGGCGACGCTCAGTTGAGCGCCGTTCCCTCACGGCGACCTGCCTTGCCGGTGGCGAGGTGCCCGTCGCTTTCGGCTTCTGCTAGAAGGGCGCCGCTCCACCCCTTCCGAGATTTCCGCCGCAGGCGTTCGACGTGATTGCCCCCGTTTCCTTCGCCGACGAGCCAGCCATCCTTCCGGGCTGGCGGTTCTCCGTCGCCCCGATGATGGATTGGACCGACCGCCATTGCCGTGCATTCCACCGGGCGCTGTCGGGGCGGGCGCGGCTCTACACCGAGATGGTCACGACCGGCGCGGTGATCCACGGCGATCGGGAGCGGCTGCTCGGCTTCTCCGGCGTCGAACATCCCGTCGCGGTGCAGCTCGGCGGGTCGAATCCCGCTGATCTCGCGCAAGCCGCGCGGATCGCCGCCGAGTTCGGCTACGACGAGGTCAACCTCAACGTCGGCTGCCCGTCCGACCGGGTGCAGGAGGGGCGCTTCGGCGCCTGCCTGATGCGTGAGCCCGCCCTCGTGGGCGAGTGCGTAACCGCCATGAAGGCCGCCGTGTGCGTGCCGGTGACGGTGAAGTGCCGGATCGGCGTGGACGACCAGGACCCGGAGGCCGCCCTCGACGCCCTCGCGGATGCGGTCGTGACCGCAGGGGTGGATGGGCTCATCGTCCATGCCCGCAAGGCATGGCTCAAGGGCCTCTCGCCGAAGGAGAACCGCGACGTGCCGCCCCTCGATTACGGCCGGGCGGCCCGCCTGAAGGCCGCACGGCCGACGCTGCCCCTGGCGGTGAACGGCGGCCTGCGCAGCCTCGGCGACGTGCAGGCCCGGTTGGCGGAGGTCGATGGCGTCATGGTCGGCCGGGCAGCCTACATGGAGCCGGCGATGCTCCTCGACGTCGATCCGCTGCTCTACGGTATGGCGGCCCCGGCCCCCGATCCCTTCGCGGCGGTGGAGGCGTTCGAGCCTTACGTCGCGGGCGTGCTGCAATCCGGCGAGCGGCTGCATGCAGTCACGCGGCACATGCTCGGCCTGTTCAACGGCCGTCCTGGCTCCCGCGCCTTCCGCCGGCACCTCTCGACGCAGGGGATGCGCGCCGATGCCGACCTCGACACCCTGCGGGCGGCAGTCGCGCTGGTCTCCCGGGACCGGCCGGATGCGCGGATCAGGGACGCGCAGGCCGCCGCCTGAGCGGCGCCGGCACTGCGATCGCGGACGTCATGGCGAGGGACGCGAAGCAATCGAGGGCGGAGCCACGTTCAGAGGCGTCCCGCTGCCCTGGGTTGCTTCGCTCCGCTCGCAATGGCGGCGGAGATGGCGCGAGGGTGTTAGCCGGCGAGGGCACAATTCCAAAAAAAATCAGCGTCCGGGCGTCAGGATCAGCCTGTCGCCGCGGACCTCGTAGCTGCCGAGGCGGTCGAGGAAGGTCTGGCCGAGGAGGTTGTCGCGCAGGGCGCCGGGCCTCGCGACCATCGCGTTCACGTTGCGCTCGGTGATCGTGCCGACGGAGAGGGTGTCGAGCTGGATCGGTGCCGCGCTGGTCGCGCCGTTGGCGGTGGAGACCCGGGCGTTGAAGCCGTCGGGCCCCGGGCGGAAGCCGAGGGCGGCGGCGTTCTCGGCGGTGAGGACGACGCTGCTTGCCCCCGTGTCGAACAGGAAGTCCTGGGCACGTCCGCCGACCCGGCCCTCGACGCGGAACGAGCCGTCCGCCCGTCGGGTGATCGTCACAGTCCCGCCGGGGCCGGGCACCGCCGAGCCCGGCCGAAGGTCGCCCATCACCCGGGCCGACACGTCCCGGATCCTGTCGCGGTAGCTGTAGCCGATCACCAGGGCGGCCGCGATCAGCCCCCAGGCGGCGAGCGCCTGGATGTGGCGGAGGGGCGCCGCCCGGAACTGTCGCCAGAACCCGGCGACCACGAGGGCGAGGATCGTGCCGGTCCAGGCCACGTTCGCCAAGGTGTCGGGCGCCATCCCGCCGACGCCCTCGCTGCCATCGGAGAGGGCGAGGGCGACGAAGACGAGCGCCAGGGCGCCGAGGCCGAGGTAGATCATGCGCTGGACGGCTCCGGCACGGGATAGGCCGCGCTCAGCCGACCATCGAGTTTGGCCATGATCGCCCGTCGCTCCGCCTCGCTCATCAGGCCCCAGGCGGCGATCTCGTCGCGGGTCCGCCCGCAGCCGCGGCAAAGGCCGGTGGCGTCGTCGAGGATGCAGACCTTGGTGCAGGGGCTGGAGGGTTTGTTCGAGGCAACGGACATGAATGCGGTTTGGAGGGGCGGGCGCGGCCCGGTCAAGGTGCCATGGCCGCGACAAGCCCGAGCAGGCCTGCGATCTCGGCCACCTGCTGGCAGGCGCCGATAACGTCGCCGGTCTGTCCGCCCAGCTTGTTCCGGGCGAGGCTGGTCACGGGCCAAACCGCCAGGGCGGACAAGCCGGCCATCGCGGCGACCCCCGCGAGGCCGAGCCCGAATGGAAGGGACGCGAGGCACAGGGCGACGCCCAGGGCCGCCGCGACCCCGAGGCTCGACCCCGTCGGCCGCCCCGCGGCGGCCGAAAGCCCGTCGCTCCGGGCCGGCGGCAGCAGAACCATCGGGGCCAGTGCGGCGAGCCGGGACAGGGCGGCGGCCAGCACGAGGGCGATGGCGGCGGCGGCGCCGATCCGGTCGAGGAGGGTCGCAAGGGCGCCGATGCGTAGGGCCAGACCGAGGAAGAGGGCGATGGCCCCGTACGAGCCGATCCGGCTGTCGCGCATGATCGTGAGCATCCGGTCGCGGTCGCCCCCCGCGCCGAGCCCGTCGGCGAGGTCGGCGAGGCCGTCCTCGTGTAGCCCCCCCGTCGTCGCGGCGAGGGTTCCCACGGCAAGGGTCGCGGCCAGGAACGGCCCGAGCCCCCCGATCCAAGTGGCCGCCAGGACCACCGCCGCTGGCAGGGCCAGGATCGCACCAGCCAGCGGCAGCATGCGGGGCAGTCGCGCGAAATCCGGTGTCCGGTGGGGATCCCCCTCGCCGGGCATTTGCGGGACCGGCAGGCGAGAGTAGAAGCGCAGGCACGCGGCGAGATCGTGCAGGGCCTCGCGCCCTGGCCAATCGGCCTCGCCGCCGGTCTGCCTGTCCATCGCGCGGTCCCGAGCGCCGGGTTCGATGCACCGGCACTCCCTTCATAGCGGGCGGCGGAGCATCCGTCCGCCCGGAATGCGCCAACCCACAGGATCGAGGCAGCGATGGGCGGCCCCTTCGACGATATCCGCAATCTCGTCCGCTCCATGCCGGAGGCCGACGCCGAGGCCGCCGACGCCGCGGTTGCCCGGGACGCGACGCTGACCAAGCCCGCAGGCGCCCTGGGACGCCTGGAGGACCTCGTCTCCTGGCTGGCCGCATGGCAGGGCAAGGCGCGGCCGAGCTTCGACAGGCCCCTGGTCTGCGTCTTCGCCGGCAGCCACGGGGTGACGCGGAAGGGGGTCTCGGCCTTCCCGGATGCCGTGAACCGGCAGATGCTCGACAACTTCGCCGCCGGAGGCGCGGCCATCAACCAGCTCTGCTCCGCCTACGGCCTGGGCTTCAAGGTGTTCGACCTCGCCCTCGACGTGCCCACCGGCGACATCACCGAGGGCCCGGCCCTCGACGAGCGCGCCTGCGTCGCCACCATGGCCTTCGGGATGGAGGCGGTGGCCGCGGGCACCGATTGCCTCGGCATCGGCGAGATGGGCATCGGCAACACCACCGTCGCGGCGGCGCTCTATGCCGCCCTGTTCGGCGGCGATCCGGCCCATTGGGTCGGGCGCGGCACGGGGATCGACAGTGATGGCCTCTCGCGCAAGGTCGCGGCGGTGGAGGCGGCGCTCGCCTGCCATGCCGGCCATCTCGACGATCCGCTGGAAACCCTGCGCCGCCTCGGCGGGCGGGAGATCGCAGCGATGGCCGGGGCGATCCTCGCCGCGCGGCTGCAGCGGGTTCCGGTGGTGATCGACGGATACGTCTCCACCGCGGCGGCGGCCGTGCTCCATGCCCTCGATCCCGCCGCCCTCGACCATTGTGTCGCCGGCCATCTCTCGGCCGAAGGCGCCCACGCCGACGTGCTGGAGCGGCTCGGCCTCAGGCCGGTGGTCTCCCTCGGGATGCGCCTCGGCGAGGGATCGGGCGCCGCCGTGGCGATGGGCGTCATTAAGGGCGCGCTCGCCTGCCACACGGGCATGGCCACCTTCGCCCAGGCGGGGGTTTCGGGGCGGGACGGGGATTGATACCGTCCCACATCGTATTCCGCTGCACCCTCATGGCACAACGGCGACGCAATTCAGGGTCGCGGGCCATCGTAAAACGTGGCGCGAGCCTGGATGGCTTCGCGACGCTCGCAATGACGGTGTGGCCATATCCGGCATCACGCGAAACGACCTGACCATGCGAATCACCCAGGCCTTCACCTTTGAGGCGGCGCACCGGCTGCCGAACGTGCCCGCGACCCACCGCTGCCACCGGATGCACGGGCATTCCTACCGGGTCGAACTGACCGTGGAGGGGCCTGTCGATCCGCAGACGGGCTGGGTGATCGACTTCTACGATATCGAATCCATCTTCGGCCCGCTGTTGCTGCGGCTCGATCACCATTGCCTCAACGAGATCGAGGGCCTCGAGAACCCCACCGCGGAGAACATCGCGGCCTGGATCTGGCATCGTCTGCGCCCCGATCTGCCGGGGCTCGCCCTCGTGCGCGTCGCGGAGACCCCGATGTCCTGGGCGGAGTACGATGGCGACTGATCCGATCGCGGGCGACGACGCGGCCCTCGTCTTGTTCTCGGGCGGCCAGGATTCGGCGACCTGCCTCGCCTGGGCCCTGGACCGGTTCGCCCGGGTCGAAACCCTCGGCTTCGATTACGGCCAGCGCCATCGGATCGAACTGACCTGCCGCGCCGGGTTGCGGACAGGAATGGCGGGTCTCGACGCCGCGTGGGGCCGCCGGCTCGGCGAGGACCATACGCTTGGCCTCGATGCCCTGGGCGCCATCTCCGACACGGCCCTGACCCGCGAGGCCGAGATAGGCTTCGAGGCGTCCGGATTGCCCAACACCTTCGTGCCGGGGCGCAACCTCGTCTTCCTGACCTTCGCCGCCGCGCTCGCCTACCGGCGGGGCATCCGCCACATCGTCGCCGGCATGTGCGAGACCGACTATTCCGGCTATCCCGATTGCCGGGACGACACGGTGAAGGCCCTGCAGGTGGCCCTCAACCTCGGCATGGAGCGCCGCTTCGTGCTGCATACCCCGCTGATGTGGATCGACAAGGCGCAGACTTGGCGCCTCGCGCAATCCCTCGGCGGAGTCCGGTTGACCGATCTGATCGTCGAGGACAGCCATACCTGCTACCTTGGCGAGCGCGGACAGCGCCACGACTGGGGCTACGGCTGCGGCGAATGCCCCGCCTGCCGCCTCCGGGCGGAGGGGTTCGCCAAGTTCGCCGCGACGCCATAGGGCTGTTCGAAGGCCCAGCGCCATCCGCTCGAGCGGAGCGCCGCAGAGACGGGTGCCCGCCTCACGGGGATGGGAAGTCCACCGGGCTGGCCAACTTTCATGCGCACACCTAAATAGAGCACAATAATTCCAGGGAGGCTCAGAATGGCCGCAGAAGCCGTTCGACCGGTGGGGCGGATGTTGGCTGGTTCGCGAACGGTCTCGCGGCGGCATGCCCTGTTCGGCGGACTATGCCTGTGCTGCCTCGCCACGGCCGGGCTCTCGCCCAGGGCCTATGCGGAGTCCTTCACGATGGAGGAAGCCGGTCCCGGCATCTTCATCCGCAAGGGATTGATCGCCGACGCCGACGCCGAGAACCTTGATGCCATCGCGAATATCGGCTTCATCATCGGCAAGAGCGGAGTGCTCGTCACCGAATCCGGTGGCAGCTTGGCGGACGGACAGTGGCTACGCGGCGAGATCGCCAAGCGCACGGACAAGCCGATCACCCATGTCGTCCTAACTCACGTCCACCCCGATCATGCCTTCGGTGCGGGGGCGTTCGTGGCGGACAAGCCGGTCTTCGTCGGCCACGCCAAGCTGCGTGAGGCCCTGGACGCCCGCGGGGAATTCTATCGCAAGCGGCTCGCCGACCTGTTCGGCGAGGAGAAGACCGGTCCGGTGGTCTACCCGACCATGTCCATCGCCGACACGGGGCAAATCGATCTCGGCGACCGCACGCTGACCTTCACTGCCCACGGGCCGGCCCATACGACCAGCGACCTCTCCATGCGCGACTCGGCGAGCGGCCTGCTGTTCCCGGCGGATCTGCTGTTCGTGGAGCGGATCCCGTCCTTGGACGGGAGCCTCAAGGGCTGGCTCAAGGAGCTGGAGCGGGTGAAGGCCAGCGGCGCGACCCAGGCCGTGCCGGGCCACGGCCCCGTGCGTGTCGATCTCGCCCCCGCCATGGCCGATCTGACCGCCTACCTCATCGCCCTCCGGGACGGCACCAAGGCGGCGATTGCCAAGGATGTCTCTATCGACAAGGCTGTCGATACGGTCGCACAGGACCAGAAGGACAAGTGGAAGCTCTTCGAGCATTATAATCGTCGCAACGTGACGGTGGCTTATCAGGAACTCGAGTGGGATTGAGCCGTCGTCACACAGAATCGATAAGATGGGAGACAACGCCATGCGCCCGACCTTCGCCCTTGCCCTTGGCCTGACCCTCTCGGTCGGCGCCCTCTCCGGGCCGCTCGCCCCCGTCGTCCACGCGGCGGGCGCGTCGGACACCGATCAGGAGCGGGCGCAGCGCTGGCAGGAGATCGCCAAGTCGATCTTCGGCGACCGCAAGATCGAACCCACCGACACCCTCGTGAAGATCGAGGCGCCCAAGCGCGCCGAGGATGCTGCCCTGGTGCCGATCACCCTGTCGATGCCCGATCGCGGCACGGTCAAGTCGGTGTCGCTCGTCATCGACGACAACCCCGCCCCCTATGCGGCGAAGTTCGAGTTCGGCCCCGCCGCCGACACGAGCGAGCTGAAGCTGCGCGTGCGGGTGAACAACTACACCGACATGCATGCCGTGGTGGAGACCAACGACGGCAAGCTGTATGAGGCGAAGCAGTTCGTGAAGGCCTCCGGCGGCTGCTCGGCCCCGATGGGCATGAGCGACGAGGAGGCCATGAAGGGCATGGGCGACATGCGCATGAAGTTCGCCGACGCCCAGGCCGGGAAGCCGGTGGAGGCGACGTTGATGATCCGCCACCCGAACTTCTCGGGGATGCAGATGAATCAGGTCACCCGCGAGTTCACGCCGGCCCGGTACATCGAGAAGGTGACGGTCTCGGCCGGGGATGAGAAAGTCTTCACGATGACGGGTGACATCTCGATCGCGTCGAACCCGGTTATCAATTTCGGCTTCAAGCCGGACGGGAAGCCGATCCAGGTCGCGGCGAGCGACAACCAGGGCGGACATTGGGCCCGCAGCTTCAACCCGCCGAGCCCGACGAACTGAACGTGCGGACCGGTCCGTTCCTGAAGAGATCGGCGGTGGCCCTGGCGGCCATCGCCTGCCTCGCCGCCGCGGCGCCGGCCGACTCGCCGGTCAACGTGCCGGAGCCCGAGGGGCTCTATACGGGTCCACAGAAGGGCTACACGCCGCCGACCCTGAAGGGTGCCCAAGTCGTCGATGCGGCGGCATTGGCCGCGCTCATCGATGGCCATGAAAAGCCGGTCCTGATCGATGTCGCCGCCCGGGAGCGCAAGCCGGCAAACTTTCCCGAGGGGCGGTTGTGGCTGCCGGTCCACCCTTCGATTCCGGGGGCGGTCTGGCTTCCCAATGCCGGCGCCGCCCCTTTGCCGCCGGAGCGCGAGGCTCAGTTCTTCAACAGGGTCGCAGCGCTGACCGGTGGCGACAAGGCCAAGCCCATCGTGGTCTTCTGCCATGTCGAGTGCTGGGGAAGCTGGAACGCCGGCAAGCGCCTCGTGGACAAGGGCTACACGGCCGTCCACTGGTTCCCCGAGGGTGTCGAGGGCTGGCAGGACGCCCACGAGACGCGAAACCTGACGGAAGACGCGCAGTGGAAGAAGGGCGAGGTGGCGGAGCGGTAGCTATCCTCGTTCCTCCCCGCGCCTGACAACCCGGCCGTTCCGCCGTGTGTCCCCCTGTCCCCCCACGCCCCGGTCGTATAGGCCCTTACCCGCTTGAACCGTCCGGTCGGCCTCGCTCGCCTCGGCATCGTGGGGGCGGCGAAGCGAGCGGGGGCAGCGCGACGCCGGCCGGCGTCGCGTTCCCCAGGTTGCCGGACTGAACTCGTGTGTGGGAGCGCCGGATGTCCCAGGTCATCCAATCCCGCCGCCTGAGGGCGGTGGATCTCGCCAAGCGCAAGGCCGCGGGGCGCAAGATCGTCGCGCTGACCGCCTACCACGCGCATACGGCGGGCATCGTCGACAGCTTCTGCGACTTCATCCTCGTGGGCGATTCCCTGGGCATGGTCATGCACGGGATGGAATCGACCATCCCCGTCACGCTGGAGATGATGATCCTCCAGGCGCAGGCGGTGATCCGCGGGACCACAAAGGCCCTGGTCGTGGTCGACATGCCTTTCGGCTCTTATGAGGCGAGCCGCGAGCAGGCCTTCCTCAGCGCGTCCCGGATCCTGAAGGAGACCGGGGCCGGTGCGATCAAGATGGAGGGCGGCGCCCACTTCGCCGACACCGTGGCGTTCCTGGTCCAGCGGGGCGTGCCGGTGATGGGCCATATCGGCCTGACGCCTCAGGCGGTGAACGTGATGGGCGGGTTCAAGGTCCAGGGCCGGGCCCCCGACGACGAGCGCCGTCTGATGGAGGATGCCCGGGCGATCTCCGAGGCCGGTGCCTTCGCCATCGTGCTGGAGGGCATCGTCGAGCCCGTGGCCCGGGCCATCGCCCGGTCGCCGCAGGTGACCGCCGCCACGATCGGCATCGGCGCGTCCTCCGTCTGCGACGGGCAGATCCTGGTACTGGAGGACATGCTCGGCCTGTCCGAGCGGACACCGAAATTCGTGCGCCAGTTCGGCTCGCTCCGGGCCCATATCGAGGGTGCGGTGCAGGCCTATGCCGAGGAGGTCCGGGCCGGCACCTTCCCGGCCATCGAACAGACCTACGACTGACCGCCTTCCCTATCCCTCGTCATTGCGGCACCGACTCTCGCAATGACGCATGGCGGCTACCCCACCCGCCGCGAGGGCAGCCGCAGGCCCGGGGCCGGGCGTTCCAGCAGGACTTCCCGCCGGAAGCGCACGAGGCGAGCCGGGCGCCCGGCGGCGCCGCTGGTGATGCTCTCGGTTTCCTCGACGAGCCCCTGCTGGGCGACGAGGCGGCGGAAATTCTGCTTGTGCAGCTGCACGCCCGACAGGGCCTCGACGGTGCGCTGTAGCTGGAGCAGCGTGAAGGCTGGCGGCATCAGCTCGAACACCACCGGACGGTACTTGATCTTGCCCCGGAGGCGCCCGATCGCCGTGGCGAGCACCCGGCGGTGGTCGAAGGCCATCGGTACCCCGGTCGGATCGCCCGCACGGCCGGGTCCGGGATTGCCCCGGGATTCGGGGACGAGCCCCGCCTCGAACAGCAACTCGTAGCGCTCCAGCACCCGCTCCTCGTTCCAGGTGCCCCCATTCATGCCGAAGGTGAGCCCCAAGCGGTCGAGCCTTCGCTGGCGAAGGGCCTTGTCCGCGGTGTCCGCAGCCCAGGCGGTGAGTCGCGGTTCGATGGCATCGAGCTGCGCCGGGCGGCCCTGGCGGAAATCCTCGTAGGGAAGGTAGCGGTACCAGTTGTGCCACGATGCCTCGGCGAGGCCAGCGGGCCGCTCCTCCCGGACGAGGGCGAGATAGGCGACGGACAAAGCGTGGGCCGCCGGGGCGTCCTCGCTGCCGGAGCGGTCCCGGTCGCCGAAGGTGTACAACTGCTCGACATAGCCGAGGCGCTGATTCGTCTGTCGCTCCACCCAGGCCCGAAGCCCCCGCTCCAGGGTGGCATGCTCCGGCACCAGCGGGCCCGCGGGCAGGCCGTCGCCCCGGCAGGTGGCCTGGCCGGGGACGCGGATCGTCAGCGCGCGAGGCTCGCCCTCGGTGGCGGCGATGATCACGGCGACGAGGCCCACGGCCGAGCGGTCGGTCACCGGCTGACCGGCACCGCCCCCTTTCGCCCCGTCCCTCGTCGTCTCCTCGGCGACCGACATGCGCCCGGCGTCAGCCTCCTGCTTGCCCACCGTCGTGGGGCAACTCGGCGGTATAGGCGCGAGGTTTGGTCATCCGTCAACGCGCCGGACCAAGCCTGCGGCGTCCTCGTGCGGGAAAAGTCCCACCGGGTCTGGCGGTGACCGGGACGGGCGGGCACGAGATTGTCATTTCGAAAAGGCCGGCCGGCCATTGCATTTGAGGGCGAATCTAGATTGATTCCAATCTCAAGATGTCCGAACGCACAGCTCCGAGTCTTTGGTGGCAACTGACTCCCGCGCAGAGGGCGATGCTCCGTCGCCTTCGGTCCGAGGGTCCGCTGCCGACACCCGATCCCAGTGAGATGCGCACCGTGCGCTCCCTGGTGCGGCGCGGCCTGCTTCGGACGCGGGACCGCGGCCGGGATCGGGCGTCGGAGCCTGGATGCTGGTTCCTGACGGCCCGGGCGACGCGGTTGATGGAGCAGGCCGAAGGAATCGCGCCCTCGCCGCCGCCCGAGAGCAGACGGGGTGTTACCGATGAGAGGGCGGGTCAGGACGCCTAGCAGGCCTCCGCCGCCGCCATTGCGAGCGCAGGCAATGCGCCGCGACGACGGCAGCGGGTCAGGCGCCGAGGCCGCCGAGACAGATGTACTTCACCTCAAGGTAGTCATCGATCCCGAGCCGGCCGCCTTCGCGGCCGAGACCCGATTCCTTCACACCGCCGAAGGGCGCGACCTCGGTGGTGATGATCCCCTCGTTGACGCCGACCATCCCGTATTCCAGCGCCTCCGACACCCGGAAGGCCTGGCCGAGGTCGCGGGTGTAGAAGTAGCAGGCGAGGCCGTACTCGGTGTCGTTGGCCATGCGGATCGCCTCGGCCTCGTCGCGGAAGCGGAAAAGCGGGGCGAGGGGCCCGAAGGTCTCCTCCCGGGCGACGTTCATGGCCGGCGTGGCGTTGACCAGAACGGTCGGCTCGAAGAACTGGCCGCCCAGCGTATGGCGGTGGCCGCCCGCGATCACCCGGCCGCCCTTCGCGACGGCGTCGCGGATGTGTTCCTCGGTCTTCTCCACGGCGGCCATGTCGATGAGCGGCCCCTGGGCGACACCGTTCTGCGTGCCGTCGCCGACCTTCAGCCTGTTGGCCGCCTCGGCCATCCGCTCGGCGAAGGCGTCGTAGATGCCGTCCTGCACGAGGAAGCGGTTGGTGCAGATACAGGTCTGGCCGGAGTTGCGGAACTTGGCGAGCATGGCGCCCGCCACCGCCCGGTCGAGGTCGGCGTCGTCGAAGACGATGAACGGCGCATTGCCGCCGAGTTCCATCGAGACCTTCTTCACGGTGCCGGCGGCCTGCTGCAGCAGCACCTTGCCGACTTCGGTGGAGCCGGTGAACGTCACCTTCTTGACCAGCGGGTTGCCCGTCAGCTCGCCGCCGATCGCCCGGGCCGGACCGGTCAGGATCGAGACCAACCCGTCCGGGATGCCGGCCATCTGGCAAAGCTTGCCCCAGGCGAGGCCGGAGAGGGGCGTCTGCGACGCGGGCTTGATGACGATGGGGCAGCCCGCTGCCAGCGCCGGGGCAAGCTTGCGGGCGATCATCGAGGAGGGGAAGTTCCAGGGGGTGATCGCCGCCACCACGCCGACGGGCTCCTTGGTGACGAGGATCTTCCGGTCCGCCCAGGGGGAGGGCACGGTCTCGCCGTAGACCCGGCGGGCCTCCTCGGCGAACCACAGGACGTAGGCGGCCGACATACCGACCTCGCCCCGCGACTCGGCGAGGGACTTGCCCTGCTCGGCGGTGAGGATCTGCGCCAGATCCTCCTGGTTCTCGGTGATGACCGCGGCGAGCCTGCGCAGGAGCACGGCCCGCTCGTTGGCGGTCTTCGCCCGCCATGCGGGGTAGGCGGCATGGGCCGCGGCGATGGCCCGCTTGGTCTCCTCGGCGCCCGCGCTCGGCACCCGCGCGATCACCGCGCCGGTGGCCGGGTTGGTGACGTCGATCCGGCCGGAGCCGGACACCGACCATTCGCCGCCGATCAGGCAGGCTTCCACGAGGAGGTCGGGGTTCTTGAGGGCCGGGAGGGTGGCGGTCTCAGGCATCCATCGGTTCCTTGGGCGGCGACGGCTCCGGCTGCGACCGCGGGGGGACGCTGCGGGCCGCGCTGCGGGCCTGGGCCTCCGCGCGCGTCTCGAACACGTGGGGCGCAAGATCCCGCGACTGCAGGGAAGCGCCGAGCTTCAGCCGCATGAAGGCGCTCGTCGTGTAGCGCGAGGCCGTGGCGTAGTAGCGGCTTTCCAGATAGGCGATCATCGAGAAGTAGGCTTCGGATACCGCCGGATCAAGTTCGAACCCATCGTAGTTGGCGATCAGGTGAACCCGTTTGCCGATCTGCTGACAGGTCCGCTCGAATTCCCGCCGGACCAGATCGACATCCTCCACCGTACGGACCGTAAAGCCTTCGTAATTGGCAAACAGCGTATTGCGGTCGGGATCGTAGGACATCCGCTCGGACAAGCTCATGCCGAGCAACCACTGTTCCAGGCCCATGGCTTCGTCACGGAACAGCCGCGTATCCATGAGCGCGGGTGCGCGGACGATGGGCAGGAAGTCCATGTGGGGCAGGATGTCCCGGTCTATGTCGATCCCGGGGGCGACCTCGATGAGTTCCATGCCCTCCGCCGTCCGCCGGAAGACGCAGCGCTCGGTGACATAGAGCACCGGCTGGCCGCGCTCGGCGGCGTAGGCGCCCGAGAAGGTCACCTGCTCCACGGCGCGCACGAACTTCTTCGACGCGCCCTCCTTCACAATGGTGAGCTGGCCGTCCTTGACGGCGACGTCCAGGCCTCCCGCCGTGAAGCTGCCGGCGAAGACGAGGCGCTTGGCGTTCTGCGAGATGTTGATGAAGCCGCCGGCCCCGGCGAGCTTGGCGCCGAACCGGCTGACGTTGACGTTGCCCTCCGCATCGGTCTCGGCGAGCCCGAGGCAGGCGAGGTCGAGGCCGCCGCCGTCGTAGAAGTCGAATTGCTGGTTCTGGTGCAGCACCGCCGCCGGGTTCAGGGCGGCGCCGAAATCGAGCCCGCCCTGGGGCAGGCCGCCGATCACCCCGGGCTCGGCGGTGAGCGTCAGGTACTTCAGCACCCGCTCCTCGGCGGCGACCTTGGCGACCCCTTCCGGCACGCCGATGCCGAGGTTCACGACGCCGCCCATCGGCAGCTCGAAGGCACAGCGCCGGGCGATCACCTTGCGGATGTCGAGGGGCAGCCCGCCGATTCGGTCGAGGGGCACCCGCTGACGGCCCGTGAAAGCGTGGTTGTAGGGCGTCGCGTAGGTCTGGTGGTGGTTCTCGGGCTTCGAGAGGACCACGCAATCCACCAGCACCCCCGGCACCTGCACCTCCCGAGGGGCGAGGGACCCATTCTCGGCGATGCGCTCCACCTGCGCGATGACGAAGCCGCCGGAATTCTTCGCGGCCATGGCGGCGGCGAGGTTGTCGAGGGTCAGGGCCTCGCGCTCCATGGTGATGTTGCCGGCCGGGTCGGCGGTGGTGCCGCGGATCAGGGCGACGTTCACCGGGAAGGTCCGGTAGTGAAGCCACGGCTCGCCGTGCAGGTCGATCAGGCTGACGAGATCTTCGGTGGTCCTGTCGTTGAGCTTGCCGCCGCCCTTGCGGGGATCGACGAAGGTGTGCAGCCCGACCTTGGTGATGTGGCCCGCGGTCTTGGCCGCGATGTCCCGGTAGAGGTGCGAGACCACGCCGAGCGGCAGGTTGTACGCCTCGATCGACCCGTCGATCGCCATCGCCCCGAGCTTGGGCACCAGAGACCAGTGCCCGCCGACGACCCGACGGATCAGGCCCGGCGTGGCGAGGCGGTTGAGACCCCGGTCCTTGCCGTCGCCGGGGGCGGCGGCGAACATCAGGCCGAGGTCGCGGGGGCTGCCCGCCTCCGAGAAGCGGCGGGCGAGGGCCAGGATCAACTCGTCGGGCGTGCCGATGCCGACGAAGCCCGAGACCGCGACCATGTCGCCGTCCTGTATGATGGCCACGGCCTGGTCGGCCGTAACGATCTTGTTCTTGAGGCCGGAGGGCATGCGTTGAGCGTCAGCCACGGGCGGCGATCCAATCCGCGATCCCCGACCCGAGGAGCTTCTGCGCCTTGCCGCCGACGAAGACGCCGACATGGCCGCCGGGAAGCCCCAGTTCGGTGTAATCCCCTGTGCCGATCTTGCCGCGCAGCGCCTGCGAGGTCGCGGGCGGGATGATGTGGTCGTCCTGCGCGAAGACGTTCAGCACTGGGCAGGTGATGGCCTTCAGGTCGACCTGACGCCCGCCCAGTTCGAAGGTGTTCTTCACCAGCTTGTTGTCCTGGTAGAGGTCCTTCAGCCACTGCTTGGCCGCCTCTCCGGGGTGGTCCGGGCGGTCGGAGATCCATTTCTCCATGCGCAGGAAGTTCAAAAACTTCGTCCGGTCGCCGAGGGCTTCGAGCAGGTCGAGATTGTACTTCGTCATGGTGCGCATGGGCGTCATCATGGAGAAGACGGACCCCATGAACTCGCCCGGCAGCGAGCCCTGTGCCGCGATCAACTGGTCGATGTCCTCGCCCGACAGGGAGCGGACCCAGAGATTGATGAACCCGTGGCCTGCGCGGTTTTCGACGGTGTCGGCGTGGAAATCGATGGGGGTGATCGTCAGCACCATCGCGTTGACGCTCTCGGGGTAGAGCGCGGCGTAACAGGTGGTGAAGACGCCGCCCTCGCAGATGCCGAGGAGGTTCACCTTCTCGCGGTTCGTGGCGTCGTTGATGAAGGCGACGCACTCGGCGAGGTAGCCATCGACGTAGTCGTCCATGGTGACGAAACGGTCGGCCCGCCCGGGGTTGCCCCAATCGACCACGTAGAGGTCGAGGCCGAGGTTCAGGAGGTTGCGGACCAGGGACCGGTCCTCCTGCAGGTCGGCCATCGTGTAGCGGCCGATCAGCCCGTAGACGATCAGTACCGGCGGCAAGCCTCGGCTCTCGGCCAGCGGTCGGTAACGGTAGAGGCTGACCTTGTCCTGGCTCCAGACCAGATCCTTGGGCGTGGTGGCGATCTGCACGTCCTCGTCGCGGACGCTGGCGAACAGCTGTGCGCCCTCCGCCATCCGGCGCCCCAGGGCGCCGGCCTCGGCGATCATCTCCGCGGGGGACAGGTCGAGGGGCGCCATCGGCTTGCTCCGTCCGCCGTTCGCGGTCTCAGCCATGGCTCGCCTCCCGTGTCGCCTCGGCCTTCGCGCGCCGCGCGGCCGAGCGCCGTTCCTTCTTCAGGGCCCGGACCTCCCGGCGAAGCTCGGTGAGGCTGCGGTGGACGTCGTCCAGTTCCGCCCGCGTCGGCTGTCCGTAGAGGTCGGCCATGAAGCCGGCGACGTCCTGCTGCGCGAGGCGCAGTTCTGTCGCGGCCTTCAGCACCGCCCGCTGGGAGGCGAGGAACGCCTCCGAGCGCTGGACCTCGATGAGCACGCCGTTGGCGGTCTCAACCCAGTGCTGCATCATGTCCCGGCCGGAGGCATAGCTCTCGCCGCGGCCGGCGCGGGCATTCGCCTCGCGGGCGAATGAGCCCGCCGCTCGGGTCCAGGCATCGAGCATCACCGCCTGATGCGCGCCCTGGGCGCGACGCAGTGCGGCGAAGGCGGAGAACAGCGCCGCGAACCGCTTTTCCGTCTGCCACAGGTCGGCCAGTTGGGGCCCTTCGGTCATCCGGTTCAAGGCCGCGCCGAAATCGGTGGTGCCGCCGAGCCATGCCTGCGGATCGAAGATCCGGGCGAGCACGGCGGCCGCCGTCGGGTCTGTGGCCGGGCCCGCCCCCTGGACGGAGGCGGTCAGGGTCTGGGACAGGGCGCTCGCCGCCGCCCAGGCACGAGTCAGGGAGGCATGAGCCTCGGCGAACCCCGTCAGGTCGGTGGCCGGAGGAAAGGCGCTCCAGCCCGCGGCATCGTCGCCCATGCCGGGCGGGGTGAGGAAGCCGAGACCCGTGCGGGTCCAGAACTCGCCCATCGCCTTGAACGCGTCGAACTGGTCCATCCCGGCGTGTCCCCCGTCCGCTGCTTATTGCACCTTCGACCTCGGAGACTAACCGACAAGCCCTTCGTTCCCATCCGTCCCCTCATCCTGAGGTGCTGCGAAGCAGCCTCGAAAGAGGCCTCCAGATGTCGCTGCGATCCCTGGAGCCCTCCTTCGAGGCCCGGCAAGCCGGGCACCTCAGGATGAGGTTGAGCATAGGGAAAACGGGCCTCTTGATCGGGGTCCCAAAAAGAATCGGAGGATGGGCAGAACCGGCCCCTCCCACCGTCTTGGTCGTTACGCCGCCGGGCGTGCTGCGCCGAGGGCTTCGGCGTAGATCGCGAAGGCGTCGTCGTAGGTGACCTCCCGCGGATTGTTCACCAGCAGGCGGGTCTGCTTCATGGCGTCCGTCGCCATGCGTTCCAGGTCGCCCTGTTTCACGCCGACTTCGCTGAGCGAGGCCGGGACCTTGCAGTCGTGGCAGATCGCCTGGAGGCACTCCACGAACCGGGCGGCCGCTTGGTCCTGCGGAAGGTTCGCAGCCTCAGGATCGAGGATCGGCGCGAGTTCGGCGTAAAGCGGCGCGGCGTGGCTGATGTTGAAGCGCATCACGCCCATCAGGACGAGGGCGTTCGACAGCCCGTGCGGGACGTGGAAGATCGCCCCGACGGGATAGGCCAGGGCATGGACTGCGGCGACCGGCGCGTTGGCGAAGGCCATGCCGGCGAGCATCGAGCCGAGCAGCATGCCTGAGCGCGCCTCGACGTTCGTGCCGTCCGTGCAGGCCGTGCGGATGTTGGTCGCGAGCAGGGCCAACGCCTGCTTGGCGAGCTGATCCGAGATCGGGTTCTTCCTGCTCTTGCTCGTGAACGCCTCGATGGCGTGGACCATCGCGTCGATGCCGGTGGCGGCGGTGACATGGGCCGGCAGGCCGAGCGTCAGCTCCGGATCGAGCACCGCCCAGTCGGGCAGGAGCCTGGGGGCGACGACGCCCTTCTTCTCGGTGGTCGGCGTGGTGACGATGGAGATCGGCGTCACCTCGGAGCCGGTCCCGGCGGTGGTCGGCGCGAGGATCAGCGGCAGGCGCTCGCCCTTGGCGAGGCCGACGCCGTAGATGTCCTCCAACTTGTCATCGGACTTGGCGAGGTAGGCGACGAGCTTGGCCGTATCGAGGGCCGAGCCGCCGCCGATGGACAGGACGAGATCCGTCCCGAGGTCCCGGGCGCGGGCGGCGGCGGCCTCGATCACGCTCGAGGGCGGATCGGCGACCACGTCCTCGTAGACATCGATGGCGATGCCCGCGGCGGCCAGGGCGTCCTCGGCCGAGCGGGTCAGCCCGGCGCCGCGGACCCCCCTGTCGGTGACGAGCATAACCCGCTTCGCCCCGAAGCCGGCGACGATGTCGGGGAGCTTCTTCGCGGCGCCGGCCTCGAACAGGACGTTCGGCGTGGTCTGGAAGGTGAACGGATTCATGGCTCGCCTCTCCTCCGGTTCAGTGAGCCGCGTCGAAGGGCTTCACCTTCGCCCGCAGTTCCTCCACCAGCACGCGGGTGTTCTCTGAGTAGTCGATTGGCACCGCCACGAGGTGGACGCCGCCCGCGTTGAACGCCTTGTCCAGGGTCGGCACGAGGTCCGCGACCGCTTCGATCCGGTGGCCGCTGGCCCCGTAGGACTCGGCGTACTTCACGAAGTCCGGGTTGCGGAACGTCATCCCGTAATCCTTGAAGTGATCGACGGCCTGCTTCCAGCGGATCATGCCGTAGGCCGAATCGTCGAGGATCAGCACCACGAGATTGAGGCCGAGGCGCACCGCGGTCTCCATCTCCTGGCTGTTCATCATGAAGCCGCCGTCGCCGCACACCGCCATGACCCGGCGGTCCGGATGGAGCATCGCCGCCATCATGGCCGAGGGCAGGCCCGCACCCATCGTGGCGAGCGCGTTATCGAGGAGCAGGGTGTTGGCGACGTAGGTACGGTAGTTCCGGGCGAACCAGATCTTGTACATCCCGTTGTCGAGGCAGACGATTCCGTCCTCCGGGATCACCTGTCGCACGTCGTGGACGAGGCGCTGGGGCGTCACGGGGAAGCGGTCCTCGGTGGCCCGGTCGGCGATGTGGCTGAGGATGTGCTCGCGCAGGTGCAGGAGCGCCCCGGCGTTCTTCAGCTTGCCCTCCAGGGCGTCGGCGAGGAGCTTCAGGGTCGGGCCGAGATCGCCCACCACCTCGGCGTCGGGGTAGTACACCTCCTCGACGTTGGCCGGCTTGTAGCCGATGTGGACGACCTTCTGGTCCTTCTGGCCCATGAAGAAGGGCGGCTTCTCCACGGTATCGTGGCCGATGGCGATGATGAGGTCCGCCCGGTCGATGGCCTCGTGGACGTAGTCGCGCTCGGAGAGGGCGGCCGTGCCCATGTAGAGCTGTGTGCCGCTGGCGACGGTGCCCTTGCCCATCTGCGTGGTGAAGAAGGGGATCTGCGTCCGGTGGACGAAGCCACCGAGTTCGCCCGTGGCACGGGGGCGGCTCGCCGCCGCGCCGAGCATCACCAGGGGCCGCTCGGCCTGGAGGATCAACTCCGCGGCCCGGGCGATGGCCTTGGGGTGGGCCACGGGGATGTCGATCGGGTGCGAGGGCACGAGGCTGGCCTCGGCCTCCTCGGACGCGATGTCCTCGGGCAGTTCGAGCAGGACCGGACCGGGCCGCTCCTCCATGGCCACGCGGAAGGCGTCTCGGACGATGGTCGGGATCGAGGAGGCGGAGACGATCTGCCGGGCCATCTTGGTGATCGGCTTCATCGAGCTGATCACGTCCACGATCTGGAACTTGGCCTGCCGCGAGGACAGGATGCCCTTCTGCCCGGTGATGATGATCATCGGCATTGCGCCGAGATGGGCGTAGGCGGCCCCCGTCGAGAAGTTCAGGGCCCCCGGGCCGAGGGTCGAGAGGCAGACGCCGGGGCGGCCGGTGAGTCGCCCGTGGGTGGCGGCCATGAAGGCGGCGGCCTGTTCGTGGCGGGTGAGCACCAGCTCGATCTTGGAGGTCCGCAGGGCCTCGACCACGTCGAGGTTCTCTTCGCCGGGGATGCCGAAGATGCGGTCGACGCCTTCGTTCTCCAGGGCTGCGACGAGGAGGTCTGATCCTTTGGGCATCGTGTCTTCCGCTGAGGCGACGGGGGGCGGAACGGCGTCATCCGGCCCGGAAGCGGTGCCGCCCGTCTCCTCGGCGGCCCGCCCGGCGGGTTCGGTCGGGAAGACGAAGTCCTTCCCTGCTCCCTCCGTTTAGAGGATTCCCCCGCCCGACCGGTCAAGGGCCGGGCCCGGTTGGGGGTCACAGATGGCGCCGGTTTTCATTCCGCGGCGCTCACGCCGGCGATCGGATCGGTGGTCGCATCCTCTCCCGCGAGCCTCGACAGGAGGTTGCGCATCCAGCGATGCGCCGGATCCCGGTCATAGGAGGCGTGCCACAGCATCGAGACGGACACCTCGTCGAGCACCACCGGCACGGGGCTAACGCTCAGGCCCAGGGAGCCGGCGAAGGACGTGGCGAGGCGGGCATGCATCGTCGCCAACACCGGCGCGGCCCTGACGAGGAACGGCACCACGAGGAATCGGGGCGTGGTCACGGCCAGGACCCGCGACCGCCCGAGCACGGCCAGGGCGTCATCCACCACGCCGTGGGCGGTCTCCCGGAGGGAGGTCAGGACGTGGGGGAACCGCAGGTAGTCGTCGAGGCCGATGGGCGCCGACAGTCCGACGAGGTCGGCGTTGAACAGCACCACGTAGCTGTCCCGGTACAGCAGCCGCTGCTTGTGGTGGACCTGTCCCCTCGTGAAAAAGCCCAGGGCGAGATCGACCCGGTCGGCGTCGAGTTCGTCGAGGATGCGCACCGCCTCGACCGACCGGAGCAGCAGCCGGATCCCCGGCGCCTGGGCCCGCAGATAGGCGATCAGCCTCGGCCCCAGGAGGATTTCCAGACTGTCCGGCAGGCTCAGGGTGAAGGTCCGCTCCACGGTGGCCGGGTCGAACTGCTCTTCCCGGTGGACCAGGGCCTGGACGCTGCGCAGGACGCCCCGGAGGGGCTCGGCCAGGGCGATGGCCCGGGGGGTCGGCCGCATGCCCTCCGGCGAGCGGGTCAGCAACTCGTCATCGAAGAGGCGACGGAGGCGGGCGAGGCTCGCGCTCATCGCCGATTGGCCGATGCCGATCCGGGCCGCCGCACGGGTGACGCTCCGTTCCTGAAGCAAGGCGTCGAGGGCGACCAGCAGATTAAGGTCGAGGCGGGATAGATCGATATGATCGATAGCCATTACCGATGCAATCGATTTGAATCATGCTGCAGCGCACAGCACATTGCGATCAACGGCAGGGCCAAGTGGCCTCGCCACAGATGAAGAGAGATCGCCATGACCGTCCGTCACCTTACCCTTGCCGCAGCCGCCCTGTCCGCGTCCCTGGTCTCGGCCCATGCCGCCGAGATCCGTCCCGGCACCGGTGGCAGCGTCGATCTCGGCACCCTTGCCGGGATCGCGTATTACACCCCCGACGCAAAGGGCTACCACGTCGTGGTGACCCTGGCCCCCCGGGGTGCCGCGCCGGCTCTCAGGATGGAGACCACCCTCGCGGCCGAGCAGAGCGTCACGCTCTCGACCCCGCGGATGCCGGACGAGCCGGCCACCTCGGTGGAGATCGCCCGCAAGGGCGAGCGCGTCTTCGTCACGGACACCGCTGCCCTCCGGCAGGAGGCCGACGCGACCCACTAACGCCGTCGCCGGCCGGGTGCCGCCGCATGGGGCGAGGGATCCTGCCCACCCTCGCCCTCATCCTGAGGTGCCGCGAAGTGGCCTCGAAGGAGGGCTCCAGGGATCGCGCGGGACCTGAAGGCCTCCTTCGAGGCCGTCGCTTCGCGCCAGCACCTCAGGATGAGGAGGCGGGTGGGAATAAGGGTCTGTCGTCGCCGGGCAATCCTCGCGGAGCAAGCTGGGTGGTCGCCCTACCCCTTGCACCGGCCTTCGCCCGTCGTTCCCTGGGGCGGCGGCTTGTACGCCGCCGCCGGCTCGGCCCGCTGGAGGGCGATCTGTGCGGCGTGGAACCACCAGAGGGGTAGGTCCCGGTTCGACCCCACCAGATCCGAGATCCAGCCCTCCTTCGGCATCATCTCGGCGCGGTCGGCGAACAGGCGGAGCGCCCCCTCGATGCGCTCACGCTGGGCCCGCTCCCGGATCGCTTCACGCTCCGCCGCCGCCTGGGCTTCCGCCGACTCCACGAGGCGCTGGGTCGCAAGGTCGTCGGCGTCGAAGGCGAATTGCTGCCAGAACGCCTCCGCTTCCCGGGCCACATCCCGCTCCCGCTGCAGGGTGGCCAGGGTCGCCTCCACCTCGGCCCGGGCGGCGTCGGCCTTGCGGGCGCGGTCGAGCATCCGGTTGTTCGCCTCGAGCAATTCGCGCTCCCGCTCCGCCGCGATCCGCTGGCGGCGCAGGACACGCAACTCCTCTTCCATCTCGCCGCTATGCTGCGCCCTGTGCGCGATCCCGGTCAGGAGGTCGGCGACGGGCCCGTCGAGAAGGGCATCCGCTCGCCCGCGGTACCTGTCGCGCAGGCCCGGGTGCTCGCTGTCGAGCCGTTCCTCGTCCCAGGCCGGGGCCCCGGCGAGGCCGCTGCCGTCATGCTCGTAGAGACAACGGGCGATGGCCTCGCGCAGCGGCGACGGATCGGAAGCGGGCGCGCTCATGACTCGAACTCGTGGCTCGCAGGATCTGCCGGGGGCATCGCGCGCAGGATGCCCTCCCGGGCCTCACGCGGGAAGGGGCTCGCGCGGTTCTGTGTGGTCGAAGAGGCGGGGCGCCGGGATCTCGTCGCGGGCTCCCATGCGGGCGATCAGCCCGTCGGCCACCCGCAGCGCGTTGGCGATGATGGTGAGCGTCGGGTTCACCGCGCCGATCGACGGGAAGAAGCTGGCATCCGTCACGTAGAGGTTGTCGAGGCCGTGGGCTTTGCAGTCCCTGTCGAGGACGGAGGTCGCCGGATCGGTGCCGAAGCGCAGGGTCCCGGCTTGGTGCGCGGTCCCGCCGATGGGCACGTTCTTGCCGAGATAGAGCGACCGGTCGAACAGGTGCGGGTGGATCTTCGTCTTGTTGCAGAGGTCCTGAAGCTTGCGCCGCAGGCGCTTATGCGCCTCCGCATTGGTCTCGGTGAGGTCGAGATGGACCTTCCCATCCTTGTAGAACACCCGGTTCTCGGGCTTCGGGATATCCTCGGAGGTCAGCCAGAAATCGACCGAATGCTTCGCGATCCAGTCGAAGGGCTTCTCGGGAAACCATTGCAGGAAGCCCGGCAGACCTTCGCCGTGGACCTGCGCCCCGTCCGACTTGCCGACCATCTGGATGTGGCCGAGGGGAAAGTCCCAGCCGTCCTTGGGGTCCGGGTCGCCGAAGTAGAAATCGTTGACGCCGAGCGTCTTCTGAAATTTCGTCGGGTTGGGAATCTTGGAGATCGCCAGCACCGTCGAGTTGTTGTGGCGCATGTAGTTGCGCCCGACCTGTCCGGAGGCGTTGGCGAGCCCGTCCGGATGCTTGTCCGTGGCGGAGCGGAGCATCAGCAGGGCCGAGGACAGGGCGCCGCAGGCCACGACGACGATGTCGGCCTCCGCTTCGAAGGGCTTGCCGTCCTTCGTGCCGACGATGCCCGTGACGGTGGTCCCGGCGGCATCGGTCACGAGGCGCTCGACATAGGTGCGGGTCGAGAGCGTGAGGTTCGGACAATCCCGCAGCGCCGGATCGACGCACATCACCTGCGCGTCGGATTTGCCGTTGGTGGGGCAGGGGAAGCCATCGAAGGATTCACACTTCACGCAGGGAGAGGTGGAGACGGGCTGGCCGTCGCGCTCGACGAGCCGCACGCCGACGGGAAGGTGGAACGGGTGGTGACCCTCCCGCCGCAGATCCTCCGCCAGTTCGGCGATCCGTGGCTCGTGGGTGACGGGCGGATGGGCGTAGGGTTTCTTCGACCACGGCTCGGTCGGGTCCTCGCCGCGGAGCCCGTGGACGTGGAAGAGTTCTTCGGCTGCCTGATAATACGGCTCGAACTCGTCGTATTGCACCGGCCAAGCCGGCGAGAGCCCATCCTGATGCTGGATCTCGCCGAAATCCCGCTCCCGGAGACGGAACAGGATCGAGCCGTAAAACTTCGAGTTCCCGCCGACATAGTAGTGAAGGCCGGGGTGGAAACTCTTCCCGTCCGATGAATACCACGTCTCCGATGCCTGATAGTAACCGTCGACGATGACCGCCTGGCTGTCCCAGTTGCGCGGCTCCCGGCGCAGGTAGTCGCCCCGCTCGACCAGGAGGATCCGCTTGCCCGTCTGCGCGAGGCGCCACGCCATCGTCCCGCCGCCGGGACCGGAGCCGATGATGATGACGTCAAAACGCTCGCCGGGCATCCAAAACTCCAAGGGTCAGTTCCGGCATGCAACGCTCGATCGGGCCTCTGGATCGGAAAGCACGCCCAAATTCCCGTGATGCAAGTATCCACAGCAACCAGTGGTTAAGTGCTTTTCCTGACTCGACCTTCAGTTTCGCCTGCGAACGTCCCCCGGTGACCCGGCGCGGAGACGTTCATGCCGATCTACGAACTCGTCCTGGCCGCCTTCCTGCTCGTCCTGGCGGGAGGCATCGCCGGCTTCTCCCGGCTGCGGCGCGGGAAGGCCTCGCAGAACGAGCGCGAGGAGGAAAGTCTGCACGACCTCGTCTGGCGCGCAAGTGAGGGCGAGGAGCGCTACCGCGCCCTCGTGGCGGCGACCACGGACCTCGTCGTCCAGCGGGACGTGAACGGTCGCATCACCTATGCGGATGAAGGCTATGCCCGCCTGCTCGGACGCGCCCCCGCCGAACTCATCGGCGAAGCGATCGAACCGGACAGCCTCGACGGCGACACCGTCTCCGTCCGCCACGACGGGCTGCGGCGGATCGAGACGCGGATCCAAGATGCGGACGGGCGCGACAGGTGGTTCGACGTGGTCGAGGTACCCGTCGGCGGCGGCGAGGGGCCGATGCAGTGGATGCGCGCCGGCCGCGACATCACCGCCCGGGTCGAGGCGGTGAAGGCCCTCGATGCGGCCCTGGCCCGTGCCGAGAGCGCGAGCGTGGCGAAGTCCCGCTTCCTCGCCACGGTCAGCCACGAGATGCGCACGCCTCTGAACGGCATCATCGGCATGACCGATCTGCTGATCGGCACGGGCCTCGACCTTGAACAGCAGACCTACGCCGAGGCGGTCCGGGCAAGCGGCAAGGCGCTGCTCGGGCTGATCGACGGCATTCTCGACTTTTCGCGGATCGAAGCCGGGCGCCTTGACCTCGCCGCCGAACCCTTCGACCCCGCCGCCATCGCCGAGAGCGTCGTGGAGCTGCTGGCGCCGCGGGCGCAGGACAAGGGCCTGGAGATCGCCCTCGACGTGGCCGCCGACGTGCCGTCGCCGCTCATTGGCGATGCGGATCGATTCCGTCAGATCCTTCTCAACCTCGCCGGCAACGCCATCAAGTTCACCGAGCGCGGCGGCGTCGGCGTCGCCCTGTCCTATGGCCGGGAGGGACTCGTCCTGACCGTGACCGATACCGGGCCGGGCATCGCCGAGGAGCGGTTGCCCCGCCTCTTCGAAGAGTTCGAACAGGGCGACGACAAGGCCTCCAACCGGCACGAGGGCACCGGACTCGGCCTTGCCATCAGCCGGCGCCTCGCCACGCGGATGGGCGGACGCATCGAGGCGCAGTCGCGGCTCGGGGCCGGCGCCACCTTCCGCACGGTGCTTCCCCTTCCCGTGGCCACGACGGCGGCCGATGCCGCCGCCGAGGCGCCCCGGCTCGCCGGGCGGCGTTGCCTGATCGTGGCCGATTCGCCCTTCCAGGCTCCGTATCTCGCCAGCGCACTGGCCCGCCACGGCGGAGCGGCGGTGATCGTCCGCGGAATGGAGGAGGGGCTCGATGCCCTGTCCGCCGCGGCCTTCGATGCCGTCATCGCCGACCGTGCCCTCGGGGATGCCGCCGTCCGCCGGATCGCCGAGGCGGCCAGGAGCTGCGGCGTGCGCCGGAGCCTCGTGCTGCTGTCGCCCTTCGATCGCCGGGATTTCGGCGCTCCCGCCTCGGCCGGGTTCGATGGCTACCTGATCAAGCCGGTGCGGGCGCGCTCCCTCGTCGAACGCCTTGCGGCGACACCGCCTGCGGCCGCGCCGCCGCGGCAGGCCCCCGCTCCGGCCCCGGCCTGCACGAACCTGCGGGTGCTGCTCGCCGAGGACAACCCGATCAACACGCTGCTTGCCACCCGTGCCCTGGAGCGCCTCGGCTGCGGGGTTGTTCACGCGCCGGACGGGGTCGAGGCCGTGGCGCGCTTCCGGGATTCGGGCCCGTTCGACCTCGCCCTGATCGACATCCGCATGCCCCGCCTGGACGGCCACGAGGTCGCCCGGCATATCCGCGCGGCGGAAGCCTCGGGGACAACCCGCCTCCGCCTCATCGCCCTCACCGCCAATGCGAGCCGGGACGAGGAGGAGAAATCCCAGGCCGCGGGCTTCGACGGCTTCCTGGCCAAGCCCCTCGACCTGAAGCTCCTGCCGGAACTGCTCGCCCCGCTCCAGCGCCGGGCCGCGTAGCGCGCGGCCCGACCGTCCCCTCAATCCTCGTCGGAGAGGGGGGGGCGATCCTCCGGCTGGGTGTCGTCCTCGTCGTCCTCGACGGGAATCGCGTAGCGTTCGTTGAACCAGCGGCCGAGATCGGCGTCGGCGCAGCGCTGGGAGCAGAACGGTGTGAACTCCACCGAGGCCGGCTTCCGGCAGATCGGACAGGGGAGGGGGCGTCCGCCGGTCACGCCGCCGCGCCCCACGCAGCGCGTACGGGGTATCCTTCCCCGTCGAGCAGGCTGACGGTCTCGTACAGCGGCAGCCCCACCACCGCACTGTAGGAGCCCACGAGCTTCACCACGAAAGATCCGGCGAGGCCCTGGATCGCGTAGCCCCCCGCCTTGCCGCGCCACTCGCCGGAATCGAGATATCCCTGGATGTCCCGGCCCGAGAGGCGCTTGAAGCGGACGCGGGTCTCGACGACGCGCTCCCGCCGGCCCTTCGGCGAGAGCAGGCAGACGGCCGTGTAGACCCGGTGCTGTCGCCCGGAGAGCAGCCGCAGGCAATCGGCCGCCTCGTCTGGCAGTTCGGCCTTCGGAAGGACCCGGCGCCCGACGGCCACGACGGTGTCGGCCGCCAGGAGCCAGGTCGGCGTCGCGTCCTGCGATCCGTGAAGGGCCAGCTCCGCGGCGGCGAGCTTGCTGCGGGCGAGGCGGCGGGCGAGGTCCCGGGGCGGTTCCGACTTGCGCGGGGTCTCGTCGATGTCGGCGGGAAGCAGGGAATCGGGCTCGATCCCCACCTGCTGCAACAGGGCGAGCCGGCGTGCCGAGGCCGAGGCGAGGACGAGGCGGTTCGCGCGCGGTGCGGCGCCAGCGGGTTCGAGGGGGGCGTCCATGATGCTCCGGTCCGGGCCGGCCCCGGTCATGGCTCGACCGGGCCGACCCCCTTGGCGCGGTAGATAGGGGAAGCCGCCGGCCTTGTGAACCGCAGCGTTGCCGGAGTGAAACCGGGTCGTGTCCTTCGCTTTTCCGGCCAAATGGCTGAGTTAACCACCCATTAACCAAGCTCGACAATAGTCGTGCTTATTACCCAAGGTTCGAGCCCATGCCGAACACTGATCCGAGAGTTGTCAAACCGGTTCTGGTCAACCCCACCGGCGTCGCCCACGCCCTCGGCGAGTTGAAGCAGAAGGCGGGCACCACGGCCGAGATGTGGCGCCTGCTCACCGAGCGGTTCGTGGTCGACCTCGACGCGGTCGCGACTCTGCTCCCTTCCGAGGAACCCGAAACCGTGTGGCTACCCGCCCGCGCCTGATCGGAATGAAGGCCCTCCGCCCGCCGGGGCCGGGGTTCGCAGCGACGCATGGCACGGTCCCTGCTTAGCTGCCCAAGAACGGGAGGACACGTCCAGGCAATACGAACGCGGTCGCTCGCACGCCGGAGCACTCCGCGGACCTTTCGATTGCTCAGGAACGAGGTCCGTCATGCCTGAACTTCTGTCCGTCGCCCTGGTCTGTGCCGGGACGATCATCGCCCAGGATTGCTCCCGCGAAACCGCTTTGGATGTCTTCGTCTCCCCGGCACAGTCGCCGATGGAGTGCCTGATGCACGCGCAGGTCATGGCGGCGCAGGCGGGACTGCCCGGCAGCAGCGACCGCTACCTGAAGGTGGCCTGCGAACATCGCCGGGGCGAGGCCGACGGACGGTTCCTCGTCAAGCGCGCCTCCTGATTGCCCCGGCACCCGGCCCGGACATCCCTGCGGAGGTTTGCTGAACCCGGGCGGTTTCTCCGCCGCCGCAGCGTTTTCGGCTTTCGCGGCTGCGCAGGTTTCTATAGGGCATGCCCATCTGCGACCGACCGGAGCATATGATGTTTCCCAAGCCGGCCTCGGGCCTTCGGCCCAACAGCTTCGCCTATGAGCAGCAACCTCTGGTGAAGCCGACCGGCTTCCGGGAATACGATGCGCGCTGGCTCTATCCCGGCGAACTGAACCTCATGGGTGTCCAGGCCCTCGGCCTCGGCATCGGGACCCTGGTCCACGAACTCGGCGTCCGGCCCGACATCGTCACCGGCCACGACTTCCGCAGCTACTCTTCGGCCATCAAGCTCGCGCTGATCGCGGGGATGCAGGCGGCGGGTCTGCGGGTGAAGGATATCGGCCTCGCCCTGTCCCCCATGGCCTATTTCGGCCAGTTCGCCCTGGATTGCCCCTGCGTGGCGATGGTCACCGCCTCGCACAACGACAACGGCTGGACCGGCGTGAAGATGGGCGCCAACCGGCCGATGACCTTCGGCCCGGAGGAGATGGGCCGGCTCAAGGAGATCGTGCTCGGCGGCACCTATCAGTACCGCAGCGGCGGCTCCTACGAGTTCGTCGAGGGCTTCGCCGAGACCTACCTCAACGACCTGAAGTCCCGGGCCAAGCCGATCTCGCGCAAGCTCAAGGTCGTGGCGGCCTGTGGCAACGGAACCGCGGGTGCCTTCGCGCCGCGCCTCCTGGAGGCCCTGGGCGTCGAAGTGATCCCCCTGGATGTCGAGCCGGACTACACCTTCCCCCGCTACAACCCGAACCCCGAGGACATGGAGATGCTCCATGCCATCGCGGCGAAGGTGAAGGAGACGGGGGCCGATGTCGGCCTCGGCTTCGACGGCGACGGGGACCGCTGCGGCGTGGTCGACAACGAGGGCGAGGAGATCTTCGCCGATAAGATCGGCGTAATGCTGGCCCGCGACCTCGGCAAGCTGCACCCGGGCTCGACCTTCGTGGTGGATGTGAAGTCCACCGGCCTCTACAACACCGATCCGGAGTTGCAGAAGCTCGCGATCAAGACTGACTACTGGAAGACCGGCCATTCCTACATCAAGCGCCGGGTCAACGAACTCGGCGCCCTGGCGGGGTTCGAGAAGTCCGGGCACTTCTTCTTCAACGAGCCGATCGGGCGCGGCTACGACGATGGCCTGCTCACCGCGATCAGCGTCATCGAGATGCTCGATCGCAACCCCGGCACGTCGATGGCCGACCTCTACCGCGCCCTCCCCAAGACCTGGGGCTCGCCGACCATGTCGCCCCACTGCGACGACGAGGTGAAGTACGGCATCGTCGAGAAGGTCACCGAGCGGTTCCGGGCGATGCAGGCGGCGGGAGAGCCCATTGCCGGCGCCAAGATCACCGATCTCGTCACGGTGAACGGCGTGCGCGTCTCGACCGAGGACGGCACCTGGGGCCTGGTGCGCGCCTCGTCGAACAAGCCCGAACTGGTCGTGGTGATCGAGAGCCCGGCCTCCGAGGCCCGGCTGCGGGCGATGTTCGAAGCGGTCGATTCGGTGCTGCGCGAGAACACCGAAGTCGGCCCCTACAACCAGACCATCTGACAGCTTTCACTACTCTCAGCTGCAATTTCCTGCCGGCCGCACCTGCGCGCCGGCAGTTTTTTTGGGGGATTACGCACTAAAACAGGTGCATCGTTGCCACAGGCGAGCGGTTTTGGGAGGGTACTCTCCTAAGGGGGAGTTGCCGGACGGCCGGGCGCGGCACATCGTTGGGGGCCATGCTGACGCTTTCGACCCCGAGGCAGGCGCCTCCCCCTGGTTTCTTCGCCCGCCAGCCGGGCCGCGCAGCCGTGAGCTCCCGACCCATGCTGTACGATGCGTTCGATCTGCAATCCGATATGGCGGAGCAGATGAGGGGCTGGGGTCGGCTGCTGGATTCGGCCTGGACGCCCTGGGCCTCGTTCGGCCAGCCCATGAACTGGATGTCGGCCGGCGCGCGCATGATGATGCGGACGGGCCTGACCTTCGCCCGGCCCGCCTACGGGATCGACACGGTCATGGTCGGCAACCGCGAGGTGTCGGTCGCCGAGGAAAAGGTTGAGGTCACCGCCTTCGGCACGCTGCTGCGCTTCCGCAAGGACATTGTGACCGAACAGCCGAAGGTGCTGGTCGTGGCGCCGCTCTCAGGCCATTTCGCGACGTTGCTGCGCGCGACGGTGCGGACCATGCTGCCGGACCACGACGTCTACATCACCGACTGGCATAACGCCCGGGACGTGCCCCTGGCCGAGGGGCGCTTCGGCTTCGACGATTACGTGGCGCACCTCGTCCGCTTCCTCCGGACGATGGGCGAAGGATCGCATCTGGTCGCCGTCTGCCAGCCGGCCGTGCAGGCCCTGGTGGCCGCTGCGGTGATGGCCCAGACCAAGGACGCCGCTGCCCCGCGCAGCATGACCCTGATGGCCGGGCCGGTCGATTGCCGCATCAACCCGACCGGGGTGAACGAGCTAGCGACGTCGAAACCCATCGAATGGTTCGAGCAAAATCTGATCGCCACGGTCCCGGCCCGCCACAAGGGTGCCGGCCGGCGGGTCTATCCCGGCTTCGTGCAGGTCTCGGCCTTCATGTCGATGAACGCCAAGCGCCATGTTCAGGGCCATACGGACCTGTTCTGGCACTTCGCCAACGGCGAAGACGATAAGGCCGCCGCCATCGAGACCTTCTACGACGAGTATTTTGCGGTGCTCGACCTCGCCGCCGATTTCTACCTCGAGACGGTCAAGACCGTGTTCCAGGACTACACCCTCGCCAAGAACGAACTGACGTGGCGCGGCGAGGCGGTCGATATGCGCTCGGTGCGCAAGACCGCACTGATGACTGTCGAGGGCGAGCGCGACGACATCTGCGCTGTCGGCCAGACCATGGCCGCCCATGACCTGTGTTCCAGCCTGCCGCCCTACATGCGCAGCCATCATCTGCAGGCCGGGGTGGGGCACTACGGCGTCTTCGCCGGGCGGAAATGGGAGAATCAGATCTATCCGCAGGTGCGCAACTTCATCCAGTCGCACGCCTGAGACGGCAGCCGGCACCGGCCGGCTACGCCGCACGATAGCGCCGATTTGACCCGGCGTCGGGTCGGGGCCACCATGCTAGCCTTCCGGGATGGGCGCCAGGGCGCCGAGGCGGGTCGGCGGATTGGGCAGCGTGAATAGCAGCCAAGGCGGTGACGGTGCGCGTGGCGGCGGACGGGCGAAGTCCGGCGAGGCCGCACGGCTCGATCGCCTCGTCTCACAAGCGAAGGCCGTCGTCCTCTGGGAGGCCGCGTGGCCGATCCTGTGGCGCAGCCTCGGACTCATCCTGGCCTTCCTCGCCGTCTCCTGGGCCGGTGTTTGGCTCGATCTCACCCCGCTCTGGCGCAAGCTCGGCCTCGCAGCCTTCGCGGTCGGCCTCGTCGCAACGCTGATTCCCCTAATCAGGATCCCGCGTCCGGGTCGGAGCGCCGCCCTCGCGCGTCTCGACCGGGAAGCCGCCGGCCGCGATCCGATCTTCGCCCACGGGCCGGCCTCCGCGGCCGAAGATGTGCTCGCCGTCGGCACCGCCGATGCCGGCAGCCGTGCCCTGTGGGAGCTGCACCGGGTCCGGGCGGCCCGGGCCGTGGCGTCCCTGCGGGTCGGCCATCCCCGGCCGGGGATGGTCCGGCGGGATCCCTTCGCGCTGCGCGCCGGCCTGATCGTAGCCACCGTGGCCGCGCTGTTCGTCGCCGGGCCGGAATGGCGCCAGCGTCTCGGGGCCGCCTTCGACTGGACGACTCCTCCAGTGCCGGGCCCGAACTTCCGCATCGACGGCTGGATCGATCCGCCGCTCTACACGCGGATGCCGCCGCTGTCCGTCTCCATCGGCGCGGGCGACCAGCACCTTCGGGCGCCGGTGAACTCGCAGATCATCATCCGCATCGCCGGGGAGGGCCAGGACGCCCTGACCAAGCTGACGCCGGGCCGCGGTCTCGCGTCCGTGCCGGGCCAGGCGCCGCGTCCGGACCTTCGGGAGGACCGCTTCCGCATCACCGGCGGGGCGGAACTGACCCTCTCGACCCCGGCGGGCATCCAGCACCTCACCATCGACGCGATCCCCGATCACCCGCCGGAGGTCACCCTCGTCGGCGGCCCTGAGGTGAACGGGCGCGGTACATTCAACCTCACCTACCGGGCGAAGGACGATTACGGCATCGCCTCCGCCGAAGGAATCGTCGAGCCCCTGAAGCCGGGCCGTTCCCTCGCACCGCCGCCGCGGATCAACCTCGCGCTGCCGGCCGATCCGAGCGGGCAGGCCGACACGAAGTCCCTGGTGGACCTCACCGACAGCCCCTGGGCCGGGGCCCGGGTGCGCTTCCACATCACCGTGAAGGACGAGGCTGGACAGGAGGGTAAGACCCCCGTCTCGGAGATGACCCTCCCGGGCCGCCCCTTCCGCGACCCGCTCGCCCGCGCCCTGGCGGAGGAGCGGCGGCGCCTCGTGACCGAGCCGGACGGCGGACGCTCCCGGGTCCAGGCCGGGCTCGACGCCCTGTTGATCGCCCCAGATCTGTTCACGCCCCAGCCCGCTGTCTTCCTCGGCCTGCGGACGGCCGCGAGCCGCCTCCGCCGGGCCAGCACCGACGCGGACCTCACCGGGGTGGCCGATCTGCTGTGGGAGATGGCCCTCAAGATCGAGGACGGCGACCTGTCCGATGCCGAAAAGCAGCTGCGGCAGGCGCAGGACCGGCTCAAGGAGGCCATCGACCGGAACGCTCCCGACGAGGAGATCAAGCGCCTGACGCAGGATCTGAAGCAGGCCCTCGACAAGTTCCTGTCAGAGATGGCTCAGAAGCAGGGCAAGGAGCCCGGCCAGCAGAGCCAGCAGCGCAGCGACAACCAGAATTCCAAGACCGTCACGCCGGACGATCTCAACAAGATGATCCAGCAGATGACCGAGGCGATGCAGCGCGGCGACACCGCCGAGGCGCAGCGTCTGATGGAACAGCTTCGCAACATCTTGGAGAACCTGCAGACCGCACAGAAGGGCTCGCGCGGCAACGAGGCGGCCAAGCAGATGCAGCGGCAGATGCGCGACCTCGACCAGATGACCCGCGACCAGCAGGACCTCCGCGACGAGACGTTCCGCGATGGCCAGGAGCAGCGCAACGGCCAACGCCCCTCCAACCGCGGCCAGCAACAGCCACAGCAGGGGCAGCGGGGCGGTCAGCCGCCGCAACAGGGACAGCAGAGTTCACCCGGCGAACAGGGCGAGCAGGGGCAGCAAGGCCAACAGGGCAAGCAGGGTCAGCGCCAGAAGGGCAGCCCCGGCGACCGCCAGCAGGCCCTGCGCCAGCGGCTGCAGGACCTTGAGCAACGCATGAAGGAGAACGGCATGCGCGGCGAGCAGGGCCTCTCCGACGCCGAGGACGCCATGCGCGAAGCCGAGGAAGCCCTCAAGCAGGGCGATCAGGGTGAGGCCACCGAGGCCCAGGGCCGTGCCCTCGACGGGCTGCAGCGCGGCGCCGACGGCATGGCGCAGCAGATGCAGGAGATGGCCCAGGGGGAGGGTGAGGGTCAGCAGGGGGAGGGCCAGCAGCCCGGCCAGGAAGGGCAGGCCGGCGCCCGGGACGACGATCCCCTCGGGCGTCCGACCCGCGGCAAGGAGATGAGCGACGGCCGCGTCCGTGTGCCGACCGCCGACGAATCGGCAGTCCAGCGGGCCCGCCGGATCATGGAGGAGCTGCGGCGCAAGCTCGGCGACCCGAGCCGCCCGCAGGAAGAGCTGGACTACTTCGAGCGGCTGTTGCGGCGGAACTGAGCTTTTACGGGAGGTCGGGAAGCGGGCCGGTTCCAGGGTGGCGCCTTCCTGGATTTCTCCGCTTCGCTCGCAAATACGGCGGTGGTTGCGACGCGCGCCGTCGTCATCGCGAACGCAGTGACGCGACCCAGGGCAGCGGGTCCTATCCAGATGTAGCGCGTCCCTGGATTGCTTCGCTGCGCTCGCAAAGACGTGTGACCGGGGTTGCTCCCCACTCACCCCGTGGCGTAGCCGGCGAGGTAGAGCAAAAACCCCGCCGCGGCGCAGCCGCCCAGGACGGTGGCCAGACCCGCCCCGAACCGCAGCGTGGCCAGGATTGCAGCGAGCGACAGGAGCAGGGCGGCGGGGTCGAGGCTGCCGATGACCGGCACATCGACGCTGAAGCCCGGTCCGTGCATCGACCGAACCTCCCGGAAGACCGTATGCAGGGAGAACCACACCGCGAGGTTGAGGATCACCCCGACGACCGCCGCCGTCACCGCGTTGAGGGCGCCGACGACGAGCCTGTTGCCCCGCAGGTTCTCGGCGAAGGGCGCCGCCAGGAACACGAACAGGAAGCACGGCACGAAGGTCACCCAGGTGGCGAGCAGGCCGCCGAGGATGCCCGCGGTCAACGGCGCCAGGGTGCCGGCATTGCGGTAGGCGCCCAGGAAGGCCACGAACTGCATCACCATGATGAGCGGTCCCGGCGTCGTCTCCGCAAGGCCGAGCCCGTCGAGCATCTCCCGGGGCTGGAGCCAGTGGAAGCTCTCGACCGCCTGCTGCGCCACGTAGGCGAGGGCGGCATAGGCCCCGCCGAAGGTCACCACGGCCATCGTCGAGAAGAAGGTCGCGATCCGCGCGAAGACGTCACCGGGGCCGAGAACGGCCACGATCGTCCCGACCGGCACGAGCCACAGGGCAAGGCAGATGGCGGCCACCCGGAAGGCCCCCCGCCGGTCGCGCGTGTGGGCAGGCAGCGCGTCGCCGAGCAGGCTCGCTCCCGTCTCGTGGGGCGCCCCTCCGGCGAAGGCCGTCGAGCCGGCCCGCGCGGCGGCGAAGCCGATCAGCCCCGCGCCGAGCACAATGACCGGGAAGGGCAGGGCGAACACGAAGATGCCCACGAAGGCCGCGGCGGCGAGCACCCATTGCGCCCGGGTGCGCAGCGCCCGGCGGCCCACCCGCAGCACCGCCTGCAGCACGATGGCCAGGACCGCGGCCTTGAGGCCGAAGAACAGCGCGCCGATGGCCGGCACCTGCCCATAGAGGGCGTAGATGATCGACAGCGCCATGATCGAGACGGCGCCCGGCAGGACGAACAGCACCCCCGCGATCACGCCGCCGAGGGTTCGGTGCATCAGCCAGCCGAGATAGGTGGCGAGCTGCTGCGCCTCGGGACCGGGCAACAGCATGCAGACGTTGAGGGCGTGCAGGAAACGGCCTTCATCGACCCACCGCCGCTCGTCCACGATGATCCGGTGCATCACCGCGATCTGTCCGGCCGGGCCGCCGAAGGACAGGGCTGCGATCCGCGCCCACACGGCCACCGCCTCCTTGAGGGGAACACCGTGTGGGGGCGTCGCGCTCATGCCGCGGGGGGCGCCCAGGGGGCTTCGGCCTCCACCTTGCCGAGGCAGCATCTCTTGAACTTCAGGCCCGAGCCGCAGGGGCAGGGATCGTTCCGGCCCACATCCTTGAACGGGTTACGCTGGGGCTCGCCGAAGCCTTCGCGGGTCCAGTCGAGGGCGGCGATGGCATCGTCGAGGTAGCCGTACTGGTCCGGGGGCAGGCGGTCGAAATCGTGCGGATGCCGCTCGGCCTCCCGGAGGGTGTCCCGGAACCATTCCGGATCGCTGAACTCCTTGTCGATCCGCCCATCCTTGCGCGCAGCCTCAACGCGGGGCGCGAGGTCGCGCAGGCCGAGGACGGCGATGGCCTCCTCCCAGGCGCTCCAGCCGATGTCGCCTTCGATGGCAGCCTGGGCGTCATCGAACCGCACGAGAAGCCTCTGCAGCGCCTCGCGCTCGATCCGGCCGGCGATGCACAGGGTGCAGCAGGCGGTGAGAACCGATTGCCGGATCGTGTCGTCGAGACTGCTGTCGAGGATCAGGCGGAACAGCGGGTCGGTTTGGCCATCGAACAGGCTCGCCAGAACCCGCGGCAGTGTCGCCGTCACGGCATCGCCGAGCACCGCCTCGACGATCTCGATGTCCTGCCGAAGGAGGCTCAGCAGCGGGGGTAAGGCCCGGCTGTCCCGGGCCTGCGCCATCACATGCAGACCCCAGAACAGGAGGTTCGCGTCCCGCTCATCGAGTTCGTCGCCCGTCGCAGCCTTCTCCAGAAGCGGCAACGTCGCCGTCGCGATGGCGTCCTGATGCTCCAGGGCCTTGCGCAGGGCGCCTGCTGGCAAATGGACCGCCCCGGCGAGATCCTCGATCAGCAGTGCAAGGGCAGTCGTCTCGGCGGTCATGGCGTTCAGCCCCTTAGGGTCGCCCCGGTGCGCCTCGTGACCTCCGCGACGATCCTGGCGCTCACCGCCTCGATTTCCGCATCGGTCAACGTCTTGTCGATGGGCTGCAGCCGAACCGCGATGGCGATGGACTTTGCGCCCTCCGCTACGCCCGGCCCCTCGTAGAGGTCGAACACCTCCACGCCGGTGATCAGCTTGCGTTCGGCCCCCTGAGCTGCCTTGACGATGTCCGCGGCGGCGACGTCCCGGCTGGCGACGAAGGCGAAATCCCGGGTCAGGGGCTGGAACTCGGACAGGACCAGGGCAGGCTTGGCCTTGGTCGGCTTGTGCTTCGGCAGTGGCAGGGCATCGAGAATCAGCTCGAAGGCCACGAGACTGCCCTTGAGATCGAGGGCCTGCATTGCCCGGGGGTGGATCTCGCCGAACCACCCGATCTCGGTCTTTGGCCCGAAGCGCAGGGTGCCAGACCGGCCGGGATGCAACCAGGCCGGGCCGCCGGCCGTGATCTGGAGACCGCCAGTCGGCACGCCGAGGCTGGCGAGCAGCGCCACGGCGTCGGCCTTCGCGTCGAAGGCATCGACGCTGCGCGTGGCCCCGTCCCAGTGGCGTCCCGCGCCGAGGAGCGTCGCCGTCCCCCGCCGCACTCCCGCGGCACGGGTGGTCTGCCCTTCCGGCTCATCGGAGGCGAAGCATTGGCCCACCTCGAACAGGGCGGCGTCCGGATAGGCCCGGTCGGCGTTGCGCTGGGCGGCCCGAAGGAGGCCCGGCACGAGGCTCGGCCGCATGTCCGACAGGTCGGACGCGATGGGGTTGGCCAACCGCAGATCCGCCCCGGCACCGCCGAACAGCTTGGCATCGGCCTGGGGGATGAACGACCACGTCACCGCTTCCATCAGGCCGCGGCTCGCCAGCGCCCGCTTGGCGGTGCGGGTGCGCTTCTGCATCGGCGTGAGCAAGGCGCGGCCAATCCCGGCGGGGCGGGGCAGGGGCTTCGCCTCGATCCGGTCGAGGCCGGCGATGCGGATCACCTCCTCCACGAGGTCGGCCTTGCCCTCGATGTCCGGGCGCCAGGACGGCGTGAGCACCTTCACCCGGTCGCCGGTGCCCGAAACGTGGAAGCCGAGTTCCTCCAGCGTCACCTTCATCTCGGCCCGGGGGAGATCGAGGCCGGCGAGGCGTTTCACCTCGGTCCAGGGGAAATCGATGATCCGCTCCGTTTCCGGCGGCTCGCCCGAGACGACGGACTGGGTGGCGGTGCCGCCGCAGATGTCGAGGACGAGCTTGGTCGCGAGGTCGAGCCCCGGCAGGGTGTAGAGCGGATCGACCCCCCGCTCGAACCGGTAGCGGGCATCGGTGACGATCCCGAGCCGCCGCCCGCTCTGGGCGATGTTGGCGGGATCCCACAGGGCCGATTCGATCAGCACGTCGGTGGTGGATTCGTTGCAGCCGGAGGCTTCGCCGCCCATGATGCCGGCGATCGATTCCACGCCGGACTCGTCCGCGATCACCACGGTGTCGTCGGTCAGGGTATGGGTCTTCCCGTCGAGGGCGAGCAGGGTTTCGCCCGTCCTCGCCCGGCGGATCGTGAGGGCGCCTTTCACCTTGGCGGCGTCGAAGACGTGGAGCGGTCGACCGCGGTCGAAGGTGACGTAGTTCGTGATGTCCACCAGCGCGTTGATCGGGCGGAGGCCGATGGCCCGCAGGCGCGCCTGCATCCAGGCGGGAGAGGGGCCGTTCGTCACGCCGCGCACGAGGCGGAGGGCGAAGAGCGGGCAGAGCCCGGCATCGGCGGGATCAAGATCGCGCACGACCCCGACGGGACACGGCCCCTCGCCTCGAACCGGGGCGGCGGCCTCGTGTTTCAGCACCCCGAGGCCCGCCGCGGCGAGATCCCGGGCGATGCCGTGGACGGAGGTGCAGTCCGGCCGGTTCGGGGTGAGGTTGATCTCGATCACCGGGTCGTCGAGGCCGGCGAAGGCCGCGTAGGGCGTGCCGGCCGGCGCGTCGGTGGCCAGATCGATGATCCCGTCATGGTCCTCGCCGAGGCCCAGTTCGGCCGCGGAGCAGAGCATGCCCCGGCTCTCGACGCCACGGATGTTGCCCACCGACAGGTTGATGTTCTTGCCAGGCACGTAGGTGCCGGGCGGGGCGAACACGGTGCGCATCCCCGCGCGGGCGTTCGGCGCGCCGCAGACCACCTGCACGGGCGACCCTTCGCCGGTATCGACCGAGCAGACCCGCAGCCGATCGGCGTTGGGGTGTTGCTCGGCGGTGAGGACGTGGGCCACGACGTACGGCGCCAGGGTCGCCGCCTTGTCCTCGATGCCTTCGACCTCCAACCCGATACGGGTGAGGGTCTCGGCGACGATGTCGAGGGTCGCCCCGGTGTCGAGGTGGTCCTTGAGCCAGGAGAGGGTGAATTTCATTTTTGTCTGACTTGGAAGAGAAGGTGGGTCGCCAGCGTCTGTCGATCCGTCTGCGAGAGCTGGCCGATCAGGTCGATGAAGCGGCGTGCCTCATTCACCCGGTCCGGCGCGACATTCGCCTCGTAGAGTTCGACTTTCGGCGGCGCGTAATCCGCGATCATCCTCGCAGTTTGAAGCGGGACGATGATGTCGCCAAGGCGCTTCAGATCCTCGCTGCGCTTGAGCGGGCTGTCCGATTGCTGGAACGCGTTCTTCAGCGAGCCATGATCGAGGGCCCGGTAGGCACGTTCATAGGCGGTCGTCTCCGCATCTTCTCCCAGCAAGGTCTTAGCGCAGGTTTTCGCCAGGGCGTGAAAGACGGCATAATAGGCGGTGCTGACGGCACGACGCTTCGCCGCCGAACCTGTCGGATGCCCCGTAATCATCTCGTCTGCCAGCTGGAGCATTCGCTCCTCCAAGATGGCCATGGTTCAGTCCGTGTCGGGGGTGGTTTGCCGCTCGTCCATGATGTCGTTCGTCAGCAGGACGAACCGCTCTTCGCCCATGGCGATGAGAGCGTCCCGGATGTCGTGCACGATGCTCACCATCTCGGGACGGGGCGCCGGCCGCGTCTTGTAGTGGACGGTCACCCGTAGGATCTGCTCGCCGTCGAAGTCATCGAAGACGCGGATATCGACGCCCTCCTGGTCGGCGGCCGGAAACCGGCGCCTGACCGCCTGAGAGACGACCCCTTCGATCTCGGCTTCCGTCATCGCTCAGGCCCCCTTAACTCGTCAGCCCGCCCACGAGGCTCGGCACGTCGAGGGGGCGGAAGCCGTAGTGATCGAGCCAGCGGACATCCGCCTCGAAGAACGGGCGCAGGTCGGGCATGCCGTATTTCAGCATGGCGATCCGGTCGAGGCCGACACCGAAGGCGAAGCCCTGCACCGCATCCGGATCGAGGCCGCAATTGCGCAGGACGTTGGGATGCACCATCCCGCAGCCGAGGATCTCAAGCCAGTCCGTCCCCTCGCCGAACCGGATCTCGCCGCCCTTGCGCGAGCACTGGATGTCCACCTCCGCCGAGGGCTCCGTGAAGGGGAAGAAGGAAGGCCGGAAGCGCATCTTCACGGCATCGACCTCAAAGAACGCCTTGCAGAACTCCTCCAGCACCCATTTCAGGTTGGCGATGTTGGCCGCCTTGTCGATCACCAGACCTTCGACCTGATGGAACATCGGCGTGTGGGTCTGGTCCGAATCATGCCGGTAGGTGCGGCCGGGGATGATGACCCGGATCGGCGGTTCCTGCGAGCGCATCGTGCGGATCTGGACCGGCGAGGTGTGGGTCCGCAGCACCTTGCGCTTCCCGTCCCGGTCAGGGGCGAGAAAGAACGTATCGTGCATCTCCCGCGCCGGGTGGCCCGGCGGGAAGTTCAGGGCGGTGA
This sequence comes from Methylobacterium persicinum, assembly GCF_022179525.1. Classification (GTDB taxonomy): domain Bacteria; phylum Pseudomonadota; class Alphaproteobacteria; order Rhizobiales; family Beijerinckiaceae; genus Methylobacterium; species Methylobacterium persicinum. The sequence continues at coordinate 82,166 of NZ_BPQX01000037.1, forward strand.
AGTTCAGCTCGTCTGTTTCGATGTCCGGCCCCTCGGCCACGGCGAAGCCCATGTCGGCGAAGATCGCCGTGACCTCGTCGATGACTTGGCTGATCGGGTGGATCCGCCCGCGGGCCTCCGGTGCCTCGCGGACGGGCAGCGTCACGTCCACCCGTTCCGAGGCGAGGCGGGCTTCCAGGGCAGCCTCGGCGAGATCGCTCCTGCGGGCGGTCAGCGCCGTGGAGACCCGGTCGCGAAGGCCATTGATGAGGGGCCCGCGCTCCTTGCGCTCGTCGGGCGTCATGGCGCCGAGCGTTTTCAGGAGCTCCGATACACTGCCCTTCTTGCCGAGGGCGGCGACGCGCACGGTTTCCAGGGCACCCTCGTCGGGGGCCGCAGAGATTTGGTCCAGGAGATCGCGTTCGAGGCTGTCGAGATCGGTCATCGCTTCATTCGGATCGCGCGGGCCATGCCGCCGACGGGTTTGCTTTTGCGCGCCGTGTGCAATCGCGCAAGCCCGCAAACGGGTTTTGCGCAGCTCACCCCGTTCGGCCAGCCGTCAATGCTTCGCTGCGCTCGCAATGACGGAGCGGCATGGTTCAGATACAACGAAGGCGCGGCACCCTCACGGTGCCGCGCCTTCCGTCATTCACCAGCGAAAGGCGCGCCTTAGGCGGCCTTCTTCTCCGGCTGGGCCGGGATTGCGGCCTTGGCCTTCTCGACCACGGCGGCGAAGGCGGCCGGCTCGTGGATGGCGAGCTCGGACAGGGCCTTGCGGTCCACCACGATGCCGGACAGCGCCAGGGCATTGATGAAGCGCGAATAGGTCAGCCCGTGCTCGCGGACCGCCGCGTTGAGGCGCTGGATCCAGAGGGCGCGGAACGTGCGCTTCTTATTCTTCCGGTCGCGATAGGCATACTGCATGCCCTTCTCGACCGCCTGCTTGGCGATGCGGATCGTATTCTTGCGCCGGCCGTAATAGCCCTTGGCGGCCTTCAGAACTTTTTTGTGCTTCGCGTGACTGGTCACGCCGCGCTTGACGCGGGCCATCGGTTATCTCCTGGATTTCGACTTCAGACAGTATCGGCGTTCGTGAAGACTTACCGCGCGTTCGGCAGGAAGTACTTCTTCACGTTGGCGGCATCACCCTCGAACAGGGTGGTCGTGCCGCGCAGGTTGCGGATCTGCTTCGTCGTCCGCTTGATCATCCCGTGGCGCTTGCCGGCCTGGGCGTACATCACCTTGCCGGTGCCGGTGATCTTGAAGCGCTTCTTGGCGCCCGATTTGGTCTTCAGCTTGGGCATTTGGCTCTCCGTGGTGCGCGAAACGACAACAGGCCCGCGAGGACCGGGTTGTGTTTGCGCGATGGTGCTTCTGATGGAGCAGCATGAACCGCCACGGCAGCCCTTGATCGGCCGGGCGGTTCGACGCGGTGCGGCTTATGGCAGAAACCGCACGCAACGGCAACGGCCTCGTGCGCCGCCGGGAAAAAGCAAGGGGGCTGGCCGCACCCGCGGAATGCCGGGGCAAAAGGCAGAGGAAAGCGGGGATGGGGCGCCCCACCGGCTCAAGTCGCCGTGACCGGCCAGCGTTCAGGAACCATAACCTTGGCTTTCCGTTTCATTCATGTCCCGCTCAGGCCGACCCCGCTAGACCCAGCTCAAAGTCGGTCACCAAGGAGACACTTCGTGCGCATTGCTCAGATTGCTCCGCTCTCGGAGGCGGTCCCTCCGAAGTTCTACGGCGGCACAGAGCGTGTCGTCAGCTGGATTACGGAAGAGCTGGTCCGCCAGGGCCATGACGTGACCCTGTTCGCGAGCGGCGATTCCGAGACCTCTGCGAAACTCGCAGCCTGCACGCCGGAAGGCCTGCGCCTGCTGGGCTACCGCGACCATACGGCGAGCCACCTCGCGATGCTGCATCAGGTCCATCGCCGGGCGCAAGAGTTCGATATCCTGCACTTCCACATCGATCTGCTTCAGTACCCGATGTTCGAGGACATGAATCACAAGTGCATCACCACGATGCACGGCCGCCTCGACGTGCCGGACTTCATGCCCGTCTACCGGACGTTCACGGGCATGCCGCTGGTGTCGATCTCCGACAACCAGCGCCTGCCGATGCCCCCGAACGTGAACTGGCTGTCCACGATCCATCACGGTCTGCCGGCGCAGAACTGCCCGTACTACCCCGATGCGAAGGGCGGTTATCTCGCCTTCCTCGGCCGCATCTCGCCCGAGAAGCGCCCCGACCGCGCCATCGAGATGGCGATCCGTTCGGGCACGCCGATCAAGATCGCCGCCAAGGTCGACAAGGCGGACCAGGATTACTGGAACGAAGTCATCGAGCCGATGATCCACAACCCGCTGGTGGAGTTCATCGGCGAGATCAACGAGGAGCAGAAGAAGGACTTCCTCGGCAACGCCCTGGCGCTCGCCTTCCCGATCGACTGGCCGGAGCCCTTCGGCCTCGTCATGATCGAGGCGATGTCGGCTGGCACGCCGGTGATCGCGTTCCGCAACGGCTCCGTCCCTGAGGTGATCGCCGACGGCGTCAGCGGCGTTCTGTGCGATGACATGGACGATGCCGTCGCCGCCGTCGCGAAGGTCAAGACCATGAGCCGGGCCGGCGTACGCCGTCACTTCGAGGGCGGGTTCACTGCCGAGCGCATGGTCCAGAAATACGTCTCGGCTTACGAGGAGCTTCTCTCCCGCTCGGCCGACGTGATCCGCCTGCCGAAGTCGGCGTTCAGGCCGCAGCCGGTGGACGTCAATGGTGCGTCCCGGCCGCCGATGCCGGCCGCCGCCTTCCCGGCCTGACGGCATCCTTCGGGCGGCACCGGGCTTGCGAGGGACCGGTGGCCCGTCCTAGCGTCGCGAAAGCGACTCATCCGACTGCTTGAGAAAGGGCCGCCGCATCGAGGCCGATGCGGCGGCCCTCTCGATTCGTCACCACAGTACCCGGAGATGCCTGCATGGCGGCAAAGACTGATCCCGCGAAGGACGACATAGTCGCGACCGCATCATCCGGCCAAACGGCCTTCCCCCTCGGGCGGGGCTTCCAGGACGCGGACGAGGTCCTGCCGACCTATCACATCGAGGCCCAGACCTCCCTGGTCGAGCGCCCCCTGCGCTCCCTCAAGTTCGGCGAGGCCTTCGGGGTCCTCGATTCCTACGGCGACATCGGCGTGCAGCCGGGGCCGGAGGGGCTCTACTTCCAGGACACGCGGTATCTCTCCCGCCTGGAAGTGAAGATCGAGGGGCAGCGGCCCCTGATGCTCTCGTCCGTCATGCAGGACGACAACGGCGCGTTGAGCGTCGACATGACGACCCCGGACATCCGCCTCGACGCCCACGACGAGACCTCGATTCCCCGGGAGACGGTGGCCATCGAGCGCACGAAGTTCCTGTTCCGGGGCGCCTGCTACGACCGGATCGGCCTGCGCAGCTACGACACGAAGCACCGCCGCCTGCGGGTGTCGGTCACCTTCGATGCCGATTACCGCGACCTGTTCGAGGTGCGCGGCACCGATCGCAAGGAGCGCGGCAAGCGCGGCGTGCTGGTCGCCAGCCCGACCGAGGTGCAATTCCGCTATGTCGGCTTGGACGATATGGTGCGCACTACGAGCCTGCATTTCGGGCCGACGCCGGCGGTGCTTGAGCCCGGCCGGGCCGAGTTCGACATCTCCCTCTCGCCCGGTGCCCAGACCTCGCTGTTCATCCGGGTGGTGTTTGAATCGCACCGCGCCTTCACCAAGCCTCCGGCCGACGACATGGTCGGCGAGGATGCCGCCGCCCGCCTCACCCTGGTGGCCAACGGCGGCACGGCCGCCAAGCATCCGAAGGGGCTGGGCGAGGGGATGATCTTCGCCCGGGCCTACCGCGATTCACGCCGGGATCTGCGGGCCCTGACCGCAGGCATCACCACGATCATTTCGTCCAACGACCAATTCAACGAGGGCCTGTGCCGGGCGACGGCCGACCTCTACATGCTGGCCAGCCGCACGCCGGAGGGGATCTACCCCTTCGCCGGCATCCCCTGGTACTCCACGGTGTTCGGCCGAGACGGCATCATCACGGCGATGATGGCCCTCTGGATCGATCCGAAATTCGCCCGGGGCGTCCTGCGCTACCTCGCCTCGACCCAGGCGAAGGTGGTCGACCCGGCCGCCGACGCGCAGCCCGGCAAGGTGCTGCACGAGACCCGGCGCGGCGAGATGGCCATGCTCGGCGAGGTGCCGTTCCGCCATTACTACGGCACGATCGATGGCACGCCGCTCTTCGTGATGCTGGCCTGGGAATACTACCTCGTCTCCGGCGATCTGCAGACGATCAAGGATATCTGGCCCGCCCTCGAGCTCGCCCTCGCCTGGATGGACAAGTACGGCGACCGGGACGGCGACGGTTTCGTGGAATATGCGCGGGACACCGAGAAAGGGTTGGAGAATCAGGGCTGGAAGGACAGCCACGATTCGATCTTCCACGCCGACGGCCAACTCGCTAAGGGCCCGATCGCCCTGTGCGAGGTGCAGGGCTACGTCTACGCCGCCAAGCACGGCATGGCCCGGCTCGCCGCCCATCTCGGCCACGGCGACATGGCCGAGCGGCTGTCCGGCGAGGCGGACGCTCTACGGGAGACGTTCGACACGGCGTTCTGGAACGAGGAAATGGGCACCTATGCCCTCGCCCTCGACGGCGCCAAGAAGCAATGCGCCGTGCGCTCCTCCAACGCCGGCCATGCCCTCTTCACCGGCATCGCCAAGCCCGAGCGGGCGGCGCGGGTCGCGGAGACTCTGCTTTGCAACGACGGGTTCAATGGCTGGGGCGTCCGCACCATCGCCAAGGGCGAGGCCCGCTACAACCCGATGTCGTACCACAACGGCTCGATCTGGCCGCACGACAACGCGCTGATCGCCATGGGGCTGGCGCGTTACGACCTCAAGGACGGGGCAGCGCGGATCTTCAAGGGGATGTTCGACACGTCCCTCTATCAGGACCAGAAGCGCCTTCCGGAGCTGTTCTGCGGTTTCATGCGCCGCCCGCAGCGGGGCCCGGTCTCCTACCCCGTGGCCTGCAGCCCGCAGGCCTGGGCAGCGGCGGCGCCCTTCGCCTTCCTCGCCGCCTGCCTCGGCCTGGAACTGGACCACGACCGCAACCGGGTGCTCCTCAAGAACCCGATCCTGCCGGACTTCCTGGATGGCGTGACGCTCTACAACGTCAAGCTCCGGGACTCCCGGCTGGATCTGCGCTTCCAGTGCTACGACGGCGACGTCACGGTGAGCGTGCTCCGCCGCCACGGCGATGCGCAGGTGGTGGTGATGAAGTAGGGGGCGCGATGCAACCTCTCCCTCCCTCCTCTGCGGGGGAGGGTACTCTGCGAAGCAGGGGGGAGAGGGGAGCGCGGGGTCAGGATGGACCGCGCCCAACCCCTCATCCTGAACCGTCGCTCCCCTCTCCCGACCCCCTCCGGGGGCCACCCTCCCCCGCAGAGGGGGGAGGGTTCTTGCCCGAGCCACCGCGAATAACCCCGATGCCCACGCCCCCCTCTGCCCTGTCCCTGGCCCAGGCCCTGATCCGCTGCCCCTCCGTCACGCCGGAGGATGCCGGGGCGCTCGGGGTTGTCGCGCAGGCGCTGGAAGCGGCGGGGTTTTCCGTCGAGCGTCCGGTCTTCTCCGAAGCGGGTCATCCCGACACGCCGAACTTGTACGCGCGTCTCGGGCGGTCGGGGCCCTGCCTCGTCTTCGCCGGCCATACCGATGTCGTGCCGGTGGGCGATGCCGTCTCCTGGCGGCACGATCCGTTCGGGGCCGTCGTCTCGGACGGCATGCTCTACGGCCGCGGGGCGGCGGACATGAAAGGCGGCGTCGCCTGCATGCTCGCGGCGGCGCTCGCCTTCGTGGAGCACCGGGGCGGCACCGTCCCCGGATCCATCGCCTTCCTCATCACCGGGGACGAGGAGGGGCCGGCGGTAAACGGGACGGTCAAGCTCCTCGCCTGGGCGCGGGAGCGCGGCGAGCGCTTCGATCATTGTCTTCTGGGCGAGCCGACCAATCCCGCCCGCCTTGGCGAAATGATCAAGATTGGCCGGCGCGGTTCGCTTACCGGCAAGCTCACGGTGCTCGGCCGGCAGGGCCACGTCGCGTATCCGCACAAGGCCGAGAACCCCATCCCGGGACTTTTGCGCCTGACCACTGCCCTGATCGCCGAACCCCTCGACGGGGGCAGCGCCCATTTCGACGCGTCGAACCTCGAATTCACGACGATTGATGTCGGCAACACGGCGACCAACGTGATCCCGGCCACGGCACGGGCCACGTTCAACATCCGCTTCAACGACGACTGGACGTCCGACAGCCTCGGCGCCGAGCTCCGCCGCCGCCTGGAGAAGGCAGCCGGCAATTCCGTTCGCTACCTCCTCGACCTCCAACCCTCTAACTCACCGGCCTTCTTCACCCGGCCGGATTCCTTCGTCGGCCTCGTCTCCGACGCCATCCGCGCGGAGACCGGCCTGGACCCGGTGCTCTCCACGACGGGGGGCACCTCGGACGCTCGTTTCATCAAGGACGTGTGCCCGGTGATCGAGTTCGGCCTCGTCGGCGAGACGATGCATCAGGTCGACGAATGCGTCGCCGTGGCCGACATCGAGCGGCTCACGGCGATCTACGGCCGGGTGCTCGACGCATACTTTTCGTGAGGGCTGGGGCCGTCCGTCCCACCCGCGCCGTCATTGCGAGCGCAGCGAAGCAATCCGGGGAGGCGCTGCCCCACCCGGACAGTCGCGCTCTGGATTGCTTTGGGCCGCCTCGCAATGACGGGGTGGCCCCTACTCGTAATCCACCCCGACGAAGGTGAGGCCGGCGGCCGGGGCAAGGGGCCCGCAGCGGGTCTTATCCCCGGTGCGAAGAATGTCGGCCACGTCGTCGGCGGTGAGCCGGCGGCAGCCGGCGAGCATCAGCGTGCCGACCATCGCCCGCACCTGATGGTGCAGGAACGAGCGGGCGCAGGTCGCGATCACGATCTCGTCCTGCAAGCCCATCCGCTGCCGGGCGACATCCAGGCGCTCCAACGTCCGCACGGGGCTGTTCGCCTGGCACTCGGCGGCGCGGAAGGCGGTGAAGTCGTGCTGTCCGGTGAGGCGCTGGGCCGCCTCGTGCATCAGCTCCGGGTCGAGGGGCCAGGGCACGTGCCAGACATGGGCGCGGGTCAGCGCCGAAGGGCTCCGCCGGTTGAGGATGCGATAGCGGTAGTGGCGCCGAATCGCCGAATGCCGGGCGTCGAAGGTGTCGGGCACAAGCTCGGCCGAGAGGATCGCCACCGGATTCGGGCGCAGGTGGGCGTTCACGGCATCGCGTACGGTGTCGGTGCGCCAGTCCTTGGTGAGATCGCAATGGGCGACCTGATGGATCGCGTGGACCCCGGCATCGGTGCGCCCGGCGCAGGTCAGGCGGACCGCTTCGCCGGAGAAGCGCAGGATGGCAGCCTCGATGGCGCCCTGCACGGTCGGATCGTCCGACTGCCGCTGCCAGCCGCAGAACGGGCCGCCGTCGTACTCGATGACGAGCTTGTAGCGGGGCATGTCAGGCGCCGGGCGCGGGCGATGTCATCCCAGCCCCGCCCCAGGGGCCAGCCGCGCCCCGCGGACGAACTCTGCGCCGGTTGCGCTGCCGCCCTTGCCGGCCCGGCGGAGTTCGAGGAGGCGCACCGCGCCGGCCCCGCAGGCGATCGTGCCATCCGCGTCCAGAAGCGTGCCAGGCTCACCGTCGCCCCCGGCGGGGAGGGCGCGCAGCACCTTCACCCGCTCCGGCCCCTTGCCGAGATCGGCCTCGAAGAACGCCCCGGGGAAGGGCGACAGGCCGTTGATCCTGGCGGCGATCTCCCCGGCTTGCTGCGACCAGTCGATCCGCGCCTCGTCGTTGGTGATCTTGTGGGCGTAGACCACCCCGTCGGCCGGCTGGGTCGTGAAGGTCAGGCCGCTGCCGCCGTCGAGGGACTTCAGGGCCTCTGCCATCAGCCCGGCCCCCAGGGGCATCAGGGCGTCGTGCAACTCGCCTGCGGTCATGCCCGGGGTGATCGGCACCCGCGCCTCCAGGGCCACCGGGCCGGTATCGAGGCCCGCCTCCATGCGCATCACGCCGACGCCGCTCTCGGCGTCCCCGGCCATCACGGCGCGCTGGATCGGCGCCGCGCCCCGCCAGCGCGGCAGGAGAGAGCCGTGCAGGTTCAGGCAACCGTGCCGCGGCAGGTCGAGGATCGCCGGGGGCAGGAGCATCCCGTAGGCGACGACCACGGCCACGTCGGCAGCGTGCCCCGCGAAGGTCTCCGCGGCCCCCGGCGTGCGCAGGGTCGACGGCGTCAGCACGGGGACCCCGAGGCTATCGGCGACCGCATGGACCGGCGAGGGGCGCAGGCTCATGCCGCGACCGGCCTTGGCCGGCGCCCTTGTGTAGACGGCGACGATGGTGTGCCCATCCGCGGCGAGCCGCGCCAGGGTTGGCACCGCGAAATCCGGGGTGCCCATGAAGACGACGCGCATGGCAGTGCCTCAGGCGGCGTCGCGCTTGGCCGCCTTGGTGAACTTCTTGATCACCCGGTCGCGCTTCAGCTTCGACAGGTGATCGATGAACAGGATGCCGTTCAGGTGGTCGATCTCGTGCTGGATGCAGGTGGCGAGGAGGCCGCCGGCCTCGATCTCGCGCTCCTTACCGTCGAGGTCGCGGAACTTCACCCGCACCCGGTCCGGGCGCTCGACCTCGCCGTAATATTCCGGGATCGACAGGCAGCCTTCGTCGTAGACCCGCTTCTCCTCCGACGACCACGTGATCTCCGGATCGATGAAGACCCGCGGCTCGCGGACGCCCTCCTCCTTGGACGTGTCGATGGTGATGACGCGCTTGGCGACACCGACCTGGATCGCCGCGAGGCCGACGCCGGGGGCGTCGTACATGGTCTCGAACATGTCGGCGACGAGGGTGCGGACCTCGTCCGTCACGGGACCGACGGGCTCGGACACGAGCTTCAACTGCGGATCGGGGAGGATCACGAGGGGGCGGATTGTCATGGCGTCTACCGGAGCGGCGCTGGCGGGCGCCCAAATCTGTCCTGGCAATATGGCGATGCCGGAGGGTGGTCAAATACCAGATGCCTGTGGACCACCCTCTCACCCTCTGTCGTATCGTCCGTCGTTGCGATTGGAGTGACGCAATCAAGAGAGGCGCCACGTTCGGGGGCGGCCTACTTCCCTGGATTGCCTCGCTGCGCTCGCAATGACGGTAGGGTTGTAGTCCGCCCCTAGAACACCGTCCGGCTGCGGATGGCGGCGGAGAGGGTGCCCTCGTCGAGATAGTCCAGCTCGCCGCCCACCGGCACCCCGTGCGCAAGCCGCGTGATCTTGCGGTCCAAATGCCTGATCGCCTCCGTGATGTAGTGGGCGGTGGTCTGCCCATCGACGGTGGCGTTCAGCGCCAGGATCACCTCGCCCACCGCAGGGTCGGCGGCCCGCTCGACCAGCCGGGCGATGTTGAGGTGCTCGGGCCGCACGCCGTCGAGGGCCGAGAGCACGCCGCCCAGGACGTGGTAGCGCGCCCGGACGGCGCCCGAACGTTCCAAAGCCCACAGGTCGGACACATCCTCCACCACCACCAGCGTCGTCGGGTCCCGTTCCGGGTCACGGCACACGGTGCAGGGGTCGCAGGTATCGACGTTGCCGCATTGGGAGCAGACGACGATCCGCTCGGAGGCGATGCGCATGGCCTCCGCGAGGGGGGCCAGGAGGGTGTCCCGCTTCTTGATGAGCTGGAGCGCGGCCCTGCGGGCCGATCGCGGGCCGAGGCCCGGCATACGACCCAGGAGCTGGATCAGGCGCTCGATCTCCGGGCCGGCGACGGCTTGGGGCATCGGGTCTCGTCGGTTGAGGACGGCTCCGCCAATTGTCGGACGGCGCGGTCCGCCGGTCTAGAACGCTCCCGGCCCGAGGGGAAGACGGTGCGACCCCGGGAAGCGCTCGGGCCTATTTCCACCGGCATGTGAGAGAATTCGTGGAATTTGTAATGGTCTTTGGAAGTGGGCCTCCGTTGAGGTTACTGAGGGCTTGCTGTGTTGAAATCCATGACGTTTCACCCCGCTTCGTGTATTCAATCAAGACGATCACGTTGCGAGGCCACTACGAAGGTCATATTGACGGCGCCGCTTCGCCGTCTACGCAACGGGGAGCCGGTCGGTGACGGGCTCGCGCGGAAAAGGTCCTTGGGACACGCGCGCCATGTCTCCGGCCAGAGTGGGAACGGCAGCGCCGTGGCCCGTCGAGATTGCGCCGCGCGCAGGTGCCCGGGAGATACGCACTTGGACAACATCGGTGATTTCAATGCGGCCCATGGCGCCGAGGCGGCCGGCTTCCGCGACCTGAAGGCCGTTCGCTGGAACTTCGAGGCCCCCCGGCTCTACGAGGAGGCTCTCACCCGTAAGGAAGGCGAACTCGCCCGCGGCGGCGCGCTCGTCGCCACCACCGGTACGCATACCGGCCGGTCGCCCAAGGATAAGTTCGTGGTGCGCGATGCCGGCACCGAGAACGAGATCTGGTGGGACAACAACGGGGCCATCACCCCCGAGCAGTTCGAGACCCTGCGCCAGGATTTCCTGAAACATGCCGAGGGCAAGGAGTTGTTCGCCCAGGATCTCTACGGCGGTGCCGACCCGGCCCACCGGGTGAAGGCGCGGGTCTTCACCGAGTTCGCATGGCACTCGCTGTTCATCCGCAACCTGCTGATCCGGCCGGACCGGTCCGAGATCGCGGCCTACGTCCCCGACATGACGATCATCGACCTGCCGAGCTTCCAGGCGGACCCCGCCCGGCACGGCTGCCGGTCCAAGACCGTCATCGCCATCGACTTTTCCAAGAAGCTCGTGCTGATCGGCGGCTCCGCCTATGCCGGCGAGATGAAGAAGTCGGTCTTCACCTACCTGAACTACATCCTGCCCGGCCAGGGCGTGATGCCGATGCACTGCTCGGCCAACGCCGCCCTCAACCCCGACGGCGGCTCCGCGATCTTCTTCGGTCTCTCGGGCACCGGGAAGACCACCCTGTCGAACGACAGCTCCCGCCAGCTCATCGGTGACGACGAGCACGGCTGGTCGAACGAGGGCATCTTCAACTTCGAAGGCGGCTGCTACGCCAAGACCATCCGCCTCTCGCGCAATGCCGAGCCGGAGATCTACGCCACCACCGAGCGCTTCGGCACGGTGATGGAGAACGTGGTGATCGATCCGGTGACCCGCGTCCCGGACTTCGACGATGCCTCGCGCACCGAGAACACCCGCTGCGCCTACCCCCTCGACTTCATCGCCAACGCCAGCAGCACCGGCCGGGCCGGGCATCCGAAGAACATCGTGATGCTGACCTGCGACGCCTTCGGCGTGATGCCCCCGATCGCCAAGCTGACGGGCGCCGAGGCGATGTACCACTTCCTCTCGGGCTATACCGCCAAGGTGGCGGGCACCGAGCGCGGCCTGACCGGGCCGGAGGCGACCTTCTCCACCTGCTTCGGCGCTCCTTTCATGCCGCGGCACCCGAGCACCTACGGCAATCTGCTGCGTGACCTGATCGCCAAGCACAGCGTCGATTGCTGGCTCGTCAACACCGGCTGGACCGGTGGCGGCGTCGGCACCGGTCGCCGGATGCCGATCCGGGTCACCCGCCGCCTCCTCACGGCGGCCCTGGACGGCTCGCTCTCCAACGCCGAGTTCCGCCGCGACCCGTATTTCGGCTTCGCGGTGCCGGTCTTCGTGCCGGGCGTCGAGCCGCATATCCTGCAGCCGGTGAAGACCTGGGCGAACAAGAGCGCCTTCGTCGAGACGGCGGCGCGCCTCGTGAAGATGTTCGAGGACAACTTCAAGCGCTTCGAGAACCACGTCGACGCGGATGTCCGCGCCGCCGGCCCGAGCGCCCAGGCCATCGCGGCCTGAGCGGTCGGGTCATCGCGGCCTGAGCGGTCGAGTCATCGCGGCCTGAGCGGTCGAGTCATCGCGGCCTGAGCGGTCGAGTCATCGCGGCCTGAGCTTTCACGTCCTCCCCCGCCGGGCGGGGGAGGACGCCCGCCCCCGCCGTCATTGCGAGGCGAAGCCGAAGCAATCCAGCCGGCGCTGCCCCATCCGGATGGGTCGCGCCCTGGATTGCTTCGGCTTCGCCTCGCAATGACGGTGAGGGTGTCGGGCAGGGGAGCGCGCCTCAGAGCCCGTCCAAGGCGACTTCCAAGTCCGGCACCGACACGGAAAAGTCCCGGCGGGCGATGATGTCCTCCCGGTCGCTCCAGCGCCCGTGGATGGCCGAATAGGACTGGCCGCACACCGCGGCGAGGTCCCAGAAGAACGGATCGACCCAGCCGCTGTCGGGGGCGAGATACAGGATCCGCGCGCCCGGCGGACTGAAGATCGTATTGGTCATCGCCGCCCCCGCGAGCCCGACCACCAGACGCGCCCGGGCGAACTGCACGATCTGTTGGCGTGGGCTGAACCGCTCCGGGTCGATTACCCGAAAGCCGCGCCGCTCCACGGCCGCGATCACCTCCGCGCGGTTGATGAGGGTGCGGCCCCGGTCCCCCGACCGGTCCACGAACAGGCGCCGGCCTTCCCCCGGCGACGGCAGATGCCGGAGCGCCGCCTCGGTCCGGGCGAGACGCGTCTGCCGGAGCAGGCGTGCCCTCACGGTCGCCACGGCCGCGGGCGACTTGCCGTAGGGCTCCTGGCTGCAGGGTGTCGCGAAGTAAAGTTGCGGCAGGGCGTAGACCCGTGTCCGGTCGTAGAATACCGCCCGCCAGCCGCGCTCGTGCCCGAGATGGAGGGCGATCATCCGCCGTCTCACCTCGTCCATATGCGCGTTGTAGGCGGGCATGAGGATCGTGATCGTTTTGCCCGGATGGAGCCGGCGCAGGACGAAGTACCCTTCGAGCCGCGGCAGATCGTCGATCAGCCAGTGGCCATAATTGAACGAACCGACCGAGCCCAAGAGGAAGTACAGCCCGTCCGCGTCGAGGTGCTCGTCCACCCGGTCGGCGCCGATGCCGACCGCCTCGATCATCTTCAGGTCGCTGAGGCGGTGGGTCTCGTAGAGCACCCGGAGGTCGCCCCCCTCCCGGTAGTGGAGGACATTGCCGCCGAGGCGGCTATCCCGGGTCTCGCAGAGCACCGTCGCGGGGAAATCGCGATACGCCTCGTCCAACTCGCCGAACCAGTGGGAGAGGGACTCCATGCCCGGCCCGTCCGGCCCGGTCAGCAGGCGCGGTGCGGGCCGCCGGTAGGAATAAGCCGGGAACAGGGTCGCGATCGATCGCGTCCGCTCACAGAGTCGGCCGCGCATGGCGGCGTAGAGATCGGCCGCCTGCGGGAAGCTCGCCCCCGCATGGGCGCTGGACTCCGCACAGGCGAAGACGAGGCTCTCCGGGTCGAGCCCCGTGGGGAGCATGGCCCCGGTCTCCGTCACGCCCATTCGGGGTGCGGCCGGACGGGGGCTAGAACGGCAGCTTCATGCCGGGGGGCAGGGGCAGACCCTTCGTCAGCTCGGCCATGCGCTCCTGCATGACCGTCTCCGCCTTGCCGCGGGCATCGTTGCAGGCGGCGACGACAAGATCCTCCAGGATCTCCCGTTCGTCGGCGACCATGAGTGCAGGGTCGATGCTGACCCGGCGCAGCTGGCCCTTGGCGGTCATGGTCACGCGCACCGAACCCCCGCCGGAAGCTCCCTCGACCTCGACGGTGTCGAGTTCGGCCTGAACCCCGGCCATCTTCTCCTGCATGGCCTGGGCCTGCTTCATGATGCCCATCAGGTCGCGCATGCTCGGCTCCTCGTCGCGTCGTCTCGGTGGTTGCGGGTGAACCCGGATCGCCGGGGCTTCCTGTCGCCCGCCGCTGCGCTCGCAATCGCGGAGGCGCCGCCGGGTTCCCCCCGATCAGAGGTCATCGCTCTCCGCCTCCTCCGCGCGGGCGGCGTCGGCATCGCCGAGGATCTCCTCCTCCGCGGTGGCCCTGGCCTCGGACGCGGTCTCGCGGACATCCACGATCTCCGCTCCGGGAAAGCGCGAGAGGGCCTCGCGGACGAAGGGATCGGCAGCGGCATTCTCGCGCCGCGACTCGCTCGCCGCCCGGATATCCTCCGCCAGGGTCGGGGCGCCTTCCTCCTGCGAGAGGGACACGATCCAGCGGCGTCCGGTCCATGCGGTGAGCGCGGCGGACAAGTCGTTGGCGAGGCTCGAGCGACCGCCAGCCGCCAGACGTAACTCGATCCGCCCCTCCTCGAAGCGGACGAGATGCACGTCCCGCTCCAGGGCCGTCTTGAGCAGGATGTCCCGGCGGGCCTCGGCCAGGGCGACGACATCCTCGAAGCGCTGAAGCTTTGGCCCGGCATCGGTCGCGAGGGTGGGGCCGCGGGCCGGAACCGGCCGTGCAGGCACGGAATTGGCCTGCATCGGTACGGCGACGGCCTGGGCGGCGGAGGACCCCCGCGCCGGAACGGGCGAAGCCTGATCCGTCAACGGCGGAAGCATCCTGGCCACGGGCCCGGCTTCGGGGGCGGAGGAAGGCAGTACAGCCGGCCTCGGCTCGCCTTCGCCGTTGGCAATCGCGTCGTCCCGGAGCCTGCGAAGGGCCTCGTCAGGCGTCGGCAGGTCCGCGGCGTAAGCGAGACGGACGATAGCCATCTCCGCCGCCGCCAGGGGCCGGGGGGCCGCCTGAACCTCCGGGATCGCTTTCAGCAGGATCTGCCATGCCCGCGACAGGGCCCGGACGGAGAGGGCCTGAGAGAACTCCGCGCCGCGTCGGCGCTCGGTCTCGCTGAGCGTCGGGTCCGCGGCGGCATCTGGGACGATCTTGAGGCGGGTGACGAGGTGGGTGAAGGCCGCGAGGTCCGACATCACCACCGCGGGATCGGCGCCGGAATCGTATTGCGCCCGCAACTCGGCGAAGGCGGCGGGTACGGCGCCGCGCATCACCGCCTCGAACAGGTCGACGATCCGGGCCCGGTCGGCGAGGCCGAGCATGTCCCGCACGCCCTGTGCCGAAACCATCCCGGCTCCGTGGGCGATGGCCTGATCCAGGATCGACAGCGAATCGCGCACGGACCCTTCCGCGGCCCGGACGAGGGCGTTCAGGGCCTCCTCCTCCACGCTCACTCCCTCGGCGGCGCAGATGCGGGCGAGGTGCGCGCGCAGCACCGGCGCCTCGACCCGGCGGAGGTCGAAGCGCTGGCAGCGGGACAGGATCGTCACCGGAACCTTGCGGATCTCGGTGGTGGCGAAGATGAACTTGGCGTGGGGCGGGGGCTCTTCCAGAGTCTTCAGGAAGGCGTTGAACGCCTTCTCCGAGAGCATGTGGACCTCGTCCACGATGTAGACCTTGTACCGGGCCGAGACCGGCCCGTAGCGAATGCCGTCGATAATCGCCCGTACGTCGTCGATGCCGGTATGCGAGGCGGCGTCCATCTCCAGCACGTCCATGTGCCGGGATTCCATGATCGCCTGGCAGTGCAGGCCGAGCTCCGGCATGTCCACGGTCGGCCCGGTATCGGGCACGCCGGCGCGGGCGTAGTTGAGGCCGCGGGCGAGGATGCGGGCCGTCGTGGTCTTGCCGACGCCGCGGACGCCCGTCAGCATCCACGCCTGGGGGATGCGCTTGGCCGCGAAGGCGTTGCCCAGCGTCCGGACCATGGCCTCCTGGCCGATCAGGTCGCCGAAATGCGTCGGGCGGTATTTGCGCGCCAGGACCCGGTAGGGTGCGGCCTGCGAGGGCGTGGCCTTGAGCCCGGGAAGTCCCGGCTCGTCGTCAGGCGTGCCGGTCGAAGCGTCCATGACGTATCGGATTCGGGACTCGCGCCCTCAGGCAAGGTGGGAGGCTGGACAGAGACCCGCTCGGTCTCGTTAGGGCTGCTTCCTTCCGGACCTGACCCGGTTGGCGAGTGAAACGTCCCCCGCCAACCCCCCGCCGGCTATATGGCCGGCTCGCGGTTCCAACGCAAGCGCGGGGGGCACCATTCCTGGCAGGGGGCTTCCGGCTGCCCGCGCTCATGACGGCGCGGCGGTGGCGGAACGCCTCAGCGGGCGTTCCGGTAGGCCCGGCGCGACAGCACCGTGAGGATCATGATCTGGATGTCGAGCCAGATCGACCAATGGTCGATGTAGTAGAGGTCATGCTCGACGCGCCCGGCCATCGCCTGGTCGGTCTGCGTCTCGCCCCGGAAGCCGTTCACCTGCGCCCAGCCGGTGATCCCCGGCTTCACATTGTGGCGGCGGGCGTAGAGGGCGATCCGCCGCTCGAAGCTGCGGTCGTGAGCCAGGGCGTGAGGCCGGGGGCCGACGAGGGACATGTCGCCCAGGATCACATTCAGGAGCTGGGGCAGCTCGTCGAGATTGGTCCGCCTGAGTATGGCGCCGACTCTGGTGATGCGGCTGTCGTTGCGCGTTGCCTGCTTGAAGGCCGCGTTCTGCTCGGCCTTCATCGAACGGAACTTGAACACGTCGAAGGGCTGCTGGTTGAAGCCGTAGCGTCGCTGCCGGAAGAAGACCGGACCGGGGCTGTCGAGCTTGATCGCCGCCGCGATCACCGCAAGGAGCGGCAGGAGTGCGAACAAGGCGAGCAGGGCCACCCCTACGTCGAAGCAGCGCTTCAGGACGATCTCGCCGAGGTTGAGGGGCCGTCGCCCGATATTGATGCCGGACACCTTGCCGATCCGGGCGACTTGCATGTCGGGGAAGCGATCGAGCACCGTGCCCGGCCTCAGGTGCAGGGCCGCCGGCACGCGCAGGAAGGCGTCGATGCAGCGCTCGACCTCGGCGGCATCGGCCCAGGGGACGAGGACGAACACGTCGTCCGGCCGCAGGAAGCGCACTACGGAGACGGCGAGGTCGAGGTCTTCCTGAAGCTGCTCGTAGCGGGTCGCGGTGTCGGCGCGGGGATCGGTGCGGCGAAGGTAGCTGGTCCCCACGACCCGAAGGCCCGGACCATCGGTCTGGTTGCTGGCGTAGAAGGCATGGATATCCTCCTCGTAGCCCACGAGGTGGACGCGGCTCACCGTCGGAGAGGCGGGGTTGAGGCTGCGGCCGATGATGCGGCTCACCGCCAGCCGGCTGACGAACAGCGTAGGCAATCCCGCGAAGAAGACGACGATCGAGACAAGGCGGGAGTAATCGGTCGTCGTCTTGGTAAGGAAGCCGATGACGAGCACCACCGCCCAGGCCAAGAACCAGAGCGACACGATGCGCCGAAGGCCGGAACGTCCCTCCATGAGCTTGTCGAGGGCGTATTCGCCGCGCAAGGCATTCGTGGTGACGATAATGAGGCTGAGAAGGGCCGTGAGCTGCAGGCCGCGGGTCTCGGTCGGCCATGCGTCGTCGTTGGCGAAGGCGAGGCGGTAACCGACTTCGCTCGCAAGGGTCACGCCCGCGATCGCCGCGAGGTCGGCAAATGCGGCGGCCGCCGACAGCATCACCCGCATGACGCCGCGTCCGCGCTGCGGCAGCACGGCCGCCCACACCCGTCGGCTGCGGCCCGGGGCCAAGCTGATGGGTTCGTACGATTGTGGGACCCGCTCTTGAAGCATCGATCTGCCTGTCCCGTCCCGGTCGGTCTTTGTGCCGTGATGAAACAGAAGCGGCTTCGATCACGGCCTTCGTCGGGAGTGGGAGCAAGCCGCGAGCCCGCCGCCCCGGGGCACTTGCCTGGGCCCGGCGGAGGACCATCCGTGGTCTTCCGCCGGCAGGGGCCGGGTTTGGGCCGGAGCATCCGCGTCTTCGCGTCTGATCCGGCCTGCGACGACTGGCCCGCCGCAATGGACTGGCGGAAGCGTTCTGCTCTCCGCGCGGCGCATCGCGTACGGCCATGGTTAATGAAACGTTAGCTCGGCAGCAATGCGACCGAATACTTAATTCCCGGCTCTTTCACGACTCCCACGAAAAAGCCGGCAATGATTCGAACGACGGCGACCGAACGGAGCGTAGCAGTTCTGCGTCTGATGCAACCGTGCCCGTATTCGGCATCACAGGATGCGCTCAAATCCTTCAAATTGAGGATGTCCTACGTAGAGCGGCCGAGTCGACGGTGCGCGGCTGTGCGCTTTGCGAAACTGTTCCGAACGCGTCCAAGCCTCGAAATCAGCCCGTGACCGCCAAACCGTATGCGAAGCATACAGTATATGGTCTTCCTGTTCAGGTCCGCGGAGCAGATGAAATTCGACAAATCCCGCCATTTCGTCGAGATGACTGTCACGCCCGCGCCAGATTTCCTCGAACTCCGCCGTTGCGTCCTTGACCACCTTAAATCTATTCATAGCGATGAACATCGATGTATTTCCCTTCACGTTCGGAGTAGACGAGGTTCGACCAAAGGATTTGTGCAGCTAAGACTTGGATCAACTCTTTTTTGGTTGCAGTTATAACGACCTACAACCTCTGGAATATTTCCCGGCATGGGTGAAAAAGTTCGGCTTCCGCTCCGCAAAACCCTGACGTGTACTCGGCGACTTGCGGAATTCGGGGATTTGGTTTCCTAGTAACCGCCGTTGGTGTAGTCCAACACCGCACCGGAGCGCTGGGGCAAGCTATCCGGTAAACCGACGAACAGGGGGTGGGGAGAGGTGGAGCGTAGCGAAAGTAAGATTTCGGACCTGCAAATGAAAGGCGGTCGTCCGATGCCGAAGGATCCGGCGAGCCCGAACATGCCGAAGCAAACCACCGACGTCGACCGCTTGGTCGGCCTCCGGATCACGGCGCTGCGGAAGGCGCGCGGGCTGAGCCAAACGGCCCTTGGGAACGCGGTCGGCGTCACCTTCCAGCAGGTCCAGAAGTACGAGAAGGGGCAGAATCGCGTCGGCGCCGGCCGTCTGCGTGAGATCGCCCGGCTCCTCGAGGTGCCGGTCTCGGCCTTCTTCGACGACAACAACACGTCCGAGAGCCCGCAGGAGGATGTGTTCAGCTTCCTGAACGCCCAGGGGGCCGTGGAACTGCTGCGGGCCTACACGCAGATCGTGGACGACCAGATGCGGCGGGACGTGCTGGCGCTCGTGCGCAGCGCCGCCCGGCTGGCGCATCTGCGTGCGAACCCGACCGAGATCCCTGCTGCGGCCGAGTAAACCACCATCGGCCGCGGGCCGGCGGGTCAGTCGCCGGTCGCGATCAGATGAAAGAAGCTGCCGGTGACGTGACCGCACCGGTGCCCCGTGAAACCGAGATCGGTACCTTCTGCGTCGGCGATGCGGGCGAAGGAGGTACCCTCGGTGGGGGTGGGTGACGTGACGCTGGCGTAGTGGAACTCGTGCCCGATCAAAGTCGCGCCGCATCGCCCGAGGGCGTTGTCCGCGGTCACCCGCGCCACCCGATAGCCCAGGTGAAGCTTCCTCCGGTGATAGGAAGTCGAGACCGGGAGCAGATCGAGCATCGGATATGCGACGCCCTCGGCGTCCTCGATGGCTTGGCCGAGCACCATGTAGCCCCCGCATTCGCCGTGGACCGGCCGCGTCTGCGCGAAGGCGCGGGTGCCGTCGAGGAAGCGCCGCGCCGCCGCGATCCGCCCGGCATGCAATTCCGGATAGCCGCCTGGGAGCCAGCAGCAATCGCAATCGTCGGGTGGCGGCTCGTCGGCGAGCGGTGAGAAGGGCACGAGTTCGGCGCCCACCTCGCGCCATCCGGTCTCCATGTGGGGGTAGAGGAAGCTGAAGGCTTCGTCGCGGGCGATGGCGATCCGCTGCCCCGGAGGCGGCAACGGCGTGTGCCCCACCCCGGCCGGCACCGCGCCGCCCGCGGCGGCGACCACCTTGTCGAGGTCGATACCGGCCTCAGCGATGTCGGCGAGACGCTCGAGGCGGGCGTAGAGGTCGGCCGTCTCGCCGGCCTGCACCAGGCCGAGATGCCGCTCCGGCAGCACGAGGCCGGCATCCCGGGACAGGGCGCCGAGCACGGGGAGCCCAGCCTGCGCCATGCCGTCTTCCACGAGGCGGCGATGGCGGGGGCTCGCGACCTTGTTCAGGATCACGCCCGCGATGGTGAGGCGCGGGTCGTAGGCCCGGCACCCGAGGGCCACCGCGGCAGCCGATTGAGCGGCGCCGGAGACGTCGATCACCAGGATCACCGGCCAGCCGTAGCGTGCCGCAATGTCGGAGTTGGCGCCGGAACGATTCGCGGCCGCCCGGACGCCATCGAACAGCCCCATCGATCCTTCGGCCAGCACGAGGTCCGCCGCCGCCGCAGACGAGGCGGCGAGGGTATCGAGCAACGCAGGCGCCATGGCGAAGCTGTCGAGGTTGAAGCTCGGCTCCCCCGTAGCGGCCTGATGGAAGGCGGGGTCGATGTAGTCGGGTCCGCATTTCATGCCGCGAATCCTCAGGCCCCGGCGGCGCAGGGCCCGCATCAGCGCGAGGGTCACGGTGGTCTTGCCGGATCCGGAACGCGGTGCGGCGACAAGCAGACCGGGCACAGTCATGACGGTCCGGTCCCTACGGCGCCGTTTGGACGGAATCGGCGGTCGTAATCGGCCGCGTAAAGGGCGCTCTCGCGGAAATTTTGTGCATCCAGCGCGCGACCCACAAAAATTATCGCAGTTCTTCCAAGGCTTTTCGCACTCACAAGTTGCGGGATTTCCGCCAAGCTCCCCTTAACCACTGTCTCGTCGGGCCATGTCGCCCGAAACACCACCGCGGCTGGGCAATCGGCGCCGTAGAAGGGGATCAGCTCGGCGGTGAGGCTCTCCACCACATGGATGGAAAGGTGGATCGCCAGGGTCGCGCCCGTGGCCGCGAAGGCGGCGAGACGCTCGCCCTCCGGCATGGGGCTGGCCCGTCCCGAGGTCCGGGTCAGGACGACGGTCTGAGCGAGGGCCGGCACGGTCAGCTCCCGCCCGAGCACCGATGCAGCGGCCGCGAAGGCCGGGACGCCGGGGGTCAGGGTATAGGGGATGCCGAGGCCATCGAGGCGGCGCAGCTGCTCGGCCAAAGCACTCCAAATGGAGAGGTCTCCCGAATGAAGCCGCGCGACGTCAAGGCCGGCGGCGTGGGCCGCCTGCATCTCGGCCATGATCGCATCGAGGGAGAGGGGGGCCGTATCGACGATCCGTGCCCCCGGCGGGCACCATCGCAGGATCTCCGGGGCGACCAGGGATCCGGCATGGAGGCAGACCGGGCAGGCGGCGATGCGGTCGCGACCGCGGACAGTGATGAGGTCGGCCGCGCCGGGGCCGGCGCCGATGAAGTGAACCGTCATCCCACAGGCCTGTGCCGCGTTTCGGTGCGGAAGGCCAGGGCGCAGGTGACGCTGCCCCGGGCGATCCGCGGCAGGACGAGGCGCCCGTCGGACCCCGCGCTGGCCAGGGCCGCGGCTTCGCAGAGGGATCCCACCCCGCGCAGGGCTTCGATCCGCGCCGAGCGTGTGGGCACACGGTCGTCACAGGCGGCGAGGGCCTCCGGTGAGATGCCCTCGACGGTCAGCCCGAAGGCGCCGGCTGCCTCGCGGATCGCCGGCTCGCCCGCCCGATCCTCCGCCGTGGCGATGGCGGCGAGCTGCCCGCGCTCCGCGCCAGCCTCAACGAGGGCGAGCGAGATGATGGCGGCGATCTCGTCCGAACCGGCTCCCCGTCGGAATCCGACCCCGGCCACCAGGGAAGGGCCAGCGCTCATGGCTTGGTCCAGGCCCATTGGGTCACCGGCATCGCCGTGCGCCAGCCCTGAAGGCCGCCCACCGCTGCGGCCCGGGCCACCGTGAAGCGGCGCAGGCTGCCGCCCCGCCCGGCATAGGCGGAGAGCAGGGCGGCCTCGCCCTCCAAAGTCACCGCGTTGGCGACGAAACGCCCGCCGGGACGCAGCGCCTCGGCCGCAGCGTCGAGGAGGCCCGGCTCCGAGATGCCGCCGCCGACGAAGACGGCATCCGGCGGCGGCAGACCATCGAAGGCGGCGGGGGCGCGGCCCAGGACGATGGCGAGGTCGGGCACACCCAACGAGGCCGCGTTGCGGCGGATGCGCTCGGCCCGGTCCGGCCGGGCCTCGATGGCGGTCGCACGCAGGGACGGCGCCCGGAGCATCCATTCGATCGAGACGGATCCGGCCCCCGCGCCGACATCCCAAAGGTGCCGCCCCGGCTGCGGCCGCAGGGCCATGAGGGTGAGGGCGCGGATCTCGGCCTTGGTGAGTTGCCCGTCGTTCTCGAACAGGTGATCGTCGAGGCCGGGGGCGAGGGGAAGCCCCTCGGCCGGGCCCGCCACCGTAAGCGCGAGGGTGTTGAGCGGATCGATGTCGCCGAGGGCGAACCCTTCAGCCTCGGCCGAGCGGATGCGCTCGCGGGGGCCGCCCATCGCTTCCAGCACGGTGATCGTCGTCGCGCCGAACCCCCATGCCACGAGCAGGGCGGCGAGGGCGGCGGCGGTCGCGCCGTCCCAGGCCAGGACGAGGAGCCGTGCCCCCGGCCGAAGGTGCGGGACGATCCGTTCCAGCGTCCGCCCGTGGAGGGTCACGAGCCCGCATTCCGCCAGGGGCCATCCCAGGCGGGCACAGGCGAGGCTGAAGGCCGACGGCTGGGGGAAGGCCGCAATCTCGTCCGCCGGCACGAGCCGGGCAATCTCGGCGCCGATCCCGTAGTGGAACGGATCCCCGGTGGCGAGGATGCAGGTCGGCCGTCCCCGCCGGGCGAGGATGTCCGGATAGGCATCGTGGATCGGGCTCGGCCAGGGGCGGGTTTCGGCGGAAAGCGGTGCGGCCAGGGCGAGGTGCCGGCGCCCGCCATAGACGACCTCCGACCTGTTGAGGGCGGCGGCGGCGGCGGGTGAGAGGCCGGCGCGCCCATCCTCGCCGATGCCGACGATCGTGAGCCAGCGATGGCTCGACACGGGCTCAGCGGCCGGGGACAAAGCGGCCATGCCCGATTCCCCGATGCGACTTCTGATCCTCGGCGGCACGACGGAGGCGACCGCCCTGGTGCAGCTTCTGGCCGACGATCCCGCCTTCGCCCCCACGCTGTCGCTCGCCGGGCGCACCCGCGTGCCGATGGCGAGCCCCGTGCCCGTTCGGGTCGGTGGCTTCGGCGGTGCCGGCGGACTGGCGGACTTCCTCGCACAGGCGCGGATCTGCGCCCTGATCGATGCGACCCATCCCTTCGCGGCGCGGATCTCCGCCAACGCGGTTGTGGCGGCCCGGCAGGCGGCAGTTCCCCTCCTGGCGATCCGCCGGCCTGCCTGGGTGGCGGGGGAGGGGGATCGCTGGACAGAGGTCGCGGATATGGCGGCGGCGGTCGAGGCCCTTGGGCGGGCCCCGCGGCGGGTCTTCCTCACCATCGGCCGTCAGGAGGTTTCGGCCTTCGCGGTCGCCCCCCAGCATTCCTATGTGGTGCGGACCATCGAGCCGGTCGGCGATGCCCTGCCGGTGCCGCACCTCACGACCATCTCCGCCCGCGGGCCCTTCGACGCGCAGGCCGAGGAGGCGCTGATGCGCGACGCCGGGATCGAGGTGGTGGTCAGCAAGAATGCCGGCGGTACCGCGACGGAGGCCAAGCTCCTCGCCGCCCGCCGCCTCGGCCTGCCGGTGGTGATAGTCCGCCGGCCCGACAAGCCCGCCGTGCCATCCGCGCCGGATGCGGCGGGTGCGCTCGCCAGGCTGAAGGGACTGCGTGGCTAACGAGCGTGTCCCTCCCCCCTCTGCGGGGGAGGGTACCCTGCAAAGCAGAGGGAGAGAGGGGAGCGCCGTGGTCGGAAAGGTCGCGCCGGGTGCCGCCTCCTGACACGTCGCGCTGCCCCTCTCCCGACCCTCGCTGACGCGAGGGCCACCCTCTTCCGCAGAGGGGGGAGGGGGAATACGGCGGACAGCGCTCACGCTACCCCCGGCACGCTGCGGGGCGTATAGACGAAAGGTGCCTTCCCCGTCCGCGGGATCAGCCGGGTGCCGGAGGCGCCGAGGATGACCATCGTCGCCATGTCGGCCGGCGCGGCGGGGGCCTCGGCCAGGGTCGTCACGCGGATCGCCTCGTCCGGGCGGCTGATCGCGCGGGCGAACATCACCGGCGTGTCGGGCGCGCGGATCCCGGCGGCGAGGTCCAGGGCAGCGCCAAGCTGCCAGGGCCTTGCGGTGGAGATCGGATTGTACAGGGCGACGACGAAATCTGCCCGCAGGACCGCCTCGAGCCGGGCGGTCACCACCGGCCAGGGTTTCAGGTTGTCGGACAGGGACATGGCGCAGAAATCCCCGCCCAGCGGCGCCCCGAGGCGCGCGGCGGCGGCGAGCATGGCGGTGATGCCGGGCTCGACGGTGATGGCGAGATCCCGCCAGCCGGGTTCCCCGTGCTCCACCGCCTCGAAGATTGCGGCCGCCATGGCGAAGACGCCGGGATCGCCCCCCGACACTACGGCCACCCGCCGGCCCGAGGCGGCGAGCGACAGGGCGTGGCGGGCGCGGTCGACCTCGACTCGGTTGTCGCTGGCATGGCGCACGAGGCCGGGCCGCTCGGGCACGCGGGCGACGTAGGGCAAGTAGCCGATCAGGTCCTCGGCCCCGTCGAGGGCGAGGCGGGCCGCCCCGGTCAGTAGCGACGGATCGCCCGGACCGAGCCCGACGACCGTGACGCACCCGCTCACGGCCGGCGGCCCTCGCCGGGCACGAGGATCATGGAGAAGTACGGCGCCTCGTCGTCGTCCTTGATCTCGAGGGGAATGACCCGCTCCCCGGACATGGTCCCACGCTCGACATAGACGGCACGGGCGAGGAGCCCCGCCTCGGTCAGGGCCGCGCGGACCTTCGGCAGGTGCCGCCCGAGCTTCATCACCACGGCGGCGTCGGTGCCGCGCAGGCGTTCGAGCAGCACCGGCAAGGGCAGGGTCGCGGGCAGCACGGTGAGCACGTCGTCACCCCAGGTGATCGGGGTGCCCGCCCGGGTCCAGCAGCCGGACATGCCGGTCACGCCCGGGATCACGTCCACCGGGAAGCGGTCCTTCAGTCGCCGCCACAGGTGCATGAATGAGCCGTAGAAGAACGGATCCCCCTCCGACAGGATCGCCACGTCCCGTCCGGCCCCGAGGTGATCGGCGAGCCGGCCGGCCGCATCGTCGTAGAACGCGGCCAGCGCGGCGACGTAGTCCGGATGCTCCGGATGAAGTTCCGTGGTGTAGGGATAGGCGAGCGCCATTTCCCGAGACGGATCGCACAGGATCGCGTCGGCGATGCCCCTTGCATTGCCGCGCTTGCCCTGCTTGCAGAAGTGCACGAGCACCGGCGCCCGTTCCAGGATGCGCCGGGCCTTGACGGTCAGCAGGTCTGGATCGCCGGGCCCCATGCCGACCCCGTACAGGGTCCCCGTCGCGGCCGGACGCGGCAACTCCTCCGTCTCGCCCTCGAAGGGCGCCAGCCCGTCCATCACTCGACCTCGCTGGCCAACGCGTTGACGGCGGCGGCGGTCATGGCGCTGCCGCCCCGGCGGCCGTGGACGACCACGAACGGCACCCGCCCATCCCGGGCGAGGGCATCCTTCGACTCCGCCGCGCCGACGAACCCGACAGGGATGCCGATGACGGCGGCCGGTGGCGCCACCCCTTCGTCGAGGAGTTCGAGCAGGCGGAACAGGGCGGTGGGCGCGTTGCCGACCGCGACGACGCTGCCCGGCAGCACCTCGCGCCAAAGCTCCATCGCCGCGGCCGAGCGGGTCGTGCCCATGCGCTGCGCCAGTTCGGGCACGCGCGGATCGCGCAGGGTGCAGATCACCTTGTTGTCGGCGGGCAGGCGGGCGCGGGTGACCCCGTCGGCCACCATGTGCACGTCGCAGAGGATGGGGGCGCCCGAAGCCAGGGCGGCCACGCCCGCCTCGGCGAAACCGTCGGACATCTCCACGTCGGCCGGCAGGTCGGTCATGCCGCAGGCGTGGATCATCCGCACGACGCAGCGCTCGGCAGCCCCGGACCAGCGGGCGAGGTCGGCTTCCGCGCGGATCATCGCGAAGGACTGCGCATAGATCGCGCCGCCGTCGCGGACATAGTCGTAGCGCGACCCTTCGTGACGCGAGGTCTGCTGGCGCAGGGTGTTCGAACTCGCGCTCATGCGGGTCTCCGGTTCCTCCCCCCATCGATGGCCTCCGGCCTGAAGGCGGCGGCAAGCCCGATTGTTGCCGCCTTTCCTAACCGCTCCAAAGCCGTCTCGATAGGGAGTTGCAGGGACGGCGGATCGCCCGGGGCGCCGCCGATGATGATCGCGTATTCCCCGTCCCGCCCGACGAGGGTCATGTCCGCCGGGCCGGGCTTGGCGCAGCCTTTGGCGCAGCCGGAGACGTGGGCCGACAGGCCCCGGGTCGCGAGGGGCCGGAACGCCTCCGCGAGGCGCGCGGCATCGACGAGCGTCTGCGTCGTGCCGGAGGCGCAGGCCGGCGCCCCGGTGCAGGCGGCCACCGCCCGGCGGGGGTCCCCCGCCCCGGTAATGAAGTCCTCCGCGAGGGCAGGGAGGTGCGCTTCCGCGCGCCCGAGCCGGGTGGGCACCAGCACGAGGCCGCGGGAGGGGGTCAGACGAAACTCCGCCGCGCCGATATCCTCCGCGACGGCGATCAGCCGCGCGAACGCGTCGGCGGTGCAGCGGCCGAACGGGGCGTCGAGGGTGAGGATGGCGATGCCGCCGATGCTGGAGAAACCGGGCGCCGGCCCTATCGCCGTCATTGCGAGCGGAGCGAAGCCAATCAGGAGCGCCCCGTTCGGAGATGACCCGCTTCCCTGGATTGCTTCGCTTTGCTCGCAATGACGGGGTGGGAGGATCGCGCGTAATTCATCCGCCGTCAGATCGCGCATCCGGCGCCGGCCGGTGGCGGCGAAGGCTGTGAGGATCAACGCCACCACGGCCGGCGCGTCCGGCAGCGGGTAGACGCCGACGGCCTCGGCAGCCGTGGCAAGGCCGATCGCCACCAGGCCCTCCGCGACCGGCACCACCGACACATCCGCCTCATCCAGCGCGAACCCCACCGCCACCAGCGTCTTGGCGGGCAGGCCGGAAATGCTTCGCCCGGCGGCTTCGATGGCCCGGGTCAGGGTGCGAAGGGTGTCGTCGGCGAGCGGCCCGGTCAGAGTCAGGCGCTGGGGGCCACCATCGGTGCGGGTGTCGCCGAGCCCGGCGGCGGTGAGCAGGGCGGAAAGCGGAGCGGTCGTCGCCTCGCTGACGCCGCGGATCTGGAGGTTTGCCCGGGCGGTCAGGTCGAGATGGCCGTTGCCGTAGCGCCGGGCGCCCTCGGCCACGGCCTGCGCCTGCGCAAGAGCCAGCACCCCGAGCGGCGGGTGGATGCGGGCGAGGAGCCCGTCGCCGGTCGGCATCGGTCGGGCGAGGCCGGGGCACCAGCCCCGGCGGGCGGCATCGGGGGAGGCACGGCGGCTCATTCGGCGGCCTCCCCGAGGAGGGCGTCGGCGGGCAACGCGTTGCGGCGGCTCACCCACAGGCCCCGGTCCCGGGCCTCGTCGAACCGGTCGAGGATCGCCCGGGTGGCGGCGGGGTTGGCAGCGCGCAGGCGGTCGAACACCTCCGGGTCGGCGATCCAGGCGGCATAGAGGGTTTCGAACCCGGCATCGGTGACGGCGTCGCTGCCGGCGGCGAGGACGAACACCGCGTCGAGCCCCTGGGCCAGTTCCTGCGCCCCGCGATAGCCGTGGCGCAGTTGCGCGGCGATCCAGCGCGGATCGGCGAGACGACCGCGGATCAGCCTGGCGGCGTCCTCCCGGGCGGTGCGGGCCTTCGGGCGTTCGGGCTGCGACACGTCGAGGCTGTAGAGGGCTGGCTTGGCCCCCGTGAGGGTCGCGGCGGCGGCGAAGCCCCCCATCGCGTCCACGGCGGCGTCGCCATCGAAAAGGTCCCGTTCGACGACATCGAAGGCGTGGGCGTAGGCATCCGCCTCCGCGACGCGCCGGCCGAAGCCCGCATCCGGCCCCTCCCGGTCACCGTAGGCGTAGTCGCTCGCCGCGAGATAGGCCCGGCCGAGGTCGCCCCGGCCCTCCCAGTCCCCGTCGAGGGCGAGCGACGCGGTGCCTGCGCCGTAGCGGCCGGGCGCCGCGCCGTAGACCCGGGCGGCGGCCTCGCCCCGGCGGGCGGCGGCGGCGAGCGGGTTGTCCTCCGCCTCCTCGTCCCGGACGGCGACGGCCCGGACGGCCCGGTCCAACAGCGCTAGCGTGTCGGGGAAGGTGTCGCGGAAGGCGCCGGAGACCCGCACCGTCACATCGACCCGCGGCCGGTCGAGGACGGCGAGCGGCAGCACCTCGAAGCCGGTGACGCGGGTGCTGGCATGGTCCCAGACCGGCCGGACGCCCATCAGCGCCAGGGCGTGGGCGACATCCTCGCCCCCGGTGCGCAGGGTCGGCGAGGCCCAAAGGTCCATGACGATCCGCGCCGGATAGGCGCCCTCGTCCTGCAGGTAGCGGGTCACGACCGCCGCGGCGGCCTTCTCGCCGAGCAGGGTCGCGGCCCGGCTCGGGATCGCCCGGGGGTCGAGGGTGGTGAGGTTTCGCCCGGTCGGCATCACGTCGAGGCGCCCGCGGGATGGCGAGCCGGCGGGGCCGGGGGGCACGAAGCGCCCGTCGAGGGCCGCGAGCAGCCCAACCCGCTCGCCCTCGGCGCAGGCCCGCACGGACTCGGGGGCCTCCTCCGGCGCCCGGCCGAAGACGTGCAGCCCGTCGCGGAACGCAGTCTCGCCGAGGTCGCAGAGATGCGCGTCGAGGGCGCTCAGGGCGTCCTCCATCGGCGTGTCGGGGGCGATGCCGGCCCCGGCGAGCAGCCCGTGGCCCTCCGCCTCCTCAAGGATGGCGGCGGCGAGCAGCTTGGCCCGGCGGGGGTCGAGCACCGTCGCAGCGGAATATTCCTCGACCAGTTCCCGTAGCCGGGCCGTCTCCGGCGGCAGGCCGGCGCGGGCGATGGTCGGAGTCAGGTGGCCGAGGGCGACGCCGCCGAGGCGCCGCTTCAGCGGGGCCGCCTCGCCGGGATCGTCGACGATGAACGGGTAGACCACCGGCAGGCCGCCGACGCACAGCGCCGGCCAGCAGCCCGGCGACAGGGCGACCGCCTTGCCCGGCAGCCATTCGGCAGTGCCATGGGTGCCGAGCTGGACCAGGACGTCGAAGTGCAGGCGCAGGCCGAGATGAAAGGCGAGGTAGGCATGGGTCGGTACCTGGTCAGGGTCATGGTAGCCGGCCTTCCTATCGGCATCCCGGCCCCGGTCGGGCTGGAGGAACAGGGCGCAGGGGGCGAAACCCTCTCCCACCCTCTCCCTCATCCTGAGGTGCGGCGCAGCCTCCTCGAAGGAGGGCTCCAGGGATCGCGAAGCCCTCTGGAGCCCTCCTTCGAGGCCCGCTGACGCGGGCACCTCGGGATGAGGGGGAATGGTGCAAGGGGCGCAGGGGGCGTCCCTCTCCCCACCTCGCGGGGAGCGTTGCCCTGTTTCCAGTCCCGTCTTTGCGAGCGGAGCGAAGCAATCCAGGGATCCGCCACGGTTCGAAACCGTCCCGCTGCCCTGGGGTGCTTCGCTGATGTGCGCAATGACGGGGAGGGCGTCAGGGCTCGCCGGGGTTTCGCGATGGCCCGCGGAATGAGCGGGGAGAGGGGACTCGTATCCCCCCACCATGCGGAAACGGAACGCGCCGTCGCGGCAGGTGGGGTCGTCCTCCGGGGCGCCCCAGGCGTCGGACAGGGCGGTACGGGCCACCTCCGGCAGGGTGGCGAGCCATGCCGTGTAGTCGTCGAGGGGCACCGCGAAGGCGGGCTCGCCTTCGGTCAGCGACGTCATCGGGTCATGCGGCAGCGGCGCGGCGGGGTAGCCGGCCGCCGCGAGGTCGGCGAAGACGGCGCGGGCGCTCTCGGGCGTGTCGAGCCCCACGGCGAATCCAGCCCGGCCACCCCGGGCCGGGTAATCGGACATCACCACCGCGACCCGCCGCTCAGCCGCCGGAAGGGCGGCGAGCCGCAGCCAGCCGCAGGCCCGCTCAGCCAGCGCCGCGATGCCCGCCGCGAACGGCACCAGCCGCCGCTCGGCGAAGCCCGCCACCTCCGGCGCCTCCTCCTTGAAGGCGATCGGAAATCCCGAGAGGCGCCCGTCGAATTCCGGCAGGGCCACCTGCATGGCGAGGTCGGAGGCCCCGAGCCCCCGGGCCGAGGCCGCCCAGGCGTCCCGGGGGGATCCCACGGTGAACGCCTGCAGCACCGGGCACTCAGCCCGGTCGAGGACGAAGCCGGCATCGTCCCGGGCCGAGAAGGCGGTGGCGGCGATCACAATGTCCGGCCGCCGCGCCGCCAGGGCGTCCTTCACCGCGGCGACGGCCTCGGGGTCTTTGAGACTCGACACGGCGAGCACCAGCACGCCGACGCCGCGCTCGCGCAGGGCTATGGCCAGGGCCTCGAACGGGGCGGTATCCCCGCCGAGGATGGCCGAGCGATAGACAAGGAGGAGGGCGAGGGGGTGTACGCTTTCCTCCGCACCGCCGATGGGATCGGTGCGCAGTCCCGTTGCCCCTGCCGATCCCACCCGCACCCTCATCCTGAGGTGCTGCGAAGCAGCCTCGAAGGAGGGCTCCAGGGGGCTCTGCGATCCTGGGAGCCCTCCTTCGAGGCCCACTGGGGTGGGCACCTCAGGATGAGGAAAGCGGACGGGATGAGTGTCGCAATGATCCCAGCTGTGGGGCGAGGTACCCTGCAGAGCATTGGGGGAAGGGTAAGGAAGTTCGAGCGGAACGGCGCTCGCGCCCGCCGCCAGCGCCACGTCCAGCCCGACCGGCCCGCAGCCGGAGCACCACGCGAAACCCCGCGGCAAGGGAACCGCCGGCTCCACTCTCCCGCCTGCACCAATGCGTTCCGCGAGCAGCCGCAGCATCCGGCGCAGGTTCTCCGGCCCGCCGGCGCGGAAATAGCCGTCGAGGCTGTCGGCCAGGGCGGCGTCCGTCGAGAAATCCGCGAGCCGCGGGTCCGGCCGGTCGTCACCTGGCAGCACCGCCAGCACCACCCCGTGGGCTCGCGCCACCTGGGCGCAGCGTTCGATGCCGTAGCGCCAGTAGTCGAGGCCACCGAGGCAGCGAATCACCACGGCCCGGGCCCTGGCGATGACCTTCTCGACGTAGAGATCGACCGAGAGCGGGTGCCGCAGCTTGGCGAGCTTGGCCAGCCGCAGTGACGGCAAGCCGGCCTCTGTCCCGTGGGCGCGGGCGAGGCCGGCGAGGTCGCTGTCGGTGAAGGACAGGATCACGAGGTCGCCCGGCTCCTGGCCGAGATCCACCGCCGCCTCGCCCTCGTCGAGGGAGACCGTGTCGACGCGCAGGAGGTGCATGGCGCGTCCCCCTCAGCCGGCGCGCGGCGTGGCCGGCGCGGGGCTCATCCCGCCAGCGCCCGGGCGACTTCGTCCCGGTCGAACCCCTTCAGGCCGATCACCACCAGGCGGCCGTCCCGGGCCTCGCCCGTGCGCCACGGCCGGTCGAAGTGGTGGGAGACCCGGCGGCCGACGCCCTGCACCACGAGGCGCATCGGCTTACCCTCGACCTCGACGAAGCCCTTGATGCGCAGGACGCCTTCGGTTTCCGCCGCCTTCTCGACCCGGGCGGCGAGATCGCCGGCCGTCACGGCAGGGCGGACGGGGAGGGCCACCGTCTCGAAGTCGTCATGGTCGTGGTCCTCGCCCTCGCCGTGGTGCGAGGGGCGGTTGTCGAGGTCGTCCTCCGCCGCCGCCCCGAGGCCGAGGAGAACGCGGGCGTCGATGGCGCCGTGCTGCGTCTCCACCACCTTCACGGCCCGGGGCAGGTGGCCTTCCACGTCGGCCCGGACCCTGGCGAGGGCCTCGGCATCGAGCAGGTCGGCCTTGTTGAGGACCACGAGGTCGGCGCAGAGCAACTGGTCCTCGAACACCTCTTCCAGGGGGTTGTCGTGATCGACGGAGGTGTCGGCGGCGCGCTGGGCGGCCAAGGCCTCAGGATCCTCGGCGAAGGCCCCGGATGCCACCGCCGGACCGTCCACCACCGCCACGACGCCGTCGACGGTCACCCGTGAGCGGATGGCCGGCCACTGGAACGCCTGGACGAGGGGCTTCGGCAGAGCGAGGCCGGAGGTCTCGATCAGGATGTGCTCCGGGGGCTCGGCCCGGCTCAGCAGGGTTTCGAGGGCCGGCACGAAATCGTCGGCCACGGTGCAGCAGATGCAGCCATTCGGCAGCTCGACGATGGACTCCTCGGTGCAGCCCTCGACGCCGCAGGCGGCCAGGAACGAGCGGTCGAAACCGACATCGCCGAACTCGTTGACGAGGATCGCAAGGCGTCGGCCCCCGGCGTTCTCGACCACGTGGCGGACGAGCGTCGTCTTCCCGGCGCCGAGGAAGCCGGTCACGATCGTGCAGGGGATCTTCGCGACGATGGTCATTCGGCGGCCTCGGGCACGGGTGGGAAGGGGGGAATGCGGGCGATCACGCCCGAGCGGAACGCCTTCGGGCGCTCCCGCCAGGGCACGATGCCGTCGGATGTACCCGAATAGGCGCCGACGCCCTCAAGGATGATGCTTGCCGCCTCGGCGGGGTCGAGGTCCCCGTAGACGTAGGTCCAGCGGCCCGGCGAGGCCACGGCGACGGTGCAGGGTCGCTTGCAGACGGAGAGGCACTCCACCGGCTCGACCCGCAACCCGCCAGCCCGCTTCGCGATCTCCTCGTGGAGCCTCGCTCCGGCGCGGGGACCCTCAGGGTCGTCGCCCTCCCGCCGGCAGGTGGTGCAGACGTAGAGGACGGTCTCGGCCTCAGGCATGCCGGCGCCCCGCGGAGCCGAAGTTCTGCCACGCCCAGCCGAAGCCGAGCCCGATCATCGCCCAGAACACCACGCCGATGGCCAGGGACCGGGCGGCGAACTGCGCTGCCAGGGCCGCGGGGAGTTCTGAACTGCCAGAAGGCGGCGGAGGCGCGCCGACCACGTGCGGGGCCACGATCAGCACGAGCCCTCCCAGGATCGCGATGAAGGAGCGCCGCACGCCGATCAGGTAGAGCCCCATGCCGGTGGCGGCGGCGGTCATCACCCACCACGCCTGCCGGGCGAGGAGGGGGGCCGCTTCCTGACCCGGCAACTCGGGCGGAAGGCCGAGGGCCGGGGCCAGGGCGACGCTGGCGAAGCCCGCGAGGGCGAAGGCGAGGCCGGTCTGGAGCGTCGGCTCGCGCCCGCAGGCCAGGAGCACCGCGCCGAGGATCAGCGCCCAGCCCACGCCGCCGACGAGGGTAGCGAGGCCGGTGAAGGCCATGCGCTGGAAGCCCGGCGCCGGCTGCCATTCGGGCGCGGCGTCGGGGGCGGCGTGGTCGTGGCCGGAATGGGCTAGCACGATCGGCAGCGCCTGGGCCGCATGGCCCGGCGCGGGAGTCTCGTAGCGCTCGGCCTCGACGATCAGCGGCGAGGTTAAGGCGAGTTCGAGCCCCGTGGCGACGACGGCCGCGAGGAAGCCGGCGGCCAGAGCCGCCGACAAAAGCCGGAGAATCATTCCTGGCGCGCTGGCGTCAGTGGCAGGGGAAGTTCTGGGCGTGCCGGAAATCGTGCGCCGCGTTGTGGAGCGCGATGGCCGGAGAGAAGCCCGCCATGAAGATCAGGCCGAGGCCGAGGAAGGTCGCCAGGGCAGCCGCCATCAGGCGCTCGTTGGCGCGGACGGCGACGGGGGCGAGGGTCGTGGTCTGCGTCGTCATGGCTGTCCTCCAGCCGCCCCACCGGCGGCGTTGCGAAGTGTCAGGATGACGGCAGGTCTCCTGGCTCGCGGCTCGGCGCGCCCGCCGCCTTCCCGGATCGCTCCGGTGGCTGCTGGCGGGCGCTCGCCGCTCACAGTTGCGGGGGCAGCCGCGGGTTCGGGTTCCCCCCTCACCGCGTTCCCTTTTCACCCCTTGCGGGGCACCGTCATCCGCCCTGTGTACCCGGACTCGGGCCCCCGCACAACGGCCGGGCCGCTTGATCGCTCCACCGGTCAGGGGGCAATGATGCAATGCTGCGCCGCCCGGGCCGGAAGCACGAGCCGCAGGTTGGTCCCGGAGACGGGATCGGACTGTCCCAGCGGGGCGACGTCCCGGTGCGCCCCGTCGAACCCGAAGCGGGCTAGCCGTGACGCGGGGAGCGGCCGGTCCAGGGCGATCTCGACCGGTTGGGCCGTCTCGGACCGGTTGATCAGCACGAGGTGCAGGCGGGGGCCATCCAAGCCGGCCCGGGCCGTGAGGGCGCCCGGCCGCGACACCTCAGTGGGAAAGTCCTGGTCCGGGAAGCGCCCACCCTTGCCGTCGAAGTTCCGGTAGAGGCGGAAGGCTGCGCCGAGCCAGCTGCCGAGGGCACCCCAATGGGCCGCCAGGAGCATGTCGGGACGGGCGAAACGCGCCAACGCGTCGGCCAGGGCGAGGCCTGAGGCCAGTTGGCCCGCCCCGCCGTAATTGTACTCGGTGATGGCGATCCGGGTACCGGGGAACGTGTCCCGCGTCAGCCGCTCCAGGCTCGGGAGGAGGGGCAGGGCAAGGCCTCCCGCCATCGCCACGGGCAGGGCGCGGGAGACCCAGCTTGCCTCCCGGAATCCGGGTTCGGAGAGGGACCGCGGCGCGTCCAGAAGGCGCCCGGCGAGGGCCGGATCCTCGGTGCGGTAGAGGGTGCCCTTTTCGCTGAACGGGTACCAATGCACGTCGAGGGCATCGAGGAGGCGCAGGCCCTCCCGCTCCGAAGCCGCCCGGAAGGCGGCGAGGTAGGCGGCGAGGAAGCTGCCGTGGTGCCGGTACTCCTCCCAGTCCGGCGCGTTCTGAAGGCTCGCCATACCCGTGACGCCCCAGCTCGCCGGCCCGATCACCCAGGCGCCGGGGTCTATCTGCTTGATGGTCCGCGCCGCCTTGAGGGAGCGCGCGATGAGATCGCCGATCCGCACCGGCGCGTGCACCAGCCGGGGGTGCTGCGTGGCCCAGAGGCCGGGCTCGTTGTCGAGGATGTACCCGCGGATTCCGGATGTGTTGGAGGCCGTGCCGTAGGTCGCCACCAGCCGCGCCAGCAGGTGCGGGATGTCGGCCACATTCGGGTCCACCGGGTCCCCCGCCGCCCGACGCCCTTCCCATGACACGGGGACGAAGCGTGCGGACGGGGCGCCCTGCTCCGGCGGCACGGGGCC
Organism: Methylobacterium persicinum; assembly: GCF_022179525.1. Lineage (GTDB taxonomy): Bacteria > Pseudomonadota > Alphaproteobacteria > Rhizobiales > Beijerinckiaceae > Methylobacterium > Methylobacterium persicinum. Next base: position 117,221 of record NZ_BPQX01000037.1, read on the forward strand.
GTCCTTGTCCGCCGCGACGAAACCGGCCAGCGGCAGGGTCACGAGGCTTCGGGCGCCCATTCCCATCGACGCGCGATGCGTCGCCGCGATCACCGCGAGGGGCACGCCCCGCTCAGCGGGCGGGACGCCGATCGTGTCGGCCAGGAAGTCTCCGTTGGCGTGCTGCCAGTCCTTGCCGGCGTTGCAGGCGTTATTGGTCCAGTTGTACGTCGTGGCGAAGTTGCCGCCGAAGCGCCGGAGGGTCACGCCCGCTTCCCGGTCGAGGTCGGCGGAGGGCGGCCCGCCGTCGAGGGTGCCGATCTCGCCGGAGCCGAAGATCAGCGGGCTCACCGGGACCGGCGTTCCCCCGTTTCGCACCCGCACCCGCGCCACGATCCCCGGGGCTGCGGGTGTGGCCCAGGGCGCCGCGAATGCCGTTGCCCCGGCCCCCGCGATCACCGTCCGGCGCGTCAGCCTCACGACACCAGCCCGGTTCCGTAGAGATGGCCGCGGAAGCGCGACATCCAGAACACCTTGCCGAGGCCACCGCAGGCCGCGATCCGGTGGTGACGGGCCGCGGGCGGGTTGAACGGCTTCAACACCACCGACAGCGTGCCCGAGACGATCGTCTGCGCCACGCCGACGGCCATCCACCGGACGACCTCCAGCCGGCGGCGCGGCTCCGCCATCTCGTGGACGAAGGTGCGGATCTGCCCGCTCAGGAAGCGGCGGCGCCGGACATAGTCCCAATCAAGCCGGCGGGGCGGAACCCATTCCGTCACCTTCGCGCCCTCGGCCCAGCCGAACCGGCAGCCCTCGTTCACGAGGCGCTGGAGGAACAGGCTGTCCTCGCCCCCGATGCTGTTGAGGCGCTCCTCGAAGGGTCCGCCCGGCCTCGCGCAGACGGAGGCGGCGAACAGGGAGTTGTTGGTGCCGAGATAAGGCGCCTTGCGGGTGATGTCCGCCCCGTCCCTCGCCGTGACGCCCCGGGCGAAATAATCCGCGAAGGCGCCGATCTCGCGCTCGTCGTCGGCGCGGGCGTTGACCGGACCGAACACCGCGTCGAACTCCCCCCGCTGAGCGATCGCCAGAAGCGAGGCAAGCCAGAGCGGGCCGGCGGTCTCGTCGTCGTCGATGAACGCGATCCACGCCCCCCGAGCCGCCGCGACGCCCGCATTCCGGGCGGTCGCGATCCCTGGGCGCGGCACGGAGACGTAGCGGATGGGCATGGACGCCCCCGCGGCGAGACTGCCGACGAGGGTTTCCGCGTTGGCCTCCACCGAGTTGTCGACGACCACGACTTCCGCACGGGTGGCGGGGGGCAAACTCTGCGCAAGGATGCAGCCGAGCGCGCGTTCGAGCGCCCGGTGGCGGTTCAACGTCGGGATCACGACGCTCACCGCAAACGATTCGGTTCCAGGCATCCCGTCACCGGTGCTCCCTGCGGAGTTCATCAAAAGATAACCGAAGCGTTATAACCTTAGGTGTCGACACGATGTATTCCACATAGTCGTAAAATCGATATCCAATCACGACGATCCATACAGACTTTGCGTGAGGATTTTGCGCGAAGTGGTAAATGTCAGTTCGGGCGAGGGGGCGATGTCCAGTCGAGACGGCAATCGCGTACGTATCGCCGTCGTCGGTTGCGGCTATGTCGCCGACATGTACCGGGATTGCCTCGCCCTGCACGCGGACGGGCTGGAACTGGCCGGCGTCTACGACCGCGATCCTGCACGCCTCGCGGCCTTCACGCGGACCTGGGGGGACAGGGCCTTCGGGTCCCTGGCCGAACTCCTGGCCGAACCCGGCCTCGCGGTCGTGCTGAACCTGACCGACCCGGAGAACCACGCTCCCGTCACCCGTGCCGCCATCGCCGCGGGGCGCCACGTCTATTCTGAGAAGCCCCTGGGTCTGACCTTCGGGGAGGCGCGCAGTTTGCGGGAGGCGGCCGATGCGGCGGGCGTCCGCCTTGCTGCCGCGCCGAGCAACATCCTCGGCGAGCAGGCCCAGACCCTGTGGCGGGCGGTGCGGAGCGGCGCCGTGGGCCGCGTCCGTCTCGTCTATGCCGAGCTGGATGACGGCATGGTCCACAAGGCCGATTACCGCCGCTGGATCAGCCGGAGCGGCCGGCGCTGGCCGGCGGAGGGCGAGTTCGAGACGGGCTGCACTTTCGAGCATGCCGGCTACGTCGTCACGCTCCTCGTGGCGATGTTCGGACCCGTGCGCCGGGTCACCGCCCACGCGGCCCTGCTGATCCCGGACAAGGAATGCGATCAGCCCGTGCATCCGGCGCCGGACTTCTCGTGCGGCCTCCTGGAATTCGACGGTGGAATCGTCGCACGGCTGACCAATTCCATCGTCGCCCCCTACGACCATCGGCTTCGAATCGTCGGCGACGGGGGCGTTCTGCAGGTGGATGAGCCATGGGACTTCGCCGGCCCCGTCCGGCTCAAGCGCACGGCCACGACCCGCCTCGACCGGCTGATCGAGCGCCGCTTCCCCGCCCGGAAGGGGAAGGTGGTGCCGGCGCCCCGGCCGGTGCCGTTCCGGGGCGGCCGGGGCCGGCCGACCATGGATTTTTTGCGGGGCGTGCGGGAATTCGCCGACGCCATCGCCGCCCATCGCCCATCGCGGATGGATGCGGACCTCGCCGTCCACATCACCGAGGTGACCGAGATGCTGCAGCACCCCGAGCGGTTCCCCCGCCCGGCGCCGGTGACGTCGCAGGTCGGGGCGATGCGCCCGATGGACTGGGCGGTCTGACGGGTTCGGGAGAAGAAGCGACGGACAATGGACAGCGCAACGCCGCCGACCCTCATCACCCTGTCCTTCTCCGGCGACTTCGAGTGTTGCCGCCTGCTCTGTGAGACGGCGGACCGCTTCGCCCCCGCCGGGGCTGCGCACCTGCTGGCCGTGCCGGCGGCGGACATGGCGCTGTTCCGGCCCCTGGCCGGTGGGCGCCGCGCCCTCGTGCCCCAGGAGGAGCTTCTGCCGGGTTGGCTGCGCAAGCTGCCCCTGCCGGGGCCGGAATGGCGCCGCCGCCTCCGGCTGCCCCGGCGCAACGTCTACGTCTCGTTCCGGGGGCGCCCGGTCCGCGGCTGGATCGCCCAGCAGATCATGAAGCTCAATGCCGCCGCGGGCGCCGCCACCGACACGGTCCTGCACCTCGACAGCGACACGGCCTTCGTCCGCCCGCTCCCGGGCACCGCCCTCGCACCGGGGGGGCTCGTGCGCCTCGCGCGGTTCCCCGGGGCGGCCGACGACCCGATGCACGCGCCCTGGCACCGGGCCGCCTCGACCCTCCTCGGCCTGCCGCCGTCCGATTACCACGAGGCGGACTACATCGATCAGTTCGTGACGTGGCGCCGGGCCAACGTTCGCGGCCTTCTCGAGCGGATCGGTCAGACCACTGGCCGTGACCCGATTGAGGCCCTGGCCGGGACCCGCGACTTCTCGGAGTACATTCTCTACGGCATCTACTGCGACAAGGTTTTGGGGCTGGCGGCCTCCGGCCATGTGCCGAGCGACGCCAGCCTGTGCGAGACCGTCTGGTCGGAAACGGAAGACGGTGCGATCCCCGACGTGGGCCCTGGGCGCTACGGCCTCGGCATCCAGTCGACCATTCCCCTGTCGCCGGAGGCCCGGCGCCGTATTGTAGTGCAGGCGATCGAACGGGCCTAACAGTCTGGAAGGCATCCCCGGCATCCCGGTCGAGAGGGCACTGCGAGCCGTTCCCGACCCGGTTGATCCGAATGGGGCGTCCATCGCCGCTGCAGTGTTTTCTTTTTCACCCTCGACCTCTTCCTGAGGTTCCGTCGGGACACGACGGCCTCGAAGGAGGAATCCAGGTTCCGCGCGCTCCCTGGATCCCTCCTTCGAGGCCGCTTCGAGGAGCCCCAGAATGACGTCGAAGGGTGGGGAGGAACCAGGGATCCCTCCGTCTTCAGGCGTAGTGTAACCCGGCCACGATGGCGCCTAGGCGGACCGGCGCCGATGCTCCCACACCAGCCGGAAGATCCGCGGCCCTTCGACGAGGTAGCGGCGGGCGAGGCGATTCGGCTCGCAGGCGAGGCGGAACAGCCATTCGAGGTTGAGCGCCCGAACGAAGGCCGGGGCTCGCCGCCGGTCGCCGACGAGAAATTCCAGCCCGGCGCCGATGCACAACCCGATGCCCCGGGCGCGGCCCCGCCGGGCGATGGCGTCCGCCAAGATCTCCTGCTGCGGTGAACCGACGGCCAGGATCACGAACCGCGCCGGCCGCGCCTCCACCGCCTCCACCGTGGCGGCGAGGGCGGCGGGATCCTTCCGCAGGCCCATGGGCGGCCGGATCTGCTCCACGCGGGTCAGACCGCACAGGGCGGCGACCGCCTGAGCCAGACCCTCGCCGCCGCCGACGATCAGGATAGGCGTGTCGGCGGGAAGCTCCGGATGGGTGAGGAGTGCGCTGACGAGATCCGAGCCCGGCACCGCCGGCAGATCCACGGCGCAGGTCCGGGCGAGGAGGGTGAGGATGCGGCTGTCGTTGATGCAGAGCCATGCCTCCCGGTAGAGCCGGGCGATCGCAGGGTCGTCGGCGATCCGGATCATGTGGTCCACGTTGGGCGTAACGAGGTAGCGGAACCGCTCTTCCGCAGGCGCAGCCAGGAGCGCCGCCAACGCGCCGTCCCGGTCGAGCCTGTCGAAGGGCAGGTCGAGGAAGCTCGTGCGCGGCCCCGGTCTCTCCGTGTGAGCCGCCGGGGAAATTGCCGGCTCGGCGATCGTGGACATCCCGTCGTCCTTCGGCTGCGCTCAATGTGTCGCCGCGGCACACCGTGTCCCGATCCGGGGCGGCGGCCGCATGGTCATGCCCGCCCCGTGCAGGTGGCAGGCCAGGGGGCGAGCGCCTCCGCGAGCCCGTCCGTGAGTCGAACGGTGGCGCGAAACCCGAGATCGGTCCGGGCGCGGGCCGTGTCGTACTGGGCATCCCGGGCGAAGAGGCGCAGCTCCCCCGGCGCGGGGACGAGGCGAAGGGACCGGGGAGCGGGCAGGCGCAACCGCGCCAGGGCCTTGGCCGGTCTCGACAGGATGCGCAGGAGCGCGAGCCGGCCCGTGGTCAGGGGAGGGGGGGCAGGCAGGTTGGATTGGCGGGCCAGGGCGGCGAAATAGGCGTTCCAACTCGGCGTGTCGGGACCGACGATGTTGGCGGCCAGGAGGCCAGGCCCCGATCCGGTGAGCGCCGCGAGGGCGCAACGGATCGCAACGGCCACGTCGTCCACATGAACCAGAGCCGCCAGACCCTGTCCGCGCGGGCCGAGGTCGCCGAGGACGCCAGCCCGGATCGCCGCCAGCGGACGGTCCACCCACAGGGCGCTTCCCCGCCCGTAGACGATGCCCGGCCTGAGGATCGCCACCCGTCGCCCCGGACGCGCGGCGACCCAATTCCGCAGCATCGCTTCGCAGGCGCGCTTGGCGGCGCAGTAGGGATCGTCCGGGGCGGCGGTGTCGGGGGGAACGTCCGGCTCTGCGATGCGGCCCTGTGCCGGTCCGTACACGGCGATGGAGCTCAGGAAGACGATGCGGCCGACACCGGCCCGGTCCGCTGCAGCGAGGAGGGCCCGAAGCTGGTCCGGCATCGCCACCGCGTTCCGGCCCGCCGCGTGCACGATGGCGGATGCCCCGGCACAGGCGGGGTCCAGGCTGCGGGCCTCGTCGAGGTCGCACCGCACTGTCCCGTCGTCGGTCGCGCCGTTCGCTGGAAGCCGGTGAAATCCGGCCCTTACCGAGAGTCCCGCCCCGCGAAGCTGAGAAACCGTCGCCCGGCCGATGAACCCGCCCGCGCCGGTGACGAGGATCGGCCCTGTCATCGTGCGCCGGCCAGGGCACCGCGCCCGAGCATCGGCCCGATCCGGTGCACGAGGGACCGGAAGCTCGCCCGGCTGATCAGGAAAAGGAGCGGGATGTAGATCAGGACTCCCGCCGGGACCGCTACCAGCAGAGCCACGACCTGCCCGTGGGATTCGGCGAGGCGGATGCCGATCCAGGCGACGATGACACCCATAGTTGCGGCGGCAAGCCAGACGCCGGAAAGCCGGCGCAGGAGTGGCCAGGGCGAGAGCCCGATCAGCGGACCGTTGACCAGGACGGCGGTGACCGTCAGGGCGAAATCGCCCGCCAGCCGCGCTAGACCGATCGTGGCGGGGGGGAACTCGCTCGTCGCCACGAGGGTCGCGGACAGGGTGACGAGGGCGACCACGTACGACAGCAGCACACTCTGCGGCCGGCCGCTGGCGGACAGGGCGGTCTGCACCACCTGCGACGGGAGGGCGAGGAGGCCGCCGGCCGCGAGAGCCGCCGCGATGGGCTCGGCGGTGGTCCAGCCCGGCCCGGCCATGAGCGGGACGACGAGGGGGCTCACGGCGGCGAGACCCATCATCGTCGGCGCGACCAGGGCGGAGCTTTCCCGGGCGACCTCCGCCGCCGCCTCGCCGACATTCTCCCGCGAGGCGGCACCACCCCGGAAATGCGGGAAACAGAGGTTGTGGGTGATGGCGACGATGGCCCCGCGCACCGGCTCGATGAGGCGCATGGCGATGTTGAGGTAGCCGAGCACCGTCAGCCCGAACAGGGCGCCGACGAGGGTGTTGTAGACGACGTAGGTGGCGTTCTCGACCAGACGGGACGCCAGGACGAGCCCGGCGAAACGGTTGAACCGGCGCAGGCTGCCCCAGGACCAGACCGGCCTGACCGACAGGCGCAGCATCCAGAACAGGCTCGCCGCGGTGGCGAAGACCAGGACGATACGCAGGGTGACGAGGGCCCAGATCCCCGCCCCCGCAAGCCCGAGGGCGATGGCTGCCGCCGCCCCCGCCACGTGGCCGGCGATGCTGCACAGGTTGATGACGTAGAACGCCTTCCGTCGCCGGGCGACGGCCGTGGCCAGGGTCATCGGCCCCTGGGCGAGGAGGAGGAGCGCCGTCACCGGCAGGAGCAGGACGAGGTCGTCGCGCTCGTACACCCGGTCGAGGAGCAGGCCGAGGGGCACGCAGAGCAGGATGAAGCCGAGCGCGGCCACAAGGGACACGGCCAGCACCGCCCCCAGGTCGGAACGGCGGACCACCCTGGCCTGGGCCAGGGCTTCCTCGTACGGCGTGCCGACCGCCATGGAGAAGGCGGTGACGATGGACAGCGTGAGCGCGGTGGCGCCGAAATCGCCCGGCGGAAGGGTCCGGGCGAGAAAGGCGGTCGTGGCGGACAGGATGACGAGGCGGCCCGCCGCGTCGGCCAGGCCGGCCCCGATCCAGCCGCCGATCCGGTGGATCGTCATGTCGGCTCCCGTTCGGGTTCCCGGCGGAAGGCCAGAAGGCTGATGAGGATGGAAACGTTCGCCAACACCTGCCCACGCATCCAGAAACTCGACTCGGTCGCGTTGTGGACCAGCACGACCAGGGCGATCACGAGGTACGTCGCCGCAGCCACGGCATCCGGCCGCCCGGTGCGCCGGGAGAACAGCTTCACGGCGAGCGCCAGGATCGTGAGGATCTGCGCGAGGACGGCGAAGGCGAGGGCGGGCGCGCCGCCCTGCAGGCGCAGGTCGAGGTAGCCGTTATGGGCCTCGTTGATCACCACGTCGGCCCGTTCTCCGATCTTGAGGGTCGCGAGCCAGGAGCCTGGGGGCGCCCGCAACAGGGGGTCGTTGGCATCGCCCACGTCCCAGAACGAGCCGAACCCGTATCCCGTCCAGGGCCGGCGGGCGATCTCGGAGGCGGCGAAGTCCCAGATCTGGGTGCGGCCGGTGAAGCTCGAATCGTTGCCGGGGGTGAGCAGGCCGACGAAATCCCCCCCGAAGGCCGTGACCCCGAGATACGTCACCCCGACGCCTCCGGCGCCCAGGAGGGTGACGAACAGGGCCGTGGCGGGTCCCAGCCGGCGCAGGATCAGCATGCCCGGCAGCAGGGCGACACCGAGCAGGGCGAGCATCATCGATGTCTTGCTCTTCGTGAGCACCAGGAAGCCGAAGGCGGCGAGCGTGAAGGCGAGGCCGGCCAGGATCCGTCCGGGACGGGGGGCGGCGAGGGTCCAGCCGAAGCCGACGATCACCGCGAGCATGGCCACGAGGCCGGCGACGTTCTTCTGTTGATGGTAGCCGCGTACGCCAATCTCGGTGAAGGCGAAGCCGGGATTGAGCGCCGTCACCGCCAGGTCGCCGGCGATGACCACGACGAGGATGCCTGCCATTAGGCCGAGGGTCCGCCGGAGGGGGCCAATCCCCGCCGCGATCGCCAGGGCGATGATGCAGATGAACACCATGACGCTCACCCGCCGAACGGCAATGTCCGGGAAGGCGGCCCAGACAACGCTGGCGCAGAACCAGCCCAGCACCAGCCAGATCGGCCAGGAGCGCATCAGCAGGGGCAGCACCACCCGGCGGCGGCGGACGATCTCCACCAGGGCGATCCCGGTCATCGCGAGCACGGCGAGGCGTTCGTTGGCGTTGCCGTCGCCGGAGGTGATGGCGCTGGCGTCGCTCATCGGCATCACGCCGATGAACATGTAGGCCAGGAAGGCGAGATAGAGGGCAGCCGGGATCACCCGCAGGAGCCATGGCGTGCGCCGGACCCGCGGATGCTGCGCGGCTGAGGTCGCCGGGCCGATCGGGGATGTCAGGCCCTGGAGAGCAGCGGTCACCGGCAGCCTGCTCTCACGCCAGGGCCCCGTTGTCGGCGCCCAGCACGAAGCGCTGCGGCAGCGGGCGGGACCGGGCCGGGGCTGGTACGACGGGATCCGCGCCCTTCACCACGAACAGCGCCCCGGCGATCTTGTCGGCGCTCGACAGCAGGGCGGCGCGGATATCCTCGATGCGTTCATCGGTAGCGACGCCGCTCTCGGCCACGAGGACGATGGCCGTCGCCGTCGCCGCGGAGCGCCTCAGGCGGGTCTCGTCCTGGCCCTCGCCGCCATCGATCACGACGCAATCGTAGCCCTCTTCCCGCTCGACAGCGGTGTCCGCGTTCGCCCGCTCGCTGGCGGCCGTGGCGCAGAAGGGCGGATAACCCTCAACGGTGCAGGAAACGACCCCCGACTGGGGATCCCTTGGGATCATCCAGGTGAGACGGCCCGAGCGGGCATCGCCATCGACGAGCAGCGCCCGCCGGCCACGGGCGGCCTGGGCCAGGACGAGGTTCTGGGCGATGATCGTCGAGATCGGACCGTCCGAGGCGGACACGATGAGAAGCCGAACCTGCCCGTGCTCGGCCGCCTCGTCGAGATAGTCGGCGAGCCGGGTGAGAATCCGCGCGGAGGAGGAGGCGCGGGAGCCGGCCAGCACGGCCACGGTGTCACTGGCCTCCCTCAGGCGTTTGCGCGAGAGGGGCAGGACGCCCAGCACCGGGATGCCTGTCCGGGCGGTGAGGCGCTCTGCCGAATGCAGGCGTCCCCCCCGGCGGTCGAAGAGCACGGCGCCCATGCCGCTGAGCAGCAGGCCGAGAAGGCCCGCCGCTGCCACGAGCAGGGCGGGCTGGAGATCCGCCGACTGGGGATCAGGCTTGGAGGCGCTGACCAGGGAAACGTTCGAGGTGCCGACCGTTTCCTGTTCGAGGAGTTCGCGCTCCCGGCTCAGGGTCTTCTCGTAGACCGAGCGCTGGGCCAGCGCCTCGCGCTCCAGCTGGCGGAGGGTCACGAGGGCGGTGTTGGTCCGGGTCGTGTCGGCTTCAGCCTTGGCGAGATCCCGGGCGATCGCGTCCTCGCGGTTGCGGGCGGCGGCAAGGTCGTTGCGCAGGGTGGCCTGCATCCGCGCCGTCTCGCGGGAAATGGCCGAGCGGAGGCTTCGCACCTGCGAATCCACCTCCATGGCCGCCGGATGGCGCGGGCCGAGCGTGGTGCGCAGGTTGTCCTGCTGCCGGATGACCTCGGCGAGGTTCACCCGGAGCTGCGACAGGGTGGAAGATTCGATCCCGTCCGGGTTCGGCCCGTCCGCCGAGGAGGGGCCCCGGCTGTCGAGGGCCGACACCCGGGCCGCTACGGCCCTGGTCTGCGCCCGGGCCGCCAGAAGCTGCGCGTTGAGATCGGTGATGCGGGCGTTGTTGACCGTCCGCCCATCCTGATCGACCACGCCGATTTCGCGCTTGTACTTTTCCACCGCCTGCTCGGCGGCGATGACGTGCTCGCTCTGCCCCTTCAGGGTGGCGCTGATTGCGTCCCGGGCGCGGACGACGATATCCCTGCGACGGCGCTCGATGTCGTCCACGAAGGCCTGCCCGATCGCCGTGGCGATGCGGGCCGCCTTCACGGGGTCGTTGGCACGCACGGACAGGTTGACGACGAAGCTCTTGCCCTCGCGCTGGTAGGTGGTCTGCTTGCCAAGGATCTTGGTGGCGACGTCCACGGGATTGACCGCCTGGGCGGGCGCAGACAGCCCGATGAGTGCCTTGATGCGGGCGCCGAGGCCGGGCTTCGCCATGTAGGCCGGATCGTCCGTCAGATGCAGATTCTGGACGACTTCCTGCAGCACGGCATCGAAATGCAGGAAGCGGGACTGCGTCTCGATCACCGCGTCGTTCACGTCGGCCGAAGGCGGCTGCGGGACGAGTTCGTTGCTGACGACGTTTAAGCCGCGGGGATCGAGCAAAACCTGCGCGGTGCCGACATAGGTCGGCGTGCGCAGCATCACGACGGGCACCGCCAGGACGATGGCCCCAAGCATGCACAGGGAGATGGCCAGCGCGTGCCGGCGCAGGGACGCGACCGCCTCGCGGATCTCGAGGCGGAACATGTCCCATTCGTCGGGCTCGGGGGCGTAGGCCCCCCGGCTGCTCTCGCGTTCGATCAACTGCATCGACCGGCTTTCCCCGATAGCGCAGCGCCCTGCATCCCGGCTCGGGAACCTCGCACCGGGCGGCTGCCCGGGCGATGCAAGTCGCTGCCCAGCACGATCTGCTCCGAAACGGGACGCGTCCCGATAGGACGATATCCCATGAAACGGCCGCGCGTACCGTTCATGCCGTAACGCGCAGCTGCTTGTCTCGCGTTAAGACGGTGAGCCGAGTCGGTCTCCGACCTGCACACAGCGTTAATATTGTCTTCGTGTTTGGGACGATTTGTGGCGGAGGCAGGAATGTCTGTCCTATAACGCTCGCAAAGACGGCGGCGGAACCCTGCTTGAGCCGGTTCCGGCCGCTCTGCGCTCGGAGAGGAAAAGCGGGTTCCCATTCCCTCCCACCGTCGCCCTGATCCTGAGATAGGGACGATCAGGTGTGCGTCGTGGCCTCGGGACGGCTGAGGGCGGCTGCCTCGGCCCGGTAGAGCGGATAGAGGCGGCGCCAGAGCAGCTTGCCGGCGATGCCGGCTGCACGGATCGCGAAGCTCCGTCCCGGTGCCTCCCGCCGCAGCATCGAAAGACCCATGACCGGCAGCAGGCCAGCCTGGATCAGGAACTTGCCGGCCAACAGGGCTTCTTCGCGCAGGGGATGCGGGCTCGTGCGGATGAGGGTCGCGGCGTAGGCCTGCCCGCCGGCGAAGTGGCGGCGCACGAGATAGCCCGTGCCGCACCGGTGCCGCGGGACGAAATCCGTCGCCCGAGCCTCCGGCAGCCATGCGAATCGTCGCCCGCCCCGGGCGAGGCGGCAGAGCAGGTGGAGATCCTCGCCGCCGCATTGCCCGAAATGGGGATCGAAGGGCTCTGGCCCCGGAAGCGCGGTCGCCCGCCGAAAGATGCTGTTGGCCGTCGACAGTACGAAGCGCTGCGACATCGGTCGCCGCAGGGCGAACAGTTCCTCTCCTGCTGCCTGCGTCCCTTCGCGGGTGAACAGGGTGCGCGCGGCGGGGGTCACCGCCCGGGGGGCCTCGAACCGCGGAAGGATCGGCCCGAAGAAAACGTCGTGGGGGAACCGGGCCAGCCCGTCCAGCACCGCGGCGAGCCAGCCGGCTTGCGTCTCCTGATCGTCATCGAGGAAGGCGACGGCCTCGCCGATGCTCGCCCGGCAGCCGGCGTTGCGGGCCACCGAGATGTTGGCCGGATGCGCCGTCACGTAACGCAGGGGCATCGGGAACCCCGCTGCCGCAGCCTCGACACCGGACCTTGCGGTCTCCCCGTCGCTGTTGTCGACGACGACCACCTCGACGTCCCCGGTCCTGGTTCCGTCCTGGCCTTGCAGGGAGCGCAGGAGTGCGGCGAGCAGAGCCGGCCGTTCGTAGGTGCAGATCACCACGCTCAGCCGCATCGACGGTCCTCCCTCTGCGGGAACGGACTAGCGGCAAAAGCTCACCAAACGGTGAGACCGGGGCGATCTGCTCAGGCGCCGGGGCCGGCGCGGTCCGTTTCGAGCTGTTGCAGCAGTTCGGCCAGCCGCGGATCGATCGGCTCGTCGATGACCGGATCGTAGAGCGCGCGAAGCTCCCGGCCCAGGCGGCGCCGGGTGAACTCGTCGAGCACGGGCGGCTGCGCCGGTACCGGGACGGTACGGATCGTGAAGGCGCCGCCGCGGCGTGGGATCTCGGACATCATCAACAGATCGGGTCTCGCTCGTGCCGCGGCAAGCGCGTGTGTCGAGTTTTGCGCAATAGCGCGAAGTCGCCCAGCGCGAAACTCACGCCGGCTAAAAACTTTCGATCACGTTTTCTCGAAACTTTGGCGGGAATTGAGTGATGCGATCGTCACCGGAGGAAATGCCGCAGGACGATCCAGAGGATCGCCCCCCACACGCAAAACGAAACGAGTGCGACGAAACCCCGGAGAACTGCCAACTCAAGGGCCTTGTCAGGGGCTTGAGGCCTGCCGTCCTGTGACTCTTCGTAGGGATAGCGCCCCTGGGGCCGATCCCCCGGCGTCGGCACGACAATATGGGTCGCCGGCTCCTTGAGCAGGCGGGTCAGGCTCTTGGGCAGCGGGCGGGTCGGCGCGCTCACGGACCGAGGTTAACGCGGATGGTGGGGGATCGTCCATACCGGTTCGTTCCGGTGGGCGAGGGCGTCGCACCGTGATAGGACCGCGTCCACCGGAAACGGGCCCGGCCGCCACTGTCACGGGCCGGCGAGGGGATCTCCGTCCGCGCATGACCGATCCGCGCATTCTGATCACGGGCGTCGCCGGTTTCATCGGCAATCATGTCGCCCACCGTCTGATCGGGGAGGGGCGGGCCGTCACCGGGCTCGACAACGTCAACGCCTATTATGACACCGCCCTGAAGGAGGCGCGGCTGCGCCGCCTGTCCGGGGAGCGCTACGCCTTCCACCGCGTCGATCTCACCGATCTTCCGGCTCTACAGAAACTGTTCCGGGAGGGGCGGTTCACGACGGTAATCCATCTCGCAGCGCAGGCGGGCGTGCGTTATTCCCTCACCGATCCCCACGCCTATTCCGCGAGCAATCTGACGGGCTTCCTCAACGTCCTCGAATGCTGCCGCCACCACGGGGTGGAGCACCTGATCTACGCGTCGTCCAGCTCGGTCTACGGCGCGGTGACGGCGATGCCATTCTCCATTCATCAGAACGTCGACCATCCCGTCAGCCTCTACGCCGCGACGAAGAAGGCGAACGAGCTGATGGCCCACAGCTACAGCTACCTCTACCGGCTGCCGACGACGGGCCTGCGGTTCTTCACCGTCTACGGGCCCTGGGGCCGGCCCGACATGGCCATGTGGCTCTTCACCAGGGCGATCCTGGCGGGCGAGCCCATTGATGTGTTCAACGAGGGCCGGATGCGGCGGGACTTCACCTACGTCGACGACGTGGTCGAAGCGATCGTCCGCCTCGTCGATCATCCCGCCGCCCCCGACCCCGCCTGGGACGGACGGCGGCCCGATCCCGGGACGAGCCTCGCGCCTTACCGCCTCTACAACATCGGCAATTCCGAGCCGGCGGACCTGATGGCGATGATCGGGTTGCTGGAGCGTAAGCTCGGCCGCAAGGCGGAGGTGATCCTGCGGCCCCTCCAGCCCGGCGACGTGCCGGAGACCTTCGCGGACATCGCAGACCTCGCCAGGGATGTCGGCTTCTCCCCTGCCACGCCCCTGGAGACCGGTATCGGTCGCTTCGTGGATTGGTACAGGGACTATCACCGGGCCTGATGGGCGAGCTTGACGGAACGGTGTCCGCCGCCTCCCGTGGCGACGGTATTCGAACGGGCAGGGCGTCGGGATGGGTGGTGGTCGCAGGATCGCGGTGATCGGGCTCGGCTATGTCGGCCTTCCCGTCGCGGTCGCCTTCGCACGGGCGGGATTCGACACGGTCGGCTACGACATCGACCCGGTCCGCGTGGCGGAGATCGCCGCCGGCCGCGACAGGACCGGAGAGGTCGACCCTGCCATCCTGGCCGACCTTCCCCGCCTGTGCGTCAGCGCCGATACCGCAGAACTGAGGGAACGAGATTTCTTCATCGTCACGGTGCCGACACCGATCACCGCGGCCCGGACGCCGGATCTGCGCGCCCTTGAGGCCGCCTCGCGCACCGTGGGCGCGGCCCTTTCCCCCGGTGCCATCGTCGTCTTCGAATCCACCGTCTATCCGGGTGCCACCGAGGAGGTCTGCGCGCCGATCCTGGAGACGACGTCCGGCCTCACGGCGGGGCGTGATTTCGCCCTCGGCTACTCGCCCGAGCGCATCAATCCCGGGGATCGGGAACATGCCCTCGACCGGGTCGTGAAGGTCGTCTCTGCGGGGGACCCGGCAAGCTTAAAGATCGTGGCGGAGACCTATGGCGCCATCGCCCTGGCGGGGATCCATCGGGCGCCTTCGATCCGCGTGGCCGAGGCCGCCAAGGTGATCGAGAACGTCCAGAGGGACGTCAACATCGCCCTGATGAACGAGCTCGCCATGATCTTCGCGCGGATCGGGCTCGATACCGGCGACGTGCTGGAAGCCGCCCGGACCAAATGGAACTTCCTGCCCTTCCGCCCGGGCTTGGTGGGCGGCCACTGTATCGGCGTCGATCCGTACTACCTGACCCACCGGGCCCAGGAGGCGGGGCACCACCCCGAACTCGTCCTGGCCGGCCGCCGGATCAACGATTCCATGGCCGCCCATGTGGTCGGCACCTGCATCCGCCGGCTTCTGCAAAGGGGGCGGCCTGAACCGCGGGTCATCGTGCTGGGCGTGACCTTCAAGGAGGACATCCCCGATATCCGCAACAGCCGCGCCGCCGACGTGGTGCGGGGCCTCATGGATTTCGGGGTGACAGTGCAGGCCGCGGACCCGATGGCCGATGCCGCGGCCGTTCGCCGCGAGCACGGCTTCCCCCTCACGCCCCTCGATACCCTGCGTCCTGCGGACGCCGTGATCCTCGCCGTTCCCCATGCGGCCATCAGGGCGAGCGGTTGGGCCGGGATCGTCCCGCTGCTGACCGGCGGACGAGGCGATGTCCTCGACGTCACCGGTCTCCTCGACCGGGCGAGCGTGCCCGACGGCATCGATCTCTGGCGCTTGTGACGGAGCCCGGGCCTACGACGCCGGCCTCGGCTGGTTCGTAACCGGCGGCAGGGAGTTCGGGCTGTGCCACACGATCAGAAGGCTTCCCACGACGGAGAGGGCCAGGGCGGTGCAGAATAGGAGGAAGATCCAGCGCGGCATGCGGACAGGCTATCACGAATGTCCGACGTTCGCGCCGGGTCGGCTGCCCCGGAACGCCGCCGCCTGCGGCATGGATCCCCTACGGCCCGGTTTCGTGACGTTTCGTGGGAAAAGACGCATCCTCCCGCCGGCAACGGACGTTGCAAGGATTGAGCGTATCAGCTTAGACCTGTTCCAGTCGCGACGGGTGTGCGCCCGCGTGCCGGCCTAAGCCGTAACAAGGAGGAAATTCATGCGTCAGCTCGTTCTCGGTGCCATCCTCGCCGCAATGATCCCCCTGTCGGCCCAGGCCCAGGAGGCCGGCGATCCGGCTGCCGGTGAGAAGGCGTTCGCGCCGTGCAAGGCGTGCCATAACTTCCAGAAGAACGGCGTCGGGCCGGACCTGAAGGGTGTCGTCGGCCGTAAGGCTGGCACCTACGAGGGCTACAACTACTCTGCCGCGCTCAAGAACTCGGGCATCACCTGGGACGAGGCGAATCTGCACGAGTGGCTGAAGAACCCGAAGGCGAAGGTGCCCGGCACCAAGATGATCTTCCAGGGCTACCCCGACGACAAGAAGGTCAGCGACGTCATCGCCTACCTGAAGTCCCAGTCGTAAGCAGCGAGGGCGCCTGGTCCGAAGGGCCGGGCGCCACTGGCCGTCAACGACCAACGCCTGGCCGAGGGCCAGGCGTTTTTGTATCCGTGGCAGGCCTCAAGCCCGGCCGTTTCCCTCGCAAAGGTTCCGCCGGCCTCAGGCCGGATCGTGGCTCCTTAGCCCATCCCTCAGGGAGACGAGGTGCTCGAGCAGGTCCTTGCGGTCCTTGATCGCGAAGCCCGTCATGCCCCCGGCCTCGTCCGGGATACAGGCCAGGATGTCCCTGAGGGCTTCCCCTGCCTCGGTCAGGAAGATGCTGACCTGCCGCTCGTCGGGACGATCGCGGGCACGTCGCACCCGGCCGGACGCTTCGAGCCGCTTCAGCAGAGGCGTCAGCGTGCCGGAATCGAGGAACAGCCGCTCCCCGATCTCTTTCACGGTCAGGCCATCCTCCTCCCACAGCACCATCAGCACGAGGTATTGCGGGTAGGTCAGATCGTGGCGACCCAGCAGGTTGCGGTAGGCGCGCCCGAACGCATGGGCCGCCGCGTAGACCGCGAAGCAGAGTTGGTTGTCGAGCCGTTGCGACTCATTGAGGGCGCCGTGGCGCCTCTCCGGTTCGACCGCCGTTTCGGGCGTCGACGCGCCGTTGCGCCTCAGGGCGGGACCCGCCATTCTCGCTCTAACCCTCCGTCCATCCTCACCGATCGCCGCCGGACCTCGCGTCAGAGACGAAAGGTCGGTTCGCTGATCCATTCCCAAAGTCGATATCTAGACACTTCGTCACGATGGGACAATGAATTCAGTCGGGCCTCAAGTCTCGGCCACCGGATCGTCCATGAGTGGATGCAGATCTCGGACCATCGCCTTCAGGCGATCGTCGAGGACGTGCGTGTAGATCTGCGTCGTCGAGATGTCCGCATGACCGAGCAACTCCTGCACGATACGCAGGTCTGCCCCGTTATGCAGGAGATGGCTGGCGAAGGCATGCCGCAGAACGTGGGGACTGATACGGTCCGTCCGCAACCCCGCGGTGGCCGCGGCATCCTTCAGGTCGCGGGCGAAGGCCTGCCGGGTGAGGTGGCCGCTCTCGCTGTCGGCGGGGAAGAGCCAAGGGCTGTCCTCCGGCACCGCCGGGAGATGGACCGCCATGGCCGCCCGGGCCGCCTCCGTAAGGGGGACGAGACGCTCGCGTCCGCCCTTGCCCTTCACCATCAGGATCCGCGCGTCGGAACTCGCCGCCGACCGGGGCAGGGCCACGAGTTCCGACACGCGCAGGCCGGTCGCGTAGAGCAGCTCCAGCAGGCAGGCCACGCGGCGGGCACGCCTCGCCGGGCCGGGGGCCTGATCGGCGCGGCCGGCCGCGTCCTGCGCGGCGGAAAGCAGCCGATCGACCTCGGCCACCGACAGGACCTTGGGAAGCGGCCGTCCCCGGCGCGGGCCGGCGATGGGGCCGCTCGGATCGGCTTCTGTGACGCCTTCGGCGTAAAGGAACTTGTGGAAGCCGCGCACGCAGGAGAGCCGCCTCGCGGCGGTGGCTGCCGACAGTCCGCGCTGTTCCAGATCGATGACGAAGGCGCGCAGGAGGCCGGCATCGGCCCGGTCCGGGCTGGAGCCGGCGCGGGCGAGGTAGGCGAGGTAGTCGGCGAGGTCCCGGCGGTAGGCTTCGATGGTGTTGGTCCCCGCCCCCCGCTCGGCGGCGAGCATGGCGAGATAGTCGCCGACCTCCGGGGAAATGATGTCCGCCGTCGCGGTCAAGCCAGCCGGCGCAGTCACTTAGGCGGCTGAAGCTTCGAGGCGGGGATCGAGACGGACATCTCCCGCGGGGTGGGCTTCACGAAGGTGGCGAGGGCGAACATGCCGGCGAAGACGAGGCCGGCCAGGATCGCGATGGTGGCGAAGAAACGGAACAGGGTCGGCACGTCGGTCGATCCTCGGGCGGACGGGCGCGGGGCAGGGGGGCCGATCGGGCCACCTTGCCCGCCCGTATCGGACCGCCGGTTTCCACCATGCGAACGCGGCGCTGACAAGGCCGGCGGCGCCACAGGCCGGCGCTGAAAGCCGTGTTTCGCGCTTGCCGTGAAACGCGCTAAGAGCCACGCGCAGGAAGCGGCACGGCTGTGGCCGCTGCCGGGACGCCGTGACCGGGCGGCCCGGTCCGAGTGTCGTGTGAATCGCGTGTCGTGGGTTTCGATGAACGAAGCGGAGGCCGACGAGCCTATCGAAGCGCGCCTGCGACGGGGCCTCGGGCTCCGGTCGATCGTGCTCGTCGGCCTGATGGGGGCCGGCAAGAGCACGGTGGGCCGTCGTCTCGCCAGTCGCCTCGGCCTGCTGTTCAAGGACGCCGACAACGAGATCGAGGCCGCCGCCGGCCTGACCATCCCCGACATCTTCTCCATCTATGGCGAGCCCAGCTTTCGCGACGGTGAGGAGCGGGTGATCGCCCGCCTCCTGCGGGCCGGGCCCCTCGTCCTCGCCACGGGCGGGGGCGCTTTCCTGCGGGAAACCACCCGTGAGCGTATCCGCGAGCGCGGCGTCTCGGTCTGGCTGAAGGCGGATCTCGACGTGCTGATGCGGCGGGTCCGCAAGCGCGGCAACCGTCCCCTACTTCAGACCGAGGATCCCGAGGAGACCATGCGGGCCCTCATGGAGATCCGGCATCCGGTCTATGCCGAAGCCGACGTGGTCGTGGTGTCCCGGGACGTGGCCCACGACCGCGTCGTGGAGGACGTGATGGAATCCCTCGTCTCCTTCCTCGACCCGCCGCCCGCCCTGGCGGCCCAGTGAGCGCCCGGACCGTGACCGAACCCCTCTCCGTCCATGTCGGCCTCGACGGGGGCCGCGACTACGACATCCTGATCGGCCGGGGCCTCATCGCCGGGGCCGGCGCCCGGGTCGCCGCCCTTGGCGCCAGAGCGGCGGGGATCGTCACCGATGAGACCGTCGGCGCCCTCTACGCCGCCGGGCTTCGGGAGAGCCTGGAGGCGACCGGACTGCGCGCCGGCATCGTTACCGTTCCGCCCGGGGAGGCGTCCAAATCCTATACCCGGTTCGCCGAGGTCTGCGATGGGCTCCTCGCCCTCAAGATCGAACGCGGGGATGTCGTCATCGCCCTGGGCGGCGGCGTGGTCGGCGACCTCGCGGGCTTCGCCGCCGCCAGTCTCCGGCGCGGGGTGCGCTTCGTCCAGGTGCCGACTAGCCTGCTGGCGCAGGTCGACTCCTCGGTGGGGGGGAAGACCGGCATCAACTCGCCCCACGGCAAGAACCTCATCGGCGCCTTTCACCAGCCTCGCCTGGTCCTGGCGGATACGGCGACCCTCGACACCCTCTCCGAGCGCGAGATGCGGGCGGGCTATGCCGAGGTGGCCAAGTATGGGCTGATCGGCGACGAGGGTTTCTTCTCCTGGTGCGAGGCCAACTGGCGGGGGATCTTCTCCGGTGGCCCCGAGCGGGACGAGGCTGTGGCCATCTGCTGCCGGGCCAAGGCGGGTGTCGTCACCCGCGACGAGCGTGAGGATGGGGAACGGGCACTCCTCAACCTCGGCCACACGTTCGGCCACGCCCTGGAGCGGATCACCGGCTACGACTCGGGCCGCCTCGTCCACGGGGAGGGCGTCGCCATCGGGCTGGCACTCGCCTTCCGGTTCTCGGCGCGGCTCGGCCTCTGCGGTGGGCAGGAGGCCGGCCGCGTGGCGAACCACCTCGCCCTGGCCGGCCTGCCGACCCGGCTGCAGCAGGTGCCCGGCGGCAGTGGCGATGCCGGGGCCATCCTCGATGCCATGGCTCAGGACAAGAAGGTCCGCGATGGCGCGCTCACCTTCATCCTCGCCCGGGGCATCGGACAGAGCTTCATCGCCCCCGGGGTCGACCGGGCGGAGTTGCGGGCCTTCCTCGAAGCGGAACTCGCTGCGGCCTGAACCGCCTTCGCCGGCTTGCTTTGGACAGGTGCAGAGGCTATGAGCCTTCCGGCGTCCGGGCCCTCGGCCCGGCCGGTTGCCGGTGTAGCTCAGTGGTAGAGCAGCGCTTTCGTAAAGCGAAGGTCGGGGGTTCAAATCCCTCCTCCGGCACCACCTTCTTCCCCATTCATCATCGCGGTGCCCTGCGGGGCCGGATTGCGGCAAAACCGTGGATTGCATCGGTTCTCGCCTGAAAAGGGTCCGGTTGCAGCCCGGATCGACCACGTCCTCGCCCTGAAATCGCCCCTCCGGTTACGCTGATTCCGGCCGCGCGGGTTCTGCCCTCCCGTTCATGTCGCCGCGATTCGCGGCCGTGACACCGGGGCAGCGACCCGCTCCGCGACGAGGAGCAAGGGCGTCCCGATGACCGAACCCACGCAGCCCGCCGCCGGCCCGGAGAAAGGCCGCCGCCGTTCCTGCCTTCCGCCGCTCGGCATGCTGGCGGCCGTGGTGGCTCTGTCCGCCCTCGGCCAAGGCCGCGTCGCCGAACGGCCGACGCATCCGGCGGCGACGCCGGCCCAGGAGCATGTCGCCCTCCGGCTTCCGGAGACCGAGGCGAGTGAGGCCCCCACCACCGCCGCCATTCCGACCGAAGATCTCCTCGATCCCTGGCACAGCAACCTTGCGGGCAAGCTGTCGCGCTGGGCTTGGACCCCCGAGGCACCGGCCGCACCGGCCCAGCCCGTCGAGGAGCAGGCGACCGCCCCCGCCGCTGCAGAGGCCGAGCCCCCGCGGACGGCCATGAGCGTGCCCTTGCCCGTGCCGCGTCCGCCCGAGTTGCGCGGATCCGCCCCCGCGCCCCGCCGTGCCGCAAGGTCGGCTGCCCGACAGGAGGCCGCGCTGCCGCCCCAGCCGGCGCCCGAGGACAACCGCTCCTTCCTCGAAAAACTGTTCGGCGTGGAATCGACGCCCGCCCGGGCCTACACGGCCCTCGAGACCAAGCCGGCCGATCTCATCCCGCGTCCGCGGATCAGCCCGCCCCTGGCGCCCCCCGTGGCCGAAGGCGGGGCGGCGATCTACGATATCTCCGCCCGCATCGTCACCCTGCCGAGTGGCGAGAAGCTCGAAGCTCATTCCGGTCTCGGCGAGATCATGGACGACCCCCGCCATGCCAACGTGCGGATGCGCGGCGCCACGCCGCCGGGCACCTACGTTTTGTCGGAGCGAGAGCAGCTGTTCCACGGCGTCCGGGCGATCCGCCTGACGCCGGTCGGCGGCGCGGAGGCCGTTTACGGCCGGGTCGGGCTTCTGGCGCACACCTTCATGCTGGGTCCGAATGGGGCTTCGAACGGCTGCGTCTCGTTTCGCGATTACAACCGCTTCCTCACCGCGTACCTGAACGGCGAGATCCGCCAGCTCGTGGTTGTGCCCGGCGTCGGCGGGGCCCCGCCGAACCTCGCCAACGCCTCGGGCTCCGTCCGCATGGCGCGGAACTGACGACGGCGCCTCACGCAACTCGGGAAGGGATGGTCTGCGTTTTCAGGTCTGCGCGAGACTGTCGAGGAACAGGGTCACGGCGAGCAAGTCGGCCGAACCGCCGGGGCTGAGGCGGGCGGCCACGAAGGCATGGTGCACGGCAAGCGCCCTATCGCCCCAGCCCGCGGCGCCGACCCCGCCGGCCTCGAGGAACTCCCGCGCCGCTCCTTGAGCGTACCGCAGTCCTTCCTCGCCGCCCCGGTGGAGGAGGTTGGTGTCGTCCAGGTCCGCCATCAGCGCGAAGAGGCATTCGATCCGCGCGGCCTGGGGATGCCCCGGCGCCAGATGCCGCCCCCGCCGTAGGGCGGGAAGGCCAAGGGCGCGCACCGCCGGGAAGCCGGCCGCCGCCTCGGCCCCGGCTCCGCCGACCCCGTAGCGCAGGGCGGCCCGCCCGCCGTGGGTGATCGGGGAGGCGGGCTTCCGGGCGATCTCAGGTCCCCACAAGGCGCCGACCCGTTCGGCCAAATCCTCGGCCGACACTGCCTCGCCTCCTGCGAGGCCGGCGGCGGCGCAGATCAGCCCGAGGGAGAAGATCGCTCCCTTGTGGGCGTTGATGCCGCCGGTCGCGGCCATCATGGCTATCTCGGCCCGCAGGCCGATCCGGCGCAGGTCGCCGAGGGGGGCCCCCTCCGCCCCGGCCCGTGCCAACTCGGCGAAGAAGGGCGCAATGGCGCCCGCACTCCGCCGAAGCGTGTCCGCATCCATGTCCCGGTGGCTGCCCGAATCGACCAGGCTGACGAGACCGGGCTTCGGCCACGCCTCCAATTCGTCGATGAGGGCGCGGTGGGCGAGCTCTGCGATGTGATGGGCGCGGGAATCGGAGGCGAAGTTCGGCACGCCGTCTTCTACACGGCTTTCATCTCACACCGCCCCGCCGTGCGGCGGGAAGCGTTGAATCACGAAGCCTATCCGTCTTCGCGAGCGCAGCAAGCAATCCAGGTCAGCGGAACCTGACCGGATGTGGCGGATCCCTGGATTGCTTCGCTACGCTCGCAAAGACGGGAGACGCGGCATGATCCGAGTTTCCCCGAGAACGCTCGAGCGCCTTTTCTGTCATCCTTGGATCACAGGAAAGGCGCTAGTCCATTGTGCTTGCCGCATTTTCTGACGCCGAACCGGCGTTCGCTCTCCCCGAACACGCGCTAGCGCGGCGGCGGCGCGGCCTGACCCTGGCCGCCCCCCTGCTGCAGCAGGGGGGTGATACGGCGGACCGTCACCCGGCGGTTCTCACGGCTCGGCCCCTGGGTATTCACCTTCAGGTACTGCTCGCCATAGCCCTGGGTGGTGAGGTTCTCCGGGGGCACCTGGAACTGTTGGGTGAGCACCGTGGCGACCGACTGCGCGCGGCGGTCCGACAGGGACAGATTGTCGATGTCGGAGCCGACGGCATCCGTATAGCCCTCGATCAGGAAGACCTCCTGGGGGTTTGCGCGGATCGCCCTGTTGATGGCGTCGGCAATGACCGAGAGACGCCGGGCCTGATCGGGCGTGACGATCCACGATCCGGTGTCGAAGTTGATCGTGTCGATGTCCACCGACCGCATCCGGGCGCGCAGATCCGGGCTGTAGCGGATCTGATCAAGCGTATAGCGCCGGTCCACCGCCACGACCGGCGGCGCGGTCAGGGCCTCATAGACGAGATCCGGGTCGGCCTGATCGTACTCGACGACGTAGCGATCCCGGGGGATGCGCACATCCGGCGGCGGCAGCACCACGACGTCGTCGTAGATCGGACGCGGCGGCCCGGCATAGCTGTTGTCGATGATGACGACCTCACGCCCGTCCGCGAAGCGCCGGTAGCGCCGCACCAGCCGACCGTCGTCGTCGGTGATCGTGTAGATGCGGTCGCCGCCGGGCCGGTCGATGTAGCTGACGTAGTCGTCGCCCCGCCGCTCGTAGCGGTAGCCCCGCGGGTCGAGGTCACGGAACCGCTCATTCTCGTCGTGGCGGATCAGGTAGCCGTTGCGGTCCTGCACGATCACGCGGCCCGGCTCCCGATAGTAGGTCCGGCCGTCCGCGCTGAACTCCTGCCGGTCGCGGCGGACCTGCTCGTAATCGCGCACCTGGTCGTTCTCGCGGAACCCTCCGGGGATGTAACCCGGACGGCCGGGAGCGTTGAAATCGCCCCGTGCCGGGCCGTTGGGACCGGTGTCGTTCCGGACCTGTCCCGGTCCCTGCCCTGGCACCGGTCCCTGCCCGGGCACCGGTCCCTGTCCGGGTACAGGCGGCTGGCCCTGGCCGGGGGCCTGTCCAGGCGGCTGGAACGGCCTGCCAGGTACGCCGGGCCGCATGTTCGGCGGCAGGGGACGACCGGGCTCGGCGCCCGGTACGCCGGCGGGTCCCTGGTTGGGTTGTCCCGGCGCACCTGCCCCCGCGTTCGGAGCGGCCGGCGCACCGTTGCGCTCGCCGCCGGGAGGGGGCGCGCTGTCGAGGCGCTGGACGGGACGACCGGGGACGCCCGGGGCGGCATTGGGGGCTTGCGGCCGTGCATCGCGCTCCGGTCCACCGGGCGGCGCGCGGTCGGGGCCCGGCCGGCCCGGATCGCGGTCGCGTTCCTGCAAATTGCGATCCGGCCCAGGACGATCCGGTGTGGCCTGCGGCTGCGGACGGGGGGCGTTGGCGGCAGGCGGGGGAGCCCGATCGGGGCCGGGGCGCGCGGACGGCGGACCTTCACGATCCTCGCGGCGGTCCTGGCGCTGCTCCGGCCGCCTGTCCTCGCGATCCGGACGCTGCTCCCGGGGCGGGGCAGGGGGCTGTTGGCGATCGGGGGTGGGACGCTCTTGCCGGGGTTCCGGCGCCTCGCGGGGCTCCGGCCGTTCGCGGGCGGCGGGGGGCGCCCGCTCCGGCCGCGGCTCGGGGCGTTCGCGCGGGACCGGCGGGGCTGCGCGCTCGGGCGGGGGAGTCGGACGCTCCCGTTGGGCGGGTGGGGGCGCACGCTCCGGACCGGGGCCACGCTCCGGACCGGGGCCACGCTCCGGACCGGGCCCGCGCTCAGGGCCTGGGCCACGCTCCGGACCCGGTCGCGGGCCGCCTGGACCTCCCGGCCCGCCGGGCCTGTGCTCCTCCGGCCCGCTCTGAGCCAGAACCATGCCGTCTGGCCGCGCCGTAGCGGACTGACCCAGGGCGAGACCCGGCAGGACTGTGCCGGCGAGGAGGAGAAGGCGGAAACGCTGCATCGGCATCTCGTTCAATTCGGGCCGAACCGAACTGCACAACTGCCGAATGGTTCCCTCGCCGGGGAAGGCGTTAGGGCGTCGGGCGGCCCGGCACGGCGACGAGATCCGGGGCGATGACCCGGACGGCGATATGCTCGCCCTTCCGGATGTCCCCCTGGGAGGCCTCATCGGCCCGGGCCGCTCCCTCGCCGGGAAGCCCGGCGGGGCCTGCCTTCACGGCGTTGTTGCCATCGAGGCCGGACCGTCCGGCGGCGTCGGCGGCGAGTTCGGCCGCCGTCCTGTCTGCACGCCCGACGAGGGTGAGGCGGACCTTCGGCCGCGACAGGGCTTCTGCCTGCATCGGGGTGACGAAGATATCGCCCTTGTGCCGGACGAGCATGCTCTCGGCCTTCACCAGGGATTGCGCCCAGGTCTTGCCGTCGGGCTTGCAGGAGCAGTTCGGCACGAAGGACTTGCGGAACTTGAAGGCGTTGGCGAGGCTCGTGTAGGCGCGATTGCCCTTCACCGTGGCCGCCTGCTTCAGGGCCTCGTCGCCTTGTGGCATCGAGTAGGCCACCGCCTCCGTGCCCGGGCAGAGGGCGTGGCACATGTCGTCGGCCCCGCCGCGACCCTCGGGCAGGTTGGGCATGGGGAAATAACCGCCGTCGCAGGTCCGCACGCAGATCACCTGCCCGCCGCCCCGGGCATAGCTTTCACCCATCGGAACCCCGTCGCGGGCCGGACAGGTCCGCGCCACCAGGGCCTGCAGGTCGCGCTTTCGGCCGGAGGTGTCCTCGATTACCGCGCCGCCATAGGTGGCGTTGAGCGCGCGGATGCGCTGCTCGACCGCGCCGCATTGCGGAGGCCGCGTATCGAAAAACAGGAACTTGCCGCCCTCGCAGTTGAGGCTGCGGAAATAGGTCTGCAGCCGGCCGATCTCGTCCTGCAGGGCGCGCGTCGCGCTGGCACCGGTCTGGATGGAGGCGAGCTCGGCCCTATAACGGCGGCATTCGGGCGAAGGCAGCTGCGGCTGCGGAGCTGCCGGCTCGACCTTCGCGAGGGTGTCTCCCCCATCGGACGCCGGATCGGGCAGCGCCTCGGCCGGAACCGCGCCGAGCAATGCGACGAGCACGATTGCGGCCCTGCACAGGGCGGTTCTGAGGCACCGGCCCGGACGGGCAAACGGCGAGGAACGCATCCATGTCATCGCAGAAATCGCGCTTTGAGGCAGGGTGCGACCGCGGCGCGGTCGATTCATGAACGCTGGGGGGAGCGGCACAAACACTATCCCTCCTCGCAGTGGAGCGTCACCCCTCCTACATGCGGGTCGCCTGCTTTGAGGGGGAATTCACAGACCATGTTGTTTCGCAGTCTCACCCGGATCGGTCTTTCGGCTGCCCTGGCCGCATCCGCTGCGGCGACGGCGGTGGCGGCGCCCGATCCCGACAGGATCTTCGACAAGTCGACGGTCTGGCGCCCGCTGACGCCCAACGACAAGCTCGTAGTCTACGGCATCGACGACCCGGCCGTGTCCGGGGTCGCATGTTGGTACACCCAGCCCGAGAAGGGCGGGATCAAAGGCACCCTTGGGCTCGCTGAGGACGTCTCGGACATCTCGCTGGCGTGCCGCCAGACCGGCCCGATCCAGTTTAAGGACAAGCTGAAACAGGGCGAGGTCGTGTTCAGCGAGCGCCGCTCGCTGATCTTCAAGTCGATGCAGATCGTGCGGGGTTGCGACGCGGCGCGCAACACGCTCATCTACATGGTCTATTCCGACAAGGTGATTCAGGGCTCGCCGAAGAACTCCACCTCGGCGGTGCCTCTGGCGCCCTGGGGTACCGAGCCGGCCGCCAAGTGTGCCGACTTCATGAAGAACTGACTCTCGCCGGGTTCAGTCCTGGCAGGTGATGCGGATCGGGCGGTCGGCCGGCTTCGTGACGGCCGGCTGCTCGATCGCGCCGGTATACTCGTCGGCGGCGGCGGTGCCGTAGGAGCCGGCCGAGGCGAAGCCCTGGGACTCGCACCACGCGTTGGCGACCGTCTGGCCGCACTCGCTGCCGGGGGCGGTCAGGCAATCCGCCACGCCGTACCCGTCGCTGGAGGGGATGAGGAAGGTTTTTTCCACGTGGTTCGCCGCCATCCGGGGCGTCTCGCCGTCGCCGTCCGCGAAAGCTTGGCCGGCAAGGCCGAGAGCTATGAGCGCAACGAAAGCAAGGGATCCGGCAGCACTGCGTCGCATGGGGTTTCCTCGGTCACGGAAAGGGTGACGTGACGATCGCTGAAGGGACGGTCGGAGAGTGGGGTTAAGGAACCCTTACGGCGTTCCGCGACCCGATCGATCTTCGCCCTTCTCGAATTCCTCACGCATTTGCGTTAGCCCCATCCGGCGTCGAACACCGTCGCGGCGGTGCAACAGGCGTCGGAGGCGAGCCGGTCGGCTCGCCACGGTTTCGCCGCGCCATCGCCCGAACGCCGGTCCGCCCACTAAAAGGCGTGGCCACTTTTTGGCGGGTCGCGGCTCGGGAAGGACCGGGAGGGTCGGGGTTTCATGGCGGCGATGTTGCGGCTCTACAACACGCTGAGTGGGCAGAAGGACGTCTTCCGCCCGATCGACGCCGACAACGTGCGCCTCTACGCCTGCGGCCCGACGGTCTACGACGCGGCCCATATCGGCAATGCCCGGCCGATCATTGTTTTCGACTTGCTGTTCAGGGTGTTGCGCCACCTCTACGGGCCGGCCCACGTCACCTATGCCCGCAACGTCACCGACGTGGACGACAAGATCAACGCCCGGGCGGCGGAGCGCGGCATCACGATCCGCGAACTGACGGACGGCACCCTGGCGCGATTCCACCGGGACATCCGCGACCTCGGCATCCTCATGCCGGAGGATGTGAACCGTCCCGGGGAGGCGCCCCGGTTCATCGAACCGCGGGCCACCGATCACATTGCCGAGATGGCGGCGATGATCGAGGGGCTGGTGGCCGCCGGCCACGCCTACGTGGCGGACGGGCATGTCCTGTTCGACGTCCCATCGATGCCGGATTACGGGCGCCTGTCGAAGCGGCCCCTCGACGAGATGGAGGCGGGCGCCCGGGTCGAGGTCGCCCCCTACAAGCGCTCGCCCCTCGACTTCGTGCTCTGGAAGCCGTCCAAGCCCGGCGAGCCGGCGTGGCCGTCCCCCTGCGGCATCGCCGAGCCTGGACGGCCGGGATGGCATATCGAATGCTCGGCGATGTCCGCCAAGCATCTCGGGCAGACCTTCGACATCCACGCCGGAGGGATCGACCTGATCTTCCCCCACCACGAGAACGAGGTCGCGCAGTCGCGCTGCTGCTTCGGCACGCCCGTGATGGCCAACGTATGGATGCACAACGGCTTCCTGCAGGTCGAAGGCGAGAAAATGTCGAAGTCGCTCGGCAACTTCATCACCATCCGGCAGGTCCTGAACGACTGGCCCGGCGAGGTCGTGCGCCTCAACATGCTCAAGAGCCATTATCGCCAGCCGATCGATTGGACCCTGCGCGGGCTGGAGGAATCCAGCCGGATGCTGGACCGGTGGTACGCGACGGCCGGTGATGCCGCCCTGGCGGGCGGGATGCCGGAGAGCGTCCTCGCGCCGCTCCTCGACGACCTCAACACCCCGGCGGCCATCGCCGAGTTGCACAAGCTGACCGCACCGGGATCCCTGCGCGCGGCGGCGAACACCCTCGGCTTCCTCCAGCAGACACAATCGGAGCGCGAGACCTCGCGCGTCGCGGCCTCCGGCATTGATGTTGCGGCCGTCGAGGCGCTGATCGCGGCCCGTAAGGAGGCGCGGGCGGCGAAGGACTGGGCGGCGTCCGACCGCGCCCGCGACGCCCTCGCGGCGATGGGCGTGGCGGTGAAGGACAACAAGGACGGCACCACCACCTGGACCGTCGCCGGCTGAGCGCGGATTACTCGGGAGCACGCATTTGCCCATCGTCGGTAGGGGCCGCCTTCTTCTCGCGGCGGTCATGGCGGTCTTCACGGCTTCCCCCGGACACGCCATCGACGGCGGGTCGGTGGCGGGCGGTGATGCCCTCGCCCAGGCCACGGTCGGCCTCGGGACGATCACCAAACCGGAGGACGCGCTGCGTCTCACCCGCTGTTCCGGCGTGCTGGTCGCGCCGGATCTCGTGCTGACCGCGGCCCACTGTGTGAACGGCGATCCCCTCGGGGCGCTCGTCGTGTTCTTCAAGGGCGGCAACCCGATCCGGCCGGTTTACGCCGCGAGGGTCGCGGCCCGTTACAGCCCCGATCCCGGCGAGATGCAGCCGAATGCGGCCCCGGACATCAGCATCGCCGACCTCTCCGTCGATCTCGCGGTCCTGCGCCTGACCGAGCCGGTGCGCGGGCGCCGCCCCGTGCCGCTGGCGAGCGACCCGAGCCGCGTGCCGAAGCACCTGCGTTTTGCGGGCGCCGGTCTCTCGCGCACGGGCGTCGGCCGCCTGCGCACGGCGGGGCTGACCCCGGTGGCCTCGACCAGCACCGGTCTGACCATCGCCCGCGTCGATGGCGGCGGCCGGATCTGCCTCGGTGATTCGGGTGGCCCCGTCGTCGCGACGGACCGGGGCGGCACTTATGTCTGGGGCGTGGCGAGCGCGGTCATCTCGCAATCGGCGCCCTGCGGCAGCTACGTGATCGTCGCCCCGGCGGCGCAGGTGTTCGCTGGGGGAGGGGAGCGATAGCCCGCGTCCGGACGCTTCGGCCCGCGGATGCTTCGGTCCGGCGAGCGGCCAATCCCTAGCCCGGAGGGGCTGGCTGATTGCGTCGTCAGATCAACGTCGATGCTGTTTCGATAGAGTCAGATAGTCCCATGCGGAATTTCCGCATGGGACTACCTATTGCTTAACAAGCGTGAGCAGCAAGTTCTAGAGATCGCTGAACTTATAGTTCAGCCCGGCATGGATCAGGTTGCATTCGTTGTGCACCTTCGACCGCAGGGTATCGTCTACCTTGGTGGTCCGCTGACCGAGATCGTAGTGCAGGTATTCGACGCGGATCGAAACAACATGTCCCGCGCTTTCCAGCTGCGGCAGCGCGTACTCAATGCCGCCGCCGGCGGCGTAGCCGGTCTGAATGCCGCTCAGCCGGAAGTGCTTCTTCGTGCTGGAGTCGACATCGATGACCTTGCCATCTTGATACGTCGTTTCGGTCGAAGTGTAGGTGCTGCGGGTCCGAACGTCGGGAAAGACCAAGCCACCCGTTCCGTAGACGAGGAAGCGGTCGAATGCATATCCGGCCCGGCCGCGGACAATGAAGAGAGCGTCGGTTGAAGATTCTCCGACGTAGCGATCGGCGTCAATGAAAGACATGCCGGCTTCATTCGGCGTGGTCGGGTTGGAGGTGTGCTGCGTGCGGCGCTTCCGATCAAGGCCGACATAATCGGCATCGGCCTCGATACCGAGAACGACGCCGTTGCCCGGGGTGAGCTGATAATTGTAGCCGATCTGGCCGCAACCGGCGAAATTGTTGCTGTTCAACCTGACCTTGTTGGCGTTCAAGGCGCTGAAGGTCGAGGCCAGATCGGTGCTCTTGTTCGCGATGCTGTCGCGGCCAAGGGCGTCGCCCGCGTTCACACCGGCGTAGAAGCCGGTCCAGGCAAAAGCCGGTTGGGTAAAGATCGGCGGCGGAGCAGCGCGGTACGGAAGATCAGCAGCCAAGGCATTCGACGCGAAAATTGCAGCTACAACCAGCGATAGGGAAAGTTTTTGCTTAATTATTATCTTTTTTCTCGGCCTAATGATGCGCAGAATGGGCCCTTATAGAGCTTAATATGGCATAGAATGTTGCACCAATGCCTTAGTATAGGAATTTAAACCAAGATAATATTTTGAATTAGGCCAATTTTATATGAGTTTGGGGAATATTGAAAAAATAGAATTGAAAGAATAGTCGCGGCGCGCACTTTAATCTTCAATAGTGACTAGGCAGTGTTGACGGCCAAAAGCTTTTGCCGTTCCGCACATGAAAAAACCCCGCCGGCCGAGGCCGACGGGGTTTGAGGGTTCTGGGTGGAGTGTGAGGCGAATCAGACCGCCATGCGCTCTTCGCCGTCCATCGGCTCGCGCAGCACGTAGCCGCGGCCCCAGACGGTTTCGATGTAGTTCTTGCCCTGGCTGGCATTCGCCAGCTTCTTGCGCAGCTTGCAGATGAAGACGTCGATGATCTTCAACTCGGGCTCGTCCATGCCGCCGTAGAGATGGTTGAGGAACATCTCCTTGGTGAGGGTTGTGCCCTTCCGGAGGGAGAGGAGTTCCAGCATCTGGTACTCCTTGCCGGTCAGGTGGACGCGGGCGCCGCCGACCTCGACGGTCTTCTGATCGAGGTTCACGATCAGGTCGCCGGTGGTGATGACCGACTGGGCATGGCCCTTGGACCGGCGGACGATGGCGTGGATCCGCGCCACCAGTTCGTCCTTGTGGAAGGGCTTGGTGAGGTAGTCGTCGGCGCCGAAGCCGAGGCCCTTCACCTTGTCCTCGATGCCGGCGAGACCTGACAAAATCAAGATCGGCGTCTTCACCTTCGCGACGCGAAGGTTGCGGAGCACCTCGTAGCCCGACATGTCGGGCAGGTTCAGGTCGAGGAGAATGATATCGTAGTCGTACAGCTTGCCGAGGTCGATTCCCTCTTCGCCAAGGTCTGTCGTGTACGTGTTGAAATTTTCGGACTTAAGCATCAATTCGATGCTTTGCGCGGTTGCGCTGTCGTCCTCGATCAGAAGTACCCGCATCGTCGGTCCCCAGCCCAGCCGGCCGTATCAGTGCGCGCACACGTCCCCGTCGACAGCCTGCCACCGGCCTGTGGACAGGCGCCCCACCGCTCTTGACGTGAAACGCTATGAGTTAATCGTTAACAAAACCTGATTCCCGCCCGCAAGCTCTTACTTGCGCAATCGCCCAGCTTGGCCGGAAATTTTTCCCCGCCCGCCCTGGGTGAGACGCCGGAACGCCCCTCCGATTGCCGCGGGTTTTGCCTGCGACCCGTACTTAAGTGCTTCGGCCGCAACGATCCGGCGCTGGGGTGTGTCCCGTCCGCAACACTCCCCCGGCATTGCGTGGGGGAGGGAGGCGGACGAAGGTCCCGGCACCGGGCCGCTACAAGCCCGATGACCGCAGTGTTAAGGAGGCGGGTAAACGAACCGTTGAGGGCGAGGCCGTTGGCGAACGAGCCGGCAAGATTAGTGACTTCTTTGTCTGCCGGCCTCGGCGGCCTCGAACGGGTCGAGACCCTTCAGACATATGGGCGCGTGGTGGCGATCCGCGGCCTTCTCGTGGAAGTCGCCGGGCCGGTTGCGGCCATGCGCCTGGGCGGACGCCTCGATATCGAAGGATCCGGCGGGGAGGGGACGATCCCCTGCGAGATCATCGGCTTCCAGGGGGACCGGGCGCTGGCGATGCCGTTCGGCTCCCTGGAAGGTGTGCGCCGGGGCTGCCCGGCCTTCGTTAAAGACGAAGCCGCCGGAGCGATTCGCCCCTCCGGCGCATGGCTCGGCCGGGTGATCGACGCCCTCGGCCGCCCCGTGGACGGCCTCGGGCCCTTGCCGCAGGGGCCGCAGATCTACCCCCTCCGGGCCGATCCGCCGCCCGCCCATGCCCGCCAAAGGGTGGGGCCTCCCTTGGATCTGGGCATCCGCTGCATCAACACCTTTCTTACAATGTGTGCCGGGCAGCGCATGGGCATCTTCGCCGGCAGCGGTGTCGGCAAGTCGGTGCTGCTCTCTATGCTCGCGCGTTACACCGCCGCCGACGTGGCCGTGATCGGCCTCGTGGGCGAGCGCGGCCGGGAGGTTCAGGAATTCCTGCAGGACGACCTCGGCGCGGCCGGCCTCGCCCGGTCCGTCGTGGTGGTAGCGACCTCCGACGAGCCGGCCCTGATGCGCCGCAACGCCGCCTACGTCACCCTCTCCGTCGCTGAGCATTTTCGCGATCAGGGGGCGAAGGTCCTCTGCATGATCGATTCGATCACCCGCTTTGCCATGGCTCAGCGGGATATCGGCCTCGCGGCAGGGGAGCCGCCGACGGCAAAGGGCTACACCCCCACCGTCTTCTCCGAGTTGCCGCGCCTGCTGGAGCGGGCCGGGCCGGGCACCGGGGCGGGCACCATCTCCGCGTTGTTTACCGTGCTGGTCGAGGGTGACGACCACAATGAGCCCGTCGCCGACGCCGTACGCGGCATTCTCGACGGCCATATCGTCATGGAGCGGTCGATCGCCGAGCGGGGCCGCTATCCGGCGATCAACGTGCTCCGCTCCGTCTCCCGCACCATGCCCCGCTCCTGCGATCCCGCCTACCTGCCGGTGGTGCGCCGGGGCAGGCGGATCCTGTCCACCTACGCTGACATGGAAGAGCTGATCCGCCTCGGGGCCTACCGGGCCGGTGCGTCCAAGGAGGTCGATGAGGCGGTCGCGCTCATGCCAGATCTTGAGGCTTTTCTGGGGCAGGGTAAGGAAGAAGCAACGTCCATCGGCGATGGTTACGCACGGCTCGCCCAAATCGTCGGGGGAGCCTGAGAGAGCAGCGCATCGGGCGACGAAGGCCGGGGCGCACCGCGTGGAGTGAGCGTCCC
This sequence comes from Methylobacterium persicinum, assembly GCF_022179525.1. Lineage (GTDB taxonomy): Bacteria > Pseudomonadota > Alphaproteobacteria > Rhizobiales > Beijerinckiaceae > Methylobacterium > Methylobacterium persicinum. Next base: position 150,496 of record NZ_BPQX01000037.1, read on the forward strand.
ACAATGAAATCGCGTGACACGCTGATCCGCCTGCGCCGCTTCCAGGTCGATGAGAAGCGTCGCCGCGTGACGCAGATCGAAATGATGATGGCGGACTTTAACCGCATGGCGACCGAGCTCGATCGGGAAGTCGCCATGGAAGAAGCCCGCGCCGGGATCACCGACGTCGGCCATTTCGCCTACCCCACCTACGCCCGCGCGGCGGCGACCCGGCGCGACAACATGCGGCAGTCGGCGCAGGCCCTTGAAGGCCAGCTCGACGAGGCCAAGGCCGAACTCGGGGAAGCCTTCGAGGAACTCAAGAAGGTCGAGATCCTCGACGACCGGGAGCGCTCGGCCGAGCGCGCCGCGGAATCCGCTAGGGACCAGGCGGCGATGGACAGCATCGGCCTGTCACGCGCTCGCGCGTGAGTTGAGCCGCCGCAGGGTTTGCACGAAACCGTCACGATCGGCTGACAAGGGAGCGCGCGACCGGCCGGGTCAGGCCGGGTTGCGGCGCGCCGGATAGTGGCGCATCAGGGGCTGTTCCCGAGGCGTCGGTGTCCATGAAGAAGCTCAGCGAGTTCATCTGGCCGATCATCGGCCTCGCGGCCGTCGTGATATCGGGCTATTTCCTCTATCAGGAACTCAAGACCACCTCGATTTCGGCCATCGGCGACGCGATCCTGGCGATCCCGCCCCACCGGATCGTCCTCGCGGCCCTTTCGACGCTCGTGGCCTACGCCGCCCTCGCTTGGTACGACCGGATCGCCCTGCTGCATCTGGGCGTGAGCCACATCTCGTGGGTCTTCGTGTCGCTCTGCTCGTTCACGACCTACGCGCTGTCGCACAATATCGGCGCCTCGGTCTTCTCGGGGGCCCTCGTGCGCTACCGAGCCTACACGGCAAAGGGCCTCACGGCGGCGCAGGTTGCGGTTCTCGTCGCCCTGTGCTCCTTCACCTTCTTCCTCGGCACGGTGCTTCTCGGCGGCATGACGCTGGTCATCGATCCGAATCTGCTGAGCCGGCTCGACGGGAAGCTGCCCGGGTTCCTCACCGACCCGAAGACCGCTCTCGTCGTCGGCGCGTGCATGCTCGGCTTCGCGGCGCTCTACGCTATCGGCTCGATCCTGCACATGCGGCCGCTGCATATCCGCTCGTTCAAGCTGGAGTACCCGCGCCCCGGCATCATGGTGCGGCAGTTCCTGGCGGCTCCCCTCGAACTCCTTGGGGCGGCCGGGATCATCTATTTCGCCCTGCCGGACGCCATGAATCCCGGCTTTATCCCGGTTCTGGCGATCTTCCTCGCCTCGTTCTCGGTGGCGCTGGCCTCCCATGCCCCCGGCGGCCTCGGCGTGTTCGAGATCGTCTTTATCACCGCCATGCACATCACCGACGTCGCCCAGAAGGATGCGGTGATTGCGGCGGTGATCGTGTTCCGCATCTTCTACTTCTGGATTCCGGCGCTCATCTCGATCGTCGTCGTGGTGGCGTTCGAACGGTCGCGCCTCGCTGCGGCGATCGGCACGGCGGCGCATCCGCGGCCCCCCAAGCCCGTGCCGGATGCCCCCGTCACGGTGCCGGGTCTCGACGCGCGGGAAATGGAACGGGACCTGAAGCGGAAGATCGTCTGATCCCGCTCCCCGGTTCCTGACCGGGCGTCCCTGAGGCCGCCCGGTCCCGTCAGGCGGCGGAGGCGATGGCCGGCGAGATGCGCTTGCGGGCCTTCTTGTCCTCTGTGCCGCTGACGAAGGCCTGGGCCTCTTCCTTGCGCTCGAAGACATGCGGCGCCACCCCCCGGCGGGTCAAAGCCTCCTCCATCTTGAGGCGGAGGAAGGCGCTCGTCGCGTAGCGGGTGGTCGCGGCGTAGTAGTTCGCCTGCAAGTACTGGACCATGCCGGCATAGTCATCGAACAGGTTCTCATTGAGTCGGAAACCGTCATGGTTGATGACGGTGTTGACCCGCTGGCCCGCCTTCCGGCACGCCTCGACGATGGTCATGCGCAAGTCATCCATGTCGGCCTTCACCCGGCAATACCAGCCTTCCAGGTTGACGAAGAGGATGTTGCGCTCACCATCGTAGCTGACCCGCGACTTGAGATCGAGGTTCAGCAGATCGGAGATCAGCTCCATCGGCTCCTCGCGGAAGATGCGCGGGTCCATCGGCACCGGATTGCGAACCACCGGGGAGAAATCCATGTGGGCGAGGATATCGCGCTCGATGTCGATGCCGGGGGCGACCTCGATCAGTTCGAGCCCCTCCGACGTCAATTGGAAGACGCAGCGTTCGGTCACGTAGAGCACCGGCTGCGAGCGGTGGACGGCATAGGGCCCTGAGAAGGTGTTCTGCTGGACCTGGGTGACGAACTTGCGGGCCTTGCCCTCGCTCACGATCCGGACCTGCCCATCCTGCACGGCGATCTCCAGACCGCCGGCCGTGAAGGTGCCGGCGAAGACCACGCTGCGGGCGTTCTGCGAGATGTTGATGAAGCCGCCGCACCCGTTCAGCTTGCCGCCGAACTTCGACGTGTTGACGTTGCCGGCCGCGTCGCACTCGGCCATGCCGAGGCAGGTCATGTCGAGGCCGCCGCCGTCGTAGAAATCGAACATCTGGTTCTGGTCGATGATGCAGTCGGCATTCGTGGCCGCGCCGAAGCTCGACCCCGAGGCCAGCACCCCGCCCACCGCCCCGGCCTCCGTGGTGAGGGTGATGTAGGGTGTGATCTTCTCCTCGTTGGCGACCGACGAAATGCCTTCCGGCGCCCCGACGCCGAGGTTGACCACGCCGTTCGGCGGCAGTTCGAAGGCGGCCCGCCGGGCGATGATCTTGCGCTCATTCAGCGGCATCCGCTTGATGCCGGTGACCGGTACGCGGATCTCGCCGGCAAGCGCCGCATCGTGCATCACGCCGTAGTTCATCCGGTGCATCTCCGGCTCGGCGACGACCACGCAATCGACGAGGATGCCCGGCACCCGCACGTCCTTGGGCAGCAGGTAGCCGTCATCGACGATGCGCTCGACCTGGGCGATGACGATGCCGCCATTGTTGCGGGCCGCCATCGCCTGGGCGAGGCAGTCGAGGGTCAACGCTTCCTTCTCGTAGGAGAGGTTGCCGGAGGGATCGGCCGAGGTCGCCCGGATGAAGGCGACGTCGATCTTCGTGGCCGTGTAGAACAGCCATTCCTCGCCATCGACCTCCACCAGCTTGACGATGTCCTCGGTGGTCAGCTCGTTGACCTTGGCTCCGCCGTGGCGCGGATCGACATAGGTTTGTAGCCCCACCTTTGAGAACAGGCCCGGCTGCCCGGCGGCGCAGGCCCGGTAGAGCTGCGAGATCACGCCCTGGGGCAGGTTGTAGCCGCGGATCAGGTTGTCCTGGGCGGCCTTCGCGACCTTCGGCATGCGCCCGAAATTCGCGGCGATGACGCGGGAGAGCAGTCCCGGATGGTGCAGCCGGCCCGTGCCGAGGCCTTTGCTGTCGCCGGCCCCCGCGGTCATGATCAGGGTCAGGCCCCGCGGCGAACCCGTTTCGACGAAGCGCTTCTCGAGGGCCGCATGGAGGGCCTCCGGGATGCAGCTTTGCACGAAGCCCGTGGTGGTCACCACATCGTTGGCCCGGATCAGCGCGATCGCCTCGTCCGCGGAGATGACCTTGTTCTTCCTCATCGCGCTCGCGGTTCCCTCTGAAGTTCGGATCGTCGGCCGTGACGGGTTAGGGCCGCTTCCGAACTACTTGTGGCTGGGAGGTGCAACGCCTGAAAGGTTTCGGATGCAGCGCTGGTTGCGTTTTGAATGCAGTTCTTATTGCATTGCATCAATATTGCGGCATTGCACACTGCCAAAGGCTTGAATGCGATGATAGACCGAAAACGGCCTCCTATGCTGCATAAAAACTCTTTGGGGGACGCTGATAAAAATTGCGCCGCTGGACAGTCCAGCGCGAAGCGGCCCGAGGGTTCAGGATCAGGCGGAAAGGGGGGCAGCCCGCTTCGATCGGCACCTGCTTAGCGTTTTCCGGGACACCTGGATCCCGTCATCTCCACGGTCATTGCAAGCAAGGCGAAGCAACCCAGGGATCCGCTCACTTCCGAGATGTCCCACGGCCCTGGATTGCTTCGCTCCGTTCGCAATGACGGAAAGCGCGGGATCCAATGTTTTCCGAAACCGCCCTAGATTGAGCCGACAGTCCTGAGCCGTGCCCGCGGATGGATCTCCGCTTGGCTCATCACCGGGGTCTCCCGGCGGAATCGCTCGATGATCGACCGGACGAAGGGCCGGGCCTGGGCGGAGGTCACGAGGACGGGCATCTCACCCATCCGCGCCGCCGTCTCGAAGCGGTCGCGGACCGTGTTGACGAATTCGGAGAGCTTCGACGGCTGCATGGCGAGGTGGCGTTCCTCGCGTTCGCCGATGATCGATTCGGCGAAGGCCTGCTCCCAGGCCGGCGACAGGGTGATGATCGGCAGGGCCCCGTCCGGCCCCTGATACTGCGCACAGATCTGGCGGCCGAGGCGGGCGCGGACGTGCTCGACCACGTCCCGGGGATTCTTCACGGCGCCGGCGACCTCGGCGATCCCCTCGATGATGGTGCCGAGGTCGCGGATCGAGACCCGCTCCCCCAGGAGGAACTGCAGCACCCGCTGGATGCCGGTGGTGGAAATCTGCGACGGGCAGACCTCCTTCAGTAGGTCGCCGTGCTCCTTCGGAAGCTCGCGCAGGAGTTTCTGGACCTCCACATGGTTCAGGAGCTCCGAGACATGGACCTTGATGACCTCGGTCAGATGGGTGGAGACCACCGTCGCGGCATCCACGACGGTGTAGCCCTTGAGCTGGGCGTCGTCGCGCAGGGACGCGTCGATCCAGGTGGCGGGCAGACCGAATGTCGGCTCCAGCATGTGCTGGCCGGGCAGCTGGACCTGCCCGCCCATGGGATCCATGGCCATGAACTGGCCGGGGAAGATCTTGCCCGTCCCGGCCTCGATCTCCTTCACCCGCACCACGTAGGCGTTGGCGTCGAGCTGGACGTTGTCGAGGATGCGCACCGAGGGCATCACGAAGCCGAGTTCCGATGCCAGCTGGCGGCGCAGGGCCTTGATCTGGTCGGTAAGGCGGTCCTGGCCCTCTCCGTTCACGAGGGGCAGCAGGGCGTAGCCCATCTCCAGCTTGAGGTCGTCAAGCTTCAGGAGTTCGGTGACCGTCTCTTCCTTCGCCGCTGCCGCCGCTGCCGCACTCTCCACGGGCTTGCCCTCGGCATCGACGACCGGCGCGGTCTTCGCATCTTTGTTGAGCTTCCAGGCCGCGTAGCCTGCGCCGCCGCCGAGGAGGACGAAGGGCAGGATCGGCATGCCCGGCAGCAGGCCGATCAGCAACATGACGACGGCGGACATGCCGAGCGCCTTGGGGTAGTGCGCCAGCTGCTTGCCCAGCGCCTTGTCGGCGGCGCCGCGCACACCCGCCTTCGACACGAGGATGCCCGCCGCCGTCGAGACGATCAGGGCCGGCACTTGGCTCGCGAGCCCGTCGCCGATGGTGAGCAGGGTGTAGCTCTTGGCGGCGTCGCCGAAGCTCAGCCCCTGCTGCGCCACGCCGATGATGATGCCGCCGATGACGTTGATGAAGGTGATGAGCAGCGCCGCCACCGCGTCGCCGCGGACGAATTTCGACGCGCCGTCCATGGCGCCGAAGAAGGACGATTCCTCCTCGAGGGCGGCCCGGCGGGCCTTGGCGGCCTTTTCGTCGATGAGTCCGGCGGAGAGGTCGGCGTCGATCGCCATCTGCTTGCCGGGCATGGCGTCGAGGGTGAAGCGGGCGGCGACCTCCGCGATGCGCCCCGAGCCCTTCGTGATGACAACGAAGTTCACGATGATCAGAATCGCGAACACGATGATGCCGATGACGAAGTTGCCGCCCATCACGAAGTGGCCGAACGCCTCGATGACGTGGCCGGCCGCGGCGGTCCCCTCATGCCCGTGGCCGAGGATCAGGCGGGTGGAGGCGAGGTTCAAGGAGAGCCGCAGCATCGTCGCGATGAGCAGCAGGGTCGGGAAGACCGTGAATTCGAGCGGGTTGTCGATGGACAGGCCGACCATCATGATCAGCACCGACATGATGATCGAGACCGCAAGCAGCAGGTCGAGCAGGACCGACGGCAGCGGAAAGATCAGCACCGCGAGGATGCCCATCACGCCGGTGGCGAAGAGCAGGTCGGAGCGCTTCGACAGGGCTTGCAGGTCGCCGCGGGTCGGCAGCGCCAGCTGACCGAGCATCGCTGCGGCGCCGCTCATTCCCCCGCTGGCCGGCGTGGCAGCCTCGCTCATCCCGTTCTCCCGCCGGGCCAAGCCCATCCACCGGGCAAGATTTGCCGGGTGGATGGTTAGCAGGCCGTTAACCGCGAGCGCGCGCGCCGGAACCGCGGGACGGTCCGGCGCTTGATCGGGCGAGACCGGAGGGAGGCACCATGACCGAACGCGCTGTCACGGCCCTGTTCGAACGCTATGCGGATGCGGAGACGGCCATCGAGGCCATCGAGGCTCTCGGAATATCCCACTCGGACGTCGCGATCGTCGCCAGCCATTCGCCCGACGCGCCGGACGTTTCTGCCCCGGGGACCGCACCCATCGCGGGCGAGGCCGAGGCGAACTCCACCGGCACCGCCGGCACGGGCGCGACGGTCGGCGGGCTGATCGGCGGAGGCGCCGGGCTCCTGGCCGGACTGGGCCTGCTGGCCGTGCCGGGGCTCGGGCCGGTCGTGGCCGCAGGCTGGCTTGTCTCCGCCCTCACGGGAGCGGGGATCGGCGCCGCGGCGGGAGGCCTCGCGGGCGGCCTGACCGGGGCTGGCATGACTGAGGCCGAGGCGGCAGCCTACGCCGAAGGGGTCCGCCGGGGCGGCACCCTCGTGACCGTGCGTTGCCCGGAGGGGCGTACGGACCAAGTGATCGGCGCACTCAAGGGCGCGGGGTCGATCGATCTCGACGAGCGGGCCCAAGGTTGGCGCGCAGAGGGCTGGACCGGAGGCACCGCCGGCACTGCCGCCGGACCGGAGGGTGAGGGTCGGCAGGCCGGGACGGCCCCTGCGCCGAATCAGGTCTTCGGCGGCACCCGCCACTGACGGCGCCGACCCTTCACTGTGACATGGCGTGCCGGTCGGATAGGATCCACGCGATCTTGCACATCTGACCCGGCAGGCTCTCGGTCAGGATCTGGATTTCATCACCCGGCATCAGCTCCGTCTCGATCCATTGGCTCATGTCCCTCTGGATCGTGACTTGCTGCTCTCCAAGCCTGATCTGCGTCCGGATTGGGCCTGGAAGACCCGATAGGGTCATCACGGTGATGACCAGCGGGGTCAGCGGCCGCACCGCCCGCAAGGTCATGGAATGGTTGCCCGTCGCGATGACGGTCACGCTTTCGCCATCCTGAAAGGCGTGACCGGTCGAGCCGTCCTCGCAAAAGATCGACCCAATCTCGAGGCCTATCGTCTCGATTGTGTCCGAGAAATGCCGCGGCGGAGTTGGTATGGCGATCTCCGATAACGCCTTTAGGGCAAACACTCTGCCATATTGCAAAGCTCGCATGGGACGGTTGGTGTAATAGCGCCAACGATTCAAAAACCGTATGTCATACGTCATGTGCAGCCCGCGTATCGGGCCTTGCTCCGACATCAGGACGAATTGGCCATCGGGATCTTGAATCTCAGTCACACCATTTTTGGTAACGAAATTCTGCGTTTCAGGAAGTAACGCAACGCGATCTTCAGCCGCCCAGAGGTGCAAGAAGCACGTATCCGTTCCATAAGTGCGCTTAAAGTCGATACCGATACGCTGCTGGCAAGCTTTCAAATGATTGCCGAAATTACGCCATGCTGCGGTGGTGCCTGCCACGAGCCCCGCTTGCAGAGCGCTACCGTGTCGACTCAGGACTTCCCTGCGCACACGGGCGGCATTGTGACCCCTTTCGGGGCCGATCAGCGGTTCTGTGATGAAGTCGCAGAAGTATGCGTCTCGACAGACCAAAAGGTCGTCGCCATCGACACAATCGAAAAGATCGAAGGTTTCGCTGCAAAACCAAATGTCGGCATCGTAATTCGCTAGTTTCTTGAGCGTGGGCTCACGCGTGGCTAGCTTCGCGACCTCGACGAAACGACCTGTCGGCAAATCGTGTTCGGTGGCTTCGATGACTTCGATCGATTGTCGGCGCAAAATGTCGATCTTGTTCGCCGAGAGGCCGAAGCTGATGACGATTAGCCGACCATTGTAGTCGGTCTGACGGAGAGACAGGATGAACGGGACGAGCATCTCGTACCATGCGCGGTCCCTGTCGTTGATGGCCACACAGACCGCATGGTCACCGGCACTCATCTTAGTTCACCGCTACAGAAATAGGTCCGCCTAGCCCATGACGAGTGTCATCGTTGCGCCCAGACGAACGATAAGCATCACGGCTTGAACTTGAAATACGCAAATATACTACTCAAAGTAGCATATTCGATTGTCAGAGATACACTATCCCGGTCCCCCGTCCGTTTCAAGGAGGGGGCATTCTAAAGCGTTTTCCGGGACACTTGGATCCGGGACACTTGGATCACGTCATCTCCACGGTCCTTGCGAGCGGAGCGAAGCAACCCAGGGATCCGCTCAATTCTGAGATGCCCCGCTGCCCTGGATTGCTTCGCTCCGCTCGCAAAGACGAAAAGCACGCGATCCAAGGATTTCCGCAATCGCACTAGCTCTGAGATCGACCGGATCGGCAGAAAGGTTCGACTATTCCATCGCCTTGCGCGCGAAGAGCGCTGCCGCAAAAAACACGGCCGAGCCGGCGGCGATGAGGCTGATCATTAGAATGCGCCGGGGTTGAGTGGAGGATTCCGCCTTCACCGGCTGGACGATCGGACTGAAGAACTCGATCTGGCGCGCCGCAATGATGCGCGCCCGTTCATGGGCCGAGAGGACCTGCTCGTAATATTTGAACGCGTTTTTCCGCTCGTTCTCCAGGGCCTCGAACCGCGTCAAGGCTTCCGACAGGACGCGCTTCTGCTCGGGATCCTGGGTGGCGGAGGCCTTCTCGATCCGTGCGATGTTGTCGTCGATGTCCCTGATCTGTTGTTTCAGATCCATGATGCGGCGGGATTCCGGCCCAAGATCCCGCTGGCCGATGGCAAGCTGCACGGCGAGGTTGATGCGGTTGGCCCGAAGTTCCGAAATGACCTTGAGGTTGGCCTCGTTGCTCTTCTGAGCGTCGAGCACGCCTTCGCGGTTGCGGAGATCACGCACCGCGACGCTGACCTTCCGGAGCCGCTCGTCGGCGAGCTTCAACTCCCGGTCGCTCTCGGCCAGGGCATCGTTGCGGGCGGTCATGCTCAACTCGTTGACCATCCGCTCGGCCTCCTGAAGGACGGCTTTCGAGATGGCCAGGGACTCGTCAGGATCGAACGCCTCGACCCACAAGCTCATGATGCCGGAGGAGGATTCGACATCCACTTCGACCCGCTGCTTCCAATATTTCAGGAACTTCTCGATCGGTTTGTCGGGATCGAAGCGCGAGAGGAAATCGATGCTGTCCCGGCCGAACCATTCCCGGATCGGCAACTGCTTTTCGATGACCTCCACCATCGGACGGCTGAGAATGTAGCTGTAGGTGATCAGCGTATCCTGCGCGACCATCTGCGCGGGCACGCCCGAGTTCGTGCCGACGGAATCCGGCGTCGCCTTCTCGCTGCTTCCGATGGCGGGGCGGATCGCGAAGCGCGCTTCGGTGACATAACGATCCGAGGCGATGAGGCCGTAATAGATCGCCCCCGCCAGGGTCGGCAGGACGAAGCAGAGGACGAACAGGACCGGCGTCCAGGGATCGCTTTTGACGTGGCTCTGGTAGGACCGGATCCCCTTGCGCCGGTCGGCGAAGCGCGACATCCGCGCGAATTGCCTGAGCGATTCGGCGATCTGCTGCTGCCGGTCTGCCGGCGTGAGCGGCCGGCCCTCGGGCTTGCCGATCTCCATGTTCATCGAGTGATTCCCGATCTGTCGCGCGCGCCGAACCGGCTGAGCAGCCGGCCATAATCTCTGTCCGCCTGGGCCATGCCAGGGCCTGACGGCAAAACCATGTCGGCGCCGGGGCCGGATCAAGCGTTCAAGCGGTGGTAGACCTCGATGGCGTCGTTCACGTTCTCGTAGACGATGGCCCGGCCGTTGAGCAGCACGATCCCTTGGGTGCACCACCCCCGAATGACTTCCATCGAGTGAGAGATCATGATTACGTCGGCATGCTTCCGGCGCTGGGAGAAGACCTCCTCGCAGCGGCGGGCGAACCGCCCGTCTCCGACGGAGGTGACCTCGTCGATCAGGTAGCAATCGAACGGGATCGCCATGCTCATGCCGAAGGCGAGGCGGGCGTTCATGCCGGAGGAGTAGGTCCGGATCGGCACATCGAGATAGCTGCCGAGTTCGGAAAAATCCTCCACGAAGTCGAGGACCCGCTTGGGATCCTCGCCGTAGATCCTCGCGATGAACTTGACGTTATCGCGCCCAGTCATCTGCGGGTGAAAACCGCCGCCGAAGCCCAGGGGCCAGGAGACGCGCAGGCCGCGCTTGACCCGACCCCGGGTCGGCTCCTCGGTCCCGGCGATGAGCCGCATAGTGGTCGACTTGCCGGCGCCGTTGATGCCGAGGATGCCGTACGAGATCCCCGGCTTCAGGGTGAACGACGCCTGCTCCAGGATGGTCCGACGGTGTCCGTCCGTCTTGTAGATCTTCGTGACGTTCTCGAAGCGAATCAACGAGATGAGCCTCCGGGCCGCCGCTGACGGCGCGACGCTTGAAGCCAGCCCTGCCGCAGGAAAGAGGCAAATCTAGGGATCAGCGGTTACAGCAGCTTCTGCTCCCGGAGGCTCGTCAGGAAGTCGCCCTGGTAGGTATGCTGGCCGAGATGGTCGAGTTTGGAGTCGAGGTCCGCATAGACCTTCCCGCCCATGTCACGCCAGCGGCGGCAGAAGGCGTAATCTTCTGACAGTTACCGGCCCGAGTCCGGGTCGACCATGCAATCGAAGAACAGCCAGTACAGATGCGCGAGCGGATCCTCGCCGTGCCCGTCCGGCACGTATCGCAGCTCCGGATAGTGTTCCATCATTTCCAAGAAGACGTGACGCTTGATGACCATAAAGCCAGTCGTAGCCTCAGCGACCTCGATGAACCCTTCAACGTCGATGTAGGGGGCGAGGGGCTCCTTTCCCTGGCCGATGGGATTGAAGGCGTAATCGGTGTAGCGCCTCTGATACTCTTCCCGCGTGAGACCAGCCGGCATGCCATCCTGCGGCCAATTCATGATTTTCAAAGGATAGACACCCGCGGCCACATCCCTGTCCGCCCGCAGGAGCCGGAACACCGCGCTCGGCTGGAAGGCGATATCCGAGTCGATCCAGAAGATGTGGGTCAGCGACTCGTCCGCCAGGAAGTCCCTGACCATTCGATTGCGCGAGCGTGTGATAAGACTCTCGCTCCGCATTGCCAGCATCGACGTCATCCCGGCATGGGCGCACGCGTAGGCCAATTGGAAGATACTGGTGACGTAATTCATCGAGACGGCTGAAATATAACAAGGCGTCGCGAACATTACCTTCATCGAACCGAGCGCCGATTCCGGCAGCATCATGAAGCCGTCTCCAGAGACATATTCGGCAGGAGATGACCGACCGCGTCGCGGTGCGGCAGCGCCGAAAGCGGATATGTGACGTAATCGGAAACCGAAGTTCCAGGCTTAAAACCTCGCCGCCCGCGTGGGCTGGCTCGATACGAACTCTGTATCGATCATCGCGTCACTTCGAAAGTGTTTTTACAAAATTCAGTAGAAATGCAACTTCGAATACTGTCGGGCAAATCTTTACAAACGGCAGTTGGTACAACGAAGGCGGCTCACCTCTCTTGACGTGGTCGGACACACGAAAACGGGGCGGCGCTCAGCCCTCCGGCATCGCACCGCCCCGTATTGTCTTAGCCCGGCAGGAAGACGGCCATGGCCGCCGCGGGTCGGATCAGAACAGTTTCTTGAACCAACCGTGGCTGTCGTTGGTGTTGCCGCGCTGGATATCCACCAGCGCGGTCCGCAGCCGGCGGGCGACCGGCCCGGCGACCGCGTCGCCGATGGTGAAGTCGTCCTCGCGGCCGCGCACCCGGCCGATCGGCGTGATCACCGCCGCGGTGCCGCAGGCGAAGGCCTCGGTCTGCCGCCCCGAACTCACATCCGCCCGCCACTGGTCGATCGTGTAGAGCTCCTCGCGGACGGTCATCCCCACCTCGCGGGCGAGGGTGATGATCGAATCGCGGGTGATGCCGGGCAGGATGCTGTCCGACAGGGGCGGCGTCAGGAGGCTGCCGTCGTCGAAGACGAAGAACACGTTCATCCCACCGAGTTCCTCGACATATCGGCGCTCGGCCGCATCGAGGAACACGACCTGTTCGCAGCCCTTGCTCGCGGCCTCGGCCTGGGCCGCAAGGCTTGACGCGTAGTTGCCGCCGCACTTGGCCGCGCCGGTGCCGCCGGGGGCGGCGCGGGTGTAGTGTTCGGACAGCCACACGGTGACCGTGCCGTTCGGATCCTTGAAGTAGGACCCGACCGCCGAGGCGATGGTGATGAACAGGTACTCGGTGGCCGGCTTCACACCGAGGAACACCTCGTTGGCGATCATGAACGGCCGGAGATACAGGCTGCCGTCCGCCGTATCGGGGATCCAGGCGCGGTCGATCTCGACAAGCTTGCGCTGGGCTTCGATGAACGCATCCTCGGGGAAGGGGACCATCGCCATGCGCTCGGCCGAGCGGCGGAAGCGGAGAGCGTTGGCCTCCGGCCGGAACAGGGCGGCCCCGCCATCGGCGGTGCGATAAGCCTTGAGCCCTTCGAAGATCTCCTGCGCGTAGTGCAGCACCGCCGCGGCGGGATCGAGGGGGATCGGCGCCCTGGCGGTGATCTTCGCGTCGTGCCAGCCGCGGTCCGCGCTGTAGCGGGCGATCGCCATGTGGTCGGTGAACACCTTGCCGAAGCCCGGATTGGCCATCAGCGCCACGCGGTCCGCGTCGGGCCGGGGGGACGGGTTGTTCTCGATCTCGAAGGTCAGGTCGCTCACGGTCAGGTCCTCTCGGGCGGAGCCGGTCTCACCCGCGTCGCAGGGGCGGTTCCGGACCCGTGTTCCGGCGCGCTCCCCCGTGCGGAACGGGTGTCCGCAGCGGAGGGGAGCACATCCGATGCCTTATGGCGTGCTCTGCGCCGGGACGCCACTGTCCTCAGGGTGCATCGGATCGTCCGTCAATTGGAGGCGCCGCAGCCGGGCGTAGGCGCCCCCATCGGAGACGAGGTCTTCGTGCCGTCCGGTCTCGATCACCCGGCCTGCCTCCATCACCGCGATCCGCCCCGCATCGCGGACGGTGGACAGGCGATGCGCGATGACGAGGACGGTGCGCCCGCGCATCAGCCGCCCGAGGGCCTCCTGCACGAGGCGTTCCGATTCGGAATCAAGGGCCGAGGTGGCCTCGTCGAGGAGGAGGATCGGCGCATCCTTCAGGAAGGCCCGGGCCAGGGCGATCCGCTGCCGCTCGCCCCCGGACAGGCGACCGCCGCCGGGCCCGACGCGGAAATCGTAGCCCCCCGGCAGGGCCGAGACGAAACCGTGGGCCGCTGCGGCGTCGGCCGCCGCCCGGATCTCATCCGGGCCCGCGCCCGGGCGGCCGAAGCCGATATTGGCGGCGATCGTATCATCGAACAGCACGACCTCCTGAGAGACGACCGCGACCGCCGCCCGCAACGACGCAAGGGTGACCGTGCGCACGTCCTGCCCGTCGATCAGCACCCGACCCTCATCGACGTCGTAGAGCCGGGGCACGAGGTTGAGCAGGCTCGACTTGCCGGATCCCGAGCGGCCGACGAGGGCCGTCACGGAACCGGCTGGGGCGGTGAGGTCGATCCCTTCCAGGGCCGGCGCATCGGACCGGTAGCGGAAGCGCACGCCCTCGAACCGGATCTCGCCCGCGCCGACCCTGAGGGGCACGGCGTCCGGCGCCTCCCGGATCGTGGGCGCCTCGTCCATCAAGTCGAAGTAGCGGCGGAGGGCCGCGGCGGCTTCCTGCAGGATGGCGTTGAGGTTGCCCAGCGCCCGGGCCGGCTGGGCGGCCAGCAACAGGGCGGCGACATATCCCGTGAAGTCCCCGACCGTGCGGTCGCCATTCAGCACCCGCTGGCCGACGAGGACGAGCACCACCGCGACCGCGAGGCCGCCGCCCACCTCGAGCAGGGGGTCGAGCCGCCCGCGGGCATTGGCCGCTTTCATTTTCAGACGGCGTACCTCGTCGAGGGAATCCGCCGCCCGTCCCTTTAGGTAGCCTTCGAGGGCGAAGGTCTTGGCCACCCGCGCGCCCTGCAGGCTCTCGGAGATGAGGCTGGCGGTCGCGCCCATCTGCTCCTGGGTCGAGGTCGAGACCCGGCGGAGCTTCTTGCCGATCCGGCCGATCGGGCCGGCGACGAAGGGGACGGTGACGCCCGCGACGAGGGTGAGAATCGGGTCCATCCATAACAGGGCCACTACGAGCCCGGCCAGCATCGCGATGTCCCGCAGCAGCACGGTCGAGATGCGGGTGAGCGCCTCCTTGATGAAGGCGAAGTCGGTGGTGAAGCGCTGCGTCAGGGCGGCGGGGCTTTCCCGGCCGAGCTGAGCGAGATCGGATTCGATCAGGTGGCCGTAGAGGGCGACCTGCATGTCGGCTTCAACGCGGGTGACCACCCGGTTCGTCAGCACAGTCTGCCCGTAGAGCGCGAAGCCGCGCAGGGACGTGACGACCACGACGACGAGGGGCCCATAGGCGATGGCCGAGGCGTCCTTCCGGTCGAAGGCGTCGAAAGCCGCCTTGATCAGCGCCGGGTAGAGGCCCGTCGAGGCGCCGACCACGGCGATCAGGACCAGCACCACGGCGAGGACCGCGCGGTGGGGGTAGAGCCATTCCCGCCACAGCCGCATGAGCAGGGGGGCCGTGTCGCCGGGCAGGCGTGCCATGGAGAGTCCGGTTCGAACCTGTTCGCCGGACCCGGAGCGGGGCGGCGGCTGCGGTGTGCAACCCCCGCCGCCGCGGATCAAGCCATCCGGATGGAAAGCCGGTTCAGCGGCGATCGCCCTCGTGCTCGTCGTCATCGTGATGCCCGTGGCGGCGCCAGCCGCCAGGGCCACCCATCGGTCGCATCGGTGCCGTCAGGATCATCGCCCGGCGCTTCTGGCCCTGGTCGAGGCTGGCATAGAGCGGCTGGGTCGCGTCGGCGAGCTTGTGCAGGGCGTCGGCCCGAGCCCCGGCCGCGTCGGCCATCGCCCGGAGGGCACCCGGCGCGTCGTCGGCGAAGCTCGGGCGGTTCTCCATCGCCTCCCGCCGCTGCTGGCGCATCTTCGCCATGTCGCGCATGGCCGTCTCGACCGGGGGCCACAGTTTCTCCTGGTCCGGCGTGAGCTTCAGGCCGGCATGGATCGCGGCGATCCGGGCGTCGGCGAAGGCGGCCCGATCCTCGGCGGACAGGGCACTCCAATGACCATGGGGACCATCGCCGCGGCGCTCCTGGGCCCATGCGCCTCCCGCGAGGCCGAGGCCGAGAAGGCCGGTGGCGAGCAGGGCAGTGGTACGACGGGTCATCCTGAACTCCTTAACCGGCAGCGAGCGCACAGCGCCCTTCCACGCCGTATCAGGCCCTACGGATGTATCCGCCTTGTGTATGTAATAGTGTTACATTATCAGGCCGCGGCGGGATGGAGGTGCCGGTGGTCGGAATGATGCGGTTCGCGGTGGTTGCCGCGCTGCTCTTGTGGGCGGGCGTGGCCTCGGCCGCGGGGGGAGGCCCTGTCCACACGGTGGCGACATTCTCGATCCTCGGCGACCTCGTCCGTCAGGTCGGCGGGAGCCATGTGGAGGTCTCGACCCTCGTCGGTCCCGGCTCGGACGTTCACACCTTTAGTCCCAATCCAGGCGATGCCCGGACACTGGCGCGGGCCGATCTCGTGGTCGTGAACGGCCTCGGCCTCGAAGGCTGGATCGACCGGCTGATCCGCGCCTCCGGCACCAAGGCACCGGTGTTGGTCGCCAGCCGCGGCGTGTCGGCGATCGAGGATTCCGATCCGCACGATCATGCCGGCCACGACCATGCGGCGGTCGATCCCCATGCTTGGCAGAACGTGGCAAACGTGAAGATCTACGTGGCCAACATCCGGGACGGGCTGGTCGCGGTCGATCCGGCCCACCGGGCGGATTACGAGTCCGCCGCCGCCGCCTACACCGACAAGCTCGACGCCCTCGACCGGGACGTCCGTGCTGCCCTGGCCCGGATCCCGCCGGAGAACCGCCGGATCATCACCACGCACGACGCCTTCGGTTATTTCGGCAAGGCATACGGAATGACGATCCTGGCGCCGCAGGGTCTCTCCACCGACAGCGAGGCGAGCCCCCGGGACGTGGCGGCGATCATCGGCCAGATCCGCAGGGAGCGAGTGCCGGCGGTCTTTCTCGAAACCGTGACCGATCCCCGCCAGATGGAGCGCATCGCCCGTGAAAGCGGTGCGCGGATCGGAGGCGAGGTTTATTCGGACGCCCTCTCCGCCCCGAACGGTCCCGCCCCGACCTATCTCGCCATGATTGCGTCGAACGTCATGGCGTTCGAGAAGGCCCTGGCGCCCCGGTAGAACCGGTTCGGTCCGCCGATCACGGAGGGGATGAGGGGCAGCGATCCATGCGTGTCGACTTGGCCGTGGATGGCTCCGACGGGCTGACAGAGCGTAAACCAATGGTTAAGAGGCCCGCCCTACTTTGAACGGGAGGGCGCCGGCAGAACCTCGAAGGTGAGGTCTCCCCGGCCTGTCGGCATTGGAGAACGCGTGGCTTGGGGGCCTGATGGCTGGGGGCCTGACCGCTGGCGACTCTACCGCTTGCTCGGGCGCGAAGTCGCCCGGAAGGTGCGGGGTGT
The DNA here is from genome assembly GCF_022179525.1 of Methylobacterium persicinum. Lineage (GTDB taxonomy): Bacteria > Pseudomonadota > Alphaproteobacteria > Rhizobiales > Beijerinckiaceae > Methylobacterium > Methylobacterium persicinum. Next base: position 167,446 of record NZ_BPQX01000037.1, read on the forward strand.
CGCCGCACGCCTGAGTGCGCCGCCTGCCATCCTGGCACGGGTCCGGGTGGGCGCCCTGGTGATCGCGCCGCAGGATCTGCGCACCTCGGACGCGACCTTCGCCGACGACATCTATGCCGGCCTGTTCGTGTTCGCCGGACGCTCCCTGGCGGCCGGGGGCGGCTCCCCCTTCGATTATGCGCCGCCCTCGCCGGAATGGGCGGACGAACTCTATGGGTTCGGCTGGCTGCGACACCTTCGGGCGGCGGATACGGCCCTGGCTCGGGCGAATGCCCGGAGCTTCGTCTCGGACTTTATCGCCGGTCGGGGCGATCCGGTGCTTGCGCGGCAGACCCCGGTCGCCGCCCGGCGGCTGATCTCCTTCCTGTGCCAGTCGCCTTTGGTGCTGGAGGGCGCGGATCACGGCTTCTACGACAGCTTCCTCAAGGCCATCGGCCGGAACGCCCAGCAGCTGGAGCGCGACCTTCGCCGCGGCGTGCTCCCGTCCTCCCGGCTGAGCGCGGCGGTGGCCCTCTGCTATGCCGGCCTGTGCTGCGACGGCATCCAGTCCATCCTGCGGCGCGCGACGCGGGTCCTGTCCCGGGAACTCGAACGTCAGATCCTGGCGGATGGCGGGCATCTGTCCCGCAACCCCCGTTTCGGGATGGAACTGCTGCTCGATCTCCTGCCCCTGCGGCAGGCCTTCCTCAGCCGCTCCGTCGAGCCGCCTGCCGCGCTGTTGGGCGCCATTGACCGGATGCTGCCCCTGCTGCGGCTGCTGCGCCATCCGGATGCGTCCCTCAGCCACTTCAACGGCATGGGCGCCACGGATGCCGACCACCTCGCCACGCTGCTCGTCTACGACGACACGTTCGGCCGCCCGATGATGCACGCGCCCAATTCCGGCTACGAGCGGGTGGAGGGCGGACGGGTCGTGCTGACGGCGGATGTCGGCGCCTGCCCACCCTTGCCCTATTCGGTGAGCGCCGGGGCGGGGTGCCTGTCCTTCGAGATGTCGAGCGGGCCGCAGCGGATCGTCGTGAATTGCGGGCTGCCGGCGAGCGGCCCCGAGATGCGCCAGCTCGCCCGCTCCACGGCGGCCCATTCGACGGCCACGATCGCCGACGCCTCGTCCTGCCGGTTCGTCGTCAAGTCCGGCTGGTGGTGGGAACGGCGGATGAGCGCATGGCTCAATCGCCGCCTCGGGCCGGTGGTGCTCCGGGGGCCCGTGGCCGTCGCCGCCGAGCGGATCGAGGAAGAGGACGGCATCGTGCTCGCCGCCCGGCACGATGGCTACCTGCAGGAATTCGGCCTCGTGCACGAACGACGCTGGCACCTGTTCTCGTCCGAGGGGCGGCTCGAGGGGCGGGACGCCTTCGTCCGGCAGGGCAGCGGCTCGAATGTCCGCTTGCCGGGCCGGTCTCGGGGTCATTCCGTGGCGGTACGCTTCCACATCCACCCGGCCATCGCCGTCCGTAGCGTTCCGGGCGGCATCGAGCTGGCCTCGGCGCTGGGGGAAGTCTGGCTGTTCGACGCCGAGGGGGCGGAGTTGCGCATTGAGGAGAGCGTCTACTTCGCCGGCTTGAGCGGACCGCGCCGGACGGACCAGATCGTGCTCTACCTCGCCGTGACCGACTCCGCCGAAGTGCGCTGGACCTTCGCCCGCCTCGCCGTGGCCGCCGGACGCTGAGGGGCGGCCGCCACCGGGGCGAGGCTGGCCGCACGCGCAAGTTCCGTGTTACCGCGGCGCGACATCGAAACTTCGGCACGATCCCAAAAACTTCGGCACGATTCCATGACCCACGATCTGGTGCGGGTGTCCCGCGCGCTTCTCTCGGTTTCCGATAAGACCGGCCTCGTCGATTTCGCCCGGGCGCTTGATAGCCGCGGCATCGGTCTGGTCTCCACCGGCGGGACCTTCAAGACGTTGAAGGATGCCGGCATCCCGGTGATCGAGGTCGCCGAACTGACGGGCTTCCCGGAGATGATGGACGGGCGGGTCAAGACCCTGCACCCGGCGGTCCACGGCGGGCTGCTCGCGATCCGCGACAACCCGGAACATCAGGCGGCGCTGGCCGCCCACGGGATCGGCGCCATCGACCTGCTGGTGGTGAACCTCTACCCATTCGAGGCGACCATCGCCGCCGGCAAACCGGAAGCCGACTGCATCGAGAACATCGATATCGGCGGGCCGGCGATGATCCGCGCCGCGGCCAAGAACCATGCCGACGTCGCTGTGGTGACGGATGTGGCCGACTACGCCACGATCCTGGACGCCCTGTCCGCCGGGGAGGGAGCCCTCACCCTGGACCTGCGCCGCAGGCTCGCGCAGAAGGCCTATACCCGCACGGCGGCCTACGATGCGGCGATCTCCAACTGGATGGCCGGGCAATTCGCCGTCGAGGGGCCGCAGCCCTACCGGGCTTTCGGCGGAAGTCTCGCGCAGGGGTTGCGCTACGGCGAGAATCCGCATCAGGGCGCGGCCTTCTACCGGTCACCCGGCATCCCCCGGGCCGGCGTCGCGACGGCGCGGCAGCTCCAGGGCAAGGAACTGTCCTTCAACAATTTTAACGACACGGACGCCGCCTACGAATGCGTCGCCGAGTTCGATCCGGCCCGCAGCGCGGCGGTGGTGATCGTCAAGCACGCCAACCCTTGCGGCGTCGCGGAGGGGGCGAACCTGCTCGACGCCTATGAGCGGGCTTTGGCTTGCGACCCGGTCTCGGCCTTCGGCGGAATCGTGGCCCTGAATCGGGCGCTCGACGGCGAGGCCGCCCGCAAGATCGTCGAGATCTTCACCGAGGTCATCATCGCCCCGGAGGCGACGGAGGAGGCCATCGCTATCCTCGCCGCCAAGAAGAATCTGCGCCTGCTGCTGGCGGGCGGCCTGCCCGACCCCCGGGCGCCCGGCGAGACGGTCCGCACCCTGGCGGGCGGGATGCTTGTCCAGGGCAGGGACGCGATGGTGGTGGACGACATGCCGTTGCATGTCGTCACCAAGCGGGCGCCGACGGAGGCCGAGGCCGCCGACATGCGCTTCGCCTACCGGGTGGCCAAGCACGTGAAGTCGAACGCCATCGTCTACGCGAAGGACGGCGCGACGGTGGGGATCGGTGCCGGACAGATGTCACGGGTGGATTCCTCGCGGATCGCCGCCTGGAAGGCCCGGGAGGGCGCCGACCGGCTCGGCCTCGCCGACAGCCTCGCCAAGGGTGCGGTGGTGGCGTCCGACGCCTTCTTCCCGTTCGCCGACGGTCTGCTCGCCGCCGCCGAAGCGGGCGCCAAGGCGGTGATCCAGCCGGGCGGCTCCATGCGCGACGCCGAGGTGATCGCCGCCGCCGACGAGGCCGGGCTGGCGATGGTGTTCACCGGTCACCGGCATTTCCGGCACTGACCGTCGGCGCGAGAGGTCGAGCCCTCGATCTCTCCCCGTCATTGCTTAGCTGCACTCGCCGTGACGCCAAATGAAATGGGGCGCGGCTCTCGCCGCGCCCCTTTCCGTTCGTTGGATCGTCGGACCGGTCAGTGGGCGTGAACGCCCGACGCACCGATGCCGGTTTCGGAGCGCACGAACTGGGCCTCGAAGGCCGCCCGTTCGCGCTGGGCCCGGCGCGAGTTGTCCATCAGCGACACCACCCAGATGGTCGCGAAGGCCAGCGGCATCGAGAACAGAGCCGGGTTGTCGTACGGGAACAGCGCCACGGGATGCCCGAAGGTCGTGACCCAGACCGCCTTCGACAGCACCACCATTGCCACCGCCGCCACCAGTCCGACGAGGCCTCCGATCAGGGCACCCCAGGTCGTCGTGCCGCGCCAGAGGATCGACATCGCCAGGACCGGGAAGTTGCAGCTCGCCGCCACCGAGAAGGCCAGCCCGACCATGAAGGCGACATTCTGGTTCTCGAAGATGTAGCCGAGGACGATGGCGAGGATGCCGATGACCACGGCGGCGATCTTCGACAGGTTGACCTCATGCTTTTCGGTGGTGCGCCCACGGGCGATCACCTGGGCATAGAGATCGTGGCTGACCGCCGAAGCGCCGGCGAGCGTGAGGCCCGCCACCACCGCGAGGATCGTCGCGAAGGCCACCGCCGAGATGAAGCCCAGGAAGTACGGGCCGCCGACCGCGTTGGCGAGGTTCACGGCGACCATGTTGGTGCCGCCGATCATGTCCTTCAGCTTGTCGAAGGTACCCGCCGCGCCGAGCTTGAAGTAGCTCGGGTCCGACATCAGCAGGGCGATGCCGCCGAAGCCGATGATGAAGGTGAGGATGTAGAAGTAGCCGATCAGGCCGGTGGCGTAGAACACCGACTTGCGGGCCGCCTGGGCATCCGACACCGTGAAGAACCGCATCAGGATGTGCGGCAGGCCGGCGGTGCCGAACATCAGGCCGACGCCGAGCGAGATCGCCTCGATCGGGTTCGACACGAGGCCGCCCGGCGCCATGATCGCCTCACCCTTCGGGTGGACGTCGACGGCCTTCTTGAACAGCACTTCCGGGTTAAAGCCGTAGGAGTAGAGCACGGCGCCGGCCATGAAGGTCGCGCCGCCGAGCAGCAGGCACGCCTTGATCACCTGCACCCAGGTGGTGGCCTTCATGCCGCCGAACGCCACGTAGACGATCATCAACACGCCGACGATCACTACCGCGTAGAGGTAGGGAAGGCCGAAGAGCAGCTGGATGAGCTTCCCGGCGCCGACCATCTGGGCGATCAGATAGAATGCGACCACCACGAGGGTGCCGACCGCCGAGATGATGCGGATCGAGGTCTGATCGAGGCGGAAGCTCGCCACGTCGGCGAAGGTGAACTTGCCGAGGTTGCGCAGCCGCTCCGCGATGAGGAACAGCACGATCGGCCAGCCGACGAGGAAGCCCGTCGAGTAGATCAGCCCGTCGAACCCGGAGGTGTAGACGAGGCCGGAGATCCCGAGGAACGAGGCCGCCGACATGTAGTCGCCCGCGATGGCGAGCGCGTTGGTGCCGGCCGAGATCCCGCCGCCGGCGGCGTAGAAGTCCGCCGCGGACTTGGTGCCCTTGGCGGCCTTGTAGGTGATGCCCAGCGTCAGCAGCACGAAGAACAGGAACATGCCGATGGCCGGCCAGTTCGTGGCCGATTGCTGGACGGCGCCGAGGTCCGGCCCCGCGGCATAGGCCGCCGTCGCCGCGATGGCGGCCAGCGTCAGGCCCAGGAGGAGGGGAGCGCTGCGCATCACCGGCCGACCTTCCGCTGGAGGGCGTCGCTCAGGGCGTCGAAGCGCGTGTTGGCGCGGGCGACGTAGATGCCGGTGAGCATGAAGGCGAAGAGGATCACGAAGACCCCGAGGAACAGGCCCAGCGATGCGGTACCCCCGCCGACCTTGATCGCCATCACCGACTTGTCGAAGGCGATAAGGCCGATGAAGCCGAAATAGACCACCAGCATCAGGCCGGTGAGAATCCAGCCGAACCGCGTGCGCTCATGGACGAGTTGCTGAAACTCGGGTGTCCGCGCGATGCGTTCGAGTTGCGGGTCGACGGCATCGACGCCCGCTTTTCCCAGGGGCGTCACCCGCGCCCCAAGACTTCCAACCCCAGACCCGCTCATCGTCTTGTCCTCCCCGAAAGCCTCTTCCGGCCTTCCACTGCATTGCCAAGATTTGTCTTGGATCTTGTTGTTCGTGGGGGCAGCCACCGGGTTGGCGCCTGCCCCGTCCCGTCATTCCGCCTTGCGGCGGTCTCGGATCAAGCCCGGTTTTGCCGGTTGTCGATCAGGTCGTCGACCACCGCCGGGTCGGCCAGCGTCGAGGTGTCGCCGAGCGAGCCGAAATCGTCCTCGGCGATCTTGCGCAGGATCCGGCGCATGATCTTGCCCGAGCGCGTCTTGGGAAGGCCGGGGGCGAACTGGATCAGGTCGGGCGAGGCGATCGGCCCGATATCCTTGCGCACCCAGGCGACCAGCTCCTTGCGGAGCGCGTCGTCGCCGTCCTCGCCCTCGTTGAGGGTTACGTAGGCGTAGATGCCTTGGCCCTTCACGTTGTGCGGATAGCCGACCACCGCCGCCTCGGAGACCTTGGGGTGGGCGACCAGGGAGGATTCGACCTCCGCCGTGCCCATCCGATGGCCCGAGACGTTGATCACGTCATCGACGCGGCCGGTGATCCAGTAGTAGCCGTCCACGTCCCGCCGGGCGCCGTCGCCGGTGAAGTACTTGCCGGGGTATGTCGAGAAGTAAGTCTGCTCGAACCGCTCGTGGTCGCCGTAGACCGTGCGCATCTGGCCCGGCCAGGAATCAGCGATGCAGAGGTTGCCCTCGCAGGCGCCCTGCAGGGCCTTACCCTCCGCATCGACCATCTCCGGCTTCACGCCGAAGAACGGGCGCGTCGCCGAGCCCGGCTTCAGGATGGTGGCGCCGGGGAGCGGGGTGATGAGGATGCCGCCGGTCTCGGTCTGCCACCACGTATCGACGATGGCGCAGCGGCTGTCGCCGACGACCTTATAGTACCACTCCCAGGCTTCCGGGTTGATCGGCTCGCCGACCGACCCCAGCACCCGCAGGCTCTGGCGGGAGGTCTTCTTCACCGGCCCCTCGCCGCCGCCCATCAGCGAGCGGATCGCGGTCGGGGCGGTGTAGAAGATGTTGACCTTGTGCTTGTCCACGACATCCCAGAACCGGGAGTTCGACGGATAGGTCGGGATGCCCTCGAACATCAGCGTCGTCGCGCCGTTCGCGAGCGGGCCGTACACGATGTAGCTGTGACCCGTGACCCAGCCGACGTCGGCCGTGCACCAGTACACGTCGCCCTCGCGGTAATCGAAGACATATTCGTGGGTCATTGAGGCGTAGACGAGGTAGCCGCCTGTCGTGTGGACGACACCCTTCGGCTGGCCCGTCGAGCCCGAGGTGTAGAGGATGAACAGCGGGTGCTCCGCCTCCACCGGCTCGGCGGGGCACTCGTCGGTCACCTGTTCGGCGGCCTCGTCGTAGTAGACGTCCCGGCCGGGCTCCATCGCGACGTTGCCGCCCGTGCGGCGCACGACGACGACGTGGTCGACGATCGCGCTGCCCAGGCGCTTGATCGCCTCGTCCACGTTGGCCTTCAGGGGCACCTTGCGGCCGCCGCGCAGGCCCTCGTCCGCGGTGATCACGAGCTTGGAGCCGCACCCCTGGATGCGCTGAGCCAGGGAATCCGGGGAGAAGCCACCGAAGACGATGGCGTGGATCGCCCCGAGCCGGGCGCAGGCGAGCATGGCGTAGGCCGCCTCGGGGATCATCGGCAGGTAGAGGGTGACGCGGTCGCCCTTGCCGACGCCACGGTTGCGCAGGACGTTCGCCCACCGGCACACCTGCGCATGCAACTCGCGATAGGTGATGTGCTTGGACTCGTCCGGGTTGTCACCCTCCCAGATGATCGCGGTCTGTTCGCCTCGCGATTCCAGGTGGCGGTCGACACAGTTATAGGCGACGTTCGTCGTGCCGTCCTCGAACCACTTGATCGAGACGTTGCCGGGCTCGAAACTCGTGTTCTTCACCCGGGTGTACGGCGTCATCCAATCGATGCGCTTGCCGTGCTCGCCCCAGAAGGTGTCGGGGTCGGTCACCGACGCCCGATACATCTCGCGATACTTGGCATCGTCGACGAGGGCGCCTTGGCGCCACGAGTCCTGGACTTCGACAACCCTGCCTTCCATGGTGTTTCATCCCTGTTTTGGTGGCCCGATCGTATCGCGGTTCACACCGCGCAGCCAGGACTTCCAAAGTCGTGTAGCGCCATGACGGCGACGTCGATAACCCCGAGTCGCCGCCTGCGCAAAAGAACCAGTCGCGTTCGGATTAAGTTGAGCGCAATGGAACTGTGATGAACGTCGCATTGCCGCTCTGTCAAGCAGCCGTTTCTCGCGAAACCACCTGATGGCCCTCACATTTCGCCCGGTCCGGGACTTGCGCTGACAAACCCGCCCTCTTGTCTCGCGGGGACTGTCAGGCCCGGGCGTTGCGCCGGGCCGGCAGGAGGATCTCGACCAGCATTCCCTCCTCGCCCCGGCCGGCGAGGCGCAGGCGCCCGCCATTGGCTTGAACAAGGGCCCGCGGGAGGGCGAGGCGAAGATCTTCCTCCGCTGTGCCCGGCTCGATCCCGTCCTGCGCCGGGCTGCCGTCGCGGACCCGCAGGGCGACTTCCGCAGCCTCGCCCGTGCCGGTCGAGACGATAACCTGACCGCCGGCGACCGACCGGCGGATCGCATGTTCGATGACGAGGGATGCGGCCCGGCGGACGCTGGGCTCATCCACTTCAAGCTCGGCGAGGTCGGCCGAGAAGCTCGTCCGAAGGACGATCCTGCCGCGGGCGGCCTCCGTCTGGAGCACCGAGACGCAGCCGGCGACGACCTCGTTGAGGGCCAGGGGGCGGGGATGGAGGTCGATCTGCCCCGACTCGATGGCGGCGAGATCGCTCAGCTCCGCCATGCGCTCGACGATCCGCTCCCCCGCATCCCGGATGTCGGACAGGCAGGCCCGGTAGCGCAGGTCGCCGAGGGCGCCGAACCGCTCTTCGAGCATCGAATGGGTCAACTGAAGGATGGCGTTGACCGGCTCCCGCAATTCACGGTTCAGTCGCTGCAGGCTCAAGGCGCGGGGGGGCGCTTCGCTCCGTCCCTGGGACGGAGTGCTCCCGCTGGCGGGCTCGGGCAGCCGGTGGAGGACGGCGACCCGGTGACCGTCCGCCCGGGGCGGAGCGAGGGAGACCGTCATGGCCCGGCCCTTCGCGAGGATGGCGGCCGGCGCCTCTCCGCCGGCCAGAGCCGCCGCCAGGGGGCCGGCACTGCCGGCGTCGAAGAGGCCGGCGAAGTCGCTGCCGACCAGCTCCGCGGGGCTACCCCCGAGGCAGGAAGCGGCGGCGCGGTTCAACGTCACGACGCGGCCCTGGCCGTCGATGGTCACGACGCCGGCCTGGAGGGCATCCAGGGCGGCCTCCGCCCCGATGGCCCGCCCGGCCTGGACCTCGCGGGCGAGACGCTCGGCGGCGAGTTCCCGCCGGGGATCGGACTCGTCGAGGATGCGAAGGAGCAGGATGGCGGCGGGGCCGCCCTCCCACGCACAGATCCCGCGGGTGATCTCCACCGGCCGCGCCGCGCCGCTGGCGGTGCCGATGGCGGCTTCGTGGGAGAGGCCACTGCGGAAATTCGGTGCTCCGCCGGGGAAGATGGCGTCCATCCCCGCCCCGCGGAGATCGTCGAGACCGGCAAACCGCGTCAGGTCGAGGAAGGGGCGGTTCGCGGCCAGGATCGCCGTGCCCCGGTGGACGAGGGCGGCCATCGGCAGGCCGTCGAGCAGGCCGACCGAGCCATCGCCCTCGGGCGAAGCGGCCGACGCGGGCAGGTCCCCCCGCAGGCCCGGGAAGGGCGTGACCGAGCCCTCCGGCCGGGTACCGGCCGGCTGGCCGTCGAGGGAGTCTTCGTCGCCCGCATAGCGCGCGCCGAGGGCGCGGGCGATCTCGCGAAAGGCCGCGTGCTCGTCGGTGGAGAGGGTTGTCTCCGCCGCCGCGTCCTCGTCCTCGTCCGACGCGAAGGCGAGAAGGTCGGCATCGATCGGCGCGGACACAGCCTCTTCACGGCCGATGGCCCGTATCACCCCGAACCCCTCGAAGCCGCGGAACTCCCTGCCCTCGCGCCCGGCCGGTGCGCCCGACACCTCGGCCTGGATCGTCAGATCGCCCAAGCGGAAGCTGACCGGCACCCGGCGGAAGGTCCGCCGGCTCGCCAGGGCTGCGGCGATGGGCGCGATGCCGGGCTCGGCGTGGTGCCCCGCCAGGGTCGTCCAGTCTTGTCCGGTAAGGCCGGCGAGGGCGCCGGTCAGATGGGTGAGAACCGATCCATCGTCGCTGCGCCAGAGGAACCGGTCGCCCTCCCGCGGGACGTTCGGCGCCGGCTCAGCGGCGACGGGCTCCGCCGCCGGCATGACGGGGGAGGGGAGCGGCGTCGCCGTCGTGGGCACCGTCTGCGTCATCCGCACGGGTGCCGACCGCGGTAGGGACAGCGGGCCGGAGGGGGCGGCGAGGAACACACGCCTGCCCTCGGCGTCGCCGGCGCAGGATACCAGGAAGACGGAGGGCGGGGCGATCCGGCGGGGGTCGAGGCGCAGGCGCACGAGGCGATGACCGCCCTCGGCCGGGCAGGCGGCGGCGAGCTGGCGCACGACGGCCCGGCTGTCGAGGCCCGTCAGCACGTCGGCGAGGCGGGCGGCGGCCGGCGAGGCATGCCGCACCCTGCCGTCTCCGGCATCGAGCACGAGGTATGTCCCGCTCCCGTCTTGGACGACGGCCGCGAGCGCCGGCTCGCGCCCCCAGAGCGCGAAGGCCGGAGCGAGGCTCCCGACGTCGCCGCCGTCCCGCGATGTGCTGTCGGTGTGCAAGTCCCGCGACTCCGCTCCCGCCTTCAAGGGCCCGCCAAGCGAGGCGAGCTTGTGATTGGCTCTCTTTCTTAACCCGAAGTCCCGTGAATGGCTGGACTCCAGGGCAGAGCGTCACACGTTTACGTCATGTCAACCTTAATGCCGGCGGCGCGGGTGGCATATGGCTGCGAATCGATTATTGTGCAGTGCACAACGCGCCATCAACAGCCGCTAATGAGAGGACGGCCACATGAGCAACACTCCGAACTACGAAGTTCCGACCGAGATGCGCGAATTCGCCGAGAAGAGCGTCGACCAAGCGCGCAAGGCGTTTGACAGCTTCATGGGCGCCGCGCGCCGCACGGCCGACACCGTCCAGGGTTCTGCGGAACTCGCCCGCAACAACGCGGAGAGCGCCTCGGCTCGCGGTTTCGAGTATGCCGAGCAGAACGTCAACGCGGCGTTCGACTTCGCCAAGCGCCTCGTGCGTGCGAAGGACGTGCAGGAGGCGATGCAGCTCCAGGCTGATTTCGTCCGCAGCCAGTTCGCGGCGATGCAGTCCCAGGCCAAGGAGTTCAGCGGCCTCGCGCAGAGCGCGATGCAGCAGGGCGCCGAGCGTGCCAAGTCGGCGATGCAGCAGGGTGCCGACGAGGCCCGCAAGGCCATGGAGCACGGCCGCGACGCTGCCAACCAGACCGTCGAGAACGCCCAGGAAGCGGCGGACCGCGCCACCCACTGATCCGCACCAGCGGATCCGCGTGCAGAGGTCGGTCGGACCGGCCCCATCGGCCCGCCCCCGTCAGGGGCGGGCCGTCTCGTTTTTGCCCCCATTCGCCCCGACAGCGACGCGGCGGGGCCCACCGGGCCCGGAAGGAACGGGAGTTCGACGATGAACGGAAACCGTGACGGAGGGCGCCGGCCTACCCGGATGCTGCGACTCGCGACCATCGCCCTGGCGCTCGCCGGATCCGCCACGGCGGCCGGCGCACAGTATTACGAGGGCCCGCGCGGCGGCTACGGCGGCCCCGCCTACGAGGAGCAGGACTATCCGCCGCCCCGTCGGCGGGTGGTACGTGAGGCCGGCTACAATTGCGAAGCTGTGCAGCGGGGCCTGACCGGGCCGCGCCCGTATTCCTGCCCCCTGCCGGGGCCGCGCCCCCTGGGCGCCCGGTGCTTCTGCGATCTGCCGATTGCCTCATTCAGCCCGGCCCAGACCGCCGTCGGGCACGTGGTCCCCTAACGCGAACGCCCTGCCCGGCAGGTGCCGGGCAGGGCGTTGCATCGTTCCGATTGGGGCGCGATCAGTTCAGCACGACGACCTTCGCGCCGACCTTCACGCGCTCGTAGAGGTCGCTGACGTCGTCGTTGGTCATGCGGATGCAGCCGGACGAGACCGCCTGACCGATCGTATCGGGCTCGTTCGAGCCGTGGATGCGGTACTCGGTGCCGCCGATGTACATGGCGCGGGCGCCGAGCGGGTTCTCGATGCCGCCGGCCATGTAGCGCGGCAGGTCGGGACGGCGGGCGAGCATCGCCTTCGGGGGCGTCCACGACGGCCATTCCTTCTTGGCGGTGATCGTCTTCACGCCGCCCCAGGTGAAGCCGGGCCGGCCGACGCCAACGCCGTAGCGCAGGGCTTCCCCGTTGCCGAGGACGAGGTAGAGGCGCCGCTCGGAAGTGGATACCACGACCGTGCCGGGGGCGTAGTTGCCGTCGAAGGCGACCAGCTCACGGGGGATCGGCTGGACCTGCGCCTGAGGGGCAGCCTGGACGCCCTGGCCGTAGCCCGGGTTATAGGTGCCCTGGTAGCCGTAGGGGCTCTGGTCCGAGTAAGTCTCTTCCGTGTCGTTCTCGCCGAAGGGATCGTAGGAAGAGGCGGCGAAGGCGGGAGCGGAAAGAATGCAAACGCCGAGGAGCGCGGCAAGCGCAGTGGCCGAGGTCTTCATGGTGCCTACCTGTGCAATAACCTTTGCTGTTACAAGCGTGAGCATGGCACCCGAGTTCCACGATGGTCTTGGGATTTTTAGTCCCGCCGCGAATACGTAAGTTTTTAGGTTTGCGACTGTTTCCCGCCGGGCGCAGAAGGGCGTGACCGCCCCCGGGATCGCCCGGTTTGTGAGTCGGGGCCAGCCGCGCTAGAGCGAGCCGCCATGTCCCACAACTCGTTCGGCCACCTGTTCCGCGTCACGACCTTCGGCGAGAGCCACGGGGTCGCCCTCGGCTGCGTCGTGGATGGCTGCCCGCCCGGCCTGCCCCTGGAGGCGGAGGAGATCCAGGCGGAGCTCGACCGGCGCAAGCCAGGCCAGTCGCGATTCACGACCCAACGCCGGGAGCCCGATCAGGTGAAGATCCTGTCGGGTGTCTTCGCCGACGATCGCACGGGGGGGCGCCAGCTCACCACCGGCACGCCCATCGCGCTGATGATCGAGAACACCGACCAGCGCTCGAAGGACTATTCCGAGATCCGCGACAGCTACCGGCCGGGCCATGCGGACTACACTTACGATGCCAAGTACGGCATCCGCGACTACCGCGGCGGCGGCCGTTCCTCGGCCCGGGAGACCGCTGCCCGGGTGGCGGCCGGCGCCGTGGCGCGCAAGGTGATTCCCGCCGTCACGATCCGTGCGGCCCTCGTGCAGATGGGGCCGCATGCCATCGACCGGAGTCGCTGGGACTGGGACGAGGTAGCCCGCAACCCGTTCTTCTGCCCCGACGCGGAAACGGCGGCCTTCTATGAGGCCTATCTCGACGGCATCCGCAAGGATGGCTCGTCGGTCGGCGCGGTGATCGAGGTGGTGGCCGAGGGTGTTCCGCCGGGGCTCGGCGCCCCGGTCTACGGCAAGCTCGACTCCGACCTCGCCGCGGCGATGATGTCGATCAACGCGGTGAAGGGCGTGGAGATCGGCGACGGGTTCGCCGCCGCTTCCCTGCGCGGCGAGGACAATGCCGACGAGATGCGCGCCGGCAACGACGGGCGCCCCCGTTTCCTCGCCAACCACGCGGGCGGCATCCTGGGCGGGATTTCCAACGGTGAGCCCGTGGTGGTCCGTTTCGCCGTCAAGCCGACCTCGTCGATCCTCACGCCCCGGCAATCGGTGGACCGGCAGGGGAATGAGGTCGACCTGATCACCAAGGGGCGCCATGACCCCTGCGTCGGCATCCGCGCCGTACCGGTGGCCGAAGCAATGATGGCCTGCGTGCTGGCCGACCACTTTCTCCGTCAGCGGGGGCAGGTCGGGCAGTTCTGACACTGATGATCTCACGCCCCGCGAAGGGGAGGGCGAGATCCGTATGCCGAGAGACCGAACCGTGAGCCATTGCACCGTCACCGAAGTGATCGCCGCCTTCGCCAGGGGCGAGATCGTCGTCGTCACCGATGACGACGACCGGGAGAACGAGGGCGACCTCGTCGTCGCCGCCTCCCTCTGCACCCCGGAGAAGATGGCGTTCATCATCCGCAACACCTGCGGCATCGTCTGCGCGCCGCTGACGCAGGCAGAGGCGAGACGCCTGCGCCTCGATCCGATGGTCGCCTCCAACGATGCGCCCCTCGGCACCGCCTTCACCGTTACCGTCGATGTGAAGCACGGGCTCACCACCGGCATTTCGGCCGAGCAGCGGTGCAACACCGTCCGCGCCCTGGCCAACGGCAACATGGGCGCTGCCGATTTCGTGCGGCCCGGCCACGTCTTCCCCCTCATCGCCCGGGACGGTGGCGTGCTGATGCGCTCCGGCCATACGGAGGCGGCGGTCGATCTGTGCCGGCTCGCCGACCTGCCCCCTGTCGGCGTGATCTGCGAACTCGCCAACGACGACGGCACGGTGATGAAGGGGCCGCAGATCGAGGCCTTCGCCGAAACGCACGGCCTCAAGCGGATCTCGGTGGCCGACCTCATCGCCTATCGGCAGGCCCGGGACCGTTTGGTCGAGCGGGTCGGCCATTTCCCGGTGCAGTCCGCCCACGGGGCGATGACCGCCCATGCCTACTCGACGCCGTTCGAGGCCATCCAGCAATTCGCCTTCGTCATGGGCGAGGTCGGCGATGGGCGCGACGTGCTGGTGCGCCTGCACCGCTCGAACGTCGCCGCCGACGTCATCGGGGGCGGCCGTCAGATCGACGCGGTGCTGCGCCGCTTCGCCGAGAAGGGCCGGGGGGTCCTGGTCTACCTGCGCGACGGCACCGCCGGCGTGCCGCTGAAGAGCGTGAACGAGGAGGGGGCGGAGGCCGTCCGCGCCCGGCAATGGCGGGAGATCGGCCTGGGGGCGCAGATCCTGCGCGACCTCGGGGTTGTGTCGATCCGCAACCTCGCCACCTCGTCGCGGTCCTATGTCGGCCTGTCGGGCTTCGGCATCGAACTGCTCGGCGACGAGCCGCTGGAAGGCTGACCCGCCGGGCGCGGATCAGTTGGTGATCCGCGCCTGGGCGCCGGCCGCGGCGAACATCTGTTGGACTGCGTTATTGATTTCGGTCGGCGAGTTCGCGGAATAGGCGTTGCTCGACCCTGATGCGCAGGACGCGAGGTTCGAACTGATTGAGCTCAGCAAATAGTTTTGAATGAAGTCGAAGACCGACTTTAATGCGGCACCTTTCGGATCGCTGGTCTGTAGAGAGGTTGGCGGCACGAGATAGGTCGTATTAAGTGTCATCAACGTGTAGCCCTTCGACTTGATGGCATCGCAGGCTGATGGAAGAAACGATTCGACGGTGATAGGTTGTGCAAATCCGGAGAAGACTTTGCAATTTGGAGTTATGCAAGGCGAGTAGGCCGTAAAGTACTGATCATAGCCATCCGTCCAGCCGCCATTGTAAGCAACCTTGATGTCCGAGTCTTGCACGCCATCCGTGATTAGCATCACGAAGCCCTGAGCTGTTCCCTGGGTGAGGCCGTTTCCGTCCGTCTTCAAGTTGTTGCTGAGGCTTTTAAGGCTGTTTGTCGTATTTGTGCCGCCGTCATTGGCATAATTTCCAATGTCCAATGCTTGTACGGCAGTGATGGCGTCGGAAATGGTGGGCGTGAGTGAGACCAGAGTTTTGAATTGAGAGCTCATCGTATAGATGGCGACTTGGAATCGGTTCGAATTGGTGGCATTGGCGATTTGGTTCAGGGCCGTGACGACGGCGTTTTTCGCCACATCGATGCGTAGGGTGGCGCCGGCATTGCGGACTGTCGTCGTCGTTCCAGAGTAGTGACAGGCGACCGCGCATCCCCCTGTCGCGTTGAAGACGATCTGCTGGTCCTTGAGAGTCGCGCCGATACCCATGGAGGATGAGGTATCGATCACGATGTGAATGTTCGTGAAGGCCGGGATCGTCAAAGTCGAGCTGGCCGTCCCGGCGAAATTCATGGTCTTCGTGCCAAGGATCTTCATGAAGATGGTCGGCATGGTGAAGGAATAAGACACCGTCGCGGTGAAAGTCCGGCCATCGCCAGCGGGAGAGATGCCGATTGTCGGTGCCGGTACGGTAGCGGGGAGCGATCCCGTGTTGGCCTTGAACTGCGCCAGCGCCTGTGTCTTCCCGACGGTGATCGCGTCGTTGGTGGGGTCGCTGGTCCCGGTGTAGTTCACGATATAGGTCTGCGCGCTGGTGATCGCAGCCACCACCGCCGCGTCGGCGGCATGGTCGAGCTTCGATTTCGCTGCGAGTTCCAGCCCGTAATCGGTGGCGAAACCCACGAAGCCGATGAGGGGGATCGCCGAGAACGCGAACATCGTGGTCAGGCTTCCGGACTGATCGCTGCCGGAGCGGCGCAAGAGCGCTGGAAGGCGGCGGAACAGTGTCCCGAAGGTTCTCAGCGCGTCTGATGCTGCCGTCATTCCATCCCTACCGTGCGCGGGTGCGCTTCGCCCACCGGGTCGCGTCCTGCTGCGATGGAACGATTCGAGCCATCGGCATCTCCTGGATAGTCACTGAAGGTGAATCATCAGTACCCCGAGCAGGCTTTTCCAAAGGCATCGTCGCCGCTCGCGACTTTGTATTTGAGGCTGCTGACGTATCGGGGGTTGATGTACGACGATCTCTTCATCACGGACTTGCTGAGGAGACCGGTAAATACGGAGGGCGACCACGTATACGTGATGTCGGCGACGACTACGTAGAGAGGGGGGTTGCTGCCGCCCTGCGGACTGGTGACAGGGGTGAACAGACTCTGCGGCAGGGTCGTCGCGCTCGGCGCGGCGGTGTCGGCCACGGAGGTCGGGTTGGTGCCGCACACGCGCTGGGATGCCGCGCCCGTCCAGTTGACGTAGGCCTTGTACTGACAATTGCTCGTGCAGCCGTTGACCGTTGGAGCAAAGCTGATACCGGCCATCGAGATGGTAATGTCGTTCGTCCAGCTGATGTTCTTACCGGCGGAATCGCTCAGGACCTTGGGAAAGGTCAACATCGCCGAGTCGTAGGCGTAGTGAAGATCCGTGTAATACAGGTTCGTGTCCGAGCCGGCCGCGAGGATTTCAGCGATCGAATTGGCGGTATCGGTGAGCTGCCGTGATTGCCGGATGAAGCTCGAGAACTCGAAGATGCCGGCCGAAAGGGCCAGGAGCACCGGGAAGAGCAGACTGAACTCGACGATGGCAACGCCCTGGCGGTCGCCCCTGAGGCGGGCGAAGAACGAGCGAAAGGCCATTCTCAGCATCCCGCGTAGGTGGTGGCGCCGCTATAGGGCTCCGCCTTGAACGTCGCCGTGGACATCAGCGCGTTGATTTGCTTCCCCTGGTACGTCGTCGTCGATCGGCCCGAGAACAGAACGGTGAAGTAACTAGCCGGATAGAGGATCTGCACAACGACGTATTGCCCGCCGGAGCCGGGGCAGAACGAGTTCGTCGTCGCATCGAGCTGCGGCAGCAGCAAGGCGCTTTGCTTGGCGTTGACGTATGAATAGTAGCCGGTCGTGGTGGTGGTCGCGGGAACGACCGTGATATTCACGAACACATTGTTGCAGTTGAAGTTTGCCGGCAGTTTCGGGCAGACGACGGTGGTTCGGAAGGTGCTGGCGCTCATCCCCGCGGTGGAGACCGCTCCCGTCATCACCGCCCGGGCACTCCCGCGGGCCGCCGAGTCGAGCGCCGACATCATGAAGAAGGTGTAGCCGACCTCGAACACGCCGAGCAGCGTCAGCATGAACGGCAGCACGAGGAGCCCGAACTCGACAGCCGTCGCTCCGGTCTTGTCGCGGCGCAGGCGGCGAAGAAGCTGCAGCGGTCGCCGACTGGGTGTGCGCGGTGCTCGCGGGGTCGTGGGCCGACCCCCTTCGTTCCGCGTCTCCTCCGCAAAGCTTTCCAACGATTTGCCCGTAACTTGCCTGCGATGGCCAGTGTTCGGACAAACCCCTAACGAATTGTGCAATTGCCGAGAAAAAGCTCAGTGAGTGTTTTCAGCTCTGCTTCTGTAGCGGCGCCGATGCTTCAATGCGCCGCAGTGGTCGTCATCATCCGCCCATGAGCGCGTGGACATGGGCGGCCACCGACTTGGACAGGCCCTCCAGACTATAGCCGCCCTCGAGCACCGAGACGACGCGTCCGCCCGCCCGGCGTCCGGCGATCTCCATGATCCGCCGAGTCGCCCATCCGTAGTCCTCGGCCTCGAGCCGCAGGTTGGCGAGGGGGTCGAGGCGGTGCCCATCGAAGCCTGCAGAGATGACGATGAGATCGGGCTGGAAGGCTTCGAGACGGGGCAGGATCGCCGTTTCGAACGCGTCGCGAAAGATCTCCCCGTCGTCGTTGGCGCGCAGGGGCACGTTGACGATCGTGTTCTTCTCACCCCGTTCGGAGGCCGCGCCGGTCCCGGGATAGAGCGGCATCTGGTGAGTCGAGCAGTAGAGGACGTTGCCGTCGTCCCAGAAGATATCCTGGCTGCCGTTGCCGTGATGCACGTCCCAGTCGACAAGAGCCACCCGTTCCGCACCGTGGGCGGCCTGGGCGTGCCGGGCGGCGATGGCCGCATGGTTGAAAAGGCAGAACCCCATAGCCTGGGTTCGTTCGGCATGATGGCCCGGGGGGCGCATGGCCACGAAGGCATTGGTGCATTCCCCGCCCATCACCGCATCGACGGCATGGTTCGCACCCCCCATGGCCCGGAGCGTCGCCTCTAGGCTGCCGGAGGACAGGATCGTATCGGAGTCGATGGCGACCATGCCGTGCTCCGGCACGGCGGCGATCAGCGCCTCCACGTAGTCCGCCGGGTGGACGAGGGTCGCCGCGGAGGGATCCGCCCTTGGCGCCTGAACCCGCACGAGGGCGGCGAACCGCTCGTCCTCCAGGGCGCGCTCGATCGCCCGCATCCGTGCCGGACGCTCCGGGTGTCCTTCAGGGACCTCGTGGTCGAAGCTCGCGGGATGGCTCACGTACAGGGTGGTCACGCGGACATCCTCCCGAAACCCCTCCCGCCGCACGACTGCAGCGGAAGCCGGCAATGTGACACGGGCGGAACGCGCGGACCATGAGTCGGTGCCGCCGGAGGCTGATGATCCCGGATTTTCAGTCCCCCGCGCGTGCAATCATGGATCGTACGGGTTGCCGATGAAGGGTCTGCGCGATGCCTTTCCCGCCCTTGTCGCGAGGTGGCGCTCCGGTTGCAGGCGCTCCCGTTCGCAGCCGCGGTCATTTTCCGCTAACGAAACCCCGCAACGTTCGAATAACGCTCTCTCGTTGGCAGGTGTTTACCTGAAGAGGCGTTCAGATTTGCACGTTAACCTCCGGAAGATCAGCCGCCTCGTACTGTCGGATACACGGAACGACAGAGCCGACCTGAACGAAAGGTCGCGGAGGCAGGCAACAATGATCCAGATCTCGGTTGAACAGTTCTGCAACCATGCGGTCTCGGCCGGCGCGATCGCGCCGGAGGACCTCGTTGCCCTGAAGCGCGAAGTCATCCCGGACGGCATCACCTGCCGTGAAGAGGCCGACCTGCTGATCGCCCTCGAGCGGGCGGTGCCGGCGTCCGAAGGCTTCGCGGACTTCCTCGTGGCGATGGTCGTCGACTACGTGGTGTGGGGGGAGCGGTCCACGGGCTATGTCGACCGCGAGACCGCAGGGTGGCTCGCCGCCTCGCTCAGCGGCCGCGCGGGCCCGAGCCCGGTCGGCGCGCGCATCGCCCAGGAGATCGTGCGCGAGGCGCAGGGGTCCGCCGAGGCGCTGACCGCCTTCGCCCTCGAAGCCAACCGCTGGATTCGCGAACCTTCCGGCCGGTCGCGCCCGCACTTCGCCCTCGCCGCCTGAGGGGCTGTCCGGCACAGCTTCCGTCCGCGGCGCAACTGCTCTATCGGAACAAATAAGCCGGTCTGCAATCCGGCGATCCCGATCCAGGGCGGCCCGAGAGATGTTCGACAAGATTCTGATCGCCAACCGCGGCGAGATCGCTTGCAGAGTGATCAAGACCGCGCGGCGAATGGGCATCAAGACGGTGGCGGTCTATTCCGATGCCGACCGGGATGCCGTGCACGTCGCCATGGCCGACGAAGCCGTGCATATCGGGCCGGCCGCCGCCTCCCAGTCCTATCTGGTGATCGAGAAGATCGTCGAAGCCTGCAAGGCCACCGGGGCGCAGGCCGTGCATCCGGGCTATGGCTTCCTCTCCGAGCGGGAGGCCTTCCCGAAGGCCCTCGAAGCGGCCGGCATCGTATTCATCGGCCCGAACCCCGGCGCCATCGCCGCCATGGGTGACAAGATCGAATCGAAGAAGGCCGCCGCGGCCGCCAAGGTGTCCACCGTGCCGGGCTACCTCGGGGTGATCGAAAACCCCGAACACGCGGTCAAGATCGCCGACGAGATCGGCTACCCCGTGATGATCAAGGCCTCCGCGGGTGGCGGCGGCAAGGGCATGCGCATCGCCCATTCGGCCGACGAGGTCGCCGAAGGCTTCGCCCGCGCCAAGTCCGAGGCCTCGTCCTCCTTCGGCGACGACCGGGTGTTCGTCGAGAAGTTCATCACCGATCCGCGCCACATCGAGATCCAGGTGATCGGCGACAAGCACGGCAACGTCATCTACCTCGGCGAGCGCGAGTGCTCGATCCAGCGCCGCAATCAGAAGGTGATCGAAGAGGCGCCGTCGCCGCTCCTCGACGAGGAGACCCGCCGCAAGATGGGCGAGCAGGCCGTCGCCCTGGCCAAGGCCGTGAACTACGACTCCGCCGGCACGGTGGAGTTCGTCGCGGGTCAGGACAAGTCGTTCTACTTCCTGGAGATGAACACGCGTCTGCAGGTCGAGCATCCGGTCACCGAGATGATCACCGGCCTCGACCTCGTGGAGCTGATGATCCGCGTCGCCGCCGGGGAGGCGCTGCCGCTCACCCAAGGCCAAGTGAAGCTCGACGGCTGGGCGGTGGAGAGCCGCGTCTACGCCGAAGACCCGACCCGCAACTTCCTGCCCTCGATCGGCCGGCTCACGACCTACTGCCCCCCCGAGGAGGGCCGGCAGGGCGAGGCCATCGTGCGCAACGATACGGGCGTGGAGGAGGGCGGCGAGATCGCCATCCACTACGATCCGATGATCGCCAAGCTCGTGACCTGGGCGCCGACGCGCCTCGAGGCCATCCATGCCCAGGCCCAGGCGCTCGATGCCTTCGCCATCGACGGCATCCGCCACAACATCCCGTTCCTGTCGGCGCTGATGGCCCATCCCCGCTGGCAGGAGGGCCGCCTGTCCACCGGCTTCATCGCGGAGGAGTTTCCCAGCGGGTTCGTCGCCCCCGAGCCCGAGGGCGACGTCGCGGTCCGGATGATGGCGGCCGCGGCGGCGATCGACCATAAGCTGAACCAGCGCAAGCGCGGCATCAGCGGCCAGATGCGGGCGCCCGGCCTGTTCGCGTTCGAGAACGAGCGCGTGGTGTCCCTGGCTGGTCAATCCTACGCGGTGACGGTGGAATCGGACGGCGAAGGCGTCGTCGTGACCCGTGACGACGGGGCCGCCCTGCATGTGGCCAGCGACTGGCGGCCGGGCCAGCCGGTCTGGATCGGCACCATCGACGGGCACCGGGCTGCCATCCAGGTCCGCGGCCTGCTGAACGGGGTCTTCCTGCAGCATGCCGGCGCGGCGGCCGAGGCGCGGGTCTTCACCCGCCGGGAGGCCGAGCTGGCCGCCCTCATGCCGGTGAAGGAGCAGGCGGGCTCCGGCAAGCAGGTGCTCTGCCCGATGCCGGGCCTCGTGAAGCAGATCCTCGTGGCTGAGGGCCAGGAGGTGAAGAACGGCGAGCCCATCGCCGTGGTCGAGGCCATGAAGATGGAGAACGTGCTCCGCGCCGAGCGGGACGCCACGGTCGGCAAGATCCACGCGAAGGAGGGCGACAGCCTTGCCGTCGATGCGGTAATTCTCGAATTTGCTTGAGCCTCTCCCGCGCTTGACTGCGGTGCATCACGACCAGACGAAGCTGCTGGCGACGGCGCTGAACAGCATCACCGTCGCCCTCATCGTCATCGGTTTCATGATGCCGGTGACGGCCTTCAGCTTCGGCGTCGCGACCGCGCCTCCAATCAAGCCGGCGACGCCGTTGTTCGTCTTGCTCTGCCTCTACGCGGGAGCCATCATACGGCTGGCGACGAGGCAGGTTCTTGGGAGCCTGAGACCATGCGTTCGGGTGAGATCTACGTCGCCTTCGTGATCCCGGCCGCCGGTGTGTTCCTGGCCTATGCCGCCATGCGCGCCAACGACTGGGCGTTGGCACGGGCTCGCCCGCGCAGCGAGTAATCGACCGCCGAAGCCAGGGGGCAGGGGGAATGCCCCTCTATTTCGCCTACGGCGCCAACATGGACGCCGATGCCATGGCCCTGCGCTGCCCCGTCTCGCGCCTGATCGGCCGGGGGTACCTGCCGCACCACCGTTTCCTGATCATGCGCGAGGGCTACGCCTCCGTGATGCGCGACCGGGCGCGGACCGTGCACGGCGTCTTGTGGGAACTCGCCCTCGACGACATCCCCGCCCTCGACCGCTACGAGGGCGTGGCCGGCGGCCTTTACGCGAAGGCGACCCTGCCCGTGCATACGGGCGCGGGCGTGCGCCGGGCGCTGATCTATCTCGGCCGGACCACGGCGCCGGGGCGCCCCCGGCCCGGCTATCTGGAAGCGGTCCTCGCCGCGGCGGAGGCCGTCGATCTGCCGGCTCCCTACATCCGCGAGATCGCCGGCTGGCGCCGAGGGCCGCCCCCGTGACGCTGATCGTTACCCCTCGTCATCGCGAGCGCAGCGAAGCGACCCAGGGGGTCAGGACAGCTCAGGATGAGGCGCTTCCCTGGATTGCTTCGCTGCGCTCGCAA
This sequence comes from Methylobacterium persicinum, assembly GCF_022179525.1. Taxonomy (GTDB): domain Bacteria; phylum Pseudomonadota; class Alphaproteobacteria; order Rhizobiales; family Beijerinckiaceae; genus Methylobacterium; species Methylobacterium persicinum. Next base: position 190,034 of record NZ_BPQX01000037.1, read on the forward strand.
AGACGGTGGTGATGTCGGTTGCCCCCGGCTCGCAATGATGAGGTGGGCATGACAGCCACTCAATGAGGAGAACGGAATGAGTGACACACGCACGGTCTCCGCGATCATCCGCGGGCGTGTCCAGGGCGTGTCTTACCGGGCCTGGACCAAGGAGACCGCCGACGGGCTGGGCTTGTCGGGCAACGTCCGCAACCGGTCCGATGGCAGCGTCGCGGCTGTGTTCAGCGGGCCGGTCGAGGCGGTCGAACGGATGCTGGTCCTATGCCGCCGGGGGCCGAGCCTCGCCCGTGTGGATGAAGTGGCCGTCACGGAGGTTGCCGAAGCGCCGGCATCGGTGGGCTTCGCCGTGCAGCGGGGCTGATCCCGGACGGACACGGGTTCTGCCCCTGCCACGGGACTGGTATGCCCAGAGCCAACCCTCAAGAGCGCCACCCAACCGGAGATTATGACCGACCTGTCCGCTGCCGCGCCCGGCTTCTCGACCCTGGACCTCGCGGCCTTGCTCTACTTCCTCGCCGCCTGGACGACTTACGGCGTGTCCGTCCGCTATCTCCGCGGGTCCAGGATTTCGCTCAGCCGCATCATGGATCGTCATAGGGAGAACTGGGCGCGGCAGGTGATCGTGCGCGACAACCGCGTCGTGGATACGCAGATCAACGCGTCGCTCCAGAACGGTACCGCCTTCTTCGCGTCGACTTCGCTGATCGCCCTCGGCTCCGTTCTCACCCTGTCGCGGTCGGGCGACGACGTCATCAACCTGTTTGCCACCTTGCCCTTCGGCACCGTCGCCAACCGGCTGACCTGGGAGGTAAAGGTCGCAGGCCTCGCCTGCGTGTTCACCTATGCCTTCTTCAAGTTTGCTTGGGCCTACCGGCTCTTCAATTACAGCGCGATATTGCTCGGAGCCGTTCCCCCGAAGGGGTCGAGCATCCCTGACGGGGAGATGGTGCGGACTGTGTCCCGCATCGCGAAGATGAATGTCAGCGCCGGCAGCCACTTCGCCAGGGGGCAGCGGGCCTTCTTCTTCGCCCTTGCCTATCTCGGCTGGTTCGTGAGCCCGATCATTCTGTTCGGCTCGACCACCTTCGTCGTTGCCGTGATGTGGCACCGGCAATTTGCTTCGCGCATCCGGCGGGAACTGCTTCTCATCGGCGAATGCGATCACGAGGGCCCGTTGGGCGGGAGGTTCTGATGGAGTTCGATCCGCAGGCCATTGAGGAGACGATGCTCCGCCTCACCACCGAGCGCGGGGCGGGCAAGACGATCTGCCCCTCGGAGGTTGCCCGAGCCCTCGGTGGCCCGCATCCGGATGGCTGGGGGCCGCTGATGCAGCCCGTTCGCCGGGTGGCCGTGCGCCTCGCCCATGAAGGGCGCATCGCGATCCTGCGGAAGGGGCGCCCGGTCGATCCGGACGACTTCCGGGGCATCTACCGGTTGGCGCTTCCCGAGGGCGACGGTGAGGCCGGACCCGGTAGCCAATCTGGGATGTAGCCCGCGAGCCGATAGGCCACGAGGCCGATCCATTCTTTCATGGCCAGATCGAACTGCAGCAGCCCGTCCGAGCTGAAGCCGTGGAAGTGGAGCAGGTCGCCCCACCCCTTGGTGCGGTAATCGAACGGGAACGCCTCGACGGTGAAGCCGGCCTGCCGGAAGCATCCGATGGCGCGGGGCATGTGCCAGGCGGAGGTGAGCAGCAGCCAGCGCTCGCCCGGCTTGGGATGGACGAGGGCCGCCGAGAAGGTCGCGTTCTCGTGCGTGTTGCGCGAGCGGTTCTCCAGGATCACCCGGCTGCGGGGGAGGCCGATCGTGTCCGCCTGGCGGCTGACGATGTCGGCTTCGGAAATCCCCCCGCCGATGAAGCCGCTGCCGCCGGAGAACACGAGGCGCGACCGCGGGTAACGCCGGGCGAGGTCGGCGAAGTAGATCGGCCGCTCGCCGGCATCGTTCACGACGACCTGATCCCGCGCCTCCGACAATCCGGCTTCGATCCCGCCCCCGAGCATGATGATGCCCGTCGGCGCCGGACCGTCGAGCGGATATTGCGGGAAGCGCTGTTCTAGGGGCAGCAGCACGATCTCCGACAGGGGGAACATGCCCGCGAGGAGGAGACCCACCGTTCCGACGACGGCCAGCGCCGTGCCCGTGCGGCGCAGGCGCGTCACGGCAAGGAGGATGACCCCCGCGAGACTCAGAAAGATCAGGAGGTTCGACGGGGTGATCAGAAAGAAGACCACCTTCGAGACAACGAAGAACACGCCCGTCAGGCCGTGCCGGTTTCGGCTTCGAACCGTGCGAGGGCGGCGGAATCCGGCGGCAGGAGGCCGTAGAGGCTCGTTCCCTTCTCGGCCTCGCGCTGCAACCAAAGGTCAAGGCGCTGCTGTTCGACTGCTTCCAGGGCGATCTGCTCCGCGAGGTTCGGGGGGACCACGACGATGCCGTCCGGCCCGCAGACCACGATGTCGCCGGGATGCACGGCGGCGCCACCGCAGGCGACCGGCTGCCAGCTTCCGGCCAGGGTCAGGCCCCCCGCCGCCGAGCCGGGGGAAGACCAGACCGGAAGGCCCACGGTTTCGCCGAAGGAGGCGTCCGTCACGAGGGCCACTGCGCCGCGGCTCGAGAGGCGGCCGGCGAGGATGGCACCGAAGGGGAGGGGCCTGCCAGTCCCAGCGGCATCGATGACGACGACTGCCCCTTCCGGGACGGATTCGATGGCGGTGGACAGATCCCCGATCCCCTCGCCCCGGGCCGGCACCATGCGGAGGGTATGGGCCGGGCCGACGACGGTGGTCCCGCTGCTGCTGCGCCCGGTGAGATTCGCCGGTGCGAAATCGCGCAGGCCCGCCCGTTCGAGGGCCCGCCCGATGCTGGCCGTCGTGACGGCGCTCAAGGCATCGCGCAGGGTGGGGTCGATGGCCATCGGAGGCTCCGGCTCGGTCTTTGAGAGGGGGGGATGACGCGGGCTTGGCGGCAACGCAAGGTCGGCGTGTGGAAAGGCGCGGCGGGAGCCCCCCGGTTCCCTTCGCCGCCGAGGGCGGATGACGGTGATCGTCAGCCCACCGGAGCACCCATCACCCGGGCGGCCCCCGGCCGGGCCGCGATGCGCTCGTACCAGCGGCGCAGGTTCGGGCGCTCGGAGCGGTCGGCCGGCAGGTTCAGCCAGCGATGCGCCGCGCAGCCGAGGGCGATGTCGGCGATGGAGAAGTCGTCGCCCACGGCATAGTCGCGGCCGGCCAGGTGCGCGTCGAGGATGCCCGCATGGATCTCCGAGGCGGCCAGGGACTTCGCGACGAGGGCCATGTCCGGCTCGGCCATGCGGAACAACTGCCAGAAGGCGTCCCTCATCGCGGGGGTGAAGCTCGTCGCCTGCCAGTCCACCCATTGCTCCACATGGGCGCGTTCGCGAAGATCGGCGGGGAGCGCTAGGGCGGGACTGAGGGAGGCGACGTAGCGCATGATCGCGTTGGACTCCCAGAGGACGAAGCCGTCCTCCTCCAGGGTCGGCACCAGCCCGTTGGGATTCATGGCGCGGTAGCTCGGTTCGCGCACCACGCCGTGGGCGCCCCCGGCTTCGATCCGCTCGAAGTCGAAACCTCCTTCGTCGAGGGCCCAGACGGCCTTCTGCACGTTGACCGAGGTCAAACGGCCCCACAGCCTCCGCATCACGGATTCTCCTCAGGTGGATAGGGATGGGTGTGCCCGGACGGGTCGGTGACCCGGATGCAGCCGTCCGCCTCGGCAACGTAGTTCGGCCCTACCGGCACCTTGCCGTGGCCGCCGGGGATGTCGAGGACGTAGGTCGGCTGCGCAAGGCCGGACAGGCGTCCGCGCAGGTCCCGCATCAGCGCCTGCCCTTCGGTAAGACCCGTGCGCAGGTGGCCCGTGCCTGGTGCGAGGTCGCCGTGGTGCAGGTAATAGGGCTTGATCCGGTTCTCCACGAAGCAGCGCATCAGCCCTTCGAGGGTGGCGACATCATCGTTGACGCCCCGGAGCAACACCGACTGACTCACGATGGGAATGCCGGCATCGACCAGCCGGGCGCAGGCCGTCCGGGCCGCCTGCGTGAATTCCCGCGAGTGGTTCGCGTGGAGTGCCACGAAGACCGCCCCTCCGAACTGTCGCAGCGCCTCCACGAGGGGCGTTCCCACGAGGTCCGGCTGCACCACGGGCACCCGGGTATGGATGCGCAGCACCTTCACGTGGGGGATATCCCCAAGGCGCCGGGCGATGCGCTCGATCCGGCGGGGCGACAGGGCGAAGGGATCGCCCCCCGTCAGCACCACCTCCCAGATCGCCGGATCCGCCGCGATGTAGGCGAAGGCTGCCTCGAATTGGGCCTCGGTGAGGGTGCCGAGTCCCTCCGGCCCCACGCTTTCCCGCCGGAAGCAGAAGCGGCAATAGACGGGGCAGACGTGCAGGGGCTTCAGGAGAACCCGGTCGGGGTAACGGTGGATGAGCCCCGGGAGCTTCTCATGGGCGCCGTCGCCGATCGGATCCGCCCGCTCCTCCGGTACGGTCGTCAGTTCCTCGGCCCGCGGCACGAATTGCAGGGCGATCGGGTCGGCGGGGTCTGCCGCATCGATCAGCTCGGCCATGTCCGGGGTGATCGAGAGGGCGTAGCGGGCGAGGACGGGCCGCAAAGCTTCCATCCCCTCGGGGGAGACGAGGCCCGCTTCCGCCAGTTGCTCGGCGCGGCGCAGCGTGCCGCCGCTCATGGGGCCGTCTCCGCCACGGGCGTCCACAGCACGTCGTCGATCCGCCCCGCCCCACAGGCCAGCATGACGAGACGGTCGAAACCGAGCGCGATGCCGGACGCCTCCGGCATGTGCGCGAGGGCTGCCAGGAAATCGTCGTCGATGGGATAGCGCTCGCCGTAGACGCGGGCCTTCTCGTCCATCTCTGCCTCGAAGCGCCGGCGCTGTTCAGCCGGATCGGTGAGTTCTCCGAAGGCATTGGCGAGCTCGACGCCGCAGGCATAGAGCTCGAACCGCTCGGCCACCCGCGGATCGTGCGGCGCGGGCCGGGCGAGGGCGGCCTCGCTCACCGGGTATTCGCAAAGGATCGTCGGCCGGTCCATCCCGAGATGCGGCTCGATCCGCGCGACCAGGACCCGCGAGAACAGGTCGGCGAAGGTGTCGTCCTCCGCCACCCTGAGCCCCGCTGCTGCGACGTGCGCGCTGAGGCGCTCCCGGTCGGTGCCGCCGTCCCCGTCGATGCAGGCCAGGAGGTCGATGCCGGCATGCCGGGCGAAGGCCTCGGCCAGGGTCAGCCGCTCCGGTTCGGCGAAGGGATCGGCCAGCCGGCCCCGCCACGAGAGGCGTTTCGTGCCAGCCGTCTCGGCGGCCAGGGCAATCAGTTCGGCGGCATCGCGCATCAGCGCGTCGTAGGGCTCGCCTGCCCGGTACCATTCTAGCATCGTGAACTCGGGGTGGTGCAGGGGGCCACGCTCCCTGTTCCGGAAGACCCGCGACAGGCTGAACAGCCGCGCCTCGCCCGCCGCCAGGAGCTTCTTGCAGGCGAATTCCGGCGAGGTATGGAGGAACAGCGGCGTGCGCGCGCCACTGCCGCCGACCGCCTCCGTCGCGAAAGCGGACAGATGCGCCTCGTTCCCCGGCGAGACCTGCAGGCAGGCGGCCTCGACCTCCACGAAGTCGCGGGCGGAGAACCACGCGCGGAAGGCCGCGACGATGCGGTTGCGCAGCATCAGTCGCGGCCGCCGGTCGGCATGGCGGGTGGGCATCCACCACGGGGAGGGGACTTCACCCACGACCCTTGCCCTCCGGGCGAACTCGCGCGGCGCGGCTGGCAACCGGGCCGGAGATGAGATAGGTGCGGAGTACCGCTCGCGGAACTGCGCCCTGCGCGTGCCGCCAAAACCTCGTCAATGCAGGACCATTTCCCGTGAAGGTGATCGCCTCGACGCTCCGCAAGGGCAACGTCGTCGAAAAGGACGGCAAGCTCTATGTCATCCTGTTCGCGGAGAACATCCACCCTGGCAAGGGCACGCCGGTCACGCAGCTCGACATGCGTCGGATCACCGACGGCGTGAAGGTCTCCGAGCGCTACCGCACCACCGAGCAGGTCGAGCGCGCCTTCGTGGAGGACCGCGAGCACACCTTCCTCTACAGCGACGGGGAGGGGTTCCACTTCATGAACCCCGAGAACTACGAGCAGATCGCCGTGCCGGAGGACGTGGTGGGCGATGCCGCGCCGTACCTTCAGGAAGGTATGGCGGTGATGCTGTCGGTCCATAACGGCGTGCCCCTGACCATCGAGCTTCCCCAGCGCGTCACCCTGGAGGTCGCCGAGACCGAGCCGGTGCTGAAGGGCCAGACTGCCTCCTCCTCCTACAAGCCCGCGACGCTTTCCAACGGCGTTCGCACCACCGTGCCGCCGCACATCGCCGCCGGCACCCGGGTCGTCGTGATGACGGCCGACGGGGCCTATGTCGAGCGCGCCAAGGACTGACCGTCCCTCATCGCGCGCCGCCCTCCGCGGCGGTGTAGCAACCCTGGGACAGGGCCTGGGCGCGGGCGCGCTCGGGCACCGAGTAGGGACGTCCGTCGTCGCGGAACAGATCCTCGCGGACCAAGGCCTCGCTCGTACAGCGGGCCGCGACCCGGCAAGGCCCGGTGTCGCCGCCGCCGCGGGTGCACATGGCGAAGTAATCCGCCCGGAACGCCTTGAGACCCGCCTTCGGGTTCGGCCCGATGAGGGCGGCCAAGGCGAAGGCGAGACCGAACAGCACCGGTTGGTGGATGAGGTAGACCGCGAGGCTGTGCCGGCCGGCGAAGGCGGCGGCGCGGGCCGGGCGGCTGTGCGGTTCCCAGGCGCCGAGGCGCGAACGGGACAGGGCGGGCAGGGCGAGCCGCCCCAGGACGATCCCCGCCAGCACGAGGCCGAACCACGGGAACAGCGGCACGTAGTCGTTCGTGTGGGGCGTGATCCGCCCGAGCCCGAGGAACCACAGGAGCGGCGAATCCAGCCAGTTGGCCTCAATGAAGGCGGGCGCGGCGAGCACGGCCGCGGCGGCCGCTAGGGTCAGGGGCCAGGGCAGGAAGAGGAACGGCAGGCCGATCACGCTCGCCACGGTGATGCAGTGCAGGACGCCGAAGAACACATAGGCATCGGGAAACACGATGCGGGTGGCGATGGTCACCAGCAGCGCCCCACCCGCGACCCGCAGGAGGCGCCGCAGCGTCGGCCTTGGACGGATGCCCCGGCCGTTCATGAGCACGAGGCCGATCCCCACCAGCACGAGGAAGGATCCCGCGATGCCCTGGGCCGCATGCCGGCCGAGGGGCGTCGCAGCGTAGTTGTCGGGTGTGAGGCGGAGATTGCCGAGGTCCCAGAGGCCGTGGAAACAGGCCATGGCCAGGAGCGCGACGGCGCGGGCGACATCGATGACCGGCAGGCGCCGTCCCGGGCTTTTGGACGAAGAACCGGGGCCGGAGGGGGGTGGCGTGATCATGCCGAGCTCAAACCACGGGCGGTGTCGCGGCACCACAGATTTTGCGCTCTCGCGATCGTGATTGTGGTCTTGGTGAAGTGGGACGCGGATCTGCTGCGTGTTTTTGTTTTAGGGCGACCGTTCCGGTCGGTTAGCTTGCGATTGCCGGAAAAGGCCCAGCTTGTCCATTGCGGCTTGACGGCACTGTTGCGGCGGCGCCGCCTTGCTCAAGATTGCACCGCAACGGACGTCGTTGCCAGCCAAATGGGCTTCCAGCGATTCAGGACTTCGTTAATCTTACGGCCAGAACGCGCGCCGCGATTCAGTGTAGGTAGTTTCGGCCATGTCTGACGAACGCGGATCCGGGCCGGAGATCCCCCCACTCGCCCAGGGGCAGGCCGTCGAGCAGGTCGAGGAGCCCCTGAACCTCGTAGAGGTCGCGGGCCGGATCAAATGGTTCGACGTCGCCAAGGGGTTCGGCTTCATCGTTCCAGACGACGGATCGCCCGACGTCCTGCTCCACGTCACGTGCCTGCGCCGGGATGGCTTCCAGGCCGCCAGCGAGGGGGCGCGGATTGTCGTCGAGGCGGTTCAGAAGCCGCGGGGCTGGCAGGCGTTCCGGGTGATCTCCCTCGACCAGACGGTGGCCCTCCACCCGTCCGAACTGCCGATGCCGCGCACCCACGTAACGGTGACACCCACAAGCGGCCTGGAAACGGCTGTGGTGAAGTGGTTCAACCGGTTGCGCGGCTTCGGATTTCTCACCCGGGGAGACGGGACGCCCGACATCTTCGTACACATGGAGACCCTGCGCCGCTACGGGATCGCTGAGTTGAAACCCGGCGAGGCGGTGCTGGTGCGCTACGGGGACGGTTCGAAGGGCGTGATGGCCGCCGAGGTGCGTCTGATCGATGGCGGCCTTCCCGCCTCCCATTGAGCGCTGGTCCGTCCTCATCACGAATCGGTGTGAGGTCCTGCGTCGCGCGGGCGGCAGGGACGCGCTATGAGGGTCCGATCCGGCCGCCACGGCCCGCCCAGTGAGGCTTGCCCCTTGAAGAGCGTTTCCACAGCTGCCCGCTTCGCCACCCATCTGATCCTGGCCGGGGCCTGCCTCTGTCCGGCCATCGCGTTACGGGTCGACCCGGCCGCCGCGCAGGCGGTCGCGAAGGCGCCTCAGGTTCCGACGGAGCCGCTGACCATCACCACCGCGGGCGGCCCCCGCCGCTTCTCCGTCGAGGTGATGCGCGACGACGCCGGGCGCAGCCGCGGCCTGATGTTCCGCCGGCACATGGCGGCCGACCACGGCATGCTGTTCGATTTCGAGCAGGACCAGCCGGTCACCATGTGGATGAAGAACACCTATCTTCCCCTCGACATGGTCTTCATCCAGGCGGACGGCCGGGTGTCCCACGTCGCCGCCGATGCGGAGCCCCTGTCGACCGCGATCATCCCGTCGAACGGTCCCGTTCTCGCCGTCCTGGAACTGAACGCCGGAACCGCCGCCCGCCTCGGCATCAAGCCGGGTGACCGCGTCGAACATGCGATGTTCGCCAAGCGCTGATCGCCATCCGTTTGGAAGGATGCCGGGGCCGGAGAGACCGCGAACATCTTAGGAACAGGCGCTTGACGTGCCCGGTAAACCGGTCCAGTGTTCGTGGAACGTTCCATTAACAACTGGGGCTTCCCGATGGGTGACGCGGTCTCCGTCGAACTCTTTCGCAATGCTGAGTGGTCCGTCCAAGAGGACGGACTGGAGCATCGCGGCACCGGGTACTTTATTGCCCGAGGCAGCGTCGCCGCCCGGCGGGCCGAGCGTCTCTGGGATTGGCCCCTCCAGATGGCCGAGAAGGCATGGTGCCGCCCGAGCCTGTTCCGTGAAGCCTTCCTCGCGGCCTGTGACCGGTTCGGCATCGAGCGAGACCCGGACTTGACGCGTTCCTTCGCCCTGGGCTTCGGCATCCGGGCTGTCGAGGAGCGCGGGGCCGAGGGGTTCGTGAAGCTCGCCGAGGTCCTGCGTCCGCGGGAAGCGCCCGTCGCCGTTCCGGCGCGCCGCACTGCGCGGAGCTACGCGGCGATTTGATTGCCAGCGACCCACATCCGACAGGATTGGGATGTCTCAGGTGGCGGCTCAGATCTGCGTACGACGTTGTCGGTCTCCGTCACGCCGATCCCAATGAGGATCAGGGCATGCCAAGCACCGTGACAAGGGTTTGGCATGCCGGATGAAGCACCCCGTTCGGCGACAAGTCGGTGGCGTAACGCCAGGACAGCAGACCGGTCCCGGTATGGGGCGTGTTGATCGCGAGGATGGCATTTCGGCCAGCCCGCGCTCCCCGTGGACCGAAGGCTGTGGCGGTGATCGCGTAGGCTTGGTGCGGCGACGGAGTCGTCCGCCGGTTGAGGTCGTGGGACAGGACATTTCCGGCGAACACGTTTCCGGGCGTCACCGAGGCGTCGATGCCGCCATTGGGATTGTGGACGGTCACGAAGGGACGCAGGCGGCCTGCGATGGCCTCCGTCATCGATGGGAGGGTCTCGATCTCGTCGACCGTGTCGAACGGGGCGTTGCGGGGGCCGAAGGGGATGCCCCGGGCGCGATATTGTGGGGCCTCGGCACCGTTTGGCTCGGGCTCGTTGTTCTCGTCGCGGGCATCTACGATTTCGGCTGCGAGGGTCGCCGCCTCGTGGTCCGGCACGCCCAGGATACGGAATGCGTCCGCCATGAAGGGACGTGGCGAGGAATTGAGGTCGATGAGACCGGCCTGATCCTGCACGGCCAGCGCGATGGCGCCTCCCCCGGGGAGGGGGCAGGTGATCGGGGTGCCATCTTCCGGCAGGCCGAGGCCCTCCATTCGCTTGTCATACTGGCCCACGAGGGACAGTGCCACGAAGCGGGCCGTGCCGTCTGCGATGCCTTGAAGACGCAGGTTCGTCGCCCTCTCGGCGGTGGTGGTGCTGCGGGTCTGAAGGGCTTTGACCGCCGCCGCCCCGGCTGCGGCGACCACGAGCAGGATCGCTACGACCGCCGGCAGGATGAACCCATCCTCGCCACCCGCCCGGCCAAGCCGCGGATCGCCTTTCACGCGCCGTTCCCCACGGCCAGGACCAGGGGTGGCCAGCGCCGACCATCGGCCGGGGGGAACGTCACCGTAACTTCGATCAGGGCGGGCGGACGGTCCCGCCGCGTCCAGACGGATGCCCAGCGGGGCAGGGAATCGGCCCCCTGCGCCCCGAAGTAACGCAGTTGCAGGCCGGCGATCCGGTCGAGCAGAGACTCAGGCGCCGTGGGCATCACGGCAGGGCCGCTTATCTCGATGAGGTCGAGCCCCTCCGCCGTCGGCATCGCCCGGAGATCGAGGCGCATCTCGGATCCCCGGGCGGCGTCCCGGTCGGGCTGGACGGTCACGACGAGCCGGTCGGAGAGGCCGAGGAACGGCGCGTGGCTCCCATCGGAGCGACGGACGGCGCCGTCGGAGAGTGCCCGCCGGAGGTGCGCACGGACGAGTTGCACCTCTTCCTGGGCGTCGAGGCGGCGGGCAGACCGGTTGATCACTGTCGTCGCCTGGAGCGTCTGAAGCATCAGGAGGGCCACCAGCGCGCACAGCGCCAGCAACACCAGCATCTCCACCAACGTGAAGCCGGCCTCCGCGGCATCGGATGGGATCTCATTTGCCACTGAGCCCTCCGGCGATGAGCGTGGCGTAGACAAGGCTGCCGTCGGGGCCGCCGAGGGTGAGGCGCGTTCGGAAGAGCGGCGGCATGTTCTGCCAGCCGATCTGCGAGCCGGCCTCGACGACGCTTAGGGTCCAGGGACGGCCATCGCTGAAGCGGCCCTGTTCGGTGCCAGCGCGGAGGGTTCCCGCGGCCGCGCGCAGCATCACGATCCCCTCGGCCTCGTCGAGATGGATGCCGGCCGCCTCGATCCGGCGGCTGCCCGACAGCATGTCCCCGGTGAGCCGGATCACCATCACGCAGACGAGCGACACGATGGCGAAGGCCACGAGGACCTCGACTAGGGTAAAACCGTCTTCCCCGCTTCTCCCGCTCCGGGTCACGGCATGGCCTCCCCGCGGCGGACGGCTCCGGTGACTCGGCTCACCGTCAGAACCCGTTCTCCCGCTGTCCCGACGAGGACGATCCGCCCTCCCGTGGCGCCGCCGCCGGGCAGAAAGCGGATCTCTCCAGGGGCCGAGCGGCTCTCCGGCGGGGTCTCCACGCTGGCTGCCAGAGGTGTCAGATTCATCGGCCGAGCAGTCCGGCGCGAGGACAGGAACCGGCCGTTCTCCGGATCGAAGACGAGGCTGGTGCGATGTCCAGTTCGGACAGCCTCGGCCCGGAGCAGGGAAAGTTCGTGGGCGAGGGCCTCGGCGGCAGCGTCGAGCCGCTGCCTGGGGATCAGGGTGCGCAGGGCCGGTCCGCCGAACCCTGCAGCGAGGGCGAGGACCACCAGAACGACCAGCATCTCCACAAGGGAGAGGCCCGCCGCCGGATGGTCTGCGGCGTCCGTCACGACACCCATCGGATTGGTGCGGGCGCCCCGTCGGTCCGGGCAGATCCCCGAACGGGGATACGGAGCGCGAAAGGACGCGAGAACATGGCTGGCCTTGCCTGACCGGCGGCGTCGTATCCGTTGGGATGCAGACCGGATTCGCCGATGCGCCGTCTGGTCGCAATCGGCCAAGGCAAACTAGTTCAGGTTGGTAAACGTCCCGCTAACGACCCGCGGATGGGCCATTCTCCGCTCGGGGGCTCAAGGGGCGGCAGACGAGCCAGTTTGCCGGCGGGTGCCGCCGTCGCCCTCGCTGGAGTCTTAAGACCTGAGGTCGAAGCCCGGGGGACCTGTCCCTCGGCGGCACCCGCGGATGTGTCACCTTGCGGGTGACCCAGCCATTCGCCTCGAACTCAAACTGGTCCATGCCACGCGGCCATTGCGGCTCAGCCGGCCGCCGGCCGCCGGCACAGGCTCATGCACTCGCGCCGTGTCGACGACGCCGGAGGCTTCGCCGTCGCAGCCGCGCCCGCGACTTCCGCATTCTGTCATTCCAGAAAGCTCCAGCCTGCCTCCAGGGCCTGCCGTTCCTCGTCGGTCAACGGCTCGGCCCAATCCAGCCTGTCGGGTTCGTTGCGTCGCTCAGGCCCTTCGGCTGACTGGGATGTCGGCGACGGTGGCGAATCACGCCGGCGGGTGCCGGCCCGGTTCGATGGGCTCATCGCCGCCTCTTGGGCATCAGCGGGCGCGGGCGGCTGGGGCCGGGTGCCGTTTGGAGAGCCAGCGCGGGTGTCTGCCGCCAGTCCGGGCTCGCGTGCACCGTCGACCGTCGTCCCGACGACGACATCGCGGACGGCAGAGCCCGGCGGTCCAGAAGTCGTCGGCATCGGACACCCCCTTCACGGTGGCCCCGAAGTCTCGTTTCATTCCGTTCGGAATATCTTGATCTATCTCAATTTTCTCCTATCCCCCGCGGCGGGACCTGCCGAAAGCATGCGTCAGTGAGTTTTGCCGCGCTAAGCAAGCGGAAAATTTGAGTATTCAGCACAAAATAACTTGGTGCTATGCAGCACGTGAGGCATTTGTGTGCGACTATCCCGCGGTCCCGCACCGGTTGCCGCCTGGGCGGTGTCGAACGTCCGCTGCGTGGGGTTGGGGCCGCTGCCGAGGATCCGTCGTGAGCCATGGCGAATGCAATCCACCTGCCCGCGGGCGAACGGCACGAGGCGGAATCGGCAATCGTCGAGGAGTTCTGCCTCGCCCTCGACGAGGTGGGCATCTGCGTCTGGTCCCTGGACATTCCCACGGGTCGCGCGACGGTCTCGCCGACCTGCTCACGCCTGTTCGGGGTGGAACTCGACCGGCTGACGACCTTCGAGGGGTCCCAAGCCGTGGTACATCCCGAGGACCGGCAGGTCCGGGCTGACGCAATCCAGCGCGCCCTGCGGGAAGGCGGACGGTACGAAGTCGACTACCGGGTCGAACGAACTGACGGGAGCGTGTGCTGGCTGCGCTCTAAGGGCAGCGTCCGGTTGGACGAACGGAGGCGGCCACTCCGGCACCGGGGCGTGGTCATCAGCATCGACGCTCAGAAGCGGGCCGAGGCGGATCTGCGGGCCCGGGAGGCGCATCTGCGCTCGATCCTCGATACCGTGCCCGAGGCGATGGTTGTCATCGACGAGGCGGGGGCGATCCATTCCTTCAGCGCGGCGGCCGAGCGCCTCTTCGGTTACGCCGCGGGCGAGATGGCGGGCCAGAACGTCCGGTTCCTGATGCCGGACGCGGTGACCGGCGAGCACGACCTGTTCCTGTCCTCCTGTCGCGACACGGGGGAGCGGCGGATCGTCGGCAGGAACAGGGCGGTGACGGGCCGGCGGCGGGACGGCTCCACGTTTCCGATGGAACTGACCGTAGGCAAGATGCGCTCGGGCGAGTCTGTCTTCTACACGGCCTTCATCAACGACCTCACCGAACGCCAGCGCACTGAGACGCGGATGCGCGAGCTTCAGTCCGAGTTGGCGCACATGTCACGGCTCAGCGAGATGGGTGAGATGGCCTCGACCCTGGCCCACGAGCTGAACCAACCGCTCGGCGCCATCGCCAACTACACGAAGGGGTGCCGCCGTCTCCTGGCCAGCCCCGATCCCGCCTCCATCGCCAAGACGATCGAAGTCCTCGACAAGGCGGCCGAACAGGCCCTCCGGGCCGGGCAGATCATCCGCCGGTTGCGCGAGTTCGTCGCCCGCGGCGAGACGGAGAAACGGGTCGAGCCGGTCGCCCGGCTGGTCGAGGAGGCCGGCGCCCTCGCCCTCGTCGGAGCCCGGGAGCAGGGTATCACCTCGGGGATCGTCCTCGATCCGGCAACCGATTGCGTTCTGGTCGACCGGGTGCAGGTGCAGCAGGTCCTGTTCAACCTGATGCGGAATGCCCGGGAGGCCATGCAGCACAGCGTCCTGCGCGAACTGACCATCACGACGCGGATGGTCGGGCCGGAATTGGCCGAGATCGCGGTGGCGGACACAGGCCCCGGCATCCCCGAAGAGGTGGCCGACCGCCTGTTCGAGCCCTTCGTGACCACGAAGCGGACAGGAATGGGCGTCGGGCTCTCGATCTGCCGCACGATCGTTGAGGCGCATGGGGGCCGCCTGACGGCGGAGCGCAACCCGCATGGCGGGGCGACCTTCCGGCTTACCTTGCCGACGGCGGACAGGGGGGACCTCGGCGATGCCGTCTAGGCTCGTGCACGTCGTGGACGACGATCCGGCCATGCGCGAATCCCTCGCCTTTCTCTTGACGACCGCGGGATACGAGGTGCGCGTCTACGAGACGGCGATCGACTTCCTCGACAGGCTTGATGAGACGGTCTCGGGGTGCGTCCTGGCCGACATCCGCATGCCTGGTCTTGACGGGATGACGCTGCTTCGCCGTCTGCGAGCGGCCGGCAGGAAGCTCCCGGTCGTGATGATGACGGGGCACGGCGACGTCCCCCTCGCAGTGGAAGCCATGAAGCTCGGCGCAGACGATTTCCTCGAAAAGCCCTTCGACGATGAATCCCTCCTGCACACCCTGCGCTCGGCCCTGGAGCGGGATGGCTCGGGGCCGCCCCGCGATCCCGGGCTGCAGGACTTCGTCCGGAGGGTCGGAACCCTGACCGAGCGCGAGCGGCAGGTGCTGGACGCCCTCGTCGCCGGAGGGACCAGCAAGGAGATCGCCCGGACCCTCGACATCAGCCCCCGGACCGTCGAGATCTACCGAGCCAAGCTCATGGCCAAGACCCGCGCCTGCAACCTGCAGGAACTGGTGCGCTGGGCCGTCTTGGCCGGAATCGCGTGAGGGACGGGCGTTGCCGAAAGCCGACGCACCGGCTGGGATGTCGCAATAAGCCCGCCGCGGGACTTTGCGGGCGCGGCGGCTTGCGCGGAACGGCCCAGGGCTCAGTGAGGGACTGCCTGCGCCTTCCCCGTTCCGGCTGCTCCGAGGCTGTCATATCCGGAGCCGCGACTCTTGACCTGCCGCAAGTCGTGCGGAGCACCGACGTCTCGGAGCATCCGGCCGCCGGGGGCGGTCTGTCGCATACCCGCCCAAGCTCCGCCGACAGGAGAGCCCGCAGGACCCGCGGGAGATTGAGCTAGGTCAACGCCCCGGCACTGGAACGAGGGAGCCTGCGGCCATCCGAGACGGCGGATGATCCGCCGTCGGCGAGCCGGGTGCCGCCCATCGTCCCGGCTCCACGACCAAGAGGAGCGGTCGATGCTGACGATCAAGAACCGGACCGAAGACATGGTCCCCAATGCCATCAACATCCTTCTGGGTGCGCTGCTCATCCTCAGCCCGTGGCTGCTGGGGCTCGAATACGAGACCGCGGTGGCGCGCAACGCCCTGATCAGCGGGATAGCCATCGCCGGCGTTGCGGCCATCGCCCTGGACAGGACGTACGATTGGGAGGAATTCCTGAACCTCGCCGTCGGCATGTGGGTCGCGATGGCGCCGTGGGTCTTCGGTTTCGCGGACGGCGGCTTCATGATGTGGACGCATCTGATCATCGGGCTCGCGGTGGCCGTCGTCGCCGCGTTCGAACTCTGGCGGCTCTTCGTGTCGCCCGAGACGCAGTCGGTCTGACCTGCAGGCCGGCAAGAGACCGGACGCAGCGACGCGGCGTCCGGTTCGACAAAAGCGGACGGCCGATGCGTCTGTCCGTAGTTGTCCCTAAGCAAGCACTCTTAAGTTAAGAACCTGAATTTCTCGGCCCCCGGCGGAACGCCACTCTCACCCATCGGTCACGGGCGAGGAATAGGGCCATGACAACCGAGTTCACCCCGCCGACGGCTTTGGAGACGTTCGCGGAGCACCCCTCGTGCCGCGTGGAGTTTCCGGAGATCGCACCTTTCAAGGGGCATCCCGAGATCATCGGGACGTCGTTTTCCTATTCGCGGGAGGAGGAGATCTACGGCGAGGGGGAGGAGGCGGAATTCGTCTACAAGATCGTCGGGGGGGCCGTGCGCACTCATAACATCCTGAACGACGGGCGCCGGCAGATCACGGGGTTCCACCTGCCCGGCGACCTGTTCGGTCTGGAGTCGGGCGCGACCCACCGGCACACGGCCGAGGCCCTGACCGAGACGAGGGTCCTGATCTTCAAGCGCCGTCAGATCGAACGTGCCGCCGCCAGCTTCGCCGAAGTCGCCTGTCAACTCTGGACCCGGGCGACGACCGAACTGCGCCATGCCCAGGACCTCGCCGTCCTTCTCGGGCGCTGCACGGCGCAGGAACGCATCGCCGCGTTCCTGATCGAGGTGGATGAGCGCCTCGGCGGGACCAGCACCTTCGCCCTGCCGATGACCCGGCGCGACATCGCGGATTATCTCGGTCTCACCGTCGAGACGGTCTCGCGCACGCTTTCGCTGATGGAGGAACACGGGGCGCTGCTCCGCAGCGGCGGCCGTCGCATCAGCATCCGCCACGGTCGCCTCCGGCAGCTCGCCGGCGACTGACCGGTCCGTCAGTGGCTCATCAGGCAACAGACAGGGGCGGAGGTCAGCAGCGAGCGTGTCACCCCGCCGAACGCCCATTCGCGCAGGCGGCCATGCCCGTAGGCGCCCGCGACGATCAGATTGACCGCGCGCTCCCTGGCGGCCTCCATGAGCGCGTCGGCGACCGATCCTCCGCCCGACGCACTCGCCTCGACGATCCTGGCGGCGACCTGCTGCGCATGCAGGAAACCGATGACCTCGCGGGTTTCCATCGCACCCTGTCCGTCGTCGATCGCGATCACATCGACATGCAAGGCCCGTTTGAGGAACGGAAGCGCGTCCCGCACGGCGCGGCGGGCCTCGCGGGTGTTCTTCCAGCCGATGGCGATCCGTTGGGGAGCGAGATGATCGATCCCCGGCGGCACGACCAGGACGGGCCGTCCCAGCCGCATGATCGCATCGGCGGTATCGATGGAGAAAAGGCCGGGACCGCCGCCTGTCCCGCGGCCGAGCACCACGAGATCTGCGCCGGCAGCCTGCCGGACCAGGAAGGGGAGCGGGAAGTCGAGGTTCGAGCGCCACGCCACCCGGCTGCGCGCACCCGCCGCCTCGTCGAAGGCCGCATGGGCGAGGCGGAGATCGTTGAGGACGACCTCATCGGAATCCGCCAAGGCGTAGACGCCGGCCGGCGTCGGCCCCACCGGAGGGACCGTGTAGTCCGGCTGATCCGCCGCGACGCCGATCAACCGTGCCCGGAAGAAATCGGCGAGGTCGCCCGCGACCCGGACGCGGTCCCGTGCCTCCGGCGTCAGATCCATCGCGACCATGATGCTGGCGTAGGACATGATGCAGTCTCCGCTGCCCGGGATGGCGCGTGGGTTCGAGGGGCAGCGGATGTGGTCGGTCGTCCAGGCCGGCCCGTGTTGTCCGGTGAGCGGGGAGGGCACTGGCACCCGCCATGAGTCCGGCGACCCTCTTTTGCCGCCGGCTGTTTGATCCCGCTGTCAGGGCAGCGTCAGATGGTCCTCGACGGCGCGCACGCCGGGCGCCGACCATGCGGCGTTCTCGGCCAGCTGGCGCTCGTACCAAGCGTTGACCTTGCCCTCGAGGATGACCTTGGCATCCTTGACCGTGACCTTGATGGCGTCCGCTTCCAACTCGGCGTTGCGTTTGAGCGCGGCCATGATCTTCGCGCGCACATCGGGAACGCTGGCCTTGGGCATCACTTCGATGGAATTCGTGATCCCGGCCACACCCGCGAGGCGCCGGATCGCCCGGTAGGCTTCCTCCCGCTGGTACTGCCAGCCGACCCTGCCGTTCAGCGTTACCCAGCCGTCCAGGACCTTCACCTGAACGGTATTCTTCGGGATCGTCGCCGACCAATCGAGCATCTGCACCGCCCGCTGCGCCAGATCCTCGTCGCGCGGGGGCGTTTCACCGTCGAAGCGAACCTTGATCTCCTCGACGACACCGCGCACGCCCCGCACCTTCTGAGCCGCCTTCTCGGCCGCGTCGCGCTCCGCGAAGCTGCCAACGTGCCCGGACAGGGTGACGATGCCGTTCTCGACAGCGACACCGATATGGGCCGCCTCGATACGTGGATCGAAGTCGAGTTCTTCGATGACGTGCTGACGGATCAGTGTGTCGCGCATCGACCTTCTCCCGAACGTCCAAGTCCAGTCCGCTTCCGAACGGGTCAGACATTAGGACAGGCGAGATGCCCGACATTGATGTAGCGCAAGCGCCGTTCTCACGGCCCGGCAGTCTCAGGGAGAGCCAATGGAGCGGGTGAAGGGAATCGAACCCTCGTATTCAGCTTGGAAGGCTGCTGCTCTACCATTGAGCTACACCCGCGCGGGCGTCGATCTAGCACGCCCGCTGCGGCCTGAGAAGACGGCCTTCAGGTTGTAAGGCCCAGGGCCGCCCGGGCCTCGGCCGGGCTGGCCACCCGGCGTCCGTGCCGGGCGACCGCCTCGGCCGCGAGGCCGACCAATTCGGCGTTGCTCGCCGCCAGCCGGTCCTTCGTCACCCGGATATTGTCTTCCAACCCGGTGCGGACTGCATCCGCCCCGCGGGCCAGCGCCCATTCCATCACGACGCCCTGGTTGCGGCCGATGCCCGCCGCGGTCCAGGTCGCCTTCGGCAGGGTGCGGCGGCACTCGGCGAGCAGGATGTCGAGAAGGTGCTCGTCCGCCGGCATGGCGTTCTGCACGCCCATGACGAACTGCACGTGAGGGCGCTCATCCATGAGACCGGCCTCGATCAGGCGCTTGGCCCCGTGGAGATGCGACAGGTCGAAGATCTCGATCTCCGGGCGCACCCCGAACTGCTTCATCTGCGTGGCGAGATCGGTCACGAGGGTCGCGGCATTCTCGTAGACGATCGTCGGGAAATTCACCGAGCCCGTCGAGAGCGACGCCATGTCGGGGCGGTGTTTTAGCGACAGGCCCCGGGCCGCCGGATCGCGACCCCGGCCGCCCGTGGAAAACTGGACGATCATGCCCGGGCAATGGCGGCGCAAGCCTTCCTGGACCGCGGCGAACCTGTCGGGATCAGAGGAGGGACTCTCGTCGTCGTTGCGCACGTGGATATGGGCCAGGGTCGCCCCCGCCTCGAACGCCTGATGCGTCGACTCGATCTGCTCTGGCACCGTGACCGGGACCGCCGGATTGTCCTTTTTGCGGGGCACCGAACCCGAGATCGCCACCGCGATCACCACCGGTGCGTCGTGTCCTGATGTCGCCATCGTCGGTGTCCCTGTGCTCGTCCGCATCCACCCGCGGCACTTGTCATAGCCCCGCTGTGCCCCTGGCCAAACATCGCGGGGCAGCGCCTATCCGCTCTCGGACGACAATGCCGCCACTTTGACCGCACCGGGCTTGAGTCGGCGGCACGATTGACGCACCTCTCGCGAGCGGCCGGAGGTGACGGGAATGAACGATACGGTGCTGGTCCTGAATGGGCCGAACCTCAACCTGCTGGGCCAGCGCCAGCCGGAGGTCTACGGCAGCGCCACCCTCGCCGATGTCGAGGCGCTGTGCCGGTCCACGGCCGCGGAGTTCGGTCTGCAAGCCGAATGCCGTCAGAGCAACGCCGAGCATGTGCTCATCGACGCGATCCATGAGTTCCGCATCGGGACGGCCGGCATCGTGATCAATGCGGGGGCCTACACCCATACCTCCGTGGCGATCCTCGATGCCCTGAATGCCTGCGAGGTGCCGGTGATCGAGTGTCACATCTCGAACGTCCATCGCCGCGAAGCCTTTCGACATCACTCGTACGTGTCGAAGGCGGCCACCGCCGTGTTGGCGGGGTTCGGCATCCACGGTTATGCCCTGGCCATCCGCCACCTCGCGCAGCTGCGAAGGGCGGGGGGTTGATCGAGCAGGGTTGACGCCCGCTCCCGTTGGCATGAGGACAACGCAGACCGTCCTATCCCCGAGCGTTGAGACATGACCTCTTTCCTGCCGATCGACCGGAAGCTGATCGCCCGCGAGGCGGCGAAGATGTTCCTGGAGATCGAGGCCGTCCATTTCTACAAGACCGAACCGTTCAAGTTCACCTCGGGCTGGGCAAGTCCCGTCTATACGGATTGCCGCAAGATCATTTCGTATCCCCGGTTGCGCACCGCCCTCATCGACTTCGCCGTCTCGACCATCGTGCGCGAGGTCGGCTACGAATCGCTGACCCATATCGCCGGCGGCGAGACGGCGGGTATCCCCTTCGCCGCGTGGATCGCCGACCGCCTCGGGCTGCCGATGCAGTACGTGCGCAAGAAGGCGAAGGGCTTCGGCCGCAATGCGCAGATCGAGGGCGAGGTCGTGGAGGGCGCGAAGACGCTCCTCGTCGAGGATCTGGCGACGGACGGGCGCAGCAAGGTCAACTTCTGCAAGGCCCTGCGGGACGCGGGCGCCACGGTCGATCACTGCTTCGTTCTCTTCTACTACGACATCTTCCCCGACAGCGCCGATCTGCTGAAGGAAACCGGCATCAAGCTGCACGCTCTGACCACGTGGTGGGACGTGCTGGAAGTCGCCAAGGAGGCGGGCACCTTCGATCCCGTGACGCTCAAGGAGGTGGAGAGCTTCCTGCACGAACCCGCCGCATGGTCGTCGGCCCACGGCGGCATCTCCGCCTTCGGTCAGGGCTGAGGCGCATCATGGCCGCCGATCCCGCCCCCGCCGCCCTCGATCGCCTCGTCATCCGCAAGCCGGACGACTGGCACATCCACCTCCGCGACGGGGCCATGCTGCGGGCGGCGCTTCCCTACACGGCGGCGCAGTTCGCCCGCGGCATCATCATGCCGAACCTCGTGCCCCCGGTGACGACCGTCGAGGCCGCCGCCGGCTACCGGGACCGCATCCTCGCGGCCCTGCCGGAGGGGATGCGCTTCACGCCGCTCATGACCTGTTATCTCACCGACGCCACGAGCCCGGACGAGATCGAGCGCGGTTTCGCGGAGAAGGTCTGGATCGCGGCCAAGCTCTACCCGGCCGGCGCCACCACCAATTCCCACGCGGGCGTCACCGACCTCGCCACCATCGCCCCGGTGCTGGAGCGGATGGAGCGGATCGGCATGCCGCTCCTGATCCACGGCGAGGTGACGGACCCGGCCGTCGATATCTTCGACCGGGAGGCCGTGTTCATGGAGACGAAGCTCCTGCCGCTGCTCGCCCGCCACCAGGGCCTGAAGGTCACGGTGGAGCATGCCACCACCGCGGAGATCCTCGACGTCGTTCGCGCCAACGCCCCGCGGGTCGCCGCGACGATCACCCCCCATCACCTCGTCATCAACCGCACGCACATCTTCCAGGGGGGGCTCAGGCCGCACCTGTACTGCCTGCCCGTGGCGAAGCGGGAGCGGCACCGCCTTGCCCTGCGCAAGGCGGCGACGTCCGGAGAAGAATGCTTCTACCTCGGCACCGATACGGCACCGCACCCGGTGGGTGCGAAGGAGTCGGCCTGTGGCTGCGCGGGTGTGTTCTGCGGCCCCACCGCCCTGCAGACCTATGTCCAGGTCTTCGATGAAGAGGGTGCGCTCGACCGGTTCGAGGGGTTCGCCTCCCTCCGCGGTGCCCGCTTCCACGGGTTGGAGCCCAATGCCGACACCATCACCCTGGAGAGACGGCCAGGGCGGGTCGCCACCTGTGTCGCGGTGGACGACACGGAGGTCGTGGTCTTCCGCGGGGACGAGACCCTGCCCTGGACGATCGGGAGGGCGTGAGCGTGGCGGACGCGGACGGCATCACCGCCCTCGGCGCGGTTCACCTCTCCGCCGCGATCCGCGGCCGGGCGGTCTCCTGCACGGAAGTGATGCAGGCCTATCTGGACCGGATCGCTCGCCTGAACCCCACCTTCAACGCCATCGTCGCCCTCCGGGACGGGGATGACCTGCTGCGCGAGGCGGCGCAGGCGGATGCCGCCCTGGCCAGGGGCGAGCCGGTGGGGGCGCTTCACGGCTTTCCCCTCGCGGTCAAGGATCTCGATCCCGTCCGCGGGCTCCCGTTCACCCAGGGCTCGCCCGTCTTCGCCCAGCGGATCGCGGAGGCCGATTCGATCATGGTCTCCCGGCTGCGGGCGGCGGGGGCGATCTTCATCGGTAAGACCAACATCCCGGAATTCGGGCTCGGCTCCCACAGCTTCAATCCGGTCTACGGCACTACGGTCAACGCCTACGACCCGGGCAAGACCGGCGGCGGCTCGAGCGGCGGCGCGGCGGTGGCCGTCGCCCTGCGGATGCAGCCCGTAGCGGACGGGACCGACCACGGCGGATCCCTGCGCAACCCGCCGGCCTTCAACAACGTGTATGGCCTGCGCACCTGCTGGGGCCGCATCCCCGTGGAGGGGCCGGATGTGTTCAGCCCCGGCCTCAGCGTGTCGGGGGCCATCGGGCGCAGCCCTGCCGATATCGGGCTCATGCTCTCGGTGCAGGCGGGCTACGATCCCCGCTGCCCCAACGCGATCCGGCAGGACCCAGCGGGTTTCGCCGCTCCCCTGGAACGCGATTTCCGCGGTGTGCGGATCGCGTGGCTCGGGGATTTCGGCGGCCGGATCCCGTTCGATCCGGGCGTGCTGGACACCTGCCGGGCGGCGCTCCAGGCCTTCATCGACATGGGCTGCGTGGTCGAGGAGGCGGTTCCCGAATTCGACATCGAGCAGGTCTGGCAAGACTGGCTGGTCCTGCGGGCCGCGACGGTCTCGGCGAACCTTCGGCCGCTTCTCGCGAACCCGGCGCATAGGGCCCTGATGAAGCCTGAGGCGGTCTGGGAGGCCGAGCGCGGCCTCGTCCTCACGGCGGCGCAGGTGACGGCGGCGCAGGAGGGGAGAACCCGGTGGTACGGCGCCCTGCGCCGCTTCATGGACGTCTACGATTTTGTGGTGATGCCCACCGCCCAGGTCTTCCCGTTCGACAGCGCGATCCGCTGGCCGGAGACGGTCGGCGGCAAGGAGATGGACACCTACCACCGCTGGATGCAGATCGCCGTCCCGGCGACGATGGCCGGGCTTCCGGCCCTCGCGGTGCCGGCGGGCTTCGGCCCCGATGGCCTTCCGGCGGGCATCCAGATCGTCGGGCGCAACCACGGGGAGTTGGCCTGCCTTCAACTCGGCGCCGCCTACGATGCGGCCAGCGGCTGGGTGCAGCGCTACCCGCCCCCGGCAGGATGACACCCGTCACCCGATCGCGGCGACCCCGTCGAGGGTCCGGCGGACCCGGAGGGCGAGTTCCAGGCGCTTGTAGGGTTTGTCGATGACGTCGAACTCGGAGCCGCCGGCATCCGTGCGCTCCAGGGACGATTCGGCGTAGCCCGTGGTCAACAGCACCTTGATCCGCGGCTGGCGCTCCCGCGCGGCCCGGGCGAGCATGACACCGTTCATTCCGCCGGGCATGATCAGATCCGTGAACAACAGATCGATCCGTGTTTCCCCGTCGAGGATGTCCAAAGCCGGGCCGGCACCATCGCACAGGATCACCCGGTAGCCGAAATCCTCCAGGATCGCCCCCGCCGTGGCGGCGGCCTCCGGTCGATCATCGACCACCAGGATCGTCTCCGATCCCCGCCGCTCGGTGATCCTGGCCGCCGCCCGGCGCTCCGCCTCGATCGTCTGGTCGCTCGCGGGGAAGAGCAAACGCACGGTGGTGCCGCGGCCCACCTCCGACATCAACTCGACCGTCCCGCCGGACTGCTTGGCGAAGCCGTAGACCATCGCCAGCCCGAGGCCGGTTCCCTTGCCCTCCCCCTTGGTGGTGAAGAACGGCTCGAGGATGCGGGTCAGGATCTCCGGCGGCATGCCCGCGCCGTCATCCGTCACGGAGATGGCCACGTAGGGGCCGGGCAACACGTCCGTGAACAGCGCAGGACCCTCGTTCGCGATCCGGAGGTTCTCTGTCCTCACCGTCACCTGGCCGCCGCCCGGCATCGCGTCCCGTGCATTGAGCAGGATGTTCAGGAGCGCGACCTCGGCCTGGGTGGGGTCGATCCGCACATTGCGCAGGTCCGGGGCCAAGTCCGTGGTCAGATGCACGTGGCCGCCGAGCGTCCGCGTCGCCATCTCGCTCACGCCGGCGACGAGCTTGTTGAGGTTGAGGAGCCGGCCCTCCAGGCGCTGCTTGCGCGCGAAGGCCAGGAGCTGGTGCGTCAGGATCGCCGCCCGGTCGGCGGCGTCGTGGACCGCTTTCGCGGACCGGCGCAGGCGGGAGAGGTCGATGTCCGGATGGTCGATGAGGGCGAGGATCACCTCGTTGTGCCCGGAGATGATCTGCAGCAGGTTGTTGAAATCGTGGGCGATTCCGCCGGTCAGTTGGCCCAGGCTCTCCATCTTCTGCGCCTGATGGAGCGATTCCTCGGCGTCGCGCCGCCGTGACACGTCGAGTTGGGAGCCGAAGAAAAAGACGAGGTCACCCGAGCGGTTGAAGACCGGTGAGACGAAGAGCGCATTCCAGAAGGTCGAGCCGTCCTTCCGGTAGTTCAGGATCTCGGTGGCGAATTCCCGATGCTCGGCGACGGCCCTGCGGACGTCGGCGATGGTGCCGGCATCGGTCTCCGGTCCCTGGAGCAAGCGGCAGTTCGAGCCGAGTATCTCGCTGCGATGGTAGCCCGTCATCTTCTCGAAGGCCCGATTGGCGAAGATGATCGGGTTGTCCGGCCGATGCGGATCGGTGACGATCATCGGCATGCGGGTGGTTTCCACGGCCGCAAAGAAGATTTCGTGATGCCGGTCGATGGCGCGCGATGGCCCGTTTTCATCGATCGTGACGGGCGGGCCCTCGTTCTTCGGCTTCTCGGGCGGCGCCATCGCGGTTGGGAACTCCCGTGCGGCCGAGGCCCTCTTCCGGGACCTTCGCTGCTCGATCCGTAACCTAAACGAGCGTACTGCCCAGCATCGAAAACAAGATTTCGCCACGTCACGACGTCGCAGCAGATGTGCCGCGGCACAACCTCGCCGAGATTTCCCGTCGATCTCTTGCCGGCGTCGGAGATCGTTGACCGGCACGGCGGCATTCGCTATGAGGCGTGATTGTCGGCGCGCGAAGACTCCGGATGGTCGGGGCGAGGGTGCTGACTGAGATTTCGGAATTCCGATGCGCGCGGTTCTTATTGTAGCGGTGGCGTCACCGACGGGGCGGCCTTAAACAGGCCGCGATCCGGTTGGTGGCGCTTGCAGGGTCCCTCGGGGCCCTTTTTTATTGCCCGCGACGGGCGCGGCGGCGGGACGGATGGCCGGGAGAACCGGCCGAGAGGACGAGGAGACGGAGCATGGGCGGCGAGGTCATGACCGGGGCCGAGATGGTCATCCGGGCGTTCCAGGATCAGGGGGTGGACACGCTCTTCGGGTATCCCGGCGGCGCGGTGCTTCCGATCTACGATGCGTTGTTTCACCAGGATAAGGTGAACCACATCCTCGTGCGCCACGAGCAGGGCGCCGTCCACGCGGCGGAAGGGTATGCGCGCTCTTCCGGCAAGGTCGGCTGCGTGCTCGTCACGTCCGGGCCGGGCGCCACCAACATTGTCACCGGCCTCACCGACGCGATGCTGGATTCGATCCCGCTGGTCTGCATCACCGGGCAGGTGCCCACGCACCTGATCGGCACCGATGCCTTCCAGGAGTGCGACACGGTCGGCATCACCCGGCACTGCACGAAGCACAATTACCTCGTCAAATCGATCGACGACCTGCCGCGCATCCTGCACGAGGCGTTCTACGTCGCGAAGAACGGTCGTCCGGGCCCGGTCGTCATCGACCTGCCGAAGGACATCCAGTTCGCGAGCGGCCTCTACGAGCGCCCCACGACGATGCGGCACAAGACCTACAAGCCGGCGGTGAAGGGCGATGCGGACCGGATCCGCGCCGCGGTCGAACTAATGGCCGGCGCCCGGCGCCCCGTGTTCTACACCGGCGGCGGCGTCATCAATGCCGGGCCGGAGGCGTCGCGCCTGCTGCGGGAGCTCGTGGCCGAGACCGGCTTCCCCATCACCTCCACGCTGATGGGGCTGGGTGCTTATCCCGGCACGGATGAGAAGTTCCTCGGCATGCTCGGCATGCACGGGACCTACGAGGCCAACCTCTCGATGCACGAATGCGACGTGATGATCTGCGTCGGTGCACGCTTCGATGACCGCATCACCGGCCGGCTCGATGCCTTCTCGCCCTTCTCGAAGAAGATCCACATCGACGTCGATGCCTCGTCGATCAACAAGGTCGTGAAGGCCGATATCGGCATCGTCGGCGATTGTGCCTCGGTGCTGGCCGACATGCTGGAGGCGTGGCGCTCGCTGCCGGAGCGGCCGCAGAAGTCGAACCTGGAAAGCTGGTTTCAGAAGATCCGGGCCTGGAAGGGGCGCGATTGCCTCGCGTACTGGCCCTCCGGCACGATCATCAAACCGCAATACGCGGTCCAGCGGCTTTACGAGGCGTGTAAGGACCGCAAGACCTTCATCACGACGGAGGTCGGCCAGCATCAGATGTGGGCGGCACAGTACTTCAAGTTCGACGAGCCGAACCGCTGGATGACGTCCGGTGGGCTGGGCACGATGGGTTACGGGCTGCCCGCCGCCATCGGCACGCAGCTCGCCAACCGGGATGGGCTCGTGATCGACATCGCGGGTGAGGCGTCGATCCTGATGAACATCCAGGAGCTTTCGACCGCGATCCAGTACCGCCTTCCGGTGAAGGTCTTCATCCTCAACAACGAGTACATGGGCATGGTCCGGCAGTGGCAGGAACTGCTGCACGGCTCGCGCTACTCGCAGAGCTACTCGGAGAGCCTGCCGGACTTCGTGAAGCTCGCGGAGGCCTATGGCGCCAAGGGGATGCGCTGCGAGAAGCCGGGCGACCTGGACGCCGCCATCGCCGAGATGATCGACTACGACGGCCCGGTCCTGTTCGACTGCGTGGTCGACAAGACGGAGAACTGCTTCCCGATGATCCCATCGGGCAAGGCGCACAACGAGATGTTGCTCTCCGACTACCTCGGCGAGACCGGCGTCGAATTGGGCGACGTGATCTCCGAGGAAGGCAAGATGCTCGTTTGATCCTTCGCGAAGGAGTCAGCCGTGCGAGCCGGCCTCAGACCCGCGGATGCTGCCGGTGCGCAGCATCCGCAGCGCCAGGGTGAGGCGCCGCCCGAACCCGCGCACCGGCACCTCGGGCATCTCGTGGTGATGCCGGGGGTCGAGGTGCGGCGTCCTCGCAGCCCGGTCCGCAGCGCTCTCGCCGGAGCGCTTCCGGAGAGTCACGTAGAACTCGATGGCGTTGCGCTCCGTCGGATCGATCCGCGCGATCTCGAAGGGGATCAGGCCGAGTTCGACGATTTCGCGGAACACCGCGAGGAAGCTCACCGGCGTGTAGACGGTGCAGTGGGCGTCGTAATAGGTGCGATGCTCGGCGACGTAGCGCGCATCGGCGAGGGCCCTGACGAGCTGTCCGTCGAAGATGGGGCGCGGATCGCGTTGCGTGCCTGCCCAGACCGCCGCCGGATCGACGTCGGCGACGCGGGCGACGTATTCGAAGATCTGCACCGGGCTCGCCAGTTTCGCGGCGGCGATGTGGTGGCCGACGAGGTCTCCGGTGGTCGATGGCGCCCGGCGGAAATCGAAGGTGAACCGCTTGTCGGGCACCACGAGGAAGACCACCCCGTCCTCGCGCAGGATGCCGGCCAATTCGTTGAGCCATCCGATCGGATCGGGGATATGCTCGATGACGTGGCTCGCCACCACGTAATCCACGGGCGCACGGGGACCCAGGGCCTCGGCGAGGCTCTGGCGGTCGAGGACGAGGTCGACATCGACGATCGGCTGCGCCTTGGGCCCGATGACCGTCTCGTGCCCGGCATACTTGGCGCGGAGGTCGTCGGTGGAGCGATGGTCGGCGTAGAGCACGTCGCCGTCCTCGCGCCAGATCAACGGCCGGTTGAGGGG
Source organism: Methylobacterium persicinum (assembly GCF_022179525.1). Classification (GTDB taxonomy): domain Bacteria; phylum Pseudomonadota; class Alphaproteobacteria; order Rhizobiales; family Beijerinckiaceae; genus Methylobacterium; species Methylobacterium persicinum. The sequence goes on from NZ_BPQX01000037.1 coordinate 218,357, forward strand.
GCCCAGTTCGACGCCGAGGCGTCCGCTTGGGCTTACGGCATCGAGGGCGCGCTGTCGGGCTGTCATCGGCCGCGCCGTTATCACGCGTCTCCGGGAGCGTCCAGGCAAGCTTCCGGGACGGAACTCCGCAGGCAACGGCCCCGGTCGGGCTGCAACATCAGGTTGGGATCCCGAGGATGAACGCGATGAACACCCACTACCCGGATCCGGTCCGGGTCGAGCCGGTCAACCGTCACACCCTCGCGGTGGTGGTCGACAACGAGCCGGGCGTGCTCGCGCGGATCTCGGGGCTGTTCTCGGGGCGGGGCTACAACATCGAGAGCCTGACCGTGTCCGAGACCGAGGAGGCGCGTCACATCTCGCGCGTCACCATCGTGACGACGGGCACGAATGCGGTGATCGAGCAGATCAAGGCGCAGCTCGACCGGCTGGTGCCGGTTCACCGGGTCGTCGATCTGACGCTTCAGGGCAACGCGCTTGAGCGGGAAATCTGCCTCGTGAAGGTGCGGGGCGAGGGCGAGCACCGCAGCGAAGCCCTGCGGCTGGCGGCTGCCTTCGGGGCGAAGACGCTCGACGCGACCCTCGATTCCTTCGTGTTCGAGCTGACGGGGGCGACCGAGGAGATCGACCGCTTCGTGGGCCTGATGAGCGTGATCGGCCTCGTGGAGATCTGCCGCACCGGCATCGCCGCGATGAGCCGGGGGGCGGAGCCGCTCTGAACCGGCGCCCGCCGAAAGCTGCGTACCATCCGATCGCCGGAGAGGCTGATGACGAGCTGCACCCTCTACTACGCCCCCGGCGCCTGCTCGCTGGCTGCCCACATCGTGCTGGAGGAGTCAGGCCTGCCGTTCGAGGGACACGTTCTGGACCTCGCCCGGGGCGACCAGCGCTCGGCCCAGTACCTCGCCATCAACGACCGGGGTCGTGTGCCGGCCCTGGTCGAGGACGGCTGGGTGCTCACCGAATGCGCCGCGATCATCCGGCATGTGGCCCGTCAGGTCCACGAGAAGGGAATGTGGCCGGAAGACCTGCGCGAGCAGGCGGCGGCCGATGAGTGGCTCGGCTGGCTCGCCTGCAACCACCACGTCGCCTACGCCCATGTGCGCCGCCCCGAGCGGTACACCGACGACGAGGAGGCCCTCGACGGCATCCGCGCCAAGGCGGCCGACACTTACGGCGACCTCTGCACCATGACCGAAGTACGGCTCTCCCACGGGGGGTGGGCCGTGGGTGATCGCTTCGGCGTCGTCGATGCGTATCTCATGGTCTTCTGGGTCTGGGGGCGGGGGGCTGCCCTAAAGTTCGACATGGCCGGACGCTTCCCCGCTTGGACGGCCCATGCCCGGCGAGTCTGCGCCCGGCCGGCGGTCCAGGCGGTGTTCGCCCGCGAGGGGCTGGCCCTTCCGGCCTGAGGGCGGATCAGCCCTGTACGGTTTGGCCTTCCGTTCAGGGTCTTGCGCGGCTAAAAGCCCGCGCATCGCACGGCCGCACACCATAGGAGCGCCCGCGCGCGCTCACCGTATTATCGAAGGAAGAAGCCGCCATGCGGGTGTATTACGATCGCGATGCAGACCTGAACCTGATCAAGGGCAAGAAGGTCGCCATCGTCGGCTACGGCAGCCAGGGCCACGCCCACGCCCTTAACCTGCGCGATTCGGGCGTGAAGGACATCGTCATCGCCCTTCGCGAGGGCTCCGCCACCGCCAAGAAGGCCGAACACGAGGGCTTCAAGGTCCTCTCCGTCGCCGAAGCGGCGAAGTGGGCCGACGTGGTGATGATGCTCACCCCCGACGAGCTACAGGGCGACATCTACCGCGAGTCCCTCGAAGGCAACATGAAGCAGGGCGCCGCCCTCTTGTTCGCCCACGGCCTCAACGTGCACTTCAACCTGATCGAGCCCCGCAAGGATCTCGACGTTCTGATGGTCGCCCCGAAGGGCCCCGGCCACACGGTCCGCTCCGAGTACCTGCGCGGCGGCGGCGTCCCGACGCTCATCGCCATCGCCCAGGACGCCTCGGGTAACGCCCATGACCTCGGCCTGTCCTACGCCTCGGCCAATGGCGGCGGCCGCGCCGGCATCATCGAGACCACCTTCAAGGAAGAGTGCGAGACCGACCTGTTCGGCGAGCAGGCCGTGCTCTGCGGCGGCCTCGTCGAGCTGATCAAGGCTGGCTTCGAGACCCTGGTCGAGGCGGGCTACGCCCCCGAGATGGCCTATTTCGAGTGCCTGCACGAAGTGAAGCTGATCGTCGACCTCATCTACGAGGGCGGCATCGCCAACATGAATTACTCGATCTCCAATACGGCCGAGTACGGTGAGTATGTCACCGGTCCGCGCATCGTGACGCCCGAGACCAAGGCCGAGATGAAGCGCGTGCTGACGGACATCCAGTCGGGCACCTTCACCCGCAACTGGATGCTGGAGAACAAGGTCAACCAGACCTCGTTCAAGGCGACCCGCGCCAAGCTCGCCGCTCACCCGATCGAGGAGGTCGGCACCAAGCTGCGCGGCATGATGCCGTGGATCTCTGAGAAGGCCCTGGTCGACAAGTCGCGGAACTGATTTCTCGAAAGGGGTCGCTGGCCGGTTCTGCCGGCTTGCACCAGATCCGGGCCGGTTCCGCGAGCGGGACCGGCCCTTTTCTTTGTCGGCGACCTCTGAAATGAACGCTCCAACCATAAAGACGGGAGGAGCCATTGGACTCTCTGTACGATGGGGCGCACCGCGCCCTCCAGGAGGATTTCGGCACGACGCGCCTCGCCGACTTCCTCGACAAGCATCACGTCCACCACGCGCTCGATGAACAGGACCGCGCCTTCATCGCGTCCCGGGACATGTTCTTTCTCTCGACGGTGGACGCCGGGGGCAATCCGACCGTGTCTTACAAGGGCGGCCCGACAGGGGTCGTCAGGGTCCTCAGCGAGACCACGATCGCGTTTCCCGGCTACGACGGCAACGGCATGTTCCTGTCGATGGGCAACATCGCCGGCCAGGGGAAGATTGGGATGCTGTTCATCGACTTCGAGACGCCCCATCGCCTGCGCCTTCAGGGCACCGCCCGGGTGGTGAAGGACGACCCGCTGGTTGCCTCCTTTCCGGAGGCCCAGTACATCGTGCGGGTCGAGGTCGAGTCGGTGTGGGTGAACTGCCCGCGCTACATCCACCGCTATCAGAAGGTCGAGGAGAGCCGCTACGTCCCCAAGGCCGGGCAGGAGACGCCCTTGGCCCAGTGGAAGCGCCTGGACTTCGTGCAGCCCGTCATCGCCGACGAGGACCGCGCCCGGGTGGCGAAGGAGGGCGAACTCGATCTCGGGGCCTACGGCGAGCTCGTCGCGCACGGGCAGGGCTGATCTGACGGATCACCCGCCAACGTCATTGCGAACGAAGTGAAGCACACCAGGGCAGCGGGACGCACCGAATGTTGCGCATCCCCGGTTTGCTTCGCTACGCTCGCAACGACGGGCGGATGTCAGGAGGATTTCCGCGCCACGATGAACACCCGGGGGAAGGCGAGCAACCGTTGCCCGTCTGTCCGGGGCGGGTAGGCCGCTTCGATCTTCGCCTCGTAGGCGGCGAGGAAGCCGGCGCTCTGGCCCACATCCAGGGGGTCGAGGAAGGGACGCAGGCCCGTCGCGCTCACCCACGCGACGATGGCGGCGGCGTCCGCCATGCGGTGGTGGTAGGCGGTTCGCCAGACGTCCACCTCCTCCGCCAGGGGCGCGAGAAGATCGTAGTAGCCGGTGGGCTCGAGCATCCGACCCAGGCGCCCGGCCACCGCGGGGTCGCCGATGGCCGCTGCCCAGGGACCGGCGGCCGCCACCTCGCGCATCAGCCGGTGGCTCGGTTCGGCGAGGTTGTCGGGCATTTGCACGGCCAGCACGCCGCCCGGCCCCAGGAGACCGAAGAGCCTTGGCAGCAGGCGGGAATGATCGGGAAGCCACTGCAGCACGGCATTGGCGTAGATCAGGTCCGGGGCCTCAATTGGCTCCCATGTCGCCGCGTCGGCCTGCGCGAATTGCAGCCGGGGCAGGCGTACCCGCGCCGCATCGAGCATGGCGGCCGATGTATCGAGGCCGACGATCTCCGCCTCGGGATAGCGCGCAGCGATGAGCGCTGTGGAGTTGCCCGGCCCGCAGCCGAGGTCGAAGGCAAGGCGCGGCTGCTCCAGGGGCACGCGGGCCAGGAGATCCGCTGCGGGACGGGTCCGTTCGTCTTCGAAGCGGCTGTAGAGGGCGGGGTTCCAGTCGGCCATCGCGGTTCCCCTCCCTGGCCCTATCGGCAGCCGAGTTGGTCAGCGAGGTCGGCGAGATCCGCCGCAGCATAGGTCACGGGCACGGTGGGCCCGGTCTCGCCCCCGGCGGGTCCGTGCTCGTTTAACCGGGCGATGTGAGCGGTGGCCAACCCATGGCTCGCCGCTGCCGCGAGGTCGCTCGAATGGGCGGCGACCATCATCGTCTCCTCCGGCGCAAAGCCGAAGGCGGCCACGGCGTCCCGATACAGGGCAGGCTTCGGCTTGTAATCGCGGGAATAGCCCGCCCCGAGGATCGCATCGAAGACGAGGCCGTTGCGACGGGCCAAGTCGACCATCAGGCGAACCGGGCCGTTCGAATTCGGCGCCAGCAGCAAGGTTTTGCGCAGGCGCGCCAGGGCGGCCGGTACCTCCGGCCATGCATCGAGGCGGTGCCATGCCTGGACCAGCTCGGCCTGTACGGCCTCTGAGACGTCAGCGATCCCGAACTGCGCCAGCACGTCGGGCAACGACTCGGCATGGAGCGTGTCGAGATCCACGAAGGCCCGTGCTCCAGAGCGTACGGTTTCCATCGACGGTTGGTAGCGCGCGCGCCACGCATCGGCGAAAGCCCCCGCATCGAGGCCGGGCGCCTGGGCGGCAAGGAGGCGCTGAACCTCCCGCGCCACGCCCGAGCGCCAGTCGACGAGTGTCCCGAAGACGTCGAAGACCAGCGCGCGGATCGTCATGCCCGCCTCCGGCGCACGAAGCCGACGATATCCTTCACCGCATCGAGGGTTTCCTGCGCGATGGCTTCCGCCCGCTCGGCACCGTCCGCCAGCACGGCCTCGATATGGCCGGGGTCGGCCGAGAGCCGGCGCATCTCGGCGGCGATGGGCGCGAGGCTCGACACGGCGAGGTCGGCCAGGGCCGGCTTGAAGGTCGAGAACTGCGCTCCGCCGAACTCGCGCAGCACATCCTCCCGGCTCCGCCCGGCGAGCGCCGCGTAGATGCCCACGAGGTTGTCCGCCTCCGGACGCTCCTTCAGCCCCGGCAACTCGGAGGGCAGGGGTTCGGGATCGGTCTTGGCCCGGCGGATCTTCTGGGCGATGGCATCGGCATCGTCGGTGAGGTTGATGCGGGAATTGTCTGACGGGTCGGACTTCGACATCTTCTTCGTCCCATCCCGGAGGGACATGACCCGGGCCGCCGGGCCGCCGATCAGCGGTTCGGTGATGGGGAAGAAGCCGCCCTCGTGCCCCTGCGCCGCGATGGCGGCGGCGAAGTCGGTATTGAACTTCTGCGCGATGTCCCGGGTCAGTTCCAGATGCTGCTTCTGGTCTTCGCCGACCGGCACATGTGTCGCCCGGTAGGCCAGGATGTCGGCGGCCATCAGCACGGGATAATCGTAGAGGCCGATGGAGGCGTTCTCCCGGTCCTTGCCGGCCTTTTCCTTGAACTGGGTCATGCGGTTCAGCCAGCCGAGCCGCGCCACGCAGTTGAAAATCCAGGCGAGTTCCGCATGCTGCGGCACTTGGCTCTGGTTGAAGACGATGGAGCGCTTCGGGTCGATGCCGGCGGCGAGGAAGGCGGCGGTGACCTCGCGGATCTGGCCGCGCAGGGCGTCCGGGTCCTGCCAGACGGTGATCGCGTGCAGGTCGACGACGCAGTAGAGGCACTGGGCGTCGCGGGCCTGCATCTCCACGAAGCGCCGGATCGCACCGAGGTAGTTGCCGAGGTGAAGGTTCCCGGTCGGCTGAACCCCCGAAAACACCAGTTCCTTGAACGCGGCCATCGGCGCCGATCCTGAGAGTGAAGGGCCGGGTGTCGCGTGGTCACGTCTCGCCAGCCGGGCGGCGGTTAGTGGCACCCCCGCCATCGGGGGGTCAAGCGGCCTGCCACCGTGCTTATGGCTCGCGCATCTCCTTCAGCGCGCTGGGGCAGAGGTCGACCAGGGCGCAGCGTCCGCAGGCGGGGCGACGATGGTGGCAGACCTTCTGGCCATGCATCATCAGGATCTCGTGATTGTCGTAGAGGTCCTGGGCCGTCCACGTATCGGGAAGCTGCAACAGTAGGATTACGTGCGCTGGCCCGAGACCGATCCTTGGGCCGATCAGCCCGAGCCGCTGAGCGACCCGGTGATGGTGGCTGTCCACCGGGAGCGCCCGCATCCGCAGCGACGAGAAGGCGAGCACTGCGGCGCTGGTCTTGGGACCGATGCCGGGGAACTGTTCCAGCCAAGCCCGGGCGTCTTCCGGCGACAGTTCGGCCAAGAAATCGAGGCTCAGCCGTCCGGCGCGGGCTTCGATGGCCGAGAGGATGGTCCGGATGCGTGGCGCCTTAAGTTCCGGCCACGTCACCCCGGCGATCGCTGCCTCGATCTCCGAAAGGTCGGCGCGCATCACCTCTTCCCAGGTCGGAAACCGTGCCCGCAGGGCGTCGAAGGCCTTGCCGGACGCGGCGTTGCGCGTCCGGTGGGAAAGAAGTGCAGAGACCAGCTCGGAGAGGGGCTCCAGGTCGCTGAAATAGGGAATCGGACAGTTGTAGACCGTGCACAGGCGCGCATGCACAAGCATGGCGAGATCGGCTGCACTCGACACGCCGGCCGCTTCCGCGGATCGCACAACCGGAAGTGGCAAATTATTGCTCGCGGACAACATGGCGGGCAAATCCCACTCCGCTGGGGCGCGTTCCCGCCCGGTTGCTGCGGCGGCAAAATGTCCATCGTCGCGCCGCCGGGCTGCTTGCGCGGGGCGCGTTCCCCTGTCCGGAATCATTTGAGCAGCGCGTAGATGTTGACGTCGAGGGCGTCGTCCGTCCCGTCCTTCAGGTCGGTGACGTATTCCTCCACGAAACGGTCCTGCACCACCACGTCCTTGGCATCGAGATAGGCGGTCAGGGTCTCGTAGGTGCCGTCGATCGACTCGTAGGACCCGCGATGGGCGAAGCGGAGGGCCTTCCCCGCGGGGGTCGTGCCGAAATGCAGGCCGTCGTCGCTGGCGGGGGCGACGGCGGGCGGGGCCGCGACGGGGATCATGGCGTCGAACTCGAAGCCGTCATCCTCGGTCTTGGTGAAGACCGCCAGGGGGCGCCCGGCCGGCTTGATCCCGGCCTTGCCCAGGTCCGCCTCGATCTGTGCGAAGGCTTTCTGGAGGCTCGGCACCGCGTCCTCCCACTTCGCCTTGCCGGCGAGGATCGCCGCCGGCTTGGCCGGGAGGGTCACCTCGTCCACGTCGCCGGGTTCGGCCGGCTTCGCAACGAGGGGAGGCCGGGTGGGATCGGTCGCCGGCGTGGTCGATCCCGCTCCCGGCGCGGCCTGCCCGGCGGGGGGCGGCGTCACGGCCTGCTCGGGCGCCGGGGCGGCGCTGCGGTTCGGGTCGGGGGTGGGGTTCGGCGCGGTGGTCGTCGACAGGGGGTTCGTCTGGGCCGGAGAGGGCACGCCCGATTGCGGTGGCGGCTGCTGCGCGGCGAGCGGGACGGCGGAGGCCAGCCCCGCGACGAGGACGCAGAGACCGGAGGCGAAGCGGCGGCAGCGGGTCACGCGGGGGCTCCCATCGGCGCCGGCGACTCGAAGATCGCGGCGGCCGTCATTACGGTAATCGGGTTCTTGCGGTCCCGCGAGGCCGTCCGCGACACGACCCGCCGGTGCGGCGGATCTGCAACGCTCCGGCGCACTCGCACTCCGGCGCCGGGTTTGCCATAAGCGCCGCAAAACCCCTTCGACAGATCCCACCGCATGAGCGCACTCGCCCATCGACGTTTCCTGAAGATGCACGGCGCCGGCAACGCGATCGTGGTGCTCGACCTGCGCGGCACGGACTTGCGCGTCACGGCGCCGGAGGCGCGGGCCATCGCGGCGGATCCCGGCTCGGCTTTCGATCAATTGATGGTGTTGCACGATCCGGTGAGCGCGGGGACCGACGCCTTCATGCGCATCTACAACACCGATGGGTCGGAATCGGGCGCCTGCGGAAACGGCACCCGCTGCGTCGCCTACGCGATGCTCGACGATCCGGCCATGGCGCGACCGGCCGAGGGCAATCGGCTCGTGCTGGAGACCAGCGCCGGGCGCGTGGGCGTGCGCCGCAACGCCGAGCGGTCCTTCACCGTGGACATGGGCCGGCCGCGCCTCGCCTGGGATGAGATACCCCTGGCCGAACCCTTCCCCGATACCCGCCGCATCGAGTTGCAGGTCGGTCCCATCGACGCGCCCGTTCTGCACTCACCGGGGGTCGTGAACATGGGCAACCCCCACGCCGTCTTCTTTGTCGATACCGATCCGGACGACTTCGACCTCGCCCGGCTCGGTCCTCTCCTCGAGAACCACCCGGTCTTCCCCGAGCGCGCCAACATCTCGGTGGCGCAGGTAATCGGGCGAGAGGCGATCAAGCTCCGGGTCTGGGAGCGGGGCGCCGGCCTCACCCTCGCCTGCGGCACGGCGGCCTGCGCGACGGTGGTGGCCGCCTCGCGCCTGCGGATGATCGGGCGACAGGCGACCGTGAGCCTGCCCGGCGGGGACCTGTTCGTGGAGTGGCGCGCCGACGACCACGTGCTCATGACCGGGCCCGTCGCCCTCGTGGCGGAAGGGACGTTCGCGCCGGAGCTGTTCCGCGGGATCGACTGATGACTGTCGAGACCCTGACCTTCGGCTGCCGCCTCAACACCGTCGAGACGGAGGCGATGCGCCGCCTCGCCGCCCGCGACGGCCGCCCGCGGATCGTTGTGAACACCTGTGCGGTGACGCAGGAAGCGGGCCGGCAGGCGCGCAAGGCGATCCGGCGGGCGGCCAGGGCGCAACCTGGGGCTGAAATCGTCGTGACCGGCTGCGGCGCCGAGGTGGAGACCGACGCCTACCGGGCTATGCCCGAGGTCAGCCGGCTCATCGGCAATGCCGAAAAGCTCGATCCGTCCGCCTGGGCCGGCGCGGCGCGGGGTCCCGGCGCCGTCATGGAGGCATCGACCGCGGAGCCGGCGGGGATCTCCGGCATGAGCGGGCACACCCGCACCTTCATCCCCGTGCAGAACGGATGCGACCATCGCTGCACCTTCTGCGTCATTCCCTTCGGGCGTGGACGCTCCCGGTCGGTGCCCGCGGGTGCCGTGGTGGAGCAGGTCGCCCGCACCGTCGAGGCGGGCGGGCGCGAGGTGGTGCTGACCGGCGTCGATCTCACCGCCTATGGCCGCGACCTCGGCGAAGGCCTCTCCCTCGGCGGCCTCGTGCTGAGGATCCTCACGGAGGTGCCCGACCTCGCCCGGCTGCGCCTCTCGTCCATCGACTCCGTGGAGGTGGACGAGGCGTTGCTCGATGCCATCGCCGGTCAGCACCGGGTGATGCCCCACCTCCACCTGTCCCTCCAGGCCGGGGACGATCTGATCCTCAAGCGGATGAAGCGGCGCCATTCCCGGGCCGACGCGATCCGCTTTTGCAGGTCGGCCCGAGCGGCCCGTCCGGAGCTCGTCTTCGGCGCGGACCTGATCGCCGGTTTCCCCACCGAGACGGAAGCGCAGTTCGCGCAGACCCTCGCCCTCGTCGAAGAGTGTGGTCTCACGCATCTCCATGTCTTCCCCTATTCGCCCCGTCCCGGGACGCCGGCTGCGCGGATGCCGCCGGTCGCGCCGGAGGCGATCCGTGAACGGGCCGCACGGCTCCGGGAGGCGGGCGACCGCGCCCGCGCCCGGCACCTCGCGGCACAGGTGGGCCGGCAGGTCCGGGTCCTGGCCGAACGGGGCGGAACGGGAAGGGCGGAGGATTTTTCGACCGTGGTCCTCGGCGAAGGGGTCGCGCCGGGCACGATCTGCGACGTGACCGTTACAGGGCATGACGGAACGCGGCTGATCGCCGGGGTGTAACAGGCTGCTGCAAAAGTCCTTCCGTCATTGCGAGCGGAGCGAAGCAATCCAGGGATCCGCCACGGTCTGAAACGTCCCGCTGCCCTGGGTTGCTTCGCTGCGCTCGCAATGACCGCGGAGATGACGTGATCCAAGGAGGACAGAAATCGTTTCAGACCTAGCCCGGCGCGGTCCACCGCGAAAGGGTGTCGGCCATATGCGCGGGCGGGGGAGCCTCGACGGCGATGGGCTCGCGCTTGGGGTAGAGGGGAATCGACAGGGCACGGGCATGGAGGTGCAGGGCGCTGCCCCGGGGAGCGCCGCCGTAGATCGGGTCCCCGAAGATCGGCCAGCCCGACTCGGCGCAATGGACCCGGAGCTGGTGCGTGCGCCCAGTGACGGGCTTCAATTCGATCCATGTCAGATCCGCCGACCGGCCGAGGACGCGCCAATGGGTCAGGGCCGGATCGCCGTCCGGGTCGGCCTTCATCCACCAGGAGCGCGGATCGGAGGACCGGCGGCCCAGGGGCACATCGATGGTGCCCGCCTCACCGGATGGGCCCCCGCTGACCACTGCCCAGTAGGTCTTCTGCACGGCGTTGCCGGAAAAGAGCTTGCCGAGCCGGGCCAGGGCCTTGGCATGCCGGCCGAGCGCGAGACATCCCGACGTGTCGCGGTCGAGGCGGTGCGCGGCCTCAGGCCGACGGGGAAGGCCGAAGCGCAGGGCATCGAGGTGGTCCGTCAGCGTCTCACCGCCGCGGGGACCGGGATGGACCGGCAGACCTGCCGGCTTGTCGATGACGAGCAGCAGGGCATCGCGGTAGAGGAGGCGCGCGCCTATGTCGGGGGCGTGAGGCATCGGGTCCGGCACATGCGCCGGATTCGGGCGAAATGCGAGGGTTTATGACGAGCGAGGACAAGTCCGGCTGGTTCGGACGCCTGTTCGGGCGGAAGAAGGACGAGATTTCCGGTGGCGCCACCGAGACGCCGTCGCCCGAATCACCGGCCTCGCCATCCGAGGGTGAACCCGACTTCGCCACCGGGGCGGAGGATGTCACCCATGTCCCGCTGCCGGAGGAAGAGCCTCCGATCGACGCCACCGAAGGGGCCGACCTGCTCCCGATCGATGGCGAGCCGGAGAAGCCGCCCGCCGGCACCGCGGGCGATGACCCTGTTCATGGGGCCGACCCCATCGATACCGGTGCGCTGAACAGGGAGCCGCACGCCGCCCTCGACCCGGACATCCAGCCGGTCGATTCCGCGGCGGCCCTCGCCCACGATGCCGGAGCCGGGCCCGGTCGCGAGCCGGAGGCCAAGGGCTGGTGGACCCGTCTCACGTCCGGCATGCGGCGCACATCGTCGGCCCTGTCCGACCGTGTCACCGGGCTGTTCACCAAGCGCAAGCTCGATGCGACCACCCTGGAGGATCTGGAGGACGCCCTCATCCAGGCCGATTTCGGCCTCGAGACCGCGATGCGGATCTCAGAGGCGGTGGGCAAGGGCCGCTACGAGAAGGGCATCTCGCCCGACGAGGTCCGGGCGATCCTCGCGAGCGAGGTCGAGCGCGCCCTCGAACCGGTGGCCACGCCCCTGGAGATCGACGCGTCGCGCAAGCCGTTCGTGATCCTGACGGTGGGCGTCAACGGCGCGGGCAAGACGACGACGCTCGGCAAGCTGTCCCTGAAGTTCCGCGCCGAGGGGCGTTCGGTCATGCTCGCGGCCGGCGACACGTTCCGCGCCGCAGCCATCGACCAGCTCAAGGTCTGGGGTGCGCGCACCAATACGCCCGTGATCAGCGGCGCGCAGGGGGCGGACGCGGCGGGGCTCGCCTTCGATGCCCTGAAACAGGCACAGGCGGCGGGGACGGACATCCTCCTCATCGACACCGCCGGCCGGCTCCAGAACAAGACGGGGCTGATGGCCGAGCTGGAAAAGATTGTCCGCGTGCTGCGCAAGCAGGATCCGGACGCGCCCCACGCCACCCTCCTGATCCTCGATGCCACGGTAGGCCAGAACGCCCTCTCCCAGGTCGAGCTGTTCTCCCAGGCCGCACCGATCACCGGCCTCGTCATGACCAAGCTCGATGGGACGGCACGGGGCGGCATCCTCGTGGCGCTGGCGGCGAAGTTCGGTTTGCCGGTCCACTTCATCGGCGTCGGCGAAGGCGTCGAGGATCTCGAGCCCTTCGCGGCCCGGGATTTCGCCAGGGCCATCGCCGGCCTGGAGAGGAACTGAAACGGGTCCAACCCGTGAGAGAATGACAACGATGCAGATCGAATCCATCCCCCCGCGCCGGCACTTGCCGCCCCTCGCCAAGCTCGCCCTGGAGATGGGCCCGCTGGTGCTGTTCTTCCTCACCAATGCCTTCGGCGAGAGGTTCGGCCTCAGCGGCGATCAGGCGACTTATACGGCGATCGGACTGTTCGTCGGCGCGACCGTGGTGTCGCTGGCGATCCACTTTGCGTTGCTGCGCCGGGTGCCGATCATGCCGCTGGTCTCGGGGGTCGTGGTGCTGGTCTTCGGCGGCCTCGCCCTGGCCCTGCGGGACAAGACCTTCTTCGTCATCAAGCCGACCATCGTGAACGGCCTGTTTGGCGTCATCCTCCTCGGGGGGCTCTTCTTCCGGAAGTCACTGCTCTCGGTGGTCCTCGACAGCGTCTTCGCCCTCTCGGAAGAGGGATGGCGGCAGCTGACGCTCCGCTGGGGCGTGTTTTTCCTGTTCCTCGCTGCCCTGAACGAGGTCGTCTGGCGGACGCAGGACTACGAGTTCTGGGTCAAGTTCAAGGTGTTTGGCATCATGCCCATCACCGTCCTCTTCGCCCTCGCTCAGACACCGCTGCTGATGCGCTACGAGCAGAAGCAGCCCGAGGCTTGAGGAACGGACCTCGTCACACCGCCCGCCCGCCCTGGGGAGGGCGGTGCGACGGGGGTCTATCTCGCCTCGGCGACCTTTCCGGCGGCGTGGATGCGGGCGAGCACGCTCGCAAAATTCTCCGGCGTGAGGATGCCGATGATCTTGTCGCGGATCACGCCGTCCGGCCCGATGATGAAAGTCTCGGGCACCCCGTAGACGCCGAAATCGATGGCCGCGCGGCCCGCAGCGTCGGCGCCGACGGCCGCGAACGGAACGCCGTGCCGGTCGAGGAACTTGCGGCCGGCGGCGGGCTCCGGCTCCTTGTAGTCTATGCCGACGAGGCGGATGCCGGGCTCCCGGGCGAGCCGCATGAGCATCGGGTGCTCCACCTGACAGGGGGCGCACCACGAGGCGAACACGTTCAGCACGGTGACGGTGCCCTTCAGGTCGGCGCTCGACAGGCCGGGCACGGGCGTCCCGTCGCTGGCGAGGCCAGGCACCGCGGGCAGGTCGAAGGCCGGCACCGGCTTGCCGATCATCGCCGAGGGCAGGGCCGAAGGGTCGGCCCCGGAGCGCAGACGCAGAAACATCACCCCCGCGAGGACGGCGAACACCACCACCGGCAGGATCAGGAGCAGGGAGCGGCGGGCTGGCGGCGGCGTCCCGGCGGCAGGATCGGTGGCGCTCACCGTCTGTCCTCCCCGAAGCGGTGGAGGGCACGCCGTTGCGCGGCCCGGTCGCGGATGGCGTTGGCGACGAGGCCGACCATGATCAGCGCGGTGAAGGCATAGGCGGCGGCGATGAAGCCGCCATGGGGTCCCAGGTCCAGCACGGCGGGCCTACAGGGCTTGAGGAAGGGGCGTCGCCCCGGCCGCGCTGGGGACGACCCGCACGGCGCCGGCATCGAGGCGTTCGGCTTCGCGGATGGTGAGGGTCCGCACCCGGCGGCGCATGATCTCGGTGCGCATGGCGTAGAGGTGGAGGGTCGACCCGCCGAGCGTCGCAGCGCCGATCATCAGCAGGAGCGGGTAGAGCATCGACGGGTCGATGGTCGACCCGCCCATGCGCAGGATCGAGGCCGGCTGGTGCAGGGTCGACCACCAGTTCACCGAGAACTTGATGATCGGCAGGTTCACCGCCCCAACGAGGGTGAGGATCGCGACGGCCCGGGCGGCCCGGTTCGGATCCTCGATTGTCCGCCACAGGGCGATCAGGCCGCAATAGATCAGGAACAGCACGAGCATCGAAGTCAGGCGGGCATCCCACACCCAGTAGGTGCCCCACATCGGCTTGCCCCAGAGGGAGCCGGTGACGAGGCAGACCAGGGTGAACGCCGCACCGATGGGCGCCGCAGCCCGTTGCGAGACGTCTGCGAGCGGGTGGCGCCACACCAGTGTGCCGATCGCCGACAGGCTCATCGCCCCGTAGAAGAACACCCCGAGCCACGCCGCCGGCACGTGGATGTACATGATCCGCACCGTTTCGCCCTGCTGGTAGTCGGGGGGCACGATGAAGAAGGTCAGGTACAGGCCGACCGCCAGGGCCGCGACGGACAGGGCCGTCAGCCATGGCACGGCTTTCCCGGACCATCGCATGAAGTGGCCGGGGTTGGACAGCCGGGTCCAGAGGGAAGGCGTCATCGTCGCGGTCTCGGACATGATCCTGCGCTCCTACCCCAGGGTGCGGTGCAGCAACAATGCGGGTATCGGGCGCGGGTGTCGGTGCTTTCGTCTCATCCCGGGTGCCGATGAGATAAACGGGCTTTTCCCCTTCACGTCCTCATCCTGAGGTGCGGCGAAGCCGCCTCGAAGGAGGGCTCCAGAGGTCTCCGTGATCCCTGAAACCCTCCTTCGAGGCCCGCTCGAGCCGGGCCCTTCAGGATGAGGGGGAGGGTGGGATAAGCGGACGGCATCACGACAAAGGGATTATCTCGCCCCGGTGAAGCGCCTCGGCTTCCGGCGTGAACCGCCCATCCGCCCCGTGCAGCACCAACGGAGGCCGGAGCGTGAACTCCGCCCGGCTGCCCTTTACGGCGCTGACGAGGATGCGGATCGCCGGATCATCCTCCCGGGCGTGGACCGGCCGAACCGCAATACCGCCGAACCGTCCGTTCAGCGCCGTCAAGCAGCGGGGAAGCGCGTCGGCCCGGTGGATCATCCCGAGCCGCCCGCCGGGCCGCAGGATGCCGGCACAGGTGCGGATCCAGCCGTCGAGACCCTCCTGCGCGAAACCGTGGGCATCGGCCTTGGCGGGATCGGGGGAGGGGCGGTGGCGACCGGCCTCGAAATACGGCGGATTGGTCAGCACGCCGTCGAACGTATCGGGCACCAGCCCCGCAGCCTCCCGGACCCGGCCGGGCGCAAGGACATCCGCCTCGATCACCTCCGCCGAAATGCCGTTCAGATGCGCATTGGTCCGGGCGAGGTCCGCCAGCGCGGGGTCTTTCTCGACCAGCGTCAGAAGCACGCCCGGATGCAGACGGGCGCAGGCGAGGCCGACGATACCCGGCCCGGAACCCACGTCGCACAGCCTTTCACCGGGCGCCGGGGCCAGGAGATGAGCCAAAAGCACCCCGTCCGTGCCGGCCCGGTGCGCGCCCCGGGGCGGCTGGTGCAGGTGGAGGCGCCCGCCGAGGAGGGCATCGGGCACCGTGCTCACAGTCCGCGCAACTCGTGGGCGAGACCGGCATCCTTCAGGATCCGCCGGGCCTGGGCGGCATGGTCCGTGGGCACGAGGAGCCGCCGGCCGAACATGCCGATGGAGCCTTCCATGGCGCTCATATGCTCGTCCGCCACCAGAACAGGGATGCCGGCATCCTCGAGCAGCGAGCGCGCGAAGCCGATGAGAACAATGTCGTTCGCGCGGATCAGCTCGATCACCTCTGTCTCCGAGTTGCGTGGCCTCTTAATGCCATGGCGTTTAGCAGGAAACCGCGTCGGCGGTGGGTATCGCGGGATCGCCGGGGCGGGTTGGCGCATTCGCCGCGTGGAGAGCGGGGGGCCGGTGGCCCATATCCCGCGATGTTGCGACGCCGCAGGCACCATGCGATTGGACGGCGCCGATGGTTTCCGCGCGGACGTCTCCCGCGCGGCCCGGCTTGGGAGTCACGGATCTTGGGTATCGCCGCCACGATCGAGAACCCGACGAAGCCCGACGATGCCGGGCTGAACGACCTCGTCGCGCTGGTCGCCGACGGGATGACGCGGGTCAATGCCACGATCCTGTCCCGGACCGGCTCCGACGTCGCGATGATCCCGGAGGTGGCGAACCACCTCATCGCCTCAGGCGGCAAGCGCCTGCGGCCGATCCTCACCCTCGCCTGCGCGCAGCTCTGCGGCTACGTCGACGAAGGCGGCCGGGACGGCGACGTGAAACTCGCCGCCAGCGTCGAGTTCATGCACACCGCCACGCTCCTGCACGACGACGTGGTCGACGAGAGCGACATGCGCCGGGGCCGGGTCGCCGCCCGGATCAAGTGGGGCAACGAGGCGAGCGTCCTCGTCGGCGATTTCCTCCTGGGGCAGGCCTTCCGCATGATGGTGGAGGTAGGCTCGCTGAAGGCCCTCGACATCCTGTCCGCCGCCGCGACCGTGATCGCGGAAGGCGAGGTGATGCAGCTCGCCGCCGCCAAGAACCTGGAGACCAGCGAGGAGGCCTACCTCGCCGTGATCCGCGGCAAGACGGCCGAACTTTTCGCCGCCGCCTGCGAGGTCGGCCCGGTGATCGCGCAGCGGAGCCAGGCCGAACAGGAAGCCGCCCGCTCCTACGGCATGAATCTCGGCATCGCCTTCCAGTTGATCGACGACGCCCTCGACTATGGCGGAACGTCCACGGATCTGGGCAAGAACGTCGGCGACGATTTTCGCGAGGGCAAGATCACCCTGCCGATCGTCCTGGCCTATCGCCGGGGGAGTGAGGAGGAGCGCGCCTTCTGGCGCCGGACGCTTCAGCGCGGCGAGATCCGCGACGACGACCTCGCCGCCGCCCTCGCCACGCTCCGGCGGCACGGTACCCTGGAGGAGACGGTCGCCCGTGCCCGCCATTACGGCGAGAAGGCCAAGGCGGCTCTGTCGATCTTCTCTGAGGGTCCGGTCCGGTCGGCGCTGCTCGATGCGGTGGAGTTCTGCGTAGCGCGGGCGCACTGAAGCCCTCCGCCGCCATGTGCGGTTCGGCACGGCCAAGGTTCCGGCAACCTTAACCGCCGGGGCGAAGGGGACTAGGGACGCATCGCCGCCGGGGCTTCGGTTTCGTGCGGCGTGCCACTAGACTGGAGTCCCCGGTGAAGTCCTTCGCCTTCCTCACCCTCATGTTGGCCGGTGTGGCCACCGCCCAGGCGCAGACGCCGCCGACCCGCGACCCGGCTCAGATCCCGGCCGGAACCTACGCGGTCGATCCCAACCACACCCAGGTCGGCTGGCGTGTCTCGCATATGGGCTTCACGAACTATGCCGGCGGCTTCTCCGACGTGTCCGGCACACTGCAGCTGACGCCGAAGGATCCGGCCGCCGCGAAGCTGACGATCAAGATTCCCGTCGCTTCGGTGACGACCACGAGCGGCAAGCTGACGGACGAGCTGAAGGGCGACCAGTGGCTCGACGGCGGCAAGTACCCGGAGATGACTTTCGTCTCGACGAAGGTCGCCCCGGCGGGCAAGGACCATGCAAAGGTCACCGGCGACCTGACGCTCCACGGCGTCACCAAGCCGGTGACCCTCGACGTCACCCTGATTGGGGCGGGCGTGAACCCCCTCGACAAGAAGATGACCGTCGGCTTCGAGGCGACCGGCGTGGTCAGGCGCTCGGAATTCGGCGTGAAGACCTATCTGCCGCTGATCGGCGACGACCTGCACCTCACCATCGCCGGGGCGTTCGAGAAGCAGGATTGATGGAGGCCGACCCGGTCGCCCCGTCGCGCCCGTTCGGGCCGAGGGTCGACCGGGACTTATCGACAAGCGAGCCGGCCCCATTAAGAGATCCTTCATCCTCTCGGTGAAGGCTAACAGGAGCTTTCAGCACGCAGGACAGACCCGTGCCCGTCCTTCGCATCCATGCCCTTCTGCTCTCCGCCATGATGGCTCTGGCCCTCGCGCCGGTGGCCGCGCAGGCGGGCGACGCGGCCTCGGCCCACCTCTCGTGGAGCCGCTGCCTGGACCGTGCCTATGGGGAGCGTGCGGCCGTCACCGGCCGGGACCTCGCCGCGGATGCGGCGATCCGGGCGTGCCGCGGCGAGGAGAGCATCTACCTGACCGCCCTCTCGTCGTCACCGCTCCTCGACGGGGACGATATCGCCCAGGCCCGCCCGGACCTCGTGGCGCGGGCGCGGGCGGCGTTGCTCGACGCCGTCACAGCCGGTCCTCGGGCGATCCTTCGCTGAGGCCGGACGGCCCTAAGACTTCAGCCGCTGCTTGATCCGTGCCGTCAGGCCGTCCCGCACGTCCCGGTAGGCCTCCAGACGCTGTTCCCGGGAGGCGTCCTGCACCAGGGTGGGATCCGGGGTCGGCCAGTACTCGACGTCAGCCGCCAAGGTGTGCGTCAGGGCGATGGCCTTGTGGTGCGCCTCGGGGGCGAGGGTGATGATCAGGTCGAAGTTCAGCCCCTCCCAGTCTTCCAACTGCTCGATGGTGCGCGGGCGGTGGCGGCTCGCATCGATGCCGATCTCGTCAAGGGCCGCCACCATGAACGGGTCGATGGGCTCGCCCTGTCGGACGCCGGCCGACTGCACGTAGATCGAGCGGCCGAAATAGTGGCGGGCGATTGCCTCAGCGGCCGGCGAGCGCACCGCATTGTAGTTGCACATGAACAGCACGGACTGGACCCGCCGCTTCCGCGGGGCCGGATCGGGTGGCTCCTCGTCCATGATATCTCAGGCCGGATGCAGGTCGGCCACTGCTTCAGCCCCTCCAGTGGAGGGCGAAGATCAGGGTGAACAGGCGCCGGGCCGTATCGTGGTCGAGGTCGACCTTGCCGTCGAGGCGCTGCTTCAGGGTCTCGGAGGCTTCGTTGTGCAGGCCCCTTCGTCCCATGTCGATCGCCTCGATCTGGCTCGGGGACGCGGTGCGGATCGCGTTGTAATAGCTTTCGCAGATCATTTCGTAGTCGCGGATGACCCTGCGGAACGGGGTCAGCGACAGCAAGTGGGTCATGACCGGCTCGCCCTCGGCGGTGCTGATCGCGAAGGAGAGCTTGTTCTCCACGAGGCCGAGGAGAAGCGTGTAGGGGCCCTCCCGGCCGGGGACCGAGAAGCTGTTGCCCTCCAGGATGTCGTAGAGCGCGATAGCGCGCTCATGCTCCTGATCGGGATTCCCCCGGGCGATGGACGACTCGTCCAGGGTCACCGAGACGAGGCGGTTCGGCCCCTTGTCCGCCCCCCGCTCCTTGTCCGACATCCCGAAAGCCTCACAGGTTCAGCCGGATCGCCACGGAACGGGCGTGGCCCTCGAGCCCCTCGGACCGGCCCAGCGTTATCGCCGCCGGCCCGAGCGCCCGCAAGCTCTCCGGCGTGCAGGCCAGCACCGTGGTGCGCTTCATGAAATCGAGCACGCCGAGGCCGGAGGAAAACCGGGCTGACCGGGCGGTGGGCAGGACGTGATTGGGGCCGCCGACATAGTCGCCTATCGCTTCCGGCGTGTGCGAGCCGAGGAAGATCGCCCCGGCATTGCGGACCTTCAGGGACAGGGTTTCCGCGTCCTTCGTCTCGATCTCCAGGTGCTCCGGCGCAATCCGGTCGACCAGGGGGACGGCCTCGTCGAAATCCCGGACGCGGATGATGGCGCCGTAATCCCGCCAGCTGGCCCGGGCGATGTCGGCGCGGGGGAGGGTGGTGAGGGCACGTTCCACGGCCTTTTCCACAGCTTCCGCGAGGTCGCCGCTGTCGGTGATCAGTACGGACTGGGCGGCAGTGTCGTGTTCCGCCTGCGCCAGCAGGTCGGCCGCGATCCAATCCGGGTTGGCCTCGCCGTCGGCGAGGATCAGCACCTCGGAAGGGCCGGCGATCATGTCGATGCCGACCTGTCCGAACACCCGCCGCTTGGCCGCCGCCACCCACGCATTGCCGGGGCCGACGATCTTCGCCACGGGCTCGATGGTCGCCGTGCCGTAGGCGAGGGCGGCGACGGCCTGTGCGCCGCCGATCCGGTAGATCTCGTCCACGCCCGCCAGATGGGCGGCGGCGAGGACCAGGGGATTGAGGATCCCGTCCGGCGTCGGCACGACCATAACGATGCGCGGCACCCCGGCGACCCGCGCCGGCACGGCATTCATCAGGACCGAGGACGGGTAGCTCGCCGTCCCGCCGGGGACGTAGAGGCCCACCGACTCGAGGGCGGTCCACCGCCATCCGGCCGTGACGCCCAGCGCGTCCGTGGCCTTGTGGTCGGCGGGCTTTTGCGCCCGGTGAAAGGTCTCGATGCGCTCCGCGGCGAGGCGCAGGGCCTCGATCGCCTCCGGCGGGCAGGCCTCCACGGCGGCCGCCACCTCGTCAGCGCCGATGCGCAGGCGTTCTGCGGAGAACGAGGCGCCGAGCCGGTCGAAACGGCTGGTGTACTCGACGAGAGCCTCATCCCCCTTCGCGACCACGTCGGCGATGATTCGGCGGACGGCGTCGTCCACGTCCTCCGAGATCTCGCGCTTCATGGTCAGGAGGCGCGCGAAACTTTGCGCGAAATCCGGGTCACGGCTGTCGATGCGGACCATCTTCGTCCCCCCTTAAAGTCTCAGGCTTCCGGTTCCGGCGTGTCGCCGTGGCCCGGCCGTGCCCCCGCTTCCCAGACGGGCCCGAGATCCTTCATCCGGGCCTCGATGCACTCCACCTCCAGGCGGATCGTCCCGTTTCCGGAGAACAGGATCTCGATCTGTCCCGATGGTGTATCGCCGGGCGTGAAGGTGATCGCCAGGAGGCTCAGGGGCACGGCGTCGTCGCCACGCCGGAGACCCCGGGTCCGCACCGAGAGCACGCGCTCGAAATGCAATCCCGTCAGACGCCGCCGGGGCGGCACCTTCAACCCGGCGGACCAGTCGAAGCGCCTCAGCGCCAGGGCGAAGCGTTTCTCCCGGACGAGATAGCTGAGATCGTCCGGCCGCAGGATCGCGTCCTGAAGATGGGCCGAGATCACGGTCAGGTCTTCAGCGTCCAGGGCAGCGAGCTTCAGAAGCTCCATCGGGGGTTCCGGTCGGTGCAGGATGCCCGCGGGAGGGGCGGCAGGGCGTCAGTAGCGGCGCTGGCCTGTCCGGGCAACGTTGCCGGGGCGGGGATTGGCCCGCCTCATGTGCCGTTCATGATTGCAGCACTAGGTTGCGGCCAACCGTGGCCGCCGGAATGCGGCTTGACGACAAGGCAGGACGATGACGGGGACACGCTTCACCCTCGCGGTACTGACGGCCCTTGCACTCGCCCCCACGCTGGCGGCGCCCGCGAGTGCGCAGTACTACCGCGACGATTATGACTACCGGCCCCGCCGGCCGGCTCCGGAGTATTACGAGGACCGGCCGCGTCGCTACCGCGACGATTACGACTTCGGTCCGCGTCGTTTCGGCCGGATCTGCGTCACGGCCCGCGGCAATTGCCCCACGCGGCCGGGCCCATTCAACACGCCCTGCGGTTGCGAGATCCCGGGCTTCGGGCTCAAGCGCGGCGCCATCGGCGGCTGAGGCGATCGGATGGCGGGCGGCGTTCGGCCGCCCGCGCCGCTTGTCAGGCCCGCACGCGCTCGATTTGAGCGCCGCAGCGGCCGAGCTTGGCTTCCAACGCCTCGAAGCCCCGGTCGAGATGGTAGACCCGGTTGATCTGCGTCTCACCCTCGGCGGCGAGACCGGCGATCACCAGGGAGACCGAGGCCCGAAGATCCGTGGCCATGACCGGGGCGCCGCGCAGACGGTCCACGCCTTCGACGATCGCCATGTCGCCGTCGAGGCGGATCTTCGCCCCGAGGCGGGCGAGTTCCTGGACGTGCATGAAGCGGTTCTCGAAGATGGTCTCGCGGATATGCGATTGGCCCTTCGCCAGGGTCATCAGCGCCATGAACTGCGCCTGGAGGTCGGTCGGGAAGCCGGGGAACGGGTCCGTGGTGACATCTACGGCGGCGATGCCGGCGCCGTTGCGGCGGACGCGGATGCCGCCTTCCACCTGACTGATTTCGGCGCCCGTCGTGGCCAGCACGTCGAGGGCGGAGTGGAGCAGGTCCGCGCGGGTATCCTTCAGGATAACGTCGCCCCCGGCCATCGCGACGGCCATGGCGTAGGTTCCGGTCTCGATGCGGTCGGGGAGCACCTCGTGGCGGGCGCCCCCGAGGCGGGCGACGCCTTCGATTTCGATCCGCGGGGTGCCCGCACCTTTAATCCGCGCGCCCATCTTGTTGAGGCAGTCGGCGAGGTCCACCACCTCCGGCTCCCGGGCGGCGTTCTCAATCACGCTGGTGCCGTAGGCGAGGGCGGCGGCCATGAGCGCCACATGGGTTCCGCCGACGGTGACCTTGGGGAACGACACCTCCGCCCCGCGCAGGCCCTTCTTCGTCTTGGCGATAACGTAGCCGCCGTCGATCTCCG
This sequence comes from Methylobacterium persicinum, assembly GCF_022179525.1. GTDB lineage: Bacteria > Pseudomonadota > Alphaproteobacteria > Rhizobiales > Beijerinckiaceae > Methylobacterium > Methylobacterium persicinum. Next base: position 240,808 of record NZ_BPQX01000037.1, read on the forward strand.
TCTCCGCGCCGAGGCTCTGGAGGGCCATGATCAGCAGATCGACCGGGCGCGTCCCGATGGCGCATCCGCCCGGCAGGGACACCTTGGCCTCGCCGAACCGGGCGAGCAGGGGTGCGATGACCCAGAAGCTTGCCCGCATCGTCGAGACGAGGTCGTAGGGGGCCGTGGTGTCGATGACGTTCGAGGCGGTGAGCCGGATGGTCTGGCCGGTTTCCGACGTCTGACCCGGGCGCTTGCCCACCACCATGTGATCGACCCCGTGATTGCCGAGGATGCGTAGCAGGGCGGTGATGTCGGCGAGGCGGGGGACGTTGATCAGTTCCAGCGTCTCGCCGGTCATGAGGCTGGCGATCATCAGCGGGAGGGCGGCATTCTTGGCGCCCGAGATCGGGATCACGCCGTGGAGAGGCGTGCCGCCGGTGATGTGGATGCGATCCATCGAGTATGTCCTGACGCCCCCGGCCCACAGCGGAGGGAGCTGAAATCTGTATCGGGCGCGGGAACGCCCAGGCTTGACCGGAGGCTGCTATAGACCGGATTTGTCGGAATCGGGACCGAATGTCGCGAAGGACGCGCCGACAGCTTGGCCGGCCTGCGATCTACCGTTCTTCCTGCGGCGCGTCGTCCCGCCCGGCCGGAGGCTTGTCGGGGCTGTTGCGGCCCCGTTCCTGAGCCTTGCGTCGGCGCAAATTCGCCCTCAGCGCCGCCTTCAGGCGCTCGGCTCGGGCGTCGGGCTTGTCCTCGGTCATCGGGCGCGAATTCCGGATCCTTGAGGGCGAGGGTTGCAGGATGCGTTGGGCGGACCTTCGACTTGAAGCGGTTCCAGATCCGCGCGATGCCTGTATACAACGCGCCGTCTCGATGCAGCCTCCCGGCGACGACCCCCTTCCGAAGGACGCTCAATGCCTGCACACCGGAACCCCGGCAAGATGCTCGCCTCCGTGGCGGAGGTGCGTGCGGGTGCCGGATATGATCGCTACTTCCGAAGCGCGTTGGACGGCCTGCACAGCGAACGCCGCTACCGGGTCTTCGCGGATATCGAGCGCATCTCCGGCCACTTCCCGGCCGCGAAGTGGCGCCGGCCGGACGGCTCGGTCACCGAGATCACCGTGTGGTGTTCCAACGATTACCTCGGCATGGGCCAGCATCCCGACGTGGTCGGCGCCATGACCGAGACCGTGGCCCGGTGCGGCGTCGGCGCTGGGGGAACCCGCAACATCGCCGGCAACAACTCGCCGCTGGTGGACCTTGAGCGGGAGCTCGCCGATCTCCACGGAAAGGAGGCGGGTCTGGTCTTCACGTCGGGCTACGTCTCGAACCAGGCCGGCATCTCGACCATCGCCAAGCTCATCCCGAACTGCCTGATCCTCTCCGACGCCTTCAACCACAACTCGATGATCGAGGGCGTGCGCCACTCGGGCTGCGAGAAGAAGATCTTCCGTCACAACGACCTCGGCCATCTGGAGCAGCTGCTCCGGGAGGCGGGCGACCGGCCGAAGCTGATCGCGTTCGAGTCCGTCTACTCGATGGACGGCGACATCGCGCCCATCGGCAAGATCTGCGACCTCGCCGACCGTTACGGCGCTATGACCTATCTCGACGAGGTCCATGCGGTCGGCCTCTACGGCGAGCGCGGTGCCGGCATCGCCGAGCGCGACGGCGTGATGCACCGGGTCGACGTGATCGAGGGCACCCTGGCCAAGGGCTTCGGCTGCGTCGGCGGCTACATCACCGCCTCGGCGGCGATCTGCGACGCCGTGCGCAGCTTCGCGCCCGGATTCATCTTCACCACCGCCCTCCCGCCGGCTGTCGCCGCCGCGGCGACCGCCTCCGTCCGCTACCTCAAGCGGTCCGGCGCCGAGCGGGCCGCGCACCAGCGTCAGGCCGCCGCGACGAAGGCCGCCCTGGACGCGGCCGGCCTTCCGCTGCTGGCGACGGATACGCATATCGTGCCGGTCATGGTGGGCGATGCCGAGCTGTGCAAGGCGGCGGCGGACCACCTCCTCGAACGGCACGGGATCTACATCCAGCCGATCAACTATCCGACCGTTCCCCGGGGGACCGAACGCCTGCGGATCACCCCGTCGCCGTTCCACGATGCGGCCCATATCGCACGGCTCACCGAAGCCCTCAGCGAGACCTGGGCGGCCCTCAGGCTGCCGCGGGCGGGTACGGTGTTCGTCGAGGCGGCGGAATAGCCGAGTTTCGAGGTCCGATGCCCTCTTCGTCATTGCGAGCGTAGCGGAGCAATCCAGGGCAGCGGGACGTTGCAAGACGTAGCGGATCCCTGGATTGCTTCGCTGCGCTCGCAATGACGACGTTGGCGGGCGGCGAAGCGCAGCGGCGCCGCATCCTCAGTGTCCCCCCGGTGGGACCAAGGGAAATCGCCCCCGGCCTCGTCATTTCGGGCGCCTGCCTGTAACCACCGTTGCGAATCCGCGACGCAAGAGTCTGACACGCAATGATCTCCTCGCCCCTCATGACCGTGATGGTCGATGCCGCGCGCAAGGCGGCCCGCAGCCTGCGGCGCGACTTCGGCGAGGTCGAGAACCTGCAGGTCTCCCGCAAGGGACCGGGCGACTTCGTCTCCGCCGCCGACCGCAAGGCGGAGGAAGTGGTGCGTGACGCGCTGCTGAAGGCCCGGCCCGGCTACTCCCTGGTGCTGGAGGAGGGCGGCATCATCGAAGGGACCGACAAGAGCCACACGTGGCACGTCGATCCCCTCGACGGCACGTCGAACTTCCTGCACGGCGTGCCGCATTTCGCGGTCTCGATCGGCCTGGAGCGCGAGGGCGTAATCGTGGCCGGCGTGGTGTTCGATCCGATCAAGGACGAACTCTTCGTCGCCGAGCGGGGCAAGGGCGCCTACCTGAACAACCGCCGCCTGCGGGTGGCGGCCCGCTCTGACATGGCCGACGCCTTGGTCGGTTACGGCACGCCGTACCTTGGGCGCGGCAGCCATCCCCGCCTCCTGCGGGAGATCTCGTCGGTGATGGCCGTCTCCGGTGGGACCCGGCGCATGGGCTCGGCGGCGCTGGACCTCGCCTACGTCGCCTGCGGGCGACTCGACGCCTACTGGGAGCGCGACCTGCAGACCTACGATTTCGCCGGCGGCGTCGCCCTGGTCCGGGAGGCCGGCGGCTTCGTGACCTCGGCGGACGGGGCGGCCGAGCCCTTGGCGTCCCGTTCGGTGTGCTGCGGCAACGAGAGCCTCCACCGCGATCTGCTGGCGATCCTTAAGAAGGCCCAGGCGACCGCCTGAGCATCACTGCCGCGCCAGACCGCGGAAGAAGCCGGCCCGGGGGAAAGCCCCCGTGCCGCATCACAGCGACGGCAGCGGCCGCCCCGCTGGCCTCCGACGGGCCCATCTGCTTTAAGCCCCCCGTTCGTCAGGGAAGGTTGTCCCCATGGAAGCCCGCCGCCACATCTCCTTGAAGGAATCGATTCGCTCGATCCCAGACTATCCCAAGCCCGGCATCGTCTTCCGCGACATCACCACGCTCCTGTCGGACCCCCGTTCGTTCCGCCGTGCGGTGGACGCCCTGGTCCATCCCTATGCCGGTGGGGGCATCAAGCAGGTGGCGGGAATCGAGGCGCGGGGATTCATCCTCGGCGGCGCCATTGCCCACCAGCTGTCCTGCGGCTTCGTGCCGATCCGCAAGCGCGGTAAGCTTCCGCACAAGACCGTGTCGATGGCCTACGCCCTCGAATACGGCACCGACGAGATCGAGATCCATGTGGACGCCGTGGGCCCGGGAGACCGGGTTCTGCTGGTCGATGACCTGATCGCAACGGGGGGCACCGCCACGGCGGCGATCAACCTGCTCAGGAAGATCGGTGCCGAGGTCGTGGCCGCCTGCTTCGTCATCGATCTGCCGGAGATCGGCGGCGCGCAGCGCCTGCGGGACATGGGCGTGGACGTCCGGACTCTGATGGAGTTCGAGGGACACTGAGGACCAGCCCGTTTTGGGCTGCAAAACGTTGACTTGTGCCGACCCTTCCGCCATAAGCCGCCCACCCGCGACGGGGCGCCCCACCAGGGCGCCCTTCGTGTTTGCGAGACATGCAGGACGCGTGAAGGTCGGGAGCGGCATTGCCGCCCGCGAGCGCGCCTCGACCTTTGAAGGCCAATCGTCATGAAGAGAACCTATCAGCCGAGCAAGCTCGTCCGGAAGCGTCGCCACGGCTTTCGCGCCCGGATGGCGACCGCTGGTGGCCGCAAGGTGCTGGCCCGTCGCCGCGCCCACGGCCGCAAGCGCCTGTCGGCCTGAGCCGGGCGGGTCATCCCCGCCGCCGCGTGATGAACGCGGCCCCTTCTGCGGGCATTGAAGCCGGGATCGAACGGTCGATGGCGACGATCGAACGGCTCAAGAAGCGGCCCGATTTCCTGGCCGCTGCCGCGGGCCGCCGCTACCATACCGAGCGGATGACGGCGCAGGGCATCCTGCGCTCCGGTGAGGCCGACGGCCTTCGCCTCGGCTTCACCGTTACCAAGCGTGTCGGTCATGCCACCGAGCGCAACCGAATCAAGCGGCGCCTCCGGGCCGCCGTGACCCATGTCGCCGCCGCGTTGCCTCCCGATCTGGCAGGCCGCGCCGCCGACATCGTGCTCGTCGCCCGTCGCCCCGCCCTGTATGCGGACTTCGCGACGCTTGCCGACGACCTCCGTCAGGCTATCCCCGCGGTGACCCGTCCCGGCAAGGCCGGTGCGGGCGATGCCGGCGGCCGATCCAAATCCTCATCCCCCCGAAGCGGAAAGCGTCCCGCCGCGCCGCCTGCTTCTCCGAACAAGTGCGTTGGTGTCCCCGATGGGCAATGACAAGACGAACATGTTCGTGGCCATCGGCCTGTCGCTGCTGGTGCTGCTCGGATGGCAGTACTTCGTGGCCGGGCCGCGCCTCGAGCAGCAGCGCCTGATCGAGGCTCAGAACAAGGCGGCCCAGGCCCAGGCCCAGCCGCCGGGCGTGACCCCGGATGGCGTGCCCTCGGCTTCGCCGAAGGAGGGCGGACCAGCCGCTCCGGCGGCCGGCACCGCCCCGACTCCTCCGGGTGGACCGATTTCCCGGGAGGCCGCCCTGGCGCGGGGTCAGCGGGTCACGATCGAGACCCCGGCCCTCTCCGGTTCGATCAACCTGAAGGGCGGTCGCATCGACGACGTGTCCCTGAAGAATTACCACGAGACCATCGACCCCAAGAGCCCGGAGATCGTGCTCTTCTCGCCGGCCGGCACCGAGACGCCGTACTATGCGGAGTTCGGCTGGGTCGGCGCCAACGCCGGCAAGCTTCCCACCAGCGACACGGTCTGGACCGCCGACGGCAAGACCCTTGCCCCGGGGATGCCAGTGACCCTCACCTGGGACAACGGCGAGGGCCTGACGTTCAAGCGCATCGTCGCCGTGGACGACAAGTACATGTTCACCATCCGCGATTCGGTGGAGAACAAGGGCGCCAACGCGGTCACGCTCTATCCCTACAGCCTCGTGTCCCGCTGGGGTAAGCCACACACCCAGGGCTACTACGTCCTGCACGAGGGCATGATCGGCTACCTCGGCGACGACGGGTTGCAGGAGATCACCTACGACAAGCTCGCCAAGGAGGGCGCCTATGGCGGCGCCAATACCAAGGGCCGGGCCTACAGCAACGTGACCGGCGGCTTCCTCGGCATCACCGACAAGTACTGGGCCGCCGCCGTCATTCCTGAGCAGAACGCGCCCTATACCGGCGCCTTCACCGACCGCACCGACGGCAGCACCAATGTCTACCAGGCGAGCGCCCGGGGAGACGCGGTGAACCTCGCGGCCGGTGCGTCGGCCCAGACCACCCAGCGCCTGTTCGCCGGCGCCAAGGAGGTCAACCTCATCAACGCCTACCAGAAGGATCTCGGGATCCGGCACTTCGATCTGATGATCGATTGGGGCTGGTTCTGGTTCATCACCCAGCCGATGTTCCGGGCTCTGGACTTCATCTACCATGTGGTCGGCAACTTCGGCGTGTCGATCCTGGTCGTCACCTTCTGCCTGAAGCTGCTGTTCCTGCCGATCGCCAACCGCTCCTACGTCTCGATGGCCAAGATGAAGGCCGTCCAGCCGGAGATGACCTCGATCCGCGAGCGCTACAAGGACGACAAGGTCAAGCAGCAACAGGCGATGATGGAGCTGTACAAGAAGGAGAAGATCAACCCGGTGGCCGGCTGCTGGCCGGTGCTGATCCAGATCCCGGTCTTCTTCGCCCTGTACAAGGTGCTGTTCATCACTATCGAGATGCGGCACGCGCCGTTCTTCGGCTGGATCCACGACCTCGCGGCGCCCGATCCGACTAGCATCGTCAACCTGTTCGGCCTCCTGCCCTTCACGCCCCCGGAATACATCCCGATTCACCTGGGCGTGTGGCCGATCATCATGGGCATCACGATGTTCGTGCAGATGAAGATGAACCCCGCGCCGCCGGACCCGGTCCAGGCGCAGATCTTCACCTTCATGCCGATCATCTTCACCTTCATGCTCGGCTCGTTCCCGGCCGGACTGGTGATCTACTGGGCGTGGAACAACACCCTGTCGGTCCTTCAGCAATACGTCATTATGCGCCGCAACGGCGTGAAGGTGGAGCTATGGGACAACCTGCGCCGTACATTCAGGCGTGGCGCGAAGGGATCCGCCAAGCCCGCAACAACCAAGGGCTGACGTGAACACGACGGACGTCACCGACGACGAGAAGGCCGGCCTCCTCGAGGCCGGCCGCCTGCTTTTTGCCGGCAGCGCGGACTTCTACGCGGCCGCGCAGACCCTCGACCGGTTGCCGCCGATGGAAGGCATCGAGATCGCCTTCGCCGGGCGGTCCAATGTCGGGAAGTCGAGCCTCATCAACGCCCTGACCGGCCGCAACACCCTGGCGCGGGTGTCCCACACCCCGGGGCGGACGCAGCAGCTCAACTTCTTCAAGGTGGCCGACCGGATGTCCCTGGTGGACATGCCGGGCTACGGCTACGCGGCGGTGGAGAAGGCCAAGGTCGAGGCCTGGACCCAGCTGATCCATTCCTACCTCAAGGGCCGCGCAAACCTTGCCCGTGTGTTCGTGCTCATCGACTCCCGGCACGGACTGAAGAGCATCGATACCGATATCCTCGACGGGCTCGACAAGGCCGCGGTGAGCTATCAAGTGGTCCTGACCAAGGGCGATTCCCTCAAGAAGGCGCAGATCGAGGCCCGCCTCGCCGGCATCCGCGAAGCCCTGTCCAAGCGGCCTGCCGCCTACCCTGAAATCATCCTCACATCGAGCCGGGACGATCTTGGCGTGGCGGATCTGCGCGCCGCCGTCGCCCGTCTGCTGGCCGAGCGCGGGGCATGAGGCTGGCACCGATTGAGCGGGGTCTTGGCGCCTTCGCCTGCCTCTGCGGCCTGCTCGGTGTCGCTGCGAGTGCCGCTGCTGCTCACATCGCCGGTGCGGATTCACTGAAGATCGCCGCGCAGTTTCTGCTGTTCCACGCCCCGGCGATCCTCGCTTTGGTGGCGCTCGGCGCGGGCGGATTGGTGCGGGCGCCCCTGGCGCGGTTGGCAGCGGGGCTCATTGCCATCGGTCTATGCCTGTTTTGCGGCGATCTCGCCTTGCGCGCACTCGCCGGCCACGCCCTGTTCCCGATGGCCGCCCCAAGCGGCGGCTTCGCGCTGATGGGCGGATGGCTGGTGGGGATGGCGGCGCTGCTCATCCCTGCTGAACGCTGATCGTCATTCCGCGCCCAGCGAAGCAATCCAGGGATGCGCGTCGCCTGAAGACGTCCCGCTGCCCTGGATTGCTTCGCTTCGCTCGCAATGACGGAGAGGGTTCTGGTCAGCGGCTCGTGGGCACGGCCTGCCTGTCCGCTATCGCAGCCGAGTACAGGGCGGCGGCGTCCTGATGCAGGGCGGCCCGGGAGGCGCTGCGGAAGTAGAACATGTGCCCGCCGGGATAGACCGACAGCCCGAGGCGCCCGCCGCCATAGGGGGGCACCTGCGAGAGTTCGAGCTTCGACGCAAAATAGGGGGTGACAAGATCGGTCGCGCCGTGCGCCACGAGGACCCTCAGTTTGCCATCCAAGGAGAGGGCACCCTTCAGGTTCGAGAGCACCTCAGGGGCCTGCCGTCCCGATCCCCAGGTCCAGCCCCGGTTGACCGCGGTGTTGAGCAACTCGTAGCGCTGGTTCGGCACGGGCCATTTCAACGTGCGGGCGTAAAGGTCGAGCATCGCACTGGTAAGGGGCGCCTGCAGGGCCGTCAGTTGCGGATCTTCGAAGCCCGAATGGAGTGAGTCGGGATCGGGGTCCCAGCCGGTGATGCCGGTGTCGTAGAGGCTCGTCACCCGGCCCGCGGACTTGTCGAGTTCCCGTTGGACGCCCCGGCTCGACGGGCGCCCAGCCTGCCGGCGGAGGAAATCCCGGTCGAGCCCCGTAAGCCCCGCGAGGCGGTCGGTGATCCGGCCGACGGCGTCCGCATCGCCGGGCCCCTTCAGCAAATCCGCGAGGTAGGAGCCCGTCGCATACTCTTCGGCCGGCGCGAGGGCACTTTGGCTCGGCGTCTGGCCGCTGCGCTCCAGGCCGGTGGCGGCCAAGGAGGGCAGGCGCAGCACGAAGCTCCACGGATCGGTGCGCGGCCGCTCCAGCCACGCGAAATCGAGCACCGGCGAAAGTAGGACCATTCCGGACAGGCCGACGCCGATCTCCTCCTGAAGCTTCCCGGCAATCAACGGTCCGCGGAATCCGCCGTAGCTCTCGCCGACGTAGAATTTTGGGCTCGCCATGCGGCCATTGACCCGGAGGTATCGCGCGATGACCGCTGCCAGGATCGACGCATCAGTATCCACCGACCAGTATTTCTTCGCGTCCCCATCGGCGGCCCGGCTGTAGCCGGTGCCGACAGGATCGATGAACACGAGATCGGTGAAGTCGAGCCATGTGCCGTCATTCGGAACGAGGCCGACATCCTGCGACGGGCTGATGCTGTTCTTGCCAATCGGCAGTCGCCAGGGGCCGATCGCGCCGATGTTAAGATAGGCCGAGGCCGCGCCGGGACCGCCGTTGATGGCGAAGGTGATCGGCCTCTCGCGCCCGTCGTCTGCAGGCCGCGTGAAGGCGATGTATCCGATCTCCGCCTGAAGCTTTCCTCCCTCATCCACGAGGGGCAGGCTGCCCGCAGTCGCGGTGAATTCCAGCTTGCGCCCGTCGGGCAGGGTCACCGTCTGATCGGTCATCGAGTCCGGCGGCAGGCGTCGCCCCTCCGGACCTTGCGGACGGGTAGGCTGCGGGCGCTCGGGCCCCCCGTGATGGCCTTCTTGTGCCGCCAGGGGCAGGGTGAGGCCGAGGAGCATGGCGGTCGCGAGGCGGCCGGCTCTGATCGCGTTCATGACGGGCATCACGCCTTCTTGTTCCAGCGGCCGGATTCGTCCTGCTGCCAATAGGCCACCGTATGGCCCGCCTCCTTGGCCTGCCGCCACTGTTCCCGGGCGCGCAGCAGGGCGTCCTGATCCGTCCCGTCGAACAGGACGCAAATTCGGGCGTACTCGGCCGCATCGGCCGGCAGGTCTGCGCCCTCCACGAGGAAGCGGATCGAGGCGCCGTTCGGGTTGACGTCGCGCAGGGTCAGGACGACCGGCTGGGCCGCCTGGTTGGGCTCACGGTCGGTGGCGTGCGGCAGGAAGCTCTCATCGGTATAGGTCCAGAGCTGGTCGTCGAGGGCGGAGAGCCGTTCCTCGCTCGCCGCCTGGATCGCCGCCTGCCAGCCACGGTCCAGCGACCGCTCCACAAGGGTCGGCAGGACCCGTTCGAGGGGCTGGTGCTGGAGATGGTAGAAGAGAATCTCTGTCACGGTACAAGGGAGATAGGGCCCGGAGCCCCGAACGCGAAGGGCGGTGCCACTGTCGCATGCCCCCCCGTCCCGTGGGAGTCATGGCGAAGGCCGGGTTGGGGGCGGCTTGTCCGGGCCATCCCCTTCATCCCGAGAGCTTGACCGGAAAGGTCGCGACGGCGCCCCCTCCGCGCGCACTGTCATTGCGAGGAACGAAACAATCCAGGGACGCTCTACAGTCGAGAGCGTCCCTCCCGTCCCTCCATTGCTTCGCTGCACTCGCAATGACGGGTTTGGTAAAGGCGTGGCCTCAGACCAGGCGGCTCTGCTCGATGGCCGCGCCGACGAAGCCCTTGAACAGCGGGTGCGGCTCGAAGGGCCGGGACTTCAACTCCGGATGGAATTGCACCCCGATGAACCAGGGGTGGCCGACATGCTCCACCGTTTCCGGCAGCAGCCCATCCGGCGAAAGGCCGGAGAAGCGCAGGCCCTTCGCCTCTAGCCGCTCCCGATAGGCCATGTTGACCTCGTAACGGTGGCGGTGACGCTCGGAGATCTGGTTCGAGCCGTAGATGCTCGCGATCTTCGACTCGGGGTCGAGATGCGCCTCGTAGGCACCGAGCCGCATCGTGCCGCCGAGGTCGCCCTCGGCCCGGCGGCGCTCCAACTCGTTGCCGCGCAGCCACTCCGTCAGCAGGCCGACGACCGGCTCCGAGGTCTCGCCGAATTCGGTGGAATTCGCTTCCGGGATCCCCGCCAGGGAACGGGCGGCCTCGATCACCGCCATCTGCATGCCGAAGCAGATCCCAAGATAGGGGATCTTTTTCTCACGGGCGTAGCGGGCCGCGCGGATCTTGCCCTCGGCGCCCCGCTGGCCGAACCCGCCCGGTACGAGGATGCCGTTCAGCCCTTCGAGGAACGGGGCCGGGTCCTCCCGCTCGAACACCTCAGCCTCGATCCACTGAAGGTTCACCTTCACCCGGTGGTTGATACCGCCATGGGTCAGGGCCTCGATCAGCGACTTGTAGGCGTCTTTCAGCCCCGTGTACTTGCCGACGATGGCGATGGACACCTCGCCCTCGGGGTTGCGCACCCGCTCCGCGATGGTCCGCCACCGGGCGAGGTCCGGCTCGTCTCCATGCTCCAGGCCAAAATGGCCGAGCACCTCCCGGTCGAGGCCGGCTGTGCGGTAGGAGAGGGGCACCTCGTAGATCGAGGCCACGTCCCGGGCCTCGATGACCGCCGTTTCGCGCACGTTGCAGAACAGGGCGAGCTTACGCCGCTCCTCCACGGGGATCGGCCGGTCGCAGCGGCAGAGCAGGATGTCCGGCTGGATGCCGATGGACCGAAGCTCCTTCACGGAGTGCTGCGTCGGCTTCGTCTTCAGCTCGCCCGCACTTGGGATGTAGGGGAGCAGCGTCAAGTGGACGAAGGCGGTGGTGCCCCGGGGAAGTTCCTGCCCCAGCTGGCGAATCGCCTCGAAGAACGGGAGGCCTTCGATGTCGCCCACCGTGCCGCCGATCTCGACCAGCACGAAATCGAAGGCATCGTTCCCCTCGAGGACGAAGTCCTTGATGGCGTTGGTGACGTGGGGGATGACCTGGATCGTCGCGCCCAGGTAATCGCCCCGCCGCTCCTTGGCGATGATGTCCTGATAGATGCGGCCGGTGGTGATGTTGTCGGCCCGGGAGGCAGGCACCCCGGTGAAGCGCTCGTAATGGCCCAGATCGAGGTCGGTCTCGGCGCCGTCGTCGGTGACGAAGACCTCGCCGTGCTGGGTCGGGCTCATCGTGCCCGGATCGACGTTCAGGTAGGGGTCGAGCTTGCGCATCCGAACCCGGTAGCCCCGGGCCTGAAGCACCGCTGCGAGGGCCGCCGAGGCGAGCCCCTTACCGAGGGAGGAGACCACGCCGCCGGTGATGAAAACGTACCGCGTCATGGGCCTCGATCCATAAAGAAGGCGACCGCATTTGCCAAACGGTCAGCGCGGGCAAAGCGGCAGTGGCTGGGGATGGCACGCAGAACGTCCGCGGATCCGGGACCCGCGGGCGCGATCGTGCAGAGGAGGGCGGCGCGCAGGCCGTGGACGGCCTGCGAAGACGTTAGCGCGACTGCGGAGCGGGCGGCGGGCCGGATTCCGGAGCGGGCTGCGCCGGTGCCGTCTCCGGCGTGCGATCTTGCGCCTTGCGCAGCGTGTCGAGGAGATTGTCCGCCCCCGCCGGGGCGGTGCCAGCCGGCTTGGCAGGCGCGCCGGGCACGGCGGCGCCGGTATCGAGGATCGACTTCGGTCCCGCCGCGCGATGCGACATCACCGCGAGCGTCAGGCTCGTCACGAAGAACATGGCCGCGAGGATCGCCGTCGCCCGGGTGAGGGCGTTGGCCTGCCCCCGGCCGGTCATGAAACCGGCGACGCCCCCGCCACCGCCTCCACCGAGACCGAGGCCGCCCTCCGACCGCTGGAGCAGAACGACGCCAATCAGCGCGAGGACGATGAGGAGGTGAACGACGATCAGGACGGTTTGCATCGGGGATCCGGTCTTCGCTCGCCCGCGCCGACCGGGGTAGGTCTAGGCACGGACGCCGGGCGGCGTCCGGCGCCGCACCATCGAGGTCTCCGGGGCCTTACACCATGCGGCGCCCTGCGCCAACCGCGCCCGGCGCAGGGCGGCTTCCCCATGCCTTAATAGCGGTCCGGGACATGCATCTCATCCGGGATCGGCGCCCGGAGATAATCGGCGTGCCGCACGCGCTCCGGCAGGTGGACGGGCGGATGCTCGACTTCACCATAGGGGATCTGGCCCAGCAGGTGGCTGATGCAGTTCAGGCGGGCGCGCTTCTTGTCCACGGCCTCGACCACCCACCAGGGCGCCTCGGGAATGTGCGTGCGGGCCAGCATGTCTTCCTTGGCGCGGGTGTAGTCCTCCCAGCGCCGCCGTGATTCGACATCCATTGGCGAGAGCTTCCACTGCTTCAGCGGGTCCATGATCCGCATATTGAAGCGCAGGGCCTGCTCCTCGTCGGTGATGGAAAACCAGTACTTCAGGAGAATGATGCCGGAGCGCACCAGCATGCGCTCGAATTCCGGCACCGATCTGAAAAATTCCTCGACATCGGCCTCGGTGCAGAAGCCCATCACCCGCTCGACGCCCGCCCGGTTGTACCAGGAGCGGTCGAACAGCACGATTTCGCCCGCGGCCGGGAGATGGGACACGTAACGCTGGAAATACCATTGCGTCCGTTCGCGCTCGTTCGGCGCGGGCAGCGCGGCGACCCGGCAGACCCTGGGGTTGAGCCGCTGGGTGATGCGCTTGATGACGCCGCCCTTGCCCGCTGAATCGCGACCCTCGAAGATGACGACCACCCGCAGCTTCTCGTGCTGCACCCAGTCCTGCAGGCGGACGAGCTCGTGCTGCAGCCGGAGCAATTCCCGGAAGTAGAATCGCCGGTCGAGCTCCCCGTGGGCGCCGGGGACGCCGTCGATCGTCTCGAGGCGCTTGTCCTCCAACTCCTGTTCAAGCTCCTCGTCGTAGCTGTCGAGGAGCTCACGGCGGATCATCTCCACGAGAGCGGGAGGGGCGGAGCTGAAATCCTCGGACATCGGTCGCTCTCGGTCGGGATGGGACCCGCCTTCAAGACCAAGTCAGTGTGACAGTCATGCGAAGGTCGCGTCGCCCATGCACCGTTGCACCGGTCCGAGAAGATCCTGCAGGCCTGTGGAACGCCCGGGCCGCGATGCCGCCTCGTCAGGCGTAGGCGGCGCAGATCCCCAGGAAATCTTCGGCCACGAGGCTCGCACCCCCCACCAGCGCCCCGTCGACGTTGTCCAGGGACAGGATCTCGCGGGCGTTGCTCGGCTTCACCGAGCCGCCGTAGAGAATGCGGATCTTCCGAGCCTCGTCGCCCGCAAGCTTGTCCAGCATCTCGCGCAGGGACGCGTGGACTTCGGCGATGTCCCGCGGCGTCGGCGTGCGGCCGGACCCGATCGCCCAGACCGGCTCGTAGGCGATCACCGTGTCGGCCGCCGTCGCGCCCTTCGGAAGCCCGATGGCAAGCTGCGCGCGGACGATATCCAGGGCGCGACCCTGTTCGCGCTCCTCGATGGTCTCACCGACGCATATGATACCGCAGAGCCCCGCCCGGCGGGCTCCCAGCGCCTTGGCGTGGACGCCGTCATCGGTCTCGTGGTGGTAGGCGCGCCGCTCGGAATGGCCGACGATGACGTACTTGGCCCCGAGATCCGCAAGCATCTCGGCGGAAATCGAGCCGGTGAAAGCACCGCTCGTCCGGGCGTGAAGGTTCTGCCCGCCGATGGCGATCGAAGAGCCGTAGGTCGCCGCGACGCAGGACCCGATGAGGGTCGACGGAGGGCAGATCAGCACATCGATCCGGGCAGCGAGGTCCGGCGATAGGTTTTCGCGGATCTGCTCCACCACCGCGATCGAAGACCGCGTGCCGTTCATCTTCCAGTTGCCGGCGACCAGGGGCCGCCGCCCGCCCTGCGTCATCCCTCGCCCCGCTCCGTCACCGTCGAATGATCCGGCGGCCGTACCAGAGCCAGCTTGGGCGTGCAAACCGTCTGCCGGCAAATTCACCGTGGTTGTCTACCCAACCCCGTATCCTGCCGCAGCGGGGGGCGCTCAAGCCTTTGCCTCATGGCGGGAATGGTCTATCGCCACGGGCGACACAGCTTTTCCCAAACCGGCGTTTTCCAAGACACACCATGCTGCAGGGCATCCGCGCCGCCTCCGAGCACTGGCTCGGCAAGATCGTGTTGGCGATCATCTTCTCGCTGCTGCTGTTCGGCATCGGCATCTACGGTGTCGAGGACCTGATCCGCGGCGGAAGCAGCAATGCCGTCGCGACGGTCGGCAGCACGCAGATCTCGACCGAGCAGGTGCGCCACGCTTACCAGAATCAGCTGGAGCGCTATCAGGTGCAGCTGAAGCGGGCGCTGTCGCCCGAACAGGCCCGGTCGCTCGGGCTCGACCGGCAGGTGATGTCGCAGCTCATCACCGAGGCTGCCCTGGACCAGAAGACGAGGGATCTCGGCCTCGCTGTGCCGGACAGCGCCGTGCTCCGGGCCATCCACGAGGAAAAGTCGTTCCAGAACGAGCAGGGCCAGTTCCAGCCGCAGCTCTTCTACCAAACCCTGCAGCGCGCCGGCCTCAACGAGGGCATGTTCGTACGCGAGCAGCGTTCCGTCATCGCGCGGATCCAGCTCGCGGAGGCCGTATCCGGCAACCTGACCGTCCCCGTCGCCCTGCGCGAGGCCGTGCATCGCTACACGACCGAGCGGCGGGCGGTGTCCTTCCTGTTCCTGTCGCCCTCGGATGCCGGGCAGATCCCGCCGCCGGGCGAGGACGAGCTGAAGACCTGGTACGAGGCGAACAAGGAGCGCTTCCGGGCGCCCGAATACCGGGGGGTGAACTTCCTCGTGGTCGATCCCGATGCCGTGGCTCAGACCATCACGATCAGCGACGAGGACGCCCGCAAGGCCTACGACCTGAACAAGAGCCGCTACGGCACGCCGGAGAAGCGCACGATCCAGCAGATCGTGTTCCCCGACGCGGCCTCCGCGCAGGCTGCCCGCACCGAGATCGAGAACGGCACCAAGACCTTCGAGCAGGTGGCCGAAACCCGGGGCACCAGCGGCCAGGAATTGAGCCTCGGCACGTTGTCCAAGGACGAACTCTTCGACAGGGCAGTGGCGGATGCGGCCTTCGCCCTGCCCGAGGGCGGCGTCAGCCAGCCGGTGAAGGGCCAGTTCGGCGAGGTCCTGCTCCGGGTCACGAAGATCGATCCGGGTACCGTGAAGTCGTTCGACGAGGTGGCCGGCGAGATCCGCAAGACCTTGGCGCTCCAGCGGGCCCGGGACAAGATCGACGACATCCGCGACGCCATCGAGGATCAGCGCGCCAGCGCGAAGCCCCTCTCCGACATCGCGGCCGACCGCAAGCTTCCCCTCGTGGCTGTTCCGGCGATCGATGCCCAGGGCAAGGCGCCGGACGGCGACCGCGTCACCACCGTTCCCGATGCGGACACAACCCTCCCGGCCGTGTTCCGTGCAGAGATCGGCGGCGACAACGAGCCCCTGCGGACCAAGGCTGGCGGCTTCATCTGGTACGATGTGACGAAGATCGATCCCGCACACGACAAGCCCTTCGATGACGTGAAGGAGGCGGCCAGATCCGGCTGGATGTCCGCCGAAATCGCCAAGCGCCTCCAGGCCAAGGGGCGTGAACTGGTCGAGAAGCTCGACAAGGGCGAAACGATCGAGGCTGCGGCCAAGGAGGTCGGCGTCAATCCGCAGGAGACGTCGGACCTCTCCCGCAACCAGCCCAAGGACATGCTCACCGCCGACGTCGTGAACCTCATCTTCGCGACGCCGGTCGGGAAGGCGGGAAGCGCCGCGTCCGGGGTGTCCCGCGCCGTCTTCAAGGTCACGTCCGCCACCGTGCCCGCCTTCGTGCCGGACAGCGCCAGCGACAAGACCGTCACCCAGAACTTCCAAGGGGCCATCGCCGACGATGTGCTGTCGCAGTACATCGCCGACGTTCAGAAGAACGCGGGTGTGAAGGTCGATCAGGCGGCTCTTCGCAAGGTCTTTGGCGGCGAGTACTGATGTCCGACCTGCCCGACTTCGACGCCTTCCGCGTCGCCTACGAGGCGGGCCGGCCAAGCCTGCTTGAGATCGCCCTGGTGGCCGACCTCGAGACGCCGGTCGCGGCTTTCATGAAGCTGCGCGCCCGTCATCCCGGCGCCGCCTTCCTCCTCGAATCGGTCGAGGGGGGCGCCGTCCGCGGGCGCTACTCGATGATCGGGCTCGATCCGGACTTGGTCTGGCGCTGCCGGGACGGCGCCGCCTCCCTGGCCCGCATGCCCGATCTGACCGGGTTCGAACCGGATCCGCGCCATCCCCTCGCGAGCCTGCGGGCTTTGATCGCCGAGAGCGCCATCGGCCCCGACGAGGATCGCGACCTGCCGCCCATGGCGGCGGGCCTCTTCGGCTATCTGGGCTACGACATGGTCCGGGCGATGGAGCGGCTGCCGGCCCCGAATCCCGATCCCCTCGGGGTGCCGGACGCGATCCTGCTGCGCCCGCGGCTGATGGTGGTGTTCGACGCCGTCAGGGACGTCATCACCGTCGTGACACCCGTGCGCCCGGCGGAGGGTGTGCCGGCGCGGGCCGCCTACGAAGCCGCCCTGGCACGGATCGACGGGGTCGCCGCCGCCCTGGAGGAGCCGTTGCCCATCGAGGCGCGGGTCGATCTCGCCACGGTCGCCGCGCCAGAGCCGGTGTCCAACACCTCGCCGGAGGAATTCGCCGGTCTGGTCGCCCGCGCGAAGGAGTACATCGTCGCGGGGGACGTGTTTCAGGTCGTGCTTTCGCAGCGGTTCGAGGCGCCGTTCACGCTTCCTGCCTTCGCCCTCTACCGCTCCCTGCGCCGGACCAACCCGGCGCCGTTCCTATGCTACCTCGATTTCGAGGGTTTCCAGATCGTCTGCTCGTCGCCGGAGATCCTGGTGCGCGTGCGCGATGGGGTCGTCACCGTCCGCCCGATCGCCGGCACCCGGCGCCGGGGGGCGACGCCGACGGAGGACAAGGCGCTGGCCGAGGAACTCCTGGCCGATCCCAAGGAGCGGGCCGAGCACCTGATGCTCCTCGACCTCGGCCGCAACGATGCCGGGCGGGTTTCCCGCATCGGCAGCGTGCGCGTCACCGACCAGTTCTTCATCGAGCGCTACAGCCAGGTGATGCACATCGTCTCGAACGTCGAGGGCGACCTCGACCCGCGGCACGATCCCCTCGACGCTTTGGCGGCCGGCTTTCCGGCGGGCACCGTCTCGGGGGCGCCGAAGGTGCGGGCGATGGAGATCATCGACGAATTGGAAAAGCAGAAGCGCGGCCCCTACGCCGGATGCATCGGCTATTTCGGGGCGGGCGGCGAGATGGACACCTGCATCGTGCTCCGCACCGCGGTGGTGAAGGACGGGCGGATGCACGTCCAGGCGGGGGCCGGCATCGTCTACGATTCCGATCCGGCCTCAGAGCAGCAGGAATGCGTCAACAAGGCGAAGGCGCTGTTCCGCGCTGCGGAAGAGGCGGTTCGCTTCGCGGCGCAGGCGAAGCGGGGGCAGTGAGTGGCCCGGCCCCGCGCCGGTTGACCCACTCGCGCCGAACCGCCAAACCGCGAAGAGGTTCGGATCCGTGCCATGGCCAAAGTCCTCGTCATCGACAACTACGACAGCTTCACCTTCAACCTCGTCCACCTGATCGGGCCGCTCTGCGACTCGATCGAGGTGGCGCGCAACGATGCTCTCTCGGTGGCCGACATCCGGGACAGGGCGCCGGACGCCCTGGTGCTCTCGCCCGGCCCGTGCAGCCCCAACGAGGCCGGCATCTGCCTCGACGTCGTCCGGGAACTGTCGGGAGAGATCCCGATCTTCGGCGTGTGCCTGGGCCTTCAGGCCATCGGGCAGGCCTTCGGCGGTGACGTGGTGAGGGCGCCCCTTCCCCTGCACGGCAAGGTCTCGACCATTCGCCACGGCGCGAAGGGCCTTTTCCGGGGCATCAACGACAGCTTCGAGGCGACGCGGTACCATTCGCTCGTCGTCGACCGGGCGACCTGCCCCACGTCGCTCGCCGTCACCGCCGAAGCGGACGGGCTCATCATGGGACTTCAGCACGGCGAGTTGCCGGTGCACGGGGTGCAGTTCCATCCAGAGAGCATCCGTTCCCAGCACGGCGCCGAAATCGTGAAGAACTTCCTCGATCTCGCCCGGGCATGGAACGCAGGGCGTGACAGGGCCGCCGCCGCCGTGCATTGACGCCGCGGCACCGCCACCCCGCGACGAATCCGATGGACAGCTTCAGACCGCTCCTCGCCAAGGTCGCCGGGGGCCAGACCCTCGAACGTGCCGACGCGCGCGCGGCCTTCGACCTGCTGTTGTCCGGGGAGGTCACTCCCGTCCAGGCGGCCTCGTTCCTCACGGTGCTCAAGCTTCGCGGCGAGGCGGTGGAGGAGATCGTCGGCGCCGCGGAGGCGATGCGGGCGCGCATGATCCGCGTGACGGCGCCGCCGGAGGCGGTGGATGTGGTCGGCACCGGCGGCGACCATTCGGGCAGCGTCAACGTCTCGACCCTTGCGGCCATCCTCGTCGCCGCCTGCGGGGTCCCCGTCGCCAAGCATGGCAACCGGGCGGCGACATCGCGGTCCGGAGCAGCCGACGTGCTGGCCGCCCTCGGCGTGACGATCGGGCTCGATCCGGCGGGGCAGGAGCGCTGTCTCGCGGAAGCCGGCCTGTGCTTCCTGTTCGCCCAGACCCATCACGGCGCCATGCGCCACGTGGCGGCCGTGCGGGCGGAACTGCCGGTGCGCACGATCTTCAATCTCCTCGGGCCCCTCTGCAATCCGGCGGGCGTCACCCGGCAATTGTTCGGCGTCGCCGACGGCGCACGTGCCGAACCGCTGACCCGGGTGCTGGCCGAACTCGGCAGCCGCCGGGTCTGGACCGTGCACGGCTCGGACGGCCTCGACGAGATTACCGTGACCGGCCCTACGGGCGTCGTGTCCCTGGAGGACGGGCGGATCGAGCGCTTTAGCATCGACCCGCGCGATCTCGGGCTGACGCTCTGGGCGCCGGAGGAGTTGCGGGGCGGGGATCCGACCCACAACGCCAAGGCGTTGGAAGCGGTCCTCGCCGGGGCACGAAACGCTTACCGGGATATCGCGGTTGTCAACGCGGGGGCGGCCCTCGTCGTCGCGGGGGCCGCGCAGACCCTGGCGGAAGGGGTCGGGCGGGCGCAGGATGCCGTCGATTCCGGTGCAGGCCGCGCTACCCTCGCGCGGCTGGTCCACGTGTCGCAATCATGCGCGTTCGGGCAGGAGAGCCGATGACCTCGCTGACGCAAGAGGCCGCTCCCGAAGCGCCCGAGCGGCCCAACGTTCTCGCGCGGATCGAAGCCTATAAGCGGCGGGAGATCGCCGAGGCGAAGCTGCGCATTCCCCTGGCCAAGCTCGAGAAGAAGGTGGCGCAGGCCGATCCGCCCCGGGGCTTCGCCGCCGCCATCCGGACGCATCGCGCCGAGGGTCGTACGGCCCTCATCGCGGAGGTGAAGAAGGCCTCGCCCTCCAAAGGACTGATCCGCGCGGATTTCGATCCGGCGGCCCTGGCCGAGGCCTACGAGGCCGGCGGGGCGACCTGTCTGTCGGTGCTCACGGACGAGCCCTCCTTCCAGGGCAAGGCGGACTATCTGATCGCCGCACGGAAGGCCTGTCGCCTGCCGGTGCTGCGCAAGGACTTCATGTTCGAGCCCTATCAGGTCTACGAGGCCCGGGCCTGGGGCGCGGATTGCATCCTCGTCATCATGGCCTGCCTCGACGACGACGAGGCCGGCGACTTGGTGGCGACCGCTCACGAGCTCGGCATGGATGTGCTGGCGGAAGTCCATGACGAGGCGGAGCTGGCCCGCGCCCTGCCGCTCGGCACGGCCCTGGTCGGCGTAAACAACCGCAATTTGAAGACTTTCGAGGTGTCGTTCGACAACGCGCTGCGCCTGAAGCCCGGCATCCCCGACGACCGGATCGCCGTGGCCGAGAGCGGCATCGTCAGCCATGCCGACGTCGAGCGGCTTGCCGCGCACGGCCTCGACACGGTCCTCGTCGGCGAGAGCCTGATGCGGCAGGCCGACGTGGCCGCGGCCACCCGCGAACTTCTCTTCGGTGCCGGCAAGGGCAAGGCCGGCGCATGAGCGGCGGCCTCACCCATCTCGACGCGGCCGGCGCGGCCAACATGGTCGATGTCACGGACAAGCCGGCAACGACCCGGACGGCCCGGGCGGAAGGCCGCGTGGTGATGCTCGCCGAGACCCTGGCCCTGATCCGGGAGGGCGATGCCAAGAAGGGGGACGTCATCGGCACGGCCCGCCTCGCCGGCATCATGGCCGCCAAGCGGACCCATGAACTGATTCCCCTTTGCCATCCGCTCCTGCTGTCGAAGGTGAAGGTGGAATGCGAGGAGGACGCCTCGCTCCCCGGCCTTCGGATCACCGCCGAGGTGCGGGTCCAGGGGCCGACCGGCGTGGAGATGGAGGCGCTCACAGCCGTCTCCCTCGCCTGCCTCACCGTCTACGACATGGTGAAAGCGGTGGACCGGGGCATGCGCATCGAGGGGATCCGCCTGCTCGCCAAGGATGGCGGCCGGTCCGGCGCCTACCGGGCGGACGTTTAGGAGGTCCGGTCGATGAACGGTCTGATTCCCGTCGCCGAGGCTCTGGCGAGGGTTCTGGCGAGCGTCCGCCGTCCCGTGGAGGCCGAGACCGTGCCTCTCGTCCAAGCCGCCGGGCGGGTCCTGGCGGCGCCAATCGTCTCGAACCGGACGCAACCGCCCTTCGCCGCCTCCGCCATGGACGGCTACGCCGTGCGGGCGGCGGATGCCGGTACGGTCGGCGCCGCGCTCCGCCTCAGTGGCACCAGCGCAGCCGGCCACGGCTTCACGGGCATGGTCGGCGCGGGCGAAGCCGTGCGGATCTTCACTGGCGCGCCTGTCCCCGAGGGTGCCGACGCGATCCTCATCCAGGAGGATGCCGACGCGGAGGGGGAGACGATCCGGGTCCGCGAGGCGGTGGAGCCCGGCCGTTTCATTCGTCGCGAGGGGCTGGACTTTGCATCGGGCCAGACTTTGTTGAATGCGGGTCTGTCGCTCGACGCCCGCCGCCTCGCCCTGGCGGCAGCGTCCGGGCATCCGGCCGTGGAGGTTCGCCGCCGCCCGAGGGTCGCGATCCTGGCGACGGGTGACGAGTTGGTGGAACCGGGCGCGACCCCCGCCTGGGACCAGATCGTCGCCTCGAACAGTCTCGCCCTCGCCGCCCTCGCGGAGGAAGCAGGGGCGGAGGCGATCGACCTCGGCATCGCCGCCGACGACCACGCAGCCCTGGAAGCAGCCTTCCGCCGGGCCAGGAATGCGCAGGCGGACCTCCTCGTCACCCTCGGCGGAGCGTCCGTGGGCGACCACGACCTAGTCCAGGCCGCCCTCGCCCGGGAGGGCCTGGAGCTGGGGTTCTGGCGTGTCGCCCTGCGGCCGGGCAAGCCGCTGATGCATGGCCGCCTGGGCGACATGCTCGTGATCGGGCTGCCGGGGAACCCGGTCTCCTCCATCGTGTGCGGCCTGCTGTTCGTCGTTCCGGCGATCCGGTCGATGCTCGGCGATCCGCAGGCCCGCGCGGACCGGAGCGAGCCGGCGATCCTGGGCCGCGATCTGCCGGCCAATGACGGTCGGGCCGACTACATGCGCGCGAGCCTCGCCGTCGAAGGGGGCCGGCTCCCCGTGGTTACGCCTGAGAACCGGCAGGATTCCTCGATGCTCGCAGTGCTCGGCCGCTCGGAGGCCCTCCTCGTCCGCGAGCCCCACGCCTCCGCTGCCACGGCCGGAGACCCGTGCCGGATCATCCGCCTGGACCGGCGCTTGGTGTGAGCCCGCCCGTCACGCCGTTCAGGGCGTGACCCGCCAGACCTTCACCGCGCCCTGCAACGGTTCCGGCCGCAGCCAGTCCGCCGACGCCGTGCCTTGGGCGAGGCGGGTGGCGAAGGCGGTCTCGGGTTGGAGATCGTCCGCCGGCCGGGCCCGGCAGGAGACGACGTAGGCCACATGGCGCTGCGTCAGCACCCGGCGCAGGTCGGCCTCGGTTCCGCCGAGCCCTTCGAGGGAGGCCGCGATCTCCGGCACCGCCCGGTGATAGGGTGCCGCGATCACCGAATGCGCCGTATGGAGCAGGATCGCCGGACCCATGAAGACGGGCGCCAGGACGGCACCGGGGGGCAGGGATGCGAGGCCCTGGAGGGCGTCGTCAGTCAGGCAAGCCTTCGCCTTCTGCGGATCGGCAGCGGTCCGGGTCCAGGGGAACAAAGCCTCGCCGAGGGCAGCGGGGGCGATCCAGATGGTGCTGACGAGGCCCGCGGCGAGGGCGGCCTCACCCCACCGCCGCCGCGAAGGCCGCTGCGCCGCATGGGCGAGCACGCGTTCGATGAAGGCGGCGGCGACGAACGGGACGAGACCGCTGGCGACGTAGATCCCGCGGAACTCCACCAGCCCGAGGATCAGGCCGGGCCAGAGGAAGGCCGCGGCGACGAGCCAGGGTCGGCCGCGCAACGCGAAGCGGGATGCCACCAGGGTCGCGATGAGCAGCACCGGGTAGAACGCCAAAGCCTCCCATTGCCCCCGGGCGATGAACGTCCGGGCGCTCGTCATCTCGTTGACCTTGAGCAGCCAGTGCTCCCGGACGAGGTCGGACATGCCCGTGAACGGCCCCGCGAGGCAGATCGAGAAGAATGACGCGAAGCCCGCGACCAGCGCCGCCCCTAGGATGGCAACCACCGCGAGGCGATCGACCTTGCCCCTCGACCGCCGGCCCCACCCGGCGCAGGCGAGGGTCAGGCCGCAGCCTCCGCAGGCGAGGTACAGCCAGGGCGGCGAGAGGGCATCGCAGGCGGTGGCGCCCCAGCGCCCAGGATCCGTCTGCCCGGCGAAGAGCAGCGGCGCGGCGAGGCCGAGGCCCAGGCCGAAGCCGGTTAGGGTCGCCGAGGCCGGCCGCCCGCGCAGCACCCAATCCCCGGTGAGAAGGAGTGCCGCTACGGCGATGTAAGGCAGCCCTTCCAGCCCCACGGCGAGGGATGCCGCCGCCAGCGCACCGCCCGCAAGTCCGGCCCTGAAGCCGCCTTGCATGATCGTGAAGGCGAGGCCGAGGACGATCGTCAGTTGCAGCCCGTGGTGATCGACCCGCCCGGCGGCGAATTGCACCGCGATGCCCACCGTTTGCGTCGCGATTACCAGCGCGAGGATGGCCGCGCGGGTGCCGAAGGTCCGCCGCGTCCCCCCGTACAGGACGACGCCGTATACGCAGAACAACAGCATCGGCCAGAACGCGGCGGCGATGCCCATCGCTATGGGATGCCCGAACAAGGGCGCGAGGAGCAGGATCAGCCCGGCCATGGGCGCGTCCACCAGCCGCGACCAATGGCTCAGGATGCCCGAAGGCGGGCCAAACCGGTGCTGGACGAGGTCGTACCAGCCCTGACCGTTCACGAGATCGCGGACCTGCGCGAGGCGCATCGCGTCGTCGGGGTCGGGCACTTGGAGATGGTGCAGCGTCGCGGCCACATCGGCCGGCGCGTTCATGGTCGCGAGGCCGAAGCAGGCGAACAGCCACAGCAGCGTGGTCGGCTGGATCCGTGCCGCCGGCACGGAGGCCAGCGGGGCCTGATCCGGCATGATCGACATTCCCTACCGGGCGCGAAGGTCCCGGATGCTGGACCTCCGGCGGAAAGAATCCGTTGAGGCACAGCCGACGACTTCCGGTTCACGAACCATCGTTGGGTTAACCAAACGTCAGTTCCCGAGGCCTAGCGTTGTGCCAGCGCGGAGCCGACTCCATGACCACACAGATCGTCCAGCGGCGGCAGCTTGCGGTTCTCGCAGGCGGCGGCGTGGTGTCGGCGGCATCCTGGCTTCTGATGGCGCCCTGGAACGTCCACGGCTGGTTCATTGGAGCGCCGCTGGGCCGGGATTTCGTGAACTTCTGGTTGGCGCCGCGCCTCGTGATGGCAGGGCAGGGGGCGATGCTGATCGACCTGCCGGCCTACGCGGAGACGATCAGGGCGACCTTCGGTCTGGCCCGCGATCCGGGCCTCCTCTTCGTCTACCCGCCGCATGCGATGCTTTTGTTCGCGCCCTTCTCGATGCTGCCCTTCCTGCCGGCCGTGCTCCTCTGGACCGCGTTTAACCTCGCCTGCCTCGCCCTGGCGACCCGGCTGCTCCTTCGCGGAGCGCCGGCACGGGGGATCCTCCTCGCGGTCTGCCTGTCGCCGCCCGCCGTGGCGATGATGATGTACGGCCATTTCGGCGGTCTGTTGGCCCTAGCGACGACCGTCGCGGTGCTCGAGGCGCCGCGCCGCCCGCTCCTGGCGGGGCTCTGCATGGCCATCCTGTCGATGAAGCCGCAATTCGCCTGCGCCATCGGCCTGATGCTCTTCTGCGCCGGGCAATGGCGCTGCCTCGTCTTCGGCGTGGGGTTCAGCCTCGTTCTGGCGGTCGTGTCGGCGGGCCTCTTCGGGATCGAGGTCTGGCAACGCTTCGTGATGATCACGATGCCGATGCAGAGTTCTTTCGTCACCGGGTTCGACGCCAAGATGATCGAAACCGCGGTCACCGCCTATTTCGCGGCGCGCTACTCGGGTGTTGCAGCGCCGCTCGCCTGGGCGATCCAGGGGGTGGTGGCCGCTGTGAGCCTCGCCTGCGGCGTCGCCGCTTTGCGCCGCGGAGCAGGGGAGCCCGGCTGCCTTCTCGTGGTGGTCCTTGGCGCCCTCGTCATGCAGCCTTACGTGTCCCACTACGACCTCGCCATCGCCGCTCCGGCCTTGACGCTCGTCGTGCTCGGCCGGGAGCCCGGCGCGGCGCCGGTCACCGTGGCGGCGTGGCTGCTGACGCCGCTGGCCCGCCTCCTCATCGTCTTCGATATGCCGATCCTCGGCGTGCTGGTGCCCGGTGCCCTCATCGCCCAGGGCTTTCGGCTGCTCGGACCCAAGGAGGCCGAAGCGCCTCGCCAAGCCACGCTCGACGCGGCGGCCTGATCCCCTCGAACCCTCAGCTCCGGCGGTCACAGATGGCACGCGTTCTCGTCACGGGCGGCTCGGGTTTCCTCGGTTCGCTCCTCGTCCAACGCCTGCTGGGTGACGGGCACACCGTCACCAGCGTCGATCTTCTCCCCGCCACCTTCGCGGCGCCGAACTTCACCGCCGTCGTCGGCGACATCCGGGATGCCGCGCTCCTCGACAGGGTGATGCCGGGGCACGAAGCCGTGTTCCACTGCGCGGCCCTGCTGGCCCACGGCACGATCAAGCCCCGGGACCTCTGGGCGAGCAACGTCGAAGGCACCCGCGTCCTCGCCCAGGCGACCAAGGCGGCGGGCATTCGCAGCCTCGTCTACATCTCGAGCAACTGCCTCTGGGCCCGGGGCTTCGACCGGCCGGTGCGGGAGGACGACGCGCCCGCGCCCTGCGAGATCTATGGCGCCAGCAAGCTCGAGGGCGAACGGATCCTGGCGGCCCATGCCGGCGATTTCGCCACCACGGTCATCCGCTCCCCGACCATCATCGACGAGGGGCGGCTCGGCCTCCTCGCCATCCTGTTCGACTTCATCCGCGAGGGGCGGCGCGTCTGGCTCGTAGGGGAGGGCAGCAACCGCTACCAGTTCATCTACGCAAAGGACCTCATCGCGGCGATGCTGCTGGCATGGCGGCAGGGCGCCTCGGGGGTGTTCGGCATCGGGGCGGACGAGGTCGGCTCGATGCGCGAGACGTTCGAGCACGTCATCGCCCATGCTGGCACGGCGGCGCGCACGGCGCACCTGCCCCTCCGGCCCACACTCCTGGCCATGCGCGCGGCCCATGCCCTGCGCGTCTCACCCCTGGGGCCGTACCATTACCGGATGATCGCCGAGAGCTTCGTGTTCGACACGGCCAAGATCAAGGCCGACCTCGGCTGGCGGCCCACCCTGACGAACGGCGACATGCTGCTGGCCGCCTATCGCTACTACGTGGCGAACCGGGCCGAGATCGCCGGCCGGAGCAACGTTTCGGCCCATCGCCGTCCGGCGGATATGGGCGTTATCCGCGTCCTGAAATGGGTGTCGTGACGACAGCAAAGTCTTAACCCTGCCACGCCAACACTCGGTCAAACCCGCGCGAGACTGCTGCGAATCGGGCCGGAGCGACTGATGAGCCACCACACCGAGACCCTGGTGATCGGCGCGGGGCCGGCCGGCCTCACGGCGGCCTACCTGCTGTCGAAGCAGGGGCGCGGGGTGACCGTTCTCGAAAGCGATGCCAATCAGGTCGGCGGCATTTCCCGGACGGTGTCCCACAACGGATATCTGTTCGATATCGGCGGCCACCGGTTCTTCTCAAAGTCCAAGGCCGTCGTCGATCTCTGGGACGAAATCCTCCCCGATGATTTCATCGACCGGCCTCGGCTGTCGCGGATCTATTACAACGGCAAGTACTACGCTTATCCCCTCAAGGCCTTCGAGGCCCTGAAGAACCTTGGCCTCGGCACGAGCGTCGCCTGTGTCGCGTCTTACCTGTTCGCCCGCGCTAATCCTGTGAAGGAACCGAAGAACTTCCACGAATGGGTCCGCAACCAGTTCGGCGAGCGCCTGTTCTCGATCTTCTTCAAGACATACACCGAGAAGGTGTGGGGCATGTCCTGCGATGCCATCTCCGCGGATTGGGCCGCCCAGCGCATTAAGGGACTCGACCTCGGCGCGGCGATCCGCGACGGCGTCAAGCGCTCCCTCGGCCTGGGCAAGCGGCGCAAGGCCGGCGGTCCGGTCATCAAGACGCTGATCGAATCATTCCGCTATCCCCGGCGGGGCCCCGGCATGATGTGGGAGGCCGCCGCGGCGAAGACGGTGGCTCAGGGCGGAAAGGTGCACCTCGACCGGATGGTCGATTCCCTCTGCTTCGATGGCGTCACCGGCCTGTGGACCGTGTCGGCCCGGCGCGGCGACGGCAGCCGCGAGACCTACACGGCCAAGCACGTCATCTCCTCGGCGCCGGTGCGCGAGCTGGTGAACGCCATCCGGCCCCGTCCGCTGAGCACATTTAACGCCCGTGCCCTGGCCTATCGCGACTTCCTGACGGTGGCGCTGATCGCCAAGTCGGACAAGACCTTCCCCGACAACTGGATCTACATCCACGATCCGTCCGTGAAGGTCGGCCGCGTTCAGAACTTCCGCTCGTGGTCGCCGGAGATGATCCCCGACGAGACGCATACCTGCCTCGGGCTCGAATACTTCTGCTTCGAGGGCGACGGCCTGTGGAACGCGAGCGATGACGACCTCGTCGCCCTGGCGAAGGCCGAGATCGGCAAGATCGGGCTCATCGACCCGGCGGACGTGGTAGATGCCTGCGTGGTGCGCCAGCCGAAGGCCTACCCTGTCTACGACGAGGATTACGCCGCCCACATCGCCACCGTGCGGCGCGAGCTGGAGCGGGACTACCCGACGCTTCACCTCGTCGGCCGCAACGGCATGCACAAGTACAACAATCAGGACCACGCCATGATGACGGCGATGCTGACCGTGGAGAATATCCGCGCCGGCACCCGCCGCCACGATGTCTGGCGCGTCAACGAGGATGCCGAATATACGGAGGCCGGTCTCTCGGGGGCGCAGGAGGCGCTGGGCAGCGAGCGTCTGGTGCCGCGCAAGGTGGCGTGAGGTTCAATTTCCTCTCCCCGCCTGCGGGGAGAGGGCAGTGACGGTCCAACCCAAGAGCCTCATCCTGAGGTGCCCGCCGAGGCGGGCACCTCAGGATGAGGGAGAGGGTAGGAGTGCCGTTGCGGAGCACCGCCCGCAATGACGGTCAGCCGCCGCCCTTGTCCTTGGCGATGGCGGCGCGGGACTTGTCGTCCCAGCCGGTTTCGAGAAGCTGGATCAACACCGAAAGCAGCGTCAGCCCGTGGGCGCCGAGGGGACCCTAGATCGGTCCTCGGGCGGCTTTCTCATAGGCGTCGCGCAGCCCGCGCAACTCGCGTTCGCGTTCGCTCGGCGTCGTCTTGGCCATCCCTCGGCCCCCGAAGAGGCCCGTGCCTGCGGTACGCCCCCGCAAACGAGCCTCGAACCCCGCAACCGGGGGGTGGAAAACCGACAAGGAAACGGCTCCTACGACCTTTAGCGCCGAGGCGCCTGGACATGCGTCGCAGGCCCCCGGATCACGATGGATCGAGGTTTCGGCCACACATAGTGCGACCTCCAGTTTCCTTGTAGAGGCTTCCACACCTCAGGGCAGCGCGTACTACCCCACGACGATTAAGGCCGATCTGCCCGGCCCTGGTCAAGCTTTGAGAAGAAACGCGCCATAAGCGCCCTGAACCCGCGACTAAAGCGGCCAAAGGGCCAACCTTGCCGAAGTTTCACGAGACAGGTTCCCACGCTGCCGCTATCTCGCCACGACCCGCAGCCATGTCCACGGCCGGAACGTAAGGGAGAATGGTGTGGCTGCGATCAGGACCGGACTCGGCATCCAGGCCGTGGTGACCGCGCTGTGCGCGCTGATCCTCCTGGCGTTTCCCGGGGTGCCCAGCCCCCCGCTCTACGTGTCCCTCGCGGGTTTCGTGATGGCGGGCATCCTCATCGCCTCGAACCCGATCTCGGCGTATCTGAAGGTGTTCGTGTCGGTCTACGGCGTCGGCTACCTGATCCTGGCCGGATCGAGGGCCTTGGCGGAGGCGGGCCTGCTGCCCCCCATCCTCGCCGCGTTGCTGCCGCCGCCCTTCGCGGCCACGGGCGCCGTGGTGTTCGCGGGCATCGTGCTCGGCATCTCGTATCTCGAGCCGATCCGCGCGATCACCAACATCGCCGACCCGTACTTCGCCAACCGCGACGCGCCGACCAAGGAGATCAGCCTGTTCCGCTGGTTCGGCAGCACCGAGGGGCGGATCGGGCGCAATCTCGTCGCCCTGTCGATCTTCGTGAACTTCGCCGACGTCGCCCTGACCCTGCGGTTCAATTTCTTCTACCGCGACATGTACAACTCCCTGCAGGAGTACAACGCGGAGGCTTTCTGGCACCAGCTTCTCTGGATCTTCGTTCCCCTGGCGGCCCTCAACATCGCCATCGGCATGTTCGACCTGTTCGTCGATTCCTCCCTGCTCATCCGCTGGCGGACGTGGCTGACCCATAGCCTGACCGCGCGGTGGCTCGGGAACGGTACGCATTACCGCATCCCGTTCACCGACGAGGAGGCGGACAATCCGGACCAGCGCATCCAGTCCGACGTCGATGCCTTCATCCGGCAGACGGCTAGCCTCTCGATCAGGCTGCTGAGTCAGGCGGCACAGCTGGTTTCGTTCATCGTGATCCTTTGGACGATCTCCCGGGATTTCGTGCTGCCCTTCACGGACACCGTGGTGCCGGGCTTCCTAGTCTGGCTGGTGATCGCCTACGCCGTCGTCGGCACGTGGCTGACGCATCTCATCGGCCGTCCGCTCATTGGGCTGAACTTCCGTCAGGAGCGGGTCGAAGCCGACTTCCGCTTCTCCCTCGCCCGCAACCGCATCTACTCGGAGCAGATCGCCCTCCTGCGGGGCGAGAAGGCCGAGGCCGGGCGCCTCGCATCGCTGTTCCACATGGTGGTGGCCAATTATACGGGCATCATCTTCCGCCGGATCAAACTCATCGCCTTCACGTTCAGCTACCGGCAGGCGAGCGTCATCTTCCCCTACCTGATCGCGGCGCCGTCCTTCTTCGCCAAGAAGATCACGCTCGGCGCCCTCCAGCAGACCGGCAACGCCTTCGGGCAGGTTCAGACCTCTTTGTCGTTCTTCGTGGACGCCTACACGACGCTGGCGGCTTACAAGGCCAATACCATTCGCCTTGGCTCGTTCCGCCGGGCTATGACCAAGGCCGAGGCCCTGGCCGTCACGGGTGGCGGCCTGACCCAGGGCAACGTCACCGCGGGGGGCGTGACTGCCACCGGCCTCACCCTGGCCCTGCCGGACGGGCGCGAGATCGTGTCCGCCGACGCGCTCAGCCTGCCCAAGGGCGCGGCGACCCTGGTCACCGGGCCGTCGGGCTCCGGCAAGTCGACCCTGTTCCGGGCGATCGCCGGGATCTGGCCCTTCGGCCACGGGCGGATCGACGTGCCGGCGGGGCAATCCGCGCTGCTGCTGCCGCAGCGGCCCTACATCCCCCTGGGGACGTTGCGCGATGCGGTGGTCTATCCCAACGATCGCTCGCGGTTCTCGGACGGTGAGATCCGGCAGGCCCTGGTGGATGCGCAGCTTCCCGCCCTGGTGGACCGGCTGGACGAGGATGACGTGTGGGAGCGGCGCCTCTCCGGCGGCGAGCAGCAGCGCCTCGCCATTGCCAGGGCGCTCCTGGCCAAGCCTGCGTGGCTGTTCCTCGACGAGTCGACCGCGTCCCTGGACGAGCCCTCCGAGGCGTCGATCTACCGGATGCTCCGAGAGCGTCTGCCAGAGACGACCATCGTCTCGATCGGGCACCGTTCGACGCTGGAAGCCCTCCACGACCGGCGGGTCACCCTCGAGAAGGAGGGCGACCGCTTCGTGCCCCGGGAGCAGATGAGGGCGGTGCCGGCGGAGTAACTCCGTCGCCCCGCGCCGCCGGTGCAGGTGTCCCACGCCGTCATTGCGAGCGGAGCGAAGCAACCCAGGGCAGCGGGCCATTTCCGGGCGTGGCGCATCCCTGGATTGCTTCGCTGCTATCGCAATGACGGAGGGCACCATGCCGGACGGCGCCAGACCGTTCCGCTCAGGCCCCAGCCTCACCCCCTCCGCAGGGCGGCCGCGGCCCGGGCGGCGGCCTCGATCGCTGCGGTGTCCGGCGTGCCGGGCTTCACGACCCAGCTTCCTCCGACGCAGAGCACGGAAGGCATGGCGAGCCAGTCCGGTGCCGTGGCCTCGGTGATGCCGCCCGTCGGGCAGAACCGCACCTGACCGAACACCGCCGACTGCGCCTTCAGCGCCTTGATGCCGCCGGCCGCCTCGGCGGGGAAGAACTTGAACCGGTCGAGCCCGTGGTCCAGCCCGCGCATGATATCTGCGGCGGTGGCGACGCCGGGCAGGTAGGGCACGCCGTTGGCCTTCGCCGCGTCGGTCAGCGGCGCCGTCAGGCCCGGCGAGACGATGAACTCCGCCCCCGCCGCCAAAGCTGCCTCAAGGTCCCGGGGGTTAAGCACCGTGCCGGCGCCGACCACCGCACCCTCGACCTCGGCCATGGCCCGGATGACGTCCAGGGCTGCCGGGGTGCGTAGGGTGACTTCCAGGGCGGTGAGGCCGCCTTTCACCAGGGCCTCGGCGATGGGCCGGGCATGGGTGACATCCTCGATCACCAGCACCGGGATGACCGGCACGGCGCGCATCAGCGTGTCGATGCTGGCGAGGTCGTTCATGGTGGCCTCCGTTTGAGTCTCGGCGTCAGTCTTTACACACCGTCATTGCGAGCGGAGCGAAGTAATCCAGGGCGGCGGGCCGTTCCCGAACGATGCGGATCCCTGGATTGCTTCGCCTTGCTCGCAATGACGGGGAGGGTGAATGCCCTGTCCTCAGAGTCCCGCCGCGGCGAGCATCGCCGAGGCGCCCCGTTCGGCGCCATCCGCACCCGCGCGCATGAAGGCGAAGAGCTCCCGCCCCGTCCCGGACTGCGGCTTGGGCGCCGGCGCGAGGTCCCGGGCGGCGAGCTCGCCGTCGTCCACCAGCACCTCCAGCCGGCCCTCGGGCGCCGAGAGGCGGACGATGTCGCCGTCCCTGATCCGCGCGATGGTCCCGCCGGCCAGCGCTTCCGGCGTCAAATGGATGGCGGCGGGGACCTTGCCCGAGGCGCCCGACATCCGGCCGTCCGTCACCAGGGCAACCTTGAAACCCCGATCCTGCAGCACGCCGAGTTGCGGGGTAAGCTTGTGCAGTTCCGGCATCCCGTTCGCCCGCGGTCCCTGGAAGCGGACGACCACCACCACGTCCCGCTCCAGCTCGCCGGCCTTGAAGGCCTTCAGCACGTCGTCCTGATCGTCGAACACCCGGGCCGGGGCCTCGATGACACGGCGCTGCTCGTCGACGGCGCTCGTCTTGAACGTCGCCCGCCCGAGGTTGCCCTGCACGAGGCGCATTCCACCATCGGGCTGGAACGGGCGGTCCGGCCGGCGGATCATCGTGTCGTCCAGGCTTTCCGGCACCGCGTCCTCGAACACCAGCTCGTCGCCCGCAAGCTTCGGGTCCCGGGCCTGGTCGCGCAGGGAGCCGCCCGACACGGTAAGGATGTCGTCGTGCAGCATCCCCGCATCGAGAAGGGCGGCCATGACGAAGCTGATCCCGCCCGCCGCGTGGAAGTGGTTCACGTCCCCCGCACCGTTCGGGTAGACCCGGCAGATCAGCGGCACCGCCGCCGAAAGACGGTCGATGTCCTCCCAGTCGATCACGATTCCCGCCGCCCGGGCGATGGCCGGCAGATGGATGGCGTGGTTGGTGGATCCGCCCGTGGCCAGAAGGCCGACGGCGGCGTTGACGATGGCCTTCTCGTCCACGCAGCGCCCCAGGGGCCGGTAGTCGTTGCCGTCCGCGCCGATCTCCGTGAGTCGGTGGATCGCCGCGCGGGTGACGGCCTGCCGAAGCTTCGTGCCGGGGTTGATGAACGAGGCGCCGGGCATGTGCAGGCCCATCATGTCCATCATCATCTGGTTCGAGTTGGCCGTGCCGTAGAACGTGC
Organism: Methylobacterium persicinum; assembly: GCF_022179525.1. Lineage (GTDB taxonomy): Bacteria > Pseudomonadota > Alphaproteobacteria > Rhizobiales > Beijerinckiaceae > Methylobacterium > Methylobacterium persicinum. Next base: position 273,898 of record NZ_BPQX01000037.1, read on the forward strand.
AGGTGCCAGCCCCATGATAGGAGGCGGATTCGGACTCAAGCAGCTCCTCGCGGCCGACCTTGCCCTCAGCGTAGAGCTGGCGGATCCGTACCTTCTCCTTGTTGGCGAGGCCCGAGGGCATGGGCCCTGCTGGGATCAGGATCGTCGGTAGGTGGCCGAAGCGCAGGGCCCCGATGAGCAGGCCGGGCACGATCTTGTCGCAGATGCCGAGGAGCGCCGTGCTGTCGAACATCCCGTGGCTCAGGGCCACCGCCGTCGAGAGCGCGATGGTATCGCGCGAGAAGAGCGACAGCTCCATGCCGCGCTGACCCTGGGTGACGCCGTCGCACATGGCCGGCGTGCCCCCCGCGACCTGGGCGGTGGCACCCCGCTCCCGGGCAAAGACCTTGATCTGGTCCGGGTAGCGACCGTACGGCTGATGGGCCGAGAGCATGTCGTTGTAGGCGGTGACGATGCCGATATTCATCGTCCGCCCGGCGCGGATGGCCGCCTTGTCCTCGCCGGCCGCGGCAAAGCCGTGGGCGAGATTTCCGCAGGCGAGCTTCGGGCGGTGGACGCCGTTGTCACGCTCCTGCGCGATGAGATCCAGGTAGGCGCGCCGGCTCGTCCGCGACCGCTCGACAATCCGTGCGGTGACGGCCGCGACTTCCGGGTGAAGCTCGGTCATGGCGTATCCTTCGGCGGCTTCCGGGCACCGCTGTCTATCGCGGATCCAACGACCTGAGAACGACGCCTGAGCGCGGCAGGGCGGACCCTGCCGCATCCCGGTCCTGCCCGAGGGGGAGGCCGGGCGGGACCGAACTTCCTGCGCGTCGGCTCAGTATTCCCAGAAGATGCGCTGCAGCTCCTTCGTATCGCTCGTCTTGGTCAGCGCCACCGCGGCGAGGATCTTCGCCTTCTGCGGGTTCAGGTCGTGGGCGACCACCCAATCGTATTTGTCGTCGGGCTGCTCGGCGTTGCGCAGCACGAACCCATCCGGCACCCGGGACGAACGGATCACGAGGGTGCCCTTGGACCGGATTTCCTTGAGCTTATCGACGAGGTAGTTCGGGACCGACCCGTTGCCGGTGCCGGCATTCACGATGGCCTTCGCCCCGGCCTGCACCTCGGCGTCGTAGACCCCGGGGATCATGTTGCCCGACCCGTAGACGATGCCGACGAGGGGCAGGCTGTCGATCTGGTCGATGTCGAATTCCGAGCTCGTGTTGTGGCGCTTCGCCAGGGTGCGGAAGAAGTAGGTCTTGCCCTCCACGACCATGCCGAGGGGCCCCCATTGGCTGAAGAAGGCGCTCGGCACGATGTTGGTCCGCTTGGTGACGTCGCGGCCGCTCTGGATCATGTCGTTCATGGTGACGGTGACGCCCTTGCCGACAGCCTCCTTGCTGCCGGCGACGGTGACGGCGTCGAGCAGGTTGAGGGCGCCGTCGGCGCTGATGGCCGTCGAGGGGCGCATGGAGCCGACCACGACGATCGGCTTGTCGCTCTTGACCACGAGGTCGAGGAAGAAGGCCGTTTCCTCCAGGGTGTCGGTGCCGTGCGTGATGACGACGCCATCGACGTCATCCTGCTTCAGGAGGGCCGACACGCGTTTGGCGAGCTGGACGAGTTGCGCGTCGGTGAAGCTCTCCGATGCGATCTGGAAGACCTGCTCGCCGCGGACGTTGGCGTTGTCCGACAGTTGTGGCACCGCTGCGATGAGCTTGTCCACCGGCACCTTAGCGGCGGTGTAGGTGGCGCTGTTGGCAGCGTCGGCCCCGGCCCCGGCGATGGTCCCTCCGGTGGCGAGGATCACCACGTTCGGCTTGCGGGGCGCCGTCGCCGTCGCCGCATCCGCATCCGGCATTTCCCTCGCGCTGAGGGGTACCGCACCGAATCCCAGGGTCAGGACGACGGGAAGGATCGCCGCGCAAAAGCGAGAGCGCGGGCGGAGGCGGCAGACTTGCATGGAGGATCCTTGACGGCACGCGTTCGGACGGCCGCGATCGTAGCGGCGGCTTGGCGGCAGGCAAGTTCCATGCGCGCGTATCGCGCATTTGGATCGGTCTCGCCGCTCCGGGCGTTTCGTCCGGACTCGTCACACGCGGAGGGAAAGATGCACGACCTCGCCAGCCTGATGGACGAACTGAAGCGCAGCGACATCGCGCGGGACGCGATGGCGATGCTGGAGACGGCCCTCGCCCGGCGCAGCGCCGAAGAGCAGGGTGCGTTCTGGCGGGCGGTGGATCTCTATTATTTCTCCCGCAAGGCACCGCCGGAGCCGGTCGCCACCGCGCCGGTGACCGGCCCTGGCTTTCTCCCGGTAGGCTAAGGCCGTCCCCGAACGGGTTGCGCCGGGCCGGTAGCGTGGAATTTATCGTTCTATCCAACCCGCCGCCCTCATCCTGAGGTGCCGCGCCAGCGGCCTCGAAGGACGGCTCGAGCACTCGCGCGAAAGTTGGAAGACTCCTTCGAGGCCGACGCTTCGCGTCGGCATCTCAGGATCAGGGCGGGGGTGGGGGCAGGGGGCTATAGACCTCCTCAGAAGACCGAAATCAGCACGATGCCGGCGACCATCACCCCGGCACCGAGCAGCCGCGCGGGCTTGGCGCGGACCTGCTTCATCCCCAGCCAGCCGAAATGGTCGAGGGCGACCGAGGTCAGCAGGTTGGCGGTGATCAGGAGGCCGTTGAAGGCGCCCGCGCCAACCTTGTCCACGAAGAGCAAACCGGCGAACACCGCCACCGCCCCGGTGATGCCGGCGAGCGGCATCCACCAGCGGACGCCCTTGAGATCGTCGCGCGTCGGCAGCGGCGTCGGCCGCAGCAGAAAGATGAAGGCGAAGACGAACACCACCGGCACGAAGGAGACCGTGGCCGCGAGCCAGGGATTCGCCAGGGCGCCCCGCAACTGCGCGTTCCACACCACGCCGATCGCCATGAGCATGCCCGCGACGATGATGAAGGGGTAGAGCAGCTTGCCGGTGGTGCTCGTCTCGTCACCGTCTTCCTTCTTGGCCCCCGTGCGGGCGATGAAGATCACACCCACCGCCATGAGCAGCCCGCCGAGCCAGGGCAGTGGCTTGAAGCCGGAGGCCTGGAGGCCGAACAGGCCGAAGGCATCCATCGCCAGGGAGGTGATGATGTTGGCCGTCAGGGTCAGCCCGTTGAAGGGCCCTGCGCCCACCTTGTCGATGAAGGCGAGGCCGCCGAACACCGCCACCGCACCCGCCACGCCGCCGAGGGGTGCGTACCAGGGCATCTTGCCGAGGCTGTCGAGGGTCGGCAGGGGCGTCGGCATGGTGAAGAACAACGTCGCGAAGACGAAGACGATCGGCATGAAGGAGACGGTGGCCGCGAGCCAGGGATTGACCACCTTGCCGCGCAGCTGCGCGTTCATGGAATTGCCCAGCGCCTGGAGGCACCCCGCGACGATGATGAAGGGATAGAGCAGAAATGCTGTCACGCCGCAGGTTCTCCGGTCGTCGATGGGGGGCAGGTCAGAGGTAGAGAAGGGCGGCCAGGGCCAGCACGAGGGCCGGCGGCATCACCAGCACGCCGAGCTTCAGGAACTTGCCCGCCGAGACGTCCTGTCCTTCCCGGCGGATCGCCGTGAGCCACAGGATCGTCGCCAGCGAACCGGTGACCGACAGGTTCGGCCCGAGGTCGACGCCGATCAGGATCGCGCCCGCCACCTTCTGCGAGACATGCGCCGCCTGCACCGCCGCCCCGGCGAGGAGGCCGGCCGGCAGGTTGTTCACGAGGTTCGAGCCCACCGCCACGGCCGCTCCGCCTGCCCAGGCGGTCGCCGTGGGATCACCGGCGGCATAGGATTTCAGGGTGTCGGCGAGCATCTTGAGGACGCCCGTCGATTCTAATGCCTCGACCAGCACGAACAGCCCGGCGACGAGGGGAAGGACGCTCCACGAGACGTCCTTGGCCACCTCGACGAACCCGCCGCGCTTGATCGCCAGCACCACCAACGCGGTGGCGAGGCCCGCGACGAAGGTCGGGAGGCCGAGCTCGATACCCGCGGCCGAGGCGCCGATCAGGGCGGCGCCTGTCAGGACGATCCCGAGCCCCGCGACCTTGCCCCCCGTTCCGAGGGGTTTCGGCTCGACATCGGCCTCAATGGACTGCTTGAGCGCCGAATTCTGCGTGAGACGCAGGACCGCGTAGGTCGTCACGATGGCGAGGAGGGACGGCAGCGCGAACAGCTTCATCCACGTGCCGAGCGGCGGCATGTTCTGCGCGAAGACGACGAGGTTCGCCGGGTTCGAGATCGGCAGGACGAAGCTCGCCGCGTTGGCGATGAAGGCGCAGATGAAGAGATAGGGGAGCGGGTCCTTGGCCTTGGCGGCCTTGGCGGCGGCATAGACGGCGGGCGTCAGCACCACCGCGCAGGCGTCGTTGGAGAGGAACACCGTCACCACCGTGCCGACGATGTAGACGAGGAGAAAGAGGCGGGTGGCCGAGCCCTTGGCAGCCCGCACCGCGTGGCTCGCCAGCCAGTCGAACAGGCCCTCCTTCCGGGCGATCTCGGCGAGCAGCATCATGCCCACGAGGAACAGGTAGACGTCCGTTCCCTTGGCGACACCGTCGAGGGCGACGTGCCAGGGTAGCAGGCCCAGCACCACAAGGAGCGCGGCACCGAGCACCGCCCAGATCGCCTCCGGCCAGGAGAACGGACGGATGATGACGCCCAACGTCGCCAGGGCGGCAATACCCCAGGTCGCAAGGTTTGGTGTCAGGGTCAGGGCGCCCATCGCGAGGTCGTTCTTTCAAGGGGGGAGGGGAAAAGAGGATAACTACCAGTCGCGCCCGGCCCGGTTGGGGCCGAGCTGGTCGCCGCGCACGCCCTTCTCGAGCCACGCGCCGAGGCTGCAGGCATCGCTGCCGGGCTTATCCGGACGGTCTGGAGTCAGGAAGATGCGGTCTGCCGGCTCGATCACGTCGTGGTCGATATGGTCCGGCCCGTAGCCGGGCCAGCGCGGGTCGGTCGCCTCGACCTCCAGGAGACGGGCGCCCGGGGGCCAGGGGACGCGGGCCTCGTAGACACTACCCTCTGCGGCGCGGTCCATGGCGTGCCAGGGACCGCGATCCACGCGGCAGCGGCAACGGGCCGGCGTCGCATCGGACAGCACCACCGCCCGAACGGCGATCCGGCCCGACGCGTCGGCGCGCAGCGCCCGGGTGGCGAGGCGCCGGTCGGCGGGGGCCGTGATGAGCACGAAGGGGGCGGTGCGGTCGAGGGGGCGGAAGCGCCAGCTCACCTCGCCGTCGTCGATGGCGCCCGCGGCGTAGCCGACGGAGCCGTCCTCGTTCTGCCCGACGGACCGGCCGGAGGCATAGGTCGTGCGCCCGTCATGGGCCAGTTCGTTGTAGTGGGTGTGCCCCATCTCCGCGAGGCGGACGCCCTGGGTCCAGAACAGGCCGGCGACATCCTCAGCCTCCTTCTTTTCCAGGTCGTCGGGATAGGTGTGCATGAAGACGGCACAGGTCTTCCCCTCCCTGGCCGCCTGCGAGACCTCGTCGCCGAGCCATGCCAGCTGGTCGGGGCCGAGCCGGAAGTCGAGGCCCATCCCCTTCTGCCCATAGCCTGCACTGATCATGTCGAGGAACAGGCAGCGCACCGCGCCGGCATCGTGCCGGAAGTAGTATTGCGGGATCAGCTTGCGCTCGGGCTCCCTATTCGGCGCCGCCGGGGGCTGGAGAAGCGCGTTGACCACGGGCGGATGGCGCTCGGCCATGACCGCCGTGTGGAATTCGCCGAAGGCGTCCATCGCGCCGTATTGGCGGTCGTGGTCCCCGGGGATGAGGAGGACCGGCAGGGTGGGATGCGCCCGCAGGATCTCCGCGATCAGGGCGTATTCCTCCCCGGCTCCATTCTCGGCGATGTCTCCCGGCAGGTAGACGAAGTCGAAGGCGTCGCGCCCGAAGCCGGCGATCTGATCGAAGATCGCGGCGAGGTCGGCATGGTTGCGGGCTCCGCGCACGGTCAGGTGCTGGTCGCCCACATGGAGGAAGAGGAAGGGCCGGCTCGGCCCGTCCGGGATCGGGGTGCTCATGAGGCGGATCCGTTCAGGCAGTCGTCAGGCCGCAGCGGCGGCACGGGGAAGGCCGCCATCCGTGCCTCCGGCCTCCGCCTCGGGCAGGCTGTCCCGGGTCTCCGGCATCAGGGCGACATAGAGGGCGAAGCCAAGGCCGGCGATCGCCGCGAGGCTTAGAAAGGCGGCCGAATATCCCGCCGAGACGATGATGACGCCCGCAAGCGTCGCGCTGAGGGACGCGCCCACACCCTGAGCGGTGGCGACGGCGCCTTGGGCTGCGTTGAAGCGGCCCGCGCCGCGGGTGAGGTCGGCCACGACGATTGGGAAGAGCGCGCCGTAGATGCCCGCGCCGATCCCGTCGAGGAGTTGCACGCCGACCAGCCAGAACGGGCTGTCCGAGAACGTGTAGAGAACGCCGCGGATCGCCAGGATGCCGAAGGCGACCAGAAAGATCGGCTTGCGCCCGATGGCGTCGGCCTTGGCGCCCACGAAGATCGCTGTCGGCACCATCACGCATTGCGCGGCCACGATGCAGACCGCGATCAGCGATGTCGCATGATCCTTGCCCGAGATGTGGGTCAGCAGCTGCCCCACCGAGGTCAGCATGGCGGCGTTGGCGAGGTGGAAGATCGCGCAGAGCACGGCGAAGATCAGCAGGCTGCGGTTGCCGAGCAGGGTCTTAAGGCCGGACGGCTGGTCCCCCGCTTTTTCCTCCGATGCGGTCATGCCCCGGGCGAGATCGTCGTCGATCTCTTCGGCCGGAACGAGCAGCATGGCGCCGATGGACATGGCCGCCAGCACGCCCATCAGCCAGAACACGACCACCGGACCGAAGAAGTAAGCAAGGCCGCCCGCGAGTGCCGCCGAGGCGGCGTTGCCGGCATGGTTGAAGCCTTCGTTCCGGCCGATCCGCTTCGAGAACATCTTCGGGCCGACGAGGCCGAGGGTGATCGCGGCGAGTGCCGGCGGGAAGATCGTCCCCGCCACGTGGGCCAGGGATTGGGTGGCGGTCACCACGTAGAAGTTCGACACGAAGGGCAGGACGAGGCAGCTCGCCGTCACGGCGATCGCGCCGCCGATCACCACGGCCCGCTTGTGGTTGGTGGAGTCGATGAAGGCGCCCGCCGGTGTCTGCGCCACGAGGCCCAGAATCCCGGCGATGGTCATGACAAGACCGGTGGTGGCCTCGTTCCAGCCCTGGTCGGGGCCGCGTACGGCGATGAGGTAGATCGCCAGATAAGGTCCGAGACCATCACGGACGTCGGCGAGGAAGAAATTGAGCGCGTCGAGGCCGCGCAGAGCCTTCGACGAGGCGGATTTCGTCCCGCCGCTGCGGGTCTCCTTCAGCGCCGCCCCATCCATGCTGCGTCATCCTCAGCGTCCATCCGACCCCTGCAGGTCGGGCGCCAGCATGACGCGCCAAGTCATCGCCGGTTCCGGTTAAGCAGTCGCGAGGGGGTCTTATGGCCAAAGTTCAGGGAAATCGATCAATGTTCCCCGAATCTTCGCCGTTTTCGCTGTCGGCTTTAGCGACGTGGTCTGTCGTGATTTGCGACAGCGTGGCTTCATCGGCGGCGAGGCCGTAGCGCTCCATCTTCGCGTAAAGGAGCTGGCGCTGGATGCCGAGACGCTTGGCGGCACGGGTCCGGTTGCCGCCCTCCGCGGTGAGCGCTCCTTCGATCATCCGCCGTTCCAGCCGGGCCACGGCACCGGGCAGGTCGGCATCCTGATCGGGATCCCCGGTTGAGGTAGGGGGCGCACCGGGCAGGTCGATCTCTTCCGGCGCGATCATCCCGCCCCTGACGAGGAAGGCAGCCCGCTCCACGACGTTGCGCAACTCCCGGACATTACCCGGCCAGGGATAGGCGAGGAGGCGGGCCGCCGCGCCCGCACTCAGGCGCTTGCCGAAGGCTGCGAGGAAGTGTTCGGCCAGGGGGACGATGTCGGCCAGACGCTCGCGCAGGGGCGGCAGCGAGATCGGCACGACGGCGAGACGATAGTAGAGATCGGCGCGGAACCGGCCATCCGCGACGAGGGCCGGGAGGTCCCGGTGCGTCGCCGCCACGAGACGCACGTCGATCCGCAAAGGACGCCCGCCGATGGGCGTGACCGTGCGGTCTTGGATCACCCGCAGGATCTTAGCCTGCATGGCCGGTGCCATGTCGCCGACCTCGTCGAGGAACAGCGTGCCTCCCGCCGCCTGGGCGAAGGCACCGCTGCGGTCGGCGGTAGCGCCGGGAAAGCCGCCGCGGGCATGGCCGAACAGCTCCGTTTCCAGAAGGTCGGGCCGGATCGCGGCGCAATCGACCGGCACGAAGGGCCGTTCCCGGCGGCTGGAGAAGGCATGCAGGGCCCGGGCGACCTCTTCCTTCCCGGTGCCGGTCTCGCCGCAGATCAGGATCGTGGCGGGCCCATCGGCGACGAGGCCGATGCTCTTCTGGACCCGGCGCATCGCTTCGCTCGATCCCACAAGTCCGCCGGGCGGCCGTGGCCGCTCGAGAACCGGGTCCGGCCGGGCCCTCTGGAGCATGTTATCGAGGGCGGCGGCGAGGTCGGCGCGGCCGACGGGTTTCGTCAGATGGTCGTGGGCGCCGAGCCGCATGGCCTCGATGGTGTTCGCCGGGCTCGCGAAGGCGGTGAGCACGAGAACCGGGGGCGCCTCGGGCCGCGCACGGATGCGGGCGAGGGTGGCCATGCCATCGAGGTCGCCTGGCATCCGCAGGTCGAGGAGTACGGCGTTCACGCCGCCCGCCCCCAACCGCGCCAGGGCTTCGATGCCGCTCGCCGCCACCACCGGCAGGTGGCCAAGGTCGCCCACCGTCTCGGCGAGCCCCTCCCGCATGGCGGCGTCGTCATCGACGATCAGGACGGTCGCCATGGAAGCTCCATGAGGAAGGTGGCGCCCGACCCGGGCTCCGCCGGGGCCAAGCGGACGTCGCCGCGATGGGCGCGGGCGATCTCCCGCACGATCGCGAGGCCGAGCCCGGTGCCGCCGGGCCGGGCCGTGGCGAAGGGCTCGAAAATCTCGGCGTGAAGATCCGGATCGACGCCGGGACCGCTGTCCGACACCCCGACGGACAGGATCACGGTGCCGTCCCGGATCAGTCTTCGAGCCGTGATGCGGACGCAACCACCCTCCGGGCTGTGCTGGATGCCGTTCAGGATCAAATTTTCGACGGCGCGCATGACCTGCGTCCGGTCGAGATGCGGATCGTCATGGGGCGGCAGGGCGTCGGCCTCGACGGAGAGGCTGACACCCCGCGCCCTTGCGACCTCCCCGTGATAACGGGCGCATTCCGCCAGGAGGGGGCCGACCGGGGTCGGGCTGCGGGCAATGGAGCGGGGCTGCGTCAGGTTGAGCAGATCACGCAGGAGGGCATCCACCCGGGCGATCTGGCCGAGCACCGCCTTCAGCGCGGTCTCCGCCCGTTCCGGCTCGCCGTTGGCCAGCGCGTTCTCGGCCTTGAGGCGCATGGCGGCGATGGGATTGCGCACCTCGTGGGCGAGGTCGGCGGCGAGGCGTCCCACCGCCGCGAGCCGTTCCGCGGCGACGACCCGCTCCCGCGCCACGCGAAGGCGGCTGCCGGTGGCATTGAGGGCATCGACCAATCGGTCCAGTTCCCGCTCCCCGGTCCGCGACAAGTGGGGCAGCTCTTCCGCTTCCGCCAACGGCGAGGCCAGGGCCGCCTCGAGTTGCGCGATCCGGCGCGAGAAGCCGATCAGGAACCGGCCGAGGAAGATCGCGGACCCGATCACCGCGACGGCGAGGAAACCCAAGCCCGCGAGGAGCCGGATATAGGATGGGCTCTCGGCTACATGGGCCCGCATCATCGTCCAGGCTGTGGCATCGGTCGCGTAACCCCGCAGGGGACAGCCCTGCAGGACGAGCACCTGCGTCCGGTTCGGACGCCGCAGCGTCACCGCATGCTCCACATGGAACGCCTCCGCGTTGACTGCTTCGATCAAGGGTCGTTCCGCCGCCGGGAGGTCCGTCTTCGGGCCGGTCCCTTCGTAAGTGGGAAACGCATAGGCGACCGGACCCTTCGCCTGCGTCCAGATACCGCCTTCGACGCCGGGCAGCTTCTCCAGCGCGACGGCAACGGCCCGTTCGGCCGGTGTCCCCTCCGGGAGGCGTCCCTTCCGGCCGGCGATCAGGTCGATGATCTCCCGGCAGCCGCGCGTCACCGTGACCTCCGCCTCCGCCACTTGGACGGCGGTGGACTGCCCGTAGAGACCGTAGAGCAGCAGGCCCGTCGCCGCGCCCGACGCCAGGAGCATCAACCAGAGCGCCAGGAGCCGCGCCCGGAGGCTGTTGGTTCTCACCGACATTGGCCGCCCGTCGTCGTCGCTCCGGGCAAAGGTTGGGCAGCGCCATACCGAGCCCCGCCGGCACTTTCCGCGAGATGGAGACGCGACACTGAATTTGGTCCTGCGGGCTTGGAGGAATGGAGGGAGCGGGGCATCCTGCCGCCGGCGCAATCAATCACCGTGGCCGCACAGTTCCGGAAAGGACCACCCCGTGTCCACCATTACCCTCGTCAACGTGAGCACGCTTGACGATCTCGGCGACACGATCGGGAGAGACAGACTGAACCGGTTGGTGGAACGGTTCGCCGCCGCCCTCGGCGATGCCTTCACAGGGGAAGAGCGCAGCGCCGCCGACCTCGGCCGCGAGGCCCATACCCTCGTCTCGATGGCGGGGATGCTGGGATGCGATGCCCTTTGTGCAGCCTGCCGGGCCCTCGAGTATGGCGCCAAGCAAGGTGGTGACGTCGCCCCACTCCTCGCCGAAGCCCGCCGCCTGCGGGACGAGACCCTTGAGGCCCTGGCCGTGGGAGGCGAGGGCCGCGCAAGCCAGAGCGCCTGACCGCGGGATCCTACCCGGCCCGTTGCAGGAGGGGCTCCGCCTGGACGGGGGCGAGGGGGCTCTCGAAGGTGAGCACCGCCCCGGAGACGGGATAGGAGAGGCTGACCGTCCCACCGAAGCTATGAGCCAGGCTTCGGGCGATCAGGCGGGTGCCGAAGCCTGTGCGCGAGGGCGGCAGAACCGGCGGGCCGCCGATCTCCTCCCACCGGAAGCAAAGGACGGGATGTCCCCCGCCATGCCCGGCCCGCACGTGCCACGTGACGGCGACATGCCCGACCGCCGAAGAAAGCGAACCGTACTTGGTGGCGTTCGTGCCGAGTTCGTGCAGCATCAACGCCAGGGTCATGCCCTGATGCGCGTTGAGGGTGACGTCCGGGCCCTCGATCCGAAAGCGCCCCGGAACCCCATCGCCGTGGAGCGTCACGGTGGTTTGCACGAGGGCGCTGAGGGGGGCGCTCGCGAAGGATCCCAACACGAGCACGTCGTGGGCCTGCGCCAGGGCGAGGAGACGGGCGGCGAGGGAATCCGCGGCCGTCTCAAGGGATTCGGCGTTGCGCAGGGTCTGTGAGGCGACCGCCTGCACGAGGGCGAGGGTATTCTTCATGCGATGCGCCAGTTCCTGCATCAGCAGGGTCTGACGCGCCTCGGCGTCCTTCAACTCGGTGATGTCGCGGGCGACGGCCAGGATCCGCTCCGGCCGCTCGTCGGCCCCGTGGATGGGAGTCACCGCGATGTCCCACCACGTGGAGACTTCGCCGATCTCCAACCGGGCCTGAAAGCGGTTGGAACGGCCGAGCCGCGCGGAATGAATCCCATCGGCCACAGCCTCGCGGCTTTCGGGGCAGGACCAGAAATCCAACCAGAGCTGCCCGAGCGCGTCGGTCGCGCGGGGAAGCCCGAGGATCGACGGGCCGTTATCGCTGACGGTCATCAACCCGCCGTCGAGATCGAGAACCGCCACGAAATCGTTCGTGGTCCAGAGGATGCGACGGTTGAATTCCTCGCTGGCCTTCAGCTTGGCATTGAGATCCTCGGCGCTGGCGAGGCGGGCTGCCCCGTCCTCCAGATCACGCCGGTAGTGGGCGGCGGTGTTCCGGGCGGCGACGCGTTCGATCTCCACGATATGACCGAGGCGAGCATTCCGCTGGATCTCGAAGTCGGCCAGTTCCGTCGCCTGGCTCAGAAGGCGGCGCAGGCGCAGATTCTCTGCCTCCAGGACGGCGATGCGACCCTGCGCCGAATCCTGCTCTTTCTCCGCAACAAGTAGATCCATTGGCGTGCCCCCGCCGAATCCGCGCACCGGAGGCCCCGTCGTGGGGCAAGTCCCGACCCTGACCCGCCGAAACCGAGGCTGGCGACGGTCAGGTCGAGGTCGTGGCGACGGCGGCGGGTGTCCCGCTTCTAGTCCGCCGCCTCAACCCGCAACCGCGCGATTCGAGGGGTTCGATGACGGTAGCACGGCGCAATTTGGTCGCAAGCGAAGCCTCTCAACCGAATTGCGACAAATTGGCGAATTCGGAAATTGTATTCGCGTGCCGGCTCACCGGTTTCGCATCAGGAGCACCAGCCACCCGATACCGAGAATAAAAACAACCAGCCCTATGGAGACGAAGACGGGCGTACCCAAATCGATCAGGCGAGGCGCCAGCTGGGTCGCGAATGCAGCGACCACCAAGGCCACCGCCACGCGGGCGGCGGCGCGCTCGATGCCGCGGGTGACCTTGTCGAGGCCCTTGATCTCGATCTCCACCGTGACGCGGCCCTGCTTGAGCCGCACCAACATGAGATGGATGAGGGTCGGCAGTTCGGATGCGGCGCCGTAGAGCCCCGCTCCCAGCGCCTCGGCCTTCTGCTTCAAGCCGTCGAGGGAGAACTGCGAGCGCATGCTCGCCCGCACCGTGGGCGCGGCGGCGGCGAAGAGATCGAAGTTCGGATCGAGGTGGCGCATCACGCCGTCCGCGGTCACCAGCCCCTTGAACAGGATCGCAAGGTCCGTCGGCATGGCGAGGTCGTTCTCGCGGGCCATGTTCATGAAGTCGGTGAGGACAAGCCCAAGGTTCAAGGGAATCGTGGAATGGCTTTCCACGAAGGCCTGCGCGGACACTTGGAGCTTGGTCAGGTCGGGGTTGCTGGCCCCCGTCCAGTCGAGGAGCACGGCCATCAGTCCGTCGGCGTCCTGCTTCAGCATGGCGCCGATGAGGACGAGGAGCTGGTTCCGCCGCCGCTGCGACAGGCGGCCGATGATCCCAAAATCGATGAAGCCGATCCTGTTGTCGGACATCGCGAGCATGTTGCCGGGATGCGGATCGGCGTGGAACAGCCCCTCGATCAGGGCCATCTGCAGGAAGGCGTCGGTCCCCTTCTGGGCGAGGAGCTTCTTGTCGATCCCCGCCGCCTCGAGCGCGGCCTCGTCATTGGGGGGGATGCCGTGGATGAAGTCCTGGACGAGGACTCGCTCCGAGCAATACTCCCAGTGGATCTTCGGAAAGACGATGTCGTCACGGCCTTCGAAGATTTCCGCGAGCCGCTCGCAGTTCCGCGCCTCGTTCAGCAGATCCAGCTCGCCGTTCAAGCCGTCGGCGAGGTGGCGCATCTGCTCCCGCGGCTGGTAGCGAGCCATGTCCGGCCACTCGGTCTCGAGGATGCGCGCTCCGTGCGCCATGAGGCGCAGATCCGCCTCAATGATCTTGCGCAGGTTCGGCCGCACCACCTTGACGATGACATCCTCGCCCGAATGCAGCCTCGCCCTGTAGACCTGGGCGATGGAGGCCGAGGCGATCGGCTCGATGTTGAATTCCGCGAAGAGTTCGAGGGGCGAGCCGCCGAGATCCTGCTCGAGTTGCGGCCGGATCATATCCCACGACACGGGGACGACCTGGCTGTGCAGCTTCTGCAACTCCTCCGTCCATGCTGGGGACAGGAGATCGGGGCGGCTCGCCAGGATCTGGCCGAACTTGATGAAGGTGGGTCCCAGGGCCTCGATCGCCCGGCGCATGCGCTCGGGCTCCGACAGGCGGGTCACGTCGAGGCGGGGCTGGCGGCGCGGCAGCAGGGGGAGGGCACGCAGACCAAGCCGGTCCACGACGCGGGTCACGCCGAAGCCGATCAGGATCGACGCAATCTCCGACAGCCGCTGGCGGTCGCGTGCGGCAACGAAGGCGGTTTTGAGCATGGGGCTGGCGGGATCCGTCGGAATGGGCCTCACGGCAGCCCGATCTTAAGGACTTTTTTGGGACCTGCTTACGCAGTCCCGCCCGGTGGGCACCGCGACATGGCGGCGCCCACCGGCACGATTAGCCCTTCACGGACGCGTCGATGGCATCGAGAACGCGGTCGATGTTGTGGGTGTTGAGGGCCGCCACGCAGACCCGGCCGGTCTCGAGGGCGTAGACCTCGTGCTCGTCGCGCAGGCGCACGGCCTCGTCGGGGCTGAGGCCCGTGTACGAAAACATGCCCTTCTGCACCTTAATCGCCTCGAAGCCCCGGTCGGGGTGGCGCTGGTGAAGGCTGTCGGCCATCCGCACGCGCATCTCCTTGATGCGCTCCCGCATCTGGCCAAGCTCCTTCTCCCAATCGGCCCGGAGGGCGGGATCGGTGAGCACGGTTTCCACGATGGCCGCCCCGTGGGTATGCGGGTTCGAGTAGCTCGCCCGCACGAGGCGCTTGGCCAGGGCCTCGACCTTGGCGCGCATGGCCGGGTCGGCCGCGACGATGGTCAGGGCGCCGACCCGCTCGCCATAAAGGGAGAAGGACTTGGAGAAGGAAGAGGCGACGAAGAACTCCTGCCCCGACTGGGCGAAGAGCCGTACCGGCGCGGCATCCTCATCGAGGCCGAAGCCGAAACCCTGGTAGGCGATGTCGAGGAAGGGGATGAGCCCCCGCGTCTGCATCAGGGGCACGAGTTCGGCCCATTCCTCGTCGGTCAGGTCCGCGCCGGTCGGGTTGTGGCAGCAGGCGTGCAGCACCACGATCGAGCCGGCAGGCAGGGCCTCCAGGGCCTTGCGCATGGCCGGGTAGTCCACCCCGCCGGTCTCGGCCGAGAAGTAGGGGTAGTCCGCCACAGTGAACCCGGCCTGGGTGAACAGCGCCCGGTGATTCTCCCAGGTCGGATCGCTCACGGCGACAGTGGCGCCGGGCTTCAGCTTGGCAAGAACGTCGGCGCCGATCTTAAGCGCGCCGGTCCCACCGACGCTCTGGAGGGTGGCAGCCCGATTCTGCGACAGGATCGGGGCGCCCGCTCCGAACAGCAGCGCCTGCACGGCGTCGCGGAACGGCTTCGTCCCCTCGATCGGCCGGTAGGTCTTAGGCAGGGCCTTGTCGATCCAGCGCTTTTCCGCCTCCTGCACCGCGCGCAGGCGGGGGACCTTGCCGTCCGCATCCGTGTAGACGCCGATGGCGAGGTTCAGTTTACCCGGGCGGGTATCGGCATTGAACGCCTCGAACAGGCGCATGATCGGGTCGAGGGGCGCATCCTGGATGCCGGCGAACAACGAGGTCATGGAGAAGGTGTCCCGAAACGGCTGAGGCGGCCCGCCGGGGACGAACACTCGCCGCCGCGGCACTGCGGGCCGGCCGCCTTATCGCGCAGAACGGCTTGGATCGCGACCCTTCCCGCGGAAGATTGAAGGCGGTTCTTGCGCCTGTCGGCCGAACACCCCGGCGAAATACCGGTTGTACAGTGATACCGGGATCGCCCCCGCCGACTTGCGGCTCCCTCCCTTGACGACTAAATCCGTGCTTCGCCGCCGGGTAGCCGAGATCCGCCGTCTTCGGATCGGACGGTCGCGCTCAGGCGTTTTTCAGACGACACGGGTTGTCGAACGCAATGTTGCCGGAACGCCTGCTGCCGGACGGTCCGACTGGAGAAGGTGTATGGCAAAAGAAGAGTTGATGCAGTTCGACGGTCTCGTGATCGAGATCCTTCCCGACGCCCGCTACCGCGTGCAGCTGGACCAGGGCCACGAGATCGTGGCCTACACTGCGGGCAAGATGAAGAAGAACCGCATCAAGACCCTGGCCGGCGATCGGGTGACGGTCGAGATGTCGCCCTACGACCTGGAAAAGGGGCGCCTCGTGTTTCGCCACAAGGACGAGCGTGCCTCCGGTCCGCGTCCGCCGGTGCGCGGCGGCCAGTTCCGCCGCCGCTGACGTGGTGAAGCCGGGCGGCGGCGCCGCTGCGGCGTACCCTCTCCTAACGCTGACGGCGCTGCTCTGGGCGGGCAACGCCGTCACCAGTCGGTGGGCACCGGGCCATGTCTCGCCTCAGGTCATCACAACCCTGCGCTGGCTGATCGCCTGCGCGGCACTCCTCCCCTTCGCGGGTCCGCGGGTCGCGGCCGAATGGCCGGTGCTTCGGCGCCACTGGATCCGCATCCTGCTCATGGGCGGCCTGGGCTACACCGCCTTCAACTGCCTGTTCTATGCGGCGGGCACCTATACCGGCGCCGTCAACCTCGCCCTGTTTCAGGGGTCGATTCCGGTGATGGTGATCATCGCCAACAGGCTCGCCTACGGGGTGCCGGTCACGGCGGGGCAGGCAGCCGGAGTGGTGCTGACATTGGCGGGGGCTGCTCTGGCAGCGAGCCACGGCGATCTATCGGTTTTGACCAGCCTTGCCTTCAACCGCGGAGACGTCCTCGTTTTCGGGGCTTGCCTGCTCTACGCGGGATATACGGTCGTGCTCCCCGCCCGGCCCAAGGTGTCGGCCCTGGCCTTCTTTGGAGCGATGGCGGTGGCGGCCTTCGTGACGTCGCTGCCGCCGCTCGCCGTTGAATGGGCGTTGGGGCATTCCGTCTGGCCGAGCCGATGGGGCTGGGCGATGGTGGCCTTCGTCGGACTGGGGCCGTCGCTGCTGTCTCAGCTCTGCTTCATGCGCGGCGTCGAGCTGATCGGCCCGAACCGCGCAGGCCTGTTCGTGAACCTCGTGCCGATCTTCGGCGCAGGGCTCGCCGTTCTATTGATCGGCGAGCCCTTCGGCCCAACGCAGGCGGTAGCCCTGGCCCTCGTGCTGGGAGGGATCGCCTGCGCCGAGCGCTTGAAGCCACCGCCGGCTCCGGCCGACGCGGCTTATTCGCAGACGCGGACGCGGCGGAACAGCACGTCGCCATAGGCATCGACGTAGCGACGACGCTCGAAATGGCAGACCGGGCCGTAATCCTCCTCGACGTAAACCGGGGGCGGAGCGCGGTAGACGGGCCGGCCGGGATAGTAGCCGTTGTTGGCGGACGACGCGATGGCGCTGCCCACCGCAAGACCACCGATGGCGCCAAGGGCCGCAGCGCCGCCCGGGCTGATACCGTCCCGCGCCTGGGCGGCGGGGGCAAGGGAAACGAGGCCGCTCAATAGCAAGGCCGTAGCGAATGTCGTCCGCATAGCTCTTTCCGGGATGAATCGGCGCCTCTCGGCGTTGCCCTTATCCGATACCAGCTTTCGGGCATTTGTTCGGCGGACGACTTGGCCGCTTACCTGCGCTTGACGCCGGGCGCCCCCGGTCCGAAACCGGCCATGGAATGAGGGGATCGTCATGGTGACACGGGGCTTTGTCGGGCGCAGGCAGCTGCCGGAGACCGGTGCACGGCTCCCGCCGGGCCAGTACCTGACGCAGGATTTCCCGATCCTCCAGATCGGGCCGAACCCGACCATCGATCTCGCGACGTGGCGTTTCACCCTTCGGGAAGGGTCGCGGCCGATCAAGTCCTGGTCCTGGGAGGAATTGGACGCCCTGCCGCGGACCGGGTGGCACGGCGACATCCATTGCGTCACCAAATGGTCTAAATTCGACACCGACTGGGAAGGCGTGACCATCGACGACATCCTCGCCGATGCGAACATGTCTGCCCCGACCGCTTATCTCCTGGCGGAGTCCTACGACGACTACACCACCAACGTGCCGGTGGCGGACCTCCTGGGCGGCCGGGCCATGATTGCCACTCGCTACGCGGGCGAGCCCATTCATGCGGATCACGGGGGGCCGGCGCGGCTGTTCGTACCTCACCTCTACTTCTGGAAGAGCGCCAAGTGGCTGAAGGGCCTGCGCTTCACCACCACCGACACCGCCGGCTTCTGGGAGCTGCGCGGCTATCACATGTATGGGGATCCCTGGCGTGAGCAGCGCTACATCGGAGACTGACGCGGCACCCGCCGAACCCGTGGTGTTCCGCTGGCACGAGGCGGAGGTCGTCGCCGTGGAGGCGATCACCCCGAGCGTGAAGAGCGTGCGCCTGCGCTGTGCCATCGCGGGGCGGCAGAGGGCCGGGCAGCATGTCGATGTGCGCCTCACGGCTGCCGACGGGTATCGGGCGAGCCGCAGCTACTCGGTCGCCTCGCCCCCCGACGGGACCGGGACCCTCGAGCTCATGATCGAGGGGCTGGCCGATGGCGAGGTGTCCGGGTGGTTCTTTGCCGATGCCGCAATTGGCGACCGCGTCGAGCTGCGGGGTCCTATCGGGGGCTCCTTTTCATGGGACGGCCCGGATGGCGGACCGCTGCTCCTGGCCGCGGGGGGATCGGGTATCGTCCCCTTGCTGGCGATGCTCAGGAGGCGGGCGCAGGTGGCGCCGGAAATTCCCGCGGCGCTGATCTACTCGGTGCGCACCCGCGCGGAGGCGATCGCTCTTACGGAACTCGAATCGCGCGACCGTGAGGAGACGAATTTCACGCTCGTCCTACGCACCACCCGCGAAGGGGAGGGCGGCCGTATCGACGCCGATGCCGTTGAAGCGGCGCTCGCCCGGACAGGAGCACCCGGAAAGGTTTTTATCTGCGGCTCGAACCGCTTCGTTAGTCCCACCGCGGATCTCATAGTTTCCGCGGGTGTGCCGCCGGGGCTCGTGCGGACGGAGCGGTTCGGGGAGTGAACTGCCTGTCGGCGTATCACCCAGGGGATCGATCTTCGGCACCGCCCGTCTCTGTCGGTCGAAGCCGAAACCTCACAATGTCATCTTGAGGTTTTTGGCCGACAAAGCGCAATAGAGACAATGATTTGGCAGGCCTATGCCGTGTGGTGCGCGCTGTGGCCTCCGGGGAACCGGCAGCCGGAAAAGCCGTTCGCCTTGCATCGGCCTGCGGGTCGGCCAAGGAGGTGGTGATGATCAGGACGTTCTCACGGATCTCGCTCGTCGCAATGGCGCTCGTCGGCTTGACCAGCATCGCGTCGGCCCGGGACGCCGCAAGGCCGAAGACAAAGCACCATGCGACCACCGTCGCCGGGTTCAAACCTGCTTTCCGCGCCGATACGAGCGTGTCGGGTGCGGCACGGCCGTATTCCTGGCCGGTCAGCGACCGGTATCGGCCTGTGTCTCAGCCGTATTTCGGTCGAGCTTTCTGATCGCGTTCGGAACTGGATGATGTGATTTCTGCCAAGCTGATCGCGGTGGTGCGGCAATCGTGACGGATTTATTGCATAAGCGGTAACTGCGTAGAAACAGCGGAGGCGCATGGTCTGCGCCCATTGGTTCAATCCGGCGCCTCCCTGTGCCCCGCTATTTCATCGACCTCCACGACGGCACCAACCTCGTCCGCGACAAGGTGGGTTACGACCTGCCCGACCTCGACGCCGCCCGCGGGCAGGCGGCCCGGGTCATGACGCGTATCGCGCAGGGGATCGCGGACGGCCCGGAGCGCCAGGACTACGTCCTCGCCGTGCGCTCGGAAGACGGCGTCGTGCGCCTGCGGATGCGGATGTCCCTGGATCCGAACCCGGTGGACTAGGGATCGGCCGAAGCAGGCCCCGCATCAAGCAGGGGGTGCATGCCCGCGCGGGAGTGGTCAGCGCCGCGCGCAGACGCTACCATTGCGTCTCCGGACCTGATGACGGGCGGCCTTCGGATGGGCGCTCTCACGCGTCCCGTGCGAGCGATTGCGCTGCGCCACTAACGAAAGCCAGACCGAAGTGCCCTTTCCCACGTTGCCCGCTCCTCTTTCGCGGGCCTTGACCGAGCGCGGCTATGCCGAGCCGACCCCCGTCCAGGCCGCCGTGCTCGAGGCGGCCGGTGGCGGCCGCGACCTCCTGGTGTCCGCGCAGACCGGTTCGGGCAAGACCGTTGCCTATGGCCTCGCCATGGCGGACCTGCTTGTCGGTGCCGAAGACGCGATGCCGGCTCCCGCCGCGCCGTTGGCCCTGGTGATCGCCCCCACCCGCGAGCTGGCACTTCAGGTCCAGCGGGAGCTCGCGTGGCTCTACGGCCCGGCGCAAGGGCGGGTGACCGCCTGCGTCGGCGGCATGGATCCGCGGCGCGAGGCGCGCCTCCTCGCCGGCGGGTCGCAGATCGTCGTCGGCACGCCCGGACGCCTGCGCGACCACATCGAACGCCGGGCCCTGGACCTTTCCACCCTGCGGGCGGTGGTCCTCGACGAAGCGGACGAGATGCTCGATCTCGGCTTCCGGGAGGATATCGAGTTCATCCTCTCGGCGACGCCGAAGGAGCGCTCGACCTACCTGTTCTCCGCCACCCTGCCGAAGGGCATCGAGGCCCTGGCGGAACGCTACCAGCGCGACGCGCTCCGCCTCGCCGTCAAGAGCGAGACCCGGGGCCATGCCGACATTGCCTACCGGGCGGTGCGTGTGGTGCCCCGCGAGATCGAGCACGTGGTGCTCAACCTCCTGCGCGAGGCCGACGCGCCCACCGCGATCGTCTTCTGCAACACCCGCAATGCCGTCCGCCACCTTCAGGCCAACCTGACGGAGCGGGGCTTCTCCGCCGTCGGCCTCTCCGGCGAGATGGGCCAGGGAGAGCGCAACGCCGCCCTCCAAGCGCTCCGCGACGGGCGGGTCCGGGTCTGCGTCGCCACCGACGTGGCCGCCCGCGGTATCGACCTGCCTTCGCTCAGCCTCGTGATCCACGCCGACCTTCCCCACGACGCCGAGGTGCTGCAGCATCGCAGCGGCCGGACGGGCCGGGCGGGGCGCAAGGGGACCTCGGTCCTCCTCGTGCCGAATGCCCGCCGTCGCCGGGCCGAGCAGATGCTCGCCATCGCCAAGGTCGTGCCGGAATGGTGCGGCCCGCCCTCGGCGGACACGATCCGCGCCCTCGATGCCGAACGGATGCTGTCGGATCCGCTGATCGCCGAGCCGCCCTCCGAGGACGATGCGGTGCTGGCGCAGATGCTCCTGGCCCACAAGAGCCCGGAGGAGATGGCGGGCCTTCTCGCCCGCGTCTACCGCACCCGGCTTCCCGCGCCGGAGGACGTCACCGATCCCGGCGAAGGGCGCAGCCGTCCCGAACGGGCGCCCTACGACCCGATGAACGCCGAGAAGATCGCCGAGATGGGACCGGCGGTCTGGTTCCGCCTCAACCTGGGCCGGCGCGACAACGCCGATCCGCGGCGTCTGCTGCCCCTCCTCACCCGCCGCGGCGGCCTGGACCGGCAGGAGATCGGCGCGATCCGCATCTTCGACAGGGAGACCAAGTTCGAGGTCCGCGGTCACGCGGCGGCGCGCTTCGCCGAATCCTTCGCGCGCAACGGCTCACCGGAGATCCAGGTCGAAGCGCTTCCGCCGGATTTCGCCCCGGCCCCGCGCAAGGGACCGCCCGGTGGCAAGGGCAACGGATCGCCCCGGGCGGACAAGCATCGGCGCAATGTGGGCAAGGGCGGATACAAGCCGCAGCAGCGGGGATAGGGCGCGGTCTTTCAGGCTCCCCCTTTTCGGATGGATCGAGGGAGCCTGCGACGCGTGCTGCCGAACGTGGCGGCCAGGGCTGGTTTAGAAGTCCGAACGGCCTCCCCCTCGCCGTCATTGCGAGCGAAGCGAAGCAACCCAGGTCAGCGGGACGCTTTAGAGCATTTTCAGCCGAAGTGGACGCCGGTTCGGCGCTAGAAAATGCGTCAAAAACAATGGTTTAGAGCGTTTTCTGTGATCCAAGGGTGACAGAAAACGCTCTAGATCGTGGCGTATCCCTGGATTGCTTCGCTGCGCTCGCAATGACGGGTTTGGGTGGACAGAAGCGTTCAGAGCCACCGTGTGGCTCGCCGACGATCCGTACGGAGAGAACCAACCGCTGCACCGGTGTCCACTTCGGCGGATAATGCGCTAAAACGCGTTGCGGACGGCGTCGCCGAGGGCGCTCACCCCGTCTTTGAGCTTCTGGCCGGCGGGGGCGAGGGACGGCAGTTTCACCCCGAGGATCTCGGTCTCGTCCGAGTCGGCCTCGGCGGTGGCGGTATGGGTCACCGCGGGCTTGGCGGCGGTCGCCACGGGCTTCGGCGGCGCGACCTTCGCGGCGGCGACCTTCGCCGGCTCGGGGGCGGGGGCCTTGGCCGCGACGGGCTTCGCCTTGGCGGCCGCATGATGGCTGACGGGCTTCTCGACGGCGGCCTCGCGGGTGTGCGGAGCCTCGTCCCGCGGCTTGGCCGCCTCCTCGACGGGCTTCACGCCCTCGTCGCGGGCGCGGACGGTCTCGGAAGGGCGGGGCGCCAGGGCTGCGACCGTCCGGGACGGGGCGATGACCTTGGTGGCGGACGCATTCGCCACCACCGCGACCTCCGTCGGCACCGGAATGCGATCGGTCGGCTTGGCCGGCGTGGAGCGAGCCACGACCGGTTGCGGTGAGGGCGGCGAAACCGCCGCGCCGGCCGGATACGCCATCGGATCGCCGAGGGAGGCCATGCGCGGCGCGGGGGCGGCGGGCGCCGCCGCCTTGGACTCCGTCACCGTGACGGGGGTGCCCTTCTTGGCCGGCAGGCCGTCCTTCAGGTCCGGCCAGCTGGCGGCGAGGCCCTGGCCGATGGCCGGGCCGCGATTGAGCTTGGTCGGGACCACCAAATCGGCCATGACCGACGAGGCCGCCACGGCAAAGCCGGCGAGGGCTGCCGCGCAGGCTCCACCGATGAGGATGGGCTTGAAGTAGGCGCTCCGGCCCCGCGGCGCGGCGGCGGCGCGTGCGGGCCGCGTCTCCGAAGCGTCTAGGAGGAACTCGGACATCGGTTGCGATCTCGGACCTGATGCGCGGCCGGGGCGGGCTGGCTCGGCCGTTCCGGCCGCATGCTCCCGCCTTGCGCCAGCAGTCCCCCCGATTGAGGGTTCACAATACGGCACAATGATGTCGCCCCGCGGCAAGCCTGAAGCAGATCTTGAGGCGACGGGTCGATGCGAAGTCATCCACAGGATTTACGACATATCGCTTAAGGAATAGTAGTCGAAGCGGTGGTGACGACATCGCCCCTGGCGCATCGGAACGCCGCGGATCCGGATGTGCCGGACCCCTGAACCGTGCGATGCCGCTGCCGTGGATACGAGACCGACCTTCCCCCCGCCGGATGCCGCCGAGCCGAAGGCGCGTCCCGCGCCGTGGTCCGGCTGGTCGACCCGGGCCCGGCTGATCGCCGTGGTGCTCCTGATCGACGTGCTGGCTGCCGCCGTGTCCTGCGGCGTCGTCGTTCTCAACGCACGCTCGGCGGTGCATGTGGAAACCCGCGCATCCCTGGAGACCGTCGATTCGCTCGTGGCCGACACGATTCGCCTGTCCGAGACGGCCTCGCCGGAAACTCTGCTTCAAGCCCTCGACATCCGGTTCCAGGCGTTGCGCCATGTCCGGGTGGCGGTGTTGGATGCAGCCGAAAGGCGGGTCGGCGCGGTCACGCCCGACCACCGGACGAGCCGGAAGGCTCCGGCATGGTTCGCGAACCTGATCAGACCGCCCATCGAGCGCCATAGCCTGCCGATCGCGGTGGGGGGGCGGATCCTCGGAAGCGCGCAGATCACGACCCAGCCGATGGACGAGATCGAGGAGATCTGGGGCTATGCCCGGGCGCTCTCGCTCACGACCTTCGCTGTCAACGCCGCGATCCTGGTGGCGCTCTATCTCGCCCTCGGCCGGATCCTCGCGCCCCTGCGCCGCCTCGGCGAGGCGCTCATGCAACTCGAGCATCACGACTACACGGCGCGGCTCGATCCGCCGGGGACGCCCGAACTCGCGCTCATCGCCGAACGGTTCAACAAGGTCGCGGGCGCGCTGTCTCAGACCCGTTCGGCCAATGCCAGCCTCAACCAGAAGCTGCTCACCGCCCAGGATGACGAGCGCCGCCGCACGGCCCTGGAACTCCACGACGATTTCGGACCCTGTCTCTTCGCCCTGGAGGCGAACGCGGCCTCCATCGCCCGCATCGCCGCGAACGCCAAGGAGGTGGATCGGGCAAAACTCGCGGCCCGGGCGGCGGAGATCGGCACCATCGTCGGCCAGGTCCAGGGCGTGAACCGCGCCCTCCTGAACCGGCTGCGTCCCCACGGCCTCGGTCAGGCGCCGCTGGCCACCTGCCTCGATCTGCTCCTGCGGGGCTTCGGCGAGCGGCATCCGGGCATCGCGTTCGTCGGCCGATTCGACGGCCTCGCCCGCGGCTACGGCGACCTCGTGGACCTGACGATCTTCCGATGCGTGCAGGAGAGCGCCACGAACGCCGTGCGACACGGCAGGGCGAAACGGGTGGAGGCTTTCGCGGACGAGGAGGCGGGGACGGTCCGCGTCGAGATCCGGGACGACGGGACGGGCCTTCCGGCCGAGCACCGGATCGGGCTCGGCCTGTCGGGGATGCGGGAGCGTGTCGAAGCCCTGCAAGGGACTTTCGCCCTTGACAATGCCGTGCCTGGGGCGATCGTCCGCATCGCCATCCCTGTTCCGCCCGACCGGACCCGGGAGACCGGCGACGAACTCTCCATCGCGCAGAGTGTATGAACGCCATCGCCTCCCAGATCGAGCCCGCCGCCACCCGCCTGCCGGTGCTCGTGATCGATGACCATCCGATCGTCCTCCAGGGCTGCCGCCGGGTGCTCGAGGATGCGGGGATCGAGACGATCGCCGAGGCGACAAGCGTCGTCGGCGGCTATCGGATCTTCCACCGTCTTCGCCCGCCGGTTGTGATCTGCGACCTGACCTTCCAGGGGAGCGGCCTTGCCGGGCTCGGGTTGATCCGGCGGATTCGTGCGGTCGCCCCCGGAACCCGCATCCTCGTCTTCAGCATGCACAACGATCCGGTGATCGTCGCCCGTGCCCTGGAGGCCGGCGCTCTCGGCTACGTCCTGAAGGATCACGCCTCCGCGGAGCTGTTCGACGCCTTCGAGAAGGTGCGCCACGGAGAGGTCTATCTCGACCGGCGGCTCGCCACCGAGGTGGCGATGCTCCGCGCCGATGCCCGGCGGACGCCGGAATCGCAGCTCACCCCCCGGGAGCAGCAGATCCTCGCCCGCCTGGCCCAAGGCCGCTCCTACGGCGCGATCGCCGCCGACCTGTCCGTCAGCTACAAGACGGTGACCAATTCCTGTTCGCAGATGCGCCAGAAACTCGGGGTGCGCACCTTGGCAGAGTTGATCCACGTGGCCGTCACCCACGCGCAGCGCCAGGGCTGACCCGCGACCGGCCACGGGGGGCGATGCAAACGCGCCACGGGCCGGCTCAACCGTTCCGTGTGAGCTTGACGGGGATGGGGCCGGGCCGAATTGTGCGATGCACGAGTGCCCCCGGAGCGGACATGTCCCTGATCGCACGCCTGCGTGCCTACGCGGTGGAGGCCCTGGGTATCGGTGGCCCCGACGGGCGGGGCGCCGCAGCCGACGACACCCATCTCGCCGCGACGGCGCTCCTCGTCCACGTGGCGCGGGTCGACGGCATTCTCGCGCCTTCGGAGAGCGAGCGGCTCGCCCGCCTCGTGGAGGGCCGGTATGCGGACGGGCCGGCGGCAGCCCACGCGCTGATCGCCCGGGCGACCGCCGTGGATACGGAGATCCGCGACGTGGCGAGCCTCGTCGAGATGATTCCCCACGAAGCGAACGGATCGGAGCGGGAAGCCCTGCTGGCGATGGCGTGGTCCGTCGCCGCCGCGGACGGCGTCGTCGATGAATTCGAGGAGGCCCTGGTCGAGCGTCTCGGCAGGCTCCTCGGCTTCGATGAGGCCGCCGTCGCCGCCGCCCGCCGGGACGGAACGGCCGGCGCGACCGCATCATGATCGCAAGCCTCGCGCTCATCCTCCTGGCGCAACTGACCGGGGAGGCCCTCGCCCGGGGTTTTGGACTGCCGGTGCCCGGTCCCGTCATCGGGATGGGGCTGATGTTCGGCTTCCTGTTCCTCCGGGATGCGGAGCGCAGCCCCCTGCGACGCTTGCTGCCGGCCCCGCTCTTGGATGGGACCCTCGAAGGGAATGCCAAGGGGCTTCTCGCCAACCTGTCCCTGATGTTCGTTCCTGCCGGGGTCGGGGTCGTCGGCCGGCTGGATCTTCTGAAGACACAGGGGATGAAGCTCGCCGTCATCCTGTTCGTCTCGACGGCTGTGTCCCTGCTGACGACCGTGCTGGTGTTCCGGAGCGTGTCCGCCCTGGTCGAGCGGCGCGGCGGCCGCGGGGAGGGCTGAGGTTTGGCGGGCGGCGACTTCTCGCTCTGGGTCTATCTGGCCCGCACGCCGCTCCTGTGGCTGACCGTGACCCTGACGGCCTACGTCGCGGCCGACCGGATCGCCGCAGCGACCGGTCGCCATCCCCTCGCCAACCCCGTGCTGGTCGCGGTGGTCTTCGTCGCCGCGGTCCTGGCGCTGACGGACACGCCGTATCCCACCTATTTCGAGGGCGCGCAGTTCGTCCACTTTCTCCTCGGCCCCGCGACGGTGGTGCTCGCCTTCCCCCTCTACGAGCGCCGGGCCACGGTGATGCGCGCCCTCGTCCCGATGCTGGCGGCCCTGGCCGCGGGCGCGGTGATGACACTGGTCTGCGTGATCGCCCTCGCCCACCTCTTCGCCATCCCCCGGCCGATCCTCGTCTCCCTGGCACCGAAATCCGTGACCTCCGGGGTGGCCATGGGCATCTCGGCGGCCCTGGGGGGCGATCCGACCCTGACGGCCATCCTCGTGATCCTGACGGGGATCATCGGCGCCATCCTTGTGACGCCGATGATGGAGGGGCTCGGCATCACCGACATGCGCGCCCGGGGCTTCGCGGCCGGCCTCGCCGCCCACGGCATCGGTACGGCGCGGGCCTTCCAGGTCAGCGAGGTGGCGGGTACCTTCGCCGGGATCGCCATGGGGCTCAACGCCTTCGTCACCGCGATCCTGGCGCCCGTGGCTCTTCATCTCCTCAATTGAGGGACCGCGTCGTTTTAGGCTTCCAGCCGGTCGGCGACGTCCTCGGCGAGGGACAGGCTCGAGGTCAGGCCCGGGCTCTCGATCCCGAAGAGGTGCACGAGGCGTGGCAGGCCGTGCTCGGCCGGCCCTTCGACCCGGAAATCGGCCGCCGGCTCGCCGGGTCCCGTCAGCTTCGGACGAAGGCCGGCATAGTCGGGAAACAGCGCCCCCTCCGGCAGGTCGGGCCAATACCGGCGGATCGCGCCGTAGAATGAGGCGGCGCGGGTGGGATCGACCCGGTAATCCGGCTCGTCGATCCATTCGACGTCCGGCCCGAATCGGACTCGACCATTCAGATCCAAAGTCAGATGGATGCCCAGCCCGCCATCGATTCGCGGCGCCGGGTAGATCAGTCGCGTGAAGGCCGGCTTCCCCGTGCAGCCGAAATAGTTGCCCCGCGCCAAGTGGAGGCGCGGGACGGCGTTTGGCGGGTATCCCTCAGTCCGGGCCGCTAGGGCGGGGGCGCCGAAGCCCGCCGCATTCACGACCCCATCGAAGGGAAGCGTGCCCCCCTCATCCCCTTCGAAAGTCGCCTGCCACTGACCGTCGACCTGCTTCAACGCGGCAACGCGAGTCCGCAGTGCCACCGCACCGCCGCGATCCTCGATCTCGCCCAGCAGCGCCAGCATCAGGGCGTGGCTGTCCACGATTCCCGTGTGCGGCGACAGTAAAGCAAGGGCGCAGGACAGGTTCGGCTCCAGCCGCCGCGCCTCGTCAGGCTCCAGCAACGCGAGGTCTGGCACGCCGTTAGCATCGCCCCTGGCGCGGAGGGTCTCGATGGCCGCGGATTCTTTCGCGTCGCAGGCCACGATCAGCTTGCCGCACCGGCGATGCAGAACGCCGTGCTTCTCGCAGAAGTGGTATAGTTTCCGCGATCCTTTGACGCAGTGGCGGGCTCGCAGGGACCCTTCCGGATAATACATCCCCGCGTGGATCACCTCTGAGCTGCGAGATGACACGCCTGTCCCGATCGCCTTGTCCGCTTCGGCGACGATCACGCTGTGTCCACGCAGGGCCAAGGCCCGGCCGATGGCGAGGCCGACCACTCCCGCCCCTACGACGAGCACGTCCATCCCAAGACCTTTCCACGCGAAATCGCCGTCCGGAGGCCAGCCCCGGGGGCCCTTTTGCCTGATCGATGGGTGTCACGGATGCCGGCCTCCCCGCAAGGCGGCGAGAAGATCAGGAGCTCTGTCCGAGGCCAGGCTCGACCGGGGTGATAGCGCGATCAACCCACGGGAAACCGCTTCACTGTGTGTGGTCTTCCCGTTGACGATTGAATGCAATCATAAGTAGTATAGTATGCTGGCGTACACCAGCCGCGAGGGGCGGTGGCGATAACCGCCGCCGGGCTCGCCTCCCCTCGGTATGCACCGACGATCCGAGACGGCGTCGACGTGGATCAGGCCGCATCTGGAGGCCTTCCGCGCGATGGTTGGAAATCAGGGACCGCACGATGACCGAGAAGCCGACCGTTGAACTCGCCACCCGGATCTTGACTGCCTATGTTGCACGAAACCGTGTTCCGGCGTCCAACTTGCCCGAATTACTGACCGAGATCCATCAAGCGATTGATCATCTCGCGACGCCCCGGCAGCCGACCCTGCAGCGTCCGAGCGCCGCCCAGATCACCGCCTCGATCCGTCCGGATGCGATCACGAGCTTCGAAGACGGCAAGCCCTACAAGGCCCTGCGACGGCATTTGACCCTGCGGGGGCTTACCCCGGAGACCTATCGGGCGAAGTGGGGCCTTCCGGTCGACTATCCGATGGTCTGCGCGACCTATAGCGCCCGGCGTTCGGAGATCTCGCGGGAGATCAGCATTGGCCAACAACAGCGCGCCAAGCTGACATTGGTCGAAAACCCTAAAGGAGCAGCTGAGCCGGCGCGTAGCACTGCCTGAACTATCGGCGTGCTGCGGGCGAGCCACACGCCGTATGTAATCTTACGTTAGCGTCTGTAAGCGCCGCTACAACTGCAATTTGGTGAATCGATCCTTTTGTGAGAGAAAGGATCGACGTCCGCGGATCGGCGTTTTCCTGGAGGCGACGCCGGTGACCGGTCTCGATCCCGCGACCTTGCTGATCGCGAGTTGCGCGACCACGACCCTGGTCGGCGTGCAATTTCTTGTCTCATGGCGCCAGTCGCCCGACTCGCCGTGCCTCGGCCTTTGGGGCTTCGCGCATCTTGTCGGCTCGATCGCCTCGGTCGGGCTCGCCATGCGCGGCATGATTCCGGACTGGGCTTCCGTCGGGCTCGCCAACGCCGCGATGATCACGGCCTATGGTCTGATCTGGTCCGCGGTCCGGAGCTTCGAGCGTCTTCCGATTTACCTCCCTATCGGGGCGGCGGGGGGAATCGCGTGGTCGCTCCTCTGCCTCAATACGACGTTCTACGAGTCGATTCCCCTGAGGGTGATGTTCGCCTCTGCCGTCGCGGCGGCATACTGCTTCGGCGGCGCCTGGACGTTCTGGCGGAAACGCGGGGAAGTCCTTGCCTCCCGCCGCGTCGCCATCGGGCTGATGACCAGCTACGGGTTCTGCTACCTCGTCCGTGTGCCGGCCGCGATGCTGGCGCCGCTCCCCTCGAAGCAAACACCACTCACCTCGAACTGGGTCGCCATCCTCTGCCTTTTTGCGATGCTGTTCTCCATCGCCTCGGCCTTCACCTTTATCGCATTGGTGAAGGAGCGTGCCGAGCGGAAGCAGCACGCGGCTGCGCGGACCGACTCGCTCACCGGCATCGCCAACCGCCGTGCTTTCGTGGAAACGGCGGAGGAACTGCTGCCCATCCGGGTCGACAAAGCGCTGCTCCTCTTCGACCTCGACCGGTTCAAGGCGATCAACGATCGCTTCGGGCATGAGGTCGGGGACGCGGCCATCGTGGCGTTTTGCGCTGTGGCGGAGGAGACCCTGCCGCATCGGGCGGTGTTCGGGCGTCTCGGCGGAGAGGAATTCGGCTGCCTTCTGATCGGCACCACGCCGGCCGAAGCCGTCCAGGCGGCGGAGCGGGTCCGCCGAACCTTTGCGGCCATCGTCCTGCCTGACATGCCGGACCTGCGGCTCAGCGTCAGCATCGGTATCGCCCAGGCGCCGCCCGATGGGGATTTCGACGCCTTGTTGCGGCGGGCCGACGCCGCGCTCTACGTGGCAAAGAAGAGCGGGCGCGACAGAATCGAGTTGGCCGAGTACGTCCTGCGGGCGGCGTGAGGGCGTCGCGCTTTCGCACATCAGGACCGCCAATGGACCCGACCGAACGCCTCGATCTGCTCGAAATCCGGCTCACGGAGCAGGAGGCGACGGTCGAGGATCTCAACCGCATCGTCACCGAGCAATGGCAGCAGATCGACAGGCTGACCCGGCTCGTGATGGCCCTACGGGAGCAGGTCGAGGAGGCAACTGCCCGGTCCGCACAGCGCGGGCCGGAGCCGCCGCCTCCCCATTACTGAAAGCGCCTGGACCTAGAAGTTCGCCTGGGTAACGAACTTTGTGACGAGGTAGGCGTCTAAAGCTTCGGGCCCGCCCTCGCTGCCGTAGCCGGAATCCTTGACGCCACCGAACGGCGTTTCCGGAAAGGCGAGGCCGTGGTGGTTGATCGAGATCATCCCGCTCTCCACCCGGTTCATCACCCTGGCCGCCCGCTCGGCGGAGCGCGTGTAGGCGTAGGCCGCAAGGCCATACGGAAGGCGGTTGGCCTCGCTCAGGGCGTCGTCATCATCGGAGAACCGGTTGATCACGGCCACCGGCCCGAACGGTTCCTCGTTCATCATCCGCGCCGAGAGGGGCACCTCGGTCAGGACCGTCGGCTCGAAGAAGTTGCCCCGGTTGCCGATGCGCTTGCCGCCGGCCCGAAGGGTGGCGCCCTTCGCCTCGGCATCGGCCACGAGGCCCTCGATGGCGTCGAGACGGCGGCTGTGGATCAGCGGGCCCATCGTCGTCTGAGGGTCGAGCCCGTCGCCGACCTTCACGCCCTTGGCGAAGGTGGCGAAGCCGTCCACGAACCGGTCGTACACCGACTCATGGACCAGGAAGCGGGTCGGTGACACGCAGACCTGCCCGGCATTGCGGAATTTGGACGGGGCCAGGATGGACACCGCCTTCTCGACATCCGCATCCCCGAACACGATGGCCGGGGCATGGCCGCCGAGTTCCATGGTCGCCCGCTTCATGTGCTCACCGGCCAAAGCCGCGAGCTTCTTGCCCACCACCGTCGAGCCCGTGAACGAGATCTTCCGGATGACCGGGTGAGGGATGAGATAGGCCGAGATCGTCCCCGGATCGCCGTAGACGAGGGACAATGCATCACCGGGAATGCCTGCATCGAGGAAGGCGCGCACCAGCTCGGCACAGCTCGCCGGGGTGTCTTCCGGCCCCTTCAGGATCACCGTACAGCCGGTGCACAAAGCCGCCGAGATCTTCCGCACGGCCTGATTGATCGGAAAGTTCCAAGGGGTAAAGCAGGCGACTGGCCCGACCGGCTCTCTCACGACAGCTTGAAGCACGCCCTCCGCCCGGGCGGGGATCACGCGGCCGTAGGCGCGCTTCCCTTCCTCCGCGAACCAATCGACGATGTCCGCGGCTGCCAGGGTCTCAATCCGCGCCTCTGCCAGGGGCTTGCCCTGTTCCGTGGTCATCACCCGGGCGATGGCGTCCGCACGCTCGCGCAGCAGGTCCGCCGCCTTGCGCATACGCTTGGCCCGCTCGAAGGGAGCCACTGCGCGCCACTGCGGAAAGGCCCGCGCCGCAGCCGCCAGCGCCTCATCGAGATCGGCGGTGGTCGCGATGGCGCATTGGCCGATCGTCTCGCCGGTGGCCGGGTTCAGGACCGGCAGGGTCTGGCGGTCGGCGCCGGGGCGCCAGCGCCCGGCAATGTGCAGGTCCGTGTTCGGATACATGTCACGCTCCCAGGACGAGCCGCGCGTCGACTCGGTCCGTGTGGGATTTCGACATGGGGATGGGCGGCGGGCAATGCCGAAAACGAGATCGCAGCCCAGACGTGCGCAAGACCCTCTCGCATCCCGGCGGCAGCCGGGCGGTGATCAGGCCGCCCGCCGCGCTGCGGGCTTGGGGGCGGTGACCGTGGCGGCACTTCCGCGTCGGGCCTGGAGGGTGGCGCCCTTCGGGACGACCGTCCAGCCATCGCGGCACCCGTCGATGGGCTCCGACACGACGACGAGGCCGCCGGGCCCCTCGCGGTAGTAGAGGCTCGGCGGGCGGCCGTCGCAGGCCCATCGATAGGCGGTGAGGTTCTCGCCGTCCGTGACCACGGAGGTGAACCGCAGGGGCTCCGTGACGGAGGCCGCCTGCATCAGGCCCCGGATCGTTTCGATGGTGCGGGCCATCGCGCCCACCGGATCGTCCGCGAGGCCGTTGGCCAGGGCAAGGAGGAAGATCGCCTCGGAATCGGTGCTGCCGCGGCGGCTGTCGTAGAGCTCGTCCGGGATCAGGGCCTCCAGGCGGCGCTTGATCCGGCAATACCCGCCGATCTGCCCGTTGTGCATGAACAGGTGCCGCCCGTGGGCGAAGGGGTGGCAGTTCGCCCGCGCCGTGGCGGTGCCCGTCGCCGCCCGGACATGGGCGAAGAAAGTCCGCGCCCGCACCTGCCCGCAGAGGTTCACGAGGTTCTCGTCGGACCAGGCGGGGGAAATGTCCCGGTAGACGCCGGGCTCCGCCCGTTCCCCGTACCAGCCAATCCCGAACCCATCGCCGTTGGTTTCGGTCTTGCCCTCATCCGCGTGCAAGGATTGATGCACGAGCGAGTGCGTCGGCGCGCAGACGAGGTCGGAGAGGAAGACCGGCTCACCGCTGTAGGCGAGGAAGCGGCACATGATCGGACAAGGATCCTTGTACGCGAAGCTACGGGACGTCCGCTGTGACGTAGCCCCGGCCGATGGCCCGGGTCACGTCACATAAGTGTAACCGTCGCGCCTGTCTGGTGAACAGTTTCTTAACCGCCCCCGTCATGCGCATAATTGATGCTCGGCGCCCCCTTCGGCGGCGGCTTGACCGCAGGGCAGGCATTCCGAGGAGGCAGGCGCCACTTGTAGACGGCTTCCTGCCGGGCCAGCATGGCCGAATCAGGGAATCACCCGCGCGTTTTCGTGCGGTTCACCTCTCGCGAGGCGTCGCCCTACCCACCAACAGGAGCATTCGATGGACTGCGCACGCATGGACAGTCACGCGCCGATCGCCCTCGTCGTCGAGGACGATGCCGCGATCCGCGACCTCGCGACCGCCGTCCTAGAGGAAACCGACCTCGGCGTCATCGCTTGCGACAACGCGGAAGAGGCCCTGTCCGTGCTGGAGCGCGATGACGTGACGGTTGCGCTGCTCTTCGCGGATGTCCGCTTGCCCGGGCCGATGGACGGTGTGTCCCTCGCTCAAACCGTGGAGCGGCGATTTCCGGGTGTGCGGGTGATCGTGACCTCGGGGGCGACCCGCGACGTGGCGCTGCCCGACCGGGCGGTCTTCATGCAGAAGCCATGGCGGGCGCTGGACGTGCTGGTTCAGGCCGAGCGTGCCACCCTGGATATGAAGAGCGCGGCCTGACGCTTCGCAGGCTGTTGGGCATTCCCGGTCGTCGCCTGCTCCAGTGATCGACCGAATAGCGCCGCTCTCCCATTTGGTTCAGGACGGGGGCGGCGCATCACGGCATGACAGGCTTCGCGCCGCTTTCGCACCAAACCTTTGGCCGTATCGATAGCCCCCTATCCAGCGTCACGCGCGGCGACGCGGTGGGAGACTGTAGCGGAGAACGTCGCTAGCCGAAGCGGGTACGGAAGCCTCCGCGTCGGCGGAACGCAAAAAGCCCGGACCGTGATCAC
>NZ_BPQX01000038.1 GCF_022179525.1 Methylobacterium persicinum
GGCGGCGGGCTACACCGACGATACGCTGGCGCTGAACCTGCGCTCGTCGCGGGGCGAGGTGAAGACGGTGTTCGGGGGGCTGTATGCGGGGGCCCTGTACGGGGCGCTCGACATCAAGCTCGGGGTGATGGGCGGCGGGACGCAGGCCACGACGCAGCGGACGGTGCTGTTCCCGTCCTTCATGGACACGGCCCACGGGCGCGGCGACGGCACGCTGGTGCAGGGCTTCGGGGAGGTAGGCTACCGGATCGGCCTGCCGGAGGGCGCCGCGCGGGGCTACGTGGAGCCGGTGGTCCAGGGGGCGGTGATCCACGTGGACCAGGACGGCCTGCGGGAGACGGGCGGTTCGGCGGCGTTGCGGGTGTCCTCGCGTTCGGCGGATGTGGGGACGACGACGCTGGGCGTTCGGAGCGAGGTGAGCCTGTCGGCGGCGCTTCCGGTGATGGCGCACGGGTTCGTGGGCTGGCGCCGTGCCTTCGGCGACGTGGTGCCCCGGGCGCTGGTCGGGTTCGGGGGCGGGGCGACGCCGTTCGCCGTGGCTGGGACGCCGATCGACCGGAACGCGGCGGTGGCGGAGTTCGGGCTGGACTACCGGGCGAGCGCGGCGATGACGCTGGGCGTGAGCTACAGCGCGCAGGTGGGCTCCCGGGCCTCCGACCAGAGCGTCAAGGGCCGGCTCGAGTATCGGTTCTGATCCGACCTGCGACCGGAGCATTGTCCGCCAAAGTGGACGTTGCTTCGGCGTAAAAAGTGCGGAAAAACAAGAACCGAGGGCGTCTTCTGTGATCCGCAGATCGCAGAAGACGCCCTAGACGCCCCGTCCGGCGTCGCGGCGTGTCAGCAGGTAGATGTCCATGATCCAGCCGTGCCGGGCCCGGGCCTCCGCGCGCAGGCTGCGGATCTCCTCCCCGACGTCGCCGAGCCGGCCGGCGACGAGGATCTCATCCGGGCTGCCGAGATAGGCGCCCCAATGGATCGTCAGGTCGGGGTCGAGGCCGGCGAAAGCGGGATCGCCGTCGAGCATCACGACGACGCTGTCGGTGTCCGGCGGCCATCCGGCAGCGAGGCGGCGGCCGGTGGTGATGCAGATGGCGCCGCCGATGGTGTTGAGGGGCACCGCGTGCCGGGCGCAGAGCACCTGCACGCTCGAGATTCCCGGGACGACCTCGCAGGCCAGGGCGAGGCGGCCCCGGGCCTCGATCCGCTCCAGGATGCGCAGGGTGCTGTCGTAGAGGGCCGGATCGCCCCAGACGAGGAGGGCACCCACCTCCCCTGTCCCCAGCCCGTCCGCGAAGGCCGCTTCCAGCCGCGCGGCCCGGGCCGCGTGCCATGCCTCCACGGTGGCGGCATAGTCGGCGGGGCGGCGCTCGCGGGGCGGGTCGTCCACGGTGACGAGGCGATAGGGCCGGGCGATGTGCGCCTCGCAGATCCGGCGGCGGGCCGTGACGAGGTCCGCGGTCTCGGCGCGCTTGTCGAGGACGAACACGGCGGCGACGTCGGCCAGGGCCCGCACCGCCTGGAGGGTCAGGTGCTCGGGGTCGCCGGTGCCGATGCCGATGACGCGGATGGTGCGGGGATGCTCGCTCATGCCGCCCGGACGTAACGTCTTTCAGGAGGCGGCGTCGAGGAGTTCGGCGATGCGGGGCGTGGCCTTGATACCGGTGCCGGTGAGGATCGCGACGGTGGTCTCGTCGGATCGGATGGCGCCTTGCTCGATCAGCGTCGTGAGGGCTGCGGCGGCCATGGCGCAGGTGGGCTCGACATAGAGGCCCGAGCGGGCGAGCCCGTGCAGGGCCGCCTCGATGGCGGCTTCCGAGACTGCGACCGTGCCGCCTCCGGATCGGCGCAGGGCCGCCAGGACCTCGCGCCCGCGCACCGGCTGGGCGATGGAGGCGCCCTCGGCGAGGGTCGGGCGCGGGGCGATGGGCAGGGCGTCCTCCGCCCCCGCCTCGAAGCCGGCATGGAGCGGGGCGCAATGGGCCGGCTGGACGGCGTAGAGCCGCGGCAGCCGGTCGATCTCGCCCCGCCGGAGCAATTCACGGAAGCCGATGTCGCAGCCGAGCACGTTGCTGCCCGCCCCGCAGGGGATGATCACCGCGTCGGGCGCCCGAAAGCCGAGATCCTCCCAGAGTTCGTAGGCGAGGGTTTTGGTGCCCTGGAGGAAATGCGCCTGCCAGTTGTGGCTGGCATAGAAGATCGAGCCGGCCTGGGCGACGGCCGCGTCGGCGGTGTCCTGGCGGGTGCCGGGGATCAGTTCGATCTCCGCGCCCGCGGCGCGCATCTGCACGGTCTTGGCCGGGGAGGTGGAGGCCGGCACGAGGATCTTGGCCCGCATCCCGGCGGCGGCCGCATACGTCGCCACCGCCGCACCGCCGTTGCCGGAGGAATCCTCCAGCACGGCCTGGATCCCCTGCTGGCGCAGGATCGACAGCATCACCGCGGCGCCCCGGTCCTTGAAGCTGCCGGAGGGCGCGAACCATTCGAGCTTGAAATGGGCGTGGCTGCGCCCCCAGGGGCGCCGCACCAGGGGCGTGCAGCCCTCCCCCAGGGTGATCGGATCGGACACCGCCACGGGCATGGCCCCGGCATAGCGCCACAGGGAGCGCGTCCCGGTCTCGATCCCGTCCCGGCCGATCCCCGGCAGGTCCGTGATCATCAGCGGGCGCCCCGCCTCGGACCGCCAGCGCGGCGTCGCGATGGGATAGGTCGTCCCATCGATGGGATCGAGATAGGCGGGCGTCTCGGTCATGGGGCCTCGGGGCGAATGGCGGTCCGGGATTGGGGAATCATCCCCGAACCGGCCCGCCCGCATCGCCGGATCATCGCCGTCACCGGGGTCCGATGGCAAGGCGCGTCCCCTCACCCGCGCGCCGACCGGTCCGAGGACGGCACCGCCGGGAGGCACCGGTCGCAGTCCGCAATATAGGTGGAGCCGCTCTGCGGATGAATAGATAATCTATCCATCGAGACGGTCTGTGTTGATTTGAATTTCGTAATTTGGATTTCGATTTCTATTCTTTGGCATCAATGTTGAATTAATGCGACGTTAGATTGAGTATACCACCGTAACTCAACCACTGATTTATGGTATATGATTGCAACAAGCCGAAACAATTGCCTCCCAGGTTCGGGATAACATCGACAAATGCGCTGGTTTAGGGCTAGACGCACTGCGATTTACATCGACGTTCGCGCGGATTGCTGCTGCGGCGTCAAGCGGGGCGCATCGAATGCCGAATCAAACCGGGATCGCGGGTCATGCCATCGGAGGTCGCACGCCTTCGGGGCGTCGGCGGACGGCTTGGGGTGTGGCGCTGCTCGCCACCACGGCCCTGGTCGCCGTCCCGCCGGCCCTCGCCCCGCTCGGGTTCAGCTCCGCCGTCTTCGCCAGGGGCGGGTCGAGCGGCGGCGGCATGTACGGGGGTGACAGCAGCGATACCGGCGCGGGCTCATCAGGGAGCACGTCGCTTTCCAATAAGACTATCGGCGGCGGCGGCGGCGGCGCGGGCCAGTCGGGAGGTAACGGCGGCGCGAGCGGTACGCATGCTGGTGGTGCCGGTGGCTCCGGGGGGACGGGAATGGACGGTGCCGCGGGCACGAGCGGCAGCGTTAATGATAGCAGCGGCGGCGGCGGTGGTGGTGGTGGTTCTCACGGGTATGTCGGTAGCACGGCGCCCATCACCGCTGTGACCGGTGGTGCGGGCGGTCGAGGCGGTAAGTCCAGCGCAACAAATGTACAGGGATTAGAAGTTCTTATTGGCAGCGGCGGTGGCGGCGGCGCAGGCGGTTACGGTGCCGTTCTCACCGACAACGGCCCCTACACCATCATAGGAAACATCACCGGCGGCGCAGGCGGAATTGGTGGGAGAGGCACCACCGTGGGTGACGACGGCGACGGCGGCTACGGCCTTCTGCTGACCCAATCCGGCGCAACCGCCACCGTGACCGACGGCGTCACCATCACGGGCGGCAAGGGTGGGAAAACCGGCGGCGGTGTCGGCATCAGCGGGGCCGGGCTCACGCTGACCCTATCGGCCGGGGCGAGCGTCGCAGGCGGTCTCAGTTCGGACGGCCGGCAACATGCGCATGCGATCGATTTTACGTCCGGCACCAACATCCTGGAATTGCAGGGCAACGGAACGCAGTATGCCACGATCACCGGCAACGTGGTCGCAAGTGGTTCTGACAATACTCTGAAGTTTTCCGGGAGTGGGGGAAATTTTACTTTATCTGCGCTGAATGCTGCGATTGGTTCAAATCAGTTCCAAGGCTTCGGCAAGGTCATCGTCGACACCACCGGCACCTGGGTTATGACAGACGCCGGGGCTTCGAATCCGAATACGTGGAGCGTCAACACGGGCACGCTCCAGCTCGGAGACGCGGCGTCCGGGGCGGTCGTTTATGGCGACATCGCGGTCGGGAGTGGGGCGACCCTCGTGGGAATTGGGCCGTCATCGGTCCCGACCATCCTGGTCAATGTTTCCGGGGCCGTCACGGTCAATTCCGGCGGCACCCTCATGTTGTCGGCGCACTCGTCCGCGGCCGCGCTCGGCGTCAACGCGTTGACCCTTTCGGCGGGCTCGACCCTCAAGGTCGATCTGACGTCGGCAACGACGAAAGCTCTCATCAGCGTCGCTAGCACATTCAGCTACAACGGCGCCCTCATCATCACGGCCCTCGGCTCCAAGCCGACCGGGACCATTCCCCTCATTCAATACAAGGATACGGACCCCGCCGGCACGAACGCCTTCTCCTCGGTCACGGGGCCGAACGGCTACACCTATAAGACGTCCCTCGATACGACCAACAAGGTGCTGAACCTCCTGATCGCCAAGGCGGACCTGTACTGGAACGGCAGCACCACGACGGGCGCCACCACCTCGGTCGCCGGCGGCAACGGCATCTGGAGCGCGGATGCCACGCGCACCAACTGGACCGGCGCGGACGGCAAGGCCCATCTTGCGAGCGATTCCAGCGCATCGCCGATCTTCGCCGGAACGGCCGGCACGGTGACGGTGTCCAACACCGCCGGTGCCGTGTCCGTGGCGGGCCTGAAGTTCGTGCCCGATGGCTACGTGATCGCGGGCGATACCCTGACCCTGGCGTCGGCCTCGGGCACGCCGCAGGTCTCGGTGCCGGGTGAGGGTTTTGCCACCATCTCCGCCGTTCTCGCGGGGACGCAAGGGCTCGAAATTGTCGGTGGCGGAAAGCTGATCCTGACGGGTGAGAACACCTATACCGGCGGCACGACGATCACGAAGGGCGCGCTCCAGATCGGCGATGGCGGCAAATCGGGCTCCGTGCAGGGTGACATCACGAATAACGCCAAGCTGGTCTTCAACCGCTCGGACGACGTGACATTCGGCGGCGCCATCTCCGGCACAGGTATGCTGCAGAAGAATAGCACGGGCACCCTCACGCTGACCGGTGCCAACACCTACTCGGGCGAGACGCTCGTCAGCGCCGGTACACTGAACCTGACGGGCGCGGCCACCTTCAGTGGCGCCCTGACGGTCGAGTCCGGCGCCACGCTGTCCGTGGGCGCAACGGCCGGGTTCGGATCCCTGGCCGGCGGCGGGACCGTCACGATTGCCAAAGATGCCACCTTGGCAGTGGGTACGGACAATACCTCGACCGAGTTCTCCGGCGGCATCTCGGGCAAGGGAGGGCTGATCAAGGCTGGGACCGGGACGCTGACGGTGAGCGGCGCCAACACCTTCACCGGCGGTCTGGCGGTCACCGACGGCACGGTCCAGTTGAAGGGCGCATCGGCCCTCGACAAGGCCAACGTCATCCGCATTGAGGCCGGCGCCATCCTCGATCTCGGCACTGCCGACGTGGCGGTCGATTCCATCTGGAATTCTGGCTGGAAAGGGGGAACGATCAAGTTACATGGCAACACCCTAACGCTGGGAGGTCCAGCCCATGACGCCGATCTGCTCCCGGAATATTCCGGTTCGATCGACGGAACCGGTAAAGTCGTCAAGTCCGGGAACGGCGAGCAGATCCTGTACGGCAGTAATACTTTTACAGGCACTCTTCAGATCACCGGCGGTACGATGCGTCTCGCAAGCGACGGGGCCCTGTCGAAAAACATCGCCGTCACGGTCGCGGCGCCCGGCACCCTGAAAGTGATGACTCCCTCCGCCACCATCGGCTCGCTGGCCGGCGGCGGCAGCGTGAGCGGCGGGACGAGCGCCGAAGACAAGCCTGCCATGCTGACCACGGGCAGCGACAACACCAGCACGACCTTCTCGGGCATCCTCGCCGACGATCCGGATGGGGATGGACAGCTCACCCTCACCAAGGCAGGCAGCGGGACCCTCACGCTGACCGGGGAGAACACGTACACCGGTGGCACCACGATCACGTCCGGCACGCTGCAGATCGGCGATGGCGGCAAATCGGGCTCCGTGAAGGGCGACATCACGGACAACGCCAAGCTGGTCTTCAACCGCGCGGACGACCTGACCTATGCCGGAATCGTCTCCGGCACCGGCTCCCTGGACAAGAAGGGTGACGGCACCCTCACCCTCACCGGCACGCACACCTATACCGGGGCGACGACCGTGATCGGCGGCACGCTGGCCCTGGCCGGCGGCAGCGTCGCCGGCGCGGTGGTGGTGCAATCCGGCGGGACGCTCACTGGCGACCCGATCGGGGTGAAGACCGGCACGGTTGGCGGTGCGCTGGCCGTCGAGGACGGCGGGACGCTGAAGATCGCCTCCGCCACCACGGGTCTCACCATCGCTGGCGACCTCACCCTGTCCGGCGCCGCGCTGACCGCGCTGACGCTCTCCGCGCCGAGCACGGTGGGGGCGGTGAGCGTGGACGGCAACCTCACCCTTGGCGGCAGCCTGAACCTGAGGACGGCCCCGGGTTTCGCCACCGGGACGTACCGGATCTTCAGCTATGCCGGCCAGCTCTCGGGCACGGGCCTGACCATCGGGGACGCCCCGGCCGACAGCCTGTTCTCCCTCGACACCGCGATGAATGGGCAGGTCAATCTGCTGGTCTTTGCGGGTCAATACTGGAATGGCGCGGCCGGCGCCGAAACATCCGGCGTGGTGGGCGGTACCGGCACGTGGAGTGCGAACGGCACGAACTGGTCCGACCGCACCGGCAGTGCCGCCAACCCATGGTCGGACGGGGCGCTGGCGGTCTTCGCCGGCACGGCGGGCACGGTGACTGTGGATGCCGGGGCCGCGCCGAGCGTGGCCGCGATGTCCTTCGTCACGGATGGCTACACGCTGACCGGCGGCGCGATCACACTGGGTGGCTTCGCGGGGGGCAAGTCCACCCGGATCACCGTCCAGGATGACAAGGCGACGGGCGGTGGTAGCGCCACCATCGCCAGCGATCTCACCGGGGCGGGCGCCCTGTCGAAGCAGGGTGCGGGCACGCTGACCCTGTTGGGGACGAGCCGCTACACCGGGGCGACGGTGGTGAAGGCGGGGACGCTGGCGGTGAGCGGCTCGCTGGCGAGCGCGGTGGTGGTGGCGTCCGGGGCGACGCTGGCCGGCACCGGGACGGTGGGAGCCGTGACGGTGGTCGGAGGCGGAACCCTGGCGGGGGTCCAGGGCCAGACCCTGACCACCGGCACCCTGACCCTGATGCCGGGGGCGCATGTCTCGGCGCAGCTGGGCGCGAGCGCGGGCACGACGGCGCTGTTCGCGGTGAAGGGCGACCTTGCCCTGAACGGCGTTCTGGATGTGGGCAGCGCGACGGGGACGTTCGGGTTCGGGCTGTACCGGCTGATGAGCTACACC
Organism: Methylobacterium persicinum; assembly: GCF_022179525.1. Classification (GTDB taxonomy): domain Bacteria; phylum Pseudomonadota; class Alphaproteobacteria; order Rhizobiales; family Beijerinckiaceae; genus Methylobacterium; species Methylobacterium persicinum. Next base: position 7,770 of record NZ_BPQX01000038.1, read on the forward strand.
GGGACGCTGTCGGGCAACGGCCTGAGCGTGGGCACCCTCGGGCGCAGCGACAACGTGCCGGATGCGACGGTGCGCAGCGATGAGACGGCCAAGACGGTGGATCTGGTCCTGGGCGCGACGCAGGTGTCCTTCTGGAACGCTGGCAAGCCGGGGGCCGGCGCGGTTCAAGGCGGCGACGGGACGTGGAATACCAGCACGATCTGGACGAACGCCAAGGGCACGACCTCGACCACGGTGACGGAGCAGGCGACGGCGATCTTCACCGGCACGCCGGGCAAGGTCACGGTGGATGCGGGCGCGGGCCCCGTGACCGTGGGCGGAATCCAGTTCGCGACGAGTGGCTACACGGTCCAGGGCGACGCGCTCACCCTGACGAGCGCCTCGACGACGGTGCGCGTGGGCGACGGGACGAAGGCGGGTGCATCGACGGTGGCGACGATCGCGTCGCCCCTGTCCGGCACGGGCGGCCTGCGCAAGACCGATCACGGAACGCTCGTGCTCACCGGGGCGAACAGCTTCACGGGCGGCACCTCGGTGGAGACGGGCACGCTGAAGGTCGGGCATCCCCAGGCCCTGGGCACGGGCGCCCTGAGCCTGAACGAGGGCACGACCCTCGCGTTTGCGGGCGACCTGACCCTGACGAACGCGATCCGGTTCCTGCAGAAGGGCGATCCGATCATCGATAGCGGCACCGGGACGGTAACCATCGCCGGGGCGATCTCCGGGGTTGGCGACCTGTCGAAGATCGGCTCGGGGACGCTGATCCTGAGCGGGACGGAGACTTATACCGGGGCGACGGACGTGGTGTCCGGGACCCTGGTGGCCAACGGCTCGCTGGCCTCGTCGTCGGGGTTGACGGTGGAGAGCGGGGCGACGCTGGGCGGTTCGGGGACGGTGCCGGGGGTGTCGGCGCTTACGGGATCGATCGTGGCGCCGGGCGTGGCCACGCCCTACAGCACGCTGAACGTGGCGGGGTCGGTGAGCTTCGCGGCGGGCTCGACGTTCCGGGTGCAGGTGGACGCATCGGGCCGGACGGATGCAATCGTGGCGAGCGGCACGGCGACGCTGTCGGGCGGCACGGTGGACGTCCGGGCCGGCACGGGCACCTACACGGCGAGCCAGAGCTACCGGATCCTGAGCACGGCGGGGGGGCTGAGCGGTCGCTTCGCGAGCCTGCAGACGACGACGAACCTCGCCTTCCTCCAGCCTGTCCTGAACTACGATGCGACGGGGGCGAGCCTGGGCTTCACCCGCGCGACGGATGGCGGCACGGGCGGCTCGACGGGCTCGGGCGAAACGGGCAGCTCGACCGCGCCGGGTGGCGCGACGGATCCGG
>NZ_BPQX01000039.1 GCF_022179525.1 Methylobacterium persicinum
GTTCGATTGCGCGCCGCTACACCTACGATCGAAACACCCTCGTTTTGCGCGGCATTGGCGCGACTGGACCAGCTCGCACGCGAGCTGCGGACGGGCGACCTAGACGAGCGCTTGGCGAACTTGGGAGACGATGTCGCCGAAGCCCATCGGCTCAAGCGCATTGTCGTCGGCCGCGCGGTCGAGATCCGCGAGGCGATCGCCTGCCTGCGCGGCACGGCTAGGCCGATCCACCCGGCCTGATCGATCTTACAAACCGATACCGCGGGCGTCGCCGCTCACTCGGACCTGTCCGCGCGAACGACCGTTCCTACAGCGACGACTTCAGGACCGGGTGGGAGGACCCGGTCCTCTCTTGTGAGTGATCCGGCAAACCCCTGGACCGGGCGGGTACGACACGGCGATCGGTGGGATGCACCGTCACCATCGATCGCTCGGCACTGTGGATCGGCAGTGGACGGTCTCCGCACCGAGGGACTGGACCGTGATGGGCAGTCCGACCGCCCCTACCTGCGTAGATGCTACTGAATCCCCGTCATCCTAGATCCCACGTACGTTGCTACAATGCAACACTATAGCGTTGCTAATTTGCCATAGACGTCCCCCTCGCGAACGGACGATCGAAGTATTTGCAACGATTCGCAGGCGTTGCGAGCGCCGTTTTGGCGTAGGCACAGGAAGCCGCCCGCAGTCAACTCGGCGAAATCACGCCGACGTGGCGCTTGATCTCACCCGATATCCTGCGCCTACAATAGGCGGACAGCGATTCCACCACGATTCGCCGGAAAAAAATACTGAAAGGAACTACTTATGTACTGGTTGCGACCGGGTTCTCCAAGCTCGCCCAGCTCACCGCGAGCGTGCCGTCCGATGCTGTCGAGCCCAGGGCTCAACCACCTTCGACGATCGGATTCATCGGCCGATCCGGTTCGCCGAACCCAGCTCCCATCGCTCGACACGGATCCCCAGAAGGTTCCGATCCCTGCCCATGACCGCAACGGAGAGCGTGTGGAAAAGTTCGGTCCACGCCACGCGATCGTCTCCCGATGAGCGAGGCAGGCCATGGACACGAAGAAGCCGATCTCGCGCCCAGAGCTGGACGCTCTGATCAAACGTGCGCGAAAGCAGGATCGTCGGCTCGGGCCATTCCTTCGCCGGGAGCGGGCGGATCTGATTCCGCTGATCGGGACCCACTACATCGATCGCAAGCTCCTGATGCTCATCGTCAAGGAGGCGGGGTTGACCAACGCTCACGGCGATCCGGTGACTCCGGGAACGGCTTCAGCCACCTGGAAGGCGATCGTAGCCGAGCGAGCCGGATTGTCCCGGGACGACCGCTACCGCGGGCGCCGCCGTAAGTCCTGGCCAGATCGACCGGGAGAGCTATCGGCGAGGCCGGTCGACGTCATGCGGGCGGTCTCATCGCCGACACCGGCGCAATTTCCACCGGGGATCTTGGTGGATGAATGGGCGGAACCGGCCGGTCGGTCCGACGACACTGGATCCCGTCGGGACGAGCAAGGTCAGCAAAAACTTCGAAAACTACGTGCCGGACAACACGACACGGAGCGGCCTCTGCCGCCGATCTTGAAGCGTAGGCGCATGTGATACGCAATCACAATGAAGGATTAATAGTAATGAAGTCGCAAGACAAGCTAAGTAAATCTCAAAAAACCTCAGACGTTTGCCGAATTTTGGACTTCGAGACAGATACAGCGATCAAATGCCCTGATCATAAATCAAATTTCGGCTTATCTGAGCTTCTGGCGGCATACACCGCCGTTATCTATATTTTCTGCGGGAGAGGTAGGGTCGGCAAAACATTCATTGCCAACCTGCTGATCAAGCGTCTCCGAAGGGCTGGCCATCCTGTCCTGATCGTCGATGCCGAAGGCAGCAACGATGGCCTTCGGGCGTTCTACGATGAAGGCAATGGCTCCGCCGACAAGGTTCATCATCGGAGCGAGCAAGAGGAAACGAGGGATTTCATTCGTCGAATGGTCGACCTCGTGACCATTCAGCGCGGCTTTGCGGTATGGGATGCCGGTGGCAACGATCGAACGCTCGATGATTATGCTAAGTCAAGCCGTTTAAGGGATTATTTGAAGGCGAAACGTATCGCCGTCGCAGTCATCTATACGTTCGGCGACGATCTCAGCGATCTCTCGAACATCCTCACCGCCGACAAGGATCGAGGCTACGAGGCACAGAAGATCATCCTCTGTGCGAATGCCGGTGCCCCGCCTACGAAAAAGTATGGCGTTTCGGGCCTACGGCATCGTGACCCGCTTGCAGAGGTGTTGTCTTCTCCTGCCCTCGAGCAACTCGTGAGCGGCGGGGCAGGCCTGATGACGATACCTAGATTTGACTTCACTGATCAGCTCAATGCGCTCGATTTGGATGTTTTCGACGTCATTGATGGCAAGTCCGGATCGACCGGTGAGCCGATTGGCCCATCAACACAGTACGAGATTGAGGAATGGTGGAAAGAGGTTGAGGCGGCCTTCGCGGAACAGGAGGCTTGGCTGCCATGAGCGTGGGATCTTCCAGTCCGCATCCCCCGGGATCGCAGACACCGGATAGTCTTTTCGATGGGGCGCTGAAGCATGTCGCTCAGGCGACGGAAGATTTGGGATTGCGCCCGGGCGATCGGATGTTCCCATTCTACAGTAGCCTCATGATACTGTGCCAAACGCTCGTGTTGAGTATCGAGTCGAGTCATGAGGCGCATGCCCGTACAGTCGCATCAAGCGAAGACAAGTTGATGGCGAGCTTGGCGACTCTGCAGCGCCATCTCGCAATACAGTCCGAGAAATTACAAGAACGCGCGGATGAGCAGATCCGTCAGGGGAAAGAGCACCTCAAAGAGATGAGGAGTCAGCGCTCGGAGGTACTGAATAAGTACAGCATCGAGCATGAAGGCCAAAGGTTCTTCACCGACTTCAACAAACTGATCGATAAAAACACAAGGGCCGTCGGGGATATATGTCTCAAGCAAGTATCTTACTTCGAGAAAATGACGGATGATGTCAATGGTAAAATCAGATCCACGATAGGAAATCTACCTAGGAACCTTGCGAATGAGGTCCACTCAAGGTTGGGAAACCCTGAGTTTATAGCCAGTGATTTTGCGAAAGAGTTTACGCAGCAAATCACTGAAGCTATCGTAGCAAAAATACTTACAACCACTGTCGTCGGTATAGTGATCGTTTCGACGATAGTCGGTGTTGGGTTAGCTGTCATAACGAGCCAAAAATCAAATTCAGCGTCAAGTATGACGTCAAATTGCTCAGTCATGGCATTGGCAGCTTGCGGAAGGTGACGATATTACTTTAAAATATTGTGATAGCGCCTGGAAGCATGACGGATCTTCTGCGGTATGCCCGCATCAACTGTGGGTAGAAAGGCTGAGAAAGTGGGGAAACACTGAGGTTTCCCCACTTTCAATAATTCTTACAGACCAAGGCACCTCCGGTGCAGATCTTTAAATAGGTATAAAATCCGAATTCGTGGAGGCATCCCGATGGTTACCGAACCTACTCTCGTCGCACGCCTGGACACCCTGACCGAAACTCTCGACCGATTGTCCTTCGGCCAGCAGGCCGTGGCGGAGGCGCTGGGCATGAATACGCGGCTGCTCGAGAGGCTCGTCGAGGCCGCCGAGGCGCCGCCCGAGGAGGACAGCCGCCTGAAGACACTGCTCGGGACCATCCAGGCGACGTTGAAGGAGAATACCGCGCTGCTCGAAAAGCTGATCCAGGTTCTGACTGGCAAGAGCAGGCCGTAGCGGTTCGAAGCCGAGCCGAGCGCGGAGGCTTTGCGATGCTGACATATGCTACCGGGTACGCGGCCATACCATCGGCGTGCCGCCACATGGCCCAGCACCTGATGACGCCCACGCTGCTGGTGCATCAGGCCGAACTCGCTGCCTACTACGGCTACGGGCACCCTGTGGCCGCCGAGCCAGAGGCTGCATCCGCGCCGACGACACCGTGGCTGCGCCCCGACCTCAACGTTGGGGTGGCTCGACGCCTCGGCATCCGGCCTGACGAGATCCTCACGCTGGAAGCGATCACTCAGCTCCTGGCCGGCCATCGTGTCGACGGGCGCCCGATCCCGGGCAAACAGCGTCAGCGTCAAGGCGCGAGCCTCCGCCTCGCCGAGGCGCTCGGTCTCAACTCCGAACGCCTGCCGACGTGCGGGGAGGTCGAGCGGATCCTGCGCGGCCACCGTGCGGACGGCGCGCCGCTGCTGGAGGAGCGGGAGGCGGTACTGCGACGGCGCTTCTTCGGCCTCTACGGTTTGGAGGGTCGTGACGAGCCGACGCCGGAGGCGCAGGCCCATATGTGCGAGGGGCGTCGCGCCGATGGCGCGCCACTCGACATATTCCAGTTCCGCAAAAAAATTGGGAAGCTCAGGCGCGAAGTCGCCTACATCGACTTCACGATCTCAGCGCCCAAATCGCTGTCCTTGGCATTCGCCCTGGCTGCCACGGAGGCCGAACGCGCCATCTACGCCCAGGTCCACCGCCGCGCGCTTGCCGAGACTATGGGGCAGATCGAGCAACTCCTCGGCCGGGCGCGGCGCGGAAAGGCGGGGCGCAACGGCGCTGACGCTGGGCATATCGCCTGGTTCGCGTTCGACCACTACACCGCCAGACCCAGCGAGGCGGACGAGGGTACGACGCCTCCGGTCGCGACGCGGGTGTTGCGACCCTCAGTGACGGGCGACCCGCAACTCCACACCCACGTGATCGTGCCGAACCTCGTCCTCACGGATGAGCGTCACGCCGGCGGCCTAGACTCGAATGCCCTCGACGGGCGGGTAAAAGAGCTCGGTGCCTTGTACCAGGCCATCCTGGCTCGGGAGCTGCGCGCGGCCGGCGTCGCGGTGGAGCTCGACGCGAACACGAAGATGGCCCACCTTACGGCCGTGCCACAGACGCTGTGCGACGGCTTCTCCAAGCGCACACGTAAGGGGGAACGCGCCGCGCGGGCGCTCGCGCAGGAGCGCGATCTCGACTGGGACCAGCTCCATCCGGCCGAGCGGGTCCGGATGATGAAGCAGGCGGTGCAGGACCCGCGCGGAGCCAAGGCGGACGACCTTGGCGACCGGGCGACTTGGCTGGCGGAGGCGGCGGCACTCGGCTGGGAGCCGCACAGCCTGATCGAGCCAACCCTGCCGGCCCCATCGGATCGGGCGACGCGGCTCGAGCGGGCTTATGCGGTCGCGCGCGACCTGCTGGAAAAACCGCTGGAGCAGCAGACCGTGACCGAGCTGACCGAGCTCCGGCTCGCAGCAGCGCGCGGACTGATCGCCGCCGGCATCGACACGGCGGCCGACATCGATGTTGTCACAGACCTGATCCGCACGCGCGGTCTACGGCAGAACGGCGTGCAGGTCGCCCTGTTGCCGGGCACGGTGCGGGGCCGCTGCGGCGAGGCGGCGGCTTTCACCACAAGCCTGCACGTCGACCAGGAGGCGGAGTTCACGAGGCTGGCCGGGTCCGCCGCTGCTGAGCGGACGGGGGCGCTGCCGGCCACGGCGATCGCGGCCGGGGTGGCGCGTTTCGAGCGCGCGAGCGGCCTCTCGTTCGGGGCAGGCGCGCACGGGCGATCGCAGCGCGCGGCCATGGACCGGCTCGGCGGCGGTGGAGCGCTGGCCCTGGTCATCGGGGTGGCGGGATCCGGAAAGAGCACCCTGCTCGCCCCCCTGGTCGACGCTTGGCATACCGAGGGCCGGACGGTCTACGGCGGTGCCCTGGCCTGGCGGCAGGGCAAGGCCCTCGTCGATGCCGGCATACCGGACGATCGCTGCAAGGCCCTCGCCACGCTGCTGCGGGATGCCAAGGCGGGCGAGCTGACGCTCGGACCAGACAGCGTAGTGGTTCTGGACGAGCTCGGCCTCGTCGGGGTGCGCGAACTCCTGGAGCTACTGCGGCTGCGTGCGCGCTACGGCTTCCGGATCGTGGCGGTCGGCGACGAGCGCCAGTGCGCGTCGATCTCGGCCGGTCCGACGATCGAGCTCCTGCGCCAGAGCCTCGGGAACGACGCGATCCCGGAGATCCTGAGCACCGTCAGGCAGAGGGAGGAGCAGGAGCGGGAGACGACGGGACTGTTCCGGCAAGGGCGCGCAGCCGAGGCGCTGACGCGCAAGCGCGCGGACGGCACGGCCCAACTGATCGAGGGTGATGAGGAGACGGTCGCCGCAGCCATCGCGAACTTATGGGAGAAGCGCCATAGAGCGAACGCGCACGACCCCAACTTCAGCCTGACGGTGAGCGCACCGACGAACGCCGGCGCCCACGCCCTCGCCCTGGCTATCCGCGCGCGGCGGCAAGGCCGGGGCGAACTCACCGGAGAGGAATGGAAGATCAAGACGGAGGACTTGTCCGGGCGAAGGTACGAGCTGACCCTGACGGTTGGCGATCGCGTACGCCTGCATGCCCTCACCAACGGACGACGCGATGACGGCGGACGCGGACCGATCGGCTACAATGGTAGCATCGTCACAGTACGCGGACTCGGTGATGCAGGCCTGCGGCTGCGAAACGACAAGGGGGAGGAGGCATGGGTCGCGTGGGACACGCTGCGCGATCCGAAGAATAGGTGCATCCGGCTGACGTACGGCGATGTGATGACGGTGCACATGGCCCAAGGCATCACCTCGGACGAGCACATCGCAGCCTTCCCGGATGGGACGGCGGGGGTGGACGCGTTTCTCGCCTACACGGCCGCCAGCCGACATCGGCACCGTACGCACATGCTGTTCGCTGCAGCCCCGGAGCGACGGCGGATCAGGAAGCGGCGTCCAATCGGGGATGCTCTCCCCGTCGACGAGGAGGAGATCTGGTCGGACATCGCTGCGGCACTGGTGCGTGCGCCCGAGCAGACCAGCGCACACGCCTTCCTGGCGCGGGCTCGCGCGGTGCGCGGTGAGGCGGAGCGGGCGCTGCCGACCCTGCTGCGGCCGATGGAAGAACGTATGGTGGCAGGGCGGCCAGCGCTGCCACTGCGGCAGGCATTCGCGCGCAAGCACCGGACTTACCTGCTTGAGGGCTTGGCCGAGGATGTGTCGAACATGCTGGCGCACCAGGGGAGCGTTCTGCAGACTATGCTGGAACGGATTGTAGCCCCACGAGGGCATGAGCCGGCCCCGGAGCGTGCTCTCGGGAAATCACATCTAGCGTCCCGCTTCGCGCAGCGAAGGTGGCGGGAACAGCTCGAGGCTTGGGCTGGAGAGGTTCATATCTGGACGCAGCGGCAGCTCCAGGCCACTCAGGCACTCCTCGATGTAGTCACCCGGACACCTCTGGAAACGCGCGACCCCGGCATGTTGCCGGCGCCTGTCCCTGTCCCAGCCGGGTCTGACCGCGGCGCGAAGAAAGGAGAAGAGCGGGTACGACGGACTCCGTCACGCAAACGGCTGGGTAGGGGCGGCGGAGGTATCGGCGACTGAAATGGCGCTGGCCGCGTGCTCCGACACCTGAGGGTGTCAGCGCACGGTGTCTTGGGGTCGCATATGGGACGCTGACGACGTCGATCCGCGTGCCGGCCGAATACCGTCTGCCTTTCGCCCCAGCTTCACAGTTCTGACGCGCCACTGGTTACATGGAGTCGTTGAAAATGGAGTAGGCCGACAGGACCCCGCGGTGACATGATTAGGTGTAGGGCCCGCGAAACAGATCACCGAGGGCCTTGCGCCGAAACAGCGTGAACCAGCGGCGCCGGCGATGCTCGGGCCGGTCGTGGATCATGTGACATCGCTGGCAGAAAGCGGCCAAGTTGGCGTTCGCATTGTTGCTGGTGTCGTGGTCGCGATGGGCGGCTGCCAGCACCACTCGGGTCGTACGGACGCGGGTGAGCAAGTCGTCGACACCCAGGGTCAGACGGGTGATCCTGCCGCGTCCATCGCGCCACACCCCAGCTTCTCCGTCCCACCAGCGGCCATCGCCGAGGTGGTAGACCATCCGTCCATGCGGGCGCTTGCAGGCTTCGCAGCGCCCCTTGGCCCGACCGAAGCGGATCGCGATCGAGAGTTGGGGCCAGTCGATCGGGTAGAAGAAGCGATGCTCGGGGCGGATCGGCATGGGCTCACCCCCGACCGGCGTTGGCAGAGCTACGGGCACGGGGGAAGTAGCTGTAGAAGGTATAGCGACTGACGCCGAGGCGTTTGGCGATGGCGGCGACGGGGATGTCGCCGGCGGCCAGCATCGCCCGGCCGGCGGCGATGTCGGCCTCGGTCAGCTTCTTGGGTCGGCCGCCTTTGCGGCCGCGAGCCAGGGCGGCTTTGAGACCCTCCATGGTGCGCTCGCGGTTGAGGTCGAGGAAGTACTCGGCCATGGCGCCGTGCATCTGGAGGGCAAAGCGTCCGTGGGCAGTGGCGCTGTCGAACTGCTCGGTGAGGGATCGGAAGTGGACGTCCTTCACCCGTAGTCCGTCGATGGTGCGCATCATCTCGACGAGCGAGCGTCCGAGGCGATCGAGCTTCCAGACGACGAGTACGTCTTCGGGACGTAGGTAGGCGAGGGCTGCCTCGAACTCAGGTCGCTTGGTCCCAGCCTTGCCGGACTTCTTCTCCTCGAAAAGCCGCTCGCACCCGGCCTTGGTCAGCGCGTCGCGCTGGAGGTCAAGGTTCTGGTCGAGGGTGGAGACGCGGGCGTATCCGACAAGCATGCCAGGATAGTGAACGAGGCGCGTTTATCTGTCAGTAGTTTTCCTGCCACGTTTTCCTAACAAAACGGGGCTGCTTTGAGAGAGGTTCGGCACGCGCGACCCAGATCGTCTGGAAAACGGTCGGTTTGCCTACACACTAGGCGATAGGCTCAAAGTCCTTTTCTAAGATAATCGGTCCAAGATCCTCTAAAACCGCTTCTCCTTTCCTCTGTGACAGCCGGAGAGCTGCGGGGGCATCGGGGGCGTATCTGCCACCGATCACGCGGATCTGTTTCGGCTCGCCAAGCGTCTGAGACCAAGAGAGCTACCGAGCATAGCGCCCGTCGCGCTCGGCTGGCTGTGGATGGAGATGAACTGGTGACCGTCGCGATCCAGGCAGGCGAAGCGCAGCTCCCGGCACGAACCGCCTCCGTCGCCCTGTCCCTCGGCGCGCTCGGCATCGTCTACGGCGATATCGGCACCAGTCCGCTCTACGCGCTCAAGGAGACCGTCAAGGTCGCAGCCGCAGGTGGCACCCTCCAGCACGACGCGGTGGTCGGATCCGTCTCCCTCATCCTTTGGTCGCTGTTCCTCATCGTCGCGCTCAAGTACGCCGTCTTGATCCTGCGCGCGGACAATCACGGCGAGGGCGGCATCGTGGCCATGCTTGCTCTGCTCGGGGCCCGGCATGCACCGCCACGCTCGTGGCGCGCCATCCTGCTCGTCGTCGGGCTGATCGGAGCCGCGCTACTCTACGGCGACGGCGCGATCACCCCTGCCATCTCGGTGCTCTCAGCTGTCGAGGGCCTGAAGGTCGATGCCCCCGGCGTGACGCCTTTTGTGGTGCCGGCTACCGTCGTCATCCTGATCGGTCTGTTCTCGGTCCAGCGCAAAGGTACCGGCTTCATCGGGCGCCTGTTCGGACCGGTCATGCTGCTGTGGTTTGCCACCATCGCGGCCGTCGGCGCGGCCGGCATCCGGCAGAAGCCGGAGATCTTGGCGGCCCTGAACCCGTTCCGCGCCGTCTATTACCTTCTCACCGCGCATCTGCCGGTCAGCTTCGCCATGCTGGGCGCAGCCTTCCTGGCGGTCACCGGCGGCGAGGCGATGTACGCCGACCTCGGCCATTTCGGGCGCGCACCGATCCGGCTCGCGTGGTTCGCGATCGTGCTCCCGGCCCTGGTGCTGAACTACCTCGGCCAGGGCGCGCTGCTGCTCTCGAACCCGGCCGCGGTCGACAACCCGTTCTTCCAGCTCGCGCCGAGCTGGATCCACTACCCGCTCGTGGCGTTCGCCACGCTGGCCACCGTCATCGCCTCCCAGGCCATCATCTCCGGTGCGTTCTCGCTCACCGAGCAGGCGATCAAGCTCGGCTTCTTCCCGCGCATGCGCATCGTCCATACCTCTTCGCAGGAGGCCGGGCAGATCTACGTGCCCATCGTGAACTGGCTCCTGGCCTTCGCCACCCTCGGCGCGGTGCTGGCCTTCGGCTCGTCGGACGCGCTGGCGGGCGCTTACGGCATCGCGGTGTCACTGCTGATGGTGATCACGACCGTGCTGGCGGCATTGATCGCGCTTCGCTGGGGCTTCAACCTCGCCCTCGTGCTCGCGGTCAACGGCGCGTTCCTGCTCGTCGATCTGACCTTCTTCAGCGCCAACACGCTGAAGCTGTTCGAGGGCGGCTGGTTTCCGCTGCTGCTCGCGGCGGGCGTCGCCTTCCTGATGCTGACCTGGCGGCGCGGCACACAGCTCCTGGAGGCGGCCCGGGCCGATATCCGCATGCCCGAGGCGGAGTTCCTGACCCGCGTCGAATCCAAGCACCTGCCGCGCATCCCGGGCACGGGCGCGTTCCTGACCTCGGCCGAGGACGGCATGCCGTTGCCGCTGATGAACTTCGTGCGCCACCTGCAGGTGCTGCACGAGCGCGTGCTCCTCGTGACGCTGCAGATCCTGGACGTGCCGCACGCGGCAGACGCCGAGCGGATCGAGGTGGTGCCGGTCGCTCCGGACGTGACGCGGGTGCTGCTCCGGTTCGGCTTCATGGACACGGTTCATGTCCCGCGCGCCCTGCGACGGGCGGTCGAGGACGGCCGGCTCAAGGGCATCGACTGCGACCACCTGAGCTACTTCATCAGCCACGAGACGGTGGTGGCCTCGGAGAAACGTCCCGGCATGGCGGGTTGGCGCGAGGAGATCTTCGCGCTGATGCAGCGTAACGCCGAGGAGACGGCGAGCTACCTGTGCGTGCCGGCCCAGCAGGTGATGGAGGTCGGCGCCGAGATGGAGGTGTGAACGGAGGCTCTCATGGGATCGATCGTATGCCCCGTGTGCGGGCTCAAGGACTTCGAGGTTGGGCCGCAGGCGGACGGTGGGCTTGCAGCGGCCGCAATCTGGACAGACGCGTTCGTGCGACGCTGCCAGCACGTTCAGGAGCGCAGGCACCGCGCTGATCTTAAGACTCACACCTGTCCGCACTGGGCATGCGCTGTGCAAGATGCCGCTGAGCAGGTCAGTGATCCTCCGCCTCCCGGTTGCTT
>NZ_BPQX01000040.1 GCF_022179525.1 Methylobacterium persicinum
ACCACCGCATGGGACACGACCGGAATTTCTGCCTGACGGCGGCCAGGCTGGCGGCCGATCAGGAGCGATGATGAGCAAGCGACAACGCCGGAACCATGTCCCAGCCTTCAAGGCGAAGGTGGCTCTGGCTGCCCTGCGGGGCGAGAAGACCCTGGCCGAACTGGCCCAGCACTTCGATGTCCATCCCAACCAGATCACGGCCTGGAAGACCCAGCTTCTCGACGGGGCTGCCGGGGTGTTCGGATCCGCACCCCGGTCGGAGGCGGCACCGGCTATCGACGTGAAGACGCTGCACGCCAAGATCGGTGAGTTGACGCTGACCAACGATTTTTTGTCCGGCGCGCTCGGCAAAGCCGGTCTGCTGAGCGCAAAGCGATGATCGATCGCGGGCACGATCTGCCCATCGCCAAACAGGCCAAGGCGCTCGGGATCAGCCGGGGCAGCGTCTACTACCTGCCACGTCCGGTCCCGGCCGCTGATCTCGCGGTGATGCGGCGGATGGACGAGTTGCATCTCGAACTGCCCTTCGCGGGGAGCCGGATGCTGCGGGATCTCCTCAACAAAGAGGGCGTCGCGATTGGCCGCTGCCATGTCGCGACGCTGATGAAGCGCCTGCGCATCGAGGCACTCTACCGCAAACCGAGCACCTCGAAGCCTACGCCAGGGCACAAGATCTACCCGTATCTGCTGCGGGGGGTAACGGTCGACAGACCCAATCAGGTCTGGGCGATGGACATCACCTACGTTCCAATGGCGCGTGGGTTTGTCTACTTGGCGGCCGTGATCGACTGGTTCAGCCGCCGGGTCCTATCCTGGCGGCTATCGATCACCATGGAGGCCGATTTCTGCGTGGAGGCTCTGGAAGAAGCGCTCGCCCGGCACGGCAAGCCGGAGATCTTCAACACCGACCAGGGCTCGCAATTCACCAGCTACGCCTTCACCAGCGTGCTGCGGCGGGCAGGGATCGCTATCAGCATGGACGGCAAAGGCGCGTGGCGCGACAACGTCTTCGTCGAACGACTGTGGCGGTCAGTCAAGTACGAGGAGATCTACCTGCGGGCCTACGACACCGTCAGCATGGCGCGCGCGTCGATCGGCCGGTATCTCGCCTTCTACAACGAACGCAGGCCCCATTCGAGCCTTGACCGGCGCACCCCAGACCAAGCCTACTTCGACAGGCTGCCGCATCCCGTGGCGGCCTGAACCCGGCAGGATATCCACTCATCCAAGCCCAGTTCGCTGTTCAGACAAACCGAACCACCTCTACGTTTGCGGACATTGAGGCCCTGATCCGCGAGGAGGCCGAGGAGGGGCTACGCCTCGAACTCAAGCGTAGCCTGCCCGCCAACGACCGCGACGGCGATCCATGGATGAAGGGTGCGAAGAGGTTCTCCAACCCGGCTCGCGACGGGTTGGCGAAGGAAATCGTTGCGCTGGCCAATGCCTACGGCGGTGCCGTTGTCGTCGGGATCGACGAAACCGACGATCACCCGAAACGCGCTCGTGGACCGGATCCGGTGCTGATCCCCCGAATTGCCGCTTGTGCCGAGCAGATGCAGCAAGCGCTCGACAACCTCATCGACCCGCCGCTCGCCGTATTCGAAGTGCGTGGCATAGAGCAGCCTGGCGGTGATGGGGAAGGTGTCCTCATCATCCGCACCGGCTCATCGACCCGGGCACCGCACGGTCATGGCCGACCGCCTCTCGCCTACATGCGGCGCGGATCGCGCTCGGAGCCCATGACGATGCGCGACCTGCAGAGCGTCCTATTCGAGACCCGTACGCGTGGGGAACGGGTCTCGGCCTTGCTCGACGAGCGGCAACGCGTCCTGGCCGAGATGGTGAGGAGGGGGCCGGGTTCGATCACGGTACACCAAAGCCAACCATTCGTCGGCCGCGAAGCCGTCTGGTTCCGCTGCACGCTCGTTGCCACGGAAGATCTTCACCTGCGCGCGGATGATCTCAGCCGTAAGGCTGCCTTCATCCGCCCTCGGCCTGCCGGCCCCACCGCGTTCGGGGAGGGCGGGTTCGTCGATAGTTGGCGGCCCAGGCTCGGCGGTGTCGAAAACTTCGATAGCACCAGTCGGCAGTTCGGGAGGTGGTTCATCGGCGATCATGGCATCGTTGACGCATACGGGTTCGTGGCGCTCGACAAGTTCCACGGCGTCGAGCGCGTCTTCCCGCCGGAACTCTTCCCGCCGGTCGCTCTGCAAGTGATTGCCCTTGGTGAGCGGCTGCGTCGGTTGGCTAGGAGGCCCGAGGTTGAACTCGCCATCGAGTGCGAGTTCCTTGTCTACGGTCTCGCCAACGCCATGCCGATCGGACACGCATTCGCGGATGAGGTCCCGGTAACAGAAGGCGCAACCCGCATAGGCCCTTACTCCCTGGGCAACTTCGAGGACTGGCAGGCCACCTTCGCGCAGCTTGAGCGGGGGATCTGGCATGGTCTCGGTCTACCGATCCGGAAGCTGGTCACTTTCGAGTTGGAACGATGGTTGGCTGAAACCCATCCTGGACTGTAGGGCTGCCCCATCGCCCCGCCTTGATCCAGTGAGGGGCAACCCGCACGACAACGTGTTGCGGCGGTGGAACTGGTAAGCACGCGATCTCGGTGAGGCGATACCATGACACCGAGGTGCAATGGTGCGAAGGCATCATCGTGCTATGGTACCGTGATGCTTTAGTGCGGAAAGACCATTGTGCAACGGTGCGTTAACGCCAAGGTGTGAGAGCGCCGAGGTGCAGCGGTGCGCCGGCATCGTCGTGCGGAGGTATCATGGTGTTATGGTGCAGGTAATCGCTGTCGTGGGTCGTAAGGGCGGGATCGGCAAGACGACCCTATCGGTCCACCTCGCCGGCGAGCTCGCCGCCAGAGGGCGCCGTATCCACTTGGTCGACGCGGATCCGCAGGGCTCGGCCGCTCAATGGGCGGCTCCAGGCAACCTCCGGCTCCCGGTCAAGCACTTGCCGGTCACGGTGGAAAACCTCAAGCCTTGGGTGGGGCAGGTGAGGAAGCTGGCGGCCGAGATCCTGATCCTCGACTGCCCGCCTCACTTGGACGCCGCGCTCGGCGCCGCCCTCGGCCTGGCCGACTTAGCCCTTCTGCCGTGTGGCCCGTCCGGCCTCGACATGATGGCGATGGGCGAGGTGTTAGCCGTGGTCAGACAGGCCCGTGCGCACCGCGCCGGCAAGCCCGCCGCGTTGATCATCCCGAACCGGGTTGATCGTCGGACATCGGAGGGGCGCGAGATCGTGGACGAACTCGGCAAGCTCGGCGAACCCGTGGGCCCAGCGCTGGCGTACCGGTCGGCCTTCGTGCGGGCGTTCAACACCGGCGATACGGTGGGTGCCTTCGCGCCCGGCTCGCTGGCCGACAGCGAGGTGAAGGCGGTAGCGGACGCGATCGAAAGGGCGACGGCGTGAGTGCGAAAAAGATGGGATCTGGCCTTGGGGCGCGGATGGCAGCGGTGGCGCCTATCAGCGCGGTGGCGGCGGGTTTTGCTGCCGCGACGGGCAGCGACCTGCCGACGGCTGACGACAGACCCGAGACGTCGGCCAAAGCGGAGGTGGTCGCGCTGAACATCCGCCTGCCGAAGACTCTACACCGCACCCTGCGGGAGATCGCCTTCAAAGACGAGACTAGCATCAACGCTATCCTGATCCAGGCTGCGGAGGAGTGGCTCGCCAAGGCGAAGTGAAACCATAATGCTTTCGCACCACAGTACCACCGCACCACGATGCTATGATCCTACGGTGCGGAGGTACTGAAGCACCTTGGTAGCAGAGCGCGATCAGCGACTTGCCCCGACACTTTCCACCATGCGGCGCCCGAGGATGCCGCGCCGATGGCCAGGATGGTCGGCGGGTCCCTGAACGAGAAAGGCCCCACCGGATCGCTCCAGCGGGGCCTTCTCATGAAGCCGGCGAACTCTACCCGCTGGGCGAATGCCGGCTCCCAAAGCCCCTTTCGGGGACCAGCTCAATGTAGCGTTACATGGCGTAACGTTCAACATGGCGCTGCGGCTGATCAGAGTCCGAACGCAGCCCGCAACCCGGCCTCGATGCGGGTCATGTCGGCCCCGCTCACGAAGTCCCCGCGGTACCCCCGTCCGGCGATCACACGATCAAGCCGGGCGTGTGAGACGAGCGTGACCGAAGCGCACTTCGCCCAGGACGCTTTCGGGAGGCTGGGGTAGGCCCGGGCCTCGAACGGCACGTCCCACGGGTCCTCGGATCGCGGCGGCGTCGCGCTGAAGGGCACGACGAGGCAGACCCCGGGACCTGTCCCATGCCTATGATTGAGCGGAGCGGGCGAGACGACGACGACCTGTCGGATCTTCCACATTTCGGGGGCCACCCCGACTGGCGGCGCTGAGAGAGGGAAGGTAAGCGGGTCGGCGGGGTCCGGTCCGAAGTCGCACATCAGGATCCCGCCGCGGCGAGGCGTGAAGGTGATCGCCATGGCTCGCCTCAGCGGCTCTGCGACTGTGCGTTGGCGCAGGTTTCGAGGCAGCGCATGATCCAAGCGTTGAGGGATTGCTTGTTGGCAGCCGCGAGGCCTTCGATGCGCGTCTTCAAGCTGTCCGGAATGCGGACGGTTATGCGACTATCTTGCTCGCCAGCTTCAGGCTGTTCGCCAAACAGCTTTTCCACCTCATCGACGAAGTTGTTGTTCTCAAGCCAAGTCTTGGCATCCTGCGGCTCAAGAGGCTTTATATTCTCGTAAGCGTCGCCCTGCGGGGTTTCCCCACCGTAGTGAGTGAAGAAGGCGCCGTGCCGAGTGTCAAACAGCGTTGAAC
>NZ_BPQX01000041.1 GCF_022179525.1 Methylobacterium persicinum
CCAGTTGAGCTCCCGGGGTATACGACGCCCCCGAGGCTGGCGTTCTAGTGTGTTTCGGCGTGCAACTTTGACACCCTGAGGTGGGGGATCGGCGTCCAATTCTGACCCCCTGAAGCTTGCTCTCGCAGACTGCCCTCCGGGACGACCGGACGGGTGGTGGGGGATGAAGGGCGTGGACACGATTGCGCGCATTCGGCGCGAGTTCTTCACCCGCGGCCGCGCGATCAAGGACATCGTCCGCGACCTGCACGTCTCTCGCAATACGGTCCGCAAGGTCATCCGCTCGGGTGCGACTGCCTTCGCCTACGAGCGCGAGGTGCAGCCCTTGCCCAAGCTCGGACCCTGGCGGGACCATCTCGATCGAATGCTGACGGCGAACGCCGGCAAGCCGCCTCGCGAACGGCTCACCCTGATCCGGATCTTCGAGGCCCTGCGCGGGCTCGGGTATGAGGGCGGCTACGACGCGGTGCGCCGCTACGCCAAGGGCTGGAAGCGCACGCGCACGGCCGTCACCGCCCCCGCCTTCGTGCCGCTCGTGTTCGCCCCCGGCGAGGCCTACCAGTTCGACTGGAGCCACGAGATCGTGCTGATCGGCGGCGTGACCGTCACGGTCAAGGTCGCTCACGTCCGGCTCTGCCACTCGCGCATGCCGTTCGTGCGGGCCTATCCGCGCGAGAGCCAGGAGATGGTGTTCGACGCCCACGACCGGGCGTTCGCCTTCTTCCGCGGCACCTGCCAGCGCGGGATCTACGACAACATGAAGACCGCGGTGGAGACGATCTTCGTCGGGCGCGAGCGCGCCTACAACCGCCGCTTCCTGCAGATGTGCTCGCACTATCTCGTCGAGCCGGTGGCCTGCACGCCCTCATCAGGGTGGGAGAAGGGCCAGGTCGAGAACCAGGTCGGGCTGGTGCGCGAGCGCTTGTTCACGCCGCGCATCCGGGTGAAGAGCTACGACGAACTGAACGCCCTGCTGCTCGACGGGGTGATCGCCTTCGCCAAGGCCCATCCTCATCCCGAGGAGCGGGAGCGCACCGTCTGGGAGCGGTTCGAGGCCGAGCGGGCAGCGCTGGTACCCTATGCCGGCCGCTTCGACGGCTTCCACGCCGTGCCGGCCAGCGTCTCCTCGACCTGCCTCGTACGCTTCGACAACAACCGCTACTCGGTGGCCGCCTCAGCCATCGGCCGTCCGGTTGAGGTGCGAGCCTATGCCGAGCGCGTCGAGATCCGCCAGGACGGCCGCATCGTCGCCGAGCACGCCCGTGTCTTCGGCCGCAACCAGACGGTGTTCGATCCCTGGCACTACGTCCCCGTGCTGGCCCGCAAGCCCGGCGCGCTGCGCAACGGCGCACCGTTCAAGGACTGGGTCCTGCCTGCCGCCCTCGACCGCGTCCGACGCAAGCTCGCCGGCTCTGCTGACGGTGACCGGCAGATGGTCGAGATCCTGACCGCCGTGCTCGGCGATGGCCTGCCCGCGGTGGAGGCCGCCTGCGCCGAGGCACTGCGCGAGGGCGTGCACTCGGCCGATGTCATCCTCAACATCCTGGCTCGCCAGCGCGAGCCAATCGCGCCCGTCACCCTCCTGACGCCCGAGGGTCTGCGGCTGCGCCACGAACCCGTCGCCGACTGCGCCCGCTACGACAGCCTGAGGAGAGCCCCATGATGGAACGTCAGCAGATCCTCGCCACCATGGGCGAGTTGAAGTTGTTCGGGATGAAGGCTGCCTACGACGAGATCATCAAGGTCGCCGTGAAGCGCACGCACGAGCCCCAGCAGATCGTCGGCGACCTGCTCCAGGCCGAGATCAGCGAGAAGCAGGCGCGCTCGATCCGCTACCAGATGACGATCGCCAAACTGCCCCTGGCCAAGGACATTGCCGAGTTCGCCTTCGATGGCACGCCGATCAACGAGATCCTGGTGCGCGACCTCGCCGGCGGCGAGTTCCTGGCTCACCAACGCAACGTCGTGCTGGTCGGCGGCACCGGCACGGGCAAGACCCACCTCGCCATCGCGATCGCCCGGGCCTGCATCCGGGACGGGGCACGCGCCCGGTTCTACAACGTGGTCGACCTCGTCAATCGGCTCGAAGCCGAGGCGCGCGCCGGCCGACAGGGCCGCATCGCGGACCATCTCGCCCGGCTCGACCTCGTGGTGCTGGACGAACTCGGATACCTGCCGTTCGCACAGTCAGGTGGGCAGTTGCTGTTCCACCTGATCAGCCGTCTCTACGAAACCACCTCGATCGTAGTCACCACGAACCTCGCCTTCGGGGAATGGCCAAGCGTGTTCGCCGGCGACGCCAAGATGACCACGGCGCTGCTCGACCGCCTCACCCACCATTGCGAGATCGTCGAGACCGGCAACGAGAGCTGGCGCTTCAAGAACCGCGCCTGAGGCCCGCACACTCGGCACGCCTGCTGGACCCCTGATCAGCCCGGCTGCGCTACCCGGACCCGCTACGCCGGTCTGATCAGGGGCGTCGAGGCACACACGCCAGAGGGGTCAAAGTTCGACGCCGATCCAGGGTCAAAGTTCAACGCTGTTTGACA
>NZ_BPQX01000042.1 GCF_022179525.1 Methylobacterium persicinum
CCGACAGCGCCGTCGCGGCGATGCAGGCCGACGTGACAGCCAGGTTGCCCAAACGCATCATCCAGAAATCCGTTGTGCCGGGCCCAGCGAACCGGCCCGCGAGCCCATAAGGGGGCGTGAAGACTGCTATCAGCTTAACGGTGAATTGAGGCCGGTTCGAGGATCGCACCTTTCGAAGCACGAAAGCGTACCATCTCTGCAACTATGGCTTGCAAGCTGTGGGGTGCGTTCCCGCGACCATCATGCTGCCGCCTTTTCGGAGCCAGGACGAGTGTCAGAACGCGGCGGAGACCGGCGAGACGTAGCGCCGACTTCGCTCCGACGGTGCGCGATCGGAAAGTGTTGCTTTCATGGCATTGAACCCCGCTCCCGGCCCTGTAACCTCTCACCTCAACGACGAGGCCGTTCGCGGCCTCCGCACCGTGGGCCGAACCGGCGGGGACATGAACAAAGAGCGCGGCACGGCCGGGAAGGCGAACCAGCGGCAGTCCGGCCGGCAGGTCTTCCTGTTCCTCCAGGGGCCGATCACTCCCTATTTCGCCCATACAGCGGACGCGCTGGAGGCCCGGGGCCACCGCTGCCTGCGCGTCAACCTCTGCTTCGGCGACACCCTGTTCTGGCGCCGGCCCGGGGCGATCAACTATCGCGGTCGCCGGGAGAACTGGCCCGCCTTCATCGCCGACCTGATCGACCGGGAAGGCGTCACCGACCTGATGTTGCTGGGCGAGCAGCGGTTCTACCATAAGGTGGCAATCGCAGCGGCGAAGGCACGAAAGCTGAACGTCACGGTGACGGATTTCGGCTACCTCCGCCCGGACTGGATCACCCTCGAACGCGACGGAATGTCCGGGGACAGCTGCTTTCCCCGCAATCCCGACGAGGTGATGGCCCTGGCCGACGGCCTTCCGGAACCGGATCTGGAGCCGCGTTATCCCGACAGCTTCAAGACGCAGGTGATCTGGGACATCGCCTACCACCTGCTCAGCAACTGGCTGTGGTTCCTGTTCCCATTCTACCGCTCCCACCAGCTTTACCATCCGGCCCTCGTCTATATCGGCACGGGCTTGCACATCCTGCGCGCCAAGTTCAGCACGCCGAAGGTCGATCGCTACGTCGCCAAGCTGAAGGCGGAGAAGGCGCCCTATTACGTCCTGCCCCTGCAGATGGAAAACGACTTCCAGCTCCGGGCCTACTCGCCGTTCTTTGACTTCAAGGCGCCGATCCATACCGTCGTCGCATCGTTCGCTAAGCATGCGCCGGCCAATACCCGTCTCCTGATCAAGGCCCATCCCCTGGACCCGGGCATGCGCAACTGGGCGCGGATCGTCCGCCGCTCGGCGGCGAAGCATGGCGTCTCGGGCCGTGTGGATTTCGTGGACGGCGGCAACCTTGCGGTGATGCTCGATGCCTCGAAGGGTTGCATCACCGTGAACAGCACCGTGGGCCTCTGGGCGATGCGCGTGGCGGTGCCCACGATCACCCTCGGCACGGCGGTCTACGACATCGAGGGTCTGACCTTCCAGGGGCCCCTCGACCGGTTCTGGACCGAAGCGCGGCCGCCCCGGAAGGAGCTCTGGCACGCCTTCGTCCGGGCGATCGTCGCCCATATCCAGATCCGCGGCGTGTACTATGCCAAGGACGGCCTCGCGGCGGCCGTTCAGGCCACGGCCTCCCGCCTCGACCTGACCGAAGGTGCCTGGCTCGAGATGCGCACCCGCGCCCGGCGGAGCACTGAGGGCGAGGATCTCGCGATCCCCGAACACGGCTTCGGGTTTCAGAACGTCTGACACCCCCGCGCCCGCGGGTTCGTCCCGCGGGCGCGCAGATGATCAAGCCGTTTAAGAATGTGCGGCGAAGGCCGATGCGTGTGTCGTACCGGCATCCCCCCTGGTGAACGCGGCGCTACCGCCGCCGCAGCAGGTGGCGCGAGGTCAGCGACCAGACCTGCTTCAGGACCGCCTCGACGGTGGGCTCCCGCCGCATCAACCCCGCATCGCCCTCCGACAGTCGCTGGATGATCACCTCCGGCGGACAGGGCAGGCCGGTCCGCGGATCGACGTAGTGCGGGTAGACGATGAGAGCGCCGGCGACCAGCTCGTCGAGGGTGACGCGCCGGGTCCGGCGGGGGCAGGCGGGGCTCTCCGTCAGGCCCCAGCCGGCATAGAACGGCAGCCCGTGCGTCGTGACGCTCCGCCCCCGCAACAGAGCTTCGAACCCGATCAGTGACGAGATGGTCTCGACATGGTCGGCGATCTCGAGGGCGTCGGCGGCGGACACGTCCCGCAGGACGATATCCGCGTGGGCGGCGATGTCCGCCGGAGCGACCCAGCCGGGACGCAGGCCCGCCTCCACGTCCGGATGCGGCTTGAAGGCGATCACCGCGTCCGGATGGCGCTTCCTCGCCAGCATGAGCAGATCGGCGTTCCGCGTGACCGTCGCCGCGCAGAGCCGGATCGAGGCGTCGTTTTCGACCTGTCCGGCGACGAGCACGACCCGGCCCGCCTTCGGCATGGCCGGCAGGGGTGCCGAGCCGACATTGTACTTGCTGAGCCGAGCCTCCACGACCGCCGCCCGCAGCCGCTTGGCCCGCTCCAGCACGTCGGCGGGGAAGCCGCCATTTTCCAGCATCTGTTCGAGGTCGCTCGGCGCGGTCGCGTCGTAATAGATGCCGGTGCCGTCGAGCACATGCGAGGCACCCGGCCTCAGGGCGACGCCGAGCCCGATGGAGCGGATAAAACCGTCTTCCATGCGCATGAGCGGCACCCCGGCCTCGCGACAGGCGCGGTCGAGGTTCTCCGGAGCTCGGCTCGCCCAGGCGACGACCCGGTCATAGCGGGCGATCTCAGCGGCCTTTGGATCGTGTCGCGGGGCGGCTACGGCGGGGATCCGCCCCGGGGAGGCCAGGGCCTGCACCAGCCACCGGCGCTTCCAGGCAGCGAAGCCGATGCAGAGCGTCCGAGCGGCGTTCACCCGCTGCTCCTCCACGATCAGGCGAAGGATCGCGGCCGCTTCCTCGAACCGGCAGGTCTCGCCGCCATAGGGCTCGAAGTAGCGGGAGCAGATCAGGTAGACGGCGGCGAAGACTTCGGCCGGCGAGCGGTCCCGCGTGCGGCGGATCGGATCGAGCCGGTCGTCGGTGAAGCCCCAGCCGGCGTAGAAGGGCACGCCGAAACACGTGACCTGTCGGCCGGCGAGGGCCGCCTCGAAGCCAATATGGCTCGTAACCACGTAGAGCCGGTCCGCCGACTCGATCACGGACCACGCTTCGACCGGCCGGGTGATCGCCCGGGCGCCGGACGCCTCGACGGCGGCCGGTGAGAGGTGGCCAGCATGGCCCGGCCGCGCGGCCGGATCCATGACGACCACCCTGTCCGCATCCGGGTGTTCCGCCGCGGCGGCCTCGAGCATGGTGGAGAAGGCTTTCTCGCTCGCCAGACCGAAGCCGATGGTCGGGTCCTTCGGCACCTGATCGACGATCACGACGAGGGGCCGTCGCCGGTTTCGCTCGACCAGCACCGTCGAAAGGTCCACCCGCCTTGGATCGTTGTCGAGGCTGAGCCGCGCCCGGCGCAGGAGCGCGATGCCGGCTTCGGCGCGGGCGAGGATCTCGTCGCTCTCCCAGCCGCCCTCCTGAAGCATCGTCTCCAGTTCGCTCGGGGCGGTGGCGTCGTAATAGATGCCGAGCCCGTCGACGATGGAGCTCAGGGGGCGCAGGGTCCGGGCGCCTGGCAGGCGCAGGAAACCCTCGTCCCAGCGGTCCGCGTGGCCCACCCGGCGGGAGACCGGCTCGCTGCCGAGGCGGCGCACCGGCCTTCCCCCGGGCATCTCGATCTCCGAGAGCGTCCGCGGCCACAGGCGCTTGAGCTTGCCACCTTCCATCCGTGTGTCATCCAATCCCGGAACTGCGTGGGCCATACCTGCCTCAGGCGGAATTCAGCTTTAGCCGAATTCCGCCTGAGGCAGATCCCGCTTGAGCCAAGTCCCGCCCGAATAACCCGGTTTGGTCTTCGAAGCGGACCCTGCCCGGCCCAGTTGCAACGCATCCGGGCATAACACCGGCGGCTTCCACGCCGAAATCGGCTTCCCCTGCGGCGGGGAGCACTCTACGAGGCCCGCGACGGGGCGGCCCCTTTCATATCGCCACGACAGCGTCAAGGAAGGCGGCGTCGGGCGGGTGGCAGGCGGGGCGACGCCTCAGACGGGAAGGCGGAGAACATGGCGGCATCCATCAGCGGCAGGCCGGGCGGCGTTCGGTGAGGACGATACTCATCACGGGGGCGTCGAGCGGCATCGGCGCCGCCCTCGCCCGCCACTACGCCGCAGCCGATACCCGCCTCGTCCTGGTCGCGCGCAACGAGCCACGCCTCGCGGCGGTGGCGCAGGAATGCCGGGCGAAGGGCGCCGTCGCCGAGGTCGCCCAGGGCGATACCCGCGACCGGGCGGCGATCCGCCGCCTCCTGGCCGAGGTCGATGCCCGCTCACCCCTCGACCTCGTCGTCGTCAACGCCGCCATCAACGGCGGTGGGCGCGAGGGGCGGGTCGAGACCGAGGAGACGGCCTTCGAGACGGCGGACATCAATTATACCGGCTCCCTCAACGTGATGCTTCCGGCGCTGAGCCTGATGCTCGCCCGCGGACGGGGACAGATCGCGTTGATGTCGTCGCTTGCGGCCTATGCGCCCCTGGCCGACGCCCCGACCTATAGCGGCGCGAAGGCCGCCCTGGTGGCCCACGGCCTGGCCCTGCGGCAGAAGGTCTGGCCGCTCGGCGTGAAGATCAGCGTCGTGACGCCGGGTTATGTGAAGACGCCCATGGGCGGCGAACTCAAGGGCTGGCGCCCCCTGGAATTGAGCGCGGACGACGCTGCTGCGATCATCGCCCGGGGTCTCGCCCGGGATCGGGATGTGGTGTCCTTCCCCCTGCCCCTGGCCGTGCTGGCCCGCTCGGTGCTGCTGCTGCCGGAATGGGTCAGGCGGATCGGGCTTTCGGCCTTCAAGTTCAATCAGCGGTGACGGACTTGCGGATCGCCCTCCTCGTCCTCGAAGCGTTGCCGAACGCCAGGACCGTCCGGCGGCTCGTGGCCGACCGGGCGGGCGAGATCGTCTTCGTCGGGTTGTCCAATGCCGAACGTCCCTCGACCGGCGGCCTCACGGGCCAGATGCGCCGCCATCTCTCTCGGTCGGGAACCGGCATCCTGCCCTACCTCGCGGTGAATTTCGGCCTGCCGGACCTGTTGCGTCCCCTCGCGCCCCTGACCCAGGCCGCCGCCGGCAGCACGGATCGGCCCGAGGCGACCCCCCTGGCGACCCTGTGCCGGCGTCTCGGCATCCGCGCGGCCAAGGTGGATGACGTGAACGGGCCGGAGACCGCCAAGGCCCTCCGCGAGGCCGAGCCGGATCTGATCCTGACCTATCACTTCGACCAGATCCTCAAGCCCGAGACCATCGCCCTGGCCCGGCTCGGCGGGATCAACGGCCATCCGGGCCTCCTGCCGCGCCACCGGGGACCGGTGCCGACGATCCACGCCTTGGCCGAGGGGCCCGACGCCTTCGGGATGACCCTGCACCGGCTCGCCGCCGCCATCGATGCCGGGGCGATCCTCGACCAGGAGGCGGTGCGCCTGCCCGCGGACGTCACCGCGACCCGGGCCGCCGTGATGCTCCACGCCCACGGACGGGGGATGCTCGACCGGCTGCTCGATACCGTCGTCGCCACTGGCACCCTGCCCGAGGGGAGAATGGTCGACATGCTGCCCTACTGCCCCTTCCCCGACCGGGCGATGCTGGCCGGCCTCAAACGTCGGGGCCTGCGGCTGACCGATACGGAGGACCTGAAGGCCGCCGCTGGGCTGTCGTTGCGGTAGGTTTGGCACCCCGCCGCCTGGTCATTCCCTCCCCGTCATTGCGAGCGCAGCGAAGCAATCCAGGGCAGCGCGCCGCCTCTGAAACGTGGCTCTCGATTGCGTCTCTGCGCTTGCGATCAGGGATGGGAATGGCGGCGACATAAGCCTGCTGGGTTTAGTCCCCCCGCTCGACTACGCGCCTGCGGCCATACCCAAAAAAGATCGCCAGCCCGATCACGAGCCAAACGGTGAGCCGGATCCATGTCTCCGGCGGCAGGGATACCATCAGGCCGGCGCAAGCCAGGAGGCCGAGCCCTGCGACGAGGTCGGCTGCAGGTACCCGGAAGGGCCGTGGCCGGTCCGGTTGCCGCCGCCGCAGGATCGGCACGCTGGCGCAGACGAGACCGAAGGCGAGCAGGGTGCCGATGCTGACGAGTTCGCCCAGCACCGCGATGGGCACCAGCCCCGCGATGGCGGCGGTGAAGAGGCCGATCATCCATTGGCTCGCCGCCGGGACCCGGCTGCGGGGACTGATCCGGGCGAAGGCATCGGGCAGGAGGCGGTCCCGCGCCATCGCGTAGAAGATGCGTCCCTGACCGTAGAGGGCGGTGAGGGTCGATGTGGTCAGCCCGACGAGCGCGCCGACTTTCACGAACAGGGCGAAGCCCGGATAGCCGATCGTATCGACCGCCTTGGCGATGGGATCGGGCACGTCGAGCTCCCTGTACGGGACGAGACCGGTCAGCACGCCGGCGACGGCGACGTAGAGCAGGGTGCTGAGGACGAGGGAGCCGATGAGCCCCACGGGGGCGTCGGCCTGCGGATCGCGGCATTCGCCCGCCGCCGTCGAGACGGTCTCGAAGCCGATGAAGGCGAAGAACACGACCGCGGCGCCCCGCACGACACCGCTGGCGCCGAAGCTGCCGAAGGTGCCCGCGTTCGCTGGCACGAAGGGGTGCCACAGGTCCGGTTTCACGAAGGCGGCGCCCAGCCCCACGAAGGCGAGGATGATCGCCACCTTCAGCGCCACCAGGGCGGCGTTCACGCCCGCGGCCTGTCGCACGCCCCCCGTGAGCAGGAAGGTGAGCGCCAGCACGATCCCCGCAGCCGGCAGGTCGATCATGCCCCCCTCCCCCGGCGCCGCGGCGAGAGACGGAGGCAGGTGGAGGCCGAAATCCGCCAGCAGCGATTGGGCATAGCCCGACCATCCCGCGGCCACTGTCGCGGCAGCGAAGGCGAATTCGAGCACGAGGTCCCAGCCCACGAGCCATGCCGGCAGGAGGCCGAGGCTGACGCGCGTGTAGGCGTAGGTCGATCCCGCCTCCGGGATCATCGCCGCGAGTTCGGCATAGCAAAGTCCGACGAGGCCGCTGACCAGTCCACCGATCACGAAGGACAGGACGAGGGCCGGCCCGGCATCGTGCGCCGCCGCCGTCCCGGTCAGGACAAAGATGCCCGCCCCGATCGTCCCGCCGAGGCCGATGCAGACGAGGCCGGGGGCGGTGAGGGCGCGGGCGAGGCCACGCTCCGGTGTCGCAGCTGCGCCGTCCCTCATGGCCATCCCTGGTTCCCCGCCGCCCCATGCCTATTGCGCGAAGCAACCCACGATAGCGCGCCGTCCGGAAACGTCCCGCTACTGTGGATCGTGTCGCCTCGCGCGCGATCGGGATGGGCAGGGCAAGTCCCGCGCCTGTCCCCGCGAGGCACCCGGGGCTGGTATCCGCGGCGGTTTCGTGTATGGATCGCCCCGGCCTCGACCCGGATACCGGGCGGGGCTTGAGCCGCTTGCGGCAGACCGTGCTGGACGACATCCCGGCACAGGCCGTTCCGCAGGCATTGGCGCCGTGACCCGGCGCCTCACCGTACGAAAACACCCGAAAGGCACGCGATGTCGATCACGGCAGAGCGCAAGAGCGCGCTCATCAAGCAGCACCGCCACGACGCGAAGGACACCGGCTCCCCTGAGGTGCAGGTGGCCATCCTGTCCGAGCGGATCGCGAACCTGACCGGCCACTTCAAGACCCACAGCAAGGACAACCATTCCCGCCGTGGCCTCCTGAAGCTGGTCTCCCAGCGCCGGTCGCTCCTCGACTATCTGAAGCGCAAGGACGAGGCGCGCTACCGCACCCTCATCGAGAAGCTCGGCATCCGCCGCTGATTCTCCCCTGATTTCGCGCGGCTCCGGTCCCCGGGGCCGCGTTCGACTTTGGCCGGTCCGGGCATGGGGCTCGGGCAGGCCGCACGGGCCGCCCCATCGCACGTGATCGGGGCAGGATCACCGGGGGCTTCGCGAAGCCCCCCGTCGTCTTGCCCCCGCCGTGCCGGGCGAAGCCCGCCGCATGAAGGCAAGGACAGACTGACCATGTTCGACGTTCAACGCGAAGAGCTGATGTGGGGCGACCGCAAGCTCGTCCTCGAGACGGGCAAGGTAGCCCGGCAGGCGGACGGCGCCGTCGTCGCCACCTATGGCGAGACTTCGGTGCTCGCCTGCGTCGTGGGCGCCAAGGAGCCGAAGGCCGGCATCGACTTCCTCCCCCTCACCGTGAACTACCAGGAGCGCGCCTACGCCGCCGGCCGCATTCCCGGTGGGTACTTCAAGCGCGAGGGCCGTCCCTCGGAGAAGGAGACCCTGGTCTCCCGCCTCATCGACCGGCCGATCCGTCCCCTCTTCGTCGAGGGCTGGCGCAACGACACCCAGGTCACGGTCACGGTGCTGACCCACGACCTTGAGAACGATCCCGACATCGTCGCCATGGTGGCGGCCTCGGCGGCGCTGACCCTTTCGGGCGTGCCGTTCATGGGCCCGATCGGCGCGGCCCGCGTGGGCTACGTCAACGGCGGCTACAAGCTGAACCCTCTGGTCACCGAGACCAAGGAAGAGTCTTCCCTCGACCTCGTCGTCGCCGGCACCCAGGACGCCGTCCTGATGGTCGAGTCCGAGGCGAAGGAGCTCTCGGAAGACGTGATGCTCGGGGCCGTGATGTTCGGCCACAAGCACTTCCAGCCGGTGATCGAGGCGATCATCCGTCTGGCCGAGAAGGCGGCGAAGGAGCCGCGGGACTTCTCCCCGCCGGAGAACGCCGACGTCGAGAAGGCGGTCCTGGAGATCTGCGAGAGCGAGCTGCGCGCCGCCTACACCAAAACCGTCAAGCAGGAGCGCTACGCCGCCGTCGACGTCGTGAAGGCGAAGGTGATGGCCGCCCTCTGCCCGGCCGAGGGTGGGGCGAAGTTCGATGCCGAGAAGGTGAAGGCCGCCTTCAAGGAGGCCCAGTCGAAGGTGGTCCGCTGGAACATTCTCGATACCGGCGCCCGCATCGACGGCCGTGACGTGAAGACCGTTCGCCCGATCCTCTCCGAGGTCGGCGTTCTGCCCCGCGCCCACGGCTCGGCCCTGTTCACCCGCGGCGAGACGCAGGCCCTCGTGGTCGCCACCCTCGGCACCGGCGAGGACGAGCAGTTCATCGACGCCCTGGAAGGCACCTACAAGGAGCGCTTCCTGCTCCACTACAACTTCCCCCCCTATTCGGTGGGTGAGACGGGCCGCATGGGCTCCCCGGGCCGCCGCGAGATCGGCCACGGCAAGCTGGCGTGGCGGGCGATCCGCCCGGTGCTGCCGCCGGCTCACGAGTTCCCGTACACGATCCGCGTCGTGTCCGAGATCACGGAGTCCAACGGCTCGTCCTCGATGGCGTCGGTCTGCGGCGGCTCGCTGTCGCTGATGGATGCGGGTGTCCCGCTGCGCCGTCCGGTGGCCGGCATCGCCATGGGCCTTATCCTTGAGGGTGAGCGCTTCGCGGTGCTGTCCGACATCCTCGGCGACGAGGATCACCTCGGCGACATGGACTTCAAGGTGGCCGGCACGGACGAGGGCGTGACCTCGCTCCAGATGGACATCAAGATCGCCGGCATCACCGAGGAGATCATGCGGGTCGCCCTCGATCAGGCGAAGGACGGGCGTGCCCACATCCTCGCTGAGATGGCCAAGGCCCTCACGGCGGCTCGTCCGGAGCTCGGCGAGTACGCGCCGCGCATCGAGACCATGCAGATCCCGACGGACAAGATCCGCGACGTGATCGGCACCGGCGGCAAGGTGATCCGCGAGATCGTCGAGAAGACCGGCGCCAAGATCAACATCGAGGATACCGGCATCGTGAAGATCGCCTCCGCCGACGGCAAGGCGATCAAGGCGGCCTACAACTGGATCCGCTCGATCGTCGCCGAGCCCGAGGCCGGCATGATCTACGACGGCACCATCGTGAAGTGCATGGAGTTCGGCGCCTTCGTGAACTTCTTCGGCGCCAAGGATGGCCTCGTCCACATCTCGGAACTCGCCGCCCAGCGGGTCGCCAAGGTTACCGACGTGGTGAAGGAAGGCGACAAGGTGAAGGTGAAGTTCCTCGGTCAGGACGACCGGGGCAAGATCCGCCTGTCCATGAAGGTCGTCGACCAGGAGACGGGCGAGGACATCACCGACAAGATCAAGGCGCAGCGCGACTCCGACCGGGCCGAGCGGGGCGACGAGCCCCGTGAGCCTCGGGAAGGCCGCGAAGGCCGGGAGAACGGCAGCCGTCACCGGGGCGAGCGCCGCCGCGAGGCGGGCGAGTAATCGCTTCGCCGGCCCACGTGTACTGAAGTTCGGAGCGCGGCCCCCCTCGGGGGCCGCGCTTCTTTTTTTGTCTCCCACGCCCGGATCGACGGCGTGGACCGTCCGGCCGGAACGCCCTGGCTGCCTCCGCGTTCGCCCCGCGATTGGAAGCGGAGGAGCCTGATGGCCAACGACATGATCCACGACATCTTCAGCGGCGAGCAGAACCTGACCACGACGGAGCGGGCTGTGTCTGTCGCGCTCGGCCTCGGCATCGCAGCGGCGGCGGCTCAGCCCCGTCCGAATAAGTGGCTGAGCCTTGCAGCCCTCGTGGTGGGCGTCGGCCTCGCTATGCGCGGCGCGACGGGGCATTGCGCCATCAAGGCGGTGGCGCACGAACTCTGAATGCAGGTTCCCAAAGGACGAGTCCTTTGGCGGGTGCAGGGCGGCGCCCTGCTCACCAGGGGCGTCGCGCTGGACCCCAGCGAAGGGCTCGCCCTTCGCCATCCCTGGATCGAACAAAAAAAGGGGCGCCCTGTGGCGCCCCTCTTCGTGTCCGCCGGAGCGGGTCTTCAGTAGGTCGTGGTGCGACGGCTGGCGATGAAGCCGTAGATGAACAGCACGATCACGGCGCCGACGATGGCGCCGATGAAACCGGCCCCCTGATTCGGGCCGTACCACCCCACCGCCTGACCGATGAAGGTCGCGACGAAAGCGCCGACGATGCCGAGGATCGTCGTCAGGATAAAGCCCGCAGGCTCATTCGGGCCGGGCATTAAGAACTTGGCGACGACACCCGCCAGGAATCCGATGATGATCGTCCAAAGAATGCCCATGACTCTCCCCGCTTTTGGGCCGCTGACGCCCTCTGAACGCGTGGGTTTTCCAACCGGTTGCTCCAATACCCCACCACGGGAGCGATTTTTTTTCCTCAGTTCCCTCCTGCGACACTGATAGCCCGCAACACCCTTTACGGGGGCCGGTCCACAGCGGCACATACGGCGCCGCCGGGCTGTCGTCCGGCGTATGTCGCGGACGGATGGAGAGAGCGTATGGCGATCAGGCGGATCGAGCCGGGGGCGCGGATGTCCCAAGGCGTCGTTTATGGTGAAACCGTTTACCTCGCAGGGCAGGTCGCCAACGAGCCCGTCGGCACGGGTGTCACCGGTCAGACGCAGAACATCCTCGAACAGATCGACCGCTTGCTCGCGTCGGCTGGCACCGGCAAGGAGAATATCCTGACGGCCACGGTCTACCTCGCCGACATTGCGCATTTCGCCGAGATGAACGCCGCCTGGGATGCCTGGGTGTCGAAGGACAATCCTCCCGCCCGCGCCACCGTCGAGGCAAAGCTCGCCGCGCCCGAATATCTCGTCGAGATCGTCGTCGTCGCCGCGCGGACGGCCTGAGCATGGCGTTTCGGCTTCCGGGGCGGGGGCGGCTCGCCGCTCTCGGCGCGTGCCTCGCCGCGGCGCTCGGGACCGCCCTCTTCGCCGGGGCCGCACGCCCTGCGAACGAGAGGGTCGTCAACATCTACAACTGGTCGGATTATATCGACCCGCAGGTGCTCGATGCCTTCACCCGTGAGACGGGCATCAAGGTCGTCTACGACACCTACGATAACAACGAGATCCTGGAGACCCGCCTCCTGGCCGGCCGGTCGGGCTACGACATCGTGGTGCCGTCGGGCCCGTACCTCCAGCGGCTCATCCGGGCCGGCGCCTTTCGACCCCTCGACAAGGCGAAATTGAAGAACCTCGGCAATCTCTGGCCGGATATCATGGGGCGGCTGGCCGGCTACGATCCCGGCAACCTCTACGCCATCGACTACATGTGGGGCACCACCGGGATCGGCTACAATGCTGCCCTGGTGCGGGAGAAGCTCGGGCCGAACGCACCGGTCAACTCATGGGGCATCGTCCTGAACCCATCCTCGGCGAACAAGCTGAAGGAGTGTGGGATCATGATGCTCGACAGCCCGGAGGACCTGATCCCGAGCATGCTGCCCTTCTTCGGCGCGAAGGCGGACAGCAAGCGCTGGGACGACATGACCCTCGTCACCGATGCCCTGTACAAGGTGCGCGGCAGCGTGCGCAAATTCCACTCGTCGGAATATATTCAGGCGTTGGCGAACGGCGATATCTGCATCGCGGTCGGCTATTCGGGAGACGTGTTGCAGGCGAAGAAGCGGGCCGACGAAGCCAATAACGGCGTCGACGTGGCCTATGTGGTCCCCAAGGAGGGATCGCTGATGTGGTTCGATTCCTTCGCCATCCCGAAGGATGCACCCCACCCGGCCGAAGCCCTGGCCTTCCTTGACTACATGATGCGGCCGGAAGTGGCGGCGGCAAACACGAACTTCGTGTCCTACGCGAGCGCAAACCTCGCCGCGAAGGCGTTCGTGAAGCCCGAGATCCTCAACAACCCCGGCATCTACCCCGACGAGGCGACGATGCAGCGCCTGTCTGTGAACACCGCCTGGGACGAGCGCACCCAGCGCTTCGTCACCCGGCTCTGGACGCGGGTCCGTACCGGGCGGTAACGGGGCGGGGGATCGATGCCCTTTTGCGATACCCTCCCGTGATCCAAGGATCACGGGAGGGCCGTATGGGCCTAGTGCTTCAGGTCGTCCGGCACCTTGCCGCCGTTTTCGGCGAGCTTCGTCATCACCTGCTTGTGAAGCCAGATGTTCATGGAGGCGGAATCCTCCTTGTCGCCGGTGTAGTGCAGCTCGTCGGCGAGTTGCTTCCGCGAGGCGAGGCCCGAATCGAGGTCCAGGAGCTTCATCAGGTCCACGATGGAGTGGCGCCAGTCGAGCTTCTGCGGGTTCTTTTCCGCCATCCCGGTGAGGACCGCCTCGACATCCACCGGCTGTCCGCCGCCGCTGCTGCTGCTGCCCGCGCTGCCGGTCGGGGCAGCTGTGCTCGTCTGGCCCGAACCGGACGTGGTCGCCGACGGCGCCGCCTCTGCTTCTCCACCTCCGAACGGGTGGAGGATCTTGCTGACGATGTTGCCGAGAAGGCTCATAGGTTCACTCCGTCCTGCGCTGCGCCGGTTGCGGCGTGGCGCGTCGACAACATGTCGCAGCGTTCGGACGTTCCAAAGAATGCGACCTCAGCGTGAACTACCGAGGGCGACCCCGAGCAGGCAGAGGCCCACGACCAGGCAGATCCCGCTCCACCGCTCGAGAAAGGCCGACCGCGTCGGGTCTTTCACGGAGAGCGCAGCGAGGATCACGCCACTCAGAAGGCATCCGAGGCAGATCACGAACGTGAGCACTTTGAGTTCATCGGGCGAAAACACCCGTTATTTATATGTTCGCGGACCGCATTCGCGAACCACAAACTTGCGAGCTCTACCACTTATAATCACTATTTAGAGATATGAGATGTTTTATATCATGGTTCGGGAGTAAATTCGTAGAAGTGAATGTTATCTCGCGACACTCAGAAAATGATGAAATTTTTTTATCGAAGGATCGGCATCATGCCGCCGATAGAGAGTATAAGCCCGCTCAATGGCGTGCGAAGTACACGGGCAAAGGCAGAGAGACCGATAATCCGATTTTCTGGAATGGCCGTACTGCCCTAAGGCCTCCCCGCTTTCCTCGGCCGGAGCGAGAAACGACCGTGGTTGTATTACGAATACCGGATTCGGCGGCGGCGGTGCGGCGGCGGCGGACGAACTGTGCGAGTCGCACCGGCAAAGCGTTGACACGGGGCGACCCCCCCACCATAAGGACGGCGCGGGACGCCCGGCGGGCGTCACGACCTTGGGGGAATGTCCCGAGCGGCAAAGGGGGCGGACTGTAAATCCGCTGCGTAAGCTTCGTAGGTTCGAGTCCTACTTCCCCCACCAAGATCCTCACATCGCTGGCAAAAGCGCACAGGTCGAATGGCCCTGCGCTGCTGCGATGTCCCCGCGCTTACCGCGATTTCGCCAGGGCTGCCTCGATACGGGCGGCAGCGGCGGCGGAATAACCTTTCCCTTCCAGGCTCTGTCCCGCCTGTGCGACCCCGGACAGGTTGCGCGCGGCCCGGCCCGGCGAATGCCGCGCCCGGAGGGCATGGGCGTCCCTGTGGCTTGAATGGGTCACGGCGATCGCCAGGGCGTCGGCCGCGTCCGCGATCCGGAATTCGGCCTTGGGCAGCAGGAAGCGCACCATCGCCTGGATCTGCGCCTTGTCCGCATGGCCGGAACCCGCCACCGTCTTCTTGATGAGGTTGGCGGCGTATTCGAAGACCGGCACGCCGGCGAGCGCCGGCACCAGCAGGGCCACCGCACGGGCGTGACCGAGCTTGAGAGTGGCCTGGGCGTCCTTGTTGACGAAGGTCTCCTCCACGGCGACCTCGTCCGGCTGGAGCGCTTCGCAGATCCGGCTGAGACCCTCGAACAGTTCGCGCAGGCGGAGGGCCAGGGGCAACTCGCCATCGGAGGTGACGACCCCGCAATCGTGGTAGGTCAAACTCGTACCGCGGGCGGTGATCAGGCCCCAGCCGGTGCGGCGCAGGCCCGGATCGATCCCGAGGATCCGAACCGGCGCGTTCGGACCGGACGTCTTGGCGGCGGTCATGGTGCTCTTTCAGGGCTTCCTGGCGCCGGCATCCGTACCGCGATCGCCATGCTTCACCAAACGGGGACGACCATGCGCCAAGAAGGTCCGATCAGCCGCTTTCCGGTGCCACCCCTGGCCGACATGCCGGCCGACCTCCGGGCTCGGATCGAGCAGGTCCAGGAAAAGGCGGGCTTCGTGCCCAATATCTTCCTGGCGCTTGCCCACCGGCCCGACGAGTTCCGCGCCTTCTTCGCCTTCCATGACGCTCTCATGGACCGGGCGGGAGGCCTCACCAAGGCGGAGCGAGAGATGATCGTGGTGGCCACCAGCGCCGCCAACCGGTGTCTCTATTGCGTCGTGGCCCATGGGGCGATCCTCCGGGTGCGGGCCAAGGACTCCCTGCTCGCCGACGAGATCGCCGTGAACTATGCCAAGGCGCCGATCACACCCAGGCAGAAGGCGATGCTCGACTTCGCCGTGAAGCTCGCCATCGATCCCGGCGCAGTCGGCGAGGCCGACCATGCCACCCTGGCGCAGGCGGGCCTGACACCGGACGAGATCTGGGATGTGGCGGCGATCACCGCCTTGTTCGCCCTGTCGAACCGCCTCGCCAGCGCGGCTGACCTTCGGCCCAACGGGGAATTCTACGGAATGGCACGCGGCTGAGGGTCATTTCCCGCGCCCGAGCAGGATGATCGCCGCACCGACGAGACAGACGAACCCGCCGAGGGCATCGCGCAGGTCGGGGCGCTCCCCCTCCGCCCACCACATCCAGCACAGCGAGGCGACGATGTAGACCCCGCCATAGGCGGCGAAGGCGCGCCCCGCCGCCTCGCTCTCCACAAGGGTCAGCAGCAAGCCGAAGGCGATGAGGGAGCCGGTTCCGGCGACTGCCCACCACGGGGAATAGCCCAGGCGCAGCCACGCCCAGAAGGCGTAGCAACCCGCGATCTCGGCCAGGGCCGCTGCCGGATAGATCAGGGCCGTCATGCTGAGATCTTCGTGTGGTTCATAGGGCTCCCGTCCGCACGATCAGCCATACCATCGCGTGGACGCCGTTCCACGGATTCTCCGTCGGTCGGCCTGCCCAACCCCGACGCATCGAAGGGGAGCGTTAATCCCGTCGCGGTCTGATGGGGGCATGCGCCCGAATTCCACTCCTGCCGCCATCGCTGCCTCGCTCCTTCCCCCGGGGGATGCGGGGTTGCGGGCGGCGGTGGAGGGCTGGACCGAGGCCCTTGCCCGGGAGCGGCGGATGTCCGCCAACACCGTGGAGGCCTATCGCCGGGATCTGCGGCAGTTCCTCGTCCATCTCGCGGAGCGGCGGGGTGAGCCGACCATCACCATGCTCATCGCCCTGAAGGTTCGGGACGTCCGTGCCTTCATGGCCGCCCGCCGGGCCGAGGAGATTTCCGGACGCTCGCTCATGCGCATGCTGGCGGGCCTGCGCTCCTTCGGACGGTACCTCGAACGGGAGGGGCACGGCACGATCTCCGCCCTGGCGGCGGTGCGCTCGCCCAAGGTACCCCGCCGCCTGCCGCGACCGCTCCCCGTCGCCGCGGCCGTGGCAATGACAGATGTGGCGATCCGGGCGGACGAGGATCGCGAGCCCTGGGTCCTCGCCCGGGACGCGGCGGTCTTGGCCCTGCTCTACGGCGCGGGCCTGCGCATCTCGGAGGCATTGGGCCTGCGCCGGATCGATGCGCCGGTCCCAGGCGTCGATCAGGTGACGGTGCTGGGCAAGGGTGGGAAGGAACGGATGGTGCCGATCCTCCCCGTGGTCGCGGACGCGGTGGCGGCTTACCTCGCCGCCTGCCCCCTCCCCCTGCCGCCGGAGGGACCCCTCTTCGTGGGCGCCCGCGGCGGGCCGCTTTCGCCCCGGATCATCCAGTATGCGGTCGCCCGGCTACGCGGCGCCCTCGGGCTTCCCGACGGGGCGACGCCCCATGCACTGCGCCATTCCTTTGCAACGCATCTCCTCGCCCGCCAGGGCGAGCTGCGCGCGATCCAAGAGTTGCTGGGACACGCCTCCCTCTCGACGACCCAGCTCTACACCCAGGTCGATGCCGCCCGCCTGATGAGCGCCTACGAGGCGGCGCATCCACGGGCCAGGATCCGGGCGGCCTGAGGCGGCCGTTTCCTCCCCTGCTGCGGGGACAGGATACGGCGCCCTTGCCCGTTTCCGTCCGCCGACCCCGTCTTTGCGAGCGTGAGCGAAGCAATCCAGGGAGCCGCCTTCTTCTCAGACGTTTCGCTGCCCTGGAATGCTTCGCTGCGCTGGCAAAGACGGTGGGAGATGTCGCTCTCGTTCGCATTCCGCACCGATCTCCGCAGAGGCCGACCGGAGTGCGGCGGGTTCGTCACACGTGGATGGCGCGCTTGTTCACCGCCAGGGCGGCTTCCTTCACTGCCTCGGTGAGGGTCGGATGGGCGTGGCAGGTCCGGGCGATGTCCTCGGACGAGGCGCCGAACTCCATCGCCACCGCCACCTCGGCGATGAGGTTGCCCGCATCCGCGCCGACGATGTGGACGCCGAGCACCCGGTCGGTCTTCGCGTCGGCCAGCACCTTCACGAACCCGTCCGTGGTGCCGTTCGCCTTGGCCCGGCCGTTGGCGGTGAAGGGGAACTTGCCTGCGTTGTAGGCGATCCCGTCTTTCTTCAATTCCTCCTCCGTGCGGCCCACGGAGGCCACCTCCGGGAAGGTGTAGACGACGTTCGGGATCACCTCGTAGTTCACGTGGCCGGACTGACCGGCCAGGATCTCCGCCACCGCGACACCCTCGTCCTCCGCCTTGTGGGCGAGCATTGGCCCGGCGATCACGTCGCCGATGGCATAGATGCCGGTGACGTTGGTGGCGAAGTGCGAGTCGACGTGGATGCGGCCCTTCTCGTCTTTCTGGACGCCGGCCGTCTCCAGGCCGAGGCCCTCAGTGTAGGGGACGCGCCCGATGCAGACGAGTACGACGTCGGCCTGAAGGGTCTCGCCCTCCCCGCCGGCGGCCGGCTGCACCGTGACGCTCGCGCCCTTCTTGCCGACCTCGACGCCGGTCACCTTCGTCGAGAGCCGGAACTCCATGCCCTGCTTGGCGAGGATGCGCTGGAACTGCTTGCCGACCTCGCCATCCATGCCGGGCAGGATGCGGTCGAGATATTCCACCACCGTGACCTCGGCGCCGAGGCGCCGCCACACCGACCCGAGTTCGAGGCCGATCACACCCGCGCCGATGACGAGGAGCTTCTTCGGCACCCGATCAAGCTCGAGGGCACCGGTCGAGGAGACGACGACCTTCTCGTCCACGGCGATGCCCGGCAGGTTCGCCACGTCCGAGCCCGTGGCGATGACGATATTCCGGGTCTCCAGCATCTGGTTGCCGCCGTCCTCCGACAGCACCTCGACGCGGCCCGCCCCGGCGATCCGGCCGGTGCCGTGGAAGGTGTCGACCTTGTTCTTCTTCAGGAGGAACTCGACGCCCTTGGTGTTGCCGGCGACACCCTCGGCCTTGAAGCCCATCATCTTCTTCAGGTCGAGCTTCACCCCGCTCACCTCGATGCCGAGGTCACCGAAGTGCTTGTTCGCCTCCTCGAACGCCTCGGAGGCGTGGAGCAGAGCCTTGGACGGGATGCAGCCGACGTTGAGGCATGTGCCCCCGTGGGTGGCGCGTTTCTCGACGACGGCGGTCTTCAGGCCGAGTTGCGCCGCGCGGATTGCGCAGACGTAACCGCCGGGGCCGGTGCCGATGACGACGAGATCGTAGGACATAGTCGCTCGTTCCTTCGGTCCGGCGGTGGAGGCCGGACGTGTTAACTTTTCACGGGTGAGACGGTCAGCGGGCGCCGGACACGTCGAGGTTGGCGCCCGTCACGTAGGCGGCTTCGTCCGAGAGGAGCCAGACGACTGGTGCCGCCACTTCCGCAGCGGTACCGGCCCGGCCCATGGGCTGGCCGGGACCGAGACGCGCGACGCGATCGGGTTCGCCGCCACTCGCATGGATCTCCGTATCGATGATGCCCGGTGACACCGCGTTGACACGGATGCCCTCCCCCGCGACTTCGCGAGCGAGGCCCAGGGTGAAGCTGTCGATGGCGCCCTTCGAGGCGGCGTAATCGACATACTGGCCGGGTCCGCCGAGCCGAGCCGCGACGGAGGACAAATTCACGATCCCGCCGCCCGTGCCGCCGTGCCGGGTGGACATCCGCCGCACCGCCTCGCGGGCGCAGAGGATGCTGCCGACGATGTTGGTCGTCATCATCCGCTGCAGGCGCGCCACGCCCATCTCATCCACCCGGGCGGCGACATCGACGATGCCGGCGTTGTTGACGAGCGCCTTCACGGTCCCGAGCCGGTCGGCCGCCTCGAACAGGGCGAGGACGTCGGCCTCGATGCCGACATCGCTCCGCACCGCCACGGCCCGGCCGCCTTTGGCGGTGATCGCATCGACCACCGCCTGGGCGGACCCGGCATCCGAGACGTAGCTCAGGCAGACCGCATAGCCACGCTCCGCCAGCATCAACGAAACCGCGCGGCCGATGCCGCGGCTGCCGCCCGTGACGACGGCGACGGGGGTGAATTCTCCGCTCACGTCTCCGCTCCTCGCTTGCCGGTCAGCCGAAGGCTTCAGTCCCTCAGAGGTCAAGCACGAGCCGGGCCGGATCCTCCAGGGCCTCCTTCACCCGGACGAGGAAGGTGACGGCCTCCTTCCCGTCCACGATCCGGTGATCGTAGGACAGGGCAAGGTACATCATCGGCCGGGCCTCGATCTTGCCGTTGCGGACCACCGGGCGCTCCTCGATCCGGTGCATCCCGAGGATGCCCGACTGAGGCGCGTTGAGGATCGGCGTCGACATCAACGAGCCGTAGATGCCGCCGTTGGTGATGGTGAAGGTGCCGCCCTGCATGTCCTCGATGGAGAGCTTGCCCTCGCGGGCCTTCTTGCCGAAGCCGGCGATCTTCTTCTCGATCCCGGCGATCGACAGGTCGTCGGCGTCGCGCACCACCGGCACGACGAGGCCCTTATCGGTCCCGACCGCGATGCCGATGTGATAGTAGTTCTTGTAGACGAGGTCCTGCCCATCGATCTCGGCGTTCACCGCCGGCACATCCTTGAGGGCGCCGATCACCGCCTTGGTGAAGAAGCCCATGAAGCCGAGCTTCGTGCCGTGCTTCTTCTCGAAGATGTCCTTGTACTGGCTGCGCATCGCCATCACGGCCGACATGTCGACGTCGTTGAACGTCGTCAGCATCGCCGCCGTGTCCTGGGCGTCCTTGAGGCGGCGGGCGATGGTCTGGCGGAGCTTGGTCATCCGCACCCGCTCTTCGCGGGAGGCATCGTCCGGTGCGGAGGGCGCGCGGGGCAGGCTCGGGCGGGCTTCCTTCGCCGGGGCCGCAGCAGGGCCCTTCGCGATGGCGCCGAGCATGTCGCCCTTGGTGACGCGGCCGTCCTTACCCGAGCCGTTGACGCCCGACGGATCGACGCCGGATTCCCGGGCGAGCTTGGCGACGGCGGGGCCGTTATCGCCCACCGGCCGCTGCTGGGCCGGGGCGGCCTCGCTGTGGTTGCCGTAGCCGGCACCACCCTCGGGGGCCTTCGCCTCGGCGGGCTTCGGGCTCTCGCTGCGGCTCTCGGCCTTGGTCTCGGCCGTCTGCTTCGGGGCCTCCTTGGCGGCGGCCTTCGGCTCAGGCTTCTTAGCGCCGGCCGTCGCGTCGACGATCGAGCCGAGCACCGCACCCGGCTCCACCGTCTCACCGTCCTTGACCAGGATCTCGCCCAGCTCGCCCGCGGCGGGGGCGTTGACCTCAAGGGTGACCTTGTCGGTCTCGAGTTCCACCAACGGCTCGTCGGCGGCCACCGAATCGCCGGGCTTCTTGAACCAGCGGCCGATCGTGGCCTCGCTCACGGATTCCCCGAGCGTCGGGACGAGGATATCGGTTGCCATGGTCTCGCTCTGTCAGGTCGGCGGGTCCTTGAAGGACCCTGGAACGGTGCGGCGGCCGCCGGAAATGCGACCGCCGGAGTGTCGGGATGGGTTCAGACCGCCAGGGCCTCGTTGAGGAAGGCCTGGAGCTGCGCTTGGTGCTTCGACATCAGGCCCACCGCCGTCGAGGCGGAGGCCGGACGGCCGACATAGCGGGCCCGCGATACGGGGGAGTTGGCCTGGCCCAGGACCCATTCGAGATACGGCTCGACGAAGGACCACGCGCCCATGTTCTTGGGCTCTTCCTGGCACCACACAACGTCCGCATTGCGGAAGCGGGCCATCTCGTTGGCCAGCGCCTTGAGCGGGAACGGATAAAGCTGCTCCACACGCATCAGGTAGATATCGGTGATGCCGCGCTTCTCGCGCTCTTCCAGCAGGTCGTAATAGACCTTGCCCGAGCACAGCACGACCCGGCGGATCTTGTCGTCGCGAACCAGCTTGTACTCGCTGCCCTCGCTCTCAGCCTCGTCCCAGAGGACGCGGTGGAACGTCGAGCCCTCGGCGATGTCCGACAGCTTCGACACCGCCCGCTTGTGCCGCAGCAGCGACTTCGGCGTCATGAGGATGAGCGGCTTGCGAAAGTCGCGCTTCAGCTGGCGGCGCAGGATGTGGAAGTAGTTCGCCGGCGTCGTGCAGTTGGCGACCTGGATGTTGTCTTCGGCGCAGGCCTGAAGATACCGCTCCAGGCGAGCGGAGGAGTGTTCCGGCCCCTGCCCCTCGTAGCCGTGCGGCAGCAGCAGGACGAGGCCGGACATGCGCAGCCACTTGCGCTCGCCGGACGCGATGAACTGGTCGAACACCACCTGCGCGCCGTTGGCGAAGTCGCCGAACTGCGCTTCCCACAGCACCAGGGCGTTCGGTTCGGCCAGCGAATAGCCGTACTCGAAGCCGAGCACCGCCTCCTCCGAGAGCATCGAATTGATGATCTCGATGGAAGCCTGCCCGTCGCGGATGGCGTTGAGGGGCGTGAAGCGTTGCTCGTTCTCCTGGTCGATCACCACCGCGTGGCGCTGGGAGAACGTGCCGCGCTCAACGTCCTGGCCCGAAAGGCGGACCCGGTTGCCGTCGAGCAGCGTCGCCCCGAAGGCCAGGGCCTCGGCGGTCGCCCAGTCGATGCCGGCGCCGGTCTCCACTGCCTTGGCGCGGTTGTCCATGAAGCGCTGGATCGTGCGGTGCAGGTGGAAGCCGGGAGGCGCCTGGGTGATTTTCCGGGCGATCTCCTGAAGGGTCTCCGCGGGCACGGCGGTGCGGCCCCGGCGGGGATCGTCCACGTCCTCATGGACGGCCTTCACGCCGGACCAGCGCCCGTCGAGCCAGTCGGCCTTGTTGGCCTTGTAGTTCGTGGCGATGTCGAACTCGCTGTCGAGCATCCCGCGGAACTCGGCTTTACGGGCGTCCAGGGCCTCCTGGGTGAGGGTGCCGTTCTCCACCAGCTTGCGGCCGTAGGTTTCCAGCACGGTCGGATGCTTGCGGATCCGCTGGTACATCTTCGGCTGGGTGAAGGCCGGCTCGTCGCCCTCGTTGTGGCCGAAGCGGCGGTAGCACAGCATGTCGATGACGACGGGCTTGCCGAACTTCTGCCGGTACTCAACGGCGATCTTCGCCGCGAATGTCACGGCCTCGGGATCGTCGCCGTTGCAATGGAAGATCGGTGCCTCGACCATCTTCGCCACGTCGGACGGGTAGGGCGAGGAACGCGAGAAGCGCGGATCGGTGGTGAAGCCGATCTGGTTGTTGATGATGAAGTGCACCGAGCCGCCCGTGCGGTGACCCTTCAGACCGGACAGGCCGAAGCACTCGGCCACCACGCCCTGGCCGGCGAAGGCGGCGTCGCCGTGGATCAGCAGCGGCAGGACGGTGCGGCGCTCGACATTGGGCTTAGCCCACTGGTCCTGCTTGGCGCGCACCTTCCCCAGCACCACCGGATCGACGATCT
Organism: Methylobacterium persicinum; assembly: GCF_022179525.1. Lineage (GTDB taxonomy): Bacteria > Pseudomonadota > Alphaproteobacteria > Rhizobiales > Beijerinckiaceae > Methylobacterium > Methylobacterium persicinum. Next base: position 22,896 of record NZ_BPQX01000042.1, read on the forward strand.
CCAGGTGTGACGGATTGGCGGTGAGCGACAGGTGGACGTTGTTTCCGTCGAACGCCCGGTCGGACGAGGCGCCGAGGTGATACTTCACGTCACCCGAACCCTCGACCTCCGCCGGGGAGGCCGAGCCGCCCTTGAACTCGTGGAAGACCGCCCGGAAGGGCTTGGCCATCACGGTGGTGAGGGTGTTCAGGCGGCCGCGATGGGCCATGCCGAACACGATCTCGCGCACGCCCAGCGCGCCACCACGCTTGATGATCTGCTCCAGAGCCGGGATCATCGCCTCGCTGCCGTCGAGGCCGAAGCGCTTGGTGCCGGTGTACTTGAGGTCGAGGAATTTTTCGAAACCTTCAGCCTCGATGAGCTTATTGAGAATGGCTCGCCGACCTTCGGGCGTAAAAGAAATCTCCTTGTCCTTGCCCTCGATGCGCTCCTGGATCCACGCCTTCTCGGCGGGGTCGGAGATGTGCATGAACTCGACGCCGAGCGTCTGGCAGTAGGTCCGCTCCAGGATATCCACGATCTCGCGGATCGTCCCGAACTGCAGGCCGAGCACGTTGTCGAGGAAGATCGGGCGGTCGTAATCGGCTTCGGTGAAGCCGTAATGCTGCGGGTGCAGCTCCTCGTGGTCGCCGCGCGGGGCCAGACTCAGCGGGTCGAGCTTGGCATGGAGGTGGCCGCGCATGCGGTAGGAGCGGATCAGCATGATCGCCCGCACCGAATCCTTGGTCGCCTGCTCGACGGAGACGCCGGTGGTGGCCAGGACGCCGCCCGCGGCGGCATCGACGGGCTTGCCGGGAAGCGCCTCGCCCTTCTTCTCCCGGGCGACGATCTTATCGCCGACGGCCTTCTCCAGGGCGGCCCAGTTGCCGTCCATGGCCGAGACCAAGTCGCCGTTCAGGGGCACCGGCCAGTTGGCCCGCTCCCACGAGGCGCCCGCGGCGTTCTTCTCGACGAGGGTCTCGTCCTCGCCGAGCGCCTTGAAGAAGTTCTGCCACTCGGGGTCGACGGAGTGGGGGTTGCGCGCGTAGGCCGCCTGCAATTCCTCGATATAGGCGGCGTTCGCGCCGTAGAGGAACGAGGTTTCGAGGAGCGCTTCGTTCACGTCCTGGCGTGCCATGGTCCGTCCATCCTGTCGCTCGGGCGGGCGGCGGAGCCACCCGCATCGCGGTGCCGGGTCTTCGCCGGCTTCGGAAAGCGGTGAAGGGCGCCCCTGCGCCCCCCACCCGATCGTGTCGTTCAAACCCCGGAGAGACCGGAGCCGTTAGCCCTTCAGCACCTCGACCAGGGTCGAGCCGAGGCGAGCCGGCGACGGCGAGACGCGGATGCCCGCCGCCGCCATCGCCGCGATCTTATCCTCGGCCCCGCCCTTGCCGCCCGAGATGATGGCGCCGGCATGGCCCATGCGGCGGCCGGGGGGCGCCGTGCGGCCGGCGATGAAGCCGACCATCGGTTTCTTGCGGCCGCGCTTGGCCTCGTCGCGGAGGAACTGCGCCGCCTCTTCCTCAGCGGAGCCACCGATCTCGCCGATCATCACGATCGACTCGGTCTTGTCGTCGGCCAGGAACAGCTCGAGCACGTCGATGAACTCGGTGCCCTTCACCGGATCGCCGCCGATGCCGACCGCGGTGGTCTGGCCGAGGCCGGCCGAGGAGGTCTGGAACACCGCCTCGTAGGTCAACGTCCCGGAACGCGAGACGATGCCAACGGAGCCCTGACGAAAAATGTTGGCCGGCATGATGCCGATCTTCGACTGCCCCGCCGTGACGATACCGGGGCAGTTCGGGCCGACGAGGCGCGACTTCGAACCGGTCAGCGCCCGCTTCACCCGCACCATGTCGAGCACGGGAATGCCCTCGGTGATGCAGACGATCAGCGGGATCTCGGCGCTGATCGCCTCGCAGATCGCGTCCGCGGCGCCGGGCGGCGGCACGTAGACGACGGAGGCGTCGGCGCCCGTGGCGTCCCGGGCCTCGGCGACGGTGTCGAACACCGGCAGGCCGAGATGGGTCGAGCCGCCCTTTCCGGGGGAGGTGCCGCCGACCATCTTGGTGCCGTAGCTGAGGGCCTGCTCGGAGTGGAAGGTCCCGTTCTTGCCGGTGAAGCCCTGGCAGATGACCTTGGTGTTGGCGTCGATCATCACCGACATGATCAGGCTCCCTTCACGGCGGCGACGATCTTCTGGGCGGCATCGTCCAGGTCGTCGGCCGGTATGACGTTCAGGCCGGAGGCGCGGATGATCTCCTTGCCCTGCTCGACGTTGGTGCCTTCGAGGCGCACCACCAGCGGGACCTGAAGGCCCACCGCCTTGACCGCCGCGATCACGCCATTGGCAATCACGTCGCACTTCATGATCCCGCCGAAGATGTTGACGAGGATGCCCTTCACGTTCGGGTCGGCGGTGATAATCTTGAACGCCGCCGTCACCTTCTCCTCCGAGGCGCCGCCGCCCACGTCGAGGAAGTTGGCCGGGCTTTCGCCGTAGAGCTTGATGATGTCGAGGGTGGCCATGGCCAGACCCGCGCCGTTCACCATGCAGCCGATCGTTCCGTCGAGGGCGATGTAGGCGAGGTCGTACTTCGACGCCTCGATCTCCTTGGCGTCCTCCTCGGTCTCGTCGCGGAGTGCAACGATGTCCGGGTGGCGGTAGAGGGCATTCGAATCGAAGGCCATCTTGGCGTCGAGGCACTTGAGGTGCCCGTCGCCGGTCAAGACCAGCGGGTTGATCTCCAAGAGGCTCATGTCCTTGGCGACGAACGCCTTGTAGAGCTTGTCGGTGACGTCGGCCGCCTCCTTGGCCTGGGCGCCCGTGAGGCCCAGCGCCTTGGCGACCGCGCGGCCGTGGTGGGGCATCACGCCCGTGGCCGGATCGACCGGGATCGTGTGGATCTTCTCAGGGGTATCGTGGGCGACCGCCTCGATATCCATGCCGCCCTCGGTGGAGACCACGAAGGCGACGCCGCCGGTCTCCCGGTCCACCAGCATCGACAGGTAGAACTCGGCGGCAATCTGCGCGCCTTCCTCGATGTAGAGGCGGTTCACCTGCTTGCCGGCCGGGCCGGTCTGGATCGTCACGAGCGTCTGGCCGAGCATTTCGCCGGCATACTGCTTCACCTCGTCCACGGACTTGGTGACGCGCACGCCGCCCTTGGCGCCGGCCGGGGCGCCGACGAACGTGCCCTTGCCGCGACCGCCGGCATGGATCTGGCTCTTCACGACCCAGACCGGACCGCCGAGCTCCTTAGCAGCCGCCTCGGCCTCCGAGGCATTGAAGATCGCCACACCGCGGGAGACCGGCAGGCCGAATTCCCGCAGGACCGCCTTGGCCTGGTATTCGTGGATGTTCATCGGAGCCTCTTATGAGGAGCGAATAGGGAATAGCGAAGAGCGAATAGTTTTCGGGAGATGCGGTGGAGGCGTTGCGCCGCCTATTCGCTACTCCCTATTCGCTATTCGCTCGGCGGCTCACGCCAGGGTGGAGTCCACACCCTTACACGCTTCGATGAGGCCCTTCACCGAGTTGACGGACTTCTCGAACATCGCCTTTTCGTCGCCGTTGAACTCGACTTCCAGAACCTTTTCGACGCCGCCCGCGCCGATCACCACCGGCACGCCGATGAACAGGCCGTCGATGCCGTACTGGCCGTCTAGATGGGCGGCGCAGGGCAGCACGCGGCGCTTGTCGCGCAGGTAGCTCTCGGCCATCGCGATGGCCGAGGAGGCCGGGGCGTAGAAGGCCGAGCCGGTCTTGAGCAGGTTGACGATCTCGCCGCCGCCCTTGCGGGTCCGCTCGACCATCGCGTCGAGCCTCTCCTGGGTGGACCAGCCGAGCTTGATCATGTCGGGAAGCGGCACGCCGGCGATCGTCGAGTAGCGGACCAGCGGCACCATGTCGTCGCCGTGGCCGCCGAGCACGAAGGCGGTGACGTCCTCCACCGAGACCTTGAACTCCTCGGCCAGGAAGTGGCGGAAGCGGGCCGAGTCGAGCACGCCGGCCATGCCGACGATCTTGTTCTTCGGCAGGCCCGAGAACTTCTGCAGCGCCCACACCATCGCATCGAGGGGGTTGGTGATGCAGATCACGAAGGCGTCCGGCGCATGCGCCTTGATGCCCTCGCCCACCGCCTGCATGACCTTGAGGTTGATGCCGATCAGGTCGTCGCGGCTCATCCCCGGCTTGCGCGGCACGCCGGCGGTGACGATCACCACGTCGGCCCCGGCGATGGCGGAGTAGTCGCTGGCGCCGGCGAGCTTCGCGTCGAAGCCCTCGACCGGGGCGGCCTCGGCGATGTCGAGGGCCTTGCCCTGCGGGACGCCGTCGACGATGTCGAACAGCACGATGTCGCCCAATTCCTTGAGTCCGGCCAGCAGGGCCAGGGTCCCGCCGATCTGGCCGGCACCGATGAGGGCGATCTTGCTGCGTGCCATGTCGGTTGTGCCTCCTGTGAAACCGTGCGTCCGGGCGCGTGAGGGCTTGCTCCGGCGTGCGATGCACCGGGTCGTTCGCGACCGAAATTCTGCGCGGCTGTGTGGCGGAAAAGCACCGTGGCTTCAACCCGATGCAGCTTGGCCATAAGGCCCGCTCATCAGCGCGGACGTACCGCGCATCGCCGGCTTGGTTCGGGAAACCGCTGTGCTGCGAGGGTTTTAGGTGCGATGCAGCGAGGCTGGAAACCGCAATGACAGATCGCGGAACCTGTCATTTTGCATTTTCGTGATCGGGGGGAGATCGCAGTGGCGGCGAGCGGAACGGCGTTTGTCGTCTGGCAAACCCGTCATTGCGAGCGAAGCGAAGCGATCCAGAGATTCGCGTCGTCCTGAGGCGGCCAGCTGCCCTGGATTGCTTCGCTTCGCTCGCAATGACGGTGGGGACTTTCAGGGAGCGCCAAAAGTTCGCAGTCTTACCCTCGGTGTGGATACGAACTGCAGAGATCACACTGAAAGGAAGATCCGCGAGTTGCCGACAAAAGGCGCCTGCCCAGCCTTGCCATTCGCCGGGAGCACAGAAAAAAGGACCGCGCGGACGCGATCCCGGAAGAAGCCTCAGAGAATGCCGGCCCGCAGCACCCGCTGAATCGCATGGATCACCGCGCCGAAGCGGGCCTCGATCAGGTCCCGCGGCACATCCGCATCGTGCTGGATCGCCAGGGGGTGGGTGAAGCGGTAGCTCGCATCGAAGATGTAGGCGATGGCCCGCTCCCGGTCCCGGGCGGAGAAGATACCCGAGGTGATCCCTTCCTCGACCACCCGTTCCACGAGGCTGCGCAGCCGCACCCGGTGCCGCCTTGCGATGGGCCGGGCAGCGACGGTGGCGTCGAGATGTACGGCGAACAGGTTCGGCTCGTTGGCGAGGGCATCCCGTTGGAGCGCCGCCAGGGCGACCAGCAGACGCTCGATCTTGTCGTCGGCAGGGTCGGGGGCGTCGGCGATCCCCGCAAGACGGGTCTCGACATCTCGCAGCCAACGGCCCGCGACGGCATCGAGCAGGGCGTCCTTCGACGGGAAGTAGCGGTAGACGTTGGCGTGCGTCATGCCCGCTTCGGCCGCTACGGCGACGACCGTCACCCTCTTCGGACCGAGCCGCGCAAGATGTTCCGTGGCGATGCCGAGGAGGCGGATATCCGCCGAGACGGGCGCACGCGCTTTAGCAGGACCACCGGCCTCGGCGGAGTCGCGCGGGGAGGCCGGGGCAATTCCATCGATGTCCGTAAGGTTCACCTTGAGTTCGCTCTCGTCGTCCTTCGACGAGTCGACATCCGGTCTCACGAATGGAAGCGGAAGGCGGGAAGAGGACAGGTGGTAGGGCGAGGCGGACCCCCATCGTTCCGGAGAGAAGCGCGGAAACGCTTCAGGTTGACGTTGCGGCTTCCCCCCGCGGGAGCCCGCGTGCTCACGCGGCTGCACCGCCGCTTATTCGTCCTATGTTCAAATTGTTTTGAGAACGCAACAAAATTTTCTCGCGACAAGACCCTCAGAAACGATCTTTCCACGACCTTAGAGTAACGAACACCTGTTCGGGTGAGCTGCCTGCTGGCAAATCGACGTTGTGAGCGATTTCCGAAGTGCCACACCGCAGGAAGGGATTGGTCTCGCGCTCAGTGGAAAGACGTGAGGGGATCAGGAAGCGGCCTTCCTTCCGGGCCGTCTCGGCTTCCGCGACACGGGCGCGCAGGGCCGCATTGTCAGGATCGGCGGCCAGGGCGAAGCGTCCGTTCGACAGAACATAGTCGTGGCCGCTGTACACCTGCGTCTCGCCGGGCAGATCCGCGAAGCGCTGCAGGGACCGCCACAGAACTTCGGGCGGACCTTCGAGGACGCGCCCGCAACCGAGGGTGAAGAGCGTGTCGCCGGCGCAGACGACCCCCGCCTGCTCGAACCAGTAGGTGATGTGATCGTTGCAGTGCCCGGGGGTCTCCCAGACCTGAGCGGCGAGCGATCCGACGCGGACCACATCCCCCTCCCCCACGGCGACGTCGACATCGGGGATCGACCCTTCAGCCTTGCGGGGTGCGGTGACGCGAGCCCCGGTCGCCCGCTTGACCTCGGGGATCCCCGCGATGTGATCCCCGTGGCGGTGGGTGACGAGGATGTCGGTCAGGCGCCAGCCCGTTTCGTCCAGGGCCCGGAGAACCGGAGCCGCCTCCGGCACGTCGATGGCAGCGCAGGCGCCCGTTTCCGGATCGCGGATCAGCACGCCGATATTGTCCGAGCGGCACAGGAAAGTCCGGACTTGCGCTTCCACCTCGACGCCCCTTCCCCCCGCCGGCCGGCCCGCTGGCGAAAAACTGTTTAAGCCTGTGGTGAAAAACCGGGATTCGCAAGCGACGGTTCCGCCGCTCCTTGTCGAGGACGCTTCCCGGCACCATTGATGCCCCTTAAAGCGGTGCGTCCCCATCCAAGCCGGGGGTCGCGCCGGGAGCGGGTGAGCTTGCTGCGCGTAGAAAGGCCATGCGCCTCGACGTCAACGGCCTGAGGGCCTTCTATGCCACGCCCCTCGGCGCCACGACCCTGCGGGTCGTCGGCCGCGCGGTGCATGGTTTCCTCGGGTCGGTTTCGGGTCTGCGCGTCCTTGGAATCGGTTACGCGACGCCGTATCTCGCTCCCGTCCACTGCATCGCCGAGCGGACGCTCGCCTTCATGCCGGCCTCCCAGGGCGTCGTGAACTGGCCGGGGACCGGGCGTTCGTGCACGGCCCTGACCGATCCCACGATGATGCCCCTGCCCGAGGCGGCGATCGACCGCGTGATCCTGGTCCACGCCCTCGAATCCGTCGAAAGCCCCACCGAACTGCTTCAGGAGGTCTGGCGCACCCTGACACCCGGCGGGCGGATGGTGCTTGTCGTGCCGAACCGGCGGGGGATCTGGGCAAGGCGGGAGGCCACGCCCTTCGGGCATGGTCAGCCCTACAGCCGCTCGCAACTCGGGCGCCTGATGCGCGATACCTTGTTCTCGCCCGAGGGGTGGGCCGAGACGCTGTACATGCCACCGGTGCGCTCCCGGGTGCTCCTGCGGACGGGGCCGATCTGGGAGGCCTGCGGCACCAGCCTCGCGATGCCCTTCGCCGGCCTCCACGTCATCGACGCCACGAAGCAGCTCTTCCGGCCGATCCCCGTGACACAGGTGCGCCGGGCCCGTCGCCTCGCCCCGGCCCGGGTCCTCGTGCCGGCGCCCGCGCCGGGGTAACGAACCTCCCGGCCACCGCGATGGTCCGTGCTTCGCTGCGTCCCCTTAGGGCGGCTTAGGGTGCGACCTGGCGTTGGAGCCGCCGCGGCGATGGCCGTACGGAGGGGGAATTAAGGTGAGCGTCGAGTCAGCGTTCCAGCATTTCCTGCTGGCTTTTTCCGGGCTGATCGCCATCGTCAATCCGATCGGGGGCTCGCTGATCTTCGCCCAGGTCGCGGCCGGGTTCAGCCATCTGGAACGGGTCGAGCTGTCGCGCCGGATCGGCGTCTACGCTTCGATGATCATGCTCGGCGCCCTGTGGGCCGGGACGCCGATCCTCAACTTCTTCGGCGTCAGCCTTGCGGCCCTGCGCATCGCGGGCGGCCTCGTCGTGATGTCCTCGGCCTGGACCCAGCTTAACCGGCCGGAGGCACGGGAGGCGCGCAAGCAGGCCGAGGCATCCGGATCCCGTGACCGGAAGGGCCCGGAGACCTCACCAGAACGCCGGGCCGACACGCCGCCCGCGGCGCTCACCGATATCGCGTTCTTCCCCCTCACCCTGCCCTTCACCACCGGCCCCGGCACCATCGCCGTCGCGATCACCCTAGGGGCGAGCCGGCCGGAGCCCTTCGCGGACCGCCTGGGCTTCTATTGCGGCATCTCCCTCGCCGCGCTGGGGGTCGCTCTCATCGTCGCCCTCGTCTATGGCGCGGCCGACCGGGTCGTCGCCCTGATCGGCCCGGCGCGGGCGCGCGTGCTCGGGCGGCTGTTCGCGTTCCTGCTCCTGTGCGTGGGGACCCAGATCCTCCTGACAGGCCTCCGGGACGCCTTCCCCGCCTTCAGCCGGTGAAGGCCACCTCCTCGCCGTGGGGCGACGGAGGCGGCATGGGGGGCGGTCAGATGACCGGCAGTTCGGAGAGGCCGCCGAACAGGGCAGCGTGGCCGAGGTAGTAGAGCAGCAGAAAGACGCCGAGGGAGGCTGCGTACCAAGCCGGCGCCATCACCGCGTGCCGGACGCGGACCTTCGCCCGGACGTCATCGGCGGCGATGCCGAGCAGTACGACGATGATCCCAGAATGGCCGATCGCGTCGATCTTCCCGAACTCGAACACGGCCGAGATGAAGACGCCGGCAAGGATCAGGGCGGCGGTGCGGCGCACCAGCGGTGTCCAGATCAGGGCGAAGGCCAGGGTGAATTCGATGACGCCTGCAGCCTGCATGAAGAGCTCAGGGCTCGCCCCCATGGTCATCGACGGCTTGGCGGCGATCAGCGGATCGGTCCACTGCGGATAGGCCCACTTCTCGACCGAGGCCCACATGAGCGTGACGGCGGCGGTCCAGCGAACGATGTCCAGGGGGCGGATGCCGAACGGTTCGATCTCAAGTCCGCGCAGGATCAGGTAGAGCGCCACCCCGAGGAAGACCGGGTAATCGGCAAGGTGGAACACCCCGTACTGCGCCGTGGCGGAGGAGAACAGGAAGACGATCCCGAGCCCGGTCAGCGGCATTGTCCGCCGCCAGATCAGGCAGGCGGCGAGGCCGAGCTGGAGCCACGGGATCCAGGCCACGTCCGTCGTCAGTTCAGGCGTCAGGATGACGTTGCCGAGACCCCAGAGGGACACGAAGAAGAACCCCACCGTGGCCCGTACCAGCAGCTCGGTGTCCGTGCGGATCCGTGTCGTCACCCTGTCGAGGGCGTTGAGCAGCGCAGTGCCGAGCGGCGTCCCCTCCGCAAGACAACCGAACATCAGGCAGACGAGGGCAAGGCCAACCAGCCATTCGAAGTTCAGGCACAGGACATTCTCGAGGCTGCGGGGCTGCCCGGCGATGTCGTAAGCGCAGAACCACTTCACGTGGGCGCTGGCTTCTCCTGACGCGGCTAAGCATAGCGGCGCCGCGAGCGCGAGGGAGGGAAGCAAACCAGAAAACGCTGTCCTGGGGGACTTCATAGGTTCCTCGACTCACGCGTCGGTCGTCTATGAAATCTATTTAAGTCGAATTCCCCCCGGTCCGCTAAGCCTTTGTTAATGAGTGTGCCCAGAAGGTTAACGCTGTGGATTCCGGGTTTGGGCGTAGGCGCTTCTGCCCGTGAGACTGGGATGCGGCGCCCCCTCCCGGCCGGGTCGGAACGGACCTCGGAAGCTTGGGGTTAAGGCCCGGCGTGTAGCGTGCCGACATGGCCGCGGGGACGCGACCGATGTAGGTGCGGAGAGTGTCTTGATGGTGGGATTGGCGAGCGCCTTGAGCCTCTGCCTCGGTGTCGTCTGCGCGGCCTGCGCCCCGTCGGCCGGGCTGCGTGCGCAGGCTTTCGAGACGTCGGGCGGCGTCTTCCTCGTCTCTGGACTGATCCTGCTCGGATCCGGCCTGCCGGTGTTCCGCTAGACCACGGCCGGCGCGGCCTTCATTTGCCTTGGCCAGGAGACATGCTCAAGGAGGCCCGTTCAGGGCTTCGGGGCATCCGGAGGGAAGACTGTGGACGTTTCTTCCCGGTCGGCCTCGGCGGTTAGTGTCGCCAGGAAGGCGAGAAGGTCGGCCTTCTCGGCGGGGGTGAGGTTCAGCGGCTTGATCTGCCGGGCGCGGCTGGGACGATCGATGCCCCCTCGGTCATAAAGGTCGATCACCGCTGAAAGGGTCGCCACTGATCCGTCGTGCATGTACGGGGCCCGCCGGTCCACCTCGCGCAGCGTCGGCGTCTTGAAGGCATATTGCAGGGCGACCGAACTCGGCATCAGCCTGCCCCGGCCGATATCGGAGCCGGTGGCGGTGCCGATATCTTGGAACGAATTGTCCGTGAAGGACCACCCGGAATGGCATCCGGCACAGCCGGCTCGGCCGTTGAACAGGTCGAAGCCCCGCTTGGCGGAGGCGGGGATGGCGTCCTCATCCCCGGTGATCCATCGATCGAACGGCGCCTTCCCCGCCACGATGAGACGTTCGAAGGTGGCAAGCGCCGCCTCCAGACGGTCGGTGCTCACGGCGGGATCGCCGAACGCGGCCGCGAAGGCGTCACGGTAACCGTCGTCGGCGGAGAGGCGGGCCACCGCGTCGGACAACTTGAGGTTCATATTGCTTGGCGCGGCGATCGGAACCCGCGAGACTGTTTCAAGGGACCGGAACTTGCCGTCCCAACCCAACGGTCCGTCCTGCCACGCCGAATTCAGGAGTGTCGGCGACCGGAGGTCCATTTCGCCGCCTTCCCGGGTGGCGGCCCGGGCCCTCCCGTCGCCCCAAGCAAGATCCGGCCGGTGACAGCTCACGCAGGCGCGGGTCTGGTCGCCGGACAGGATGGGATCGAAGAACAGCCTGCGGCCCAGCTCCGCCTTGGCGGGCGAATACGGGTTCGACTCCGGAAACGGGATTGACGCCGGCGGAAGGTACTCGGCACGCCATTCGGCACGACGGCCTTCCTCCGCCGGTCCTGCTGGACCAGCGGCGAGGGCGAGCGCCGTCAGCCCCGCCGCACCGGCGGCAAACGTAAGAAGTCTTACAAGCATCACATGTTATTATGGACGGGCGCTTATTGAGATTCCGTAAAGCCAGTCTCAAAGATCAAGGTAAGCACGCACTCACGATGGTAGCAGCATTCGCCGCGCCCGGTCACTCGATGCGAACGGCGACGCTGTCGCTTGCGCCCGTGGCGTCGAGAACGGAGATGCGCGCGAAGCCGGCGCCTTCCGGCGTCCAGACGGATTGCCGCCGGCTGGTCCGCGCGACGGGCATCCCGTCGATCATCCACGTGAGGGGAGGTACGCCCCCTGATGCCTTGAGGATCACGCCGTCGCCTTCTGATACGGCACCGCGGGCCGCCGGGTTCGCCAGCCCGAGATCCACCCGTGCCCCGTCCGGCGGATAGGCGATCCGCAGGGCTGCCGGGCCCTCCTGTGCACCGCCGCGGTCGAGACGGCGCAGGGGTGGCGGCAGGTCCGGGTTGGCGGCGAGGAGGGCATCCGCCGGACGGGGGTCGGCAATGGGTTCGCCACCGTAGCGTGCGAAGGCGTCGAACAGGATTGGAGCGGCCACGAGGCGACCGACGAGGCCCATGACCGCCGCCCCGTCGGGGCGTCCGACCCAGACGGCCACGGTGATGCGCCTGTCGAAACCGACGGCCCAGGCATCCCGGTAACCGTAAGAGGTGCCCGTCTTGTAGGCGATGCGCCCCGGCAGGGCGTTATCCGGCGGCGGCGTCCCGCGCAGGATATCGGCCACGTACCACGCCGCGACATCTCCGGCGATCGGCCTGCCGGAGCCCGGCGGCGGACCGGAGCCGGTCTCCCAGGCGGTCGGCGGCATGTCCCCGCCCCTGGCGAGACCGGCATAGAGCCTGGCGAGGTCGGTAAGGGTGAGGCTGAGTCCGCCGAGGGCGACGGGCAGGCCGGGTGCGGCCTCCTGTGGCAGGCGAAGGTCGGCCCCGGCGTTCCGCAGAAGCGCCACGAAGCGCGCCGGACCCACTGCCTCCATCAGCGCCACGGCGGGTACATTCAGGGACTGCTGCAGGGCGCGCCTGGCCGTGACCGTTCCCTGAAACGTCAGATCGAAATTCTCCGGTGCATAACTCGCTGAGAAGCGCGAGGGCCGGTCCTCGATCAGGGTTTCGGGATGGGCGATCCCCCCATCGAACGCCATCGCGTAGACGAAGGGCTTCAGGGCCGAGCCCGGTGAGCGGATGGCGCGGGACATGTCGATGGCGCCACGGCGGCTTGCATCGAGATAGCCGGCGCTGCCGACCCGGGCGATGACCCGGCCATCGCGGTTGTCGAGGACCACGATCGCCGCCGAGAGGGCCGGTCCGGCGGCCACGGCCCGTTCGGCCGCGAGGGCTTCCAGGCTCGCCTGCAGCCGCCCGTCGAGGGTGAGGCCGATGATTGGTGCGGTCGGGTTGGCGGCGAGGGCCTCTTCGGCCGCATGGGCGGCCACCATCGGGAATGAAAGCCGGATCGTGGGAACCGGCTCCGCCTTCGCCGAGGCCGCCTCGCCATCGCCGAGAAGCCCATTCCGGTGGGCGATGTCGATCACCCGGTCCCGCGCGGCCCGGGCCCGTTCGGGGAAGCGGTCGGGCCGGCGGGTCTCGGGGGATTGCGGCAGCGCCACGAGAAGGGCGGCCTGCCCCGCCGTCAGCCTCGCCGGCTCGCGGCCGAAATACGCGAGGCTCGCCGCCCGGATGCCTTCGAGGGAGCCGCCGAAGGGAGCCAGGGCGAGGTAGAGCTCGAGGACCTGAGCCTTGCCGAGCCGGCGTTCGAGTTCGACAGCCCGCACGGCTTGCCGGAGCTTGGCCTCCACCGAGCGTTTGGCCCGGGGCTCCACGAGGCGGGCGACCTGCATCGACAGGGTGGAGCCGCCGGACACGATACGGCCCCGTCCGAGCCCCTGGGCGGCCGCCCTCAGGACGGCGAGGGGGTCGATGCCGATATGGTGCGCGAACCGGCGGTCCTCGAAGGCGCGGAGCATGGCGAGGTAGCGTGGGTCCACCGCATCCGCCGTCACCGGCAGGCGCCAGCGGCCATCCGTGGTGGCGAAGGGGCGCAGCAACGCCCCCGACCTGTCGAGGATGACCGCCGAGCGCGCCCGCGCCGCCGTCAGGTCGAGGGGCGGCAGGGACTGCGCGTAGGTCCAGAGCGCCAGGAGACAGACCAGCGGGAGTACCGCGCAGACTTGCAGGAGAAGACGAGACCCCCCGCCCCGCATCCCTGATCTCCCGCCCGCCGGGCGGGATCGCCGCGGCATGGTCACGGTGCGAGGATGCCCTGTCCGGCGGGGTCGTTCAACCGCGCTCTGCTAGTAGCGAGCGGACCTCGTCGGGAAACGTGCGTTCCCCCCTCTCCACGCCTTCGGGGAGAGGAGATACTCCCTGTCCAGCCAGATGCTTAGGCGGCTTCGGCGCCGGCCCGCTCCTGCGCGAGCTTGGCGACGGCCACGAGATCGACCTTCCCCGCCCCCAGCATCGGAAGCGCGTCGAGCACGACGACGTCGGCGGGGATCGATACGTCGGACGCGCCCTTCCCCTTCGCGAAGGTCTGGAACGCGGCGCGCGTGGCCTCCTTCGCCTGGGTGAACAGCACGAGCCGCTCGCCCTTGCGCGGATCGGGCAGCGCGGCCACCGCGCTCGGCCGGTCGGGCCACAGTTCCGCGGCCAGGGCCTCCACCGCGGCGAGGGAGACCATTTCGCCCGCCACCTTGGCGAAGCGCTTGGCCCGGCCCTTGATGGTCACGAACCCGGTCTCGTCGATGGTCACGATGTCCCCGGTGTCGTGCCAGCCCTCCGGCGGCGGCTCCAGGACCCCCGGCCGTTCGGCCTTCAGGTAGCCCAGCATGATGTTGGGGCCACGCACCCACAGGCGGCCCCCCTCGTCGATGCCCGGCACCGGATCGAGGCGGGTCTCGATGCCGGGCAGGATCCGGCCCACCGTGCCGAAGCGGTTGAACATCGGCGTATTGAGGGCCACCACCGGGCCGCATTCGGTGACGCCGTAGCCCTCGAGGATACGCAGGCCGAACTTCTCCAGCCATGTCCGGCGGGTGTCGTCCTTGATCGCCTCCGCGCCGGCGACGACGTAGCGCAGCGAGCGCAGGTCGTAGGCATGCGCGGCCCGGGCGTAGCCCTTCAAAAAGGTGTCCGTCCCGAACAGCACGGTGCTGTTCGTCCCGTAGATCAGCTCCGGCACGATCCGGTAATGGAGCGGCGAGGGATACATGTAGACCGGGACACCGGAGACGAGGGGCAGGACGAGCGCCGCCGTGAGCCCGAAGGCGTGGAACACCGGCAGGACGTTGAACACCTTGTCCATCGGCCCGAAATCGATCCGTGCGGCCACCTGCGCGACGTTGGCGAGCATGCACCGGTTAGCCAGCACAACGCCCTTGGGCGTGCCCTCGCTGCCGGAGGTGAACAGCACCGCCGCCGGATCCTCCCCCCGGCGCGGGACGAGGGGCTTTCGCGGGCTCAGGAAGCCCCGGATCTTGTCCGTCGTGGTGACCGATGCGCGAATGTCCTCGAGGTAGACGAGCTTCACCTTGCCCGCCATCACCTCGGCGAGGGGGCCGAGACGCCCCTTTTCGATGAAGGCCCGCGATGTGAGCACCGTATCGACCTCCGCCGTGGCGCAGGCCGAGAGCACGTTCTTCGCCCCAGCCGAGAAATTGATCATGGCCGGCACCCGGCCTGCCGAGGCGAGGGCGAAGAAGGTCACCGCCGTACCGTTGGCGTTGGGGAGCATCACGCCGATGCGGCCGCCCTCAGGGGCGAGGGGCATCAGCTTGCGGCCCAGGATGTTGGCGCCCATCACGAGGCGCCCATAGGTCAGCCGGCCCGTGACCGGATCCTCCAGGGCGTTGCGGCGCCAGCCATGATGCTCGCCGGCTTCGATCAGCGCCGCCATGAGCCCGCGGTCGATCTCCGCCGTGCGGAACAGCAACTCGGACATCGCGTCGTACAACTCCGCACCTGCCGCCAGCCGCCGGGCTTTGCCCTTGAGCGCAGGATCGACGGTAAGTCGCAGAGGTGGCATGACGGTGACTGTGACCTTCGGCCACCAGCGTCGGCGCACCTGCCGCTGGGACAGGCGGGAGAAGATCGTCTGCTCGAGCCCGTCGATCTTCACGGGCACCACCATCGCGCCGGTCTTGTCGGCGATGAGGCCGGCCCCGTCGTACACCTTCATCAGGCTGCCCGTGACGGTGAGCCGTCCTTCGGGGAAGATGATCAGCGTCTCCCCCGCTTTCACCGCGTTGATGAGGGTCCTCGTGCCCAGCGGTTTGGTCGGGTCGAGGGGCATCGCCCGGGTCATGCTCAGGAAGGGGCGCACCCACCAGCGTCGGGCGATGCCGCTGTCGACGGCGAAGACCGGCTCCTGGTCCAGTAGCGACAGGGCCAGCGGCGCATCGAGGAACGAGACGTGGTTGAGCGCCACGATGCAGTTGGGTCCGGCCTTCTCAATGTTGTCGAGGCCGTGGACCTCCAGGCGGTAGAAGGCCCGGAACAGGATCGACAGGGCGTCCCGGAACGGGCTCGTCGGCAAGGTCGCCAGCACGACGCCGCCGACGACGAGATTGAGGACCGCGACCACCGCCAGGAGACTGGCGATCGACAACCCCGCCGCCTGCAGGGCCGCGAGGGCGAGGGTCCCGCCGACCATGAAGGCGGCGGTGATGACGTTGACCGCGCCGATGATGCGGGCGCGCATCGCCTTCTCGGCCCAGGCCTGCACCGCCGCGAAGGACGGCACGATGTAGAGCCCCCCCGCCACGGCGAGGCCGAGGAAATCGATGACCGTGCGCAGGCCGTGGCCGGTATCGAGGAAGGCCAGCGGTCCAATCGCCTCGGCGGGAGGCGGCGGCAGGTGCCCCACGGTCCAGGCGAGGTCGAACCCGAAGAGGGCCATCAGCACGGCGCCGACGGGGGTCGGCAGCAGCACGATCCGTCCGCTGGCGAGCCAGGACGCGAGGCCCGATCCGAGGGCGATCCCGATGGAAAAGGTCGCCAGCAGAAGGGTGATGACGGTCTCGGTGCCGTTGAAGGACTGGCGCACCAGCACCGGCAGAAGGGACAGGACGACGACCCCCACGAGCCAGAACCAGCTGACGATCAGCGACCCCCGCCAAAGCCGGGTATCGACCCACAGGTCGCGCAGGAGCGAGACCGTGGAGCGGGCGATGTTGGGATCGACGTGAAGGTCCGGGGCGCCCTCCCCGGTCGCGGGAATCATCCGGGCCGAGAGCCAGCACAACACCGCGAAGGCCATGACGAGGGCGCCGAACAGCGCGCCCGAACCGCCCATGGCGGAGGCCGTGCCCGCCGCGATGGTCCCTAGGAGGATCGCCAGGAAGGTCGCCGCCTCGACCAGCGCGTTCCCGGCTGGGAGTTCTTCCCGCCGGAGATGGTCGGGCAGGATGCCGTACTTGATCGGGCCGAACAGGGCCGCGATCGTCCCGAACAGGCCGAGCGCCACGAACAGGACCGGGACCGAGTGGAGCAGGAAGCCGACGACGGCGCAGCCTGCGGCGAAGATCTCCGCAAATTTCAGCCGGCGGGCCATCAGCGCCTTGTCGTAGCGGTCAGCCCACTGGCCGCCGAGGCCCGACAGGATGAAGAACGGCCCGATGAACACCGCACTCGCGAGGGTGACGAGCACGCCCGCATGGTCCCCATCGCCCGCCCCCGCCCCGCCGCCGAGGCCGAACAGGATCAGGAAGGCCAACGCATTCTTGAGGAAATTGTCGTTGAAGGCCGAGAAGAACTGGCACCAGAACAGCGGCGCGAAACGCCGTGCGGTCATCAACGAACGGAACATGTCGGTCTCCGGCCTCGCGCCATGACTGACCCAGGCAGAGCGCCGAGGTCAAATCCGGCGGGATCCGGGACGCATCCGGTTCAGCGGCGGCCGGTTCCCGGTAGGGGGAACCCGTGCCGTCCGTGACGTCTGCGCCTGTCGATCAAGGCGCGCAGGGCAGTGCCGAGATCGTAGGACCGGTAAGCGTGATGCGCCAGAATCGCCGCGAGCGCCAGGGCGAGGGCCGCGGCGACGCACGGCAGGGCGAGCAGCAAGAACAGCACGGACCCGACGGCGGCGCGTTCCCCGAGGGACGCCCTCGGCCACGGATCGATCGGGAGCCTGAACGGACGTGCTGTCGGCATGGGATAGTCCCCATTCGCCTCGGATTGCGACGGCGTCGCACCGGCCGGGCGGCGCCCTGCCGCGTCCGGTCGATGAAGTGTGTCCCGGTTCACCCCAGCCGTCGAGCGCGATCTTTAAGCAGAGATGTCGCGGCGCGGGGTGGAGGATGTGACCGGTTGCACCTGGAAACCGTGGCCTTCGAGGACAGTTTCTGGCGGTGCCTTCACCGTCGCGTGAGGCGGCGCGACCAGCGGGCCGGTTCTTCTGCCACCGGATTCGCCGAGGACCTGAGACAATGCCCGGATACCTGCCCTTCGCGGGCGCCCTGAAGCTGCCCGCCTACACCTGCGACAATTGTGGGTTCTGGCAGCGCCATTTCGAGCCGCCGGCCGCTTGCCCGATGTGCCTCGACGCGCGGCACGTGGTGCCGCAGGACGGCTGGCGCTTCCGCACCACCACCGAGGCGCAGGCCGCCTTCCCCTGCCACTGGGAGGAGCTGGAACCGGGGGTCTGGCGGTTCTGGAACGAACCGGTCTCTGGCATCGGCCCCTCCGCCTACCTCATCCGCACCGAGGACGGGAACATGGGCTTCGAGGGGTGCCCTGTCTTCAGCGAGGCGGCGCTGGATCAGATCGAGCGCCTCGGCGGCATGCGGATCCTGTCGGCCTCGCATCCTCACTCCTACGGCGCTTTGGTGCAGTTGCAGGACCGGTTCGATCCGGAACTCTGCCTGCCCGCGGCGGACTTCACGTGGAGCGCGGCCCTGCAGGTGAGCTGGCCCTACGACGATTTCCTGGAACCCCTCCCCGGCCTCGAACTGCACCGCACGGCGGGTCATTTCGACGGCCATGCCGTCCTGTTCGATCGCAAGCGCAAGATCTGCCTCTGCGGCGACGCTTTAAAGTTCGAACTCGAGCCGGACGATTTTCGCCGGGCGCGGACCATCTCAGCCCACAAGGCCTTCGTCCGAGGCGTGCCTCTGACGGTAAACGAGCTGCGCCACTACCGCGACGTGTTCGAGCGACTCGACTTCACCCAAACTTGGACGCCCTTCGAGCCGGCCGCCAATTGCGGACGTACCGAGGTCCTGGCGCTCATCGACGGCATGCTCGCCACGCGCCCCCATGCCTATCCTGTGCCGCTGGCGGAACTGCGCTGGTAGGGTTTGCTCCGGCTTATCTTTCCCCTACGCCGCGCCCGCCGGGTCGTTCGCGAGCAAAATCGGTTGGCCGTGGGGCGTGGCGTGGGCAGCCCGCTGCCATGCTGCGGTGAGCGCGTCGAGGCGAGCCGCATCGGCGACGCCCCGCTCGGCGAGGAGGCGTTCCAGCGTCTGCAGCCAGCATCCGTAATCGGCGGCTTGCTCGCCCTCCCCCTCGGGACGGATCGTCCGGCCGAGGGCGTCGGCCCATTCGGACCACGTGAACAAGCCCGCCTCCTGCAGCGCGACGACGAGGGCGAAAACCTGCGCCTCCCAGGGGGCCGCGAAGGGAGACTGGGGTTCAGGAGCGGTCATGCCGGATCGAGATAGGGTTCGAAGGCCGCGATGGTGATGCGCCCACCGAAATCCGCGTCGGGACCCCAGATCTCGGCTGCGTCGAAGCCGACGGTGTAGAGCCAGACCGGGTTCTCGCCCCGGCCGTAGGCATTGCTATCGGGGAAGACGAAGGCCCCATGGACCGCTTCGACCGTCCCCATCCGTCCCCGGACGTAGCGCGGCAGGCGGGTATGTCCGACCGGGTTCATCACCTTCGCCATCACACCATCTCCCACGGCGAAGCGGGCCGGCGCCTCGGCGGGACGGTCGCTCGGGAAGCCGGCGCGGAAGCGGGGTTCGAGGATGTCGGCGGTGAGGATCCGGGCGATCGGCGCGGGCGCCTGCACCGAGCGCCCTGACCGCATCTCCTCCGGTGTGGCGAGACCGTGGGCGCGGATCTGCGCCTCCAGGGCCTCGAGCCAGATCGCGTAATAACTCGACGCGAGGTACTGCGCCGGCGGCAGGGATTCCCGGGCCGCGCGGCTGCCGTCGAGGTTCCACGTGCCGGTGAAGCCCATCGCCATCGCTAGGGCAAAGACCCGTTTCTCCCACTCGGCATGGAAGACCGGCTCGTTCTCCTCCGGGAGGACGGGCCCGAACCCGTGGCTTCCACCGAGATCCTGCGCCCCGTTCATGGCTTGCTCTTCCCGCCCGGGGCGAGGGCAAGGCCGGTGCCGATCATCGCATCGCGGGTGACGAGGGAGGCCAGGGCCTCCTCGGTTAGGCCCTCGGTCCCGGCCGGCCGCATGGGCAGCACCATGAAGCGCGTCTCTGCCGTGGAATCCCATACCGCGATGCGCGTCGTCGCCGGGAGGGCGACGCCGAACTCCTCAAGCACCCCGCGGGGATCGATCACCGCCCGGGCCCGGTAGGCCGGCGCCTTGTACCAGACCGGCGGCAGTCCCAGCACCGGCCAGGGGTAGCAGGAGCACAGCGTGCACACGACCATGTTGTGCGTCTCGGGTGTGTTTTCGACCACCACCATGTGCTCGCCGCCGCGGCCGCCGATGCCGAGTTCGGCGATGGCCGGCGTCGCATCCGCCAGCAGCCTTTCGCGGTAGGCCGGATCGACCCAGGCCCGCGCGACGACCCGCGCGCCGAGATGCGGACCCACCTTGGTCTCGTACATCTCCACCAGGGCGTCGAGGGCTGCGGGATCGACGTAACCCTTCTCGACGAGGAGGGATTCCAGCGCCCTGACACGCGCCTCGACGGGCGCGAGATCGCTGCCGTGATCGTGATCGCCCCCGTGATGATGGGGGGCGGAATGCCCGTGATCGTGCGCCATGCCTCTGCCCTCTGCCGGAGAATGCACCCTGCCTCCGGTTAAGGCCACCCCGCGAATGGAAGGCCAAGGTTCGGGGAACCGGGACGATCCGGCAAATGCTGACGGGCCTGTTTAGCAACGGTTCAGCGAAGGCGACCTAGGAAACTTCGATAGTCTTCAAAATGCAATATACAGGAGGCGAGCGGATGGCTGTCGAACTGCCCGATACTCCAGGGGAATTTTCCTTAAAACGCGAACGGTCGAGCACGGCCCATGACGTCGGACGGCATCTGGCTGCGCCCCTGCGCGATTATTTCGCCGTGACGCAAAACGATCCGGTGCCCGATCGGCTGTCCGGCCTCGTGGGCTGGCTCGAAACCCTGTTCAGGGAGATCGATGCCGCCGCCGCCTTCGACTTCCGCAGCGACATCATCAACGCGCTTCCGGCCCTGCGGACCTTTGCCCTCTCGCTCTGCGGGGACGGGACCCGGGCGGACGACCTCGTGCAGGAGGCCTTCGCCCGGGCCTGGGCTAACCAGCACCGTTTTCGCCCCGGCACCAACTTCACCGCCTGGGTCTTCACGATCCTGCGGAACCTCTTCTACTCGGATCTGCGCAAGGCCAAGCGCGAGGTGGAGGATGCCGACGGCGCCCATGCCGCGCGCCTCGTCGCCCTGTCCGACCAGGAGGATGCCAGCACCCTAACCGCCGTGCGGGACCGTCTGAATCGCCTGCCCGCCGCGCAACGCGAGGCGCTGCTGTTGGTGGGTGCGGAGGGCTTCACCTACGAGGAGGCCGCGGATCGGATCGGCTGCCAGGTCGGCACCGTGAAGAGCCGCGTGAGCCGCGCGAGGGCGACCCTGTTAGCGGGCCTCGACTTCGCGGTGATCGATGGCGCGGGCCGATCGGCCTTCGGCTGACGCGGCTGGGTCAGCTCCGCAAGACCCGCGCCACGAGCTGTGCCGAAGCGGAGGGGAACAGCGGCGCGGTTCTGCATCGGCGGCCCCTTGCGCCCAGGCTCCGCCGTGCCACGATGAGTGGATTTCGCGGGTTCTGGGAGGACAGGCGTGGCTGAACCGACGACGGAGGCGGCGGCTGCGCCGATGAATGGCGCCGAAAGTCTGGTACGCACCCTGGTGGCGGGGGGTGTCGAGGTCTGCTTCACCAATCCCGGCACGTCCGAGATGCATTTCGTGGCCGCCCTCGACCGGGTGGAAGGAATGCGCTGCGTGCTCTGCCTGTTCGAGGGCGGCGCCACGGGCGCGGCGGACGGCTACGCCCGCATGGCCGACAAGCCGGCCTCGACCCTGCTCCATCTCGGCCCCGGCCTCGCCAACGGGCTCGCCAACCTGCACAACGCCCGGCGGGCGCGCTCGCCCCTGGTGAACATCGTCGGCGAACACGCCACCTATCACCGGGAATACGACGCGCCCCTCACCTCCGACATCGAGGGGTTGGCCCGCCCGATGTCGGCGTGGCTGCGCACGGGCATGAGTGCGGAGGCCATCGGCCGGGATGGCGCCGACGCCATCGCCGCCGCCCGCACGGCGCCGGGGCAGGTCGCGACCCTCATCCTGCCGGCCAACACCGCCTGGGACCCCGGCACCGGCGTCGCCCCCGTTCCGCCGGTGCCTGACCGGGCGCGCGTCACAGACGATGCGGTCGCGGCCGCCGCCGATGCCCTGGCGAGCGGCGAGCCGGTGCTGCTGCACCTCGGCGACCGGGCGGTGCGGGGGGAAGGCCGTGTTCTGGCGGACCGGATTGCCCGGAAGACGGGGGCGAAGCTCCTTGCCATGACGTCGAATGCGCGGATCGACCGGGGCGCGGGCACAGTGCCGATCGAGCGTCTGCCCTATCCGATCGACCAAGCCATCGAGGCCCTGAAGGGCTTCCGGCACATCATCCTCGTGGGCGCGACCCGGCCTGTCGGCTTCTTCGCCTACCCCGGCAAGCCGAGCCTGCTCGCTCCCGAGGGCTGCCGCACGCACACCCTCGCGACGCCGGAAGACGACCAGATCGACGCGCTGGAACGCCTCGCCGAAGCCGTGAACGCCCCTGAGGTCGCGCTGCCCGACCTCGGCACGCGGCCGGAGATCCCGACCTCCGGCGCCCTCGAGCAGGATGCCATCGGGGCGGTGATCGGCGCCCTGATCCCGGAGGGGGCTATCATCTGCGACGAGTCGCTGACCACGGGCCGCAACTTCTTCGGCCTCACCAAGGCCAGCGCGCCGCATACCTGGCTCCAGCTCAGCGGCGGCTCAATCGGCGTCGGTATTCCCATGGCGACGGGGGCCGCCGTGGCCTGCCCCGACCGCAAGGTGATCAATCTGCAGGCGGATGGCAGCGGCCTCTACACGGTGCAGGCGCTCTGGACGCAGGCCCGCGAGCGACTCGACGTCGTGACGGTGATCTGGTCGAACCGCGCCTACGCGATCCTGCGGGGGGAACTCGCCAATGTCGGCGCCCTCAATCCCGGCCCCAAGGCCATCGGGATGCTGAGCCTCGACAATCCGGCGATCGACTGGGTTTCCCTGGCCCGCGGTTTCGGCGTCGACGGGCGCCGGGTCGAGACCCTTGCGCAATTCACCGATGCCCTGAAGCACGGGCTCGCCGAGCGGGGGCCTTTTCTGATCGAAGTGGTGCTGTGAGCGCGGGCTTCACCCTGCCGGGCCTCACCGGGCCGGCCGAGATCCGCATCGACCGCTGGGGCCTCGCCCATATCCGCGCGGGGAGCGCCCTCGACGCCTTCCGCGTCCAGGGCTTCAACGCCGCCCGCGACCGGCTCTGGCAGCTGGACCTGTGGCGCAAGCGGGGGCTCGGGCTCCTGGCCGCGGATTTCGGCCCGGGCTTCCTCGCCCAGGACCGGGCCGCGCGCCTGTTTCTCTACCGGGGCGACATGGCGGCCGAATGGGCGGCCTACGGACCGCAGGATACGAAGGCGATCGTCACCGCCTTCGTGGGCGGCCTCAACGCCTTCATCGGCCTGACCGCCAAGCGGCCCGATCTGCTCCCGCCGGAATTCGCCGTGACGGGTACTGCGCCCGCCCTCTGGGCACCGGAGGACGTGGTGCGGATCCGCAGCCACGGGTTGGTGCGCAACGTCCTGTCCGAGGTGGCCCGGGCGAAGGTGCTCGCCCGGGGCGGGGGCCTCGCCACGGACGACCTGCGCAAGCGCCTGAGCCCGCCCCACGACGTCGTCGTGCCGGAGGGGCTCGACGCCGCCGACTGGCCCGACGATCTGCTCGACGTGTTCCGCCTCGCCACCGCGCAGGTGACCTTCACGCCGGAGCGGATGGCGGCGACCCGTGCCGAGGCCTGGGCTTGGTGCAAGGTGGACGCTTACGGCGCCGTGTGCCGGACGGGGGCTCCGGTGCCGCCCGAGCCCGCTGAGGGCTCGAACAACTGGGTCGTCGGGCCTAGACGCACCGATACCGAGCGGCCGATCCTCGCGAGCGATCCGCACCGGGTCTACCTGAACCCGTCCCTGCGCTACGCCGTGCATCTGACCGCGCCCGGCCTCGACGTGATCGGCGCCGGGGAGCCCGCCCTGCCCGGCATTTCCATCGGCCATAACGGCCATGCCGCCTTCAGCCTGACCATCGCGCCGATGGATCAGGAGGACCTTTTCGTCTGCGAGAAGCATCCCGACGACCCGGACCTCGTGCGCCGGGACGAGGGTTGGGAGCGCATCCTCCGCATCGCCGACACCATCCCCGTCCGGGGCGAGGCCGCCGAGCCTGTCACCCTGGCCTTCACCCGCCAGGGGCCGGTCATCGCGGAGGATGCAACCCGGGCCTTCGCCCTCGCCACAGTGTGGTCCGCACCGGGGGCGGCTGCCTATCTCGGCAGCCTCGCTTATCTCGGAGCGACCACCCCGGAGGCCTTCGGGGACGCCCTTCGCCACTGGTCGGCGCCCTCCGTGAACCAACTCTACGCCGATTGTGACGGTCGGATCGCGTGGTTCATGGCCGGCAAGGCGCCCCGGCGCCCGGCCCATGACGGCCTGCTCCCCGTGCCGGGGGACGGGCGGTTCGATTGGGATGGTTTCCACAATGCCGCCGCCCTTCCCCGCGCCATCGACCCTGTCGAGGGCTGGCTTGCCACCGCCAACGAGATGAACCTGCCCCCCGGCTACCCGGCCGGGGAGCGGAAGCTCGGATTCGAATGGCACGAGCCGTGGCGGGCGAACCGCATCCGCTCCGTGCTCGGCGGCCAGGAGGCGCACGGCATCGCCGATTCGCAGGCCCTGCAGGCGGACGCCTTCTCCGAGCCGGCCCTACGGATCGCCAGCATCGCCTGCGCCATGCCAGCGGGGGACCGGGCGGAGATCCGCGCCGCGCAGGACATGCTCCGGGGTTTCGACGGCACCCTCGCCGCCGGCAGTGCCGCCGCCGCCCTGGTGGAGGTGCTCTGGGTCCGCCACCTGCGCCCGGCCCTGATCGCGGCGCTGGTCCCTGATCCGGCCATCCGGCGCCTGATCCCGCCCGGCGACGCCGAAAGCCTGATTCAGGGGCTGGAAAGCCGCCTCGCACCCGGGCGGCGCGACGAACTTTTGGCCGATACCCTCGCGGCGGCATGGGCGACTTGCCGGGATAAGATGGGCGACGATCCGGACGCCTGGACATGGGGGCGGATACACCGGGCCCTGTTTACCCATCCCCTCTCGCCCCTCGGGGCCGGTGGCGGCTGGGATGTCGGCCCGTTTGCCCTCGGCGGGGCCGGGGCAAGCCCGATGCATGCCGAGTACCGGACCGACACGTTCCGCATCACGAACGGGGCGTCGTTCCGCATGGTGGTGGATGTCGGCGCCTGGGACCGCTCGGTCTTCGTCAACGTTCCCGGCCAATCGGGCGACCCGCGCAGCCCGCATTACCGCGACCTTGCGGAGGTCTGGTCCCGCCAAGAGCACGTCCCGATGCCCTACTCGCCGGGAGCCGTGGAGGCTGCGACGCGGGACACGATCCTCCTCACCCCGGCAACCGGCGCATGACTTGCTGGTGGCCCGGGCGATTTCATACCAAGGAGACCCCTTGAAGCTCTTCATCGCCGGGCTCGCCACCGAGACCAACACCTTCGCCCCCCTGCCCACCGGCCGCGCGGCCTTCCTGGCCGACTACTCCCGACGGAACGGCACCCGCGCGCCACCCTCCCTGAGCAATATCGGCCTTAAGGCATGGCGGGAGTTGGCCGAGGCGGACGGGCACGAAGTCGTGGAGAGCATCTCCACCTTCGCCCAGCCCGGCGGAACGACGCTTCGGGGCGTCTACGAAGAGCTCCGTGACACGCTCCTCGACGATCTGCGCGCCGCCTTGCCCGTGGATGGCGTGCTCCTGTTCATGCATGGGGCGATGGTCGCCGAAGGCTACGACGATTGCGAGGGCGACACCCTCGAACAGGTCCGCGCGCTGATCGGGCCGGACGTGACCATCGGGGTTGAGATCGACCTGCACTGTCACCTCACCGAAGCGATGCGCAGGGCCGCGGACGTGATGGTGATCTATAAGGAATACCCGCACACCGACATCGTGGACCGGGCCCGGGACCTCTATCCGCTCGTGATCGGGACGGCGGAGCGGCGCATCCGCCCGGTCATGGCCTATGCCGATTGCCGGATGGTCAGCATGTGGCGCACCACCCGCGAGCCGGTGGCGGGCTTCGTCCGCCGGATGACCGCGCTCGAGGGGCGGGACGGCATCCTCTCCGTCTCCTTCGGCCACGGCTTCCCCTACGCCGACGTGGCGGATGTCGGCGCGAAGATGCTCGTCGTTGCCGATGGCGACGATGACAGGGCGCAGGCCCTGGCCGACGAACTCGCCGCCGAAGTCTGGGCGATGCGGGACGCCGCCGCCACCGCCTTCGACACGATCGACGCCGCCATCGATGCGGCCCTGGACTCGGACGACCCCCGGCCGATGGTGCTGGCGGACACCGCCGACAACGCCGGCGCTGGCGCGCCCTCCGACAACACGGCGGTCCTCGCGCGGCTCGTTGCCCGCGGGGTGAAGGGGGCCGCGCTGGGGATGATCTGGGACCCCGGCGCCGTTGGCATCTGCCACGAGGCGGGCCTCGGCGCGACGTTCGACCTGCGGATTGGCGGCAAGTGCGGCGTGACCTCAGGCGAACCGGTGGATCTTCGGGTAACGGTCCGGGGCCTGTCCGAGGATCACAGCCAGGGCGGCCTCAGCGGCGGGCGGGCGCAACTCGGGCCGGCGGCCTGGGTGGAGGCAAACGGCATCCATCTCGTGCTCACGCACAAGCGGCAGCAGCCCTTCGCCCCCGACGCCTTCACCGGCCTCGGCCTGACGCTGGACGACAAGCGCATCGTCGTCGTGAAGTCGATGCAGCATTTCTATGCCGGCTTCATCCCCTTCGCCTCCACCGTGCGCTACGTGGCAGCGCCCGGCGCGGTGCCCCCGGATTACGGCGCGATTCCCTACACGAAGCGCGATCCGCGCTACTGGCCGCGGGTTGCCGACCCGTTCTCCGCCACCGCCCCGGAGGCTGCCCGATGACAAGCGCACTGCATGTCGCGCCGGACGAGATCTTGGATACCCTGCGGGCCTGGGTGGAGTGCGAAAGCCCGACCCACGATGCGGCGGCGGTGAACCGCATGATGGCCCTGGCCGCCCGCGACCTCGCCATCGCCGGGGCGCAAGTCGAGACCATCCCCGGCCGCATGGGCCTGGGGGACTGCGTCCGAGCCCGATTCCCCCATCCCCGCCGGGATGAGCCCGGCATCCTCGTCCTCGGCCATCTCGACACGGTCCATCCCGTGGGAAGTCTGGCGCACATGCCCTGGCGGATCGAGGGCGACCGGGCTTACGGGCCGGGCGCCCTCGACATGAAGGGCGGCAATGTCATCGCCCTTGCGGCGATCCGCGCCCTCGCCGCCGCGGGGTCCCGGACACCCCTGCCGGTGACCGTGCTGTTCACCAGCGACGAGGAGGTGGGAAGTCCCTCGACCCGCGACCTGATCGAGGCCGAGGCCGCGCGCCATGCCTTCGTCCTCGTTCCGGAACCCGGCCAACCCGGTGACGGTGTCGTCACCGGGCGTTACGCCATCGCCCGATTCCACCTCGAGGCCGTGGGCCGGCCGAGCCATGCCGGCTCATCGCCGGCCGAGGGACGCTCGGCGATCCGCGCCATGGCCCGGAAGGTCCTAGCGATCGACGCCCTGTCCGATGCCGACTGCACGGTGTCCACCGGCATCGTCTCGGGCGGGCAATGGGTGAACTGCGTCCCCACCCTCTGCCGGGGACAGGCCCTCAGCATGGCCAAGCGCCAAGCCGACCTCGACCGCGTCGTAGACCGGATGCTCGCCCTCTGCGGGGAGGAGGACGGTGTCTACTTCAGCGTGAGCCGGGGCGTCACGCGCCCTGTCTGGGAGCCGGACGCGGGCACGCTCGCCCTCTACGCCATCGCGAAGGACATCGCCGCCCGGGCCGGCATCGTGCTCACCCACGGCAGTGCCGGCGGCGGGTCCGACGGCAACTTCACGGGAGCCCTGGGCATCCCGACCCTCGACGGGCTCGGCGCCCTGGGGCGCGGTTACCATACGCCCGAGGAACACGTGCTGATCGACTCGCTTCCGGGCCGGGCGCGGCTCTTCGCCGGGCTGCTGTTGCGGCTGGGGGCCTGACGCTCGGCAGGCCGTCGTCGCTCCTCCAATCCTTTCTCCTTGTCCCGCCATTGCCCCCGGGACCGGACGGGTCAGACGCCCACCGGGTCCACCGGCATGGCCGGTACGCCGCCAGCCTCGATCGCCTCGCCCGCCGCGAGGCAGAGATCCTCCCGGAACCGGGCGGCGACGATCTGGACGCCCACCGGCGTGCGGCCGACGAGACCCGTCGTGACGGTGAGGGCGGGAACGCCGAGCGGCGCCAGTCCCACCTGCAATAGGTTCGCCTCGAAGGCGCGGGCGATGCCATCCGGGGTCCGGTCGAGCCCGTCCGGGAAGGGCAGTTCACCAGAGACGGGCAGCAGCAGAACGGGGTGGTCGGCTAGGAAGACGGACCATTGCCGGACGAGGGTCGCCCGGCGGACAAGCGCCTGTGGGATCGCGTCCGGCCCAAGGGACTCCGCCCTGCTCCGGAATGCTTCGAGGAGGCCGATGGCCTCCGGGTCGCCCTCGCGCTCCGCCGCCGCCCGGACGGCGGCATAGCCATCCCCGAGCCAGAGCGTGAGCTGGATGTCGTTGGCCTCGCGGATCGGCGGCGTATCGGCAATCTCCTCGACCTCCCAGCCGGCGGCGCCCAGCCGGGCGGCGGCGTCGCGCAGGGCCGCCTCGACCTCCGGCACGATGGCGAGGCCGCCGGGACGCAGGCAAAGGGCCACCCGGCGCGGCCTGGCCGGGCCTTCGAGAGGTGCGGGGACCCACCACGGGTCGCGGGGATCCGGTGCCGCCATCGCGGACAGGGCAAGGCGGATGTCGCCGATACTCCTGGCCAGGGGCCCAGACACCGCCATGAGTTGCGGGCCGATCCCGCGTTCCGGGGACGACGCGTTCCAGGCCGGGATCCGGCCGAAGCTCGGGCGCAGGCCGTGGACCCCGCACGCATAGGCGGGGTAGCGCACCGATCCGGCGATGTCGGTGCCGTGGGCGATGGCGCCGATGCCCGCCGCCACCGCAGACCCGGCCCCGCCGGACGATCCGCCCGGAGTCAAAGACGGGTCACGGGGGTTCTTCGTCGCGCCGTGCAAGCCGTTGGTGGTGAACCAGCGCAGGGAGAAGGCCGGCGTGTTGGTGCGGCCGAGGAGCACCGCCCCGGCCCGGCGGAGGTTCGCCACGACCGGGCTGTCGGCTTCGGCGACCAGATCCTTCTGCAAGCGCAGCCCGTTCGTGGTGGGAAAGCCACGCTGGTCGGCATTGACCTTGATGGTCACCGGCACGCCGGCGAGTGGCCCGAGGGCATCGCCCCGCAGGCGGCTTTCATCCACCGCATCGGCCTCGCGCAGAACCTCCTCGGGCCGGTGTTCCACCACCGCGTTGAGCGCACCGTTGACCGCCTCCAGCCGGCCGAGGGCATCTGCGGCGACTTCCCGGGCTGAGACTTCGCCGCTGCTAATCCTGTGGGAGAGTTCCGTGGCTGTGAGACGCCAGAATTCCATGGGCTCGACCTCGGTTCTGTCGGAAATACGGTGATTCGCCAGTTGTTGAGCCGGCTCAATCCGGTATTTGCGGCCTTATACAAAATGCATGGGTCTTGCCCATTATTTGAGCAAGCGCCGGATCGCGTGACTCGTCAAAGCCTTCCCGCGCTGCAACTTTCCGGTCGTCGGTACTTCACCACAGGCTGGCCTTGCGTCCAAGGACGACTTGCCTAACCTCCACTCACGGCGTGCGCCACCGATACCGGCCCAGAAGGGGACCGGTGAGGCCGACAATCCTGCGACAGCTTTCTCCAGCACAAGGCAGGTTCCCATGTCCGACACCATTCGAGTCAAGCCGACCCACGACGGCACCTACACCGTGTATCTCGGCAAGCTCGCCCTGGTCAGCGGTCTCACCCGCGTCCAGGCCGAGCGTTACGAGGCCAGCATCGTCCGTCGCCCGGCGGGTGTCCTCGCCAACGCCACCTGACAGGCCCCTCAGGCCGCCGTACCCGTGAGCGCGGCCGTCTTCAGGTCGAAGGAGCCGAGATCGGCCATCACGCCGGAGGCATCGAGGCCGCGGCGGCGGGCGGCGATGGCATAGCCGTCGCCGACTTTCTCAAACTCGTAGAGCGCATAGCCTGCCCGGCGCCCCGGCAAAGCGCCATGTCCGTCCGGCAGGGCCGAGGCGGACGGCACGCCCACCACCGGCACCCCGAAGCCACCCGGACCGGCCATCCGGGCGAGGCTCGCCACATGGTTGTGGCCGTGCATGACGAGTTCGGCGCCGACCCGCCCGATCATCGCGGCGAAGGCGGCGGCGTCCTTCAACTCGCGGCCCGGCGACGCCCCGCCGGGGTGGGGCGGATGGTGTATCATCACCACTCGGCAGGGGCGCCCCGGTTCCGTGGCCAGCGCCCTCAACAGCGTCTCCGCCGCCGCAAGTTGCGGTGGTCCGAGGCGTCCGCTGGCGACGAAGGGCTTCGTGGGGATGGCGCTCGAAAGGCCGACGAGGGCGATCGGCCCGCGCCGCCGGAGGTAGGGGAAATGCGCCGGCACTCCGGAGTCGTCCGTGATGTAGGCTCCGCAGGACGCGAGCAGGCCTTCGAGTGAACCACGGACATAGGCGTCGTGGTTGCCCGGCACGAGGCTCACATCCGCCGACGGCCCGAGCGCCTCCATGAAGGCCCGCGCCGTCGCCCATTCGCTGGGCAGGCCGATGTTGCAGAGGTCGCCTGTGCAGGCGACATGATCTGCTCCCTGCGCGCGAAGATCGGCCACCAGAAGGGACAGGGTCGCCATGTCGTGGCTGCGGGACCGCCCCCGCTGCCAATTGGCGTAGCCGGTCGCCCGCTTGCCGAACAATTGATGGAGCCTCGGCCGGCCGAGCGGGCCGACATGCGGGTCGCTGAGATGGGCGAGGCGGAAGGGCAAGTGAGGGGGCGCTCCGGATGTCGCCCCGGCATCGCGGCGGCCGGTCCCCGCGTCAAGCGCTTCCGATCACGATCCCCGTGACGAGGACCAGCAAGCCGCCGAGCATCACCTGCAGGGCCGCCCGCCAGAACGGCGTCGCCATGAATCGCGTGCGGATGCCCGCGATCACCGCGAGTTCGACCACCACCACGGCGATGGCGAGCCCCGTGGCGAGTATGAAGGCGTTCGGCCAGCCGGGGGGAAGGTCGTCCGGGATGGCATAGGGAAGGGTGTGGCCGAGGCCCCCGATCGTGGTCATGACCCCGCAGACGAGGCCCCGGATCAGCGGGTTGCCCCGCCCCGTCACGCTTCCATCGTCCGAGAGGGCTTCCGTGAAGCCCATGCTGATCCCGGCCCCGATCGAGGCCGCGAGGCCCACGAGGAATGTCGACCAGTTGTGGCCGGTGGCGAAGGCGGCCGCGAAGATCGGCGCCAGGGTCGAGACAGACCCGTCGATCAGGCCGGCCAAGCCGGGCTGGACATAGCGCAGAACGAATTCCCGCCGCGCCTCCGCCAGGACTTCGGCCGTCTCCTCCACCACCAACGCCATCGCCGCCTCCGTTCTGGAACAATTCCAATCTACAATCTGGAATCGCTCCAAACAAGCCGACGACACGCCTTTGTGAGCTTGGTTCGGTCGGTCTCCGGCGGCTTGGTACGCCGTACGGGAACGTGGAGAGTGCAATCTGGCGACTTGTGTCGTCCCTGTCGCAGGGCGTATGCCGCCACGCCTGACCAGCGGGCCGTAATGAGTTTCATCAAGCGCCTTCTTCGACAGCCGCCTGTGAAGCGGGCGCTCGGGCGCCTCGCCGCCCGCTACCTGCGTCTCGTCGGCGCCACCAACCGCTTCACGTTTGAAGCGGGGAGCCGGGCCGGCGGCCCCGGCGATGCGAATGCCTGGCTCGACGCGCAGTTGCCGGCGATCTTCGGCATGTGGCACGGGCAGCATATCCAGATGCCGCTGATGCGCCGCCCCTCCGACCGGGTGGCGACCATCATCTCCCGGAACCCGGACGGGGACATCAACACCATCGCCCTCGAATGCCTGGGTGTGCGGGTGATCCGCGCCTCCGGGGCCCGAGGGCGCCGCAGGACCGCCGATACCCGAGCGAAGGGTGGTGCGGAGGGTTTGCGGGCCATGCTTAAGGCCCTGAAGGCCGGGGAATCGGTGCCGTTCAGTGCCGACGTGCCCAAGGTGACGCGCCGCTGCGATGCCGGCATCCTGACCCTCGCGAGGTTCTCAGGACGACCGATCATCCCCGCCGCGGTGGCGACGAGCCGCCACCTCCGATTCGGATCTTGGGACCGGGCCTGCCTCGCCCTTCCCTTCGGCCGGGGAGCGGTCGTGCTGGGCGACCCCATCGTCGTGCCGAGGGACTGCGAGGACGAGGCGTTCGAGGGCTTGCGCCGCCAGCTCGAGGCGGAGATGGACCGGGTCCACGCCCGGGCCTACGCCCTGATCGGGCGGCATGACCGGGCCGCCTATTACGGCGAGCCCGCCGCGTCGGCAGGAGCGCTCCAGGAGGGCGCGGCTTGAGGCACCCTCCCCTGACGTTGCCGTTGCAGATCTACCGGGCCGGCTTGCGAATCGGAGAGCCCGCCGTGGCCGGCCTGCTGGCGTGGCGGGCCCGCCATGGCAAGGAGGATCCCCGTCGCCTCGGGGAAAGGCGCGGCCTGCCGGGGCGGGCGCGGCCGATCGGCCCCCTGGTCTGGATGCACGGCGCGAGCGTCGGCGAGGTCCTGTCTCTCGTCGCCCTAGTGGAGGGCATGATCGCCCGGCGATATTCGGTCCTGGTCACGACCGGGACTCGGACCGCCGCGGACTTGATCGGCGCCCGCCTGCCGCCGGGCGCTGTGCATCAGTACATGCCCCTGGACGCGCCGCGCTGGATCGAGCGCTTCCTGGATCATTGGCAGCCTGACATCGCCGTGGTCGCCGAATCGGAGATCTGGCCCAACACGATCATCTCCCTCGACGAGCGGGATATCCCGCTGATCCTTGTGAACGGCCGGATGTCCGAGCGGTCTTTCAGGGGCTGGGAGCGCTCCCGTCGTACGGCGGCGGCTCTGCTCTCGCGGATCGCCGTTTGCCTCGCCCAAACGGCGGAGGATGGGTCCCGCTTCGCCAAGCTCGGCGCCCCGCGCGTGTCTGTCGTCGGCAATCTCAAGTTCGATGCCCCCGTTCCGCCCGCGGATCCGCAGCAGCTCAACTACCTCCGGCCGATGATGGCAGGACGGCCGGTCTGGCTGGCGGCGAGCACCCATCCGGGCGAGGAGGCCGCCGTTGCCCGCGCCCATGCGGAGTTGAAGGGGCGGTTTCCGAACCTGCTTACGATCCTCGCGCCGAGGCATCCCCGGCGAGGGGGCGAAGCCGCCGCCATCGGAACGGAAGCGGGGCTTCGGACCGCCCGCCGCTCGGCTGGTGGTCGCCCCCATCCGAGCGTCGATCTGTATGTCGCCGACACGATCGGCGAATTGGGTCTGTTCTACCGGCTCTGCCCCCTTGTCTTCCTCGGCGGATCCCTCGCGCCCCGGGGGGGGCAGAACCCCATCGAAGCGGTGCGGCTGGATGCGGCGGTCCTGCACGGGCCCCATACCGACAACTTTGCTGAGGTCTACAGCGCCCTCGACCGATCCAGCGGCGCGGCTTTGGTCGCCGACGGTGCCGAGTTGACGGATCTCGTCGGACGGCTGCTCGGCGACGGCACGCGCCTCGCAGAGATGGCCGAGGCCGGTCAGGCGGCCCTAAGGCCCTTCGAGGGTGCGGTCGGCCGGACCCTTGCCGTGCTCGATCCCTTCGTGGCGCAGATGAAGCTGCACGGCGTCCATCCGTCCGCACGAAGCCGGACCTGATGCGTCCGCCCGGTTTCTGGCAGGGCGCGCCGGACCACTGGACCGCACGTCTGCTCTCGCCGCTTGCAGCCTTGTATGGGTCGGCTGGTGCCAAGCGCATGGATCGGCCGGGGCAGCGGGCGAGCTGCCCCGTTTTGTGCCTCGGGAACTTCACCCTGGGCGGGGCCGGGAAGACGCCGGCCGCCCTGGCCCTCGCTGCCATGCTGCGCGATGGCGGACGGACGCCGGTCTTTCTCACCCGCGGCTATGGCGGTCGCCTCGCCGGCCCCGTTCGAGTCGAGCTTGGGGTCCATGGCGCCGCCGATGTCGGCGACGAACCCCTGCTCCTGGCACGTGACGCGCCGACCGTCGTCGCCCGCCGACGCCCGGCCGGGGCTTCGCTCTGCACGGATCTCGGCGCTTCGGTCATCGTGATGGATGACGGGCTTCAGAACCCCAGCCTCGCCAAGGATCTCGCCCTCGCTGTGGTAGATGGTGGCGCGGGGGTCGGGAACGGCCGAGTCTTTCCGGCGGGACCCCTTCGGGTGCCGTTGGCCCGGCAATGGCCCCATGTCGGTGGGGTGATCCTCGTGGGTGAGGGCAATGCTGGGGACGCTGTCGCCGAAGAGGCGGAGAGACGGGGGCTGCCCGTCCACCAGGCGCGCCTCGTTCCGGACGGGAACGGCGTGTCCGGCCGCCCCTGGTTCGCCTTCGCGGGGATCGGCCGGCCGGAGAAGTTCTTCGCAACCCTGCGGGATGCCGGGGCGGACCTGCGTGGCGCCCGATCTTTCCCGGATCACCATCCCTACCGGCCATCCGAACTCATCCGCCTCGCCGCCGAGGCCCAGAGGCTCGGGGCGGGCCTCGTGACCACCGAGAAGGATGCTGTGCGCCTGCCGCCGGATTTCACGGGTCAGGTTGAGGTCCTGAAGATCAAGCTACGCTTCATGGATCCCCCTGCCCTGCTCAAGCAGATCAGCTCCGCCCTCACATGGCACCAGAAGGATTGATTAGCAACGTCAGTGGCCTACGGCTGCCTTCTCACCCTTAGTTCGAGCAAGACGATTCGGCCAGGCGCGCGCTCCTCCGCCGTCACTTGAGGTTTTGCGTCGTGAGCGTTTCCTGGAAGCGTCGGCTCACGGCGCCCCTCCGTGATTGCGAGCGCAGCGAAGCAACCCAGGGATCCGCACCATCCTGAGAGGTTCCGGTGCCCTCGATTGCTTCGCTGCGCTCACAATGACGGGGAAGAGGATGCGATCCAAGTTTCGCAGAAAACGCCCTAGGGAGTTGTAAAGGCGCAGGAAAAACCTCCCGGGTATCTTAAGGGCGGCCGCTCGCTTTCAGCCGCGTCATCAGGGCCTCGGGAGAGACATAGGCTTCCTGCCGGGCGACGCTCCAGTAACGGAGCGCATCGAGGGGAATGGCGTCCCCGGTCACCGCGCAGCGCACGAAGCTGCCGGGCTTCACCACCCGCATGGTCCCGTCGCCGTAGGCCACCACGGCCTCTCCCGTATTTCCACGATCCAACCGGCCCAGCACTGTCGCCTCCGAAGTCGATTCGAAAACCCTCTACACCCCCTGTGCCCGGTCAGGCGAGCATCGACGGCACCGTGTCGGCCGCCAGCAGGCGACGGGCCTCCGCCGCGTCGAGATGCATCCGCGCGATCAGTTCATCGGCCCCGGCGAAACGCTCCTCCCCCCGGATATAGCCGACGAACTCCACGGCGAGGTCCTGTCCGTAGAGATCGCCGGAGAAGGCGAACAGGTTCACTTCGAGGAGCGGGGCGCCGTCGTCGAAGGTCGGGCGCCGCCCGTAACTCGCCACGCCGTCCTTGATCTGTCCGTCGGGCAGGCGGATCCGCACCGCGTAGATGCCGTGGGCGAGGCCGCAATCGTCGAGCATCAGGTTGGCGGTCGGGTAGCCGAGGGTCCGCCCGCGCTTGTCGCCGTGGCGCACGGTGGCGATTACGAACCAGCGGTAGCCGAGGAGCGCATTCGCCCTCGTCACGTCGCCTTCCGCCAGCGCCGCGCGGATCTTGCTCGATGAAACGGGCTCCTGCTCCCCTGGCAGGGCAACGGGTTCGACGAGGCGGCAACTCATGCCGGCCTCCCGGCAAAGGTCCTGAAGAAGGGCCGGCGTTCCCTCCCGGGCGCGGCCAAAATGAAAGTCGTGGCCGACCACGACGCCGGACAGGCCGAGGCCGTCATGCAGGAAATCCATCACGAAGGCGCGAGCGCCGGTTCCCGCCAGCCCCGCATCGAAGCGGCGGATGATCAGCCCATCAAGCCCGGTCTGCGCGAACAGGATCTCCTTGGCCTGCTCCCCCGTCAGGCGGAACATCGGCGCGTGGGGGCGGAAGAACGCGCGGGGATGAGGCGCGAAGGTCAGTGCCACGGCCGGGTGGCCGCCGGCCTCCGCTTCCGCGCGGACGGTCGCCGCGAGGGCCCTGTGACCGCGGTGCACGCCATCGAAATTGCCGATCGCTGCCACGGCGCCGCGCAGCGCCGCCGGCAAGGGCTCGTCCACACGGCAGAGGAGAAAGGGCCGCGCGGTCGTGTCGTCGCCTGGGACCATCGGATCTGAATCGATGCTTTCGAAAGCGCGGAGCCGCGGAAGTCAACATCCGGGTTCGGGCGGCGGGGACCCTGCCGAAACGGGTCGAGCCGGTCAAGCGAGGTCTCTGCGTGCCCTTTAACCCCTTTGCAATACGGCTGAGCTAAGGTCCCACTCAGGTTCCGTGCGGTTGATCTGCCGGACAGGACAATCCTTTCAAGCCGGACGTGACGCGTTCCGGGGGACTTCGGAGCATTTGGTTCATGGCTCTCGATCTGAGCATGCCGATCCTCGTCGTCGATGACTACCAGACGATGGTCCGCATCATTCGCAACCTGCTCAAGCAATTGGGCTTCGAAGAGGTCGACGACGCGTCCGATGGGACCGCCGCCCTCGCTCGCATGAAGGGCCGCAAGTACGGTCTCGTCATCTCCGACTGGAACATGGAGCCGATGACCGGCTACGAGCTTCTGCGCCACGTCCGGGCCGACGAGAGCCTGCGCACGACGCCGTTCATCATGGTCACCGCCGAGTCGAAGACCGAGAACGTCATCGCCGCCAAGAAGGCCGGTGTGAACAACTACATCGTCAAGCCTTTCAATGCGGCGACGCTTAAGTCGAAGATCGAGGCCGTCTGCGGAAGCTGACGGCGCCGCCGGGATGCGACGGCGCATCCGCCGCGCATCCTCGCCAATCCCGGGGGGGATGCGGGCGGACCGATCCAAGCGTTCCGGCACTCGAGGTAAGGCATATGGCTCAGGCGCAGCGGCCGAGTTCCGCGAACATCCGTGATTTCGAATCGGCGACAGTGGTCTCCGAACTTATCCAGATCGCCGAGTACATCACGCATATGCGGGATGAGATCGCGGCCCTTCGTGCGAACGAGATGACCCGGGACAGGATCCCGATGGCCCATGAGGAACTGGGAAGCGTTCTCGCCGCTACGGCGGGGGCGACCAACCGGATCATGGCCGCCGCGGAATCGATCCTGAGCCTGCCCGACGGAGCCGAGCACCGGCCGGTGCTGGAAGAGCATATCGGCACGATCTTCGAGGCCTGTGCGTTCCAGGACATCACCGGGCAGCGCATCTCGAAGGTGGTCGATGCCCTCCAAAGCTTCGAGCAGCGGCTCGACCGCTTCATCGGCGCCGTCCGGGCCCGGGATGCTGCCATCTCCGATCCGGTCGAACGGGCCCGCCGCGAACGGGCCTCCGAGCTGATGCTCAACGGCCCGCAGGCCGAGGAGATCGCCACGACCCAGGACGATATCGACGCCCTCTTCGCCTGAGGCGGCTACCTCCTGATCGACACCGGCGGCGGGCGGGAGATACACCCGTCCCATCGTGGGGAGCAGGGGGATCGGAGACATGACGGCGCGGCCCTGGTCCGACCTGACCACCGAGGAGATCGCCGCCCGGGACATGGCGCGGACGGTGGCGGTGTTGCCCGTCGCCGCCATCGAGCAGCACGGGCCGCATCTGCCGCTCTCCACCGATGTTGACATCGCGACAGGCTATCTCGACCGGGTCATCGCCCTCACCCCCGCGAATCTCGACGCACTCATCCTGCCCATCCAGCCGGTCGGCAAATCGGACGAGCACGACGCCTTTCCCGGCACCCTCACCCTCACCACCGGAACCGCCCTCGCGGCCTGGACTGAGATCGGGGCCGGGATCGCCCGAACCGGCTGCCGCCGCCTCGTCGTCGTGACGAGCCACGGGGGCAACAGCGCCTTGATCGATCTCGTGGCGGGTGAGTTGCGGGCGCGGCACGGCATGGTCGCGGTCACGACGTCGTGGAGCCGCCTCGGCTATCCCGACGGTCTCTTCCCGCCGGAGGAGATCACCCACGGCATCCATGCCGGCGGCATCGAGACGGCTCTGATGCTCGCCCTTCGCCCCGATTTCGTGCGCACGGGACGGGTCCGGGATTTTCCCTCCCGCGGCGCCGGGATGGCCCGGGAATTCCGCGTCCTGCGCACCGGCCGGCCGGCGGCCCTGGCGTGGAA
Organism: Methylobacterium persicinum; assembly: GCF_022179525.1. Classification (GTDB taxonomy): domain Bacteria; phylum Pseudomonadota; class Alphaproteobacteria; order Rhizobiales; family Beijerinckiaceae; genus Methylobacterium; species Methylobacterium persicinum. Next base: position 60,921 of record NZ_BPQX01000042.1, read on the forward strand.
GGCCGGTGATCTCAACCCGTCCGGGGCGATGGGGGATGCGCGGCTCGGCTCAGCGGAGGCGGGCCGGGCCCTCCTCGATCATGGGGCAAAGCTCTTCGTGGACCTTTTGCGGGAGGTGAGCCTGTTCGATCTCTGAGCGATGGGTGCGGGCTCGATGGTTGGTTCGCGCTCTGGCGATGGGGACGGTTCGACGGGCGCCCAGTTCGCGTGAACACTGACGACGGTCGGGTGCGGGCAGACGAGCGGGTTCAAAAGCCGCAGGCGCTGCATGATCCGTCGGGTGATCGCTTCGGCCTTCGGAAGATCGTCCGCGACTCCCGGCGGCCTAACGCCGGTCAGGTGGGACTGCACGAGCCGCAAGGCCGCGCAGTCTGGCCGGATCCGATAGCGCACGCCGGGCTCGGTGAAGGTCGTGCCGATGTGGCAGGTCCGGCGAATCGCCTGGAGCAGGGCCACGTCTTCGCCGCCGTGGCGCCGGAACAGCTCGTCCTCCGGAAAGCCGCCCGCATCGATGAGGACGCTGCGCCGGACCACCACGTTGCCCGGCACCGTGAATGTGACCCGCGTCCAGGCGTCGTGGAAGCCTGGATGGTTCATGATCAGTGGATTGAGCCCGACCGGTTTGAGCGCCAACCTGACGAGGGCGAAATCCTTGAACGTATCAAGGCTGGCGACGCCGACCTCGAGGGCTTGGCTTTCGTAGACGTCGTCGGCATCGAGGAAGGCGACGAGATCGGTTTGGGACAGGGCGATGCCGATGTTTCGCGCATAACCGGGGCCGCCATTCTCGGTCAGCCGCGTCAGCACCACGCGCCCGCCGGCCTGACTCGTCAGTGCCTCGACCGTCTCGACCGTCGCGTCCTCTGAGGCGTCGTCGATCACCAGAACCCGGTGACAGCAGGGTGATGCGAGGGCGCTGAGAATGCTCTCCGTAACAGTTGCCGCCGCATTGCGGACCGGCATGACGACGTCGAGGCGGGAAGGCGCAGTCTCAGTCATTCAAACGGCTCCGGCGAAGTGTTGTTCGCTGAACGATCGCTCTATGAAAACCCGCGCAACAGTCTCTTTTGATGCATTATTCACCGGGATATCCAACGGATCTACAACCGTTGTGCAAATTTAGCTCCTCACCGCAACCATAAGTGCAAATACTGCTGCTCGGACACGCGAGATGTCTCGCGGTGGCGGCTATGCGCACAAAAATCGCGACGTCGCCGTAACTCGCGGCCGAAGACGGGCGAAATGGTCGAGGCGGGGCAAGTTTGCTCCGTTGGAGCCATCAGACCCATGCGAACGATGACCTTCACCGGGTGCAGCCCGGCCGCCCTCGTGCTCAGCATCCTTCTCGGCGTGGCCCCGGCCGCCGCCCGCCCGATCGTGGTGGAACTGTTCACCTCGCAGAGCTGCTCATCCTGCCCGCCGGCCGAGGCGCTCCTCGGTGACCTCGCCCGCGAGGGCGGCGACATCCTGCCCCTCGCCTACCATGTGACGTATTGGAACCACCTCGACTGGCGCGATACGTACTCTCTTCCGGCAGCGACCCAGCGCCAGCACGCCTATGCGGGGAGGCTCGGCGGTGGCGTCTACACGCCCGAGGCCGTGATCGACGGCCGCACCGGCCTTGTGGGATCGCAGGCCGCCTCCGTGCGGGCGGCCATCGCAGCGGCCAGGGCGGGAGCCGGGGCGGCCTCCGTGCCGGTGAGCCTCAGTCGCGACGGTGGCCTGTCCGTGCGGCTCGGTGCCGGAATCGGTTCCGGAACCGTGACCCTGGTCGGGTTCGATCCCCGCCACGTTACGTCGGTCGCCCGGGGCGAGAATGCCGGGCGGACCATCACGCAGGCCAATGTCGTGCGCTCCGTCGCCGAGATCGGACGCTGGACCGGCGCCGCGAAGGTCCTAACCGTGCCGTGGCCCGCCGGTGAGGCGGCCGCGGTGATCGTTCAGGACGAGGATGGCCGAATCATCGGCGCGGCCCGGAACGGGGGCTAGCGCGTCCATCATGGCTCACTCTATCGCATTCGGCGGGACCCTGCCGGTCCGCCCCATGATCCGGCCGCTGGCCGCGTCGCCTCCGTCTGCGCTAGAAGGCAGGGCGCGGGAGGCACGGACGCAGACCGGTATGGCGCTTGAAGGCGATCTGGCGGGTTTGATGGCCGCCGCCCAGCGGGGCGACGCTGCGTCCTATCGCGCCCTGCTCAAGGCCTGCCTTCCGGTGGTGGCCGGGATCGCCCGCGCCCAGGGCGTTCGCGGTGATGCCGTAGACGATGTCGTGCAGGACACATTGATGACCGTGCATCATGCGCGGGCGAGCTACGATCCGACACGGCCCTTCCTGCCCTGGCTGCGGGCCATCACCCAGCGGCGGGCCATCGATCGCCTCCGGCGTACCGCCCGACGCCCACAGGAAGTGTACGATCCCCTCGCCTACGAGGCCGAAGTCGATCCGACCCCTGCCCCCAATGCCGGACTCGAGGCGCGGGAGCGGGACGCCGCCCTGGCCAGGGCGGTGGCGGCCCTTCCCGATGGCCAGCGGCAAGCGGTGGAGCATCTCGGCCTCCGGGAGCTGAGCCTGGACGAGACCGCCGCTCTCACGGGCCGGACGAAGGGAGCGCTCAAGGTGAACCTGCATCGGGCGCTTAAGGCCCTGCGAACAAATTTGATGCGGGGGGAGGAGTGATGGACGCGCGGCACGACCGCTTGGTCGAAGAACTCGCTGGACGGCTCGAGCCCGTCCGCCCGCTGCCGCGGCCGGCATGGCGTGCGGCCCTCTGGCTCGGCGCGGCCTTGCTCCTCGGGGCAGCCCTCGCGTCCCGTCTGGCTATGATCGGGCTGGAGGGCCGCGGTGGCACCGCCGACATCTGGCTTTCCGCCTGCGGGGCCGCATTGACCGCCGTGACCGCCGCCTATGCCGCCTTCGCCACGAGCGTGCCCGGCCGTTCGCCGCGATGGGCGCTCCTTCCGGCTCCGGCGCTCGCGCTCTGGGTGAGCGGGAGCGGACTCGGCTGCTTGCGGATGTGGTTCGCCGCCTCGCCGCCCGCGGACGACGGTCATGGATTGGTGAGCTGCTTCAGCTTCCTGGTGTGCGTGTCGATTCCCCTGTCGCTGCTGATGGTCGCGATGCTGCGGCGTGCCTGTCCCCTGCGGCCCAACCTGACGGCGGCCCTCGCGGGTCTGGCGGTGGCGGGGGCTGCGGCCGCGCTTCTCGTGCCCTTCCACCCGCACGATGCCAGCCTATCGGATATCCTGATCCATTGTGTTGTCGTCGCGGGCGTGATCGGGCTCAACGCCCTGGCCGGCGGCAGGCTGCTTTCCCGGGCGGCCGGCTGAGCTTTCTCTGCCGGATCCGCTCCGCATTCCTGCAATAGAGACGAACATTGCAGTCGGCGGGGTCTCTTCAACGCACTGCTTGCCACCGCGGCATTGCGAGCGCAGCGAAGCAATCCGGGGATCCGCCTCGTTCTGACACGTCCCGCTACCCTGGATTGCTTCGCTGCGCTCGCAATGACGGCGGGGGCGGTATGACGGTGAAGGTCTCAGCCCTTGTCCGCCGGCCCTTCGTCCGCCGGCCCCTCGGCCGGCCATGCCACGATGCGCTCGGGATATTCGTCCTCGCCGAAGTCGTCCTCGATGCCGGCGAGCCGTCCGCGGACGGACATGCCGGCCTCGTGGACGCTCGACGGACGTCCGGACACCAGGGGATGCCACGGATAGAGGGGCAGCCCGTCGCGGACGAGGCGATAGGCGCAGGTCGGCGGAAGCCACGTGATGCTGCGCACCGCCTCCGGCGTCAGCCGGACGCAATCGGGCACCTTCTTCTGCCGTCGGGCATAATCCCGGCAGCGGCAAGCGAAGCCGTCGAGAAGCGTGCAACCGATATCCGTGTGGAGGATCTCGCCGCTATCCTCGTCTTCCAGCTTGAGGAGGCAGCAGCGGCCACAGCCGTCGCAGAGGCTTTCCCACTCGGCGGGGGTCATCGCCTCCAAAGACTTCGTCCGCCAGAACGGTTCGTCCGCGCGGGGACGGTCCGCCGTGGGGTCGGGCCGCGGGCCTTTGGTCGGGAGTTTGAGCACGCGCCCGTCTGCCCGAGGCGGCGCCTCGAGGCAAGGGGGCGGCACAGGTAGGCGTGATTAAGGGGCATCATGGCCGTGGCGCTGCCGCATTCCCCCCGTTAACGCTGCGCGGGATCGTGCGGCCGGACAGGCGACGCTCGGCATCCTTCCGCGTTGGCCTGGGCATCGCGCCGCCTCGCCGCCGCCGCGCAATCCTGCTAAGAGCGGGCAGCCGAGAGGGCGCCCGAACACCGGATCCGACACCGTGCGCCTGCCCAGATTGACCGCGATCAAGATCCGCATCGAGCGTGCCGCCTTGGCCTTCGACGCCTGGGTCAACGCGTCGCTCTACGACGGCGGACGCTCGACGGGCGAGGCCTACGAGCGGTTCCAGCGCTTCATGAGCCGCTTTGCCGTGCGCGGGTGGAAGCGGATCGGCCTCGATCTCACCAGCGAGGCGTTGACCCTCGGCACCGGCGGCATCCTGCTGCTGCTCGCCCTGGCGCAGCCGGCCTTCCAGCTCACCAGCGACAACTGGCTCAAGCAGCAGGACCTCGCGGTCACCTTCCTCGACCGCTACGGCACCGAGGTTGGACGGCGGGGCATCAAGCACGACGATTCCCTGTCCCTGGACCAGTTTCCGGACATCATGATCAAGGCGCTGATCTCCACGGAGGACCGGCGCTTCTACGACCATTACGGCATCGACCCGATCGGCACCCTGCGTGCCCTAGTCAACAATTCCCGGGGCGGCGGAGGCACCCAGGGCGGCTCGTCGATCACCCAGCAGCTCGCGAAGAACCTGTTCCTCACCAACGAGCGGTCCCTTGAGCGCAAGATCAACGAGGCGTTCCTGGCCTTCTGGCTCGAAAGCCACCTGACCAAGAACGAGATCCTGAAACTCTATCTCGACCGGGCCTACATGGGCGGCGGCACCTTCGGCGCCGTGGCGGCGGCAGATTACTATTTCGGCAAGCCGCTCAAGGACATCAGCCTCGCGGAGGCCGCGATGCTCGCCGGCCTGTTCAAGGCTCCGACGAAATACGCGCCCCACGTGAACCTGCCCGCCGCCCGCGCCCGCGCGGCCGACGTGCTGCACAACATGGTCGAAGCCGGCTTCGTCACCGAGGGCCAGATCCAGACGGCGCTGCGCAACCCCGCGACGCCCGTCACCCGCACCCGCGACATCACCGCCGACTACTACCTCGACTGGGCCTTCGGTCAGGTGAAGGCCATGGCCGACAGCGGCAAGCTCCGCGGCGACCGGGTCCTCGTGGTGAAGACACCCCTCGACCTCGCGGTACAGAAGCGCGCGGACGACGTGGTGGCGGACATCCTGCGCAAATCCGGCGACTCCTCCGACGTGGACGAGGCCGCGATGGTGATCCTCGACCCCGACGGTGCGCTCCGGGCGATGGTCGGCGGCGCCGACTACGGCGAGAGCCAGTTCAACCGGGCCACCGATGCGATGCGCCAGCCCGGCTCATCCTTCAAACCCTACGTCTATGCCGCCGCCCTCGCATCGGGTCTGTTCAAGCCGGACACGACCGTGGTCGACAGTCCCGTTTGCATCGGCAACTGGTGCCCGCAGAATTACGGGCGCTCCTACACCGGCCGGGTGCCCATGTGGCTCGCCGTGGCGAAGTCGATCAACACCATCCCGATCAAGATATCGATCGCGCTGGGCAAGGCCATGGGCATCAGCCACGAGGCCAAGGCCGCCAAGGCCGGCCGGGCGAAGATCATCGCGATGGCCCACAGCATGGGCGTCACCGCGCCCCTCATCGACACCGTATCCCTGCCGATCGGGTCCGACGAGGTGACGGTGATCGATCAGGCGGCGGGCTATGCGGTCTTCGCCAACGGCGGGTTCAAGGCGAAGCCCTACGCCGCCACCGAGATCCGCAACTCCTCCGGCGAGGTGATCTACCGCCACTCCGACGAGGCCCCCGAGCGGGTGCTCTCGCCCCAGGTCGTGGCCGATATGAACTTCATGCTCAACAAGGTCGTGGAAGAAGGCACCGGCCGCCGGGCGCAGCTCGAGGGGATCAAGGTTGCCGGCAAGTCCGGCACCACCAACGCCTACCGGGATGCGTGGTTCGTGGGGTACACCGGCAACTACGTCGGCGCCGTCTGGTACGGGAACGACGATCACAGCAGCACGAACAAGCTGACGGGCGGCTCCCTCCCCGCGCAGACGTGGCACGATGTCATGGAGCCGGCGCATCAGGGCATCGAGATCAAGGGCCTGCCCGGCCTGAAGGACAGCCCGAAGGTCGTGGCCCAGCAGGCCGCAGGAGGCGCGACTGCGCCGACCGACCCGAACGCCAGCGCCTTCGGCAAGCTCTCCCGCCGCTCGTTCGAGGTGATCGGCGGCCTGAACGGCCTCTTCCGCGCCGCCGAGCGGCCGAGGGTCGAGACGGGCCGGGCCGGGGGTACCTCCGGGCCCCGGACCGGGAGTTCGAACGACCGCGCCTCCGCCGCGGCGCCCCGCGAGGTCGCCGACGGCGCCCGGTCGGTCGGCGGCCGCATCGGCGTTCCGTGAGGCGCAGGCCATGAAGCTTGCGTTTCCCGGACAGGCCGCGCGCCTGTCCTCGTCCGAGGAGGCGTCGGCGGGGTCCTCCCGCAGGACGATGACACCCCGGGGGGCCGGCCGTCTCGTGGGCCGGTTCGTCCGCAAGGCCGGCACACCCCTCCTCGTGCTGTATGCGCTAGGTCTCGGCGCGTTCCTCGGCCTCGCGAGCGCCGACTGGGCGACCCGGGGCGGCTACCCGTTCGGCGGCGTTCGCATCGGACCCTGGATGGCGTGGCCCCGGGCGGGTTCGGCCAACGCCGATCCCTATACCCGCGCGGTGAACGCGCGGCGCGGCGAGATCCCCCTGGCCGTGGGCGAGGGCCTGCTCATGACCGCCTCGGAGGACGACGAGGGTCGTTCGCTGGACGCGTCCTGCACCTATGCGATCTCCGGCGCGGTGCCCCCCGCCCGCGCCTGGACGATCACTGTCGCGGGCCGCGGCCCCCGAGACCCGAACCGCCCCCATATCCGGGACGGGTTCACCTCCACCGAGATCCTGCGCCAGCAGGACGGACGCTTCGTCATCGTCCTTGGCCCCGAGGTCGAGCCCGGCAACTGGCTCCCGAGCCCCCGGGCGGATGGTCCGATGCGGCTCGCTTTGCGCCTCTACGACACGCCGGCCGCGGCCAGCGCCGCCTCCCTCGACAGGAGCGTGGTGCCGTCGATCACCCGCGAAGGATGCGCGCCGTGAGATTGCGCATCGTCTACGCGACATTGACGGGGCTAGTCCTTGCGGGGCTCGTCCACATCATGGCCGTGCTCGCCATCCCGCGTCTGGCCGAGACGGACGCCGTGACCCGCGCCAAGACCAGCGAAAATCTCGATCATCCGCAGGCGGTTTATGCCCTGGCCACCGGCGATGCCCCCGCGCCGCAGGAGGTGTGGCTTCCCATTCCCGACCCGGCGGTGGCCGTGGGCGTCTGCGCCTTCGATCTGTCGGACGGTCCGATGCGGGTCTCGGCCCGGACGGGCAACCTCGCCCTGTCCCTCGCGGCCCACGGGCGGCAGGGCGCGTTCTATGCCGTCACCGATCAGGCCGCCGTTCGCGGTGCCCTCGACCTCGTGATCCTGACCCGCGCCCAGTACGACCAAGCCCTGGCCGATGACGACGAGAACGAGCCGAGCCGCGACGTCCGGATCGTCGCACCGGAGGGGCAAGGCTTCGTGGTCGTGCGGGTCATCGCCGGGCTACCGAGCCAGCGCGAGGCCGCCAACGCCGCCGTGCGGGCCGTGTCCTGCACCACCGACGCACCGGACGACGAGCCGCGCAAACCTGGCGGGCGCTGAGGTCGCTCAGTCCTTCACCACCAGGGGTGTTCCCGCTGCCACGGGTGGCGCCGCCGCGACGGGCGGTGCCGGGATAAGCCCGCAGCGGATCGCCGCATCCGGCGGCAGGATCGGATTGAGGAGCGTCCGCCGCGCTGCGAGCATCGCCAGGGCACGCTCGGCCTCGGTGGCCCCGACTTCCGGCGCTTCGGCGAAGAGGTGTTCGAGGGCGTAGCGATAGGCGTCCAGTCTCTTGCCCGTCTCCAGGCGGACCCAGGCGATGAGGCACCGGTTCTCGGCGACCCGCATCGCGGCCTGCCGCACGTCCCAGTCGTCGAGGGTCCTGGCGAACGGAAGGCTGCGCAGGCGCCGGGCGTCGGCATCCGCGACCCGGCCAGCAAGGGCCGCGAAGGGCGGGATCAACCGCGCATCGGCAACGGCATCGTCCGTCAACCGGCGATAGCGGGACACCGGAGACCGGAAATCCGGAGCCAGCAGGGCGTCATGGTAGGCCGCCGGATCGTCCGGCCGCCAGGAGGCCGGCAGCACCCGGGCCCGGGTGAGGTTGGCGAGGATGTCGAGGAACGCCTCGCGGGTGATCGCCGGCATGAGGAACCGCCAAGAGCGGTTGCGGAGATCCTGCTCGTCGTCGGTATAGGGCGAGGCCGAAGCCGGCTCCTCGCGTTCCGTGGCAGCGACCGTGCCCGTGGCATCGATGAGGCTGTTCCAGACACCGGCCTTGGGCCGGCCGAAGTCGCCCTGCTGGGCGCAGGAGACCAGGGCGAGCGCACCGGCGAGGGCCAGGGTCGATATCCCGGCTGCGCGGACCGGGCGCGGGGCACCGGATGGGGAGGGGCGGAACTGGCGTGGCATGGGGCTGACAGGGGCTGCGGGCGTCGATTCGCATCCGCCGGCCGCGCCGGACGCGTACGCTTTAAAGACCGGCCGCCCACAGGGGCCGGAGACCGTTCAGGAGGCGAGGCGTTCGTAACGCACGCCAAGGAACAGCAGGATCTGGCCGCGGGCCTCGCCGGTTGCGGGCGTCGGCCTGGCGGGGCGACGGGCGCTGCCGGGAAACTGAACCACCACGGCGTCCTGCGGCGCGGGGGTCTCTCGTTCCTCGGTCGCGGCGGGCGGGCGCCCGGCTGAGTTCTGACGAGGCATGGTCTGGCTCCTGTCGGCGATCCGGGCAATCCGCCCAGACCCTGCAAAGGGCGTCGGCAAGGGCGTGGTCTTCGGAAGGGGTCGGTGTCGGGTCTCTCGCTGTGAGGGCAGATCATCACGGGATGGTTAACAGAAGCTTGCGCGGTCGCCGGTCATTGCGCTCATGCTTGGCGCGCAGCTTGCTAGGTACTGTTGGCCCATGGCGGGCGTTTCCTCCCTTAGACTGGCCCTGCCCGGATGCGGGTGGGGCCATTTTGCGTGGGGCAACGGCCGGCGCATTTCTGCAACGAGCGCGACAAGTGCGGAGCGGGCGCTTGCCTACCGCCCTGCTGGCCCGATATGCCCACGCAACGCAGGGCGGTCCGCCGCCCGCTCATGATTGCTGAGGACAAGGCTGGATGCGACTGGTTCCGGACCAAACCCTTCGTTCGCCGCGCGCCGTCGCGCTGGTGGCTTTGACGCTTATGACCCTCACGGCCGGTCCGGCCCTGGCTCAACGCGACGACCAAGGGCTCCAGCTCGGCTGCGCCGACGACTATTTCCGCCTTTGCATCGGCGTCGATCCGAACAGCCCGGATGCGGATCGCTGCATGACCCGCAACCGTGCCCGCCTTTCCCAGAAGTGCCGCGCCGCCATCGGCGACTACGACCGGCGGACGGGCAGCAAGTCGATGCAGAACGAATAACGTCCCGCGTCACGAGCGCAGGGGAAAGCCGCCATGAGCCTGACCGTCGCGGTCCAGATGGACCCGATCCAGAACATTAGGGTCGCGGGCGATACGACCTTCGCCCTGCTCCTCGAAGCCCAGCGGCGGGGCCACCGGCTCTTGTACTACACGCCCGACCGGCTCTCCATGCAGGGCCGGCGGGTCACTGCGCGCGTCGAGGGGCTGACCGTCAAGGATGCGCAGGGTGACCACTTCACCCTGACGCCGCCAGAGCGGATCGAGCTGGCCGAATGCGACGCGGTGCTGATGCGGCAGGATCCGCCGTTCGACATGGCCTATGTCACGGCGACGCACCTTCTGGAGCGGATCCACCCGCAGACCCTTGTCGTCAACAACCCGACGGAGGTCCGCAACGCGCCCGAGAAGCTGTTCGTCCTCGACTATCCCGAATTGATGCCACCGACGCTGGTCAGCCGCGACAAGGAGGAAATCCAGGCGTTCAGGCTCGAGCACGGGACGGTGGCGATGAAGCCGCTGCACGGCCATGGCGGTGCCGCGGTGTTCAAGGTGACGGAGTCGGACCCGAATTTCGGTTCGATGTTCGATCTCTTCGCGACGACCTTCAAGGAGCCTTGGATGGTCCAGCGCTACCTCGACCGCGTCACCGAGGGGGACAAGCGCATCATCCTCGTCGACGGCGTGGCGATGGGCGCCGTGAACCGCGTACCGGCGGCCGGCGACATCCGCTCGAACATGGTCCGCGGCGGCGCGGCTTCTGCGTCCGAACTCACTGAGCGCGAGCGCGAAATTTGTGCGACGATCGGCCCGGAACTCACCCGCCGCGGCCTCATCCTCGTCGGCATCGACGTGATCGACGGCCATCTCACCGAGATCAACGTCACGTCGCCCACGGGTATCCGTGCCATCGAGCGACTCGGTGGCCCGAACCTCGCCGTCGCCGTGTGGGACGCCATCGAGACCCGTATCGCGGCGCGGAAGGTTTGAGGATTACGCTTAGCGCCCATCGGTGATGCTGCCCCGTTTCGCGTCGCGTTACGCCGGCTTGGATCGCTTCGGACGCCGAGACGGCGGGTGTGTCAGGAATCCTTCCTCGGCGTGGCATTGAGTTCGGCCCAGTCGAACTCTTCTTCCAGCAGAAAATACGCGTCGTCGCCGATCTCGCCCTGCCGGCGCATTTCAAGAACCTTCGTCCGGGCCGCGATGATGGCATCGCGGCGGGCCGCGTCGGCGGGGAGGCTTTCCGGTGCACGGCCCTCCTCGTGTGCTTCGGCCTCCGAGAGGGCCGTCCGGAACTCGGCCCGGAGCGCATCGGTAGAGGCGCAATCCTCCCCGGATTCCAGGCTTTCCAACGCCGCGCCGTAGGCCGCCGCCCGGGCGCGACCTGCCTCGCGCCCGACCGGATCGTCGTCGGGCAGGCGCAGATACCGGAGCAGCGGGCTGAGGGTCAGGCCCTGGAGGATCAGCGATCCGAGCACCGTGACGAAGGCCGTGAACACAGCGAGATCCCGGTAGGGAAAGGCCTGCGGCAGCGCGAGGGCCGCCGCCACGGTGACGATGCCCCGCATCCCCGCCCAGCTCACGGCCATCCCGGCTCCGAGGCGGGACCGGTCGCCGGTCTTGCCCAGGCCGAAACCCCGCAGGCCGCTCGTTGGCAGGACCCAGGCGATGCGCACGACCGTCACCGTGACGAACACCGCCGCAGCGAGGATGATCGCCTGCCATTGGTCCGTCCCGTTGAGCCGGGCCAGGATCGGATCGATCTGGATGCCGATGAGCACGAAGGCCAGGACGTTGATGACGAAGACCGCCGTATCCCACACGGCGTAGGAGACGATCCGCGCCCGGGGCGCCGTGACGCCAGGGGCTTTCCGGGCGACCATCATCGCGAAGGTGACGACGACTAGGACACCCGACATCTGCAGCCGCTCGGCAGCGAGCCACAGGCCGAAGGCGGCCACAAATTGCAGCACGATGGCGGTCGGCGGGTCGGTGACGCGGCGTGTGATCGCGACAAAGGCAATGGCGAGCAGCGGGCCGGCGACCAGACTGCCCGCCACCCCTAGGAGGAAACTCGGCGCCACCTGCTCGGCATGGAACCCGCCGGCCACCGCCGCACCCACGGCGAGGCGATACAGGAGCAGGGAGGCGGCGTCGTTCAGGAGGCTCTCACCCCGGAGGATGGTGGCGAGCCGGTGAGGCATCGGTGCGTGCTTGAGCACTGCCAGGGCCGCCACCGCATCCGGGGGTGCCACGATGGCACCGAGGGCGATCGCGGCGGCCAGCGGCATGTCCGGCACGACGATCCTCGCCACGACCGCCACCGCAAGGGTGGTGACTACCACGGCCCCCACGGCGAGGCCCAGCACCGGCTGCCAGCTGTGGCGGAGGTCGCGCAGGGACGCATCGAACCCGGCATCCAAAAGGATCGGTGCGAGGAACAGGGCGAGGGCCAGTTCCGGGTCGAGGCGCAGGTTCGGCACCCCAGGAACGAAGGCGAGGGCAGCACCGCCGACGGCCAGGAAGGCCGGGTAGGGAGCGCCTAAACGCCCTGCGAGCGCGGTCAGGATGACGGCGCCGAGTAGCACCATCACGGTCCATTCGAAAATTACCATTGTCCCACAGATAGGGCGTCCGGCGCTCCGACGACGGCGGGTACGAGCTTTGCCTTGTTCCTCGCCCTCGCCTATTCGGCTTTGACACCTCGCCGGACACGCCATGCCCGAGACACCGATCTACTCGTCCGCCGCCGTCGCAGCGCCCCATAGCCTTGCGGCGCAAGCCGGGCTCAATGTCCTCGCGCAGGGCGGGAACGCCATCGAGGCGATGGTGGCGATGGCCGCCTCCATCGCCGTGGTCTACCCGCACATGAACGGTCTGGGGGGCGATGGCTTCTGGCTGGTGCGCGAGCGCGGCGGACGGGTTCGCGGCATCGAGGCCTGCGGCCCTGCCGGGCGGGGGGCGACCATCGCCCGCTACCGTGAGAAGGGCTACGACGCGATTCCACCCCGGGGGCCGGAGGCGATGGTCACGGTGGCCGGCGCCGTGGGGGGCTGGGATCTCGCGCTGGATCTGTCGAAAGCCCTGGGCGGCCGCCTGCCCCTGGCGACGCTTCTTGCCGACGCCACCACCCAGGCCCGGGACGGCGTGCCGGTCTCCGCGAGCGAGGCACGCTATCAGCCACAGCCCGGCGACGCTCTGCACGAAGCCCCGAACTTCGCGGCGACCTTTCTATCGGACGGCAAGCCCTATGCGGCCGGCGAGGTGCGCCGCCTGCCTGCCCTGGCCGCGACCCTGGCACAGCTGAGCCATGCGGGTCTCGACGACTTCTACCGGGGGGATATCGGCCGGGAGATCGGTGCCGACCTCGAACGCCTCGGCGCGCCCGTGTCACGCGTAGACCTCGAATCCTACCGGCCCGCCGAACGGGCTCCCCTCACCCTCCGCCGCCGGGACGCGACGCTCTACAACTTCCCGCCGCCGACCCAGGGTCTGGCCGCCCTGATCATCCTTGGTCTGTTCGACCGGCTGAACGTCGCCGAGCCCGAGACGGCGGCGCATTATCACGGGCTGATCGAGGCGACGAAGCGCGCCTTCGCCATCCGCGACCGCGTCGTGACGGACTTCTCCCGTCTGCTCCACGATCCCGCGACCTTCCTCGATCCCGCACGCCTCGCCGCCGAGGCGGCGCGGATCGATAGGGGGCGGGCGGCGTCGATCCCCGTCGTGTCCCACAGCGGCGATACGGTCTGGATGGGTGCGATCGACAAGGACGGCTTGGCGGTGTCCTACATCCAGTCGGTCTATTGGGAATATGGATCGGGCACCGTGCTGCCCCGGACGGGGCTCGCGTGGCTCAACCGCGGCGTGTCCTTCTCCCTCGATCCCGCGTCGGTGAACCCGCTGGAGCCGGGGCGGCGCCCCTTCCACACCCTGATTCCCGCCCTCGCCTGCTTCGATGACGGGCGGGTCATGGCCTACGGCTCGATGGGCGGCGACGGCCAGCCCCAGTTCCAGGCGCAGATCTTCTGCCGTTACGCCGACTACGGAATGTCGGTGGCCGAGGCGGTCGATGCGCCGCGTCTCCTCTATGGCCGGACCTGGGGCGCGCCGTCCCTGAGCGTGAAGGTGGAAGACCGTTTCGATCCCGCCTGCCTCTCCGCCCTCGAGCGGATGGGCCACGAGATCGAGCCCGTGGGCGTTCCCTACAGCGACACCCTCGGCCATGCGGGCATGCTGGTTCGGCATTCCCGCGATGGCCGCATCGCGGCGACGCACGATCCGCGCTCCGATGGTGGGGCCTTGGGGCTCTAGGCCATCTTTCGTCCTTAACAGGGTCTGGCGGTTAAGCCTTCCGAATGACGATGGAGCGTATACAAGCGGCGGCCAAGCTGACGCTTGCCCGGACCAAGACCATCCCGCCATGCTGATCCACGAAGACCCTGCCAGGACATCCCGTATCGACGAGCGTCTCGCCGGGACTTTCGCGGCCATCGCCGGAGCCCTCAACGTCGCCGGGTTCTACGCCTTCGGGACTTTCTCCTCGAACATGACCGGGAATGTCTCCGCCCTCGCCGATCATCTCGGGCTTGGCGAGGCGCGGTTGGCCCTGTTCGGCCTCCTCCTCGTGGTGGCCTTCGTCGGCGGCGCCGTCGTGGCGACCTTGCTCATCGATGCGGGGCGGATGCGCCACGTGCCGGGGGTCTATGCCTACGGGGTCCTGGGCGAGGCGGCGTTGCTCTTGGTGCTGGGCTGTAGTGCGCCCTTCCTGCCTGCCGAATCGCGCGGGCCGGTGCTGGCCCTGGGCTTGAGCTTTCTGCTCGGGCTGCAAAATGCCACCATCACCCAGATCACCAATGCCCGGGTGCGGACCACCCATGTGACGGGCATGGTGACTGATATCGGGATCGGCCTCGCCAACCTCCTGGAAGGCCATCCCGCCGTGGACAGGGACAAGCTGCGCCTGCACCTCGTCACCGTCGGCGCCTTCCTGGTGGGCGGCATCTTGGGCGTGCTGCTGTTCAAGATGGTCGGCACCGCTCTGCTCGTGGTCGCGGGGGGCCTGCTCGCGGCGCTTGCCATCCCCGGGATCAGCATGGCCCGCCGCCTGAGCGCAGGCTGACGCCCCCTGCGACAGCGCCAAGCTGAACGGATGCTGCCAGTGGGCTTCAGGGCCGATGCAGGCGATCCGTGACAATCTCCCTCATAGAGCCGGATGAGGTCCGGCCGAACTTTCGGGACCGGGTACTCCACGAGCCGGCCTCCGCGAAGCGAGAGGGATGGGTCATGAAGAAGATCGCAACTCTGGCGGCCACGGCGCTCGTCATGGCCGGAACCCTCGGGGCCCCGCAGGCGCAGGCCCGTGGCGGCGGTGCCATCGCCGCCGGCGTGATCGGCGGGCTCGCCGCCGGCGCCCTCCTCGGCGCGGCCATCTCCGATGCCCACGCCGCCCCCGCCTACGGGTACAGTTACGGCCCGGCCTATGGCTACGACAACCCGCCACCCCGGCGCATCCGCAGCTACGAGTACGATGCGGGACCGGTCTACCGGACGGAGCGGGTCGTGCGCAGCTACGACGTCGAGTCCTATGATGGCTACCGGCCGGCCGGCTACGGCGGACGGCACCACTGCGACCGCGCCTACGGCTACGGCGGCTGGTGACCCCCATGCCGCCGCCCGTGACCCACGGGCGGCGTCCCGATGCGGGGAATGATCAATAACAAGCGGTGAAAATTGTATTCTTACTAGTCGAGTGCAAACTCACGATCTGTTTAGAAAAAATTCTTTTTTGCAATTTAGTGCATGACTGGCGATCCATATTGTCTTCGGCGTGTCGTCTCATGCATATCTCGGTGAAGTGGGCACTGACGGGGCTCTTCGGCTTGGCTGCGGTGGCGTCGGCCGCACAAGGACTGATCAGCGTTCGCAAGATTTCCGACATGCGGCAGGACATTAGCGAGATCGGCTCCGTTCGGCTCCCCGCGGTCAATGTGGTCAACCAGATCAACACGGCGATCCGCGATCATCGGGTGAAATTGTACCGGCTGGTCCTGTCCTCGAATACGGCCGAGGAAGTTGCGGAGAACCGGAAGGCCCTCGACGGTGCGGCGGCGACCATCGTCAACCTGCGGCACGACTACGACGCCATGGGGAAGTCGGGTGACGAGCGGGCCCTGAACGATCGGTTCACCACCCTCTGGACCACCTACCTCACGCAGCAGCAGCGGGTGATCGACACCCTCGCGGCGGGCCGGAAGGACGAGGCGGTTGCGCAGTTGCTGGGTCCCGAACTGCTGCAACTGGCCACCAGCGCCTCCGACACTCTCAAGAAGACCGTCGCGGTGAACAAGGCGATGGCGGATCAGGCCGTCGAGGAGAGCCTGTCCGAGGCGGATGCGGCCATCCGTACGGCGGCCCTCGCCACCGCATTCACCCTGCTGCTGTCGATCGTCGCCGGCTTTTTCGGCTTCCTGCGGATCACGCGGCCCATCCAGCGGATGACGGCGGCCATGAAGGTCCTGGCAGGCGGCGATACCGCGGTGGTCATCCCCGGCGCCGGCCGCCAAGACGAGATTGGTGCCATGGCCGAAGCCGTGGGAGTCTTCCGGGACAACCTTGTCCACACCCGGCAGCTGGAACAGGAGACGAGCGCCGCCCGCCTGTCGGCCGAAGAGCAGCGCAAGATGGGGATGCTGCAGATGGCCGACGGGTTCGAGGCCGCCGTCTCGGGCATCGCCTCCCTCGTGTCCTCCTCCGCCACGGAATTGCAGGCGACGGCGCAGAGCATGGCCGGCACAGCCGCAGACACGGCGCGGCAATCCACGACCGTCGCGCTGTCCGCCGAGGCGGCTGCGGTGAACGTCACGATGGTGGCCGCATCGGCGGAGGAACTCGGCTCGTCGATCGAGGAGATCGGCCGGCAGGTCGCGGGGTCGGCGGATCTTGCGAGGAAGGCGGTGGAGGAGGCCAGCCAGACCGCAGCACTCGTGCAGGAGTTGAACGAGGCCACTTCTCTCATCGGCGACGTGGCAACCCTGATCGCCTCCATCGCCGGCCAGACAAATCTTCTGGCGCTGAACGCGACGATCGAGGCGGCGCGGGCCGGCACGGCCGGGCGCGGCTTTGCCGTGGTCGCGGCGGAGGTGAAGGACCTCGCCGCGCAGACGGCCCGGGCCACGCAGGACATCTCGCATCAGATCGGCCGTATCCAGGGCTCGACCGGGCTTGCGGTGCGGGCGATCGATTCGATCGGCGGACGCATTCGGGAAATCAGCGGCGTGGCGACGGCCATCGCCGCCGCCGTGGAAGAGCAGGGCGCGGCGACCCAGGAGATCGTCCGCAACGTCGCCGAGGCGGCGACGGGGACCGGGGACGTGACGAACACCATCGCCCATGTTGCGGGTGCGGCCGAGGAGACGGGCGCATCGGCCTCGCAGGTCCTGGCCGCGGCATCCGAGCTGTCGCTGCATTCCGAGCGGCTTCAGGCGGAGATGGCCCGCTTCGTGGCGACCGTCAGGGCCGCTTGAGGGCCGATGCGGTGTTTGGTGCGGACGGCGGGACTCGAACCCGCACGGCCTTTCGGCCGCAAGATTTTAAGTCTCGTGCGTCTACCGGTTCCGCCACGTCCGCCTCGCATGCAGCGGTAACCGCCACGCTCGCCGGGATCAAGCGGGTGGCGTCCATCCGTAGACCCAGGCGTAGCGGTCCCGCATGCCCGCGGGACCGAGACGCCGCATCACCGCGTCCCTGACGAGGCTCACGACCCCGCCCGCATGGTAGGTCCGGCCGTTGGCCCGGGCCGCACGCTGGACCTGGCGGACCCGGATCTCCCGGGCCTGGGAATAGGCCTCGAGGGCCGCGGATACATCCGCTGTTTCGCCGAGGCAGTTTGCCATCACCGCCGCATCCTCGATCGCCAGGGCGGCACCCTGGGCGAGATAGGGAAGCACCGGGTGCGCAGCATCGCCGAGGAGGGCGATTCGGCCCCGGGCGAAAGGCCTGGGTGCGGTCCGGTCCGCGAGGGACCAGACCAGCCACGAATCGGGGAGGCCGAGCAATTCGCGCAGCGGCGGCGCGCAGCGCCGGAAATGGGCCCGCAGGACGGCCGGTTCGCCGAGCCGTCCCCAGCCCTTTTCGCCCACCGCCTCGGGCACGATCGCGACGACGTTGAGGAGGCTGCCGCCTCGGACCGGGTAGTGCACGACGTGCCGGCCGCGCCCGAGCCACAGGCCCGTCGCGTCGCCGGACAGGGCGTCGGGCACCGATTCCCGCGGCACCAGGGCCCGCCAAGCCGCCGCCTTGCCTGGTCGCAGTGGAGCCTCGTCGAACTGCCCCCGCAGGGCCGAACGCAGGCCGTCCGCAGCCACGACGAGGTCGAAGTCGAGGGTTTGGAGTCCGGTGCCGGCATCCGCGGTCAG
Source organism: Methylobacterium persicinum (assembly GCF_022179525.1). Taxonomy (GTDB): domain Bacteria; phylum Pseudomonadota; class Alphaproteobacteria; order Rhizobiales; family Beijerinckiaceae; genus Methylobacterium; species Methylobacterium persicinum. The sequence goes on from NZ_BPQX01000042.1 coordinate 79,078, forward strand.
GCCCACCCTCCCGGTTCCCTCCGCCACGCCCGTGACGGACCGGCCCATGAGAAGGCGGATCCGCGGCCGGGCCCGTACGGCATCGAGGAGCAATGTCTGCAGATCCGCCCGGTGGATCACGTAATAGGGCGCGCCGAAGGCCTCCCGCGCCGCCGCGCCGAGGGCGACCCCACCGATCCGGCGGCCACTTTCCAGGGCGCGCACTTCGACGCCCGGAGGCTCGCTAGCCGCCCGGCGCAGGGCCGGCGCCAGCCCCAGGCCGGCGAGCACCCGGCTCGCATTGGGAGAGATCTGGATACCTGCGCCGACTTCACTGAAGCCGGTGCGGCGCTCCACCAACGTGACGGAATGGCCGGCGTCCGACAGTGCCAGGGCCGCCGTGAGGCCGCCGATCCCGGCACCGACGATTCCAATCTCGAGGGGCGGTCGCTGGGGGGACGATCCGGGCGACACGGTGGTCGCGCGCCGCCTTAAGCCGCCGCCGCCGAATCGTCGTGCCAGACGCATTCGGCCGGCTCAGCCATGCCGGCGCCGAGTTCCGGCCGGTAGCGGTAAAGTGTCGAGCAGTACTGGCAGATGATTTCGTTGTCCGCGCCCATGTCCAGGAACACGTGCGGGTGATCGAACGGCGGCAACGCGCCGATGCACATGAACTCCTTCGCCCCGACCGCGATGGCCGGCACTCCGGGCTCGTTGTGGAAATGCGGTACCGCCTTGCCTGCCATCCGGCCCTCGCCCGCCCCGACCCCGGGGCATGTCCGACCGCGCTTATGCCGCCCCCGCCCCCGGCCGCGCAAGGGAGGCGGGCGAGGAGCTTCGGTTCCCGGTACCGCAGGCAGGACATGCCGCGGCGGCTTCCACCGTACACCGCGGCGCTTGGCCTGCAGGCCGGGGCACCGTACATAGACGCGAGCCACCCCAAGACGATGCCGTCCAGATACCCCCGATGATGCAGCAGGAACAGGCGAGCGCCCAGGCGCGCCGCGCGCCGGAGCCGCCGATCCACGGCCCCGAGGATTTCGCAGGCATGCGCCGGGCCGGCCGCCTGACGGCCGAGGCCCTCGACCTCCTCATGGAGGCGACCCAGCCCGGCGTCACGACCGACGCCCTCGACAAACTCGCCTTCGAGTTCGCCATGGACCACGGCGCCTATCCGGCGTCGCTGTTCTACCGGGGCTATCCAAAGTCGATCTGCACATCGATCAACCACGTGGTGTGCCACGGCATTCCCAACGACAAGCCGTTGCGCGAGGGGGATATCATCAACCTCGACATCTGCCTGATTCTGGATGGATGGCACGGTGATTCAAGCCGCATGGCCTATGTCGGTGAGGTGCCGCGCAAGGCTCAGCGCCTGTGCGAGATCACCTACGAGGCCCTGATGCGCGGCATCGCGGCGGTGAAGCCGGGGGGCTCGACGAACGACATCGGCCGGGCGATCCAGACCTTTGCTGAAGCGGAACGTTGCTCGGTGGTCCGAGACTTCTGCGGCCACGGCCTCGGGCGAGTTTATCACGACGCTCCGACGATCCTGCACTACGTCGAGGCGAGTTACGACGTGCCGCTCAAGCCCGGACAGTTCTTCACCATCGAGCCGATGATCAATCTCGGCCGTCCCGCGGTGAAGGTGCTCGGCGATGGGTGGACCGCCGTCACCCGGGACCGGTCCCTCTCGGCACAGTTCGAGCACACCGTGGCCGTGACCGAGACCGGCGTGGAGATCTTCACCGTCTCACCCAAGGGCCTTCACCAGCCGGTCAACCCGGCGCCCTGAGTCCAGCGGTGGCGCGTTCGCCGTCTCCGCCCCGTCCCGGCTTCTTCGCCGAGGGGGCGGTCCCACCGCCCTCCCCCGCCGCGGAAGAACCCCATTATCTCGGCCACCGGGACCGCCTCCGCGAGAAGTTCGCGGAGGCCGGAGGCGACGCCCTGCCCGATTACGAACTGCTCGAACTGGTGCTCTTCCGGTCGATCCCCCGCCGGGACGTGAAGCCCCTGGCCAAGGCCCTGATCCGCCGCTTTGGAAGCTTCGCGGAGGTACTCGGGGCAGAGCGAGCCCGCCTGCTGGAAGTCGAGGGTATTGGGCCGGGCGTCGTCACTGACCTCAAGCTCGTCGAGGCCGCCGGTCGCCGCCTCGCCCGCGGCGAGATCCTTGAGCGCGACGTCCTTACTTCCTGGAGCGCCCTGTCCGACTACCTCCGCGCCACCATGGCCTTCGCGCCGCGGGAGGAATTCCGCATCCTGTTCCTGGACAAGCGGAACCACCTCATTGCCGACGAGGTGCAGGGGCGGGGCACGGTCGATCACACGCCTGTCTATCCCCGGGAGGTCGCCCGCCGGGCCCTCGAACTCTCGGCGACCGCGATCATCCTCGCGCATAACCACCCTTCGGGGGATCCGAAACCCTCGGCGGCGGACATCGCGATGACCCGGGAGATCGTCTCCGTCCTGGCGCCACTGCAGATTGTCGTGCACGATCACGTCATCATGGGACGTCACGGGCATGCCAGCCTGAAAGGGATGAAGTTGTTCTAAAGGGCACTCCCCCTGGCAACACGGCCGGCGCCCCCTACGCTTAAGCCGATGGCGCGTCTCTTGCCTTGAGAGCGGGAGCGTGAGGGAGACGAAACACATGGCTGTCGCGGCCTTCGACGAGATGACCGGCTTGGGCGGCATTGCGGATCAGGCCACCCTCCGCGAGGCCTATGGACGGCTGAAGGCGTGGCTGGAGACGACGCCGCCGGAGCATTTCAACACCCGCCGGAGCCAGGCCGAACTCCTGTTCCGCCGGATCGGCATCACCTTCGCCGTTTACGGCGACACGGAGTCGACCGAGCGTCTCATCCCCTTCGACATCATCCCGCGGGTCATCACCCGGCCGGAATGGAATTTTTTGGAGCGGGGCCTCAAACAGCGGGTCACGGCCCTGAATCTGTTCCTGAAGGACGTCTACGGCGCCCAGGAATGCATCAAGGCCGGCATCATCCCCGCCGACCTCGTCTACCGAAACGCCCATTACCGTATGGAAATGCGCAACTTCCGGGTGCCGCACGACCTGTATGTCCACGTGGCCGGCATCGACATCGTCCGGACCGGCGAGAAGGACTTTTTTGTTCTCGAGGACAACGCGCGCATCCCCTCGGGCGTATCCTACATGCTGGAGAACCGCGAGGTGATGCTCCGGCTGTTCCCGGATTTGTTCTCGAAACACCGGGTCGCGCCGGTGGAGAACTACCCGGACGCCCTCCTGGCGACCCTGCGCAGCCTTGCCCCGGCGTCGGCGACCCGCGACCCGACTGTGGTTCTGCTGACCCCCGGACGGTTCAACTCGGCCTTCTACGAACACTCGTTCCTGGCCGACAAGCTCGGCGTCGAACTGGTGGAGGCGTCCGACCTCTTTACCAAGGACGATGTGGTGTACATGCGCACCACCGAGGGGCCGCGGCGGGTCGATGTGATCTACCGCCGTCTCGACGACGATTACCTCGATCCCCTCGTCTTCCGCCCGGATTCGGTCCTCGGCGTGCCGGGGATCATGAATGCCTACGAGCGGGGATCGGTGACGCTGGCGAACGCAGTCGGGACCGGCGTCTCCGACGATAAGGCGGTCTATAGCTACATGCCGGAGATTGTGAAGTTCTTCACCGGCGAGGAGCCGATCCTGCACAACGTCCCGACCTATCGCTGCCGCGAGAAGGACTCCTTGTCCTACGTGATGGACAACCTGTCCGAACTGGTGGTGAAGGAGGTCAACGGGTCCGGGGGCTACGGCATGCTGGTCGGCCCCCATGCGAGCAAGCGAGAGATCGACGACTTCTCCAAGAAGTTGCGCCATTCGCCGGACGGGTTCATCGCCCAGCCCACCCTGTCACTCTCGACCTGCCCCACCTTTGTGGCCTCCGGGGTCGCCCCCCGCCACGTCGATCTGCGGCCCTTCGTGCTATGCGGGGCGGACGAGATTCGCATCGTCCCCGGCGGCCTGACGCGGGTCGCCCTGAAGGAGGGATCACTGGTGGTGAATTCCAGCCAGGGCGGGGGCACGAAGGACACCTGGGTGCTCGACGCCTGACCGCCGATTTCCGCCAAGCCGCGCAGGCCCCTTTGGGCCGGGACGATCGAGCCGCACAATGCTTTCCAGGACTGCCGACAACCTCTACTGGCTTTCGCGCTACGTCGAACGCGCCGACTTCGTCGCGCGCATCCTCGATGCCGCGCACCGCCTCGCCGCCCTGCCGTCCAGTTACGGCGGAGGTGAGAGCAACGAGTGGGAATCGGCCCTTCGCTCAGCGGGCGATCCGGACCTGTTCAAGCCCCATTACAGCGTCGTGAACGCCGACACCGTCTGCGACTTCCTCGCGTTCAGTCCGCACAATCCCTCCTCGATCCGCTCCTGCATCGAGGCCGCCCGGGAGAACGCCCGCTCCGTCCGCACGGCGCTCACCACCGAGATGTGGGACGCCATCAACGGGGCATGGCTCGAACTGCGCAGCTATGCCGGGCGCGAACTCAACCGTGACGAGTTCGGCCGCTTCCTCGACTGGGTGAAGACGGTGTCGCTGACCTATGACGGCTCGGCCTTCCGCACGATGCTGCGGAACGACGCCTTCTGGTTCACGCGGCTCGGCACGGCCATCGAACGGGCCGACAACACCGCCCGCATCCTCGACGTGAAATACCAGATCCTGCTGCCTCACGATGAGCGGATCGGCGGGAGCCTCGACTACTTCCAGTGGACGACCATCCTGCGCGAAGTCTCCGCGCTCACGGCCTATCACTGGGTCTACCGGGAGAGCGTGAAGCCGCTGCTCGTGGCCGACCTGCTGATCCTCAACAAGCAGATGCCGCGTTCCTTCGCCAACTGCTACGGTGTCATCGTCGAATATCTCGACCTCATCGCCGACGCCTACGGGCGGCGGGGACCGAGCCAGCGGCTTGCCGGCAACCTCCTGGCGAAGCTCGAGAGCGAAGACATCGATCGCATCTTCTCGACGGGGCTCCACGAATTCGTGGAAGCCTTCATCGCGCAGAACAACGATGTAGGCGAGGCGATCGCCAGGCAGTATCTCGTCGGCTGACCCCGGCGGCGCCGGGTGTCGATCCAACATACAGGCGGGAACGGCGCATGCGCATCCGCGTGGTCCATGAGACCAGCTACACCTACGATCAGCCGGCACGGGGCCTGATCCAGATCCTGCGTCTGACGCCGCGCGATCATGACGGGCAATATGTCCGCCGCTGGCGCATCGACACGTCGGTGGATGGACGCCTGACCGCCCGGGAGGACGGCTTCGGCAACATCGCCCACTGGTTCACGCCCGACGAACCGGCCAGCGCCCTCCTCATCCGCGTGACCGGCGAAGCTGATACGGAAGACACCCACGGCGTCGTGCGGGGCGCCGTCGAGCGGCTGCCCGATCTCTTCTACCTCCGCGACACGGATTTCTGCGCCGCGAGCACTGAGATCCAAGCCCTCGCCGTAAATGCGTCCAAGGGGGCGGGCGACACGCTCACTGTGCTGCATCGCCTGATGGAGGCGGTGCATGGGTCGGTGCGTTTCGAGGCCGGGCCCGCGACGGCAGCCGTACCGGCCGCGAAGGCGTTGGCCGCCGGCTGCGGCAATTCCCAGGACATTGCCCATGTCTTCATCGCGGCGGCCCGCCATCTCGGCATCCCCGCCCGCTACGTGGCGGGTTATCGGGCCCGGGACGACGGCGAGGCCGAGGTCGAGGCGCCCCATGGCTGGGCCGAGGCCCTGGTGGCCGATCTCGGCTGGGTGGCCTTCGACGCGGTCCACGAGGTGAGCCCGTCCGACCAGTACATCCGCCTCGCCATGGGTCTCGATTACCTCGGTGCGGCTCCGATCCGCGGCAGCCGCGTCGGCGGGGGCACCGAGACGCTGGACGTGAAGCTCCGTGTCGAGCAAGGCAAGGCGGCCGTTCAATGCTAAGCACGCTGTGCGCCGGAATGCCCAGACCATGACCTATTGCGTCGGTGTCCTTGTCGAGGAAGGGCTCGTGATGGTCGCCGATACCCGCACCAATGCGGGGCTCGACGACATCTCGACCTATCGCAAGCTCCACCACTTCAACGTGCCCGGTGAGCGGGTGATGATGCTGGCCTCGGCCGGCAACCTCTCCATCACGCAATCGGTGCTGAGTCTTCTACAGGAGGGCGTACCGGGTGAGGAGGGCGAGCCGGCCCAGCGCCTGATCGAGGCGCCGACCATGTTCCAGGCGGCTCAGCTCATCGGGCGGGCGATCCGGCGGGTGCGGACCATCGAGCAGAAGGGCTTCGAGGCGGCCAGCATCCGCTTCTCGATCTCGCTGCTGTTCGGCGGCCAGATCGGCGACGAGCCGATGCGACTATTCCTGATCTACTCGGCCGGCAACTTCATCGAGTGCAGCACCGACGCGCCTTTCCTTCAAATCGGCGAGCACAAGTACGGCAAGCCGATCCTCGACCGCGCCGTGAAGTTCGAGACCGATCTCTATGACGCGCTGAAGGTGGGTCTCGTCTCGATGGACTCGACCATGCGTTCGAATCTCGGCGTCGGCCTGCCGATCGACATCGCGCTGGCACGCCGCAACGCCCTCCACCTGGAAGTGAACCACCGGATCGAGGCCGGCGAAGGCTACTTCCACGATCTGCGCGAGCGCTGGTCCGCCGCTCTCCGCGCCGCGCACCGTGCGATCCCCCGCCCGCCCTACGGGCCGGCGGCGTAGGTTAGAAAGTGCGCTCCACTCGCCGGCCTGGAAACGAGGCGCAGCCGGGGGTGAGGGGGCCCTGACGGTGTCCCGCCCCTGGGAAGCCTCGTTGCCGTCATTGCGAACGCAGTGAAGCAATCCAGGGCAGCGGGCCGCCTCAGAATGTGGCGTTTCCCTGGATTGCTTCGCTCCGCTCGCAATGACGGTGTGGTCATTTGGGACTTGCCGCGGCGTCCCATCCCGCGAGCAACCCCCGCACCGCCCGTGCGGGATCGTCTGCCCGCATCACCCCGCCCATCACCGCGAAACCGGCTGCGCCGGCCGTTCGGCACGGGGCGAGCGTGCCCTCCCCGATCCCGCCCAGCGCGACGACCGGCAGGCCGACGCGGGCTGCGATAGTGATCGCTTCGAGCCCAAGGGCCGGACCGTAGCCGGGCTTGCTGGCCGTAGGGAAGATCGGGCTCAGCGTCACGTAATCCGCACCCGCCGCAGCGGCGGCCTCGACGTCCCTCAGGCTGTGGGCCGACACGCCGATCAGCCCGGCGCCGAGCCGGTCCCGGGCCCGCGCGACGGCGTCCGATCCGCCGGGCAGGTGAATGCCGTTCGCCCCGAGGGCCGCCGCCAGGGTGATGTCTCCGCCGACCGTCAGGACCCCGCCAGCCGCCCGCACCTCAGCTGCCACAGCCTCGCCAAGGCGGCGGCGTTCGTCTTCGGGCAGGTCCCGGTCGCGGAACCAGATCCAGCGCCCGCCCCCCGCAAGCACCGCCCGAACCGTCTCCGCCAAGGGTCGGGCATGGCCGTGGCGGTCCGTCACCGCCATCAGCGGCGACGGCAGGCTCACGAGCCGACAAGACCAAGCTGCGGGCTCGACGGCTCTGCCCGGCCCCGGCGTGGAATGCGCCCGGCGAGGAAGGCATCACGGCCCGCCTCGACGGCGCGGGCCATGGCGCGGGCCATCCGCACCGGATCGTCGGCCTTCGCCACCGCCGTGTTCACGAGGCAGGCCGCCGCGCCGAGTTCCATGGCGACCACCGCATCGGAAGCGGTGCCGATCCCGGCATCCACGATCACCGGCACTCCGGCCCGCCGGCAGATCAGCTCGATGTTGGCCGGGTTGGCGACGCCCATCCCCGAGCCGATCAGGGAGCCCATCGGCATGACCGCGGCACAGCCGATGTCTTCCAGCCGCCGGCAGACGATGGGATCGTCGTTGCAATAGGGCAGGACGGTGAAACCTTCATCCACGAGGTGCCGGCAGGCGTCGATCAGTTCGGCCACGTCGGGATACAGGGTTTCCCGGTCACCGATCACCTCGACCTTGATCCAGGTCGTGTCGAGCGCCTCGCGGGCGAGTTCGGCGGTCATGATCGCATCGCGGGCTGTCTCGCAGCCGGCCGTGTTGGGAAGGAACCGACAGCCCTTCAGCAGGCTCACCGTGTCCGAGCCATGGCCGCGCAGCGAAACCCGGCGGATCGAGGCCGTGACGACCTCGGCCTCCGACGCCTCGACGGCGTCGCGCATGATCGACTGTGTCGGATAGCCGGCGGTGCCCAGGAACAGCCGGGAGCTCAGGCGCACCCCGGCAATGACCAAAGCGTCGTCGTCTTCTGGGTGAAGGGGAGTGACGGTGCTGTCCATGCTCTAGCCTCCCTGCATGGCGCGGACGATCTCGATCCGGTCGCCCGCTGTGATGACGGTCTCGGCCCAGTCCTTGCGCCGTAGGACCTGACCGTTGAGGGCGATGGCGATGCCTTGCGTCTCCACGATGCCGGTCTCCTCGGCCTCGATACGGAACAGGGCATCCACGGTGTTGGCTTCGCTGTCCCGGGGCTCGCCGTTGACGAAGAGCTTCATCGGGCAGCCCGCCTCGGCTCCGGCCGCGCAAAGCGGGCCAGGGTGAAGGTGCGCGCCACGTCCGGGAGGTCCCCGGTGGTGATCAGGTCCGCAACCGCATCGGCGGTGGAGGGGGCAAGGAGATAGCCGTTGCGGTGGTGACCGGTGGCCGCGACCAGCCCCGAAGCCAGGGTATCGATGATCGGTGCGTCATCGTCGGAGGTCGGCCGGTAGCCGCTCCAGACAGCCTCGACCTCCATCTCCTCGATGCCGGGCAGCACCCGCCGTGCACCTTCAAGCAAAGCGTAGAGACCGCCGGCCGTGTTACCGGCCGTGAAGCCGCAATCCTCCACCGTGGCCCCGACGATGAGCTGGCCATCGCTCTTCGGGGCCATGTGGACCTGCTCGGTCCAGACCATCCGTGACAATGTCCCCGTCCGTGCCGTGGTCCGGACGGCCAGGGCCTGTCCCTTCAGCGGGCGCACCGGAAGCGCGAGGGCGTCGGGCAGCAACCCCCCCTCGCCGCTCCAGGCTCCGGCGGCGAGGATGACGGTCCCGGCCCGGAGGCTGCCGCGATCGGTCGTCAGCCCCGTCACCCGCCCGCCCGACCAGTCGAGGCCGGTGACGGGCGTGCCTTCCACGATCGTCACGCCGGTCTCCCGGCAGGCGCGGACCAGCGCGGCCATAACGAGGCGCGGATCGACCTGATGGTCGAGGGGGCAATGCACCCCCGCCGTCACCGAAGGGCGAAGCCCTGGTTCGAGGCGGCGCACGTCCGACCCGTTCAACCATTCGGCATCCAGGCCGGAGCGGCGCTGCAGGTCGTAGCGGAAACGCAGGCGCTCGACCTCGTCCCGGCCGACGGCAAGCACGAGAGTACCGTCCGGGCGGTAGTCGATGGACAGGCCGGAGGCGGCTTCGAGGTCATCGCGGAACCTCGGCCAGCGGGCCAGGGAGTCGAGGGCGAGGGGCAGGAGCGGATCCGACCCCGGCTCGTGCTCGGCCGCCGGGGCCAGCATGCCGGTGGCGGCGAGGCTCGCGCCGCTGCCCACCGTGTCCCGTTCAACCACCGTCACCGTGAGGCCCCGGGACGCAAGACGCCACGCGCAGGACAGGCCGATGAGGCCGCCACCGACGACGGCGACGTCGCTCCGCTCCGGCAGAGCCTGACCGGGGGCGTCGAGGGCCGGAGCCCGACGCTGTCCGATGGGTGAAACGGGCCTTTGAAGTCCCACGACGACGCTCCGCTGACGGGGCGTAGGGGGAACGGGCCGAATGCTTCCTGGAGGGGCGTCTGCCTGCTGGGGCGACGGAAGCGGTCCAATCCCTACGCCGGTGTGAACCGGATCAGGTTCGAAGGATTTCCGCGCCGCAGGCCCTTGAAGGGCGTGCCAGCGGTTTCTCAGCCCCTTGCCGGGGATCTCCCTGGAACAACCGTGATGTGGCCTTTGATCGGCTAAGCGTCAATCCCCCGGGCCCGGCTCCTTGCAGTCATTGCTTCGGCTTCACCTCGCAATGACTGCAAGGAGCCGG
>NZ_BPQX01000043.1 GCF_022179525.1 Methylobacterium persicinum
CACGACGTAGGCCGATGCCGAGGCTTTTAATCCGCAACGTGAGCATTAGCTTGTCCTCAGACACATGGACGAGGGCGATGGAACGGTCGACGCATCCCAAGGACACTCCGCAGGGCATGGATGATCAGCAGGATGCGTTGGTCGAGGCGGCCGAAGACACGGTCCTCGAGCCCCTGGCGGATTTCCCCAGCATCAACCTGCGCTCGGGCGTGGAGCCCTGGGACAAGCGCCGCGCGGCCGGCAAGACCCTCCGGGCGGAAATCCCCCACGCCGCCCACGCCACGCTCACGGTCGGGGCCGACCGCCCCGATCCGGTGTCCCTCATCGAGGCGGCGCAGGAGGGGCGTCAGGCCCACCTGATCCCGTTGCGCGTCGCCCGCATGGCCTCCTCGCCCTTCGCATTCCTGCGCGGGGCCGCCCAGGTCATGGCCTGGGACCTCGCTGAGGGCCCACGCACCGCGATCGACGTGGTGATGAACGGGGACGCCCACATCTCCAATTTCGGCCTGTTCGGCTCGCCGCAGGGCGACGTGGTGCTCGACCTCAACGATTTCGACGAGGTCACGGTCGGTCCGTGGGAGTGGGATCTCAAGCGTCTCTGCGCCAGCATCGAGGTGGCGGCACGGGATGCCGACATCCCTCCCTCCGAGCGGCGGGACGCGACCCTCAGCGCCGTGGCGGGCTACCAGCTCACCATGGACGACCTTGCCCCGCGGGGCTCCCTCGACGTCTGGCAGCGGGCCTCCCGGGCCGACGACCTCGTCTTCGCCGGCGTCGAGATCGATGAACGCTCCCAGGCGGTGGTGAGCAAGGCCGTCGAGAAGGCGCGGCGGAAGAACAATAAGAGCCTGCTCGACCGTGTGGGCGAGCGTCGCACCGATGGCGGCTGGCGCTTCCGCGAGGAGCCGCCGATCCTCGTTCGCGTCGACGAGGCCACCCGCGAGGCCGTCACGACCGGCCTGGAAAGCTACGCGGAGACCCTCCCCCGGGAGCGGCGCTTCATGCTGAGCCGCTACCACGTGGTCGATGTGGCGCACCGGGTCGTCGGCGTCGGAAGTGTCGGCACCCGGGCCTATGTCGCGCTGCTCTGCGGCAACTCCGATCAGGATGCGCTCTTCCTCCAGGTGAAGGAGGCGGTGCGGCCCGCCCACGCCCCGTACCTGCGCGGCATGCCCCAGCCCTACGCCAGTCACGAGGGCGAGCGGGTGATCTACGGCCAGCGCCTGCTCCAGGCCGTGGGCGACCCGCTGCTCGGGTGGACCACGATCGACGGGCGGCCGTTCTACGTGCGGCAGATGAAGAACATGAAGGGTGAGATTCCGGTCTCACGCATGACGGGCCAGTCCCTCCAGTACTTCTCCCATGCCTACGGCGCCCTGCTGGCCAAGGCCCACGCCCGGACCGGGGATGCCGCCGCGATCGCGGGCTATTGCGGTCACGAGGGCAACATCGACCTGCGGGAGGCCATCGCCGACTGGGCCGCCGCCTATGGCGACCGGAATGCGGAGGACTATCGCGCATTCCAGGACGCCATCGCTGCCGGCAGGCTCAAGGCGGCGGAGGATCCGCACCTCTGACGGGCGGCTACGGGATGACCTTCGACGCCCTCAGGCGGGCAAATAGATCCAGGAACGCGTCGTCCGTGGGCTGGTAGTCGAGGAAGCCGAGGCGGCGGCTTTTGCTCATGTCCGTCACCACCTCGATCGGCCGGCCGAGATCCGCATCCGTATGCCACGCCGAGGCGAGGCGCCCGAGATCGCCCTCGACCAGCCCATGCCGGGCGGCGATGTCCGCCCAGACAGGGGCGTCGCCCGCCATCTGCGCCTCCAGGGGGCGGACGGTGCCGTCGAAGGGCGCGGGCTCCAGGCCGAACCACGAGGCGATCCGGCCCCACATCCAGCTCCAGCGGAAGACGTCGCCATCGACGACGTTGAACGCTTGGTCGCGCGCCGCGGGCGTCGTGGCGGCCCAGGACAGGTGCCTCGCCAGCAGGCGCGCATCGGTCATGTCGGTGAGCCCGTTCCATTGCGCGGCGGAGCCGGGGAAGCGGAAGGGGCGGCCGGTCTCCCGGCAGAGGGTGGCGTAGACCGCCAGCGTCACGCCCATGTTCATGGCGTTGCCGAGGGCATAGCCGATGATGGTGTGGGGCCGGTGGACGCTCCAGCCGAAGCCGTCGCGTTCAGCAGCGGCGAAGACCTCGTCTTCCTGGGCGTAGTAGAAGTTCTCGATGTCGAGGCGGGGCTGGTCCTCCCGGAACGGCGTCGCCGGCAGGCTGCCCTTCCCGTAGGCCTCGAACGGCCCGAGATAATGCTTGAGGCCGGTGACCAGCGCGACATGGCGGACGCTGCCCGCGGGACGCAGCGCGTCGAGAAGGTTGCGGACCATCGCGGCGTTGACCCGGATGTTCTCGGCCTCCGTCGCCTGCCGCAGCCAGGTCGTGATGAAGACGTGGCTGGGGCTCCGGCCCGCCAGGGCCTTGGCGAGGCTGCCGGGGTCGAGCAGGTCGGCCGCGACCGGTTCCACCCCGGGAAGGTCGGCGGGGGGACGCCGCGCGAGGCCCTGGACCGCCCAGCCCGTGTCGACGAGGTGGCGGGCGAGGTTGTTGCCGACGATGCCGCTGACGCCGGCGATGAGTGCCGTTCCGCTCATGGTGGGTCTCCGTACCGGTTCGCCCGGAGCTAGTCGGCGGGCAGCGACATCGCTAGAAGGCACCTTTTCGGGTCATAGGCACCCTAGGGTACCCACCATGCTGGCCGGCGCTCCTGAGGACACATGGCGCGAGGACTGCGCGCCGCGGCGCGTCCTGGCGCTGTTCACGACCAAGTGGACCAGCATGATCCTCCACACGCTCCACGTCCGTCACGGCGGGCGCTCACGCACGGGGGTCCTCCAGCGCAGCCTGCCCGGCATCTCGAAGAAGATGCTCACCCAGACCCTGCGCGAGATGGAGGGCAGCGGCCTCATCACCCGTCACGTGGCTGGGACGGTGCCGCCCGCCGTGGAATACAAGCTCACCGCGCTGGGCCTGCGCTTCGTGGAGCCGGTGGAACTCCTCTACGCCTGGGGACGGGCCAATGCCGACGCCCTCGACAGCCTCGGAAGCCGGCCGACCGCGCGGCGGGGATGAGGAAGGGGCCTCCCGCGGCGCGTGCAGCGTGCCAGCCGGACAACAGTGGAATCTCCGGTTGTTGTAATGATGGGCGGAGAGGCGCGCGGGGTGCGCGATGTTGTCGCCGTCCCTCGTTCCCCTCAGGTGATGAGTGAGCTTTTCTAAAAGTCGTAACCTCCGGTTCATTGTCCCCGGCGATTGATGTGGAGCGGACATACAGCACGAAAAATCCTTCCATCGCATTCGGAAATGGACGCTATCTCGAATGCCGGATGAATCGGGGGCGCAATAACGGTGTCGGGAATTCGATCGACACTCGCACCGTTGTTTCGGCCCATCCCGGCGCTCGTGGCGTCGTTCGCCGTGCTGTCTCTGGTCATCGCCTCGGGTGCGACTGTCATCGTCGCCGACATGCACCAACAGGCTGTGCAGGATGTCGAGCGCAGTCTGGTCGGGCTCTCCACGATCCTCGCCGACCAGGCGGATCGCGCGCTCCAGGCCATGGAGGTGGTTCAGGAAGGCGTCATCCACGGCTTTCACGAGGCGAACGTGTCGACGCCCGCGGACTACGCCGCCGCGGCGAGCCGGATGGATCTGCACACGGCGCTCAAGGCCCGCATCGCCGCCCTGCCGCAGATCAACGCGATCACGATCATCGACCGCACCGGCAAGCTTCTGAATTTCAGCCGGTTCTGGCCGATCCCCGACGTCAACATCTCGGACCGGGACTACTTCAAGGCGCTCGCCGCCGACCGCGGTCTGCAGCGCTTCATCAGCGAGCCGGTGCAGAACCGCGGCGACGGGGCGTGGACGATCTACATCGCCCGCAAGGTCACGGCGCCCGACGGGACGTTCCTCGGCCTCGTGCTCGGCGCAGTCGAACTCGGTTACTTCGAGCGCCTCTACCAGAGGATCGCGCCGACCGACGACACCGTGGTCTCGGTGTTCCGCAACGACGGCATGCTGCTGGTGCGCTATCCGTACCGGGACAGGGTCATCGGCAAGGTCCACCCCACGACGGGGGCCGCGTTGATCGCGGCCAAAAACCCGTCCGGGGGCGTCCTGCGGAACGTCAGCCCGATCGATGGGCACGAGCGCCTGCTGGCGACGCAGGCTCTCGCCGGCTACCCGCTCATCCTCAGCATCAGCCGCACGGCGGAGGCGAGCCTCGCCCCCTTCCGCCGGCAGGCCGTCGTCGTCGGCGCGTCGGCGGCCCTGCTCGTGGCCTGCATCGCGGTCCTGTTCTTCCTGTTCCTGCGGCAGGCCCGGACCGAACGGCGCATGGCGAGCGCCGAGGAGCGCGCCCGGGGCGAGCGCGACCTGCGGGCACAGTACGAGCGCTTCGGCGTCGCCCTCGACAACATGATCCAGGGGCTTTGCCTCTTCGACGCCGACCGGCGCGTCGTCGTCATGAACGAGCGCTTCGCCGCGCTCTACGACGTCCCCGCGCAACTCCGGCAACCGGGCACGCGGGTGGAGGATCTTCGCCCCCACGTGCTGAGACAGCAGGGGGACAATGCGGGCGGCTGGGACATGGTGATGATGCCGCCGATGCCGTACGCGTCGTCGCGCTCCGCGAGCATCGTTCGCCTGTCCGACGACCGCGAGATCAGCGTCCTGCGCGTCCTCACGCCTGGCGGGGGGTGGCTCTGCACGCATGAGGACATCACGGAGCGCCGCCGCAGCGAGGAGCGCCTGCGGTTCCTCGCCCGTCACGATGCCCTGACCCGATTGCCGAACCGCCTGCAGTTCGAGGAGTTCGTCGCACGGGAATTGGCGATCTGCGCCGACACGGGGGAGGACGTGGCCCTTCTCTGCCTCGACCTCGACGACTTCAAGCACGTCAACGATCTGTTCGGCTATCCCGCCGGGGACCGTCTGCTCTGCGAGGTCGCCACGCGCCTGCGGGCCTTGCTCGGCAAGCGCTGCGTCGCCGCGCGTCTCGGCGGCGACGAGTTCGCCGTGCTCGCCACGGGCCTCAACGGCACCAAGACGCCCGCCGTGGCCGCACAGGCCGTCCTCGATGCGCTCTCCGCCCCCTACGCTGACGGCGAACGGTGGCTCGACGTCGGCTGCAGCGTCGGGATCGCGTTGTTCCCGCGGGACGGCACCACTTGCGAGAAGCTTCTCTCCGCGTCCGACATGGCGCTGGTGCGTGCCAAGAAGGAGGGCAAGGGCGCCTACCGCTTCTTCGAGCCGACGATGGATGCGGCGGCCCGCGAGCGGCACCGGCTGGTGCTGGACCTGCGCGCCGCCATCGGCACCGAGCAGCTGGAATTGCACTATCAACCCCAGTTCGATGTCGACTCGAACCGGGCCTGCGGCTTCGAAGCGCTCCTCCGCTGGACGCATCCGGAGCACGGGCCGATCCCCCCTGTGCAGTTCATCCCCCTGGCGGAAGAGACGGGGTTGATCCTGCCCCTGGGCGAGTGGGTGCTGCGGGAGGCCTGCCGCGAGGCCGCGTCGTGGGCGCTGCCCCTCGGCATCGCCGTGAACCTCTCCATCGCGCAACTCGGGCAGGCCGACCTGTGCGAGGTCGTCCGCACCGTGCTCGAGGAGACGGGGCTCAAGCCCGAACGGCTCGAACTCGAGGTGACCGAGAGCCTCTTCCTAAAGGGCTCGGCACGCTCGCAGGAGGTATTGCGCGACCTGAAGGCCCTCGGGGTCCGCATCTCCATGGACGATTTCGGGACCGGCTACTCGTCACTGGTGACGTTGCAAGCCTTCCCGTTCGACAAGATCAAGATCGACCGGTCCTTCGTCAGCCAGATCGGCGTGACGAGCAAGGGCGGTGCGATCGTCCGGGCGATCATCAGCCTGGGCGAGAGCCTGGACATCCCGGTGATCGCCGAGGGGATCGAGACGGAGGAACAGCTCTCGTTCCTGCGCCAGCACCGCTGCGCGGCGATCCAGGGCTATCTGCGCGGCAAGCCGCGGCCGATCGCCGAGTACCGCCGGCTCATCGCTCCCATCGAGAACCTCCGCGTGGCGTAGCCGCAACCGCCGGCACCTGACCGGCCGACGCGGTGCGTCCCGTCAGTTCGTCTGGTGCCCGAGGGCCCAGACATAGGCCGACACCGCCTTGAGGTCGGCCTGCGAAAGCGGCACTCCCCCCATCGGCGGCATGGCGTTCTGGTGCTCCTTCGGCTCGGGCACGCCGTTGGTGATCGTCTATTCGAGCCCGGCGAGGCTTCCGTCGCTCCAGAGCCAGTGTCCGGTCGTCAGGTCGGCACCGATGGGCGAGCCCTTCGCGTCCGAGCCGTGGCAGCCGCCGCAGGTCGCCCCGCCGACCTCGCCGTGGAAGACGCGCTCGCCCAGGGCCACCTGCTGGCGGGTGGCGCCCTTCGGCACCGGAAGCGTCGCGGCGACGGCCCGTCCGGCATCCGGGTGCATGCCCTCGGGCGGCCCCTCGCCGCGGGAGGCGGTCGAACCGACCTTGGGCGCCGGAGCCGCCGCCACGGGGGCGTCTGCGTCGGCACCGGCATAGGTGACACGCCAGATCCGGCCCTTCACGTCGTCCGAGATGTAGAGCGCCCCGTCCGGGGCCACGGCGAGGCCTGTGGGCCGGTAGGTCGCCCGGCCGGGCTCCTTCACCGGGCCGGCGAAGCCGTCCGCGAAGGAGGTGGCCTTGCCCGCCGCCTTGCCGTCCTTCATGGGCTGGAACATCACGACGTAGCCGCCCTGGGGCCCGGGAGCCCGGTTCCACGAGCCGTGGAAGGCGATGAAGGCGCCGTTCCGGTAGGCCTTCGGGAAGGCTCCCTTCGCCTCCGTGCCGGGGCCGACATAGAATTTCATGTCGTTGGGCGCCCAGTGGGCGGGAAACCACGCCACCGGCCCCTGTCGCCCGGAGCAGACCCCAACCTTCTTGCCGCCGTCGCCGCCGTATTCGGGGGCGAGGACGAGTTTGGTCCGGGTGGGGTCGAAGTAGCATTCGGGCCAGCCGTAATCGGCGCCCTGCTTCAGTTCGACCACCTCCTCCGAGGGCAGATCGAACCCCTGCTGCTGGGTGTAGAGCTTCGGCCAGTCCTCATGGAGCTGGTCGCGCCCGTGCTGGGTCGAATAGACCCGGCCCTCCGCGTCGAGGGCGATGCCCTCGCCGTTGCGGATGCCGGACACATAGCGTGCGGCGGGGGAGAAGGCCTGATCGCGGCCCTTGGCGTCATAGCGCCAGATGCCGCCGCGGGTCTCCTTCTCGGTGCAGGGCTCGTTGCCGACGGAGCCGGGCACGCGGTTCTTCACCTCGCAGGCATTGGTGGCCGAGCCGAGATCCACCAGCATCTCGCCCTTGGGCGTGATCGCGAAGGGGTGCATCGGGTGGTCGCCGGTGAGTGGCAGGCCCGAGACCACCACCTCGCCCTGGCCCTTTCCGGCCTCCTTGGGCACGACCTCGCCCGCCTTCAGCGGGTAGCGCATGATGCGGTCGTTGATCTCGGCGTAGACGGCGCCGTCGTAGAGGCCGATTCCGGTGCCGCCCGCCCCGCCCTCCGCCTGGGTCTCGCCGAACCGCTCGACGACGTCGGCCTTGCCGTCGCCGTTCGTGTCCTTCAGCGCGACGAGGAACCCGCCGGGCGGGGGCGTGTCATTCTTGTAGTACCGGCCGCTCCAGGTGTTGACGTAGAGCGTCCCGTCCGGTGCCGCGACCATCTGCCGGGCGTGGCCGATCCCGTCGGCGAAGACGCTGGCGCAGAAGCCCGGCGGCAGGCTCAAGCCACCTTGATCCCCCTTGCACGCCGTCTCCGCCGCCGCGACCGGGGCGGAGGCCATCAGCGCTGCCCCGCCGACCCCGGCCATGAGGCCGGCGAGGGGGGACAGAGACCACGGGTTGCGGCGCATGAGCATGTCCTCGCGAAGCAGGGTGTGACGCGTTAGCGTCACGGAGCCGTCGGGGATTCGGGCGACACACACCGGCTGAACCGGTCGCGTCCCGTCCTGAGCGTCGAGCACTTCGGGGAAGTGGCCGCGATCATTCAGGCAATCGTTGCGTAGGGCGTAACGTCGAACCCACCGCCAGCGATCCCGCCATCGCGCGGGTCTATCGCCGCGATGTCACGCGGCGCGATCCTGCGCTCGGTCGACCTGGTCGCTGTGCATCCCCACGGGCCGCTCCGGGTTTAGGACCCGTTCACCGCTGCGGAGAGTCCCGGCCTGCTCCTGCGGCCGACGGGCTCCCCGCCCTCCGCGCCCTCCGCGCCCCTTCGAGACACAGGTTCGGTCCCCATGGCTTCTCACCGTCCGCTCGCCTTTGTGACCGGAGGCTCCTCCGGCATCGGCCTCGAGCTCGCGAAGCAGTTCGCGCAGAATGGCTTCGACGTCGCCATCACCGCGTCCAGCGACAAGGTTCACGAGGCCGCCCGTGCGCTCCGCGACCTCGGCGTCGAGGCCTATCCCCACAGGGCCGATGCCGGAACCTACGAGGGCGTCGAGAGCTTCTGGACGTTCGTGGAGGGGCTCGGGCGTCCAGTGGAGGCGGCGGCGCTCAATGTCGGCATCGGCCGTGGCGGCGCCTTCCTCGACAACGCCCTGGAGGATGAGTTCCGGCTGATCGCCATCAACATCACCGGCACCGTGCATCTGGCCAAGCGCGTGGTCCAACACATGGTCCCGAACAAGCGCGGCCGGATTCTGATCACCTCGTCGATCTCGGCCACCCAGCCGACGCCCTACGAGACGGTGTATGGCCCCTCGAAGGCGTTCGGCTTCATGTTCGCTGAAAGCCTCCGCGAAGAGCTGCGCGGCACCGGCGTGACGGTGACGGCGCTCCTGCCCGGGGCTACCGACAGCCGGTTCCACAAAAATGCCGGGATGGCGACGAGCGCCATCGACAATGGCAAGAAGAACGACAAGATCGAGGTCGCCCGCCAGGGCTTCGAGGCCCTGATGAACGATGTCGATCACGTCGTCGGCGGCGACGAGGAGACCAAGCAGCAGGTCGTCGAGAACCGCCGGACGCCCGAGCCGGTCAAGGCCCGGCGCCATGCCGAGCTGACGCGCCTGCGGGAGTAGACCCGCTCCGCCGGTTTCCGCGATACCCTCCCCGTGCGGACGGGCGGCGCGACGGTCGTTCGCCGCCTGCTGCGGCGATCCCGCGCCCTCGTCCGGAGGCCGCCTGAGGGCGCGGCTGCGATCAGTACAACTCTTCGTGGATGAGGTCGCCGACCTCATCGAAGGTGCCGCGCCACACCCTGTTCAGCATTCGGACCTTCACGCGCGTCACCTTCGGCAGTGTTTCATCCGCCGGCTCGATGGACGCGTGAACTTCTCCGAGGGTCTTCAGATGCTTCAAGTAGGATGCGCTGACGCCGAAGCGCGTCGATAGATCCTTCGGGTCGACGATCCAATCGTCGTTCTGCCCAAACTCGAGCCGCATGGCATCAGCCTCCATCAGCTCGGCAGGAACCGCGAGGCTGAGAATCAAACTAGCATTAATCGCAGCCATCTGCACCTTCGCTCTCCGTCGCCGGCAGGGCGAACACCGTCAAAGGTGCGTCCGTGAGCTGGATGAGCTCCTGCGGGCGCAAGGCTTCGATGTCTCTTTCTCCTGATTTCGGCAATATTGCAACAACTATCGGCCCATTTGATCGATGTATGCCGTAAATACAATGCCGGGTTGCTTCAAAAACCAAGAGCAACTGCCGATTTGTTGCTCCGATAGAGCCAGATGTGCCATCGGACTGCGCTCCAATATAGCGCGGCAAGTCGGGACGGCAGGCTCACGTGGCGATCGATCTTCTTCGAGCACTCCCTTGCTGCACCGGATCGATCCGGCAGCGGATCGCGGCCGGGGTCGCCGTCTGCGCCCTCGCGCTCAGCGCGGGCGCGGGGCCGGCCCGGGCGCAGACCGCCTCGCAGATCACCCCGCCCTCGTTCAGTCCTCCCATCGAGAGCCGAGGCGGCGGCTTCGTCATTCCGGAGGCGCAGGGCTTGGCCGCGCCCCCCGGGGCGGATCGGCTCACTGTGCGCCTGCGCGGCGTCGCGGTGGAGGGCGGCCTGCCCGCCCTGGCCGAGGCTACCGCCGCCTTGCGTGAGAAGTTGGCGGGGCGGGTGGTCTCCGCCGCCGCGGTCTTCGCCGCCGCGCGCGAGCTCGAGCAGGCCTATGCCGCGGCGGGCTTCCCCCTGGTGCGGGTAGTCCTGCCCGCCCAGCGCCTGCGCCACGGCGCCGACCTGCGCCTCATCGTCGTCGACGGCGTCATCGAGCGTGTGGACGTCTCGGCCCTGCCCGGCGCCATCCGCGAGCGGATCGGGCAGGTGATGGCCCCCTTAGTGGGACAGCGCGGCCTGTCGCAGGCGGAGCTGGAGCGGCGGCTGCTCCTGGCCTCGGACACCCCCGGCACGATCCTGCGCTCCACGCTGGCGCCGGGGGCAAGGGCGGGGGCGAGCGTGCTGGTGGTCGAGGCCCGCTACAAGGCGGTCACGGGCTCGGTGGGGGTGGACAACACCCTGTTCAAAGCACTGGGCACCTACAGCGCCTCCCTGGGGCTGGACCTGAACTCCCCCACCGGCCACGGGGAGACGCTCTATTTCCGCACCTTCGGCCTGCCGACCACGGGGGGCAGCACGGCCTTCCTGGGAGACGAACCGCGCAACCGCGCCTTGGCGGTGGGGGCGATCCTACCCCTGGGGACGGACGGGCTCAGCCTGACCCTGGAGGCGGCGGACACGCACACGGCGGCCCGCTCGCGGCCGGGCACCCCGGCCTTCGCCTCGGAGTTCGCGCGCTACTCGGCGCGGCTGCGCTACCCGGTGATCCGGGGGCGGGACTTCACCTGGAACGCCGAGGGCAGCTTCGACGCGCAGGAGGAAAAGGTCGACGTCCGGTTGCCGATGCAGGCGCCGTTCTCCCTCGACCGCCTGCGCATCCTGCGCGGGACGAGCGAGACGGTGTGGTTCCTGCCGGAGGCGGAGCTGGGCGGCAGCACGCTGTCCGGGGGGCTGGTGACGGCGCGCCTAACGGGCTCGTTTGGCCTCAACGGGCTGGGGGCCCGGGACGCGCCGCCCGCGGGCTCGCATCTGGCGGGCCTGTCGCGGCAGGGGGCGCGGCCGGAGTTCCAGAAGCTCGACGCGCTGGTGAACTGGACCCAGCCCCTGGCCGAGCACCTGAGCGTGGCCCTCATGGCCCGGGGCCAGACCTCGTTCAATCAAGCGCTGCCGCGCTCGGAGCAGATCGGCCTCGCCTCGCCGACGGGGCTCTCGGCGGTGGATTCGGGCCTGTTCCAGGGGGACGAGGGCTATGTGGTCCGGGGCGAGGTGCAACTGCCCTTCGCGGTGGCGGTGACCCTGCCGTTCCGGCTGCCGTCGGTGCCGGCGCAGGAAGGCAACGTGGCCGCGGGGGAGGAGACCCAGGGTCTGGTGGTGCTGAGCCCCTACGGGTTCGGGGCGTTCGGCCTGACGCGGTCGCAGCGGGTGACCGCTCTTGAGCGGCCGGTGGTGCGCGGAACGGCCTACGGGGCGGGCCTGCGGCTGGGCGCGGCGCCGGGGCAGAGCTTCACCAACGTCTCGGTGGGCCTGGAATACGGGCATGCCGAACGCTCGGGCCGGCTGCCCGGCGATGACCGCTTCACCCTCACGGCCGGCCTGCAGTTCTAGGGCGCTCCCGATGCCCCCGGGGCATCGGCCAGGCCCCCAACGCCTGTTCCCGGCGCGACCGCCCAGGCCGCGCCGGCAGCCGCTTCCGTTCTTCCGAGGATCCGCCCGATGACCGCATCGCCCTCCACCCGCCCGCTGGCCCGTTCCCTCTTGGCCGCCCTGCTGGCGACGACGGCCCTGGTGGCGCCGCTGCCGGGGCTGGCCCAGTCGCTGCCCACGGGGGCGCGGGTGGTGTCCGGGGCGGTGAGCGTCGGCACGCCGGCCGACAACGCCCTGGTGATCACGCAGGCGAGCCGGACGGCGATCGTGAACTGGCAGGGCTTCTCGATCGGCCAGGGCAGCCGGGTGGAGATCCGCCAGCCGGATGCGGGGGCGGCGATCCTGAACCGGGTGACGGGCGCGACGCCCTCGACCATCGCCGGTCAGCTTAAGGCGGATGGGCAAGTCTACCTCGTCAACCCGAACGGCATCGCCATCACCCGTTCGGGGGTGGTGTCGGCGGAGGGAGGGTTCGTGGCCTCGAGCCTGGACATCACGGACCGGGATTTCACGGCCGGCAAGCGGGTGTTCCGGGGAGGGGGCGCCTCGGCGGCGGTGACCAACGCGGGAACGGTCAGCGTGGGCCGGGGGGGCTACGCGGCACTCCTGGGAGGGCGTGCGGCTAACAGTGGGTCGATCACGGTGCCGATGGGCCGGGTCGGGCTGGGCTCGGGCGAGCAGGCGACGCTGGACCTGTCGGGGGACGGGTTCCTGCAGGTGGCGGTGCCGACGAAGGCCGGGGGCGCGGCGGCGCTGGTGTCCAACGAGGGCGTCATCCGCTCCGAGGGCGGCCGCGTCACGTTGAGCGCGGCGGCGGCGCGGGAGATGGCGCGGCAGGCGGTGAACCTGTCGGGGACGGTGGAGGCCCGGGGCGTAGCCGGCCACAGCGGGGACATCCTGCTGTCGGGCGGGGAGGGCGTGGTGAGCGCCCGGGGCCGGATCGACGCGGCGGGAGCTGCGGGCGCCCGGGGCGGGCGGGTGCGGATCACCGGGCGGCGCCTGGACGTGGCGGGGACGGTGGACGCGTCCGGCACCACCGGCGGCCGGGTGAGCCTTCGGGCGTCGGAGGGGCTGGGCCTGTCGGGTTCGGTCGCGGCCCGGGGCACCGCGGGGACGGGCGGCCTCGTGGAGGCGACGGCCCCGGCGGTGGCGCTGCGGGGGGCCTCGCTCGACGCGTCGGGCACGGCCGGGGGCGGCACGGTGCATCTCGGTGGCGGCCGGCAGGGCGGGGGCACGCTCGCCCACGCGCAGACGGTGGAGGTGGACGGCGCCACGACGATCCTGGCGGATGCCGAGGTGTCCGGCCGGGGCGGCGAGGTGGTGGTGTGGTCGGATGCGGCCACGCGGTTCGCCGGGACGATCACCGCCCGGGGCGGTGGGCAGGGGGGCGACGGCGGCAACGCAGAGGTGTCCTCGAAGGGGCATCTGGCCTACGCCGGCACGTCGGACCTGACGGCGGCGCGGGGGGCGTTCGGCACCCTGCTGCTCGATCCGCACAACGTGACGATCTCGGGCGATGCGGACAAGGCGTCGTCGGGCTTCACGGCGAGCGGGGACGACTCGGTCGTCAACGCGACGACGCTGCTGACGGCGCTGAAGACGGCGAACGTAACGGTCTCGACGGGGACGGACGGGACGCAGGCGGGCACGATCACCCTGGCGGCGAACACGCCGCTGTCGTGGACGAGCGGGGCGACGCTGACGCTCCAGGCGGCGGGCGGAATCACCCTGAACAGCGACATCGCGGCGGCGGCGGGGGGCTGACGCTGTCCTCGGGGGGGCAGATCACGCCGAGCGCGGGCGTGTCGGTGGCGCGCTTCACCCTGGCAAGCGGCCGATGGGTTCAGAACACCGCGACCCTTCCCGCCTTCGCGACGGCGAATTTCCAGATCGCCGGGGGCTCGTTCCTGCGGGTGACCGGGGGCGACGGATCGGCGGACACACCCTACCAGATCGCGGACGTTTACGGCCTGCAGGGGCTACCCCTGTCCGCGAGCTCCGTGCTGGTGGCCGATATCGACGCTACGGTCACGGGATCCTGGAACGCCGGTCACGGGTTCAAGCCGCTCGGCAGCGAGACCGCTCCGTTCCTCGGCACCCTCGACGGTCGGTCCCACCTCATCAGGTACCTGACCGTCGCACCAAGTAGCGGCAATGCGGGCCTGTTCGGCCAGAACAATGGGACCGTCACAGGGATGAGCCTCGAGCTCGGCTGGGTCTTCGCTGACAAGAAATTTAGCTCCAATGCCGGCATACTCGCTGCCGTCAACCTCGGTACGGTCAAGAATAGTTACGTGACCGGCTTCACTTATGGGGACACCGTTGGTGGATTGATCGGCAAGAATACCGGCACCGTCGAGAACTCCTACTCGCAGGCGTATGTCAAGGGCCAAAGTTATGTTGGCGGCCTTGTCGGCGTCAACGATATCGGCGGGAAGCTGGCCAACGTCTATGCAACAGGTACGGTGAAGGGCGTAGCTAAGACAGGCTCCACGTCGACTGCCATTCTTGGTGGGCTAGTCGGTCAGAACGTTGGAACGATCCAGCAGGCCTACGCATCTGGGGCTGTCAGCGGCACTGGCAGTTTTGGTGGCTTGGTAGGCACCAACAAGGGGGATGGTGGTCGGAGCGGTCCAGTTTCTGCCACGTTGACAGATACCTTTTGGGATACGACTAGTACCACTCAAAGCAGTGCGTCGAGTGACAACTCCGCGTCCACCGGGGTGACCGGATTGGCGAGTGCGGATGCGCGCAACTCCGCCAAGTACACGAACTTCGATTTCAACCACGTCTGGTTTCAGACCAGCGACATGCGCCCGATCCTGCGATCGGAAGTTGCCCCGGCGGATGCAAACGGCGTGGTCGCCGTGTCGAACCTCCACCAGCTTGCGCTGATGGAGACCAATCTCAGCGGCAAATACCTCCTGACCCGCAATTGCACCGCGTACGATACAAACGTTCGTGATAATTCTAACCCACTCGTTTGGGGCCCGGCCGGTTTCGCGCCGGTTGGGACCGGAGGAAACGACGGCAACGACACCTTCTCCGGCACTTTCGACGGTGGGGGGCACGTGATCGACGGGCTCGTCATCAAAGGCTCGAACGAGTATGCGGGGCTCTTCGGCCATGCATCGGACGCCACGATCAAGAACTTCGGGATGATCGGCGGCACAATCAGGGGCATGGATTACGTCGGAGCCCTCGTCGGTTACGCATCGCGCGGACAGATCACGAACGCCTATTCCACCGTTGCGATCGACGCATCCGGAGGTACTGGAACGGCTTTCGGCGGATTGATCGGTGCTGCCTATAGTGTGACGATCACGAAATCCCACGCCACCGGCACCGTCTCGGGCGCCACAACCGCTGGCGGATTAGTTGGCGAAAACAGTGGAAAATCGATTATCACCGAATCCTATGCCACGGGTGATGTCAGTGCGGTACAGCAAGCTGGCGGCCTCGTCGGCTCCAACTCCGCCACGATCACCCGGGCTTACGCGACCGGGACCATCACGGCCACGTCCACGGATGCGGCGGGCAGCGCAACCAGTGGCGTCGCGGGCGGCCTCGTCGGGCAGAACACCGGAACCGTCAGCGAGACCTGGGCCAGCGGTGCAGTATCCGGAACGGCCGCGGGCGGCTTTATCGGGAAGAACGCCGGGACCGTCTCAACGGCCTTCTGGGACAAGGACACCACCGGTCAGGCAAACGCCTACGGCTCTACCGATACAGTGTCATCCGGTACGCCGGTCGGGCTGAGCAACAGCGATGCGCGCAAAGCCGCGAGCTATACCGGCTTCGACTTCGCCAAGAACTGGTACCAGGGCGGTGGAATTCGTCCGATCCTGCGGGCGGAGGCAGCGGATGCCGACCCGGTCACGGGGGTGGTCCCGGTGTCCAACATTCACCAGCTGCAACTGATGGATGCCAACCCCGCGGGACAATATCGCCTCGCCGATACTATCAACGCCGGCGATACGAACGGTACCGATCTATCCACGGGCATCTGGGGTGCCGCGGGCTTCGCGCCGGTGGGGGGCTCTACGGCCTTCACGGGCAGCTTCGACGGCAAGAGCCTCCAAATGGATTCGTTGACCGTCAATGCGTCGGGCGCTCAAGCCGGCCTGTTCGGTACGGTGGGCGCCGCCGGTTCGGTGATGAATGTCGCGCTTACGAACGCGACGATCACTGGGAGTGGGACAGTCGGCACGCTGATCGGTGACAATTTCGGCACGGTCACAGGCGTGACGGCGTCTGGGCGAGTCACCAATAAGAGCTCCGCTTCCAGCTCGGGCACGGGCGGTCTCATCGGCAAGAACGAAGCCGGCGCGACGATCACGCAGGTGTCCTCGGCAAATAGCGTGAGTGGCGGCGCCGCCGTCGGCGGCTTGGTCGGCATCAACGCTGGCACCCTGTCGAAGGCGTATGCCACCGGGACCACCAAGGGCGCCGGCGCGGTGGGCGGCCTTGTCGGCACCAATTCCGGAACGGTCGCGCAGGTCTATGCCGTGGGCGCGGTGTCCGGTCCGGATAACTCGAACAACGGCGACGCTCCAACCCCGGAACCGAGTTTGGGCGGGCTGTTCGGCTCGGTGTCGAACGGCAGCGCGGTGACCGCGGCGTTCTGGAATACGCAGACGACCAAACAGAGCCAGGGCACGGGGACCGGCAGCAGCACCGGCATGACCGGTCTGACCACGGACCAGATGCAAGACTTCACGTCCTACAAGACGAACTATGCCGGCTTCGATTTCGTTTCGACGTGGGCGGTGCCGAATAAGGCGAGTCAGATTAATCAGAGGAATTCGAACTATCCGGAATTCTTCGGCCTGGGTACTGCCGTGGTCGCCTCCTTCGACGGTCACGTGAGCTACACCGGTCAGGCACCGAGCGACTTGGTCACGAACTACAGTCCGTTGCGCCCGGGGACTTTCGTCACCACGCTCAGCACGGTCAGGCTCCCCGCCGACGCCGTGGATGCAGGCACTTACACGGCGTACCTCTCGAATGGCTTGGCGACGTCAAGCTACTCCCGCCCAATCATTATCGATAACGGCACGCTGGTCATCGATCCGAAGGTGCTGAACGTCGCTGGTTCGAAGACCTACGACGGCAAGACCGGCTTCTCCGCAGCGCAGATGTCCGCGACCGGGGCGGCCCAGGGCCAGACCGTCACGCTGGCGGCAACGGGGCCCGGCGACGCTGCCACGGCGTCCTCGGCCGATGCCGGGATCTATACGGGTGCCAGCCTCTCCGGGCTGACTTTCTCCGTGACTGGCGGGAAGGCGAGCAACTACGCCCTGCCCGGCACCGGCACCCTGACCATCTCCAAGGCGGTGATCGGCCTCACGGGCCGGAAGACCTACGACGGCAACGCCGGGTTCACGCTCGACCAGATCTCGCTGAGCGGGGCCGCGAGCGGAGAGACGCTGAGCCTCACCGGACCCACCGGACCCATCGTCTCCGCCCCTTCCGGCAATGCCGGGACGAGTGATAACGTCGCCATCTCCGGGCTGGGCTTCACCGTCACCAACGGGAAGCTAAGCAACTACATCCTGCCCAGCACCGGTACCCTGATCATCGCTCAGAAGTCGCTGACAGCCTCCCTCGCGGGCCCCGTGTCGAAGACCTACGACGGCACGAATGCCGCGACCCTGACGGCGGACAACTACGCCCTCGACGGCCTGGTCTCGGGGGACACGGTTTCGGTCTCGGGTGCGGGGGCCTACGACACGTCCGGTGCCGGCACGGGCAAGACGGTCACCGTCACGGGCCTGACCCTCGGCGGTGACGGGGCGGGCAACTACACCCTCACGGGCACGACCGCGTCCGGGGCCGTCGGGACGATCGCCAAGGCGTCGCTCTTCGTGAAGGCCCAGGACGCGTTGAAGAGATATGATAGGCAGGCGTTCAGCGGGAACAAAGGGGTAACCTATACCGGCTTCGTGGCCGGCGAGGATACCTCTGTGCTCGGCGGCACGCTCACCTATGGCGGCACGTCGCAGGGGGCGAAGAACGCAGGCCGGTACAGCATTACCGCCCTGGGACTGACATCGGACAATTACGCGATCCAGTTTCAGGACGGCACGCTTTTCGTCAACAAGGCGGAGCTGAATGTCTCCCTCACGGGCACGGTGTCGAAGACCTATGACGGCACCACCTCCGCCACCCTCACCGCAGATAACTTCAACTTCACTGCCGCCAACGCCCAGGAGCACGCCCCAGGCGTGATCCCGGGGGACACGGTTTCGGTTTCGGGCAAGGGGACCTACAACACGGCTAATGCCGGCACGGGCAAGACGGTCACCGTCACGGGCTTGACCCTCGGCGGGGACAGCGCGGGCAACTACATCCTCTTGCGTTCGACCACATCCGGGGCCGTGGGTACGATCGCCAAGGCGATGCTGACGGCGTCCCTCGCCGGCACGGTGTCGAAGACCTACGACGGCACCAAAGCCGCCACCCTGACGGCGGACAACTACGCCCTGACGTTCCAGGGTGGCACGCTCACCATCACCAAGGCGTCGCTCACGGTCACGGCCAAGGACGCGTCGAAGACCTACGACGGACAAGCGTTCAGCGGGGGCAACGGGGTGAGCTATGCCGGCTTCGCGGACGGCGAGGATGCCTCCGCGCTCGGCGGCACGCTCGCTTACGGGGGCACGTCGCAGGGCGCGAAGAATGCCGGCAGCTATGCCATCGCCGCTTCGGGCCTGACCTCGGGCAATTACACCATCGGCTTCCAGGACGGCACGCTCACCGTCGCCAAGGCGCCACTGACAGCCTCCCTCGCCGGCCCGGTGTCGAAGACCTACGACGGCACCAAAGCCGCCACCCTGACGGCCGACAACTACGTCCTCACCGGCGTGGTCCAGGGGGATACGGTGTCGGTCTCGGGCACGGGGGCCTACGATACGGCCATTGCCGGCACGGGCAAGACGGTCACGGTCACGGGCCTGATCCTCGGCGGGGACGGGGTGGGCAACTATACCCTCACGGGCACGACCGTATCCGGGGCCGTGGGTACGATCGGCAAGGCGTTGCTGATGGTGACGGCCAAGGACGCGTCGAAGACCTACGACGGACAGGCGTTCAGCGGGGGCAACGGGGTGAGCTATACCGGCTTAGTCGCCGGTGAGGATCCCTCTGTGCTCGGCGGCACGCTCGCCTATGGCGGTGCAGCGCAGGGTGCGAAGAACGCAGGCCGCTACGCACTCACGGCCTCGGGGCTGACCTCGGACGACTATGCCATCCAGTTCCAGGGCGGCGTCCTGACCGTCGCCAAGGTGCCCCTCACCGTGACGGCCGCGGATGCGGCGAAGACCTACGACGGGCAAGCATTCAGCGGCGGCAACGGTGTAACCTATGCCGGCTTCGTGGCCGGTGAGGATGCCTCTGTGCTCGGCGGCAAGCTCGCTTACGGGGGTACAGCGCAGGGTGCGAAGAATGCCGGCAGCTATGCCATCGCCGCTTCGGGCCTGACCTCGGGCAATTACACCATCGGCTTCCAGGACGGTACGCTCACCGTCGCCAAGGCGCCCCTCACCGTGACGGCCGCGGATGCGTCGAAGACCTACGACGGACAGGCGTTCAGCGGGGGCAACGGGGTGAGCTATGCCGGCTTCGTGGCCGGCGAGGATGCCTCCGTGCTTGGCGGCACGCTGGCCTATGGCGGTGCGGCGCAGGGTGCGAAGAACGCGGGCCGCTACGCCCTCGCGGCCTCGGGGCTGATCTCGGGCAACTATGCCATCGCCTTCCACGATGGTGCGCTCACCGTCGCCCCGGCCCCCGTGGAGATCACCGCGGTCAGCGGTCATTCGGTCTACGGCGACAGCCCCGTCAATCCAGGTCTGACTGCGACGGGCCTGCAGAACGGCGACGGGCTTGATGCCCTGACCGGTCTTTCGAACAGCTTCGGGGTGACCGCCCGCAGCGGCGTGGCGGGCAGCCCGTACAGGCTCACGGTGGCCGGCGTGCTGAGCAACGGCAACTACACCGTCTCGGCGCGCCGGGATGGAACCTGGACGGTGAGCCCCCGTACGTTGAGCGTGACGGCAAACCCGGTGAGTCGGACGGCGGGCGCGGCCAACCCGCCTTTGACCTACACGACGACCGGCCTTCTGACCGGGGATGAGCTCTCGGGCAGCCTCGCAACGTCGGCCGATGGCGCCAGCACTGCGGGCCGCTACGCCATCACGCAGGGCACCCTCGCGGCGGGGGGCAACTACGACCTGTCCTATACCGGGGCGGACCTGACGGTGACGGCCATCACCCCTTCCACAGTGCCCCTGACCTCCGTCACGCCTCAGCTGGCGAGCACCATCTTTTTCGCCAGCCCGCAATCGAGAGCATTGCAGACGTCGCCGACGCGGCCTTCGATCGAGCGCATCCGCATGGATGAGGTGGTCGTAAAGAATCCCCGCTTCGACCTCCCGGTCGTATGCATAGAGGCAACAGGGGCCTGTCTCGCGGTACCCCAGATCCGACATCAGACGGGGCAGAGGGCCGAGATCGACAGGGCCGGATACCGATAGTGGTATAGCCTTCCGGGACCGGGAAGGGGCAGGCAGGCCCCACGCGTCCCGGAGGCTCAGGGTGAAGGTGCGGTGACGCGTCGGGCGCCCTTCGGACTGGAGCCTCCCAAGGGGGCCGCATCGCGGTTGGCCCCCGGGGGCGCTCGACCTCTGCGCTTTCGCGCTGGGGCGCTGTGCTGCCCTTCGGGAGAGGACCTGCATATCGACCCCGAGCCGCCGCACATCGACACGGGCAGGGTCATGAAGGCCTTGTTGACAATAAAACATGGCAGAATCGGTCATGGTTCAGCGATTCAAGCGGCCTTTACCAATCGTTCGAGACAATGGGGATTGTTTCGCGACGGACCGGTCCGATGAACTTACAATCGTTCGACGCGGTCCCCACGGCGGCCGATGACGTCAAGCTTTCCGACATCCTCGCGGCCTTGAGCCACGCCCTCGACCTCACGGAGGGCCAGCCCGCCGGGCACTGTGTCCGGGCGACGTATATCGGCATGCATGTCGGGCATGCGCTCGGCCTCCCGGCCGCCGAGTTGTGGGAACTCTACTATACGATCATGTTGAAGGATCTCGGCTGCTCCAGCAATGCGGCCAGGATCTGCGCCCTTTATCTGTCAGACGATCTCGGTTTCAAGCGCGATTTCAAGACCGTCAGCGACAGCTTGCCGAAGGTATTGAGCTTCGTTTTCTCCCATACGGGGCTGAAGGCCGGGCTGGCCGAACGGTTCAAGGCGGTGCTGAACATCCTGCAGAATGGCGGCACCATCGTCGACGACCTGATCCAGACCCGTTGCCAGCGGGGCGCGGAGATCGCCGCCCGTCTGCGCTTCCCGCCCGCCGTCTGCGGGGCGATCCATGCCCTCGACGAGCACTGGAATGGCAAGGGGCGGCCGGACCGTCTCGCCGGCCCGGCGATCCCGCTCTATGCCCGCATCGCCCTCCTCGCCCAGGTCGCCGATGTGTTCAGGACCGCCGCCGGCCCGGCGGCGGCCCTCGCCGAGGTCCGCGACCGGGCGGGGACGTGGTTCGACCCGCACCTCGTCGCGTGTTTCGAGCGGGCGGCGGCTGCGCCGGGCTTCTGGGAGATCCTGGCCTCGGAGACGATCGACGAGGCGGTGTCCGCCCTCGAGCCGGCGCAGAACCACATCGTGGTCGATGAGGACTATCTGGACGACATCGCCCGGGCCTTCGCCCAGGTCATCGACGCGAAGAGCCCGTTCACATCGGGCCATTCGGAGCGGGTGGCGGTCTATGCCGACATGATCGCCGCCGAGCTGGGGATCGATGCCGAGCGGCGGCGCTGGCTGCGGCGCGCGGCGCTGCTGCATGACATCGGCAAGCTCGGCGTCTCCAACACCATCCTCGACAAGAACGGGAAGCTGAGCGACGAGGAATGGCGTGACATGCGCGCTCACGCGACCCTGTCCGAGGCCATCCTCAGCCGGGTTCCAGCCTTCTGGACCTTGGCGAGTATCGGCGGCAGCCATCACGAGCGCCTTGACGGCAAGGGGTATCCCCGGGGCCTGAAGGCGGACGCCCTGGCCCTGGAGACGCGGATCGTGTCCGTGGCCGACGTGTTCGACGCCCTGACGGCCGACCGGCCGTACCGGGCCGCGATGCCGATCGAGAAGGCCATGGGCATCCTCCGGGCCGACCTGAACACGGCGTTCGACCCCGCCTGCTTCGCCGCGCTGGAGCGGGCGATCGCCGGCGTCGAGGGTGACCTCGCCCGTGCGGCTTGAGCCACCCGGCCGACCCCGACGCCGGCCCCGTCAGGCCGAGGCGGCCGGACCCCGCTTCCCGAAGCGCTTGACGAGCCGCTCCCGCTTCAGGCGCGACAACCGGTCGATCCAGAAGACTCCGTCGATCTGATCGATTTCGTGCTGGATGACGGCGGCGAAGAAGCCGTCCGCATCCTCCTCATGTTCCGATCCGTCGAGGGCGCGGTAGCCGAACCGCACCTGGGCGGGCCGGACGATCCTCTCGCGCACGCCGGGCATGCTGACGCTGCCCTCGTCGTGGGCCGCCGTCTCGGCGGACGCCCACAGGATGGCCGGGTTCACGAAGACGCGCATCGCCTCGTCCGGCGCCATCCTGACGACGACCACCCGCGCCGACACGCCGATATGCGGCGCCGTCAGCCCGATGGCCTGCACCGACATGAGGGTGTCCCGCACGTCGTCCGCCAGGGCGGTGAGGGCCGGCCCGAACGTGGTGACCGGGGGTGCCAGAAGGGAAAGCCTGGGATCGGGAAACAGGACGAGGGGGCGGGCCGGCATGGCGTCTCGGTTCATCGCGGCAGGGGCAGGGCGGGCCTGCCGTCTATCGGAGAAGGCTGGCCAATCCGCAACGCAGGCGGTGGAAATCGGGTGATCGAGACAATGTGTCTGGCGTGTCAAAGCTCGACCGGGAATCTCGTGACCCGTATGCGCAGGGTATGGGACGCAGGGTGCGTGGCTTGGGTATCGTTGTGAACGTCCTATCCGGATTGCGGCCGGCGGCCGGCGGCATGCTCGTGGCCCTGGCGGTCCAGGGCGGCGCCGTGGCGGCGGATGCCGAGGTGCCGGCGGCTCCGCGTCCGCCGGCCTTCACCTATGTCGATCCCAACACCTGGGAGGTGACGCTCAGCGGCACGATCCAGGCCATCCCGCGCTATCCCGGCGCGGCGGACTACACCGTGGTGGGCTATCCGGGCATCGACATCCGGCGGGTGGGGGAGCCCCGTCGTTTCTCGGCGCCGGACGACAATTTCAGCTTCACCGTCTACGACTCCGACAACTTCCGGGCGGGTGCCACGGTGCGCTACGTGCCGGGCCGCTATTACGGCGACGACCGCCGCCATCTCTTCGGCTTCCGCGATGCGCGGATTGCCTTCGAGCCCGGGCTGTTCGTGGAGGTGTATCCCGTCCCCGCCGTCCGGCTGCGCGGGGAGATCCGGCAGGGTGTCTACGGCCATCACGGGACGGTGGGGACCGTCGCCGCAGATTACCTCCTGCCCGTCGACCGCTGGCTGTTCTCCGTGGGGCCGCGCTTCAACATCGGCGACGCGAGCTTCGCCCGGACGTACTTCGGCGTGAGCCCGGTCGAGGCAGCGATCAACGGGCATGTCATGCCCTACAACCCCGGCAGCTTCTATTCCGCCGGGCTCCTGGCGGCGGTCACGTACCACCAGAGCGAGGCGTGGTCCTACACCACCTTCGGCGGCTACAGCCGGATCCTCGGCGCCTCGGGGGAGAGCCCCCTCGTCGACCGGCCCTATGGGAACCCCAACCAGTTCACCCTGGGGTTGCGGATCGACTACACTTTCAGGACGAAGCCCCTGCTGTAGCGTGATGGCCGCCGGCTCCCTCGCCGACGGCCCGGCTCCGGCGGATGCCGGTTGTTCGTTCGCCGCGATGGGGGAGACAATCCGGCCCGGCCCATGCCGGTTCCGTGATTTTTCCGGTCCCGCTTTCAAGCAAGTCCCGTTCGTTTCGTGAATATTTGTCCGTCATGATCGGCGGGCTCTGAGAAATCGTGCGGCAAGCTTGGCCAAACGATTTAAATCGGAACAGTTCTTTGCTCGCATTGATTGAAGGGGTCCGAACGATCATCGGAGTCTGCCATGCGTCCCCTCGTCACTGCTCTTCTCCTGGCCACTGTGCTGGGGTCGGGAGCTTCTGCCCAGACCACCACGACCGGTTCGCCGGCTGCCCCTGACGCGAAGACCAGTCAGCAATCGGGTGGCCAGGAGAGCGTCACCCGGCCGAACACCGACAAGGCCACGCCGGACGGCATGCCTGCGGGCGCTCACATGAACGCCAAGCTGGAGCGCGGCGCCAACAGCTTCACCGAGGGTGAAGTCCGTTCGCGGCTGAACAAGGCCGGCTTCACCGATGCCAAGGACCTCAAAAAGGACGACCAGGGCATCTGGCGCGGCACTGCCATGCACAGCGGCAAGTCCGTCTCGGTCGGCATGGATTTCAAGGGCAACGTCGCCGCTCAGTGATCGCCGACGGCGATCATCGAAGGCGATCTTTCAAGGAGACATCACATGGCTCAGCAGACAGTGACCGCTCTGTTCGACCGGTACGAGGACGCCAGCGCCGCCGTCGCCAAACTGGAGGCGGGTGGCATTCCGCACGGGGATATCAGCCTCGTGGGCAACAACGAGGGCGACCGGCATGCCGGCCTCGGCGGGCATGACGGCACCCACGTGAGCGCCGACACCAAGGAAAAGGCCAAGGACGGCACCGGCACCGGGGCGACCCTCGGCACCGTCGTCGGCGGCGCGGCCGGCCTCCTGGCGGGCCTGGGTCTCCTTGCGATCCCCGGCGTCGGCCCCGTCGTGGCTGCGGGGTGGCTCGTCGCGACCCTGACCGGAGCCGGCGTCGGCGCCGCGGCGGGCGGCCTCGCGGGTGCCCTCACCGGGGCCGGGATCAGCGAGAAGGATGCCCATGCCTATGGCGAAGGCGTCCGCCGGGGCGGCACCCTCGTAACCGTCAGGGCCGACGAAGCCCGCGGCCCGATGGTGATGGACATCCTGGAGCAGCACGGTTCGGTCGATCTCGACCAGAAGTCCGCCGCCTGGAGCCAGGAAGGGTGGTCGCCGATGGGTGGTTCGCCGTCGGCCACGACCTCGGCACAGCTCAACGGCACGCCCGACGGCCGCACTCGTGTCCGCTCCTATCCGGGCACCGGCAGCGGCATCTGATTTAACACGTGACGGGCGGGCCGGATTGCGATCCGGCCCGCCTGCGCCTCAGGCCGCGGAAGGGGAGGAGCGGATGTCGCCCACGGGCGGTCCCTTCCGGCCCAGCCAGAAGACCATCACGCAGCCCAGCCCTGTGAGGGCACAGAGGGGCAGCAGGGCGACGGGAAAGCTCCCGGTTTGCTCGCGCAGGAGCCCGATCAGCGAGGTGATCGCCCCGGTCCCGAGATGGGCGAGGGTGTTGATGGCGGCGATGCCGGCTGCCGTCTGGGCCGGCGGTAGCGTCTCCGTGGCCAGGGCGAAGAACGGTCCCTTGATGGCGTAGTTGCCGAGCAGGACCAGGGACAACAGCACCAGCGTCACCCAGAGAGAGCCCGTCAGCAGCGTCAACGCGAAGCTGACGGAGGTGAGGCCCAGGGGCAGGGCGGTGCTCCAGATGCGTTCGCCGCTTCGGTCCGCCCGCAGACCCCAGACGATCATGAACACCGAGGCGATGCCGAAGGGAATCATGTTCAGCAGCCCGGTTTCCAGGTTGCTGAGGCCGAAGCCCTTGAGGATCTGCGGCATCCACAGGGACAGCGTGTTGCTGGTGGCCGAACTGCCCGCGTAGATCACGGCAAGAATCCAGAGCCGGCCGCTCGTCAGTACCGACCGCACCGCGGCGAGGCCGTGGGCATGATCGGGGCTCGCGGCTTCGGCGGCCCGGCGCTCGGTGTCGAGCCGGTCGGTCAACCAAACCCGCTCGTCCCGGCTCAGGAACGTCGCCTCGGCCGGGCGGCTCGGAAGCAGCGCCAGGGCGCCGAGTCCCAGGAGCACCGCGGGCACGGCTTCCGCGATCAGCAGCCATTGCCAGCCGTGGAGGGAGCCCGCGCCGTCCAGGGTAAGCAGGAGGGCCGAGAGGGGCGAGCCGAAGAAGCTCGACAGGGGAATCGCGACCATGAACATCGCCACGATCCGCGCCCGGTAGGCCTTGGGGAACCAGTAGGTCAGGTAGAGGATCACGCCGGGGAAGAACCCGGCCTCGGCCGCCCCGAGGAAGAAGCGCGCGACGGCGAAGCTCACGGGGCCGGTCACGAAGGCCGAGCCGATCCCCACGAGCCCCCAGGTGATCATGATCCGGGCGATCCAGATCCGGGCGCCGACCCGCTCCATGGCGAGGTTGCTCGGCACCTCGAACAGCACGTAGGCCACGAAGAACAGGCCCCCGCCCAGGCCGAAGGCCGCCGTGGAGAGGCCGAGGTCGCGGTTCATGGTCAGCGCCGCGAAGCCGACATTCACCCGGTCGACGTAGGCGATGAAGTAGCAGAGGACGAGGAAGGGGATGAGGCGCAGGCCGACCTTCCGCATGATCCGGCCCTCAAAGGCCGCCGCCTCCGGCCCGGGTGTTGGGGGGGGTATCGCCATGGTCCTGTCCTCGCCTAAGAGCGGAAACTGAGGGTCTTTAGGGGCTTTGCGCGCTGCGCGATGGCGCAGGGGTTTCGTGGGGTCTCGGCGGGCGACAGGCCGATCGCCGGCCCGGGGCGGATCTCGCCGCGGTGGCGGGTGCGAAGGCCAGGAGGACGCACGCGCGGCGCCCGGCAATGACGCGCAAGCCCATTCCCGTCCCTTGCAGGGAAGTGTTCGCCGGACAAGGGCTTTCCCCGGTCCGCCTGAGAAGGCCGAACAGTTCTGTGAGCGGGCATGATCCGCTACGGGCACGCGACCGGCGCCGGGCCTGGTTTCGGCGGCGGTGCCCTCAAATTCATGTGTCGGAGCGCTGCCGCAGCCTTATGCGCGCTTGCCTATTCGGTGGGCAATCTGCTTGGAAGCGCGGCTGTTGTGCAAAAGGTACTCCGCATGTCGCCGCTCCTCGTCCGTGGCCTGACCGGCCTCGCCCTGCTGCCGCTGACCGCCTCGCCAGGTCTCGCGGCCACGGCCGCCCCCGATACCGGCAGCACGGCCTGGATCCTGACCGCGTCCGCCCTCGTCCTGTTCATGACGCTGCCCGGGCTTGCCCTGTTTTACGGCGGACTGGTCCATGCCCGGAACGTCCTGTCGGTGCTGATGCAGTGCTTCGCCATCTGCTGCATCGCCTCCGTGCTCTGGGCGGTCTGCGGCTACAGCCTCGCCTTCGACGGCGAGGGCGCGCTGATCGGCAGCCTGCACAAGGCCTTCCTCGCCCACCTCGCGCCGCTCCGCCCGGGGACGCCCCTGCCGGAGGCGGTGTTCGCCCTCTACCAGATGACCTTCGCGGTCATCACGCCGGCCCTGATCATCGGGGCGATCCCGGAGCGGGTATCCTTTCCCTTCGTTGCGCTGTTCTCGGCGCTGTGGCTGCTTTTCGTCTACGTGCCCGTGGCGCACTGGATCTGGGGCGGAGGCTGGCTCGCCGGTCTCGGCACCCTCGATTTCGCCGGCGGCATCGTGGTTCACACCACCGCGGGGGTCTCGGCCCTGCTGCTTGCCCTGATGGTCGGCCGCCGCCGGGGTTTCCCGACGACCATGACGCCACCCCACAGCCCCGGCATGACGATGACCGGCGCCGGCATGCTCTGGGTCGGCTGGTTCGGCTTCAACGGCGGCAGCGCCCTGGCCGCCGATGCGAGCGCCGCCAACGCCATCCTCGTGACGCATCTCTCGGCCTCGGCGGGCGCCCTGGCCTGGACGGCGGCCGAATGGATCAAGATCCGCAAGCCCACCTCCATCGGCATCGTCACGGGTTGCGTGGCGGGCCTCGCGACGATCACCCCGGCGGCGGGGTACGTCTCGCCCGCGGCGGCCCTGGCGATCGGCACCGCGGGGGGCCTCGTGTGCTTCTTCATCACCCTTTACGTGAAGCACCGCCTCGTCATCGACGATTCCCTCGATGTTTTCGCCGTGCACGGCGTCGGCGGGATACTCGGCTCGCTCCTGCTGCCGGTCTTCCTGTCTCCCGATCTCGGGGGAGCGGGCTTCGCCGAGGGCCGGACGGCCGTGGGGCAACTTGCGGTCCAGATCCTCGCCGTCGGGGTCGTCGCCCTCTGGTCGGGGCTGCTCACCTTCGGCATCGGCCGGCTCCTCGGCGCCGTCGTGCCCCTGCGGGTCGATCAGGAAGCGGAACATGACGGGCTGGATCTCGCCAGCCACGGCGAACGCGCCTACGAATTCACGCCCTGATGCGGCCGCGCGCGGCGGGGCCATCCCGCTCCCGTGCCTCGATGGTTTCCCCCGGGCGGATCTCGCCTATCTTCCGCTTCCGAGGTCCCGAGGCGCGCGGCGAGGGTGACCGGGAACGGGGCGAGTCCCTCGATGTCACTGTCGAAGCGGATCGTGGGCCTTGTGGGTTTGGCGCTGGTGCCCGCGCTCGCGATCCAGGGTTACAACGAATACGCCCTGCGCGCCGCCCGGGGACAGGCCGTCCGGGCCGAGGCCATGCGCACGGCCCGCGGCGCCGCCGCGGAACTCGGCCAGTTCATCCGCGGCGCCCGGCAGATCCTCGGCATCCTCGCGGAGGTTCCGGAGATCCGCCAGAGGGAGCCGCAGGCCTGCACGAACTATCTCCGCACCGTCGTCGACAAGATGCCCGGCTCGTTCTTCTTCGGGCTGGCCGGGGCGGACGGGAACATCGTGTGCAACACGCTCGGGTCCTCGCCCGGGGCCTATTCGGTCGCCGACCGGTCCTACTTCAAGGAGGCCATGCGGACGGGTGGCTTCGCCATCGGGGACGTCGTCATCGGCCGGGTGACCCAGCGGCCCACCATCCAGTTCGCCCTGGCGGTCATCGGCCGGGACGGCCGGCCCGACGGCATCGTGCTGACCAGCATCGACCTGTCCTACCTCGCCGGACGTCTGGCGGCCGTCGGGCTGCCGCCGGACGCCACGCTGACCCTGGCGGATCGAAACGGGACCGTCCTCGTCCGCCTGCCCGACCACGAGCAATGGGTGGGCAAGCCGCTGCCCGCGCCATACTGGACATCGCTTGTGGCGCATCGCGGCACCGTCGCGGACCTCCCCGGCCTCCGGGGCCAACCCCGGATCACCGCCGTGGCCGACCCGATCGCGGAGAATCTCGACACCATCACCGTGGCGGTGGGGCTCTCACCGGCCTCGGCCTTCGCCGACATCGACGCCGCCACCCGGCGGGGGGTGGTGCTGATCGCCCTCGGCGCTGCCCTCGCCCTGGCGGCGGCGCTCCTGGCCGAGCGTGTGTTCATCCGGCGGCCGGTCCGCCGGCTGCTCACGGCGGCCGCGGCATGGCGGGCCGGCAAACTCGCGACGCGGACCGGCATCTCGGGCCCCGGCGAGTTCGGGCAACTCGCGGAGGCTTTCGATGCGATGGCGGAAGCCCTGCAACGGCATCAAGACGACCTGCGCCAGGAGATCGCCCGCAGCCGCCTCCTGCAGAACCGACAGACCATGATGCTGCACGAGCTGAACCACCGGGTCCGCAACACCCTGGCCACGATCCAGTCGCTGGCGCGGCAGGGACGGCGCGACAACGACCGGGGCGAGCGCCTGGAAGCCCGCATCCTCTCGCTGTCGAAGACCCACGACCTGCTCTCGCGCGACGACTGGACCGGCGCGTCCCTGCGGGCCGTGCTGGAGAACGAGTTCGCCCCCTTCCAGGACGAGGAAGCGGGCCGGTTCGTCCTCGACGGGCCGGATCTCCACCTCGCGCCCCGCTACGTCCTGGCCCTGGGCATGACGATCCACGAACTGACCGTGAACGCGGCGCGGTACGGTGCCCTCTCCACGGCGGAGGGCCGGATCGCGGTCACGTGGCGGACCTTCGTCGGGGAGGCCGGAATCAGGCGGCTCGTGCTGGACTGGGAGGAGAACGGGGGGCCGCCCGTGCGGGAGCCGGACCGGCGCGGCTTCGGCACCCGCCTCATCACCGGCGGCGTCAGCCGCGAACTCGGCGGGACGGTGACCCTGCGGTTCTCCCCCGAGGGCCTGCGCTGCTCCCTCGACGTCCCCCTCGACGAACCCGACCGTTTCCTTTCGTTCCGGGAGGATTCGTCCCGTTCGGCCGCCTGAGGGGCTGCCCGGCAGCCCCTCTCCTGCGTGTCCTCAGGCGATGGCCCGGGCCGCTTCCCGGACCTGCCGCGTGACCCCGCCGACGCGCTCGCTCGCCTGGGCGATCGCCGCGACCCCCGCCGCGATGCCCGCCGCCCCCTGCGAGGCGGTCTGCATGCTGCCCGACATCTCCCGGGTCACGGCCGATTGCTCCTCCACCGCCGCCGCGATGGCCGCCGCCGCCTCGTCCAGGGTTCGGATCGTCGATCCGATCGTGCCGATCGCCTCCACGGCGTCCCGGGTCGCCCCCTGGGTCGCCGCGATCTGCCCGCGAATCTGCTCCGTCGCCCGCGCCGTCTGCTCGGCCAGGGCCTTCACCTCGGCGGCGACGACCGCGAAACCCTTGCCCGCGGCCCCGGCGCGGGCCGCCTCGATCGTGGCGTTGAGGGCCAGCAGGTTGGTCTGCCCGGCGATGCCCTGGATCAGCCCGACCACATCGCCGATCTGCGAGGCGAGGCCGCTCAGCCCGGCCACGATCTCCTGTGTGCGCCGTGCCTGCAGGACCGCCTCGCCGGCCATCCGCGCGGCGTGGCTGCTCTGCTGGCCGATCTCGTCCACCGAGGCCGAGAGTTGCTCGGCTCCCGCCGCCAACGCCTCGATGCCGCCCGAGACCCGGCCCACGATGTCCGTCGCCTCCACCGCCTGGGCGCTCACGTCGGCCACGCCGGTGCCGATCACGTCGAGATCCACGCCGATCGCCCGTTGCGCCTCGGCGCGACGGTGCCGCTCCTGCACTTCGGCCGTGATGTCGGTGGCGAACTTGACCACCTTCGCCACCTGTCCCGTCGCGGTGGTGATGGGGTTGTAGGTCGCCTGGATCCACACCTCCCGGCCGCCCTTGGCCACGCGGCGGAACTCGGCGGACTGGAACTCGCCCCGGGCGAGGGCCGCCCAGAAGGCACGATACGCCTCGCCCGTCCGCTCGGCCGCA
The DNA here is from genome assembly GCF_022179525.1 of Methylobacterium persicinum. Classification (GTDB taxonomy): domain Bacteria; phylum Pseudomonadota; class Alphaproteobacteria; order Rhizobiales; family Beijerinckiaceae; genus Methylobacterium; species Methylobacterium persicinum. Next base: position 30,921 of record NZ_BPQX01000043.1, read on the forward strand.
TCGACGAACATACCGTGGTGCCGGCCCCGGATCTCGTCGAGCCCATAGCCGACCGTCGCGAGAAAGTTGGCGTTCGCGTCGAGGATCGTCCCGTCCGGCGTGAACGCGATTACCGCCTGCGACCGGTGAAGCGCCGTGATCTGCCCATCGAGGTCGAGGGCGCGCAGGGTCCGCGCGGTCACGTCGGTGGCGAGCTTGATCACGCGGACGACCCGGCCCGACCGGTCGAGCACCGGATTGTAGCTCGCCTCGATCCAGACCTCCCGGCCGCCCTTCGCGATGCGGCGGAACGAGCGGATCTGCGCTTCTCCCCGGCGCAGCGCGTCCCAGAACGCCCGGTATTCGGCCGCGTCGCGTTCGTGGGGATCGACGAACATGCCATGATGGCGCCCGATGACTTCGTCGCGCGTGTAGCCCATGACGCCGAGGAAGTTGGGGTTGGCGGCCAGGATCGTTCCGTCGGGGGCGAATTCAATGACGGCCTGAGACCTTTGCAACGCCGCCATCGCATCCGCGCTGCGGACATCTTTCAGTACTGTGGCAAACATGCGTATTCCCGCGCCGCTTTGTCCTCACGGGGCAATGGCGACAAAATGTCCGGGAGTTACGGTGGCGTTCTCCCTGCGACTATTGTCGGAGAACTTGCCCCATGCGGCTGAATTTTCCTTTAAAGCTTACACCGTGCGCGCGAATGTCCCACTTAACTCTATGATAATTGAGATACATCCAGATATAATCAGACAACATATTTCGAGCCTAGTTCCGCTCGTCATGAAGAAGCAGAACGACCTCCAGCCCGCTTGGAGCCGGTAGGAGCGTAACTAGAAATTGAAAAAGCACCTTCAGGACGGACGGCAATAGGCAGGATTTCACGGTCTGCCCGCGGATGATGGCGGGTCGAGCTCCCCGCGGCCCGCCGGAGCTACAGCAACCAAGCTTCGCGTCAAGGTCCATGCGGACGATCGTCCGTCAGGCGGCGATGGGATGTGACGGGGTCGCCGCGGCCGGAATCGAAAGCTTTGCACAGGCGTCCCCATCAGAAGCGCAGGCCCCGGGCCAGCCTCTCCTGCGCCGTCCTGATGTCGAGGGAGCGACCATTTTCTCCGATGATGCGGACGACCTGATACCCCTCCTCGGCCCATTTCAGAGCCAGGACCACGGCGCTGGCCGGCTGGACCCGCGTCGCCGACCGGCACTGCTCATCGCGTTCCGCACGGACGGTGTATGGCATCGGACCGCTCCATCGATTCGCCTTCTGGTTGTTATAAGCGTCGGACCTTGGAAGATCGAGCCACTATACATAGATTGCAACACAACATCGTGCGCGAGCTAATCACCGCCCAAGCTTGCCTGATCCTGCGGCGGAGGGCCTCGCACGGGCCTGCTATTGCCGCGCCGCGCTTCGTTGACCGGGAACAACCTGCAGCGGTGCAGATCGGTCCTTTTGACCTATTTCGACGCATGGCTCCGGCTGGTAACACCCCGGGGCCGGTCCGCACGGGAATCGACCGGGACTGGAAGCCGGATTGAATCAGACAAGCCACAGCGCTACCCGGCCGGTCGACCTCTCGGTCTGCGACCGGGAGCCCATCCACATCGTGGGCAGCGTGCAGCCGCACGGGTTCCTGCTCACCCTGGCGCTCCCGGACCTCACCGTCGTCCAGGCCAGCGAGAACGCGCCTTCGTCCGCGTCCCCGGGCGCCAGCCTCGACGGGGCGTTCCCGGAGCTCGCCGTCCTGGTGCGGCGCTATCTCGACGGGGAAGCCCCACAGGACGGTGCCACCTATCTGCGCACCGTGACCCTCGGATCCGGCTCCTCCCGGCAGGGCTACGAGGTCGCCGCCCACCGGGTCGACGATCTCGTCGTGCTGGAACTGGAGGAGACGGACAACCTGTCCGGCGATGCCGGCCTCGACGCCCTCACGCCCCGGCTGCGCGCTTTCGTGGAGCACCTGCACGCCGCCCGGTCCGTCGAGGATCTCTGCCAGCTCCTGGCGGAGGACATCCGCTACGTCACCGGCTTCGACCGGGCGCTGGTCTACCGGTTCGACAGGGACTGGCACGGGACGGTGCTGGCGGAGGACGGCAGCGGCATCCTGCCGAGCTACCTCGACCTGCGCTTTCCCGCCTCGGATATCCCCGCCCAGGCCCGGGAACTCTACCGCCGCAACCGGCTGCGCATCATCCCCGATGCTGGCTACAGGCCCGTGCCGATCCACCCCTCAGCCACCCCGGCGGGCAAGCCCCTGGATCTGAGCCAATCGGTGCTGCGCTCCGTCTCGCCGGTCCACGTCGAGTACATGCGCAACATGGGCACCATGGCGTCCATGTCGGTGTCGATCCTGGTCGACGGAGCCCTCTGGGGTCTCGTGTCCTGCCACAACCGCGATCCCAAGCGGGTGCCGCTCCAGGCCCGCAACGCCTGCGATTTCCTCACCCAGATCTTCGCCCTACAACTCGCCGCCCGCGAACGGGGGGCGCAGGCCGAGCAGCGCCTCGCCCTGGGCGCGGTCCAGGCCCGGCTCCTCGCCTACATGGCCGAGGAGGAAAGCTTCGTCGACGGGCTCCTGAACCACCCCGACGACGTCCTCGCCCTGGTGAACGCCTCAGGCGCCGCGGTGGTGACGGCGGAGAAGTGCCGCCTCCTCGGCGCGACGCCTTCCGAGCGGGAGGTGCGCGCCCTGTCCGACTGGTTGGCCGCCCGCGACGAGGAAGAGGTCTTCGTGGCCGAGGCGCTCTCGGAGGTCTTCCCCCCGGCGGAGGCCTTCGCCGACCGGGCGAGCGGCGTCCTCGCCATCTCGGTCTCCAAGAAATACGCGAGCTACGTCCTCTGGTTCAGGCCGGAGGTCGTCCGCACGGTCAAATGGGGCGGCAATCCCGTGAAGGCGGTGCGGCCCGACCCGTCCGGGGGCCCGGACCGGCTGCACCCGCGCAAGTCGTTCGAGATCTGGAAGGAGACGGTGAAGGGCCGCTCCCTGCCCTGGACCCTGCCGGAGGTCGAGGCCGCCAAGGATCTGCGGGCTTCGGTGCTGGGCATCGTTCTGCGCCGGGCGGAGGAACTCGCCGCGATCAGCGAGGAGCTGCAGCGCTCGAACAAGGAGCTGGAAGCCTTCTCCTACTCGGTCAGCCACGACCTGCGGGCCCCGTTCCGACACATCGTGGGATACTCGAACCTGCTCAAGACCCGCGAGGGGGCGAACCTCTCGGAAAAGGGCCGGCACTATGTCGAGACCATCATCGAGGCCGCGTTCTCCGCCGGGACCCTCGTCGACAACCTGCTCAGCTTCTCGCAGATGGGGCGGCACGCCCTGAACAAGGTCACGGGCGATCTCAACGCCCTGGTCGAAGAGGTCCGGCGCAAGGTCCAGCGGGACATCACCCCGGACCGGACGGTGCGCTGGGAGATCGGCGACCTCGGGCGGGTCCACGCCGATCCCGTCATGCTGCGGCTCGTCATCGAGAACCTGCTCTCGAACGCGGTGAAGTACAGCCGCGGCAAGCCCGTGGCGGTGGTCGAGATCGGACGGGCGCCCCCCCAGGACGGGGAGGCCGTGTTCTACGTGCGCGACAACGGGGCCGGGTTCGACATGGCCTATGTCGACAAGCTCTTCGGCGTGTTCCAGCGCCTGCACAGGGTGGAGGAGTTCGAGGGCACCGGCATCGGGCTCGCCAATGTCCGCCGGATCGTCGAGCGGCACGGCGGCCGGACCTGGGCCGAGGGCCGGCTCGGCGAGGGTGCCACCTTCTACTTCACCCTGCCGATCCGGGAGGAAGCGCACTGATATGGCCAAACTGAAGCCGATCCTCTTGGTCGAGGACAATCCGAACGACGTCGAACTGACCCTGGCCGCCCTGGAATCGAGCCAGCTCGCCAACGAGATCGTCATCTGCCGCGATGGGGCAGAGGCCCTCGACTTCATCTACCGGCGGGGGACGCACGAGAAGCGCCAAGCCCAGGACCCGGCGGTCGTCCTCCTCGACCTCAAGCTGCCGAAGGTCGATGGGCTGGAAGTGCTCGCCAAGATCAAGGGCGATCCCGCCACCCGCAGCGTCCCCGTGGTGATGCTGACCTCGTCGCGGGAGGAGACCGACGTGGTGAGATCCTATAATCTCGGGGTCAACGCCTTCGTGGTGAAGCCCGTCGCCTTCGACGAGTTCTTTGCGGCGATCAAGGAGATCGGCGTGTTCTGGGCCCTTCTGAACGAGCCGCCGCCACACAGGGGAGGCTGGCCATCAAACGCGTGATCGGAGCCTCCGCTGGTCCCCTGCGCATCCTCCACCTGGAGGACAGCGACCTGGATGCCGAGCTGATCGAGGCCGAACTGGACAATCTCGGCCATCCCGTGGTGATCGAGCGGGTCATCACCCGCGACGGGTTCGCCGCCGCAGCCGTGGCCGGGCGCCACGACATCATCCTGGCCGATTACGTGCTGCCGACCTTCGACGGCGTCAGCGCCCTGGGCATCGCCCGGCAGCAGTGCCCGGACACACCCTTCATCTTCTGCTCGGGGACGCTCGGCGAGGAGGTCGCCGTCGAGGCGCTCAAGAACGGCGCGACCGACTACGTCACCAAGCAGCGCCTCGACCGCATGTGCCGCACCATCGTCCGGGCCCTGGCGGAGGCGCGGGCCCGGGAGGACAAACGCGCGGCCGAGGCCGCCCTCAAGGCCCTGAACGACACGCTGGAAACGCGCATCGCCGAGCGGACCCGCGAACTCGCCGAGGCCAACGCCGCCCTCGAGGCGCAGATCACGGAGCGCGAACGGGCCGAGGATGCCTTGCGCCTCGTGCAGCGGCTGGACGCCGTCGGGCAGCTGACGAGCGGCGTTGCCCACGACTTCAACAACCTGCTGACGGTGATCGCCGGCAACATCGAGTTCCTGGAGCGCGCCGTCACGGACGAGCGCTCCCGGCGCCGCCTCGACATGATGCGCGGGGCGGCCGCCCGCGGCGCCGACCTGACGGCGCAGCTCCTCGCCTTCTCCCGTCGCCAGCGCCTCGCCCCGACGCCGGTCAGCCTCAACCGGACGGTCGTGTCCATGCGCGATCTGCTGCAGAGCTCCATCGGTGGCGCGATCCGGATCGAGACGACCCTCCAGCAGGACCTGTGGCCGGCCCTGGTCGATGCCACGCAGATCGAGCTCGTCATCCTCAACCTCGCCATCAACGCCAGGGATGCGATGGCGGTGGGCGGCCGGCTGACCATCGAGACCGCCAACGTCATCGTCACGGTGAATCCGACGCGGCCCGAGCAGCCCCAGCCGGGCGAGTACGTGATGATCTCCGTGAGCGATACGGGGACGGGCATGACGCCGGATGTCATGTCCCGGGTGTTCGAGCCCTTCTTCACCACCAAGGAGACCGGGAAGGGCTCTGGCCTAGGGCTGGCTCAGGTCTACGGCTTCGTGAAGCAATCGGGCGGCGGCGTCCGCATCGATACGGTCCTGGGCGAAGGGACTTCGATCAAGGTCTACCTGCCGCGGGTCGAGGGCGCCGTCGCGGCGCTGCCCGAGTCTGGTCCGGTGGTCGAGGGCATCCGCGGCTATGCCCCGGGGCGGGAACCGGTCCTCCTGGTCGTGGACGACGATGCCGGCGTGCGCGAGGTCACCGTGACCCGGCTGTCCGAGGCGGGCTACACCGTCCACGAGGCGGCCTCCGGCCTTCAGGCCCTGGCCTTCCTCGAGGCCGAGCCTAACGTCGATCTCGTGGTGCTCGACTTCGCGATGCCGGGCATGAACGGCGCGGAGGTCGCCACCGAGATCCGCAAGCGGTGGCCGGCCGTTCCGATCCTGTTCGTCACGGGCTTTGCCGAGACCGCGGCCCTGGATCGGGCCGGCGTCACCGGGGCGGACGCCATCGTGCTGAAGCCGTTCCGGGACGGCGAACTCGAGCGCAAGGTCAGCGCCGCCCTCGCGTCTCCGGTCGCCGCCGGCCTGCGCCTCGTGTCCGACCGCAGCCGGCAAGGCTGAGCGGTCGGGGCACCCTCGGCGGTTCTCGGGTGACAGGAGGTTTCTCCGCCATCGACGGCCCCCGCATCGTCATTGCGAGCGAAGCGGAGCACTCGTGGGTTGCGCCACATCCGGTCAGGTTCCGCTGCCCTGGATTGCTCCGCTCTACTCGCAAAGACGGGACACGCGGCCTCATCCGCATGTCCCGGACCATGCTCTACCGGCTGCCTCGCTGGGCGAGGACGGCGGGGATGGTGCGCAGGATGATGTCGATGTCCCGGCGCAGGCTCCAGCGGCCGGCATAGTCGAGGTCCAGCGCGACGCGCTCGGCATAGCTCGTGTCGGAGCGGCCCGAGACCTGCCACAGCCCCGTCAGTCCCGGCGGCACCGAGAAGCAGGTTGTCAGGGCCGATCCGTAGCGGGTCTTCTCCGCCTCGACGATCGGGCGCGGTCCCACGAGGCTCATCTCGCCCTTCAGGATGTTCCAGAGCTGGGGCAATTCATCGATCGAGGTCTTGCGCAGGACGTGCCCGATGGCCGTCACCCGCGGATCGTCGGTCAGCTTATGCGTCTCGTCCCACTCGGCCTGCGCCCGGGGATTCGTGGCGAGGTGAGCGGCCAGGACGGCATCTCCGTTCGCCACCATCGAGCGGAACTTGAGGCAGCCGAAGAGGCGCCCATTCCGTCCGAGGCGGTTGTGCTTGAAGATCGGCGGCTTTCCATCCGTCGCCCAGATGGCCGCGGCGACCAGGACCAGGAGGGGCAGCAGGAGGAACAGGGCCGTTGCGGCCACGCTGACGTCGAGCCCGCGCTTGGCCGTCCATGACAGTTGCGACGGCTTCGGCACGCGTGAGGTTTCCGCGTCTGAGAAAAGGGCGACCGAAGACACCGGGTCCGAACCGGTTTTCATCATTGCGTGGGGCCTCCACTGAGTTCGGAGCAAGCGTTCGCAAACGCAGGGCTGCGCCGGGCACACGGTTGCCATGGGCACAGGCCGCCGAAACGACTTATCAACCAAAACCGATCCCGCTGAATTCCGGTCAAATTTGCCGCAGGTGCGAACTGGATCTCCTGGCCGGGTGCCATCGGGCCAATCTCGCGATAGATTTGGACGACAGGTCCGAGGGGAAATTCGTCGTGTCCGACCGGCTCGCCACGCTCATCCTGTCGGCTGCCTTCTCTGCGGTGCTGACGTCTCCCGCTCATTCCCAGGCGGCACCGGTCAAGAACTGGGCCGACTTCCACCGGGCGATGGCGGCGTGCTGGACGGTGCCGCCGGGGACGGAGGGATCGGTGATCGCCTACCGGTTCGGCCTCGACAAGACGGGCGCCATCCGCGGCAAGCCCCTGACCACCGCTCGCCGGCTCACCGGCGACCGGGATGCGCAGAGGCATTACGAGGAGGCTGCATCGGCCGCCCTGAGCCACTGCTTCCCGATCGCGGTCACGCCCTCCTTCGGGGCGATCCTCGGCGAAAGCCCGATTTACCTTCGCTTCGTCAACACGGCGCCGACGGCGGCCTACCAGATCAACAACAACGTGACCGTCTTCGCACCCCAGTGAGGGGCGCCGCCGTCAGAGGCACCTCACCGCCACGCCGGAGGCGGGCGCTATCGCCAGGGGGTTGCGCAACGGCAGCAGGAAAGGCTCCGCGGCGATCTCGAACACGTCCCCCGGCCGGGTCGCGATCCCCTCGCTGAAGGACAGGGTGGCGGTGCCGAAGAAGTGGACGTGGACGTCCCCCGGGCTGCGGTGGCCCGGATACTTGAAGTGGTGGTGCTCCAGGTTGGCGATACTGTGGGACATGTTGGCCTCCCCCGACAGGAAGGGGCGTTCCCACAGGACGGCACCGTCGCGCAGGATGCGGCTCGTGCCGCGCACGTCCGCCGGCAGGGGGCCGACGCGGAGTTCGGGCCCCACGGCCGCCGGGCGCAGCTTCGAATGGGCGAGCCACAGGTAGTTGCCGCGCTCGGTGACGTGGTCGGAGAACTCGTTGGCCAGGGCGAAGCCGAGGCGCACGGGCGACCCGTCCCGGTCGATCAGATAGATCCCGGCAATCTCCGGTTCCTCGCCGCCGTCGAGGGCGAAGGCCGGGGAGGTGAGGGGCGCATCCGGGCCGACGAGATTGCTCCCGTCGCCCTTGTAGAACCATTCGGGCTGGACCCCCGTCTCCCCCGGGGCCGGCTTGCCGCCTTCGACGCCCAAGCGGAACATCTTCATCGAATCGGTGGGCGCGGGATCGGCCATCGCTTTCCGGTGCATCTGGTCCCGCCCCTCGGCGGAGCCGAGATGGGTGAGGCCGGTTCCCGTCAGGAGGAGATGCGCGGGGTCCTCGTGGTCGATGGGCGGGAGAAGCCTCACCGTGCCGAGGTCGAGGGGTGAGCCCGTCCCCGCGGCGGCCACCGCGGCGTCGAGGGTCAGCCCCTCCGCCAGCGCCCGCCTCGCGAGGTCGAGGACGCTGGGCGCCTCAGGCACGGTGCGAGCGCCGTCAGGCCCGAGGACGGCGACCCCGCGACGGCCCTCCGCCCCGGCATATTGGACGAGCGACAATCCCATCGTGCCCCCTCCCGGCGCGGCCGTCCGGCCATAAGTGCCAAAGCCGCAATTAACTCATACAAATCGGTAGCCGAATGGCCAATCCCCCGCAAGCGGTCGGGCCAGGGCGCGCAGGCCAAGCTCGTCCTTGCGCTGGTCGGCGTTGCAGCTTAGGCCGGACGCGACTGCCCTTACCTTCCGGGCGGGGTTCAAGCACTTCCCGCCATCTCCGGATCGAGGGAAATGCTTGGTTTTATTGTCTTGCCGCATTTTCCGATGCCGAATCGGCGGAGAATGCTCTTGATCGGAGCAGGCGCGTGGGGCGCGACAGCGGTCGCGAGGACATCAACCTTCCGCTGGCCTCTGCCGGGCGGCGGATCCACGGCTCCGTGGCGCGCGCCCTCGGCGTCGCGATCCTGGCCGGCCGCCACGCGCCGGGGGATGTCCTGCCGGGGGAGATCGAGTTCGCCGAGCAACTCGGCGTGTCCCGCACCGCCTACCGCGAGGCGATCCGGATCCTCAGCGCGAAGGGTCTTGTGGAAAGCCGCCCGAAGACCGGGACGCGGGTGAGCGCGCGGAAACGCTGGAACCTCCTCGACCCCGACATCCTGGCCTGGGCCTTTGAAGGCGAGCCGAGCGAGGCGCTGATCCGGGACCTGTTCGAACTCAGGATGATCGTCGAGCCCGCCGCCGCCGCCCTCGCCGCCGAGCGCCGTTCGATCCAGGATCTCGCGCGGATGGGCCACGCCCTGGACGAGATGGCCCGGCACGGCCTCGCCACGGAGGTGGGCCGGGCGGCCGACCAGACCTTCCACAACGTGATCCTGGAAGCGGCCCGCAACGGTCCGCTCTTGTCCCTGTCGAGCTCCATCGCGGCGGCCGTGACCTGGACCACGATCTTCAAGCAACGGGGCCATGCCCAACCCCGGGACCCGATGCCCGACCATCGGGCCCTCTACGACACGATCGTGGCCGGCGATCCGGAGGCGGCGCGGGCGGCGATGACTGAACTCGTGCGCCTCGCCCTGGCGGATACCGAGCCGCTCATCGCACCCTGACGCGCCTGTCCCGGTCCAAGGGTCGCGCGGGAAGGGTTTTCGGGTCCGAACGACCGGTCAGGTCTCCCTGATGCCGTCCAGGAAGCGGGCGACCTCGTCGCGCAGATGGTCCGATTGCCGGGTCAGCTCGGAGGCGGCGCCGAGCACTTGGCCGGCCGCGCTGCCGGTCATCGCGGCCGCCTCCGCCACGCCGGAAATGTTGTGGGTGACCTCGCCCGTTCCCGCCGCGGCCTGGGCGACGTTGCGCACGATCTCCTGGGTCGCCGCCCCCTGCTGCTCGATGGCGGCGGCGATGGTGGCCGTCACTCCGCTCATCTCGCGGACCCGCGCGGTGATGCCGGTGATTGCCATCACGGCCTGCCCGGTCGAGGCTTGGATCCGGGCGATCAGGCTGGAGATCTCCTCGGTGGCCTGGGCGGTCTGGCTGGCCAGTTCCTTCACCTCGTTTGCCACGACGGCGAAGCCGCGTCCCGCCTCGCCGGCCCGGGCGGCCTCGATGGTTGCGTTCAGGGCGAGCAGGTTGGTCTGGCCGGCGATGGTCGAGATCAACTTGACGACGTCTCCGATCCGGGCGACGGCGCCGCTCAGTTCCTGTACCAGGACCCCGGTCTCGTCTGCCTCTGTTACGGCGGTCTGGGCGACGCTGGCCGAACCGCCGACCTGCCGGCCGATCTCCTTCACCGTGGTGCCGAGCTCCTCCGCGGCGGCGGCGACGGTCTGCACGTTAGTGGCCGCCTCCTCCGCGGCGGCGGCGACGGTCGTGGATTGGCTCGCCGTCTGCGTCGCCGTCGCAGTCATGGCCTGCGCCGTGGTCTGAAGCTCCGTTGCGGATACGGACACCTTCTCTACGATTTCGCCGACGGCGCCTTCGAACGCATCGGCCATCCGATGCATCGCCGCCTTGCGCTCGACCGCCGCCGCCTCCCGCGCCTCGGCCGTCTCGGCCTCCAGGGCGCGCATGCGGATCAGGGCGGTCTTGAAGACCTGGACGGCGTCCGCGATCTGGCCGAACTCGGTCCTGCGGCCCCGGCCGGGGATCTCCGCCGAGAGATCCCCCGCCGCCAGCGCCTGCATCGGCAGGATCACCGACCGGCATCGCTCGGAGACGACCCGGACGATGAGGCCCGCAAGACCGATCGCCGCCAGGACCGCGACGATGCCGGATCCCACGGCGATGTCGCGCGTCAGGAGATAGGTCGCCTCGGCCCGGTCCCGGGCCCCGTTCGCCGAGTCCTTCACGAATGTGTAGAGCGCCTTCGAATCCTCGAGGGCTTTCTTGCGATGGGGGGTGACGTCCGTATCGACGATGTTCCGCGCCTTCTCGACACCAGCGGTATGAATCACCTCGATCAGCTTCTGAACCCTACCCACGAAGTTGGACCAGTTCTTCTCGAAAGAGGCGAGGGTGCGCGCCTCCGCTGCCGTCTTGGGGAATTCACGATACTTGGCCGCCAATTTCGCAATCTTAGATCCGCGTTCGGCCAACTCCTCCTCGGTGTCCTTCAGCAACTGCGGATCGCCCGCGTTGTTGATGAGGCGGAAGAGGCTGATTGTGTAGCGACCCGACATGTCGTTGATCTCGCCGATGACCTGCGTCTTCGGGATATCGCGGGTCAGGGTTGCGACCAGTTGGGCGTTGAGTTCGAGCCCGCCCCTGACAGCCACCGCCGTGATGGCCGCCAGGAACAGAGCGAGGAGCGCAAATGCCGCAAACAACAGCGTCTTTATAGTTGTATTCGCAAGCATAGCGCAAGTTCCAATGGTTGCTATGGTTTGCAAATAACATCGCATGCGCCACTTGACGCGAAGTAAATCGTTTAGTCGCCCGCTTGTCACAACAACTAGAGATGGAATGTGCGAAAATACTGCGCGGAGATTGGCTTATTGGGTGCGTTGTCGGCCACCAGCCTTCGCACCCAAGATTTTTCAAAGGAAGGCAGTCAGTTACTCCGCCAGATCACGCATGACCTTGATGAGGTCGGACTTGCCCTCGAAGCCGATGCCCGGCAACTCGGGCATGGTGATGTATCCCCCCTCGACCCGCACACCGTCGGGAAAGCCGCCATAGGGCTGGAACAGGTCGGGATAGCTCTCGTTGCCGCCGAGGCCGAGGCCGGCAGCGATGTTGAGGGACATCTGGTGCCCGCCATGGGGGATGCAGCGGGATGGCGACCAGCCGAACTGCTGCAGCACGTCGAGGGTGCGCAGGTACTCCACGAGGCCGTAGGAGAGGGCGCAGTCGAACTGCAGCCAGTCCCGGTCCGGCCGCATGCCGCCGTAGCGCAGCAGATTGCGGGCATCCTGGTGGGAGAACAGGTTCTCGCCGGTGGCCATCGGGCCGGGATAGAACTCCGACAGGGCGGCCTGGAGGGCATAGTCGAGGGGGTCGCCCACCTCCTCGTACCAGAAGAGCGGGTATTGGCGGAGCATCCGGGCGTAGGCGATCCCGGTCTCGAGGTCGAAGCGTCCGTTGGCGTCCACGGCGAGTTGCGCCTGCGAGCCGATCTCCTCCAGCACGGCCTCGATCCGCCGCCGGTCCTCGTCGATCGGGGCGCCGCCGATCTTCATCTTCACGACCGTATAGCCCCGGTCGAGGTAGCCGCGCATTTCGGCCCGCAGGGCGCCGTCATCCTTGCCGGGATAATAGTAGCCGCCGGCGGCGTAGACGAAGACCCTGGGATCGGCGGTGCGGCCCTTCCGCTCCGCCAGCAGCCGGAAGAGGGGCTTGCCGGCGATCTTGGCCGTCGCATCCCAGATGGCCATGTCGAGGGTGCCCACCGCCACCGAGCGCTCGCCGTGGCCTCCGGGCTTCTCGTTGGCCATCATCGCAGCCCACAGTTTGTGCGGGCACAGGTTGTCGCCGGTCTCGTCGAGGACGCCCTGCGGATCCGCCTGCAGGATCCGGTCCCTGAACCGCTCGCGGATGAGCCCGCCCTGGCCGTATCGGCCGTTCGAGTTGAACCCGTAGCCGACCACCCGGCGCCCGTCGCGCTCCACGTCGGTGACCACGGCCACGAGGCTCGCGGTCATCTTCGAGAAGTCGATGTAGGCGTTGCGGATGGGCGACGAGATCGGCTTGGTGACCTCGCAGACGTCGACGATGCGCATGGGCTTCCCGGATCGGAAGGGGCCGGGGGCACGGTGCCCGCCGGGCATGCGCGTTTGTAGGCGGTTTTCGGTCAGGCCCGCTACGCAAAACGCGCAGGCCCGGCTCCCGCCGAAGCCCGGCCGAAACGATCGCCTTCACTTGCCCTGATTCCGGATGGAGGGAAGCAATCCAGAGATGCGCCACGGTGTGAAACGGGCCAGCCCTGACGGCTCCGCCGTCTTTTCATGGGCGCATCCGGGCCAAAGGCCCGTCGCGCCCGTCTGAAACGTGCAGGTCTGGCCCTCAGGAGGCCGGCAGGACCGAGGATTCGATCATCCGCTGCACCATCGCCTCCCGCCGTGCCTGGGCGAGGACGAGGCGGGCCGCCTTGCGGGCGTTGGCGGCGCGCTGGGCACTGCCCGGCCAGCCGTCACGCAGGGCACGGATCGCCAGCTTGCGAAACCAATTCGCGTTGGCGCGGGCTATGGCACGACGCTCGGCGAATCCGTTCGCCAGGGACGGCGCTGCCTCGACGAGGCTCGACATGACGGGTGTTCTCCTCACGCATCCGCACCCGGCTTCGCGCTCGGTCATCCGACTCGGGGGAATACGCTATAGGCATGCTATACGACAGGAACCGCACAAACGAAAGCGCCAATTTCCAACTAAGTAATCGCTTCCGGGAAAACGATTCGCTTGAGCGACCTCCTTCGAGCGCCAGGCCAACTTGCTTTACGAGTATGGTAAAGGTCGCCGTATCGTTGGATACCGGATTTATGTACTATCTGAGGAGATAAGAAGCGTCTCGACGCATGCAAGTGCCCGTGCAGGTCTGAGTTCCGGCCCCGGCTCCGGAGGAATCGATCGCCATGAATCTTGCGCCGCGGGCCACTCAGCGACGTCTGGCCGGACGGTTATTGAGCCGACTTCAAGCTCTCGATCCGGTGGCGGCGCGCATTGAGTCGGCCGGGCCCGTCCGATAAGCCTCAAGCTTCTCATCCAGGCAGGAGAGCGCCATGCACGTCACGATCGAACAGGCCCTGACGGCAATCATGGCTGCCGAGGCCAAGGCCAAGGAACTCGGCACCCAGATGTGCATCGCCGTCGTCGATTCCGGCGGCAACCTGAAGGCGTTCCACCGCATGGACGATGCCTGGGTCGGCTCCATCGACATCGCGCAGAAGAAGGCCAAGACGGCGGTGTTCTTCGGCATGATGACCGGGCAGATCGGGCAGCTGTCGCAGCCCGGCGGCCCGCTCTACGGGATCGAGCATTCCAACGACGGGCTGATCACCTTCCCCGGCGGCATCCCCATCGTCGATTCCGAAGGGGTGATGTCCGGGGCGATCGGCGTCAGCGGCTCGACGGTGGAGAACGACCATACCGTCGCGGAGGCCGGCGCCCGGTCTATCGGCGAGACGGAGCTGCCCGCCCACCCCTGGCGCACCTGAGCCGTTCGGGCGTTTGCGCTGGATCAAGGCATCCGGCGCCGGGCCGCAGCAGGATCGGCTCCGCTTCGAAGGCGGAGGCGATCCATGCGTGAATACCTCGTGATGTTCCACAAGGTCGTGCCAGACGCGGCCGGATACGACCGGCGCATCCTCCAGCGGCGGACCGTCGTCTCCGCCCGCTCGGAGGTCTCCGCCGCCTACGCGGCCAAGGCGATGTTCAGCGAGGCGGCCGGCATCGCCGACTGGCGGATGCGGGCCGACACCTGCGAGGTGGTCGAGTTGCCGGCAAGCTGGCGGGATAAGGCCCCTCTGGCCCCTCCGGCTGCAGCGCCCGCCCGGTGGCCGGCGCCGCGGATGGCGGCGGACTTCGCCGCCTCCGCGTGAGGGCCTCCCTACCGGGCGGGGCTGATCCGCGGGAGGAACGCCGCCAGCAGGCCGATGGCCGGCAGGAAGGCGCAGAGGCGGTAGACGAAGTCGATGCTGGTGTGGTCCGCGACCTCCCCGAGCACCGCCGCCCCCAGGCCGCCCATGCCGAAGGACAGGCCGAAGAACAGGCCGCCGACGAGCCCGACCCGGCCGGGCAGTAATTCCTGGGCGTAGACGAGGATCGCCGGCATGGCCGAGGCCAGGATCATGCCGATCGGGACCGTCAGCGCGATGGTGGCCGGCAGGTTGGCGTAGGGCAGGGCCAGGGTGAAGGGCAGCACGCCGAGGATCGAGCCCCAGATCACGGCCTTCCGGCCGATCCGGTCGCCCACCGGTCCGCCCACCAGGGTGCCCGTGGCGACGGAGCCAAGGAAGACGAACAGGCAGAGCTGCGAGGTCTGCACCGACACGTGGAACCGGTCGATCAGGTAAAACGTGTAGTATGAGTTGAAGCTCGCCATGTAGAAGAACTTCGAGAAGATCAGCACGATCAGGATGCCGATCGTGGCGACGACCTTCCCCCGGGCGAGCCGCTGCGCCGTCCCGGCACCTTTGGCACCCCGCCGGCCGGACGCCGCCAGCCGGGCCCGGTACCAGCGCCCGACCCAGGCCAGCACGCCGATCCCCGCGAGGGCCGCAAGGGAAAACCAGATGACGCTGTGCTGCCCGTTCGGCACCACGATGAACGCGGCGAGCAGCGGCCCGAGGGCCTGGCCGGTATTGCCGCCCACCTGGAACACGGACTGCGCGAGGCCGTAACGGCCGCCGGAGGCCGCCCGCGCCATCCGGGACGATTCCGGGTGGAACACCGAGGAGCCCATGCCCACAAGGCCGGCGGCGATCAGCAGCACGCCGTAGGACCATGCGCTGGCGAGCAATACGATACCCAACAGGGAACAGGTCATCCCCACCGTGAGGGAGAACGGGCTCGGGCGCTTGTCGGTGTAGTATCCCACCACCGGCTGAAGCAGCGACGAGGTGAGCTGGAAGGTGAGGGTGATGATTCCGATCTGCCCGAAATCCAGGGCAAAGCTCTGCTTCAGGAGCGGATAGATCGCCGGGACGAGGGACTGGATCAGGTCGTTGAGGAGGTGCGACAGGCTGAGTGCCGCCAGGACGCCGTAGGTCGTCGTCTCGACGCGGGCCGGGGAGGGCGGTGCGACGGGCGAGGCCCCATCGACCGCGGCGACCGGCGCGGTGGCCAGTAGCGCGTCATCGCTCCCGTGCGCGTCCATCTCGTGTGCTTCCTTTTGGTGCCCAAACCCCCGTGCGCGCGCCTTATGCGCTCAACGCCCTAAGAACGGAACAAGAAGCGCGACAAGGCAGCGTTGCGGGCAGGGCCGAACGGCGTCGAGGGTCGGCAACGGCGGGTTTGGCGGCAGATGTGTCGTCGCGGGCGATCGTTTGCGCTCACAGGACATCTGACGGCGGAGGCACGGCGGAGCGGTCCGCCCGTTGCTGCACTGCCCACATTCGTGCTGCATTGCCGTTCAAATTTTTTCTCGGTGCAGCAAAATATTTTGCCGCTCTACAAGCGATGATCGGTACGTCTGGCATATTGTATCGCTTATTTACTGCATTAAAACCTTGGCGCTCAGAAGAATTCCTGCCGAGGAGCGCGCCTTACATGGCCATGCCAGCCGCAGATCCCACGCCGGGCCAGGCCGCCGTTGCCGGGGTGCGGGCGCCCGCCGTCGGCCGCTGGGGCCAACTCGCCCTCGGCGTCCTATGCATGTCGATGATCGCGAACATGCAGTACGGCTGGACCTTGTTCGTGAACCCGATCAACGACAAGTTCCAGTGGGGCAAGCCGGCGATCCAGGTCGCCTTCACGATCTTCGTCCTGACCGAGACATGGCTCGTGCCGATCGAGGGATGGTTCGTGGACCGCTACGGCCCGCGGGTGGTGACGCTGATCGGCGGCGCCTTCTGCGCGCTGGGCTGGACCCTCAACGCCTACGCCGAATCCCTCGCCATGCTCTATCTCGCGGCGGCCATCGGCGGCATCGGCGCGGGGGCGGTCTATGGCACCTGCGTCGGCAACGCCCTCAAGTGGTTTCCGGACCGGCGCGGGCTCGCGGCCGGCCTGACGGCGGCGGGATTCGGCGCGGGCTCGGCCCTCACCGTCGTGCCGATCGCCGCGATGATCCGCGACAGCGGATACGAACACACCTTTCTCGTCTTCGGCCTCGGCCAGGGCCTCGTGGTGATGATCGCCTCGCAGATCCTCTCCGCACCCGACGCCGGTTACAACGACCGGATGCTCGCCGGCCGTCCCGCGGCCAACGTGGTCACCCGGCGGCAATACGCCCCGTCCGAGATGGTCCGCACGCCGGTCTTCTGGCTGATGTACCTGATGTTCGTGCTGATGGCCGCGGGCGGCCTGATGGCCACGGCCTCCCTCGCCCCCATCGCCAGGGACTTCAAGGTGGACGGCGTGCCGGTCTCGATCCTCGGCCTGACCCTTCCGGCCCTGACCTTCGCCCTCACCATCGACCGGGTGCTGAACGGCGTCACGCGGCCGTTCTTCGGGTGGGTCTCCGACCGGATCGGGCGGGAGAACACGATGGTGCTGGCCTTCGCCATCGAGGGTTTCGGCATCCTGGCGCTGGGCCTGCTGGCCCACAGCCCCTTCGCCTTCGTCCTGCTCACCGGCCTCGTGTTCTTCGCCTGGGGCGAGATCTACTCCCTGTTCCCCTCGACCTGCGCCGACACCTACGGCAGCCGCTCGGCCACGGCGAATTCCGGGCTGCTCTATACGGCCAAGGGCACCGCATCGCTGTTGCTGCCGGTCTTCCTGCTGATCCAGACGCAGACCGGGAGCTGGCAGGCGGTGTTCTACGTCGCCTCCGGCATGGCCTTCCTGGCCGCCTTCCTGGCCCTGTTCGTCCTGAAGCCCATGCGGGCACGGTTCCTGGCGCGGAGCCAGTGAGGGCACGGAGCCAGGAGGGGGGAGGCGGCGTTTCCGCTGGCTAGCGGGACGGCGCTCCCATTAAAGTCGACCGAACCCGCTGCAACGCGGAACCCGAACCCTGCTCGGAAGTCGAAGGCCCATGAGTATCGCGATCGTCGGCGCCGGTGCCATCGGCGGCTATCTCGGCGTGAAGCTGGCGGAGGCCGGCGAGGACGTCACCTTTATCGCCCGCTCCAACGCGGAGGCCATCGCCCGCGACGGACTGCGCTTGATCGAGGAGGATGGCACCGAGCTCCACGCTCGCAACGTAAAGGCCACCCGCTCGATGCAGGAGGCCGGCCGCCACGATATCGTGCTCCTCACGGTGAAGGCCCATCAGGTCGGCCCGATCGCCGCCGACCTCGGAGCCCTGATCGGCCCGGACACCACCGTGGTGACGATGCAGAACGGCATCCCGTGGTGGTACTTCACCGGCGGGCACGGCGGCCAGTACGAGGGTACGCAGCTCGAGACCGCCGATCCGGGCGGCCTCATCGCGCAGCACCTCGACCCCCGCCGGGTCGTGGGTTCCGTGGTCTACCCGGCTGCGGTGCTCACCGATCCCGGCACGGTCAAGGTCATCGAGGGCAACCGCTTCGGCCTCGGCGAGCTCGACGGCTCCCGGTCGGAGCGGGTGCTCGACATCTCCCAGCGCCTGACCAAGGCCGGCTTCAAGGCGCCCGTCACCTCCGACATCCGGGCCGAGATCTGGCTGAAGCTCTGGGGCAACCTCAGCTTCAACCCGATCTCCGCGCTCAGCCACGCGACGCTGGAGGATATCTGCCGCTTCCCCGACACGAGGGCGCTCGCCACGGCGATGATGAAGGAGGCCGAGACGATCGCGAACGCGCTGGGGATCACCTTCCGGGTCGGCATCGACCGGCGGATCGCCGGGGCTGAGAAGGTCGGCGCGCACAAGACCTCCATGCTGCAGGACGTAGAGGCCGGCCGCCCCATCGAGCTGGAGGCCCTCGTGGGCTCGGTGATCGAGCTGGGCCGCCTCGTGGGTGTGGCGACCCCGCATATCGACAGCGTCTACGCGCTGATGCGTCTTCTCGCCCAGAGCCTGGAGCGGGCGAACGGCCGGCTGGCCATCGCCTCCGCCTGACCTTCCTGTGAACTCGCCATCCGAGGAGGCCGACTTGGCCGCACCCGCCACCACCCTCCGTGACCTCATCGCCGCGGGCGCCGACGATGCCCCCGCCCTCACGAGCCCGGGGGGCATGCCGCTGACCTTCGGCCGGCTGCGTTCGATCGTCGAACGGACGGTGGCGGATCTGAACGCCCAGGGCGTCGGCCGGGGCGAGCGGGTTGCCATCGTGTTGCCGAACGGGCCGGAGATGGCCGCTGCCTTCATGGCGGTGGGAGCGGGCACCACCTCGGCACCCCTGAACCCGGCCTACAAGGCGGAGGAGTTCGAGTTCTACCTCACCGACCTCCGGGCGAAGCTCCTCATCGTGGCCGAGGGCAGCGACTCCCCGGCTGTCGCCGTCGCGGAGAAGCTCGGCATGGGCGTCGCGCGCCTCAAGCCGACGCCTGAGGAGGGCGCGGGCAGCTTCACCCTGTCCTTCGCCGGGGGCGCGGGCGAGGCGCCGGCCCAGGCCGGCTTCGCGGAGACGGGGGACGTCGCCCTCGTGTTGCACACCTCCGGAACGACCTCGCGGCCGAAGATCGTGCCCCTCAGCCAGGGCAACGTCTGCGCCTCGGCCCGGCACATCCGCACGAGCCTCGCGTTCACCGCGGAGGACCGCGGCCTGAACATCATGCCCCTGTTCCACATCCACGGGCTGATCGCCGGCATCCTGGCGCCGCTCTCGGCTGGCGGCCAGGTCTGCTGCACGCCGGGCTTCAATGCCCTCAAGTTCTTCTCTTGGATGGAGGAGGCCAAGCCCACTTGGTACACGGGCGTGCCGACCATGCATCAGGCGATCCTCGGACGGGCGGCACGCAACCGCGAGATCATCGCGGCGACGCCGCTGCGCTTCATCCGCTCGTCTTCGGCCTCCCTGCCGCCGCAGGTGCTGCGCGAGCTTGAGGAGACCTTCGGCGCCCCCGTGATCGAGGCCTACGGCATGACCGAGGCCGCCCACCAGATGGCCTCGAACCCCCTTCCGCCGATGAAGAACCGCCCCGGCTCGGTGGGCATCTCCGCCGGGCCCGAGATCGCGGTGGTCGGCTCCGACGGCGAGCCCCTGCCCGTGGGCGAGACCGGCGAGATCGTCATTCGCGGCCCGAACGTCATGGCGGGCTATGAGAACAATGAGAAGGCCAATGCCGAGGCCTTCACCCGCCAGGGCTGGTTCCGCACCGGCGATCAGGGCGTGCTCTCGCCGGACGGCTTCCTGACCATCACCGGGCGGCTCAAGGAGATCATCAACCGCGGCGGCGAGAAGATCAGCCCCCGTGAGGTGGACGAGATCCTCCTCGACCACCCCGCCGTGCTGCAATGCGTGACCTTCGCCCTGCCCCACGACAAGCTCGGTGAGGAGGTCGCCGCGGCGATCGTCCTGCGCGAGGGGACCTCCGCCGAGGAGAAGGAGATCCGCGGCTTCGCCTCCGAACGGCTCGCGCCGTTCAAGGTCCCCGCCCGCATCGTCATTCTCCCCGAGATCCCCCGGGGCGCCACCGGCAAGCTGCAGCGGATCGGGCTGGCGCAGAAGCTCGGCCTGGCCTGAGGCAGGCGGCCGGATCCTGCGCCGGGTGAGACTAATCTCTCGTCGTCTAACATGAAGTAAGAAACAATTATGGATCGCGTGCCCTCACTCGGCCGAGTGGTGCGCTAAGATCGGGGCACCTTCCGTTCCGACGAGATCGTGCCCTTGGACCGTGCGGCCCACGTCCCGCCACAGCCGACCATCCCGCGTTGCCATGGCGGGGCGGTCCTCGACACGGCCTGCACCGTCGCCCGCACGATGCTGGCCGCCCCGGCGGCCTTCGCGGTCCTCGATCAGGCGGACGGGCTCTGCCTCGACGGGCTGAGCGGGATCGACCATGCCGGGGCGAGCCTCATCGCCCAGTCGCCTGAATTCCGCATCGGTCTCGCCCGCTCGGGGGAGGCCGCCCTGGTGAAGGGGCTTCCCGGGTTCGCCTTCTGCGCCTGCGCGCCCCTCCACGGGGGCGATGGCGGCTGGATCGGGGCCCTGTGCGTGATCGACCCGGCGGAGCGCCCCGGACCCGACGAGGCCGCCTGGGGTCGCCTCGCGGAGGCGGCGCAGCTCGCCTCCGGTGCCCTGCGTGCCCAGCAGGCCGAACGCCGGCTCGCCCACAGCGAGGCCCGGCATGCCCATGCCCAGGCCGCCCGCCGCATCGCCGAGGAGACGGCCTCGTTCGGGCATTGGCGCCTCGATGTGGCGACGCGCACCCTGGCGTGGTCGGCGGGCATCGCAGCGATCTTCGGCCGCAACGCCCTGCTCGAGCCGGTGCCCCTCGAGACCCATTGCGGCTTCTATCACCCCGACGACCGCGACGATGTCCGGGGCCGGATGATGCTCGCCCTCGAAGGGCGCGGCCGGCTCCCCCGGGGTGGGTACGAGCATCGCTCCCGCGTTGTGAGGCCGGACGGGGAGATCCGCCATGTCGGCGTCCGCGGGATCGACGAGCGCGATTCCGCCGGCCGCCTCGTGGCGATCCACGGGGTCTGCCTCGACCTCACCGACCGGGCCCGGTCCGAGAAGGCCCTGGAGGAGGCGGGCGGCCTCCTGCGCGAGACCGAGCGCCGCTACCGCCTGCTCGCCGAGCATGCCAGCGACATCATCGTCTTCAGCGACCTCGACACGACACGCCGCTACGTCTCGCCCGCGGTGACCCCCATCCTCGGCTATGATCCGGCGGAGCTGACCGGAACGCGGCCCCTCGAGTTCGTCCACCCCGACGACATGCCGATTTTCGACGGCGCCGTGGAAGCCCTGTGCCGCGACGGCCGGACGCCGGCGCCGACCGTGTTGCGCTACCGCCATCGGGACGGTCACTGGGTCTGGCTGGAACTGGCCTTCGCCCTGGTGCGCGAGCCCGGGAGCGGGGAGCCGGAAGGCTATGTCATCACCCTCCGCGACGTGAGCGCCCGGGTGGCGGCGGAGGAGACGGCCCGGAGGGGTGCGGCGGAGGATTGGGCCGATGCCGAGGCGCGGCTGCAGGCGATGCAGGCGCAAACCGACTTCACGACGGCGGCGAGCGCGGCCATCCTGGCCCAGCTCGCCGAAGGGGTGATCGTCACCGACGAGGGCGGCAGGATCACCCTGGTGAATGCCGCTGCGGCGGCGATCCACGGCGTCTCGCGCCTCGATATCGAACCCGGCGCCTACAGCGACACCTATCACCTGTTCACGGAAGACGGGGAGCCGTACCCACCCCTCGACCTTCCCCTCGCCAGAGCGGTGCGGGGCGAGACCGTGCGGGATGCCCGCTGGCGGATCCGTCGGCCGGACGGGGCCGAGGTGATCGCCGTCGGCAACGCCCAACCCCTGTGGGGCGCCGACGGCGGCCGGATCGGCGCCGTCCTCACGGTGCGGGACGATACCGCCCGGGATGCCGCCGAGGGCGCGCTGCGCACCCTGAACGCCACCCTCGCCCAGAGGGTGACCGAGCGCACCCGCGAGGCCGAGGCGGCCCGGGAACTGGCCGAAGCCGGGAGCCGTGCCAAGTCGGAGTTCCTGGCCTCCATGAGCCATGAGATCCGCACGCCCCTCAACGGGATCATCGGCTACGCGGACCTGCTCCTCGACGAGGAGGGGATCGGCGGCCGCCTGCGCCAGTATGCCGAGCGCATCCGCTCGGCCGGCGCCGCCCTGCTGACCGTGGTCAACGACGTTCTTGACGTCTCGCGGATCGAGGCCGGGCAGATCGAGATCGCCTGCCGACCCTTCGCGCCTGCGATCCTCATCGACAACACCCTGTCGATCGTCCGGGGCCTCGCGGAGGCCAAGGGTCTCGCCCTCGGTGTCTCCCTCGACGACGCCATGCCGGACTGGCTGAGCGGCGACGAGGACCGGTTGCGGCAGGTGCTCCTCAACCTCCTCAACAACGCCATCAAGTTCACGCCGTCCGGGCGGGTCGATCTCACCGTTGCCGTAACTGGCACGCGGGACGACACGGTCGGGATCGAGTTCCGGGTGAGCGACACCGGTATCGGCATACCGGCGGACAAGCACGACCGCCTGTTCCGTCGCTTCAGCCAAGTGGACGGTTCCTACCGGCGCGCGCATGACGGGGCCGGCCTCGGGCTGTCGATCTGCAAGAGCCTCGTGGAGCTGATGGGGGGCGCCGTCAGCGTCGACAGCGCCGAAGGGCAGGGCTCGACCTTCCGCTTCACCGTCGCCCTGCCCCGCGCCGGGGTCCCCGCGGCGGCCGCCCGCGATCCGGGCGACCGCCAGGCCCGCCGGCCCCGCCGGCTGCTCCTGGCCGAGGACGTCCCCCTGAACCAGGAACTCGCCTGCGCGATCCTGGAGGGGGCGGGCCACGTGGTGGATGTCGTACCCGACGGCGCCGCGGCGGTCCGGGCCGTGGAAACCGGCGTCTACGACCTCGTGCTCATGGACGTGCAGATGCCGGTGATGGACGGCGTCAGCGCGACCCGTCAGATCCGCGCCCTCGACGGTCCGGCGTCGCGGGTGCCGGTCGTTGCGCTGACGGCCAACGTGCTGCCCCAGCAGGTGGCCGAGTTCCGGGAGGCCGGGATGGTCGGCCATGTTGGAAAGCCCTTCGGCCGCGCCGACCTCCTCGACACCATCGACCGGTGTACCGGGGAGGGCGTAGCCTGCGTGCCGTCCCGGCCGGTGCCGGAGGCCGCGGCCCTCGACGCCATTGCCGACGTGGTGGGCCGCGAAAAGGTGCAGGACCTGCTCGAATCCCTCGCCAGGGAACTCGACGCACGCTTCGGCACCGCCGCCGCGCCGCAGCCCCGGGACGGTGTCGCCCAGGACGCCCACGCCATGATCGCCGCCGCGTCCATGCTCGGCTTTTCCGACCTGGCCCGCCTGTGCCGGGATGTGGAAGCGGTGTGCCGCTCGGGCCGGGACTTTGCCCCGGCCCTTGCGGATCTGAGGCGCCACTGCGCCGCCATCATCACCGAGATCGGCCTCGGGCACGCGGCCTAGGCGCCCCCCGGCCTGCCAACGCAACGGAGACAGGGCACCCGGCGATGGGGCACTCCTGATAGTCCCTGTCCGCCGATCCGTCCCACCCGCTCCCTCATCCTGAGGTGCCGCGTCAGCGGCCTCGAAGGAGGGCTCCAGGGATCCCCCGGTAGCTGGACCCCTCCTTCGAGGCCATCGCTTCGCGACGGCGCCTCAGGATGAGGGCGATGGTGGGAATGAAGGTGACGCCGATGTGGACCCACCCGGCGTAACCCGATCGAGAGCGGCGCGAGAGCGTTTCCTGTAATCCTTGGATCACAGGAAACGCTCTAGACTAACGTTTTTGCTGCATTTTATAGCGCCGAACTGGCACTCAATTCGGCGGAAAATGCTTCAATGGTTGTCCCGCGGCAGGCCTTTGGTCTGGGCGATGCGCTGGAACGCCTCGGCGCCTTCCAGGATGGCGCCCGTATGCATCTGGCCGACGACGGCCCGCTGCATCGCCTGCCACGGCGTCTGCGATGCGGGGTAGGCGAAGCCACCCGCCGCCTCCAAAGCCTTGCGGCGCGCGGCGATTTCCTCTTCCGGCAGCAGCATGTCCGCGGTGCCGCGGCGCAGGTCGATCCGCACCCGGTCGCCCGTGCGCAGGAGGGCGAGGCCGCCCCCGGCCGCCGCCTCGGGCGAGGCGTTCAGGATCGAGGGCGAGGCGGAGGTGCCCGATTGCCGTCCATCCCCGAGGCAGGGGAGGGCGAAGACGCCGGCCTTGATGAGGTGGGCGGGGGGCCGCATGTTCACCACCTCGGCGGCGCCGGGGTAGCCCACCGGCCCGGCCCCGCGCATCACGAGGAGCGTGTCCTCGTCGATATCGAGGGACGGGTCGTCGATGCGGTGATGGTAATCCTCCGGGCCGTCGAACACGACGACACGGCCTTCGAACGCATCCGGGTCGTCGGGGTTCGAGAGGTAGCGCGTCCGGAATTCCTCGCCGATCACGCTGGTCTTCATGATCGCCGCGTCGAAGAGATTGCCCTTCAGCACGAGGAAGCCCGCCGCCTCCTTGAGCGGCCTGTCGAAGGGCCGGATCACGTCCTCGTCTTCGATGGCGACGCCCCGGCAATTGTCGCCGATCGACCGGCCGTTGACCGTGAGGGCGCCCTCCCGGATCAGGCCGCTTTCCATCAGCTGGGCGACCACCGCGGGCAGGCTGCCGGCCCGGTAGTAGTCCTCGGCCAAGTAGGTGCCCGCCGGCTGCAGGTTGACGAGGAGCGGCACGTCGAGGCCGTGGGTCTGCCAGTCGGTCACGTCCAGTTCGGTGCCGACATGGCGGGCGATGGCCGCGAGGTGGATCGGGGCGTTGGTCGAGCCGCCGATGGCCGAGTTGACGACGATGGCGTTGAGGAACGCGTCGCGGGTGAGGATGTCCGAGGGCTTCAGGTCTTCGGCCACCATCTCCACGATGCGCTTGCCGGTGCGGTAGGCCGCTTCCTGCCGGTCCCGGTAGGGGGCCGGGATCGCGGCCGTGCCCGGGAGCATCATGCCCAGCGCCTCAGCCAGGGTGTTCATGGTGGTCGCCGTACCCATCGTGTTGCAGAACCCGGTGGAGGGCGCCGACGAGGTCACGAGCTTGATGAAGCCGTCATGGTCGATCTCCCCCGCCGCGAGCATCTCCCGGGCCCGCCAGACGATGGTGCCCGACCCCGTCCGCTGGCCCTTGTACCAGCCGTTGAGCATCGGCCCGACGGAGAGGGCGATGGCCGGGATGTTCACGGTCGCCGCCGCCATGAGGCAGGCCGGGGTGGTCTTGTCGCAGCCGGTGGTGAGCACCACCCCGTCGAGCGGGTAGCCGTAGAGCAGTTCCACGAGGCCGAGATAGGCGAGGTTGCGATCCAGCCCGGCGGTGGGCCGCTTGCCGGTCTCCTGGATCGGGTGGACCGGGAATTCCAGCACGATGCCGCCCGCCTCGCGGATGCCCTCGCGGATCCGCTCGGCCAGGACGAGGTGGTGCCTGTTGCAGGGCGAGAGGTCGGAGCCCGTCTGCGCGATGCCGATGATCGGCTTGCCCGAGCGCAGCTCGTCCAGGCTGAGGCCGAAGTTCAGGTAGCGCTCCAGGTAGAGCGCCGTCATGTCGATGTTGTCCGGGTTGTCGAACCAGGCACGGGAGCGGAGCTTGTGGGGGGCGTCGGTCATCGGACAGTCCGATCGGTGGGGGCCAGCGTGGAAAAGCGGTAGGTGATCACGTTGCGGAACGTCCCGCCGGGATCGAGGCGGGCCGAGCCGAAGGCCGGCTGGTTCGGCGTGTCGGGGAACAGCTCCGGCTCCAGGGCGAGGCCATCCGATTGCCGGTAGACCAAGCCCGATTTCCCGACCGCCGTCGCGTCGAGCATGTTGCCCGTGTAGAACTGCACCCCCGGTGCCGTGGTGGCCACCTCAAGGACGCGCCCCGAGGCCGGGTCTTCGACTCGTCCGGCAAGGTGAAGCGCGTCGGTCGGCGCATCGGCCAGGACGAAGTTCTGGTCGTAGCCGTGGGCGCGGACGATCTGGACGTCGCGCCCATCGCGGATCCGGGCGTCGATCACCTCCGGCGCGCGGAAGTCGAAGGGGGTGCCCGCCACCGGCGCCCGCTCCCCCGTTGGGATCTGGGTGGCGTCGACCGGCGTGTACTGCTCCGCCGGAATCAGGACGCGCTGGTCCAGGACGGAGCGGCTCGAGCCTTCCCCGGCGAGGTTGAAGTAGCTGTGGTTCGTCAGGTTGACGACGGTCGGCTTGTCCGTGGTCGCCGTGTACTCGATCCGCAGGGTGTCGGGGGCGGAGAGTGTGTAGGTGACCCGGGCCGTGAGGGTGCCGGGATAGCCCTCCTCGCCATCCGGGCTGACATAGCTCAGGGTGACCGAGGGGGTGGCGCCGCCTTCGAGATGCGCGATGGTCCAGAGCTTCTTGTCGAAGCCCTCCTTGCCGCCGTGGAGGGAGTTCGGCCCGTCGTTGGTGGCGAGGGTGTAGGTCTTGCCGTCCAGGCTGAATCGGCCGTCCCGGATGCGGTTGGCGTAGCGGCCGACGCTTGCGCCGAAATAGTTCGGCTTGTCGAGGTAGGAGGCGAGATCGGCATAGCCGAGCACCACGTCCGCCGCATGCCCATCCCGGTCGGGGACGTGGAGGGCGCGGAGGGCGGCGCCCCAGGCGATGATCCGCGCGGTGAGGGTGCCGTTGGAAAGGGTCACCTCCTCGACGGGGCGACCGTCCGGCAGTGTTCCGAACGGTGCCCGGCTGGCTTCCCCCACCGCCGCCGCAACCGTGCAGGCGCCGAGAACCGCTGCTTTCCAGCCCTGCATGCACCATCCTCCCCGATGCCGTGCGTCGACGGCTGTTCCGGACAGGATGGTTTTATACTCCTACAAATAGGCTGACAATCGCCGTGGCTCGCCGCGGAGATGGGCCCTCACGCAATCGTTTCTCCGGCTCCAGGGCGGGTACCCTCCGGGGCAGCCGAGGCCAGAAACGAAAAAGGGCACGGGGAAGAACCCCGTGCCCTAGTTCAGACCGGCCCGATCAAGTCGGGGTCGGTCCGGGTTGTTGTCGGATCTTAGTAGGTGCCGAACTTGTAGTTCACGCCGGCGCGGACGACGGCGAACTCGGTGGTGTTGCGGCGGAGGTTGGCCGGGCCGGAAACCAGGGTCACGCCCGGGGTGGTCGTGGAGATCTGGGTGCCGAAGTTGTTGTTGGCGAAGGCGCCAGCGTTGTTCCGGCTCTGGTCGAGGTTCACGTACAGGCCTTCGACCTTCAGCGTGACGGCCGAGGAGCGGAAGAAGTTCAGGAACGAGTCGGTCGGGAGAGCGTACTCGATGCCGCCGCCGACAGCGTAGCCGGTCTGGAAGTCGTTCGAGGACACGCCGGTGCCGAACTGACGGCCGCCGCCGGAGCCGTAGGCGAAGCCGCCCGTGGCGTAGACGAGGGTGCGGTCGAAGGCGTAGCCGAGGCGGCCGCGCACGGTGCCGAAGTAGTCGAGGCCCGACAGGCCGTTCGGGTTGTACACCAGGGCGCCGGGGACCAGGGTCGAGCCGGCCGGGGCAGCGAAGGAGAAGCGGTTCCGCTGGGCGCCGAAGTCGACGTACTGGGCGTCAGCTTCGATACCGACGACCACGCCCGAACCCGGGGTGAACTGGTAGTTGTAGCCGATCTGACCACCGCCAACGAAGCCTTCGTTGTTGCGGGTGTTCGAGAAGGCGATGACGCCGGTGGTGGGCACGTTGCCGGCGGCGAACAGGTTGTTCTGCGGCGACACGCCGATCACGGTCGGGGTGGAGGACGACGAGGCGTCGAAGCCGTAACCGGCGTTGAAACCGGCGTAGAAGCCCGTCCAGGTGAAGACCGGCACCGGCGTGAAGACCGGCGGCGGGGCGCGGCGCGGAAGGTCGGCGGCGGTCGCGGCGGCGGTGAGCGCCGTGAACATGGCCAGCGAGGTAACGAGGCTCTTCATAACTTGGCAATCCCCAGAAGTCTGTCCCGATCGGGTTGATTTATAACGGAAGACGGTCCGGATGACTGTGTCGGCGGGGATACACCGGCCTCCGAACTGAGGCGAGATGGTGGCCGATCCGGGCAGGCGACCGCTGGGCTGATCGAAAAAGACGTTCCAAATCAACAGCATTGCCCTGCCTCAAAATCGTGGCGCCGGGCGGCTTGCTCTTGCGCTGGCCCGTATCCGAAGCCCCCGCCAGGCCGGTCAGGCATCGCGGGGGAGCGGGTCCGGCCGTAGCCGGACGGCTGTGAAGGCGCGCACGAGGGTCCGTCGTCCCCTGTCGTCGTGGACATCGACGAACCACCGGGTCCAATCGGCCTCACCCGCCTCCATGTGGGCGAGGGCGACCCGGTCGGCATGGGCCCTCACCTGAGCCAGGGTCGGCAGGCGCCGTCCCCGGAGATCGAAGATCGCATCGCCGCCCGGGCCGACGCAATGGAACCGGTAAAGCCTCGTCGGCACTCGCCTTTTACCCCTCGATCCACAGCGGTCCACCGGGATTCGGGCCTTCTGTCCCAGACCCCTTGAACCGAATCGCCTGCTCCGCTTTGTTCTTGATATGTTCTAGCGGAGGTTGAGCGGGATGCGAGGGGCAGCGAGCGAATCGACAGCGACGGCCTGGACGCCGACGGAGGCGGAGACCATCGCGCTGGCCTATTACCGGGTGCACCACCGGGACGGCTGGGCGGCCCTGGTCCACGTCGTCGAGGATGCCCTGCGCGACCTCGCCGCCGCCGACTCGGCCCTCCGCGAGCGGGGGCGGCAGATCTCCCACGGCTATGTGCGCGGGAACCCGGGAGAGCAGGGGGCTAATCCCGCAGGGTGAACACCGTGAGTTGCCCCCCGGTGGCGGTGTACTGCGACAGGGCCGCGTAGCCGCCCACCGCACCGGACCCGTCGGCGGGGTCCGTCAGGCCGGCCGCGAGGCCGATCCCGGCCCATCCGCCGACCCCCGAGAGGACCGCTACATATTGCCGGCCCGCGAACGTGTAGGTGGTGACGTTGCCGACGATGCCGGAGGGCGTCTTGAACCGGTAGAGGTCGCGTCCGTCGCGGGCATCCACGGCCTTCAGGGTGCCCTCCAGGGTCCCGTAAAAGACGACGCCCCCCGCGGTCGCCAGCGCCCCGGACCAGACGGAGAAGGGCTCCGGCTTCGACCAGACGATCCGTCCCCTCGCGCCGTCCCAGGCGATGAAGGCGCCGGTATGCGTGTCTCCGGCCGGCGGATGCAGGGTCAGGGTGGCGCCAACATAGGGCTGGCCGGGCACGTAGCGGACGCGGAACGGCTCGTAATCCATGCACATGTGGTTGGTGGGCACGTAGAACAGGCCGG
Organism: Methylobacterium persicinum; assembly: GCF_022179525.1. Taxonomy (GTDB): domain Bacteria; phylum Pseudomonadota; class Alphaproteobacteria; order Rhizobiales; family Beijerinckiaceae; genus Methylobacterium; species Methylobacterium persicinum. The sequence continues at coordinate 60,297 of NZ_BPQX01000043.1, forward strand.
TCGTCGGCGAGTAGGCCGCGGGCTGCTGGTTCTTGGTGCCGAGGGCTCCGGGGCAGATGCCGGTGGTGGTCTCTTCCTCCCCGCGCTCCTCGGGGGCGAACCGGGTGTCGAGCACCGGCCGCCCGTATCCGGGCCGGGCCGGATCTTGTTCGATCCGGCGCGCCCAGTTGACGCTGGGATCGAACTTCTCCGCCACGAGCAGGGCGCCCGTGGCGCGGTCGAGGGTGTAGCCGAAGCCGTTGCGGTCGAAATGCGTGAGCACCTTGCGGCGGGTGCCTGCGATCTCCTGCTCGGTCAGGATCATCTCGTTGACCCCGTCGAAGTCCCACTGGTCGTGGGGCGTCATCTGGTAGACCCAGCGGGCGATCCCGGTGTCGGCGTCGCGGGCGATGATCGCCTCGGCCCAGGCATTGTCGCCGGGGCGCTGGGCCGGATTCCAGGTCGAGGGGTTGCTGGTCCCATAATAGACGAGGTTCAGGTCGGGGTCGTAGGCGTACCACCCCCAGGCGCATCCCCCGCCGATTGTCCACTGGTCGCCCTCCCAGGTCTTCAGGGACGAATCCCGGCCGACCGGCTTGCCGAGGGCGGTGGTGGTCTCCGGATCGAACAGGATGTCGTCGTCCGGACCCACGGCGTAGGCGCGCCAGATTCGCTTGCCGGTGGCCTGATCGTAGGCGGTGACGTGGCAGCGGGCGCCGTATTCACCGCCCGAGAGGCCGACGATCACCTTGCCCTTCACCGGAAGGACGGTGGCGGTGTTGGTCTCGCCCCGGCCGGGATCGCCGTTCCGCACCGACCAGAGCACCTTGCCGTCCGCCGGGTCGAGGGCGACGAGGGTCGTATCCGCCTGCTGCAGGAACAGCCGGCCGTCCGCATAGGCGAGGCCGCGATGGACCGTGTCGCAGCACATCACCGCGATGACGCCGGGATCCTGCCGCGGGCTGTAACGCCAGAGGATCTTGCCCTCGTGGGCGAGGTCGAGGGCGTAGACCGTGTTCGGGAAGGGCGTGTGGACGTACATCACCGAGCCGACCACGATCGGCGCACCCTCATGGCCCCGCAGTACCCCGGTGGAGAAGGTCCAGGCGACCTTGAGGCGCGAGACGTTGCCCGCATCGATCTGGGTCAGCGGCGAGAAGCGGGTGTTGGCCGCATCCATCGTCTGGAGCACGGGCTCGGCCTGGGCCACGGTCGCAAGGCCCGTAAAGGCGAGGGCGGCGAGCAGGCGGGGGAGGGGGTAGGGCACGGCAGGGCTCACGCGGGTGCAAGGCGGCTTCCATGGGATCGCCCTTCGGCGAAACCGTGGCCGGATCGGTACGACCCGCGAACCCAACGGCGCCCTCCCGATTTGTATGAGGCACCCGGTGGCCATCCCGTCCTCGCGAGCGGGTGTGCCGGGCGACAGCACAGGGAGACACCATGCGCCCCTTCACCATCGCCTGGGATGCGGACAGGCTCGCGTGGCTGCGGGACAAGATCCGGACCACCCGGATGCCGCGCCTGCCCGAGGGGGCCGGCTGGCGCTACGGCTGCGATCCAGACTTCCTGGCCGGGCTCTGCGCCCACTGGCTCGACGGGTTCGATCACGACGCCGCGGCGGCCGAGCTGAATCGTTTCCCGCAGTTCCTGGCGCGGATCGAGGATCTCGACATTCACGTGGTGCATGTCGTCGGCGAGGCGGAGGGGCGGCGCCCGCTTCTCCTCACGCACGGCTGGCCCGGCTCGGTCTACGAATTCTGGGAGGTCATCGAGCCCCTGGCCTTCCCCTCCCGGCACGGCGGGCGGGCGGAGGACGCCTTCGACGTGGTCGTGCCCGCGCTTCCGGGCTTCGGCTTCTCCGGCAAGCCCAAGGCGCCGATCGGTCCCAGGACCACGGCGCGGCTGTTCGACCGGCTGATGCGGGAGGAGCTCGGCTATGCCCGCTACCGGGCGCAGGGGGGCGATTGGGGGGCGGGCGTGACGGCGTGGCTCGCCCTCGACCACGGGGCGAGCCTGCAGGCGCTCCATCTCAACTACCTGCTCGTGCAGCCCGGTGCTGAGCCGGAGAGCGTGGCGGAGAAGGCGTGGCGCAAGGCCGCCCACGATGCCCAGAGCCGCCTCGGCGCCTATGCCGACCTCCAGGGCACGAAGCCCCTTTCGCTCGCTTACGCCATGGCCGCCGAACCGGTGGCCCAGCTGGCATGGCTCGTCGAGCGCTTCCACGATTGGGCGGACCTGCGCGAGCGCCCGTTCGAGGAGGTCTTCCCCCTCGACAGGCTGCTCACCAACGCCCTGTTCTACCTCCTCACCGACTCCTTCGAGACGGCCACGTGGTATTATGCCGGCGCCCGGGCCGAAGGGGCCCGGACGATGCCCAAGGGTGCCCGCGTCGCGGTCCCCACCGCCTTCGCCGCCTATCCCGATCCGCGCACCGCCCCGCCGCCGCGGGAATGGGTGGAGCGCGGCTACGCGGTGACCCGCTGGCGGGACATGCCCCGCGGCGGCCATTTCGCGGCGATGGAGGTCCCCGACCTGTTCGTCGCGGATCTGCGGGACTGGGCGCGGGTCTAGAACCGACCTTGACTGAGTTGCGCCGGGGAGTCCCCCTGCGACGCCCAACCTCGATTCCCATCCTCTCCCTCATCCTGAGGTGCCGTCGCAATGCGACGGCCTCGAAGGAGGGCTCCAGGTCTCACGCGTTTCCTGGAGCCCTCCTTCGAGGCCGCTTCGCGGCACCTCAGGATGAGGCGGAGGAAGGGAAGAATCGACGGCTCTATCCGTCCAACAGCCCGGCGAGCTTCATCGCCACACCCTGCGAGCCCTGGACCTTCAGCCGGCCGGTGGAGAAGGCGATCATCGGGTTGAGCTTGCCCTGCACCAGCTTGAGCAGGTTGTCGGAGCTGAGCTTCATCACCGTATCGGCCTCGCCGCCCTCCACGGTGGAGACGTCCACCTTGCCGCCGGTGGCGTCCACGAGGATGCTGCCGCCGTCGGTGAGGTCGAACCGCACCCGGTAGCCGAGGCTGTTCAGGGCGTCCGACCGCTCCTCGATCGCGTCGACCAGTTGCCCGAGTTCCGCCATTCGTTTCACTCCACTCTCGTCTCGGCTCATCGTCATTGCGAGCGAGAGCGAAGCCATCCAGGGCCGGCGCCACGCTCGGCAACGGCCCGCGTCCCTGGATTGCTTCACTGCGTTCGCAATGACGGAGAAGGTTTCAGGCCTGCCCTCTCAGAACATCGCCTCGTCCAGCGCCATCATCGCGCCCTTGCCCGATTTCACCGCCGCCAGCAGGCCCGCCACCTGGGGCAGGATGCGCTCCATGTAGAAGCGGGCGGTGGTGAGCTTCGCCTCGTAGAAGTCCCGCTCGCCCGTGCCAGCGGCCAGGGCCGTGTGGGCTACCTTGGCCGAGCGCAGCCACATGAAGCCCAGCGCCACCAGCCCGAACAGGCGCAGGTACTCGGTGGCGGCGGCGCCCGCCTCCTCCGGGTCCTTCATCCCCCGCTGGGCGATGTGGGCGGTGGCGAGCTGGAGCGCGCCGAACGCCTTGGCGAGCGGCTGGGCCAGGGGCGACAGGGCCTCGTCCTCCAGGGCTTCGTCCAGGCCGGCGAGGACCGGGTGGAAGAAGCTCCTCAGGTAGCGTCCGGCGTGGGCCGGGAGCTTGCGGCCGACGAGGTCGAGGGCCTGAATGCCGTTGGTGCCTTCGTAGATCATCGAGATCCGGGCATCGCGGACATACTGCTCCATGCCGTGGTCGCGGATGAAGCCGTGGCCGCCATAGACCTGCATGCCGATGCTCGCTGCCTCGTAGCCGAGATCGGTGAAGAGCGCCTTCACGATCGGCGTCATCAGCGCGGAGAAATCCTCCGCCCGGCGCCGCTCGGCCGGGTCGGGATGGTGCTCCATCACGTCGAGGCTGCGGGCGACCCAGGCGCCCAGCGCCCGGCAGCCCTCGTTGTAGGCCCGGATCGTCATCAGCATCCGCCGGACGTCCGGGTGGACGATGATCGGGTCGGCGGGCAGGTCCGGCCGCTTGGTCCCGACGAGGGACCGGCCCTGGAGCCGCTCCTTCGCGTAGGCGACGGCGCCCTGGTAGGCGGCTTCCCCCGCGCCGAGCCCCTGGATGCCGACCGACAGGCGCTCGCTGTTCATCATCGTGAACATCGCGCGCATGCCCTTGTGCGGCTCGCCGACGAGCCAGCCCTTGGCGTCGTCGAAGGAGAGCTGGCAGGTGGCCGAGGCCTTGATGCCCATCTTATGTTCGAGGGCGCTACAGGTGACGCCGTTGCGCTCGCCCGGCGTGCCGTCCGCCCGGGGCAGGTACTTCGGCACCAGGAACAGGCTGATACCCTTCACGCCCTTCGGCGCGTCGGGGAGCTTTGCCAGGACCAGGTGGACGATATTCTCCGTGAGGTCGTGGTCGCCGGCCGAGATGAAGATCTTCGACCCGGTGATCGCAAAAGAGCCGTCGCCCTGCGGCACGGCCTTGGTCCGCAGGAGGCCGAGATCGGTGCCGCAATGGGCTTCCGTCAGGCACATCGTGCCCGACCACGTCCCGTCCACGAGCTTGGGCAGGTAGGCCGCCTTCAGCTCCTCCGAGGCGTGGCCTTCGATCGCCTGATAGGCGCCGTGGCTGAGGCCGGGATAGAGTCCGAAGGACAGGTTGGTCGAGCAGATCATCTCCTCGACCAGCTTGTTGATGCCCGCCGGCAGGCCCTGGCCGCCATAGGCCGGGTCCGCGCCCATGGCGGTCCAACCGCCTTCCCGGAACGCCTTGTAGGCTTCCGGAAAGCCCTTCGGCGTGCGCACCACGCCGTTCTCCAGGCGGCAGCCTTCCTCGTCGCCCGAGGCGTTCAGCGGCAGCAGACGCTCGGTGCAGAATTTCGACGCCTCTTCCAGGATGGCGTCGGCGATGTCGGGGGTGAAGTCCTCGTGGCCCGGCAGGGCCTCGGCACTGCCGTGCAGTTCGTTCAGCACGAAGCGCATGTCGCGCAGGGGAGCCTTGTAGGTCTGCATCGCGTCAGTTCCTCACCGGGCGGCCGGTTTCGATCACGCTCTCGAACCGGTCGAGGGTCGCCTCCGTCCGCACGAGGCGCATGAAGCTGTCCCGCTCGAGGTCGAGGATCGCGTCTTCCTCGACGGTGTCGAGGATGTCCGCCTCGCCCCCGGACAGGACGGTGGCGAGTTCCCCCGCCACCACGAGGTCGTGCGTGGTGGCGATGCCCCGCCGGGCAAAGCCCTCCGCCGCCATCCGCATGGCGAGGGCGCCGGCGGGGCCCGGGAGGGTGAGGGAGACAGGCTTGCGCGGTTCATAGCCCTCCACCAGGGACAGGGCCTTGGCCTTGGCGTCGGCGAGAAGCCGGTCGCGGTTCATGGTGATGCCGTCGCTCTCGCGCAGGAACAGGAGGTCGCGGGCCTCCTCCGCCGACTTGGCGACGGTGGCGGTCGAGATCGTCTCGAACACCTTGGCGGCGGCGGGCATCGGGCCCTTCGGCAGCTTGGGCGCGCTCTGCCAGCGGGCCAGCATCTCCTTGCAGCCGCCCCAGCCCGGCACGAGGCCGACCCCGGCTTCCACGAGGCCGATATAGGTCTCGGCATGGGCCTGCACCGCATCGCTGTGCAGGAGGATCTCGCAGCCGCCGCCGAGCGCCATGCCGGCGGGCGCGCTGACCACCGGGAACGGGGCGTATTTCAGTTGGCTGTAGGTCTGCTGGCCGAGGGAAACCAATTTCTCGATCTCGCCCCAGGCGGCGATGTTGGCGGCGAACAGGGCGAGGCCGAGATTCGCGCCGACTGAGAAGTTCGAGCCCTCGTTGTAGACGACGAGCGCCTTGTATTGGGACTTCACGAGCTTGATGGTCTTGCCGAGCAGGACCATGATCTGCTCATCGAGGGCGTTCGCCTGCGAGGTGAACTCGAAGCACACCACACCGTCGCCGATGTCCCACAGGGCGGCCGAGCCGTTCTTGAGCAGCGGCTTGGCAGAAAGCTTGATGTCCTCCAGCCGCAGCACGCCCTCGGGGCGCACGATTTTTTTGTAGTCGCCCTCGGTCGTAAGGACCTGCCGCTCGTCGTTCTCGACGCGGTAGAAGCTCCGGCCGTTCAGACCGGCCAGGATCGGCGGGACGGAGTATCCATCCTTCGCCAGCCGCTCGGCCACGTAGGCGCCGCCGATCTTGTCGATCAGCTCGAACGGACCCCACTTCCAGTTGTAGCCGAGGCGCATGGCCTCATCGATGGCGGCGATCTCGTCGCTCGCCTCGCCCACGAGCCCGGCGGCGTAGGCGAGCGTCGGGCCGATCACCGTCCAGGCGTAGGCGCCGATGCGGCCCTTGAGGTCGAGCACCGCACGGGGGCCCTTCGCCTCCTTCAACTCGGGTAGGTCCGCCTTGGCGGAGGGCCGGTAGGCGCCGGTCTTGAGGTCGACGGCCTCCTTGGACTTCTGCCCGTTCGTGCGGTTCAGGCGGTAGAACCCGCCCTTGCCCTTGCGGCCGGTATAGCCCTCCGCGATCAGCTTCGTGACCAACGGCATCTCGCGGTAGGTCGCGTGGAACGCGTCCTCCGCCGGCAGGGCCGCCCGCAGGCTCTTGGTGGTGTGGGGGATCAGGTCGAGCCCCACCAGATCCACGAGGCCGAAAACGCCGGTCTTGGGGATACCGAAGGGGCGGCCCATCACGGCGTCCGCCTCCTCCACCGGCACGCCGAGGTCATCGGCCGCCGCGATGGCGTTCTGGATCCAGAAGATGCCGAGCCGGTTGGCGATGAAGCCCGGCCGGTCCTTGCAGGCGACGACGCTCTTGCCGAGCTTGCGGTCGGCGAAATCCGTCACCGTCGCGGCGAGCGCCGGATCGGTCTTCGGGCCGGTGACGACTTCGAGCAGCCGCATGTAGCGCGGCGGGTTGAAGAAGTGGGTGATCAGAAAGTCCTTCGCGAAGGCTTCCGGCATCCCCTGGATCAGCGCGTCGAGCGGAATGGTCGAGGTGTTGGACGAAACCGCCGTGCCTGGCCGGCGCACCGCGTCGATGCGCCTGTAGAGGGCCTGCTTCGCGTCGAGGCGCTCGATCACCACCTCGATGATCCAATCGACGTCCGCCAACCGGTCGAGATGGTCTTCGACGTTGCACGCCTCGACGAGCTTGGCGGCCCGGGGCGACATGAAGGCGGCGGGCTCCGTCTTCAGCATCTTGGCGATGGCGCCCCTGGCGAGGCCGTCCCGGTCTGCGGCGCCCTCGGGGACGATGTCCATCAGGAGCACCGGCACGCCGGCGTTGGCGACGTGGGCGGCGATGCCGGAGCCCATGACCCCGGCGCCGATGACGGCGACTTTGCGGATCCCGATCATCAGATGCGCTCCAGAAGGGTGGCGATGCCCTGGCCGCCGCCGATGCACTGGGTGGCCAGCGCGTAGCGGCCGCCCTCGCGGGCGAGCAGGGCGGCGGCCTTGCCGACGATGCGCGCGCCGGTGGCACCGAGCGGGTGGCCGAGCGCGATGGCGCCGCCGTCGATGTTGACGGTCTCCTCCCGCAGGCCGAGGTCGCGGATGCAGGCGATGGCCTGGGCGGCGAAAGCCTCGTTCAGCTCGACGACGCCGAGCGCGTCGGCGGTGATGCCGGCCCGGGCCATCGCCTTCTTCGAGGCGGCGACGGGGCCGATGCCCATGATCTCCGGTTCGCAACCCGAGAGGCCGATGGCCGCGACCCGGGCCAGCGGCGTCAGGCCGGCGCGGCGGGCATAGGCGTCGCTGCACACCAGCACGGCGGAGGCGCCGTCGGTGAGCGGCGAGGAGGTGCCGGCGGTGACGGTGCCCTCCTGCTGGAAGGCCGGCTTCAGCCCGGCGAGCCCTTCCGCGCTGGCATCGGCGCGGATGCAGCCGTCGGCCCCGACGGTGCCGCCCTTGGTGGCGATCGGCACGATCTCGGCGGTGAACCGCCCCTCGGCCTGCGCGGCGGCGGCTTTGCGGTGGCTCGCCACGGCGAAGGCCTCCTGGTCGGCGCGGGTGATCTGCCAGCGGCGCGCGACGTTCTCGGCGGTGTCGCCCATGCCGATATAGGCGCCGGGGCGCGTCTCGTGCAGCGCCGGGTTGGGCATCGGGTTGAAACCCATCATCGGCACCCGGCTCATGCTCTCGACGCCGGCACAGAGGAAGGCCTCGCCGGCCCCGAGCATGATCTGCCCGGCGGCGATGTGGACCGACTGCATGGAGGAGCCGCAGAAGCGGTTCACGGTCACGCCGCCGACGCTGAGGTCGAGGTCCGCGAGCAGGCCGATCAGCCGGGCGACGTTGAAGCCCTGCTCGCCCTCGGGGAAGGCGCAGCCGACGATCAGGTCCTCGATGTCCCCGGAGGGAATGCCGGCATCGGCGACGAGCTTGCGCACCACCTGCGCGGCGAGGTCGTCCGGCCGGACCCGGGCCAGCGCCCCCTTCTTGGCGGGGGTGAACGGCGAGCGGGCATAGCCCGCGATAACCACGTCGGTCATGCTGTCCTCACGGAACGGGTGTGGGGGTAGGGGATGCGGAAAGAGTCCATTCCCGCCCTCATCCTGAGGTGCTGCGAAGCAGCCTCGAAGGAGGCTTCCAGCCGGCGCGCGGATCCTGGAGCCCTCCTTCGAGGCCGCTGAAGCGGCACCTCAGGATGAGGGGGATGGGTGGGATTGATGCCGGGTCTGCCAGGGTGTGGCGTGTCCTGCTGCCCTGGGTCGTTGCGCTTTGCGCGCGATGACGGGTAGGAAACCCCGCGGACCGCTACCGCGCCCGGCGCACCTTCGACGGGGCCTCGGAGGCGGGGAGGGCCGCCAGGGCCGCCTCGGTCTGCTGCGCAATAGTGCGTAACTCGGCCATCGTCTCTGCCAAGGCCTTTTCCTGCTCGACCAGGCTGTCGAGCCGGGCCTGCACCCGCTTCAGCAGGGCGCGCATCTGCTCCTGCCGGGTCGGGTCGGCATCGTAGAGGTCGAGGTATTCCTTGATCTCTCGTAGGGTGAAGCCGAGCCGCTTGCCGCGCAGAATCAGGATCAGCCGCGCCCGGTCCCGGTGCGTATACACCCGGTTGTTGCCGGCCCGCCGCGGATTGAGGAGCGCCTTGTCCTCGTAAAAACGGACTGTTCTCGCCGTCACACCAAGGTCGTTGGCGAGCTGGGTCACTGTGTACAGCGTATCGGACACAGGTGGCCTTCTCTAGTTTGAAGCCACCGTATGCCCGGAGCGCGCGAAGCGTCAACGCCGGAGCGCGCGCCATGAAACCGCGCTTTAGGGTGCGATGAGCAGCCACCTTCCCCCTCCCTCCGCCGGGCGGCCCTCACGTGGGGCCTTCGTTCCTGCGATCTCACTTAACGTATACGTCAACTTCTATCCTGATACGTGAGGTCTGCGCAAGGGGGGGCGCTCCGGTCCGGCTGACGTGAAAATGCCACAGCCCATGCCCTCCGGCGTGGGCTCGGTTCCGAGCGTGGCCTTTCCAGCTTGCATTTTTGTGCCGCTTTCGGCAGCGTCTTGACCTATAGGGAAGGCTGTCGATCAGCGAAGTGGACTGACTGTCCGTCTGTGTCGTTCCGGTACGCGAATGCTTCGAGCCGGAAATTTTTTGGCCTCGGGGCTCCGATCAGTTTAATAAATTCATAACAACAAGCCTTAAAAATAGGCGAATCCAAAGCTTATCTTGGGGAGGGATGGGGATGAGGACGATGCGTGGCGCCCGGATCGGGGCGGCAGCCTTGGCGGCGACGTTGTCTTGCGGGACGGCAGCCTTCGCGGGCGCGTTCGGGCTCCGGGAGCAGAGCACGGAAGCGCAGGGCCTGGGCTACGCCGGCGCGGCGGCCGGCTCGGGCGGTGTGTCGTCGATGTTCTGGAACCCGGCCGTCATCACGATGCGGCCCGGGTTCGTTACCGAGCAGAATCTGACCTATCTCGGTCCCTCCGCCACCATCACGCCGACGACGGGCACCAACCCGGCCTTCGCGCGGCTCGGCGCTTCGGGCGAGATCGGCCAGGGCGCGGTCCTGCCGGCGGGCGCCAGCTCCTACCAGATCAACGACCGCCTCTGGCTCGGCATTGCCACGGATGCGCCGTTCGGCCTGACCACCAAGCCGAACCAGGTGTGGTCCGGAGAGGTCTATGGCCGGTCGTCGCGGATCTTCTCCCTCGCCATCAACCCGGTGGTCGGTTTCAAGGTCAACGAGTGGCTTTCGGTCGGCGCCGGGCCGAACATCGAGTATTTCCGGCTGACCCTTCGGCAGGCCCTGCCGATCCCCGGCATCCTGCCGCAGACCTATCCGAGCTCGTTCCTGAAGGGCGAATCCTGGGGGGTGGGCTTCACGGCGGGCGCCACCATCACGCCGTGGGAAGGCACTGCGTTCGGCGTCGGCTACCGCTCCTCGGTCCACCACGACATCGACGGCTCCATCGGCGTGCCCCTCGTGGCCCTGGCCCTCGTGGCGGGGCAGGTGCGCGCCAGCCTGAACACCCCGGACAAGCTCAGCGTCGGCCTGACTCAGGCGGTGAGCCCGGTCGCCCGGGTCTCCCTCGGCTTCGAATGGGACAACTGGTCGAGGCTCGGCGATATCGGGATCGTCTCGAAGACGCTCGGCGTGCCGGTCAACGACCTGCCTCTGCGGTACAAGGACGGGTTCCTCTACTCCATCGGCGGCGAGTACGACGTGAATGCCGCCCTGACCCTCCGGGCCGGCTTCGGCTACGAGACCTCGCCGATCGACTTCACCAACCGCTCCGTGCGCCTGCCCGACGGCGACCGTTACAGCCTGAACGTCGGCGCGAGCTACCGCTGGAATGAGCAGCTGACCCTCAACGTCGCCTATTCCCACCTCTTCCTCGATAAGTCGCGGATCCTGGCGGGCCTCGGGCGTGACTACAACGTCGGCAATATCGCCTTCGCCGGGGTAGTCGATTCGAGCGTCGACATCGTGTCCGTCGGCTTCCGCTATGCCTTCGGTGCCCCGCCCGCCCCCGCCCCGGCGCCCCTCGTGCGGAAGTACTGACGCGTTCGCCATGTCGGGGTGCGCCGCGCCTCACCGCGTGGCGCACCCCGCAGGCGGTCAGACCCGCAGGCGGTTCATCGCGGCGGCGAGGGCGTAGGTCGCCCGGTCCCGCGAATATTCCAGATTGATCTTGGCGATCCGCGCATCGGCCAGTTCGCCGACGGTGTTGAGTGTGTCCAGGATCGTCATGGTCCCGAGGCGAAGCTCCATCTGGCGGCCCTGCACGGCGCGGATGAGCTTGCGCACCCGCTCGGACGCCTGGGCCACCTGCTGCAGGGAAGAGCGGCGCTGTGTGAAGGCCACCGTCGCCTCGGCCACCACCCGGCGCTCGAGATCGAGGGTCTCGTAGGATTTCTGGCGGGCCAGCGCTTGGTCCCTCGCGAGGTCGCCGAACTCGCCCGGCTGGTAGAGGGGCACGACGGCCTGCAGCATGGTCGTCGTGTCGACGACCTTGTAGGGCGTGTTCGAGACCCAGCCCCGGCGCGTGTGATTGAACTGAAGGTTCAACTGCGGCGAGAAGCGGGCATAGGCGGCCTTTGCGAGGTAATCGGCGGATTCCGCGTCGAGCCGGGCCGCAATGAGCCTGGGGCTCTCGCCGAGCAACACGGCGCGGAGTTCGTCCAGGGACTTCGGCAGGAGCCGGTTGGGGACATCCGGCAGTGCGCTCGGGTTGGCGTCGGGCCCGGCGAGCCGTTCGAGTTCGGCGTCGGAGGCGAGCAGGTTCGCCCGCGCCTGTTCGAGGGCGGCCTGGGCCGCGATCACCCGGGATTCGGCGAGCGCCAGCTCCGCATTGGTGGCATCGTGAACCTCCCGGCGGGCCGCGACGCTGCGGGCCACCTTCGCCACGTCCGCGATGGCCGCCTCCCGCAGGCGGACGACCGCCCGGTCGCGCAACACGGCCAAATAGGCGCTCGCGGTTTCCAGGAGGATCTGCTGGGTCTTCACGTCCTGCAGGCCGCGCCCCGCGGCGACCGCGCTCCGGGCTGCCTCCAGGGTGTTGGAGCGCCGGAACCCATCGAAGAGCGGCAGGGTCAGCTGGAAGCCGTCGCCGCTCGGCTGCCGCCGGCCCACGGTATCGGTGCCGGTCGGATTCGAAGGATCCGTGTAGACATCGGGCTTGTAGCGGATCGTGCTGTCGAGGCGGTGATTGATGACGTAGGCCGCTTCGGGCAGGAACGCCTCGTAGCTGCTCAGCATCCGCGCCTCGGCCGCGGCCTGCCGCTCGTCGTCGGCCTTCTTGTCGAAGCTCGACCGCAGGGCCCAGTGCATGGTCTCGGAGAGGGATTGCGCGTCGGCCCCCGCTTCGGCGGCACCGAGGAGGCCGGCAGCGGCGAGCCCTGCTGCGGTCAGGACTGTCCGGAGCGGCGCGGGTTTGGCGGCGGATCGGGTGGCGTTTCGTGGCCTGCCGAACCCGCCTCCGGGATGATCCGGTTTCATCCGGGCAATCCTGCTCCTTGTGATGCCGTATACGCGGTTTAGCAGTAATCCGGCGTGGTTAATCGCCAGTGAAGCCTTGAACGGCTAAACCATCGCTCAATGAACGGTTTGAGGCTGCTGCAAGCCATACGAACACTGAAGCGTTGTGCAGCCTCAAGCCAAAAACCATCATTGGCTATCGGCCGGCCGAACCGTCCACGACACGAAACCTTTCAGGGGCTGTGGGCCTCCGCCTTGGGTGGCGCTGCGGGGAGGCGGGAGAGCCACAAGGCAAGGGACTCCGCCCCCGCGGGGTCGGATAGGATCATGTGCGATCCGGCGGGGACCCGGACGAAGGTGAGGTTCGGCCCGGCGCCTCCGACGAGAGTTTCCGCATGGTGGAGGGGGACGACCCGGTCATCCGTACCGTGAAGGACGAGGATCGGCGCCACGACGCGACGGAGGTCGGGGGTGACGTCGAAGGGGTCCTTCAGGGTCCACGCCACCGGGAACATCCAGTATCGCTCGGCGGCCACGGCCCGGATCGAGGCATAGGCGGCCGCGAGCACCACCCCGCCGACGGGGTGGCGGGCGGCGAGCCGGAGGGCGAGCCCCGAGCCGAGGGATTCCCCAAGGACAACGATGTCGCCGGGGGCGAAACCTGCCCCCAGCGCGAAGCGGTAGGCCGCCTCGGCATCGCGCCCGAGCCCCGCTTCGGACGGGGTGCCGCTGGAGCCCCCGAACCCGCGATAGTCGATGGCCAGGACGGAGCCGAAGGCCGAAAGCTGGCGTATCCGCTCGGCTCGCCGGGTCAGGGAGCCGCCGGTCCCGTGCAGGAAGAGGATGAGCCGCCGGCCCGTCCCGCGGGCGTACCACGCCACCAGATGTTCGCCGTCCTCGGTCTGGATCCGGTGGACCGCGACACCGTCCAGATCCAGGGCCTCCGGGGGCCAATCGAGCGGCTCCGGCCGGAACAGGATGTCCCGCTGACGGGCGTACAGGACACCGGTCGCCGCCAGATAGAGGAGGGCGAGGAGCCCGGTGATCGCGGTGAGCACGCGGATCACGGCGCCGGCCCGAGGACGCGCTCCGGCCCGCCGATCGATTCGGCGCCGGACCCTGTTCCGAACCGGCCCACGAAGACGAAAGCCGGCTCCAAGACGGCGTCGAGTCCCTCCGCCGCACCGCCGTAGGAGAGTTCGGGCGGCGAACCCGAGAGGAGCGCGCAAATGATCCCCTGTGATGACACGATTTCAGCGCTCTCGATGATATCTCGTGGGTTCATTCCGCTGCAGCCCCCGCGATCGATACCTGGATGGCAGTCCATCGCCGACTTCCGTTCTTCTCGTTGGGTCGATATGCGTTATTGGTGCCTAGGGGCATAAGGCGTTTTATGCACCATTAATTATTTTATGCTGTAATTTAGCCATGCTACGTGACTGCATTTAGGCTTTTTCAGTGGATATCCGTAGTTTTCTACGCTTGCTGGTAAATCTTTGTAAACCTAACCTCCAGCTGCGGCCCGCCCGTGGCCCGACGGCAGGCGGAACGCCGCGCCGTTTCCAGCAGGAGGCACCTGATGAAGAAGCTCGACCTCGCGACCCTGAAGTCCGTTTCCGGCGGCTGCGCCCCCTGCGCTCCGCCGCCCTGCAAGCCCGCTCCCTGCGCCCCCGCGCCGAAGAGCTGCAACTCCTGCTGTTCGTAAACCGGATCGAATCGGGCCGTCGGGCACAGTCCCGTCGGCCCACCCCCGCCGGGCGGATCCGGGCGGCGTGATGAGCGAGATCCCACCTTCGCGCCTCCTGGCGGCATCCCTGCCCCTTCCGGTCCGGCGACACGGTTTCAGGACGGTGTGGCCGGCCCGGCGCATCTTGCGCGGGAAGGCGACCCTCGGCCTCGCGCCGGTCTTCGAGGGCATCTTGCGGCTGTCCCGGGCGGAGGCCCGGCGCCTCGATGCGGAGGCACTGTTCGCCGACCGCCTCGTTCAGCTCGAATGGCTGGCGCTGCTGCGGCGGTCGCACCGGGCCATCCGGGCGGACATGCGCTCCGTCGCGATCCCCGATGCGGGTCTGATCGCAAGCGTCGCCGCGGGGGCGAAGCCCGTGCTCCTAGCGCCCCTCCATATGGGCTGCTTCGCACTCCCCTTCGCTGCCCTGATCGACCGGTTCTTTCCGGGGCGGCCCATGCTGATCCTGCGCGCCCGGGAGGACCGGCCCGTCGAGACCGCCGTGATGCGGCGGATCGGCGAACTCGGCGTGGACATGCGCTTCCTCAACGTGCGCAACCGGCAGGATTTCCTCGGCGCCATCCGCTTCGCCCGTGCCGGGGCGACCATCGTGAGCTTCATCGACCTGCCGGCGAGCTACGGGGCGCCCTTCCAGACGACGCTGTTCGGCCGGCCGGTCCAGCTCGCCCTCGGCATCGACCAACTGGCCCGGCTCACGGAGGCGACGGTGCTGCCGCTGGCCATCACCTCGTCGCTCGGCGGCGACGTCATCCATGCGGGGCGGCCCTTCGAGGTGGCCGACAACGCGCCGGACACCCGGCGGCAGGTCGCCGACATCGTCCGGCGCCACATCGAACGCTCGATCCTGCGGGCCCCTGAACAATGGTTCATGTGGCCGCGCCTCGACGAGTACCTGCACGATGCCGAGACCTCGCACAACGCCATGAGCGGAGCAAACGCATGACGTTGGAAGAAAGGCCGATGCCTCGCTACGGGCGCGCGGAAGGTAGCATCGAGCCCCCGGGTTCTGGCGACGAGCCTGCCCCTCAGGCTGCCCGAGACACAGCGCCGGACACCGCCCGGGGGGATGGCGAAGGGGCCGGGGAGGAGCGGCCGGCTTCGGCCCTGCCGAGCGCCCGCATCCTGCAAACCATCGACCTGCGCCAGAACCGCAGCGCGACCTTCGCGGCGATCCTCGTCGCCGCTGTGGTGGCGGCGGTCTCCGCGGGTCTCTGGTACGGCCGCTTCGCCCAGACCGAGAGCGTCCGCGGGATCGTGGCCACCACGGGGGGATTCGCCCGCATCGACGCGCCGCGGGCAGGCGTCATCACCCGCGTTGCCGTGCGCCAGGGCGAGGCGGTGAAGGTCGGCCAGCCCCTCTTCGCCCTGCGCATCGGGACCGCGACCGCAGGGGGCGAATCGGCCGTGGAGGCCGAGACCCGCAACCTGCTCCTCACCCGCAAGACGCTGGCGGAGGAGGTGGCGCGTTCCACCGCCTTCATCGACGAGGCGACCCGCCAGCAGGCGAAGATCGAGGCCGATCAGGCGGCCTACTATGCCGGCCTCGCCGATCAGATCCGCCGCAGCGAGGCCGCCGCCGAGCGCAGCCGCGCCACGGTCAAGCGTGTGGCGGCCTATGTCCGCCAGGGCGACGCCACCCGCGATCTGCTCGAATCGCACGAGCGCACCACCTTCGAGTACGACCGCCTGACCTCGGATCTGCGCCTCCGGCGTATGGAGCAGCTCCGCCTGGACGCCGAGCGCAAGCGCGACTTCCGGCAACTCGTCGCAGCCCGGGAGACGCAGAAGGTCTCCGCCCAGAACCAGATCGAGGCGACCGACAGCCGGCTCGCCGCCCTACGCACCGAATCGGCCCTGGAGGTCCAGGCCCAGGGTGCAGGCGCGGTGCTGGCCCTGGCCGGCAAGGTCGGCGACTCGGTGGCGGCCGGGCAGTTCCTGGCAGCGGTCGGCGATCCCGGGGCGGCGCCCCTCGTCGTGGTCGAGGCGCCCGCCCGGGCGGTGGGCCTCGCCAAGGTCGGCCAGCGGGTGATCCTCAAATACGATGCCTTCCCGTTCAAGACCTTCGGCATCTATCACGGCACGATCAGCTCGATCTCCGAGGCCGCCATCCGGGCGCCGGGGGAGGCCAAGGACGATCCCGGGCTCGATCCGCGCCCGGTGGTCCGCCAATCGGCCTACCGCATCGAGATCACGCCCGACCGGCCCGATGTCGATGCCTATGGCGAGCGCGTCCCGATCCGCGTCGGCTCGACCCTCTCGGCGGACATCGTCGTCGAGCGTCGGCGGCTGATCGACTGGATGCTCGATCCGATCCGCGCCCTGCGCGGGCGGTGAGAAGGGCTGGGGACGAACGCCGATGTTCGCTTCGCGACTCCACACCCGGGCCGTCCGCCCCGTGCTCCAGAGCGAGACGATGGAGTGCGGGCTGGCCTGCCTCGCGATGGTGGCCAACGCCCACCGTCACGACCTGGACCTTCCCTATCTGCGGGCGCTGTTCCCCCCCTCCCGCCGGGGCATGACCTTCGCCGAGATCGTTGAGGTCGCCGGACAGATCGGCCTCGACGCCCAGGGGCTCGCGGTCTCGCAGGTGGAGGAACTCGCCGGGCTCAAGGGTCCGTCGATCCTGCACTGGAACGGCAACCACTTCGTCGTGCTCGAGAAGGTGGTGCGCGGCACCTATCACGTCCACGATCCGGCCTTCGGCCCGCGCCTCTATGCCCGGGAAGACATGGAGCGCTATTTCGCGGGCGTCGCGCTGGAATTCGAGCCGCGGATCGACTTCAAGGCCGTCCGGGCCTCACGGAAATCGCTGTTCTGGAGCGTCTACCGCTCCTGCCGCGGCATCGAGCACACGGTCGGCCTGATCGCTGTGATGTCCCTGGCGGCCACCCTCTTCGCCCTGGCGACCCCCGTCTTCCTGCAGACGGCCATCGATACGGTAATCCCGCAATACGACCTCGACCTGCTCACGGTGGTGATCGTCGGTCTCCTGCTGTTCACCGCCTTCGAGGCGGTGTCGCGGTGGCTGCGGGACCTCGTCACCCTGCGCGCGGCGACGATGTTCGAGATCCATTTCACCCGCAACATCATCGGCCATGCCTTGCGCCTGCCGCTCGGCTTCTTCGAATCCCGTCATCCCGGCGATTTCGTCACGCGGCTCACCTCGGTCGATCAGATCAAGACCTTCCTCGTCACGGGTTTCGTCTCCTCCATCGCCGACGGGATCATGTCCGTGCTGCTGGTGGGCATGATGTATTACTATGCGCCGGCCATGGCGGGGGTCTCGGTGCTGACCCTGGTCGTGGCGGTGCTGGTGCGCTTCGCGACCTATCCCGAGATCGCCCGGGCCACGACCCTGTCCCTGGAATCGCGTTCGGAGGAACAGGCGCGGCTTCTGGACGGCCTCAAACAGATCGCCGGTCTTAAGGCGAGCAACACTGGCGGCTTCTTCGCCCTGAAATGGCTTGAAAGCTTCACCCGCTTCGCCAATTTCGGCTACCGCTCCAAGAAGCTGTCGATCGACGCTGACCTGTATCTCCACCTGATCTTCGCGCTGGGGACGGTGGCGACACTCTACATGGGCGTCACCGACGTGATGAAGAGCACGCTCTCGGTGGGCGTGCTCTACGCCTTCTTCGCCCTGCGCGCCGCCTTCTTCACCACGATGAACGCGCTCATCATGAGCTTTCTGCAACTGTCCGTGATGCGGGTGCATTTCGGCCGCCTCGACGACGTGCTCGACGAGACGCCCGAACCCGCGAGCGAGGGCGTGCACATCGCCCGGGTGATCCGTCACAGCGTCGCCCTGGAGGGCCTCGCCGTGCAGTTTGCCGCCAACGACGCCCCCCTCATCGCCGAGGTGAACCTCACGATCGACATCGCCCGTCACGAGACCCTGGCGATCATCGGTCCTTCAGGCTGCGGCAAGTCCTCCCTGCTGCGCATCCTGGCGAGCCTGCATCCGGTCCGGCGCGGACGGCTCCTCGTGGATGGCCGCCCGATCGATGCCTTCGGCGTGCACGAGTACCGGGCGAATATCGGTTGCGTCTTCGCCGACGACCAGCTCTTCGCCGGGACGGTGGCCGAGAACGTCGCCCTCTACTCGCCCGACATCAGTCAGGCGCAGATCGAGGCGGCCCTCGATCAAGTGGGCCTGCTCGATGCGGTCCATGGCCTGCCGCAGGGCTTCGCGACCCTGCTTTCCGCCGAGAGCCCCCTTCTCTCCACCGGGCAGAGGCGGCGCCTGATCCTGGCCCGCGCCCTCTGCCGCCGCCCGCGGCTCCTGCTCCTCGACGAGGTGACGGCCAACCTCGACCCGGCCTCCGAGGCCGAGCTGGTGCAGGCGCTCCTGCGCTTTCCGGCGGCGAAGGTCTTCGTGACCCATAGCCGTCACGTCCTGCCCTATGCCGACCGGGTGCTCACGGTGCACGGCGGGACCCTCGTCGAGACCCGTCCCGGCACGGCGGAGGCGGCCTGAGGGGCCGTCCGCCGCGCCTGGGGCTCCGGACCGGTCGCGTCAGAACCGGCCGGCCACGGTCAGCCGCACGGCGGTGGGCTCGACGGGATGGAACACCCGGTCGATCAGCCCCTCGGCCGGCTCGCCGGGAAGTCGGGAGACGTAGGCATAGGTGATCTGGTCCGACTTGCTGTTCGTCAGGTTCAGGATGTCGAGGGACACGCTGACCCCGTTCTCGAAGGCGTAGCCGACCCGGCCGTTGAGCAGGGCGGTCGGGCGGGAGCGGATCGAGTTGTCCTCGATCAGGGGGCGCGGCCCGAAGTACCTGAAGCGCAGGGACCCGAACCAGCCCAGCGGCTCGCCGAAGGTGATGCCCGCGGAGGCGATGGTCGTGGGGGCCTCCGGCACCCGGTTGCCGACGGGGTCGGCATCCGAGAAGCGGGCGTTGGTGATCGTCAGGTCGCCCTCCAGGGACAGGAAGGGCGTCACCGCATAGCGGTTGGTCCATTCCACGCCGAAGCGCCGGGTCGGCCGGCTCGGTTCCGTGGTGCCGGTGTCGCCCTGGAACAGGTTCTCGGAGGCGAAATCGAGCCGGAACAGGGCCACGCTCGTCTCCAGCCCGGCGATGGACCGGTTGCGCAGGCCGACCTCGTAGCCCGTGGACGGGACGAGGAAGGGCGCGCGCGTGGTGGTGAACAGCGCGCTCGCCGGATCGACCGTGGCGGTGACGCCGCGCACGTCGTTCGAATGGAAGCCGCCGCCGTAGTTGACGAACAGCTCCGTGTCGAACCACGGCCCGAGGGTGAGGCCGAGCTTCGGGTTCACGATGCCGTCCCGGGCCCTGCCCGAATTTGCCGGGGTGTCGGAGGCGACGCTGGCATAGTAGCCGTCGGCACGGAAGCCGATGGCGGTGCGCAGCCACTCCGTCCATCGCACCCGGTTGTCGAAGTAGAAGGCGCCGCTCGTCTCCAGCACCCGGTCGTCGAGGATGCCGGAGCGGTATTGCCGGTTCGTCGTGTCGAACAGGCCGACCCGGATCGTGTCGGTGCGGGTCTGCACGCCGATCTCGTTCTCCATCGGACGGCCGAACAGGTCGCCCTGGAAGATGTGCAAGGCCTCGCCACCGCCGATGATCCGCTGGTCCAGCTGGTGGAACTGGTCGCCGTTGACCGGGTCGTTCAGGAAGTAGGTGAAGTCGTTGAAGAGGTTGAGCTGCGAGCGGACCACGTAGGCCGAGGCCCGGGTCACCCCCGTGGTGTCGGTGGCGCTGAACTTGCCCGAAACGGAGAAGCGGGACGTGTCGCCGCCATCCGTGGGGTTCAGGGTTCCGTACCGGTCGATCAGCCCCGAGACGACGGCGCGCTCGGGGATCTGGTTGGTCGCCGTCCAACGGGCGGCATAGGCCATGCCGGTGACCGAGAACCCGTCGAGCGCAGTGCCCTGGCTGTAGCGGGCCACCGTGCTGATCTTGCGCAGGGCGTCAGGGACGACCCATGGCCCGTCGTAGACCTGGGCATCGGCCGCGACCAGCAGGTTGCCCCCGGCGAGGGGCGCCGAGGCGATGGACAGGGCGCGCCGGTAGCCGAACGAGCCGATGGAGGTGAGGGCGAGGTTCTTCGGGACGCTGTCGAGGTAGTCGATCCGCACCGACCCGGCCGAGGCGAAGTCGCCGTCACGGACGAAGTAGGGGCCCTTGTGGAACTCCACGCCGCCCACGAGTTCCGGGATCAGGAAGTTGATGTCGGCATAGCCCTGGCCGTGGGCATGGGTGCGCATGTTGAGCGGCATGCCGTCGAGGAACAAAGCGATGTCGGTGCCGTGGTCGAGGTTGAAGCCGCGGAGGAAGAACTGGTTGGCCTTGCCCTCTCCGGAATGCTGCGTGACGATGAGGCCGGGTACTTCCTCCAGCACCTCCCCGGGCCGCGTCACCGGACGGTTGTTGATCTGCGCGCCGGTGATGAACCCTGCGCTGGCGGAATCCACGGTCAGCAGCTGGCCGCCGATGCCGCTCACGCCGCCGGCATAGCCCGCGCTCGCGGCGGGGGCGGTCTGCGCGACGGCATCGGTCTTCTCGGAGGTGACCGAAATCTCGTCGAGTGTCGTCTCGGTCGGGTTGGATCCGCCCTGGGCTGGGGCGATGCCGGGGAAGGCCGTCAGGCCAAGACTGGAGGAGATAACGAAGGCGGGGAGGGACGCGAAACGCGGACGGCAGGACACGGGGGCCTCGACGGCGACAGTGGCACGTCACCGCGGATGAGGTCTCCCCGCCGAGCCATCGGCCCTGCGCTTCGACACCCGCCAGGACACCCCGCCCGGCGCGTTCCGCGTGTGACCACGGCTGACGGCAGGTCTCCTGGCTCACGGGTCACCGCCCTCGCACCGTCTTCCCGGATGGACCCATCCAGTGACGCAGTGGTGCCGGGCTCGCCGCTTACAGTTGCGGGGGCAGCCGCGGCATCGGGCCGGAAGCCCCCACCGCGTTCCCTTTTGATCCCCGAGGGGAACCGTCACCGCCGTCATCCCATCGCGGCGGGGAAGGGTCAATCGCACCGGGATGCCGGCGGTCCGGTTGGGTTTGCCGTGTGGCCCGTCCGCCGCATCGGGGGCCGCCCCCGGTTCAGACGCCCCGGTCGTTGCGGCGCAGGCTGGCGGGGGGCGCGAACAGCAGGAGCGCCGCGGCGACGAGGCAGAGGGTGCCGATGCCGTAGAGGGCGGGGGTGGTCGAGCCGGTCAGGTCCTTCACCCACCCCACCGCCACCGGGCTGACGATGCCGCCGAACTGGCCCAGCGTGTTGATGAGGGCGATGCCCCCCGCCGCGCCGACGCCGGTCACGAGCTTGGCCGGCAGGGTCCAGAAGGTGGGGATCGAGGCCACGATGCCGGAACCGACCAGCGCCAGGGCGATCATCAGGGGCACGATCTGCTTGTCGAACAGGCCAGCGGCGAAGAAGCCGATGGCCGCCGCGACGGCGAGGCCGGCGACGAATTTCGGGCGGTCCCCGGAGGCGTCGGACAGGCGTCCGATCACCACCATGCTGATGGCGCCGCAGATGTAAGGCACCGCGGTGAGGAAGCCCACGGAGGCCGCCGTGCCGCCGGTGGCGGTCTTAATGAGGTCCGGCCCCCAGAAGTTGAGGCCGTAGGAGCCGACCTGCAGGAGAAAGTAGACGAGGGCGATCAGCAGGAAGCCCGGCTGCCGGATCGCGCCCCACAGGGAGTGATCGCCGATCCCGCGGTTGTGGTGGGCGATCGTCGAGGACAGGACGCCTTTCTCCTCGGCCGTCAGCCAGTTGGCGTCCTCGATCCGGTCGTCGAGGCGAAGGAACACCAGCACGCCGAGGACGAGGCAGGGCAGGCCGCCGGCCAGGAACAGCCACTGCCAGCCGGCGAGCCCCGCCGTGCCGTTGAGGCCGCCGAGGATCAGCCCCGCCACGGGGGCGCCGAAAATGCCGGAGAAGGCCGAGGCCACGAACAGGAACGACGTCACCCGCCCGCGGAACGAGGCCGGGAACCACAGGGTCAGGTAGTAGAGGATGCCCGGTGCGAAGCCCGCCTCCATCGCGCCGATGACGAAGCGGAGGGCGTAGAACTGCCACTCGGTGGCAATGAACACCATCAGCGCCGTGGCGATGCCCCAGGAGATCATGATCCGGGCGATCCAGCGCCGGGCCCCGACCTTGTAGAGGAACAGGTTCGAGGGCACCTCGAAGATCACGTAGCCGATCACGAACATGCTCGCCCCGAGCCCGTAGGCGACGTTGCTGAAGCCGAGATCGCTCTGGAGCTGGAACTTCGCGAAGCTGATGTTGATGCGGTCGAAGAACGCGAACATGTAGCAGATCATGATCAGCGGCATCAGCCGCCATGCGGCCTTGCGGACCACGCTGCTCTCGGTGACTTCGGCCACGCCCGTCAGCGGGCTGGTGGTGACGGCGCTCATGGGTGTGTCCTCCAAGGGGTTGGGCGGCCTGCGCCCACGGGCCGTCCGGCGCCGCTTCTGATGGCGGCGTCCGGCGGTAAGGGGTTTTGCGGTCGGCTAGAGCCGGAACAGATCGAGTTGCATCAGGGCCGCATCTCCTCCTCAAAACCCTCATCCTGAGGTGCCGCGTCAGCGGCCTCGAAGGAGGGCTCCAGAAGTCGCGCGATCCCTGGAACCCTCCTTCGAGGCCGCCGCTTCGCGCCGGCACCTCAGGATGAGGGCAAGAGGGGTCAACGGTAGCAACATGCCAATTCGAACACCCCCTGGCGCCTCAGGCGGCCTGCGGGATCGGGTGCAGGTCGGAAGGGCGTCCGGCCTTGGCGACCTGCCCCGGCACGTCGTGCCCGACGAGGCGGGGCAGATCGCGGGAGAGGCCGATCAGAGCTTCGAGGTCGAGGCCCGTCGCGATGCCCATCTCCTCCGCCATGTTGGCGAGATCCTCGGTGCAGATGTTGCCCGTGGCCCCCGGTGCGAAGGGGCAACCGCCGAGGCCGCCGAGCGCCGCGTCGAACCGGCGGGCGCCGGCTCCGTAGGCGGCGAGCACGTTGGCGAGGCCGAGCCCTCGGGTGTTGTGGAAGTGGAGCGTCAGGCGCCCGGCCGGCACCAGGGCGAGCGCCCGGGCGACCAGCGCCTCGACCTGCCGGGGGTTGGCCATGCCGGTCGTGTCGGCGAGCGTCACCCCCTCGATCCCGAGGGCGAGGTAGCGCTCCACCTGCGCCAGCACCTTGTCCGCCGGCTGGTCGCCCTCGAAGGGGCAGCCGAAGGCCGTGGCCACCGTGGCGTTGGTGGACAGCCCTGAGCCCTTCAGCGTCTCCATGATCCGGCCGAAGCCCTCGATCGAGGCGGCGGGGGTCATGCCCATATTGGCGCGGTTGTGGGTCTCGCTGACGGAGGCGACGAGGTTCACCTCATCGACCTTCGCCGCCAGGGCCCGCTCGGCCCCCTTGGGGTTGGGCACCAGGGCGACGTAGACCGTGCCCGGCCGCCTCTTGATCCCGGCAAACACCTCGGCGGCGTCCGCCAGGGCGGGGACGGCTTTGGGCGAGACGAAGGACGAGACCTCGATCCGCGAAAAGCCCGTGGCGGCGAGGGCGTCGATCAGGGCGACCTTGTCGGCCGTCTCCACGAAGACCGGCTCGATCTGGAACCCGTCGCGGGTGGCGACCTCCTGGATCAGCATCGCATCGCCGGTCATTGGACGGCTCCCTCGCGGCGCAGGCGCGCGATCGTCTCGGGATCGCGGCCGAGATCGGCCAGGACGTCGTCGGTGTGGGCGCCGAGCGCCGGCCCTTGCCAGCGCACCGAGCCCGGCGTGCCGGAGAGCTTGGGCACGATGCCTGGCATCTTGACCATCGTGCCGCCGGGCAGCTCGGCATCGAGGATCATGTCCCGGGCGGCGTAATGCGGATCGGCGACGATGTCGGCGACCGAGTAGATCCGCCCCGCCGGCACGTCGGCGGCGTCGAGGACGTCCAGGGCCTCGTCCACGCTGCGCGCCTTGGTCCAGTCGGCGATCACCCCGTCAAGCATCGCCGCCACGGCGCTGCGGCCGTCATTGCCGCGCAGCGACGGGTCCTCGGCGAGATCCGGGCGGCCGATGGCCGTCATCAGGCGGCGGAAGATCGGGTCCGAGTTGCCGGCGATGACGACGAACCCGCCATCCTTGGTAGGATAGGTGTTGGAGGGCGTGATGCCGGGCAGCGCGCCGCCGGTGCGGGTGCGGACCTCGCCCAGCAGGTCGTATTCCGGGACGAGGCTCTCCATGACGTTGAACACGCTCTCCACGAGCGAGACGTCGATCACCTGGCCAGCGCCCCCGGCGGTCTTGACGTGCAGCAGGGCCATCAGGGCGCCGATCACCCCGTGGAGCGAGGCCAGCGTGTCGCCGATGCTGACGCCGACCCGGGCGGGGGGGCTGTCCGGGCTGCCGGTGGTGAAGCGGATGCCGCCCATCGACTCGCCGATGGCGCCGAAGCCAGGCCGGTCGCGGTAGGGGCCGGTCTGGCCGTAGCCGGAGATGCGGACCATCACCAGCTTCGGGTTCAGCGCCGACAGAACGTCCCAGCCCAGCCCGAGCTTCTCCAGGCCGCCGGGGCGGAAGTTCTCGACGACCACGTCGGCGCTGCGCACGAGGTCCTTGACCACGGCGAGACCGTCCGGCGATTTCAGATTGATCGCGATCGATTTCTTGTTGCGGGATTGCAGGTACCACCAGAGCGAGGTGCCCTCGTGCATCTTGCGCCACTTCCGCAGGGGGTCGCCGTCGTTCGGCGGCTCGACCTTGATGACCTCGGCGCCGAACTCGCCGAGGATCTTGGTGGCGAACGGTGCCGCGATGAGCTGTCCGAGTTCGAGGACTCGGATGCCGCTGAGCGGACCCTGGGCCGGAGCCGGCGATGAGCTTGGCATGAGCGCTCCCTCCTTGTTCTTTGATGGAAGAATACTGCGTTCGACCGGTGGGGCCTAAACGCGATGCGTCAGGCTGCGTTCTCCGGGAGAGAACGGCCACCCGCCGGTGTCCGTCATTGCTTCGCTGCGCTCGCAATGACGGGATGTGGCTCCTCTCACCCCGCCGCGCGCAGATGGGCGAACAGCAGGGCCGGCGCGGGGGTGAGGGCGCCGGGGCGCACGACGAGGAGCAGAGTGCGCTGGGCGAACGGGTCGCTGAGGGGGACGGCGGCGACGTTCATCTGGGGACCGAGGAGGGCGTGGACGCCCTCCGGCACGACGCCGAGTCCCATCCCCGCCTGCGTCATCCGGCAGATGGCGTCGAAGCTCGGCACGTGGATCCGCAGCTTCAGGGGGCGCCCGAGGCGCCGGGCCTCGTCGCGCAGGGCCGTGTAGATCGAGCTTTCCCGGTGCATCCCGACATGGTCGTGATCGAGGGTCTCGGCCAGGGACACCGAGTCCCGCCCGGCCAGGGGATGTCCGGCCGGCACGACGAGGACGAGGCGGTCGCGGCGATAGGGATAGGCGTCCAGGGAGCGCGTGTCGGTGCCCCCGGCGCAGATGCCGAGATCGGCCGCCCCGTCCTCGACCCCGGTCACCACGCCGGTGCTCGGGCGCTCCTCCAGATCCACGCGGATCTCACCCTGCGCGGCCAGGAACGCCTGAAGATCGTCCGGCAGGAACTGGACGATGGCCGAGAGGTTCGCCAGCACCCGGACGAAACCCCGCACGCCGCGGGCATGCTCGGCGAGTTCGAGGCTGATCTGCTCGGCGCTGGCCAGCATCCGCCGGGTGTGATGCAGGAGGGTCTCGCCCGCCGGGGTCGGGCGCATCCCCTTGGGGCCGCGGGCGAGCAGTTGGCAGCCAAGCGCCCGCTCCAGCTCCGCGAGGCGCTTGCTCACCGCCGACGGGGCGATGGCGGCCCGCCGTGCCGCGCCATTCAGCGTCCCGTCCTCGCAGATGGCCGCGAAGAGCCGGAGGGTCTTGAGGTCGAGGCGGTTCAGGATGGCCGGCGTCGCCATCTCCTGTGGCGTGGCCGGCCCCGTCGGGATCTGCGCGCTGCCGCCCGGCCTCCGCAATCGGGGTGCCCTCACTCCTGGTTGATGTGCGGCTCACCCTCGATCCGGCGCGTGTCCTTGGTGGACAGGCGGCGGACATGGCGCGCGAGGGCCAATATCATGATCCCGCCGACATAGCCGACCTGCATGGTCACGAAGGCGTACGCCAGCAGACCCAGCCCGAACTGGTGCCCGCCGACCGCGCCGAGGAGGCCCAGCGCGAGGACGACCGCCACCGCGGTCAGGCCGAAGCCCACGACGGTCACGTAATAGGCGCAGATGGCCCCGAACGCGGCGAAGAGCGTCAGGGTCTCGAACGTGGTCATCGTCCGCCTCCGTCGGCCGGCCGCTCTCGGACCGGGTTGCTCTGCCGGGCACGTTCAGGGTCGGAAATCGTCAGAAGGTCCGCCCGCCGCGGTGGCGCGGCACCATCTACGTAGTTCGCTGTAACACAAATGTTCATTCGATTAATCACATTTTTTCAAAACAGCGAACAAAGCAACTATCAGCACGAATTTATCGGAGATGCGTTTACGCCTCGTGAACGACAAGCTGTCTTTCCGCCGACTGACCTTGTCGGCGGGTGGGGATAGGCAGGGGGAAGATAACAAAAATTAAGTATGCCAGTAATCGTGCTGATTCGCACGTACTTTCGAAGTGTCGCGGTGCAAGAGGCAAGACAAGGGCGGTCGTGCCGATGTCTCGGCCGCGAGGCTTCGTAAGTCACCGCTCTCACGGCATCCGGTGGCTAGGGGACGGCGTTGCCGACAGGGCGAGAGGCCGCGGCACCGGCGCAGGCCGACTGGCGGAGCCCATCCGCAAGATCGACGCGGCCCCCGCCTAAGAGTTTGCCCGCCGACGGGCTGGCGCCTGTCTGCAAAACTCATGGTTCCTCCCGTGCGGACGTTGCCGCCAGCGCGTCGAACCACGACGCGCCCTGGATTGATTTCGATTAAAGCCCGCGCTCCAGCCCGTGTCTAGGGACATCGGGGCAAGAAAAGCCATAAATCGACGCAGGGAGTATGAAGAATCCGAACAGTCTAGCCTGGCTCAAGCCTGGAGCGATCGTCGGCGCCGGCGCGCGATCGCCAGGGCTGACCGCCCGGGTCAGGTCCGGCGCCGGGCGATCAGGCGCGCCAGCCGCGGACGAAGCGGAAGCGACAGGCGGTAAGCCGCCTCCGCGACCGGCATCAGAGGGCGCAGGCCGAAGACGCGAAGGTCGAGGACACGCCCGAGCCAGCGCCAGCCCGGCAGGGTGCGCCAGAGGCGTGCAAAGGCCGCGGCGCCGGACACGAGTTGCCCGTCCGCATCGCGCACGTGGAAACGGGCCAGGGCAGCCTCGCGGGGGAGGCCGGCCCCAAGGTCCGGCGCGCGCGCGTCGCGGCCGACATCGACGAAGTCGAGCCGGTCGCTACCCGCGCAGTGGCGGTAATGGTCGATCTCCGCCCGGCAGAGGGGGCACCCGCCGTCGTAGTAGATCGTCAGATCCTTTGCGGCAGCGTCCTGCGGGGCCGTCATGATGACGGGCCCGCGTCGGCGGCTGCAGCGGCGTCCCGGTTCCGCGTCATCGGCGGATCAGGCCACCTTCTGCCGCCCCCGGGCTGCTGCCGGAGCCTCCGCCCGCTCTGAGTCCCGCTCGCCACCCCGGCCGAGACCCAGCGACTTGGCGAGGCTCGAGCGCTTCTCGCTGTAGGAACTCGCGACCATCGGATAATCGGCCGGAAGTCCGTAGCGCTCCCTGTAGCTGTCCGGGTTGAGCCCGTGGGAGGTCAGGTGCCGCTTCAGGGTCTTGTAGGCTTTGCCGTCGATGAAGCTGACGATCCCGTCGGGACGCACCGACTTGCGGATCTGGGCCGCCGTCGGTCTTCCCGTCTCTTCTTCGGGCTTGCCGACCGGGTCGTTCGTGCCGAAACCGCCGAGGGACGCATGGACGCTCGCGATGAGCGCCGGCAGATCGCCCACGGCGACATGATTGTGCGAGACGTAGGCGGCGACAATTTCGCCGGTCATCTCAATCAGTTCGATAGTCTGGTGCTTTTCCTGGCTGGTCATTTTCTGTACTCGTGACGCCCTCAAGATCAGAAAATAAAGCAAAAAACACGGTATTCAATGCCGAAAAGCAATTTTCTAAGTAGCAAATTTTGTCGCGGGATCTTGCTCTCCTCATCGATCCGCTGACGGATCTTAAGCTGCGCGCCCTGACCCGCGCTGTTGGAGCGCAGTTGCTCCCCCGGACACTTCATGAACCCGCCCCGTACCAGCGAAATGCGTGCCAAACCATCAAATCTGAAGTCTCGGCACCCCTGTTAGGGGTCGGCAGGCTAGCTGCGGGGGATATGAATGATCGAAGATTGTCATCTAACGCAATAAAAACGGCGAAAACTGTATTGCTCACGAGCGTTTTCGGTTACACAACCTTGACGAGGCGTGTGGGGACTTTGCCGCCCTGAGGGAGCGACGACCGGGTTCGTGATGAGTGTGCGTGGACCCAATCTGCGTCTGGAAGGGTCGACCCTTGGTCCGCGGTCGATCTCGGTGTGGCGGGAGGCGGTGGCGCCGTTCTGGGATGTCCAGATCCGGAAGGAGGACATGTCGGATTTTCGCGGCCGGTCGGAGGTCTATCACCTCGGCAACGCGATCCTGGGCTTCACCGCGGCGTCGGAACTGCGCATGCAGCGGGCGTCGGGTCTCGTCGCGCGGATGGGCGTCGATCACATCGCGGCCAAGATCCGGATGGACGGGCATGCGCAGGTCGAGATCGCCGGGCGCGAGGCGGTGATGGCCCCCGGCGACGTGTGCCTCCTCGACCTATCGCAGCCCCTGTCCCTCCGATCGACCGATTACCGGGCCATCACGGTCATCATGCCCCGGGCCCTGTTTCCGGACGGCGGTTTCGGCCTGGACGGGGCTCATGGCACGATCCTTCGGGCCGCCACGCCCTTCGGGGCCCTGGTCAGCGAGCATCTCAAGGCGCTGGGCACGAGCGCCCCCCTCTGCAACGCGGAGGAATCCCGGGCCGCGGCCCAGGCGACCGCGATCCTTCTTGCGATGGGCGCACGCACGGCCGGGGCCGCGGACGGGCTGGCCCGCCCGATCGAGCGGGCGCCGGTCTTCCTGAACATCCGCCGTTACATCGACGCGCAGATTGGGTCGCCGGACCTCGGCGTGGAGGACCTCTGCCGGCGCTTCGGCCTATCCCGCAGCGGGCTGTACCGCCTGTTCGCCCCCCTGGGCGGCGTCGCCGAGCATATCCGCCGCCGGAGGCTCTCCCGGGCCTATCGCGACCTGACGGGGGCGGCCCACGACGGGATCAGGGTCTCCGAGATCGCCTACCGCTACGGCTACGCGAGCCCGGCGAGCTTCACGCAGGCGTTCCGGGCCGAGTTCGGCGTCAGTCCCAAGGACGTGAAGGCCGGCGGCGTCCGGCCCGTCCGTGCCGTCGGGCCCGACTTACCCACCGGTCTGCCTGAGGGCGACTGGGACGATTTCTACGATTGGGTTCTCAAATTGGACATCTGACCCGACGATTTGGGACACCGGCTTAAGACATTGGGACGTGCGACTATCGCATGATCAATAGCAAAGCCTCAGAAACCCCGACCGGTGTTGGGGGCTCGTATGATGTGGATGGCGAAGGGGCCGCCTTGGGCCCGGGAGGGGCGCGGATCGGAGGTTCCGGGCGAGCGCCGGAGCCGGGGCCCTTTGATCAAGCGGTGGATCGGTTTCGCCCAGCGCCGCGCCGCCCGGATGCGCCGCGAGGAGCCCCGCGAGGCCGCTGAGATCATCACCTTGCCCTGGGCGCAGACCTTCGGAAAGCCAAGTTGCAGGCAGGATTTCAGTGGCGATGGGCAGTCCCTGCCGAGTGGCGCAATCGTCCTCGTGACCCGGCGCTAGAGCTTCTTCCGGGACACTTGGATCACGTCAGCACCACGGTCATTGCGGGTGGGGCGAAGCAATCCAGGGATCCGCTCAGTTCTGAGATGTCCCGCTGCCCTGGATTGCTTCGCTCCGCTCGCAAAGACGGAAAGTACGCGATCGAATGATTTTCGAAAACGCTCTACGCTATTATTTTTGCCGCATTTTATAGTGCCGAACCGGCGTCCACTTTGCGGGAAATGCTCGCGCGCGGCTTCCCTCAAGGTCGGAGGATGGGACCGGAGGACGCGGTATGGTCCCGAGCCTCGTGCCGGAGGCCCGTCCAGCCGAGCCAGCTCGTGTAGAGGCCCACCAGGACGATGAGCGCCGCGGACGCGTAGGGTGCCCTGCGGGCGAAGGCGCCAAAGCCCGACCAACGCGTCGACACATGGCGCACGCTCAGCGCCGCCAGAACCCCGGCCGAGACCATCGTGAGTGCCAAGCCGATGCTGAAGCACACGACCAGCGCGAATCCGAGGCTGAACTGCTTGAGCTGAATGCACAGCAGCAGGACGGTGATGGCCGCCGGACAGGGGATCAGGCCGCCCGTCAGACCGAACAGCACGATCTGGCCTGTCGTCACCGTGCGCCCATCGAAGCGGCGCCGGATGTCCTCCGCATGGGCGCGGGCATGAGCGTCGTCCTCGTCACCGAGGTTCATGGGGTTGGGCCCGTGGTCGTGCTCCGCGAAGACAAGGTCGTGGATCTCGCTGCCGCCCGCCCCGGTCAGGTGCAGGCGGGCCGTGAAGGTGTGGGGTTCGGGGATCTCGTCCCGGCTCACCAACCCGTCGCCTTCGCGAAGGACGGCGAAGGTTTGCCCGCTCCCATCCGGTCGCAGGGTCTCCACGGTCAGGTCCGCGGCTTCGGGGAGGGGCCCGTCAGCGGCGCGCACGCGCCACCGGGGCGGCGACCCGTCCTCCCACACCTCCACGGCAAGCACGCCGCGCCCGGTGGCGACCTGCCTCATCTCATCGTGGTGGTGGTGGTGATGCCCGTGGTGTTGCTCGCGCCACGTGCGCCACGCCATCCAGAGGGCGATGGCAACGATGACGACGGCCGAGGCGAGCTGGAAATACGGCTCGGCAGCCTCGCCGCCCCATTCCCGCCCGAGCCACTGGCCGCCCAAGGCGATGATCCACACCACGGCCGTGTGTGACAGCGTCGCCGCCAGCCCGAGCAGGACAGCCTGCATCACCGTGCCCCGCACGGCGATGATGAAAGCGGCCATCATCGTCTTCGAATGACCGGGCTCCATGCCGTGAAGGGCGCCGAGCAGGATCGCGCTCGGGACGAACAGCCAGGCATGGGCGGTGCCCTGCTGAAGCAGGTCGGCGAACGGTGTCATGGCGTCCCGTTACTTGAGGTAGGTCCGCACCACGTCGATCAGCTCGGCCGCGCCCCGGGCGCGGTCGGCGTCCGGATCCGCATCCGGGTTCACGACGTGGTGGCGGATGTGATCTTCGATCAGCTCGGCGGTCAGGCCATTGATGGCCCCGCGCATCGAGGCGACCAGCATCAGGATGTCGCCGCAGCCGAGTTCGGCCTCCAGAGCCCGCTCGACGGCCTCCGCCTGCCCCCTGATCCGCCGAACCCGGGCCAGGAGCTTGGCCTTTTCCTTGATCGTGTGGGCCATGCGACAACCTCTCGGAGAGACGTATAGGGGGGTACCCTATTTTTGTCGAGGCGGACGCTTCCGAAGCGAGTGGTGCCCCGCCATTCCCGAGAGTGTGTGCCGTCGAAGGGAGGGGAGCGCATGCCGGGTGCGGGGATCTCCGGCGGCCCGCGTGAAGGCTGTAGACCCCCCGATACCTCTCTACCCTTCAGAGCCGATGCGGCTCGTCTGATCGGGAGCGACTTTGGCTCGCCACGGGATCGGCCATCGCGCCCTGCGCCCCGGGTCGGTCCCAATGCCGGGGGCGGAGGTGGCGGCTTGGTTCCAGGGGAGCGTCTGGTGCACCTCAATGAGGCGGCGCAGGCGTCTCATGGCCTTGAGATACAGGGCCGCCCGCATTTGCCGCATGTCCGTCGGCCCGGCATCCGAGAGGTCACGCAGAAGGTTCTCTGCGCCGCAGATATGCTGATCCGCCTCGAGCAAGTAGCCTTTTACTCTCTCGTCGTCGCACATCGTTCCGATCTCCGGCGATCGCGGGAGCCGACGGTGCCGGGCCCCGCCGAGAGGCGCCGCCCATGACCGTCGCCGATTGCCAAACCCGCCACGGTGAGCGGAGCGAAGCAATATAGGGATCCGCCCCAACCTGGGGCATCCGGCTATTCTGAATTGCTTCGCCGTCATTGACAATAACGGGAGTACATCGGAATTTATAAGGGGGCCTCTAGACGAGTTTGAGGCTTTCTGGGGAAGGTTTTGTATCGCGCCAGAGCCAAAGCGCCGTCATAATCAGAAGCAGTGTGGCGATGGCGCCGGTCCAACCGAGGGCGTCCCACCCGCCCCAGCGACCCGATCCGAGGATGCGCACCAGCAGCGGGCCGGCAATCTGTCCGGCCGCGAAAGCAGCGGTCATCCGCGCCAGCAGCGGTGTCGGATTGTCGGGGCGAGCCTCACGGGCGAGTTGCAGGCCCGCCATGGTGGCCACCATGAACGTGCCCCCCACGAACACTGCCGATGCCGCGACGGCCCACAGGGCCTGAACGACCAGGGGCAACGCCGTCCCGAGCGCCATGAGGCCCTGCGACAGCGCCCAGAGGCGGCGGCGGGGTATGCCCGGCAGCCAGCGCGCCACGGTCGCGACCGAGACGGCAGCGGCGAGGCCGAAGAGGGGCCACGCCAGCCCGAACACCAGAGGATCCGGAGCCAGCGCGCGGGCCATGGCCGGCAGGAATGTCGCCGGCACGATGTATCCGAACCCGAAGGTTCCATAGCAGAGGATGAGGGCCGACTGACCGCTCTCGTCCCTCGGGGCGACGCCCGCGGCCTCGCGCTCCTCGACCGCGGCGGGCGATGGGTGTTGCCCACGGGCCTGGGCCCAGACCAGCAGCCCGCCGGCACTGGCGATCAGCCCCAGTTCGAGCCACAGCCGGTCCGCCGGTTGCCGCCCGCCGAGCCAAGCCAGCAGGCCGGCCAACGCGATGCCGATGCCCACGCCCGTGTAGATCCACCCGCCCAGGCGTCCGGCCCCGCGCCGGGCGAGTTCGGCCAGACACCAGCTGCTGGCACAGACCAGCGCCCAGGCGCTGAAGATGCCCGCCGCCCCGCGGAGCAGGCCCCCGATGAGGAGAGTGGGGAAGGCATCGGCGGCCGCCATGGCCAGGGTCGTGAGCGCGACGCCGATCAAGCTCAGCACCAGCCCGCCCCGCGGATTGCCGGCGAACCACGAGGCCGTCAGGGCGCCGACGAGATATCCCCCATAGTTGGCGGCTGCCCATTCCGTGCCGACGGTCGCATCGAGGGTGCCGTCGCGGATCATCAGCGGCATCAGCGGCGTGAAGGCGAACCGGCCGATCCCCATGGCGATGGCAAGGGCAACGAGGCCGCTGAATATGACGGGCCAGAGTGGGCGGCTGGGTGGCATGGGAACGGGGCCGATCGTGCGCATGAGGTGGGCCCATAGGACAGGACTTGGTCGTTCTTGGAAAATGAATAAATCTGACGTACGCTTCTCAATATGAGAACGATGGACCTCGACGACCTGCACATCTTCCGCAGCGTGGTGCGGGAAGGCGGGGTCACGCGGGCGGCGACCCTGTTGCACCGTGTGCCCTCCAACGTCACGACGCGGATCAAGCAGTTCGAGGAACGGCTAGGGGTGGCCCTCTTCCGCCGGGAAGGGCGCAACCTCGCCCTCACCGATGCGGGGCGGACCCTTCTCGGCCATGCCGAGACGTTGCTGCGGATGGCCGATGCCGCCGAGGAGGAGGTGCGCAGCGGCGTCGTGCGCGGCGTTCTGCGGCTCGGCTCCCTGGAGAGCGCGGCCGGTGCACGGTTGCCGCCGATCCTGTCGGCATTCCATGCGCAGAACCCCAACGTCGTCATCGAACTGCAAACCGGCACGACCCGCGCGATGCTGCGCCTGCTGGAGGGGTTCGAGGTCGAAGCGGCCTTCGTGTCCGAACCGTTCGAGCGAGGGAGCCTGTCCTCGGTGCCGGCCTTCGACGAGGAACTGGTTCTGATCACCGCCAAGGGGACGCCGACCGTCCGCCAAGCGGTCGAGCTGGGCGGGCGCACCGTCGTGGCGTTCCCGCATGGCTGTTCCTACCGCCAGCGCCTCATCGAGTGGCTCGCGGAAGGAGACGCATCGCCCCGGCGCGTTCTGGAGATGAGTTCGTATCACGCGATCGTCGCCTGCGTGGCCGCCGGGACGGGGGCTGCCATCGTGCCGGCGGAGGTGCTGGATCATGCGGTATTGAGCACGGCCATCGAGCGCCATCCGCTGCCACCGCACCTGCGCGTCAACCACACGCATCTCGTCTGGTCCGGCGAGGCCAGTGCGCCGTTGCAGTCCCTGATGGCGCTTCTCCCCACGACGGCCCTCAACCGTCGCGCGGGATCGCGATGACGGCCCGGACGGTCTCGATCCCTCGGCCTCGGCTGCCGCGACTCCCCTCGTGCCTCAGGCCGCCTCGACGACCCTGTGCCAGAGCTTCCTGACGACCTTTGTCGAGACGGCAGCGGCAACCTGACGGCGGCGCTCACCGACAACCTCACCGTGAATCCCGCCCCTCTCAGGCCCCCCGGGGAGGGCCGATCTCGGCGGCGGCCCGGCCCTGCGGCGTCAGGTAGGGCTGGAACAGGTTCAGCACCTGCTGTGCGCCCCAATCGATATGGGCAGGCGTCACCTCGTCGATGCCCCGCCGCGAGCGGAGGTAATCGATCCAGTAGGCGGAGACGATCCAGGCGTTGATCACCAGCGGGTCGAGCCCGTCGTCCGGGATGGCGACGAGCCCGGCCCGCCGCATCGCCTCCAGGGCCTGGCGGGTCAGGGCCTGTCCCTCGTCGCTGAGGACCTTCAGGCGCGGGCGAAGCTGCGGCGCGAGGCGGAAGACCACACCGCCATCCCGGTAGAAGAAGCGCCATTCCCACATCGTGCGGAACCAGCCCATGAGGTACGCACGGTAGCGCGCCGGGCCGTCGTCGCTGGCGGCGTAGGCCGTGGCCGTGGCCCGCAACGCCTGCTCGAACTCGGCGAACAGCGCCTCCAGCACCTGCTCCTTGCGCTGAAAATGATAGTAGAGGTTGCCCTCGTTGATGCCGACCGCCCCGGCGATCTCGGCCGTCGTCACGGTCCCCGGACCGCGCTCGTTGAAGAGGACACGGCAGGCATCCAGGATCACGGCGCGCGTCCTGCGGGGGGGCCTGGGCTTCGCCGTGGAGCGCGCCGTCGGCCGCGCCGTGCCGCCCGCCTCGGCCATCCCCATCCCGTCCAGAACCCCACACCCTGTGCCGACCTTAGCGGCTCGTCGCCCTGCGCTCAATTAAGGTGATTACCTGTTGACCGACTTAAGGTGTTCACCTTAGACATGGGGTGGCGATCACGGGGGGCCTTGCGATGCGGACGGCGGAAGACCGAGCGGTCACGGCGCAGGACGGGATCGGATCCCCGGTGGAGCATCTCGACGTCCTGGTGATCGGTGCCGGTATCTCGGGGATCAGCGCGGGCTACGCCCTCAAGACCCGCTGTCCCGGCAAGAGCTACGCGATCCTCGAAGCCCGGGACTCGCTGGGCGGGACCTGGGACCTGTTCCGCTACCCTGGCCTGCGCTCGGATTCGGACCTCTATACGTTCGGCTTCAGCTTCCGGCCCTGGACCGAGGACAAGTCGATCGCCGACGCCGCCTCGATCCTGACGTATCTCCGGGACACGGCATCCGCGTTCGGCATCGATCGCAGGATGCGCTTCGGGCAGCGCGTGGTCTCCGCGGCCTGGAGCACGCCTGACGCGCGCTGGACCGTGGAGGTCGAGGCCGGGCCGGAGCGCCGTCGTCTCACCTACACCTGTCGCTTCCTCTACGCCTGCGCCGGGTACTACGATTACGAGGGCGGATACGCGCCGGAATGGCCGGGCGCCGCCGAATTCTCCGGCCGGATCGTCCACCCGCAGGCTTGGCCGGACGATCTCGATTACGCGGGCAAGCGTGTCGTGGTGATCGGCAGCGGCGCCACCGCCGTCACCCTGGTGCCGGCGATGGCGAAGACCGCGGCGCATGTGACGATGCTCCAGCGCTCGCCCACCTATATCGTCGCGCTGCCGGCGAAGGACCGCATCGCCCACTGGCTGAAGCGACGTCTCCCGGCTGCCCTCGCCCACCGCCTCGCCCGGTGGAAGAACATCGGACTCACCATCTTCTTCTACCAGTTCGCCCGCCGGAAGCCGGAGGCCATGACCCGCCGGATCCTCGGCGGCATCCAGGCGCAGCTCGGCACGGGCTACGATGTCGGCACCCATTTCACGCCGCGCTACAAGCCGTGGGACCAGCGCCTCTGCCTCGTGCCGGACGGCGATCTGTTCAAGGCGATCCGGGCGGGCCAAGCCTCGGTCGCGACCGACACGATCGAGACCTTCACCGCCACCGGGCTGCGGCTGGCGTCCGGCAAGACCCTGCCCGCCGACATCGTCGTCTCCGCCACGGGGCTGAAGATCAAGATGATGGGCGGCGTGCACCTCACGATCGACGGCACGGCATTCGATCCGGCGGGAGCCTACTTCTACAAGGGCATGATGTTCAGCGGGGTGCCCAACTTCGCCCTGGCGCTCGGCTATACCAACGCCTCCTGGACGCTGAAATGCGAGCTGACGGCGGGGTACGTCTGCCGCCTCCTCAACCGGATGGAAGCCAAGGGCGAGACGTGGTGCGTCCCCCGCCGGGGCGATGCCGTCGGCGAGGAGCCCATGATCGGGTTCACCTCCGGCTACATCGAGCGGGCCCGGCATCT
Source organism: Methylobacterium persicinum (assembly GCF_022179525.1). Lineage (GTDB taxonomy): Bacteria > Pseudomonadota > Alphaproteobacteria > Rhizobiales > Beijerinckiaceae > Methylobacterium > Methylobacterium persicinum. Next base: position 97,171 of record NZ_BPQX01000043.1, read on the forward strand.
CATGCCCAAACAGGGCGCCTCGCGTCCCTGGAAGCTCCACCAGAACTACGTGCTCGACCTCGCCAATCTTCGCTTCGGCCGGCTCGACGACGGGACGATGGAGTTCGGCGGCCGGAGCCACGACGCCCGCCGCGCAGCCTGACGGCGGCGAGGCGCCCGCCTCCCGCGTTGCTTGAGGGACACCGAGCCATGTTCGACCTCCAGGGGCGGACCGCCCTCATCACCGGCGCCGGCAGCGGCATCGGCCGGGCCATCGCGGTCTCCTTCGCCCGCCGCGGCTGCCATCTCGCCCTGGCCGACGTGAACGAGGCGGGCCTCGCCGAGACCGCGCGGCTGCTGCCCCAGGGCCTGCGCGTCTCCCAGCATCGCCTCGACGTCGCGGACCGGGAGGCGGTGGCGGCATTTCCCGCCGTCGTGGCGGCGGAGCACGGCAGCCTCGATCTCCTCGTCAATAATGCGGGGGTGGCCCTCGGGGGTACCTTCCTGCAGGTGAGCGAGTCCGATTTCGAGTGGTTGCTGGATATCAACTTCTGGGGTGTCGTGCGGATGACCCGCGCCTTCCTGCCGATGCTGCTGGAGCGGCCTGAGGCACGGATCGTCAACCTGTCGAGCCTGTACGGCCTCATCGCGCCGCCGAGCCAGACGGCTTATTCCGCGAGCAAGTTCGCCGTCAGGGGCTTTTCGCAAGCCCTCGCCCATGAGCTGGAGGACGGCCCGGTGGGTGTCACCGTCGTCCATCCCGGCGGCGTGGCGACTTCCATCGCCAACTCGGCCCGCCTACCCTCGAGCATCTCGGCCGACGAGGGCGAGCAGGGTCGCCGGGCGACCAACAAGCTTCTCAGGCTGCCCCCGGCGCAGGCCGGCGAGATCATCGTCCGCGCGGTCGAGCATCGACGCCGCCGCGTCCTCGTCGGGTCCGACGCAACCATCGTCTCCGTAATCGAGCGTCTCATGCCGGTCCATTACTGGCGGGTCGTGCAACGCCTGACGCGCAGCCGTCGCTAGCAGCCTCTGGACAAGATCCTCCGGCGGAGACGAGGTTTCTCCACCATCGACGACACCCTCCCGTCATTGCGAGCAAAGCGAAGCAATCCAGGGATCCGCCACGTCCTGAGGCGTCCCGTTGCCCTGGATTGCTTCGCTGCGCTCGCAATGACGATCAGCGTTCAAAAACTCCTCCGAATTTCGCACTCATTGTTTGGTCAGGGCACGCGCGTGCGGCACCGCACATCGCCTAACTATACACTGTACATAAGTCGTGGCTTCTAGCTTACATTGTAAGCGAACGGGAGCGGACCCGCTGGGTCGGCCGTCGTTCGAAGGAGGCTCCCACGCGCACCACCGTCCTCGCCATCGGCTTCGTCTTCGCCGGCACGCTCATCGCGTCCGCCGCTCCGCATCACACGTCCCATCGCCCGGCCCGGGCCGTCGGGACAGAGGCCGTCACCTCGCTTCGGACCACGGGCAGCATCGGGAGGACCCCAAGCCAGGATTTCGGGCTGGCGGGTGATTAGGCGAATTGGGGCCGCCGCGGCCCGGGCCTTCTCAGCCCGATCAATCCGCTTGGCTATACGGGTCAATGATCCGCTGCGGTGTCAGGGGCGCGGCGGAACGTGACCTCGCCCGCCGGCTCCGCCCGTGACAGGAATGACCCGCCAGGCCCGCGCGGTGAAGCAGCGCGGCCGGCGGGGGGAAACGCGATGAGCCAAGCCGAACCGGTCCAGCGCCAGCGCGGCGATCTCGGTCCGGCTCTGATCGATGCGGCCCTGGAACTCCTGGCCGAGGAGGGCGTGGACGCCTTGTCCCTGCGGGGGGTCGCCCGCCGTGTCGGCGTCTCCGCCATGGCGCCTTACCGATACTTCTCCGATAAATCCGCACTCATGGCTGCTGTCGCCCGGCACGGCTTCGAGCATCTCGCCGCTGCCATGCGGAGGGCGGCGTCTGGCGAAGACCCCCGGGAGCGGCTCGTGGCCATCGGTGTCGCCTACGTCTCCTACGCCGTGGATCACCCGGCCCTGTTCCGGCTGATGTTCGGATCGCAGTGTTGCTCCGGCGACCAGGGTCTGCGTGCGGCACGCGACGCCACCTATGCCGTTCTCTCGTCGACGGTAGCCCGTGCCTATCCCGACAAGCCGCACGAGGCGCTGATCCTCGGCTGCTGGTCGTTGACCCACGGCCTCGCGAGCCTGTTCCTCGACGGCCGCCTGAGCGACCGGGTCGCCGGGTCCTGCGTCGAGATCGCCGAGCAGGTCAATCGTGCGATGCTCGCCCTCGATGGCGATACCGTCGCCCGTCGGGGGAATTGACGCCCGTCGCGGATGCAAGGCGCGGTCACGCGACCGCGGGTTAGTTGGCCAGCCGCGAGACGAGCTCGTGCTTCGGCATCGGGCGCCCGAGATGGTACCCCTGGAACAGGTCGACGCCGAAGGAGGCGACGAGTTCGACCTGATGGGCTTCCTCGACGCCCTCGACGATGGTCTTCTGCGCGCAACTGCCAACCAGATCGATGATGTTCTTCAGGAGCTTCGCGCCCCGCGGCGTGTCGCAACTCTGAACGAAGAACCGATCGATCTTGACCATGTCGAACCGCAGTTCGCTGAGGCAGGTCAAGCCGGCGAAACCCGTCCCGAAATCGTCGAGCCAGACGCGAATCCCGATCGCCGCCAGCTCATCCATCAGGAGCGCGACGCGGGGGTTTCCACTGATTTCCCCGCCCTCCGTGATTTCGAGGGCCAGGCGGGAGGGGGCGATCCCGGCCGCGCGGACGATCTTCGCGACGGTCCCGACGAAGTTCGGATCCTCGATCTGCCGCGAGGACACGTTCACGCTGACGACCGGAAGCGCGGGTTCGTTGGCCAGCAGATTGCACGCCTCGTGCAGCATCCATTCACCGAGCTCCAGGATGACCCCTGTCCGCTCGGCCACGGGGATGAAGGTTTCCGGCGACAGGGGCCGCCCCTGGGGATCCTTGAGGCGCATCAGGGCCTCGGCCCCCCAGATCATCCCCGACGTCACGTCAACGATGGGCTGGAAGACCGCCGAGATCCGCTGGTCCGTGACCGCCGACCGCAGCATCTCGGCCGTGAGCGTATCGCCCGCATCGGATTCGAGCATCCGTCGATCGAAGGTGCGGACGCGGTTGCGTCCCTCTTCCTTCGCCGCATAGAGCGCGACATCGGCCGCGGTGACCGTCCGTTCAGGCTTGTCGCCGGCCACATCCCCGGAGAACGCCGCGCCGATGCTGACGGTGATGCCCGAGAGATGGTCCCGCCGCGCCGCATGGGCGATCTGAAGACCCTCGACGGTCCGCCGGATTTCCTCGGCGAAGGCGGCGACCTGCTCGGTGGACTCGGCGCGGAAGAGGGCCGCGAACTCCTCGCCGCCGAAGCGCCCGAGGGTATAGCGCCGGGGCTCGGCCACGTTCCGCATCGCCTGGCTCACGGCGGTCAGACAGCGATCGCCCTGCTGATGCCCATATCGGTCATTGTATGACTTGAAGTAGTCCACATCGATCAAGACGATGCCGAACGCTTGACCCGTCGCCTTGCTGTCGAGCCACAGGTCGCGCAGGCGGTCGTCGATCGCCCGGCGGTTCGCAAGTCCGGTCAGCGCGTCCGTCGTCGATAGCCGAATGAGTTCCTCGCCTCGCTTCACGATCTCCTGCTGCCGAAGCTCTGCCCGGCACGCATTCAGGTGGACGCGGTAGCGCTCGCGATTATACTTGAAGTTGAGAAATACCGTCAGCATGAAGCTGAATAGGTAGAGAGATCCGAAGCAGATGATGTAGGTCGGGTCGCCGACGAACGCGACCGCCCAGACCAGGAAAGTCGCGGCGATCAAGCCCGACGAGAGGAGCGCAAATTCGAAGCTGAGATTGAAAAACAGGTTGGCGACCAGCATGAAGATCAGCCCGTACCCGGCATAGTACAGGGTCGCTTTGGTTTCCGCACTCTTCGAGGCGAGGAACAGCCAAACGGCGAAGCCCAGAACGATCCCGATGGCGCATTGGAACTCGAGGATTCGCGTTTCGACGCCGCGCCGAACCTGAATCTCGATCGCCAACACATAGAGCACACCCACGGCGAGGCGGGCCGGCAAGATGTAGGGAAGCATGTCGTCGATCAGCAGGGCATCCATTGCTCCGAACGCGACGTACAACAGGCCGACAAGTTGGCACGCCCGGCTGAGTTCGTTGCGCAAGGCCCGGGAATGTTGAACTTTGAAGGCCGCATCGAGCTGGGGTGAGCGGCGTTCGAACCAACGTTTATCGAGTTCCCGGTCGAGCAGATCTAGCGTTTCGGTCGTCATCGTTTTGGCACCTCACCCCAGTTGGTAGCAGGGCCGATTTCCCAAACTCCTAATAGAATTAATATCAGCTTGTTCCCATCGTCTGAAGGGCGTCTACTGGCGGAATTGTTTCACAAACAGCAGTCATCCGTTGTGTTGCGGTGCCGCAGACTTCAAGACCGGCGAATCACCTTCGCATCCGCGTTAGGAAACAAGCTCGAATTAGGGTTGATCGGAGGTTGATGGCGATGGGCCCGGGGCTGCACCCTCGGACCCGTCGCGGCCGCATCGTCAATCACGATGGACACGGGGAAAGATTACATAGCCCCCTGGACAAGCGTTAACCGCTCGTTAAGCTTAACCATTGCACCCCCGGGCTTTTCCGTGCGTTGGTGCGCGGGGATGCTGAAGATGGCCAGCGGCGGACTTTCGCTGTTTCTGGAGAATGACCTCCTAAGCACATTCAGATCTTTAAAAGACACTCCGCGGCCGGTCGGCGAAGTCCGGTTACCTGTCGCGGTTCCGGAATCACTTTATCCTGTCGTAGCCGAGGACGTTCAGCGGTCCTTGACCAACGTCGCCGGTCTTGCTTCGCCCGGCGACTACACCGCGATGACGGATACTCTGATCGATCTCTTGAGTCTGTTGAAGGGAACTTTCAGCGAGCGGACTTGGCACAATGCCGTGCTTCCCGCTGCACGGGGACATGCTATCGCTGGGCTGGTCCACGAATGCCCGTTTACCAGTCATTCCTTCAAGAAGCCGCGCGGATACCCGGGCGATGCCGGGTTGATCGACTTCGTCTATCGCCACCCCGCGGCGAGGCCGGCCCAGGAAGCGGCGACGGAGGCCGGGCGGACGGTCATGGGCTTCACCGTCAACGTGACGGCGTGCGAGGCCGTCCGTCACCGCCGCACAATCCTCGCCGCGAAGATCGATGAGGCCGCCGCGCGCCGGGAGATGCCCGCGATCCTCTCCGTCGCCTGCGGCCATCTTCGCGAGGCGGAACTGTGCATCGCCCTGAGGGGAGGGCGCGTCGGGCGGCTGCTCGCCGTCGATCAGGACGCCGAAAGCTTGGCCGTCGTCGAGGGCTATCGCGGTTCAGTCTCACCGGTGATCGAGGCGCGGCAGGCGACCGTCCGGCAGATCCTGGCCGGCCGGACCGACCTGGGGCGGTTCGACCTCGTCTATGCCGCCGGCCTGTACGATTACCTCGATGCGAGGGTGGCGGCCCGCCTCACGCGGGTGCTGTTCGATCACCTGCGCGAGGGAGGCAGGCTCGTGATCCCGAACTTCCTGTGGGGCGTCCGCGAGGAGGCCTACATGGAAGTCTTCATGGATTGGTATCTGCTCTACCGCACCCCCGCCGAGATCGAGGGTTTCGCGCAGGAGATCGACCCTGCGGCAATCCGGACTTCGCGCTACACGGAAGATGCCGCCGGCACGATCGGTTACTTGGAGATCGAGCGGGTCTGACCAAGTCTCCGCCGAAGCTCAGTTGGAAGACACCACCCGCTCCCCCTCGGGGGGCGGATTTCGGACGAGGTCTACCATCGACGCCAGCGTTGTGAGCGTTGCTAAACGTCGCGTCGATCCTCTTTGTGGAGAGGCCGTGGGCGTTGCCGTGACCCTGCTCACGGTGAGGCGACGGACACCAAATCAAAAGTCGCTGGAGGCAGCAGGGGGACCTCGATCACGCAACCTTTGAATATTCGAAGGCCGGTGGCGTTGCCTGGCGATACTCCTTACCCCTGGCTTTGGCGGTGTACATCGCTTGGTCGGCAGCAACCAGGATCTCGCTCGCGGTCGTCGCATGCGTGGACGAACGGGCCACGCCGATCGAGACGCCAACCGTGACGACACCCATCGGAAGGCGGATCGGGGCGGCAATATCCCGCGTCAGGCGATCTTCCAGATCTCTCGCCGCCGACCCGTGCGGCTCGGCATCGAGGAGGATCGCAAACTCGTCCCCTCCCAGGCGGGAGACGAGGTCGCCCGTGCCGGTCGACAAACGCAACCGATCTGCGACTTCGACAAGAACAAGATCACCGGCGGCATGCCCGAGCTGATCGTTAATTGTCTTGAAACCATCGAGATCCAGATAAAAAACCATGAACTGGTGCGCCGATGTTGTCTGCCGATGGCAGGCGAGATCCAGATGCTGATGGAAGAACGTGCGATTGGCCAATCCGGTGAGCCCGTCGTGACTTGCCCTATGCGTGGCGTCCTGGACTGCGAGCAGCCGATCGAGAACGAGGCGATGGAGATACAAGGTCGCTTCAACGAATACCGGGACGAAGCAGATAAGGAAGACACCCGCGAGGTTTATGGGGAGTTCTGAATTGCCCAAAGCGCCATAGATCGTCGGAACGAACATCAGGAGCCCGGTCGTAATCGGGACCCAAGGCACCATCGACAATCGCGCGCAGGCGCCGGCGCAGAATGCCATCACGAAGCCCAAAGCCAGGAGCGCGGCGGCAGTATCCCCGCCGGTGAAGGCATTGAAACTTTGGATACCCAGAGTGGCAGCTTGGGCCACCAGACCGCCGGCATGCCAACGGTACCACGGGGCGAGCGAGGCGAGGGTCAGGGCAGTGCTTCTGCGGCGCCGATAGCACATCAAAACCATCACTCGCCAGAAACCAATCATGGCAAAAGCGACAGCCATGCTGACATCGGCAGCCGTGCCGGACCGGTGCGCAAGCACCACCGCACCGATGGTCGTCGTCGCGCTGATGCCGACGGCTTGCGGCAAGCTGCTGAGGAAATTTTTGAGCAATTCCAGTCGAATATTTGCCGATAATTTTTCTTGATGCGTGCTCCGCCAAATTCTCACGACCCGTTCTCCGCAGGTATTCCGCAAGTCACAGTATGCTCAAAATCCATAGCGACAGTTAACTTTGACATCTCAGGTTGTCGTAATATCCGCAGCGCGGAGATTTGCGAAACGTAGGATTGCGAATGTGGTGAACGATCGAACAACCTTAATGGCTGCAGCTCGCAGGCTGCGCGGACGGGGCGATGGTCTCGCATTTAGACTCGCGGCTCGCCCCGGCTGCGAGGCCGGGCTATCAGCGCTCGCCGGGGCACACGGTCAGGTCGACGGTGAGATGTCACACGGCTCTTCTGGCAGATCGGCCTAGCGCTCGCCGGGCAGGCGGCTTATCAGCACCCGCATGGCCAAGCGTGCGAAATCGACCCCGCAGGAACGGGGCACGATCCTGTTCGATGTCGTCTTCGAGGATGGGAGTCGGACATCCAACCGGCGCATTCCGATGGAGATCCTCGGCGGGCTTGATGGCGATGAGCCTGCCCGTCAGCTGATCGAACAGCAGGAAGCCGAGATCGCAGAGAAGGCGGGTCGGCCGCCTCGGATCGTGCGCAGCCTCACGCGATCCGCCAAGCCCGAGCCAAAAGTCGTCCGAGACTAGTCGCTGGCCAATGCCGGGTGGGCTGGCGATGCAGCGGCCCTCGATACGAGCGATGTCCGGGCCGCCCGGTCGGCCCATGGCGGCCGAGGGGGCGAAAACGCTGGCCATCGGTCGCACATCCTGAGCGTGTCAAAGGATGTGCGGGGGTCGGACGAGCAAGATCCACGCCCTCCCTCAAGTCGCTCCGACGTCACCCTCTCGTGCTGATCGGGTCGAAACCCTGACCCGCGCGAACGCGCTGCCCGATCCCCGCGGGGACCTCGTCTTCCGGGGCGCGCGCTCCACCTAGGGTTCAGCGGACGGAGCTTGTGGCCTCAGGCCGAGACCATGCCACCCCAGTCCGGCTCTGCAGTCTACCCTCGCGCAAGGACAGGTCATGGATTCGTCGTCCAGCCCCGTTTGGTTCATCACCGGCTGTTCTACTGGCTTCGGCCGCGCCTTGGCCGAGCGCGTGCTGGCCCGCGGCTGGCGGGTCGTGGCGACGGCCCGCGATGTGGCGGCCATCGCGCCGCTGGCAGAGGCAGGAGAAGACCGCGTCCTTACCCTGCCGCTGGATGTCACACGGCACGATCAGGTCGACGCTGCGGTGCAGGCGACGACAGCCCGGTTCGGCCGGATCGATGTCCTCGTGAACAATGCGGGCTACGGCTATCAGTCCTCGGTGGAGGAGGGCGTCGACGCCGAGATCCGTGCGCAATTCGAAGCCAACGTCTTCGGGCTGTTCGATCTGACGCGCGCGGTGCTGCCGCACATGCGTCAGGCCCGCTCCGGGCACATCCTCAACATCTCCTCGGTTGCGGGCTTCGTCGGCTTCCCCGGCTCCGGCTACTACGCGGCCACCAAACATGCCGTCGAGGGTTGGTCGGATGCCTTGGCGAGCGAAGTCGAGCCGCTCGGCATCAAGGTCACCTGCGTCGAGCCAGGCCCGTTTCGCACCGATTGGGCCGGCCGCTCCCTGAAGCAGACCCAAAGCCGTATCGCAGATTACGCCGAAACCGCGGGGGCGCGCCTCCGGAATACCGCCGAGAAGAGCGGCACGCAGGTGGGTGATCCCGTCAGGGCCGGTGATGCGATGATAGCGCTGACCCAGGAGAGCAAGCCGCCCCGCCATCTCGTCCTCGGCGCGTGGGGCGTCGACGCCGTCGAGGCAAAGCTCCGGGCCACCCTGTCGGAGATCGAGACGTGGCGCGCGACGAGCTTGGCGACCGACTTCCCCGCTGACGGAGCCTGACGCCTGCACAGCGCTTCACCGGGAGGCAGTCCGTCATCGAGAGTTGTGCCAGGAGACCCGAGCCGTGAGCGCGTCTCCGTCGCCGTGTTCCGGCGGGCGCGTCACGCCGCCGTGGGGAGGGGTTGAGACTCGGCCTGGGACAGGAGTTCGAGAACCTGGCTGGCCTCGACCGGCCGGCTGAACAGGAAACCCTGGACCTCGTTGCACCCCTCGGCCCGCAGATGCGCCAGCTGGGCAGCGGTCTCGACCCCCTCGGCGGTGGTGACGATGCCGAGGCTCGCCGCGAGGCCCGTGACAGCCCGGACGATGGCGGTGCAGTGGAGGCTCTCCCCGACTTGGCTGACGAAGGAGCGGTCGATCTTGATCTTGTCGAAGGGAAAGCTGCGCAGGTAGCTGAGTGACGAGTAGCCCGTGCCGAAATCGTCCATGGCGATCCGCACGCCGAGGGCACGGAGTTCGTGCAGGGTCGCGAGGTTGGCCTCATTGTCGGCGAGGAGGACACCCTCGGTGATCTCCAGCTCAAGGCGCTCGGGCGGGAGGCCGGAGGCCATCAGCGCGCTCTGGACACTGCCGACGAGGTCGCGGGTGCGGAACTGAATCGGCGAGAGGTTCACGGCGATGCGCAGTGCGCCGGGCCAGCCGGCGGCCTCGTTGCAAGCCTGCCGCAGGACCCAGGCCCCGATGGGGTTGATCAGGCCCGTCTCCTCGGCAAGGGGGATGAAGTCGGTGGGCGGCACCAACCCGTCGGCGGGATGGTGCCAGCGCAGCAGGGCCTCGAATCCGCAGATCTTGTCGGTGGCCGAGTCGATCTGCGGCTGGTAGGCGAGCGCAAACTCGCCGCGGACGAGGGCTTCCCGTAGATCGTTCTCCCGCTTCCGCCGCGCCTGTACCCAAGCGTCCATCTCCGGCTTGAAGCACGAGAACGTGTTGCCGCCCATGGATTTGGCCCGATAGAGGGCGAGGTCGGCATTGCGCAGCAGCGTATCCGGGTCCTCCCCGTCCTGCCCCATGCAGGCGACGCCGATGCTGGTTCCGATATGGCAATCATGGCCGCTGATGGAGAAGCAGCGCCCCATCTCGCCGATGATCCGGTCGGCCAGAGCGTGGATCAACTCGTGCCGCGCGGGCCGCGCCACGAGGACGGCGAACTCATCGCCGCCCAGGCGGGCGACGCAATCCTCCTCGCGGAAGCACCCCCCGAGCCGCGTCGCCGCCTCGCACAGCAGCGCATCGCCCACGGGATGGCCGAGGGTGTCGTTGATGATCTTGAACTTGTCGAGGTCCAGGCACAGGAGGAAAAACGAGCCGTGGCCGCGACGATGTCGGTCGAGCGCTTCCGTGAGGCGCTCGGCGAAACGAAGGCGATTGGGAAGCCCCGTCAACGCGTCGTGATGGGCCATATGGGCGATGCGGGCAGCGCTGCGCCGGCTCTCGGTCACATCGACGGCCGCGCCGAGTTGTACGGCACGGCCCTCGAACACCATCGCCCGCTCAAACAGGTTCACCTCGATGAGGCTGCCATCGGACCGGCGCTGCCGTCGCAACGCCGCATCCTCCCGAATCGAGCCGGCTTCCGGCACGGACACATCCGCAAGCCGGAGCGAGAGCAAGGTGTCCCGTTCGTGACCGAAATGGTCCAGGGCGGCCTCGTTGACCGCCGCGAAACGCCCGCTCTCCGGATTGACGAGCCACATGGGCATTGGGTTGTGATCGAACAGCAGGCGGAACGAGGCCTCCCGCTGCTTGATGTCGCCGACGTCGGTCACTGTCAGGGCGACGAGGTCACCCATCGCGCCGGCCTCGACCTTGAGGTGCAGGACCATGGAATCTGAGCGCGTGTAGCTCATCTCATAGGTGGCCCGGTCCGAGGCCGCCAGCGCTTCCGCCAGACGACGGACCGGATCGATCCCAGGTCGCGCGGGAATCACCTCCCCGAGCCGCCGCCACTGGAGCGAGGCGGCGGGCTGCCGAAACATCCGGGCGGCGCCGTCGTTCAGGGCAACGATCTTGAAGTCCGTCACAAGACCGGCCGCATCCCGCAAACGGGCGAGGGCCATCATCCCGAGTTCGGTCGCGCCAAACAGGGCCCGGGCCAGTTCGGTTCGCTCGGCCTGCGGGTCGAGGTGGAGGAGAACGACGCGCTCGTGGGACCGTTCTCGCGCGAGCGGGACACCAGTCAGACGATCCGAAATCACGATGCCGTCTGCCATGCGATGGCTGTGGGCGACGGCCGGCTCCCCGGTGCCGAGAGCGGCGTTGACGATCGTCTCGATGGGCTCGCGGGTTTCATCCGGCAGATCCGCTACAGAAAGACCAGCGCGGCCATCCTGAAGCCATTCGCCAAAATCTGGACCTGCCCAGATGATGGTCTCGGCCCTGTCCGCACGCGTGTTCACGAGGGCGCAGCGATCGGCGAGGCGTCCCAGGCGCCCAAGAACCACTCTCTCGTAACTCGGCAGGGGGAGCCCGGGACGGCGGCTATCGAGCCAATGCTGGACCAGTGTTCCTGGCCGCGCGATGGGTGAATTGTGGGTGGCCATTCACGCGCGACTCCTGATCGCCGCCACACATGCGATCAAATTGTTTCAAGGAAGTTCATGCGCCGACTAATTGCTTGGAAAAAGCTGAATATAGAACCGAAGTAAGGCATGCCTTGCTTCCTTCATCGTGACCTCTTCGATGTCACAATAAGCATAGAACGAACGCGCGGTGGGTAGACCTCGCGATGTTCGACCATGCCATTACGGCCAGGGCTTTCGACAAAGCGACGATGCCGACTTTGGTGGTCGCGCAGTCGATCAGCATACGCGGCAGATGACAGCCGACGACTGAGGCGGTATTGATGATGGATGCGGCCGCCCGCAAGTCTCTCTGTCGTCAGAGAATTTGAGACCGGTTGAAGTTCTCAGGAACGGGGGCACTGGTCCAATTGGGTCGAAACGTCAGGTAGCCTGCGTACTGTCGCACAAGCGGCGATCGATGAAGGTCTGGCGTTCGATCTGCGGCTGTCTTCGCAAGATAGCCTCGACGCGGCAGATGGAGACGTCGACTGGGATGTCATTGCCTTAGGCTCTCGTGAACACGGAAATAATTTGCGGGCTCGACGAAGGTGGCCACGACTTTTTTCGACGAGCCCGCGCTGCGGCGCAAGTCATCGACCTCGTCTGCAGTAGTCGCCCAGGCCGTGCTACCGGCCAGCCGCTTCTTGCCAGCTTCTAGGAGCTCCGTAAGTAAGCCGAATTACATCGATCTGGGATGTTCTCGCGCCAACACGGCATCGGTGATGCTGTCCTCACTGTGCCGACTCTCCAGAACGATGCGGATCTTCTTCTCGCCCGAAAACTGTCGGCGCGTAGCCCGGGAGATCTCTTCGGTCGAGGCTTATGCCGGGTGTCTTGCCGGACCGAACTTATGCTTCATCCTCGCTTCGGAGGCTCCGATGGACTTGCCATCCTCCGTTCGAACTTGGCCGATGGTTCGGATCGCGTTTCCAGTCCATCCGGCGCGAAGTCTATCCGGATGTACCTCCGGATGCACGGCCAGTGCTCTATCCCAAACTGCCCGCAGGCGCACAGCGGCAGGCGAACCTCAACACAATTGGGCACCTCCCCTGGCTTATCACGCACGAGCTGACGGCGCCGAAGGGTGCGAACGCGAAGCTGCAAAAGACCATCAACGGGAATTGGCACCCCTCGGCCGCCGAGGAGGACGCCGCATTCGAAGCGTTCAACAAGCGCTACCGCACGAACGGGGCGTTGCCGAATGGATGGTCCCGTGACTACACCTCGGGAGCCAGCCTGCGGCACGTCGCCGGCCATCCGGACAACCCCTTCTGGGTGGTCAGGGCTTCGGCCGAGGTCATCGACGGGCACAACGGAATCTTCCGGCCCATCTTTCTCAACTTTCTGCGCCAGCTCTGCGATGACCGCGTGAGACGGGTTCTGCAAGATCCGCTCTGGCCTGACATCTAACTCAGCCCTGAGAGATGGCCGCATTCCCCGCTCAACGGGCCCAGACACCAAACGAGACTGAGCCGGATCAGCACAAACGAGCATGCCGGCCGCGCTCGACGCGATCGCGGGCGGCTCCGGTCGGATGGGACGCTCCTCTCCAAAATAGTCTGCCTGTCATGTCGCTCGATTTGGTTGATGGCCGTCACCGAGGGTGCAGCAGCGAGATAGGACGTGTCCAAGTGGCTCGCATCTCAGGTTGTGCCGTTTATAAAACGATTTATATCATAGCGCGACGCCGGGGATTAGCATGCTTTGAATTTCGTTGACGATGCTTCCGCGGAATAACTAATCTTCGCTTAAAGAGGCAAAAAGGTCCGCACTACGCAGGTAGTTCCGCGACTTTCACCGACTTTTAGGGGGAATCTGTGTTATCGAGCGCTCCGGGTCTGCCGGCTGCGGATACTGGTTTGCGCAGTCTTGCCCTTGTCTTCGGACTGTCAGGCGAGGCGCTCGATGTCGAGCGTGCTGCACGCGAGTATGTGCGCCCAGGCCACCTCAGCGAGCCCGATGACCTCCTCCGAGTGGCCCGGGCGCACGGCTACAAGGCGAAGCTCTGTCGTTCGTCCGTGAAACGGATCGGCGCCCTCTCTCTCCCCTTCATTGCTCGCCGGCCCGACGGCAATTTCTTCGTCATCGGGCGTCGGTGCGATGGCGGCGTCTTCGTGGGCGAAGACGGGAGTGGCCCGACACATTGGTCACTGGAGCAACTTGCGAAGAACTGGACGGGCGAGGTGCTGTTCGCCGTCCGCCGGGACCGGTCCGGCTCAGACGCCGTCAAGTTCGGCCTGGCGTGGTTTCTCCCGGTAATCCGGCGCTTTCGGAAAGTCCTCGCTGAAATCCTGGTCTTCTCGATCTTCATCCAGCTTTTGGCACTCGTGGCGCCGCTGTTCACTCAGGTGGTGATCGACAAGGTCCTTGTGCATCGCGGGTTGACGACGCTTCAAGTGCTCGTCGTCGGGCTGCTCGCCGTCAATTTCGCAGATGCAACCTTGAATTGGCTGCGGACCTATGTCTTTGCGCACACCACGAGCCGCATGGATGCAGTCCTCCGCGCACAGTTGTTTCGCCACCTCGTCGCCCTGCCGATCGGTTACTTCGAGAGCCGCGCCACCGGTCAAACCGTCGCGCGAGTTCACGAGTTGAAGAATGTACGCAACTTCATCACCTCGTCGGCGCTGACGCTGGTGATCGACGTGGTCTTCGGTCTCGCCTTTCTTGGGGTAATGACGTGGTATTCGACGACCCTCACTCTCGTCGTCGCCGCCTCGATCCCAGTCTACGCGGTGATTTCGCTGTCGATGACGCCGGTGCTGAAGGCGCGCGTGCAGGAGAAGTTCCAGCGCGGGGCGGCCAACCAGTCGATGCTGGTCGAGAGCCTCGGCGGCATCCAGACCCTCAAGGCGATGGCGGTCGAGCCTCAGGTGCGCGCGCGCTACGAGGAGCAGCTTGCCGGCTATATCGGCGCTGCGCTCCGCTGTGTAACCCTCGGCGCGGCCGGATCCCATCTTGTCGGGCTGACCGGTAAGCTCACGAGTGCGGCGCTCCTGTGGTTCGGGGCGCAGGCGGTGATCGGCGGCAGCCTGACCATCGGCGAGTTCGTGGCCTTCAACATGCTCGCCGGCCAGATCAGCGGCCCGGTCCTGCGGCTCGCCCAGTTGTGGCAGGACTTCCAGCAATTTCGCCTGTCGATCGACCGCCTCGGCGACATCCTGAACACGCCGGTCGAGCCCGGCAGCGAGGGCATCAAGCAGTGCCCGCCGCCCTTGCGGGGCCATATCCGCTTCGAGCGCGTGGGCTTCCGTTACAGGCCAGGGGGACCTGAGATCCTCCGTGGCCTCGATGTGGAGATCCGTCCCGGCGAGGTGGTCGGCATCGTCGGCCGCTCGGGTTCCGGCAAATCGACCCTGACCAAGCTGCTGCAGCGCCTTTACCTCTCGGAGCGCGGACGCGTGCTCGTCGACGGCATCGATGTCGGCCTGCTCGATCCATCGTGGCTGCGCCGGCAGATCGGGGTGGTGCCGCAGGAGAACGTCCTGTTCGCCCGTACCATCCGGGAGAACATCGCGTTGGCGGACCCGGCCGCGCCGCTCGAGCCAGTGATCCGAGCGGCGCAGCTCGCCGGCGCGCATGAGTTCATCACCGAACTGCCGCAGGGCTACGACACGGTGCTGGAGGAGCGTGGGGCCAATCTCTCCGGCGGCCAGCGCCAGCGCATCGCCATCGCACGGGCGCTGATGACGAACCCCCGCGTCCTCATCTTCGATGAGGCGACATCCGCGCTTGATTATGAGAGCGAGCGGATCATCCAGGCCAACATGCGGTCGATCTGTCAGAACCGAACGGTCCTGATCGAGGCGCACCGGCTTTCGACGGTCCGCGGCGCCAACCGCATCCTGGTGATGGATAAGGGCGAGCTCGCCGAGGCGGGGACGCACGAGGCCTTGGTCCAGCAGGGCGGCATCTATGCCGGCCTCGTGCGACAGGCGGCGGGCTGAGCAATGGTCGATCCTGTGCCCCTCCATCCCGCGTCGGACGCCAACCCGCCCGACCGCCCGCGCCGCACCGGGTTTGCCCGGGGTGGCCAAGTCATCCGTGGACGGTTCGGCCGGCGGATCGACCCGCTGGTCCCGCATTCCGCCCCGCGATTGACGGCGCAGGAAAGGGCGTTCCTGCCAGGCAGCCCTGGAGATCGTCGAGACGCCCGCGTCCCCAGCCCTGCGCTGGACCGCGCTGTCCCTCCGCGCGCTCATCGCCGGCACGGTGGCCTGGTCCTACCTCGCCCATGTCGACACCGTGGCGGTGGCCTTGGGCAAGGTGGTGCCGCTGGGTCAGGTCAAGGTGGTGCAGCCGCTGGAGACCGCGATGATCCGGGCCATCCGGGTCGAGGAGGGGGACCATGTCGACGAGGGGCAACTCCTCGTCGATCTCAACCCGACGGAGGCCCAGGCCGATCTCGGCACATTGCTCTACAACCGAGCCCAGGCCGGGCTCGATGCTGAGGTCGCGCGGGTGTTGGCCACCCGCGATCCGGCCGAGCCGTTCCGGGTTCTGCCGGATGTCGATCCGGCGCTCGCCGCCCAGAACCGGCAACAGGCCGAGCGGGAGATCGAGCGACACCTCGCAGCGGTCGCGGGGATCGAAGCCGATCTTGCACAGAAGCGCGCGGGCCTGGAGGCGAACGAGGCGCAGGTCGAGCGGGCGCGGGTACTGCTCCCGCTTCTGCAGGAGCGCTACACCACCCTGAAGGGCCTCTACGACAAGCAGTACGGTGCGCGTCCTCCGGTGCTCGATGCCGAGCAACAGCTCGTCGAGAAGCGCGCCGACCTGAAGGCCGCGGAAGGCACGCGCCGCCAGATCGAGGCGGAGGCTCGCTCGCTGGAGGCCAAGCTCGCCGAGATGCGGGCAGCCTTCCTCGCGGACGCGACGGACCGGCGGACCAAAGCGCTGCAGAAACTCGCGGGGCTCGACCACGACATCACCAAGACGCGCCAACGCGAGAGCTGCCGGAGGCTGCGAGCGCCGGTCTCCGGCGCGGTGCAGGGCGTGAAGGTGCATACGCCCGGCGCGGTGGTAACGACGGCGGACGTGCTGATGACGGTGGTGCCGGATGGGGCCGGAGTCGAGATCGACGCCCAGGTGCTCAACGACGATATCGGCTTCGTGGCGGAGGGCCAACCGGTCGAGGTGAAGCTCGAAGCCTTTCCTTTCACACGGTACGGGCTGGTGAAGGGACGCGTCCGCAAGCTCGGGCGGGACGCAGCGAGCGCGGGGCCGAACGGCGTGACGCCAGGCTCCACCGCAGCAGCGATGGCGACGGCGGCCGCCGCGGATCTCGCCTATCCGGCCAAGGTCACCCTCGACCGGGACTTGCTGCTGGTGGATGGGCGGCATGAGCCGATCCGCCCGGGAATGCGGGTGTCGGCGGGGATCCGGACCGGTGAGCGGCGGGTACTGGAGTATTTGCTCTCGCCCGTCGTGCAGGCTGTACAGGAAGCCGGGAGGGAGAGGTGAATTCTCAGAATGTCGATGCTGGCAGCAATAAAACGCTTGGCGCTCGTGCGGATAATTCTAATATGTTGCGTTGCATTGCAATTCGCGCCGGAATTTTCGCTATTTTAGCTTTCAATTTGACTTTATCGTTGCTGTCAGGTCACATTTCACCGTCATCCATTAATTCTGTTATTGTTTTTTGTATCAACTTTATCGCTTCTATAGTAATTGTATTGTATTCGACTTACAGGTTGGCAATGAATTTGTTCCGTGGAGGAGCAGTCCGTAAGATAAACGTATTACTGCTTACTATTGCGTGTGTCTCAATCGCCATAAGCACACAAGACTCAAAAATCGGCGTGTCGAGCAATTTATGGTTATTTTTATACAATTACGACATTGCGCCAATTTGTGGCCTAAATGGGTGCAAGTATGTGACAGAACTAAGTAAAGAAACACAAGAAATTTGCAACGATGACATATGCACTGTCTTGATAAAATTCGATATATTTGATGAATGCGAATATCAACTTTCTATAATGAGCGATGGAATTAAAAAATCGGATTTAGAGTTTCGAAAAAGAAGCTTTGCAAAAGATAACATTACAATAATCCGGAAAAACCACAAGCTTATTCAAACTCGCGCTTGTAAATCTTGATTCTGGAGTAAATCATGTCTGACAATACAATTTTTTATGTAAAAAATATTCGAGGTGGGTTTGTGCCCGCCACATTCCTGCAGGACTGGAAGGGTAATTTTGTTATCAACCCAAACTCAAGTATATCATACTCTGACAATTCCGCGGGTATTGCGTCTGCAACAAGCGGAAAAGGATACACCCTTTACTCGGCACCAAGCGACGATGCCCCAAAAATCGATAATCCGCTTGGATTTTTGGTCGTTCCAGAAGATAAAGGTTCTGCTCAAACGTTTGTTGACGATGTGAAATACGCATCTTCATTACCTAGTGCATCGCTGTGGGAAAAATCTGAGCTAGCTCTGCAGCAGTTCAGTGGATATCTTACCCCAATGGCGGCTCTCGGTACAGTATAGCAATACGTCTTAACTGGCCCGGGAAATCCTCAAGTTCATTATTCCGACGGTCAGAAAGACAGGCAGCCACAACAGACATTTGTCCAAGCATTTACCGATTATCCGAACTATTTGTTTGGGGCAATTGTAGCAAATAGACCAGATGGTGAAGCTCTTATCCGAGGTGCTGGCAGAGCTAATCGCATAGTGGATGCCTTAAGTGCGAAGAACACTCAAGGTGATTATGACATCTATTGACAGGTACTGTTTCGCAGAACCAAGCCTTTGATGCAATCTTGGACGGAGGATTTGAAGGTATTTCAATCAATAGCGTATTTGCGAAGGACCATTCGGGCGACAAATTGAATGGCGCTCGTCCTTCTAATTCATTGTCCGATCCGTTCGCATCCGACCCCTATGCTATATCGGATACGACTGATACTTCGATCCCTGTCGGAACTAACGGAAGCATATTAAACGGAAATTCTGCCGTAGTTGATGATAAATTCAATTCGATGTTGTCTGGACCATCCGGTCTAATCGATCAGATCAAGAGTAAATTTATCGACGATATCAATAACGACCCATCGCTAAAAAACAGTATTATTACTTATAGAGTTTACAACTAAATAGCGATCCAAATATTGAGAAGGCTACTGCCGTTCAAGGAGACGGTGGTTACGCTGTTTTTGTAAAAGGTCAAGATGCAAGTGTTACTCATACCATTTGGAACGATGCTGGTTCCATGTTGCAACAGTCTGTGCAGCAATCGGCCGGTACCACAATCGTGCGCAGCTTTGGCACGGACGATTCTGATATTTTTGCGGCCCAAACGGTTGACCTGACCGGTATTTTGGACCGAGCCGAGTGGGAGGCTACTGCATGGCCGCTGCCATAGGTAGCCGGAAGGCCAGATCCGGGTAGCTGACAGGCGCGGGCGGCCGATAGCCCAGGGACGAGTGCGGCCGGACGCGGTTGTAGGTAGTTTGCCAAAGACCGATCACGATCTGTGCCTCCTTCAGCGAGTAGAAGATCTCCTGTCTCAGGCACTCATCCTGAAGCTTTCCATTGAAGCTCTCGCAGTACCCGTTCTCCCGGCGAGCCGGGTGCGATGTACTGGATCTGCGAGCCAGCTTTGACGACCCATTTGCGCAGCGCCTTCGAGATCATCTCAGGGCCATTATCGCAGCGGATGTGCTTCGGGATGCCGTGCAGGCACATGGCGTCGATCAGCGTCAGGACCCGGAGCGA